>CAVVJA010000006.1:0-348660 GCA_963748415.1 uncultured Actinomycetota bacterium | reverse complement strand
CGGTGGCCTGTCGTGCTTCCTGGTGCCACGGGTGCTATCCGACGGCGCGCGCAATCCATTCGCCATCCAACGGCTCAAGGACAAGCTCGGGAACCGATCCAATGCGTCGGCAGAGATCGAGTTCGACGGAACCCACGGCTACCTCGTCGGAGACGTCGGCGACGGCCTGCGCACGATCCTCGACATGGTCGCCATGACCCGCCTGGACTGCGTCATCGGCAGTGCGGCCGGGCAACGAGCCGCCGTCGTGCAAGCCGTGCACCATGCGCGGCATCGGCGCGTGTTCGGGTCCAGGCTGATCGACGCGCCTCTCATGCGAGAGGTGCTGGCCGATCTCTGCGTGGAATCGGCCGCAGCAACAGCGCTGTTCGTCCGGCTGGCCCGAACGGTTGACGACGACGAGCGGGCGTTGGCCCGCCTGGCAGTTCCAGCGGCGAAGTTCTGGGTGTGCAAGCGCACGGTAGCGGTCGTCGCCGAGGCTCTCGAATGCCTCGGCGGCAACGGGTACGTGGAGGAGAGCGGGCTGCCCCGCCTCTACCGGGAATCACCGCTGAACTCGATTTGGGAGGGCTCCGGCAACGTCATCGCGCTCGACGTGGTCCGCGCGGCCACCCGGGAACCATCGTCGGTCGCGGCCTTGCTGGCCGAGCTGGCGACAACGGCCGGCGCCGACCGGGCGCTCGATGGGGCCGTATCGCAGCTGACTTCGCAGCTGGCCGGCTTGGGGCAGGATCCGGGCGCTGATCAACGCGGTGCTCGGCAGCTGTCCGGATTGTTGGCCAGGTGTCTAGCTGGTTCGCTTCTCGTCCGTCACGCACCGGGCCTCTCCGGCCGGTTCCTGGCCGGCCTCACCGAGCCGTCGGCCGCGCTCGGCGCCCGTCCGGGTCCGGGAACGGACATCGCGCTCCGAGCGATTCCCGAAACTTAGCGCCGGTCCGCCTCAGCGGGGCGGCCCTCGGCGGGCGCCGCCGCTACTTTCCAGGTCAGCGTCGGACGATGCCTCGCCGGGCTGGTTGGCGTCGGCGACGGGAGCCGCAGCCCCCTCGTCCGCGCTGTCGGACTCCTCGTCGGTCGGGCTCGGCCGACGGATCGTGACCTTCCCGGACTCCAGGTCGATGCGCTTGCCGCCTGACGCGTCGCCGATCTGCTGGCGGGTGGACTGGAGTCGGCGCTTCTCCTCGTCCATGTGACGTTTGCCCGGATTGAAGAGCGTGTCCAGGCCCCACTGCGTCATGCCTTCAGGTTACGTCTCGCTGACGGGCTCAGGTATGGGCTGACGGGCTAGCGGGCGAGTTCTCTCCCTGATGATCTTGGCCTTACCGATACCCGAGGGCAATATCTCCTAGATCACGACTGAGGACTGCGCGATCCACGACATCGCAACAGGATGCGGAGTCGCCATCAGCAGCCTCGGCTGATGGCCGCCTTGAGATACCCGCCGGTTTGGTAAGCGAACTGGTAGGCCCAGTCCAGCAGCGAAATGTGCGGTCGCGCGGCGACCACTTCCAGCGTGCCGTCGAAGCACCGCCGGATGATCATCCTCGCCCGCGATACATGGTAGCTCGAGGTGACGACGATGATCGTATTCCAGTGCTGCGCCGCGGCTAGCCGTCGAATGTTCTGCGCCTCACCTTGCGTGGTTGCCGGGTTAGGGGTGAAGCAGGTAACCGACACTCCGGCTGGGGGAGCTTCACAAACCTGGCGGGCCTCCCTCTGCTTAGGTGAGTTGAGCGAGATGACGAGGTTGCCGGCATAACCCTGATTGATCAAGGTGAGGCCGGTCTCCAGCCGGCCATCCTTTGTCGGCGGACCGAGCACGACGACGGCATCGGCACGAGTCGCGCGGTTGACCGTGGGGTCGACGACGATCAGATAGCAGGCGACGAGCCAGGCGACCACGATGACCCCGGTGGCGAGCAGTCCGCCGCGTAACCATCGACGGCGCTCTAGGCCACGAACCCCCCGGCTCATCAAGACAGCGTAAAGGGAGCAGCGACCGTCCGGTCGTCGCCGCGACCCGTACCCTCGACCTGTGCCTGAACTACCGGAAGTCGAAGCGCTCGCGGCATTTCTCCGTGAGCGGGCAGTAGGACGGGTTGTTGCTCGCGTCGACGTCGCAGCGTTCAGCGCGGTCAAGACGTTCGACCCGCCGGTGTCGGCGTTATTCGGGCTGACCGTCACCGGAGTGGGCCGCCACGGCAAGTTCTTGGACCTCGACGTCGATGGGCTGCATCTGATCGTGCACTTGGCCCGGGCCGGCTGGCTGCAGTGGCGCGACAACTTGCCCCCAGCCCCGCCACGGCCGGGCAAGGGTCCGCTCGCGCTGCGCCTGCATCTTGCTCCCGAGTTCGACGGCGGCCCGGAGAGCGGCTTCGACCTCACCGAGGCAGGCACGCAGAAGCGGCTCGCCGGGTACGTGGTTCGGGATCCGGCCGAGGTGCCCGGGATCGCCCGCCTCGGTCCGGACGCGCTCGCGATTGACGTCGGCCAGCTCCGCGACTTGCTGCGCGGTCAGCGGGCCCAGATCAAAGGTGCCTTGACCGATCAGGCCATGATCGCGGGGATCGGGAATGCCTACTCCGACGAGATCCTGCACACGGCTCGCATGTCTCCGTTCAAGCTCGCCGCCAACCTCACCGACAAAGAGATTGAACGCCTGCACGCCGCGATGGGCACCGTGCTCCGCGACGCGGTCGAACGCTCCGTAGGTCAGCGCGCCGCGACTCTCAAGGGAGAGAAGCGCAGCGGTTTGAAAGTTCACGCCCGAGCCGGCCTGCCCTGCCCGGTCTGCGGAGACACCGTGCGTGAGGTGTCCTTCGCCGACAAATCGTTCCAATACTGCCCGACCTGCCAGACGGAGGGGCGCGAACTCGCCGACCGACGACTGTCCAAACTACTCAAATGAGCGATCAGTGATGATGTTCGATGTGCGATCGGTGTCGGTCGCGGACCTCGACCGCGAGCCGCCT
Source organism: uncultured Actinomycetota bacterium (assembly GCA_963748415.1). GTDB lineage: Bacteria > Actinomycetota > Actinomycetes > Mycobacteriales > Jatrophihabitantaceae > CAVVJA01. The sequence continues at coordinate 345,691 of CAVVJA010000006.1, read as the reverse complement.
GACACGGTCCTGCTTGACGTCCGAGAAGACGAGGAGTGGGTCGCCGGGCACGCCGCCGAGGCGATCCATGTTCCGCTCAGCCAACTCCCGGCCGGCCTGGCCGACTCGGGGGCGCTCGACGGCACGGGCCGCATCGTCGTGGTCTGCCGCGTCGGTGCCCGGTCGGCTCAGGTGGCCGCCTGGCTCAGCCGCCAGGGATACGACGCGGTCAACCTGACCGGTGGGATGGAGGCCTGGGCGCACTCCGGTCGCTCGATCGTGGGGCCCGATGGCACCATTGGCATGATCATCTGACCCGCAGCGTCGGCGACCAGCCAAACCGGATGCGGCACGATAGGAAGATGTGAGACCGGAACACCGCCGGACCACGCCGACTCCTCGCAGTGCACCACCCCGACCGCTGGTGGCCGCACACCGCGGCGCATCCGGAATCGTCGCTGAACACACCGAGCTGGCCTACCAGGCCGCTATCGAGGCCGGCGCCGACGCTCTCGAATGCGATGTGCGGCTGACGTGGGACGGACACCTCGTCTGCGTGCACGACCGCACCGTCAATCGCACCTCGGACGGTGCGGGCCCAGTCAGCGAGATGGACCTAGCTCGGCTGGACGCACTCGACTTCTCCTCGTGGTACGACGCGGAATCGTTGTCCGGCGAATGGCCCGACGCGGCTGACCGCACGCTGCGCAACGAGCCGTACCTCGCCGGAGTAGCGCCGGACCGGCATACGGCGGGTGGCGTGCTCAGATTGGAGACGTTGCTCGGGCTCATCAAGGATGTCAGCCGCGAGGTGCGCCTGCTGGTGGAGACGAAGCATCCGACCAGGTACGCCGGGCTGGTCGAGAAGGAGCTGGTCCGCGTTCTCCGGCGATTTGGGTGGGCGGGTCGACCGTTGGAGGTGACCGAGCGCGCGTCCGCGCGCCGTCGCCCGTCCCACCTGGACGGGCGCGTCAGCGTGATGAGCTTCGCCCCGGTCGCACTGCGGCGAGTGCGGCTGCTCGCCCCAGAACTTCCAACGGTGCTTCTGATGGATCGGCTCATGCGTGGGCGCCGCGACGGCGGCCTACCGGGCGGCGTGGGCATCGCCGGTCCCGGGCTGGAACTGCTCGTGGGCGACCCTGGATACGTGGCGCGAGCCCACGCGCGCGGCAATCTCGTCTACGTGTGGACCGTCGACAGCTTGGCCGATATCGACTATGTGGTTGGGCTTGGCGTGGATGCTGTGATCACCAACCGGCCGGCCGATGTGATCCACTGGCTCGACGGACACGGAGGGCAGCGGCGGCTGGTTTAAGCGCCGGGCATTCTGGGCATACTCGCCACGAACCTAGCGACGATGTCGACGGAGGTCGGGCAGGACTGACCAGGCAGGCGGTTAGTTTCGTGGTGTTTATGCACGTCCGAGCGGTAGCGGCCAGTGCGGCGGAGGTCCGCGCCGGTTTGACAGCCGATCTGGCGGGTCAAGGTCTGCCGGCCGAGGTCACGAACGACGCGGCGCTCGTGGCCACCGAGCTGATCACCAACGCGATCCGGCACGGCCGGCCGTTACCCAGTAACGAGCTCGCCGTGGCGTGGTCGACCGAGGACGAGGGTGTGCTGATCCGGGTCACTGATGGCGGCGGCCTGAGCCACCCGAGACTGATGAGTTCAGGGCCGGAAGATATCAGTGGGCGTGGCCTTGCCATCGTCGACTCGCTCACCTCGAGCTGGGGGGTCGACATCGATTCCGATCGGGTGACGGTGTGGGCCAAGGTGCCGGGTTCGCCGTCAACAATGCGCGAGCGCGTCGCTCCAGCCGAGGAGGCCGCTGTCCGCCGCGGGCGTCGGCCAATCTGACCGCTGACCAGCGACCTAGGCCGCAACGCTGCGCATCACTCGCAAGGCCACCGACAGCGTCGCGAGGTCCACCCGGTCGCGTTGCAATGCATCACCGATGATCGACAGCGCCCGGTCGACGCGCTGGGCGTTCTGTTTCTGCCAGGCCGCCACCCGCTCGGTGGCTGTCTTTCCCGGCTCGGTGCTAGCAAGCACCGATGACGTGATCGCGGACAACGCGGCGTACACGTCGTGCCGCAGGGATGCCCGGGCGAGGGCAGACCACCGGTCATCTCGGGGCAGCTCGGTGATCTTGGTGAGCAGCACATCGACACTGAACAGCTCGGACAGTGCGAATTGCACCTCGGCCACCTCGTCGGCCGGCCGACCGCTCTTCCGGGTGATCTCCACGACGTCGAGCAGCTGAAATGCCGTCAGCATCTCGCCAATCCGGGTCGCAAGGTCCCGCGGAAGACCCTGCTCGACGAACCGGTCGACCTCCTTGGCCATGTTGTCGCGTTCGATGCCGCAAAGCAGCTGTGGCACACGCGGCGTCAGGTGCGCGATGGTGGGACCGAAACGCTCGATCTCACCCGCGACATCGTCGATTGGGAACCGCGCTTCGACCAGCCAGCGGGTGGCTCGGTCGACCAATCTGCGTAACTCTTGGTAGGCCGCCTTCTGAGCTTCGATAGGCACCTGATTGTCGAGGGCCTTCAGCTCATCCCATAGCTGCGGCAGCTGGAAGACCTCGCGGGCGACTATGTACGCCCGCGCAATCTGCGCGGCGTCAGCCCCAGTTTCCTCGGTTGCCCGGTGGACGAACGTCGTGCCGCTGCGGTTGATCATGTTGTTGACGAGCACGGTGGTGATGATCTCCCGCCGCAATGGGTGCTCGCGTATCTGGTCGCCAAATCGCTCGACGATCAGAGGTGGGAAATAGGAGCACAAGATGCGGTGGAACCACGGCTCATCGGGCAGCGTCGAGTCCTCGATTCGCCGCTTCAGACTGATCTTCGAATAGGCAGAGAGGACCGCCACCTCCGGCGAGGTCAGCCCCTCTCCAGCAGCCTCTCGTGCGGCGATCTCCTTGTTTGACGGGAGAAACTCCAACTGGCGATCCAAGCCATCAGTCGCCTCCAACGCCCTCAGGAAGCGGGCGTGCACGTTGACCATCGCAGGCCCCAGCCGGCGGGCCATGCCCAGCAGGAGGTTCACCTCGTAGTTGTCGTGCAGGATCTCCTCGACAACGTCGTCGCGCACCGTCTGCAGCAGCTCATTGCGCTCGTCCCGCGTAAGCTGCCGCGCAGCCACGGCCCGGTCGAGAAGGATCTTCAGATTCACCTCATGGTCGGACGTGTTGACTCCGGCGGAATTGTCAATGGCGTCGCTATTGATCCGTCCGCCCGACCGGGCGTACTCGATGCGGCCCAGCTGGGTAAAGCCCAGATTGCCGCCCTCACCGACGACTCGGCAGCGCAATTGCGCTCCGCCCACTCGAACCGGGTCATTGGCTCGATCGCCTGCCGCAAGCTGCGGCTCGCTGGATGCCTTGACAAACGTGCCGACCCCGCCGTTCCAGAGCAGATCGACTGGGGCGAGCAGGATGTGATGGATCAGCTCGTTCGGAGTCATAGTGGTGACGCCGGGCGGCAACCGCAGCGTTTGAGCTACCTCGTCGCTGATCGGTATGGACTTGAGCGTGCGCGAATAAACGCCACCCCCGGCCGAGATGACGCTGGTGTCGTAGTCCCCCCAGCTCGATTGCGGCAGCCGGAACAAGCGCTCCCGCTCGGCGAAGGAGCTCTCGTCATCGGGGTTCGGGTCGAGGAAGACGTGCCGGTGGTCGAAGGCGGCCACCAGCCTGATATGCCGGGACAGGAGCATCCCGTTGCCGAATACGTCACCGGACATATCGCCGATGCCAACGACCGTGAAGTCCTGTTCCTGTGTGTTCACGCCGAGTTCTCGGAAGTGGAACTTCACCGATTCCCAGGCGCCCCGCGCGGTAATTCCCATTGCCTTGTGGTCATAACCACGGGACCCACCGGAAGCAAACGCGTCGCTCAGCCAGAAGCCGAAGTCGTTCGCGATCTCATTGGCGATATCGGAGAACGTCGCTGTACCCTTGTCAGCCGCAACGACCAGGTAAGGATCATCGCCGTCATAACGTCGCGTGTTCGGAGGTGGGACGACCTGGCGTATACCGTCCGAGCCGGTGACCAGGTTGTCGGTGAGTTCGAGCAGGCAACTGATGAAGGCGCGATAGCAGGCCTCTCCTTCAGCGGCCCAGCCTTCGCGGTCGAGCTGGGGATCGGGCAGTCGCTTGGCTACGAAGCCACCTTTCGCACCCACCGGCACAATCACTGCGTTCTTGACCATCTGCGCCTTGACCAGCCCGAGTATTTCGGTGCGGAAGTCCTCGCGCCGGTCGGACCACCGCAATCCGCCGCGGGCGACGGGGCCGTATCGCAGGTGGACGCCTTCCAACCGTGGCGAGTAAACCCAGATCTCGAACCGGGGGTGGGGCTCGGGCAAGTTCGGAATCCGGCTGGGATCGAGCTTGAAGGCGAGCATGCTGCGTTGTGACTCGGCCGAGTCGACGGGGTCCGAGTTGGCCGGACCCGCGGCACGGTAGGCATTCGTGCGCAAGGTCGCGGTGATGAGGTTCAGCAGCGAGCGAAGGATGCGGTCCTGGTCGAGGCTCGCCACCGCCGAGAGATCTGTCTCAATAGACTCGACCATTGACGCGCGCTGACCGTCGCCTCGGCCATCGTCGGTCCGCAACAGCACCGGGGGCGTGCCGGCACGAGCCGGATCGAAGCGCGCCTCGAAGAGCTCGATCAATTGACGAGCGATGCCGGGATTCTCGATGAGTGCCTGCTCGATGTAACCCTGGCTGAACGTCGTCCCGGCTTGACGCAGGTACTTGGCATAGGCGCGCAATACGTTCGCTTGCCACCAGGTAAGGCCGGCGACCAATACCAGGGCGTTGAAGCGGTCTTGCTCTATCTCGTCGTTCCACAGCAGGCGAAGGGTGTGGATGATCTTCTCCGCGCGCGACGCATCGAGGTCACCCACTGTCGGTAGGCGCAGGCCGAAGTCGTAGATCCAGGCCACGCTGCCGTCGGAGCGCTCGATCTCGTAGGGACGCTCGTCGAGCACCTCGATGTTCATCTGGCTGAAGATGGGCAGGGCTCGAGCCAGGCTCAATGGTTCGCCGGTCCGGAATACCTTGAGCCGACGGTCGGCCTCGTCGTCCGACGGCGGCGTATATGCCTCGAACGACAGGCCGTCCTCGTCGTCGAGGGCCTCCAACCGGGAGAGGTCGTGCACCGCGGTGCCCGCGGCGAAGTCTTCCTTGTATGCCTCGGGGAACGCTCTCCCGTACCGGCGCAACAGCCGTTGTCCGACGTCCTCGCCCGACGCCAGCACAACCAGATCAGCCAGATCGTCACTCCACCGGCGGGTGACCCGAGCTACCTCTGATTCGACAAGCCGACGATCCGGCGAGGGGGCCGGAGTGCTCGGCGGCAACGCGATCAGGAACTGCATCCGAGCGAAACCCAGCTCGACGATCCGGTCGTCGCGGGCCACAACCTCGCCGGGCCAATGGGTGAGGACCACCTCTCCAACCCGGCGGCGGGTCTCCGGGCCGAAACGATCCGCCGGGAAGTACACGAGCACGCTGACGAAATCGCGGTTGAGATGCACCCGGGCGAAGACGCCCACCGCGCCCTGCTCAGCACGCGCCACGACCAGCTGCGCGAGCCGCAGCAGATCTGCGGTCGGTGCCTCGAGCAGTTCGTCCCGCGGCAATGTTCGTAACGCCGCTAACAGCTGGCGTCCGGTGTGGCTGCTGGCTCGCACTCCCGAGCGCAGCAGGATCTCCGCGATGCGCTTGCGCACAACGGGAACTCGGGCCACCATGCCGTCTTCCAGCGTGGTGATCAGGCCGAGGAAGACGTGGACGGTCTGGCCTTCCCCGCCGGTAGGCGGCGGGACGACAGTCACGCAGTCATAGCGCGCCGAACGACGCACGGTTGACACCAGCGGCGACTTGAAGATGACCAAAGGTGCGCCGCTGCGGAACGCCGGGAGCACCTCCAAGGGGGACACCTGGGTATCTCCACGCAGCACGCCGCTGGCCGGGGAATGGGACACGCCCGGGCCGGCCCCGGCGAGATCAGCGGCAGAGTAGGCCACATGTCCCAAGATGAGGAAGTTGCCGTCAGCCAGCCATCGCAGCAGCTCGCCGGCCTCGATGCTTGCCTCGAGGTCGAACTCGCCAGGATCGTCAGTGAGACGGTCGGCCAGCTCGCGGATGAGTGCGTACATCGCGGGAGCGTCCGCGGCGGCGAGGTGAACGTCGTTGAGCACTCGGCGAAGCGAGGCAATGAGACTCTCGGCCTCGGCCGGCTCGAGACGATCCGTCTCGATGTGCATCCACGCCTCGATGATCGCGCCTTCCGGTATCTCGACGTTGTCGTCGAGGTCGTAGACCATCTCGAGGCGCCCGTCCGCATCCCGGCTGGCGACGATCTGCGGATGCAGAAATCGGCTCACCGCGTGGCCGGCGCGATCGAACTCGGCCCGGATGGAGTCCACCAGGAACGGGGCGTCCCCCGTCACGATGTCGATGGCCGACGTGTCGCCGTCCATGCTGTGCAACTGGATCAGCGTTTCGCCCACCGGCCGGACGGCACCCAACTCGAGGTGGTCACGCGCCAGCGCGGTCAGCTCTCGGTTCGTGCGGCCGGGCAGCTGGCGAGCGGCGTGGGCTAGATAGCGTCGTCGGAACGCCTCGAGGTCGATTTGCGCGCCCAGGTTACTCGCCGACGCGTCAGACGTCCGGGTCTCGCTCATTGCCTAACCTCTTCGCGCATCTGCCCGCGCTCGCTCATGTAATGCCACCTCGCTGTGACGGGATCCCTGCCAGTCTTTCAGGCGAGGCGGGCAGCACCAGCGATGCCGATCCAGATGCGCAGCGACGCTCAGCACGAACGCGACGAGCGCTCCGAAGCCGTGGCCGGTGCTCGTCCATGTTCACCCACCCGTGCAGTCGACTTCTGTCTACGCCGGGCCCAACTTGCCCGTCAACTGTTGCCTGACGCAACTAGTCGACCGGTCCGTTAATCACCGTCGGCGTACGGAGGTCCGGCGCTAGACCGGAGCTCGACGGATCAGTGGGCGCCACCGCTGAGCTGCAAGCCGATGACACCGACCAGGACGAGGGAGACCGACACGATCTTGAGAACGGTCACGGCCTCGTTCAGCCATATCATCCCGACAATCACCGTGCCGCCGGCGCCAATGCCCGTCCACACGGCGTACGCGGGGCCGACCTCCAGCCATTTCAGTGCGATCGTGAGCAACCCGAAGCTACCCAGGGCGAACACTGCAAACAGAATGGTGGGGAGGATCCGGGTGAACCCATTGCTCTCTTTGAGCATGACGGCGAACCCCGTCTCGAGTAACCCCGCGACAACGACGAGAAACCACGCCAGGCCCATATGCCCATACCTCCCCGAGTCGCGTCGACGAGTCCTGGGCATACTCTCCCCGTCGGCTGTGTGACAGCTGGCAGGCACGCCGGGCCTCGGGTGTTGCCCTGGAAGCCTGCCCGACTGCCAATCAAGCCTCCTTTGCCTTCGCGGCCGCCTTCAGCTGCTGCTTGAAGGCGCGCACCTGCGACAGCGAGTTGTCATCGACGATATCGGCGACCGACCGGAAGGCGCCGTCTGCGCCGTAGTCGCCGGCCGCCGCCCGCCAGCCTGGCGGCTGCACGCCGAACTGCTTGCCGAGCAACGCGACGAAGATGCGCGCCTTCTGCTCGCCGAAGCCGGGGAGCGTGCCCACTCGTTGCATCAGGTCGGCGCCGTCCGAAGCGCCGGTCCATACCGCCGCCGGGTCGCCGTCGAATCGTTCGACGAGCACCTGGGCAAGCGATTGGACGCGCTTTGCCATCGCCGCCGGGAATCGATGCAGTGCCGGCGGCGTTCGAAACAGTTCCTCGAGCGCGCCCGGGTCGTACTCGGCGATCTCCTGGACATCCAGGTCGTGGCCGAGGCGCTGCTGCAACTCGTACGGTGAGGTGAACGCCTTCTCGATCGGTATCTGTTGATCGAGCAGCATGCCGATCAGTAGTGCGAACGGACTGTCGGCGAGCAACTGGTTTGCTTCTGGCGTGTGGGCGAGATGCATGGCGCTATCTTGAGCGATCCGGGACGGAATTGCGCGCCGCAGCCGCGTTTTCGTCCCCGATCCGCATCGGTATCGCGACGTCGCGGTCGGAGGCAACCTCAGCCGCGCGATCGTAGCCGGCATCGACGTGGCGGATCACGCCCATCGCCGGATCGTTGGTGAGCACCCGCTCGAGCTTTTCGGCGGCAAGCGCGGTCCCGTCTGCGACGGTCACCTGCCCGGCATGAATGGACCGACCGATCCCGACGCCGCCCCCGTGGTGGATCGACACCCAGGTGGCCCCACTCGCCACGTTGACCATGGCGTTCAGCAGCGGCCAGTCGGCGATCGCGTCCGAGCCGTCAGCCATGGCCTCGGTCTCTCGGTACGGCGAAGCCACCGAGCCGCAGTCGAGGTGGTCCCGGCCGATGACGATCGGGGCGCTGATCGCGCCCGAGGCAACCAAGTCGTTGAAGGCCAGACCAGCGCGATCTCGCTCCCCGTAGCCCAGCCAGCAGATCCGGGCAGGCAGGCCCTGGTATTGCACTCGCTCCTGGGCCAGCGTGATCCAGCGGCGCAGCGACGAGTTGTCGGGGAACAGGTCGAGAACCGCCTTGTCGGTCCGGGCTATGTCCGCCGGGTCCCCCGACAGCGCGACCCAGCGGAACGGGCCCTTGCCTTCGCAGAACAGCGGCCGGATATAGGCCGGCACGAACCCGGGGAAATCGAAGGCCCGGTTATAGCCCGCGAGCTTGGCCTCGCCGCGGATCGAGTTGCCATAGTCGAACACCTCGGCGCCGCGGTCCAGGAAGCCCACCATGGCTTCCACATGCCTGGCCATCGACGCTCGCGCTCGCCCGGTGAACTCTTCCGGTTTGCGGGCGGCGTAGTCGTGCCAGTCGTCGAACTCGACGCCGATCGGCAGGTAGGACAACGGGTCGTGCGCTGACGTCTGGTCCGTGACGATGTCGATGGGGGCGTCATGCGCGAGCATCTGCGGCTCCAGCGACGCGGCGTTGCCGAGCAACCCGATCGAGAGCGGTCGTCGCGCGTCCCGCGCCTCGATCGCGAGCCGCAACGCCTCGTCCATCGAGTCAGTCGATACGTCGAGGTAGCGGTGTTCCATCCGGCGCCGGATCCGTGATTCATCGACATCGATGCAGATGGCGACGCCCTCGTTCATGGTCACCGCGAGCGGCTGCGCGCCGCCCATGCCGCCCAGGCCCCCGGTCAGCGTGATGGTGCCGGCCAGCGTGCCCTCGAACCGTTTGGCGGCTACTGCGGCGAATGTCTCGTAGGTGCCCTGGAGGATGCCCTGGGTGCCGATGTAGATCCACGAGCCGGCGGTCATCTGGCCGTACATCGTCAGGCCGAGCGCCTCGAGTCGCCGGAACTCCTCCCACGTCGCCCAGTCCGGCACCAGATTCGAGTTGGCGATGAGAACCCGCGGCGCCCACTCGTGCGTCCGCAGGACGCCGACCGGCCGCCCGGATTGCACAAGTAGGGTCTCGTCCCGCTGCAAGCCGGCGAGGGTGCCGACGATCGCGTCGAAACTTCGCCAGTCACGAGCAGCTTTCCCGGTTCCGCCGTATACCACGAGCTGATCCGGGTGTTCGGCCACATCGGGGTCCAGATTGTTTTGCAACATCCGCAACGGGGCCTCGGTTGGCCACCCAGCGGCGGTTGTGGGCGTCGTGCCTCGTGGCGCCTGGACCGGCCGTGCGCCTGCGGTTGTCTCCTGGCCAGTCATCGCGTGCCCCCTCCGACCGGGTGCTCGAACGATTCCATCATGTGACGCGTCTCCCCTGCATTCAGGTCGCTCAGCCGAGCGGCGCCGGCAACGCCGACTCCGCCGCCGCTAGCGCCGCGCCGGATCGGACGAACGCCACCGCGGCCTCGATCTCGGGTGCGAGAAAACGATCGGGTCCCGGCCCGTCCACGCTCCGCCGCAGCGCCGCAATCACGGCGCCCGTCGCTGGCCCGGGACCGATCGGTGTCCGCAGGTCTATTGCTCGGGCCGCGGAAAGCAACTCCACGGCGAGGACCCGACCCAGCCCGTCGATGGCTCGGCGGAGCTTTCGGGCCGCCGACCAACCCATCGACACGTGGTCCTCCTGCATGGCCGACGACGGGATCGAATCCACCGATGCCGGCACCGCTAACCGTTTCAGCTCCGACACAACGGCGGCTTGCGTGTACTGGGCGATCATGTGCCCCGAGTCGACGCCCGCGTCCGCGGCCAGGAAGGGCGGCAGTCCGCGCGAGCGGGCCACATCCAGCATCCGGTCGGTCCGACGCTCGCTCATGGACGCGAGGTCGGCAACGGGTATGGCGAGGAAGTCCAACACGTAGCCAACCGGGGCACCGTGGAAGTTGCCGTTCGACTCGACCGAACCGGCCGGAGTCACCACCGGATTGTCTATGGCCGAAGCTAGCTCGTAACCGGCCACGGTCCGAGCGTGCCCGACCGTGTCTCGGGCCGCGCCGCAAACCTGGGGCGCGCAACGCATCGAGTAGGCGTCCTGCACATACACGCAGTCCGGACCGGCATGCGAAGCGATGATCGGTGAGCCGGCCAGCAGGGCGCGCATGTTGGCCGCCGCGATGGACTGACCAGGTTGCGGGCGCAGGGCCTGGAGATCGGCCGCGAAGACGGCGGCAGTGCCGAGCATCGCCTCCACGGACATCGCCGCGGTGAGATCAGCGGTGCGCAGTAGCAGGTCGAGGTCAGCACACGCCAGAATGAGCTGGCCCAGCATCCCGTCGGTACCGTTGATCAGCGCGAGCCCCTCCTTCTCCGCCAGCTCGACCGGCCGGATGTCGTGCTCCGGGAGAACCTCTGCGGCCGGGCGCAGTCGGCCCTCGGGGTCCCGCACCTCGCCTTCACCCAAAAGCGCGAGCGCCACGTGGGAGAGCGGCGCCAGGTCTCCCGAGCAGCCCAGCGAGCCGAACTCCCGCACCACGGGCGTGATTCCGGAATCGAGCAGCGCCGCGAGCGTATTGGCGACCAGTGGCCGTACGCCGGTCCGGCCCGTGGCCAGCGTGGACAAGCGGAGCAGCATCATGGCCCGGACGACTTCGCGCTCGACCTCGGGCCCGGACCCGGCCGCGTGCGACCGGATCAAGGATCGCTGCAGTGCCGCCCGCCGGTCCGTCGGGATCGAGGTCGACGCAAGCGCCCCAAAGCCGGTCGAGATGCCGTAGTGCGGTTCGGTGTCGTGGGCGAGCCCGTCCACGATCTCCCGCGACTTCTCGATGGCCGAGAGCGCCTCGGCCGATAGCGTCACCCCAGCTTCAGTCCGGGCGACCGACACCACCTCCGCCTCGCTCACCGGGCCGATTCCGACAGTGACGCGCGGCGTGCCTGACATGGGCTCACTCTGCCACTGCCTCCCGTCGGCAGATGGACCGAACGGCACGCCGGCATCAGCCTCTAGGGTTCACCGCGTGCGTGCCGCTGTGATCACCCATCCCGGGCCGCCCGATGTGCTGCAGGTGCGGGAGGTTCCGGATCCACAACCAGGCGTAGACGAAGTGCTCGTCGACGTGACCGCAAGCGCGGTAAATCGGGCCGACCTCATGCAGCGCCAGGGCCACTACGATCCGCCGCCCGGAGCCTCGCCATATCCGGGTCTCGAGTGCAGCGGCGTCATCGCGACGCTCGGCCAGGGCGTTACCGGCTGGAGGGTCGGCGACCAGGTGTGCGCGCTGTTGGCCGGCGGCGGATACGCGGAGCGCGTAGCCGTACCAGCCGGCCAGCTGATGCGCGTGCCGCAGGGAATGTCGCTGCGGGACGCCGCCGCTCTTCCGGAAACGGCGTGCACGGTGTGGTCGATGGTGTTCGACATTGGCCGCCTCCAGCCCGGCGAGACGCTCCTGGTGCACGGTGGAACGAGCGGGATTGGAACGCTCGCGATCCAGCTCGCCCATCACTACGGAGCCCGGGTGATCACCACGGCCGGATCCGCTGCCAAGCTCGACGTCGCGCGCCGGCTCGGCGCTGACGTTGCGATCAACTACCGCGAGGAGGACTTCGCCGAGGTGATCGCCGCTCTGACCGACGGCGGCGTCGACGTGATACTCGACAACATCGGGGCCGCATACCTGCCGCGCAATGTGGCTTCGCTCCGGATCGGCGGCCGGTTGGTGGTCCTTGGCCTGCAGGGCGGCCGGGTCGGCGAGCTGGACCTCGGCGCGCTCCTCGCGAGGCGCGCAAGTGTGAGCGCGGCCTCGTTGCGCGCGCGCCCGCTCGCGCAAAAGGCCGCCATCGTCACCGCGACGGAAAGCTTCGTGTGGCCGCTGATCGAGTCCGGCGACGTCGCGCCGGTCATCGACCGGATTCTGCCGTTAGCGGATGCCGCGGCTGCTCACGAGCTTGTCGAATCGAGCAGGCATGTCGGAAAGGTGGTGCTGCAGGTCCGGTAGCACGCCAGCCCGGCGCAGCGCAGGCACCATCATCACTGATTGATAACGACTCGCCTACGCTGCGTCGTCTGGTATTGAGCTCTGGTCAGACCAGGCAGACCATAGGTCATGGCCGTCCTGCATGCGCGGGTGGGGCGCCGCCGTAAGGCGCACCCAGATCTGGCTGCGGACATCATGCTCATCGTCAGCATGATCCTGTTTGTGTTGTTCTGGGGATGGATCGGCTACGAGGTCCTCCGGATTAGCCTCCACTGAACTGGACGAGGTCGTTTCGTTCGCGCGGTCAAGCAGGCACTCGGGATTGGCGGCTACCGAGCAGGTCGTCGAGCGCTATAGCCAGTTGGTCGACCTCGACATGGGTGGTATGCGGCATCAGTCCGACGTGCACCGCACCACCCAGTTCGTCAACGCCCAGTGTCGTCATGAGTTCCGACATGCCGTGGGGGCCGGTCCAGACCGACAGACCGCGCGAATACAGGAAGTCGGCCACCCGATTCGGCAGCGCCCCAGTAACCGTGAAGGCGAACACCGGCACCCGTGGCACCGGTGCGCCGACGAGGGTAACCCCGGGAATCCGCCGCAGCATGATGTCGAGCCGCTCGAACAACCGATCTTGATATCCCCGGGCCGAGGTGACCGACGTGAGCAGCCTTTCCCGCCGGGACCCGGTTGCCGCTTCGTCGAGCCCGGCGAGGTGGTCGACTGCCGCGGTGACGCCGTCCAGGAGCTCGACCGGCAACGGACCGATCAAGGGCAGCGTCCGGCGCACCGAGGCCGGAAGACGCTCGATCTCGTGCCGGACGCCGACGGCCATGCTCAGCGCCGCCATGGTGGGCCCGCCGAACGATGAGATTTGGACGGTCAGCACATCCGCTCCAGACGCGGTCAGGTCGAGCGGGAACGACGTTGCTGCTGCGCCGGCGTCCACAGCGACCAGGGCCCCCACACCATGGGCGATTTCGGTGATCCGCTTCACGTCTGGCACAGCGCCGGTGACCGGGTTCGCGAGTGGCACGGTGACCAGCCGGGTGTGGCGACCGACCAGGGATTCGTACTGCCAGTCCGGAAGTTCGCCGGTCTCCACGTCGGCCTCGGCGAAATGCACGGTCGCACCCACGAAGCGAGCGGCCGCCGACCACACCCGGACCGTCTCGTCGCTGTCCAGCCGGCTGAGCACGACCTCGTCACCCAGCTGCCAGGTCCGGGATATGGCGGCCGCGAACCAGGTCAACAACGCCGACACGCTCCCGCCGATGACGACCGATTGGGCCGGGGCGCCGACGAGGTCGCCGATAGCTCGACGCGCGTCATCGACCGACACGGCTGCCCGTCGAGAGCGTTCAGACCGCGATCCGGGCTGCGCCGGCGCCGAGCGGAGCGTGCCAACAATCGCCCGCACGACCGACTCGGGCTGTAACGCGCTATAGGTACCTTCGAGGTGGACGATGCCCGATCCGAGCGTCGGGTACAAACCGCGCACCCGAGCCACGTCGAAGCTCATTTCCCCGTGTTACCTCCTTACCCCTCCACGTGGTCAGGTCGGCGACGGCGGTCCAGTCACGTTGCTCTCTCGGGCACGGGATGACCAGACTGGGGCGCATGACGGAGTACACCGCGAATGACCCCCGGCGTGAGTCGCATTCGGCCGCGACACGCCCAACGGGCGAGGTAATCGACGCCGGCACTGGCAGTCCTGAGGTCTCTCGTGATTCCGATAATGGCGACGACATTACGGCCATGGTCGAGCAGCCGGCCAAGGTGATGCGGATCGGCACGATGATCAAGCAGTTGCTGGAGGAGGTTCGGGCGGCACCGTTGGACGAGGCCGGCCGCCAACGGTTGCGGGAAATCCACGAATCCTCGATCAAAGAGCTGGAACAGGGCCTGTCGCCCGAGCTGCGCGAGGAGCTCGATCGACTCACCCTCCCCTTTGGCACCGGCGTTCCGTCCGAGGCTGAGCTGCGCATCGCGCAAGCGCAGCTCGTCGGTTGGCTGGAGGGGGTGTTCCACGGCATCCAGACCGCACTGTTCGCGCAGCAGATGGCCGCCCGCGCCCAGTTGGAGGAGATGCGTCGCGCGTTGCCCCCCGGTGCTGGCGGCGGCCAGGTCGTGATCGGCCCGGGCGGACAGCTCCTGGCTGGCCCGGCCGGCCCGCGGCTTGGCCCGCGTCCCCCGAGCGGCGAGGAGGGTGAGCACGGGACTGGCCAGTATCTCTGAGTCCGGGGCGTCAGCGTCTTCTACGTCTACCCCAGCAAGGACTCGATGAGCGCGGCGACGGCATCGTCGTCATTACGCCCGAGCACCTCGTCGGCCGCCGCGATAGCGGCCGGGTGCGCGTTGCTCACCGCATAGGCGTGGCCAGCCCACTCCAGCATCGGGACATCATTCGGCATGTCACCGATCGCCGCCACATCGGCCGCCGGGACTCCGTGGCCAGCAGCAACCTCGGCCAGGCCTGTGGCCTTGGTCACGCCCGCGGCCGCGATCTCCAGCAATGCGAGTCGGGACGAGTGGGTAACCGTTGCCCGTCCGGCAAGCAACCGGGACGTGGCGACCATCATCTCATCGGCGTCGGCGGTGAGGTCCTTCGCGAGTAGCTTGACTGCCGGCTTCGTGATGATCTCGGCCAGGTCTGCCATGCGCGGTGCGGGCAACGGGTTGCCCTGCCGGTCGTGGCTCGGACTCATTTCCCAGTCGTGCCGGTATTCCGGCTCGTAGCCGAAATCCAGGCCGTACTCCACGCCGAATCGCACTGCCGGATAGGCCGAGCGCACCTCCTCGGTGATCTCCGCGAGCAACTCGGGGCTGAGCAGGTGCTCACGGATGACGGTCTCGGTGCGCAAGTCGTAGATCACCGCACCATTCGCGGCTACCGCGACGCCGCGATGGTCGACGGCGTCGGCGATCTCGTGCAACCAGCGCGGCGGCCGCCCGGAGACGAACGCGACAACCAGCCCCGCCTCGGTGGCCCGGCGCAACGCGTTTCGGGTGCGGTCGCTCACGCTCCCGTCCGATCGCACCAACGTGCCGTCCAAGTCACTCGCGAGCAAGCGGATCGTCACGACGGCTCGAGGCGCTCTCGGCCGCCAAGCCAAGGACGCAGCGCCTCGGGCACGTAGACCGAGCCGTCGGGGCGCTGATGATGGTCGAGAAGGCAAGCAATCGTCCGGGAAACCGCGCACATCGTTCCGTTGAGGGTGGCCACCGGAACCGTTCCGTTCGCGGTGCGGGTCCGGATGTTGAGCCGCCGAGCCTGGAACGTCGTGCAGTTCGACGTCGACGTCAGCTCGCGGTACGTGCCTTGCGACGGGAACCAGGCTTCGATGTCGTACTTACGCGCCGCGCTCGTACCGAGATCCCCGGCGGCAATGTCGACCACCCGGTAAGCCAATTCCAACTTATCGAGAAATTCCCGTTCCCACGCCAGTAACTTTTGATGCTCATCCCGGGCGGCCTCCAACGTGGTGTATGAGAACATCTCGACCTTGTCGAACCAATGCACCCGGATGATGCCGTGGGTGTCCTTCCCATACGAGCCGGCTTCCCGCCGGAAGCATGACGAAAAGCCGGCGTAGCGGCGCGGCAGAGACGGGAGCTCGAGGATCTCGTCGGCGTGATAGCCGGCGAGTGCTACCTCACTGGTGCCAACCAGGTACAGATCGTCGGTGGCCAGGCGGTACACCTCGGCCGCGTGCGCTCCGAGAAAGCCGGTGCCCTCCATCACTTCCGGCTTGACGAGTGCCGGCGCGATCACCGGGGTCAGGCCGGCCGCCGCGGCCTGGGTCATGGCCAGGTTCACCAGTGCGATCTCCAGCTGGGCCCCGACGCCGGTGAGGAAATAGAACCGGCTCCCGCTGACCTTGGCGCCGCGTTCGGTGTCGATGGCGTGCAGCCGGGTGCCGATATCCACATGGTCACGCGGATGCTCGATCTGCGGCGGTGTGCCAACCGTCTCGAGCGTGATCGAGTTGCGCTCGCCGCCCGGCGGAACGCCGTCCTCAACAACGTTCGCGATCGCCAGGTGAGCCTGCCGCAGCGCGGCATCGGCCTCGACCTCGTCGGCCTCGGCGGACTTGACCTCGTCAGCAAGATGCCGGGCCGTGGTCAGCAGGTGTGGCCGCTCCACCGGCGTCGCTACGCTGATTGCCCGGCCCATCGCCTTCTGCTCCGCTCGTAGCGCGTCCGCCCGGGTGACGGCCGTCCGCCGTTTGTCATCCGCGGCGAGCAGCGCGTCGACCGCAGCCTCGTCCTCGCCGCGAGCGCGCTGCGACGCGCGGACCCGGTCAGGGTCGTCGCGGACCAGGCGGAGATCGATCACGGCGCCCAGGTTACTGACCGGCGCGCTGCAGGTCCGGCGCTGGCAAAATGCATGGGTGCTGTCGGTATCACGGTCTCGCTTCGACGTCCTTGTCGACGATGCACTCGACACGATTCCGGAGCGACTACTCGAGATGCTGGACAACGTGGTCGTGCAGACCGCAGACGAGGATCCCGACGATCCAATGCTGCTCGGCATCTACCGGGGCACCGCGCTCACCGAGCGGCTGTCGGACTACACGTTCGCGCTGCCCGACACGATCACGATCTACCGGCTGCCCATCCTGGCCCAGTGCGACGACGAGGACGAGGTCGCGCGCGAGGTTGCCATCACCGTGGTCCACGAGATCGGCCATCATTTCGGCATCGACGAGGACCGGCTGCACGAACTCGGCTGGGGCTGACTGTCGTCGCCCGCCGTCGTGTTGCCCGCCGTCGCCCCCGACCGTCGTGAACTTGGACTTGATGCCAAACAGCGACGCCAACTCCAAGATCATCGCCGCTGGGCGTGGCGAGCGCGCAACTGCGAACAGGCAGTCCCATTAGGCTGTACTTCGTGGGCGACCGGTTGCCAATCAAGATGCTGCACGACCGCGTGCTGGTCCGGATGTCCCGCGAGGAGGGTGAACGCCGCTCATCCGGGGGAATTCTCATTCCGGCGACCGCCCAGATATCCAAGCGGCTGATCTGGGCCGAGGTGCTGGCGGTGGGCAACCACGTGCGCACCGTCGAAGTTGGCGACCACGTGCTGTTCAGCCCGGATGATCGCCACGAGGTGGAGATCTCCGGCGAGGATTACCTGCTCTTGCGCGAGCGGGACATTCACGCCGTGGCCGCCAAGCGCGTCGAGTCGAACACCGGCCTCTACCTCTGAGTTCGGTTCCAGCCGCGCAGCCGCAACGTTAGCGCGGCTCCAAACGGTCAGCCGCCGCGGCCCGTCTCCCGAACCCGCGCGAGCCAGTCGCGGGAACCGACGAAATCAGCGTCTGTTCGGCCCCGCGACACCGCGTCGAGTGCACCGTCTCGGCGGGGATAGGAACCGAGGTAGCGGACGTCAGCACAGACCCGCTTCAGTGCGGCGAGTGCGTCCCCGACCCGTTCCTCGGCGATGTGCCCCTCGCAGTCGATCGAGAAGCAGTACTGCCCGATGCGTTCCTTGGTCGGGCGCGACTCGATGCGGGTCAGGTTCACGCCGCGGGAAGCGAACTCGGTCAGGATCTCCAGTAGCGCGCCGGCGTGATCCGCCCGCAGGTAGGCGACGAGCGTGGTGCGGTCATTCCCGGATGCTGGCGGCGGCGTGTCGGCCCGCGTGAGCAGCACGAACCGAGTGACTGCCCCTCGGTGATCAGCGATGTCGTGGGCCAACGTGACGAGCCCATAGAGCTCGCCGGCAGCCGGCGGCGCGATCGCGGCATCGCATACGCCGGTCGCGGCGGCTTGCGCCCCCGCCGCGGTAGAGGAGACGAGCGACACCTCGACGGTGGGCAGTATCTCGTGCAGGAACCGCCTGACTTGCGCCTCGGCGTGCGGGTGAGTCGCGAGGGTTTGCACGTCGGCGAGCTCGGTCCCCGGCTTGGCGAGCAGATCGAAGACCACTGGCAGGTAGGTCTCCTCGGCGATGACCAGTGGCGCACCGCCCGCGAGTTCGTCCAGCGTGGCCGGAACCGCACCCTCGACCGAGTTCTCCATGGGAACCAATGCGCCGTCGACCTTGCCGGTGCGCACGGCCTCGACGGCCAACGTCACTGTGGTAGATGGGAGCAGGTCTGCCCCTGCGGCGATCGGGAGCGTGCGCAACGCCGCGTGCGCGAACGTGCCGGCCGGGCCGAGAAATGCCAGCCGTGGCCGGGCACGCGTCACGGGATGTGAGCCTAGTGTCCGTAGTCGAAGTTCCTTACCGGACACGGCCAGTGCCGCAACTGGGACACGCCCTAATGTCGACTGATCGCCTTCCTTACTGCGTTCGGGCTCGCGTCGTCCTGCTCGTGGAGCTACCGGATAAGACCCTCGTGGCCACGCTCGTGCTCGCCACCCGGTATCGCCACCGACCGGTGCTCATCGGGGTTGCCGCCGCCTTCGCGGTGCAAAGCGCGATCGCGGCGATCGCCGGGCGCTTGCTGTACCTCCTTCCGGAGCGGGGCGTCGAGGCGGCCGTCGCGGTGTTGTTCGCGACCGGGGCGATCCTGCTCATCCGGGAGTCACTCACCGAGCCCGAGCATGCGGAATTCGAAGAGATGACCGCCGCCCGGGCGGCCACGCCGGCCTGGCGAGTCGCGCTCACCTCGTTCGGCGTGCTCTTCGCCGCGGAATGGGGCGACGCGAGCCAGATCGCCACCGCGGGTCTGGTGGCCCGACAGGGCGAGGCGGTCGCGGTGGCCCTAGGGGCGTGGACCGCGCTCGTGTCGGTCGCCGTGATCGCTGTCGGCGCGGGCAAGCTCCTGGTTCGGCGCGTGCCGGTTCGCATCGTGCACCGGGTGACGGGCGGGCTGTTCGCGGTGCTTGCTGTACTCGCGGCCATCAGCGCAATCACCGGCTGACTTCCAGCATATTTGTACACCAATCGCGTTGTTCTGCTCGTCATACTGCACACCATGTGTGACTTGGAGACGCACAGTTGCGCACTAGGTCGGACCAGCGCACGGTGACGATAAAGGCCGCGTAGCAAAAGGAGCGCGCACATGTCGAGCGTTGTCGATCTGACCCCGGAGGAGCGCGCGGCCCACCTGACCGTAGAGCGCCTCAAGCAGCTCGTCGGACTCGTTGACTACGACGAGTCCACCGACCCCTTCCCGGTGACCGGCATGGATGCCGTGGTGTTCGTCGCGGGCAACGCCACCCAAAGCGCGCACTATTACCAACACGCCTTCGGCATGAATCTCGTCGGATACACCGGGCCTGAGACGGGCAATCGCGATCACGTCGGGTACGTCCTCACATCCGGCTCGGCGCGTTTTGTCATCCTTGGCGGGATGGGCCCGGACGGGCGATACCTCGACCACCATCGGCGCCACGGTGACGGAGTGGTCGATCTCGCGCTCGAAGTGCCTGACGTCGACCGGTGCATCGCACACGCGCGGGAAGCGGGAGCCACGGTACTGGAGGACCCGCACGACGTCAGCGACGATCACGGCACTGTGCGCACGGCTGCCATCGCCGCCTATGGCGACACGCGACACACCCTGGTCGACCGCTCCCGCTATCGGGGCGCTTACTTGCCCGGCTACGTCGAACGGTCATCGGCCATGACCGGCAAGCGCCAACCGCTGTTCCAGGCTATCGACCACTGCGTCGGCAACGTCGAGCTGGGTCATATGGACCGGTGGGTGGACTTCTACCACCGCGTCATGGGATTCGTGAACATGGCGGAATTCGTCGGCGACGACATCGCCACGGAATACTCCGCGTTGATGTCGAAGGTCGTGGCGAACGGCAACCACCGCGTCAAGTTCCCGTTGAACGAACCGGCGATCGGGAAGCGTCGGAGTCAGATCGACGAGTACTTGCAGTACTACGCCAGCGCGGGCTGCCAGCACATTGCCCTCGCCACCAACGACATCCTGCGCACCGCCGACGAGATGCGCTCCCGCGGCATCGAATTCCTCGACACGCCGGACTCCTACTACGACGATCCGGAGCTGCGAGCGCGGATCGGACACGTGCGGGTACCTATCGAGGAACTGAAGTCGCGCGGGATCCTCGTGGATCGCGACGAGGACGGCTACCTGCTTCAGATCTTCACCAAGCCGGTCGGTGACCGTCCGACGATGTTCTACGAACTCATCGAACGGCATGGCTCCCTGGGCTTCGGCAAGGGGAACTTCAAAGCGCTGTTCGAGGCGATCGAGCGCGAGCAAGAACGTCGCGGGAACCTGTGAGAGGCTGACCGACATGGCCGTCCGGCTGCGCGAGGCGCTGGCGACGTTGCCCAGGTACGTCGGGGGGCGCACGGTGCCGAACGCGATCAAGCTCGCGAGTAACGAGACGCCCTACCCTGCCCTGCCGCACGTGGTCGCTCGGCTGACCGACTCACTACGAGCGGCCAACCGTTATCCTGATCCGACCTCCTCCAAACTGACCGCGGCGTTGGCCGAGCGCTACGACCTGCCGGTCACGCAGGTCGTGGTGGGTTGTGGATCCGTCTCGCTGTGCCAGCAGCTTGTCCAGATCAGCACCCAGGTCGGCGACGAGGTGGTCTACGGGTGGCGGGCGTTCGAGGCGTATCCGGTGGTGGCGGCGATTGCCGGGGCTGTACACGCCCGGGTGCCGCTGCGTGACGACGTGCATGACCTCCCGGCGATGGCTGACGCGGTAACCGACGCCACTCGGCTGGTTTTCGTGTGCAACCCCAACAACCCGACCGGCACGGCCGTCCGGGGGGCCGACCTGAAGGCGTTCCTCGCTGCGGTACCGGAGCACGTGCTCGTCGTTGTCGACGAGGCCTACCACGAGTTCGTGACCGATCCCGATGTCCCGGACGGTCGGACGCTTCTCGACGATCATCCCAATCTGGTGGTGTTGCGTACGTTCTCCAAGGCGTACGGGCTCGCGGGGCTGCGGGTGGGTTACGCCTTGGCGGGCGACCAGGCGGTGGCCGCTGCCCTGAGGCAGGTGCAGGTGCCGTTCGCAGTCAGCCGGGTCGCCCAGGATGCCGCGCTTGCGTGCCTGGAACCGGAAGCGGAGAAGGAGCTGTTTACGCGGGTCGACACGGTTCTCGCCGAGCGGTCCCGGGTCGAGAACGCGCTACGCGGCATGGGGTACGCCGTCCCGCCGACCCAGGCAAACTTCGTCTGGCTTGCCCTGGGTGAGCGCACCGCCGACTGGGCTACAGGATGCGCGGAACAGCGGGTCATCGTCCGGCCGTTCGCCGGTGAGGGTGTTCGGGTGACAATCGGGGCACCCGACGAGAACGACCAGTTGCTGGATGTCGCTCGCACTCTAGCCGGATGAGCGTTCTGCTCACCAACATCGGGCTGCTAGCTACGCAGGACCCAGAGCTCGGTGAGCTGACCGATGCCGCGATCGTGCTGTCCGACGACCGGGTTGCGTGGGTCGGACCGTCGGCCGGGGCGCCGGCGACCGATGAGCGAACTGATCTCGAGGGTCGGGCGGTGCTGCCCGGCTTCGTTGACTCCCACGCCCACTTGGTGTTCGCCGGCGACCGGGCTGGCGAGTTTGCCGCGCGCATGGTCGGGACCCGCTATGCCGCCGGCGGCATCCAGACGACGGTGGCAGCCACCCGGAGGGCGTCGGATGACGTCCTGCGGGCCAGCCTGGGCCGGCTGGCGCGCGAGCTTCTCGCCGCGGGCGTCACGACTTTCGAGTGCAAGTCTGGATACGGACTTGATGTGGCTCAGGAGCAACGCTCCCTGCGGCTCGCCCGGGAGTTCACGACTGAAACCACGTTCCTCGGGGCGCACGTCGTGCCGCCGGGTGTCGCTCGGGAGGACTACCTCGCGAGCGTATGCGGACCGATGCTCGCGGCCTGCGCTCCACACGCACGGTGGGTCGACGCGTTCTGCGAAGACGGAGCGTTCAGTGTCGATGAGTGCCGCCTCGTGCTGCGGGCCGGACTCGCAGCGGGGTTGGGCGCGCGGCTGCACGCCAACCAGCTTGGGCCAGGCCCGGGCGTACGGCTGGCGGTTGAGCTCGGCGCGGCAAGCGCCGACCACTGCACGCACCTGACCCCGGCTGACGTGGACGATCTGGCTGCCGGGTCGACAGTGGCCACGTTGCTACCTCTGGTCGAGTTCTCCACTCGTTCGCCCTACCCCGATGCCCGTGCGCTCCTGGACGCCGGTGCCACTGTCGCGATAGCCACCGACTGCAATCCCGGCTCGGCCTATTCGACCTCGATGCCGCTTGCCATCGCGCTGGCTGTACGCGAGATGCACATGACGCCGCGCGAGGCCGTCCACGCGGCGACGGCGGGCGGTGCGGCGGCACTTCGACGCGATGACATCGGACGGATCGCAGTTGGACAACGCGCCGACCTGATCGCGCTCGAAGCGCCGTCCTACATACATCTGGCCTACCGGCCGGGAGTCCCGCTCATAGCCCAGGTCTGGCAGTCCAGCGTGCGGGCCGTCTGACCTGAGGCCTCAGACGATCGACGTCCTCAGACGTCGGCGAATGCGGTCGAACGGAGCGCATCCACCCCGTCGGACAACTGGGCCACGCGCTCATCGTCGACAGCGCCACCGCAGCGGACCAGCCAGTTGGCCACCATGCGATGACCGCCGTGAGTGAGCACGGACTCAGGATGGAACTGCACGCCGTCGATCGGCAGCGTTCGGTGCCGCAGCGCCATGACGACACCGGACCGGGACCGGCCGGTCACGATGATCTCTTCGGGCAGGGCCGCCTCGTCGACGGCCAGCGAATGGTAGCGCGTGGCGGTGAACGGCGACGGCAGCCCCATGAGAACGCCCGTACCGTCGTGCAGAATTTCGCTCGTCTTGCCGTGCAGCAGCTCGGGTGCGCGAATGATCGGCGCGCCGAACACCGCAGCAATTGCCTGGTGCCCGAGGCACACGCCGAACAGCGGAAGGCCCGTCGTCGCACACGCACTGACCAGCGGCATGCTTTGGCCGGCCTCCTGGGGGGTACCGGGTCCGGGCGAGATAAGCAGGCCGTCGATGTCCAGCTCGGCAAGATCCCCCGGTGACACCGCGTCATTGCGACGAACGATCACATCGGCCCCCAGCTGGGCCAGGTACTGAACCAGGTTGTAGACGAAGCTGTCGTAGTTGTCGACGACAAGGATCCTCATCCCACCCGCCCGCAACGCTCGATCGTTCACGGCCCGTCCACCGTGACATTGCCGAACGGCAAATGCGGCTCGAGCCAGGGAAATATCACGAATAGCAGCAGGGCGGACACGGCCGCGACGAGTACCAGCGTCTGTAGCAGCTTCCAGACCATTCGCCCGGGCAGATGACGCCAGATCCAGGTGTACACGGCTCAGATCGTCCCTCCCACCAGCTCCTTGGGCAGCTGGTTTCCGTTACGAACGACAGCGCGGGAGAGCGCCGCGTGCACAATCATTCGCTGATTCGCGGTGAACTTGGGATGGCAGGTCGTCATCGTCATCAGCGACTCGGTCGGTCTCGCACCCGGACGACCCGGCACCGGATCGATCACCGCGACGTCGCTTGGCGCCACGATCTGCCGACCGAGAACCCCGTCAACACCTGCGACCGTGGGATCGCCGGTCGCCACGTCCCCCAACACCCGGTACACGAACCAGGTGGACTTGGTCTCAATCACTACGGGGTCTCCAGCGCGAAGCTGATCGAGGTTCAGGAACGGCTCCCCCTTACCGACCCGGTGCCCAGCCACCGCGAAGTTGCCCACCTGACCCGGTAGCTGAGTCGTCGGATAATGCCCCGGGCCCTCCTCGAGGGACGCGCCGTCGACGCCTTGCACGATCGTGAACCGATAGTCGGATCCGAGGCGTGGCACATAGAGGTTGGCGATTCCCTGCCCAGCCGGGATCGTCGATTGCGTGGGGCCCGGCAGGTTCAACCTGCCCACAAGTGGATCGTCTCCCTGGGCCCACTGCTGTTCGAGAACGGTGTGCACGCGGACCTGCTTCTGATGGGCGAAGATGTTCGTCACCCACAGCTCGTAAACGACGAAGAGCAGCAGGATGACACCAGCGGTGATCAGTGCCTGGCCGACGCCGCGCATCACGAACCGGATCCGGTCGCGGCCGTGCACAACGCGGTGGCGCCCGGGCAGGGTCAGGGTGTTGGCAGCGTGACCATCGTCAGCGGCTCCCTTGGGCCGCGTCTCGGTCATCGTCATCCAGCCTTCGCATAGTCCAGCGCCAACGGGCCATCGTAGGCCGGCAGATCCAGGCGCTGCTGGGATTCGACCGTGTACCCCAGTCCGTAGTACGAGGCGGCCTGGCGGTACAGCGTCACGCCGGGCGAGCGATCCAGCTCCTTGGACATCGCGTCGGCCAGACCGATTGCCTCGATCTGGTACGGCGGCGAGTAGACCCGGCCGTTGAGCAGCAGGGTGTTCCCGACGCACCGCACCGCGCTGGTGGCAATGAGCCGCTGTCCGGCAACGCTGACCGCGTCGGCGCCCCCGGCCCACAGCGCGTTGACGACCGCCTGTAGATCCGATTGGTGTACGACGAGCTGGTTGGGGTCAACCGTCGGATCGTCCGGGACGGTGGGCGCGTCGTCCAGCACGACGAGGATGCCGGGCCCGGATACCGCCTCGCGTCCGGCCGCGACTAGCAGGGGCGCCTCCGCGGTCTTCAGCCGGCCGACCTGGGTGTCGTCCGCCGCCGCGGCATCGGTCGCAGCCTTGGCCTCGGCCTGCAGCTGGCGCAATGTCGCGGACTCGGTATCGACCTGACGTTCGGCGTTCCGAACCAGATCGGCGAGGTCGGCCGTCGCAGGTGACCGCAGCTCGTGGCCCTGCGCCACTTCGTGGCTGGTGGCGAACAACAGACCAGCGACGAGGCACACGATCGGCACGATGACCCGCCATACGCCGGTGGGAGTCAGCGCCGCTCGCCACCCCTTCATCGGACGCGCTCCCTCGTCGCCGTGCCCGGCCACATATCCCGGCGGTATCGTGTGTGATTGTCCGCCGGCTGTTCACGCTAGCCGCACATGAGCGTGGTAGGAGAATCCGTGCCCAAGTCGAAGGTGCGCAAGAAGACCGAGCCGACAGTGCGCACGAGCACGCTCGCGCCCGGCGGGCACGCCGTAAGACCTTCGCCGCGCTGGTACCCGATCGTGATGGCCGCCATCCTGCTCATCGGCTTGGCCTGGATCGTCGTCTACTACTTGGCCGGCAGCTCAGTGCCGGTCATGCAGGATCTCGGCGCGTGGAACTTTGCCGTCGGTTTCGGCTTTATGATCATCGGCCTCGGGATGGCTGTGCGCTGGCATTGATCGGCACGACCTCCGGCGACTCGGATTACAGCTCTGTAGTTCTATCCCCAGCTGGGGACAGGGCTGTGGATAACCGGTGACGACCCACCAGTTCGGGCCGAATCGGGCGCTCGCGATCCTGTGGCTGGCGCTCACCCTCGTGGCCGTCGGCGCCGCGATCGCTACGACCGATCCCGCGGGTCGACTGCTTGCTGGTGGCGCGGCCATCGTGCTTGCCGCATACGGAATCGTCGGTCTGGTGTTCTGGCCGCGGTTGTCCGTCGGCCCGGACGGACTGCGGGTGCACACGCCGGCGCGGCGGGCCGTGTACGCCTGGTCGGACGTGGACACGGTGGGTCTGGACGAGCGGCGCCGCTTCGGGCTCTCGACCGGAACGCTCGAGATCGACGCCCGCGGCGATCTTGTTGTGCTGAGCCGATGGGGGCTCGGCGCGGATCCGCGTGACGTCCTGGCGGTGGTGCAGTCGTACGCGCCGCCGAGGTGACACTAGATCGTCAAAAGGTGAGCGTTTCCCCGATCACCGCGACAAGGAGAGCGACGGCGATGCCGGACAAGCCGGCCACTTGGACGCGGGTCGGTAGCGACCGGCGCTTTCGTGGATTGCCGGCGATGGACAACGCGGCGAGTCCACCACATACGAATCCGCCCACGTGACCCAGCCGGGACACGTCGGGCACCGAGAAGGTGACGACCAGGTTCAGCACGATCGTGGCGACCAACCACTGCGGATCCAGGTTCAGCTCCCGGACGAACACGAGGGCAGCGGCGAACAGGCCAAAGATCGCCCCGGAGGCGCCGACCACCGGACCGAAGCGGGCCCCGAACAGATAAATCGCCACGGACCCACCGAGCGCTCCGAGCAGGTACACCGACAGGTAACGCCACCAGCCGAGGAGCCGCTCCAAGTACGGTCCGATGATGATCAGCGCGAGCATGTTCGTCACGATGTGCAGCACGTTCGCGTGCAGGAAGGTGGCCGTCAGGAGCCGGTAGTACTGACCGCCGGTACCGACGGCCGCCGGGAGCATCTGCCATTGCTCGAATAGTGCGGACCGCGACGGTCGATTGAATCCATAGACGGACTGGACGGCGGTGATCACGTAGACGGCCACGTTCAACGCCACGAGGACGCCGGTGACATACGGGCGGTTACCGCGACGCACTGCGCCCACCGATGTTCGAAGCGGCCGCTGGGCGGCGCGGCCGAGCTTCACGTCGTCCGGACATTGGAACCCAACCGCCGCGGGACGCATGCAGTCACTGCAGATCGGGCGATTGCACCGCACGCACCGAATCAGGGTCTCGCGCATCGGATGCCGATAGCAGAACGCGGGGGGATGCACCGGCGGGACGCCCCCACTGGCGTCCGGATGTCCACTCCCGGGTGCGGCAGCCATCTCTCGGTTGGACACTCCGCTCGAGTCGTATGCCGGCTCAGCCTCCGTCGGCGCGGCCGCTGACCGGCGTTACTTCGACGGAGTTGATCGTGACGTCGTCAACGGGGCGGTCGTTGCGCCCGGTCTTGGTGGTGGCGATCTGGTTCACGACGGTGCGGCTGTCAGCGTCAGCGACCTCGCCGAAGATCGTGTGTTTGCGGTTGAGATGCGGGGTGGGCACGACCGTGATGAAGAACTGCGAGCCGTTCGTGCCCGGACCGGCGTTGGCCATGGCGAGCAGATACGGGCGATCGAAAACCAGCTCCGGGTGGAACTCGTCGCCGAACTGGTAGCCAGGACCGCCATAACCTTGTCCGAGGGGGTCACCTCCTTGGATCATAAAGTTTGGGATGACCCGGTGGAAAATCGTGCCGTCGTAGAGAGGTTCGCTCGTCTTCTGGCGGGTGGCGGGGTGAGTCCACTCGCGCGAGCCCAACGCCAGCTCGGTGAAGTTACGGACGGTCTTGGGCGCCTGATCGCCGAAGAGGTTGACTCGGATGTCTCCGGCCGTCGTATGCAGAGTGGCGGTAGCGGTCGTGGACACGGATTGGACTCCCACGGGTTTGGGAACAGATTGGTCGCAGCTTCGATCCTGCCACGCCCCGCTTCAGACCGCTGCGGCCACCGCCCGGGTGCCGGTACCGGAGCTGCGTGTGGTAGTCCATGATTGTCGATCAACGATGACGAAAGGGGGCTGCAGTGAGCCGCACATCTGCCGGCGCTGAATTGTCCGATGCGCTGCAAGCGGTGGGCAGTGCCACCAAGGGCAAGGCAGCCGATACGGCCAAGAAGGTGAAGGCAAGGACTGTCGAAGCATCGGATTCCGTCGCGTCTGCCTTCGAAACCGCCGCACGACAGAGCTGGCGGACTCGCCGGAAGACGGACAGACGGTCGAGGGTCAGGGCCGCAAAGCGTCGCCGGCGGGCTGCGCAGGCCGAGCGCCGGGCGCCGGCCGCCATCGCTCCACTGACCGAATCAGTAGCACAGGCCGAGCGCCGCGCGGCGGCCGCCATCGCTCCGCTGACCGAATCAGTAGCACAGGCCGAGCGCCGCGCGGCGGCCGCGATCGCTCCGCTGACCGAATCGGTAGCGAACCTGGTCTCGAGGGACGAGCTCCCCAAGAAGAAGCGGAAGTCGGTGAAGACCGTCGCGTTCACCCTGCTCGCGGCCGGGGCCACGCTCGCGGTGATCCAACAGTTGCTCGGTCGCCGCCATACTGACGCCACGTCGACGGACAGCTCAGGTGCAGAGCCGGGCCAACCTGTACCCGAGCAAGCCACGGCGACAGCCAGCGAGGTAACCAACGCAGCGACGGATCAGGCCGCAGCAGTCACCGATATCGCTGCGGAGAAAGTCTCCGACCTCTCGGACACCGTCGCCAACACGACTGACAAGGCCGCGGCCAAGGCGACTTCGCCGCGCAAGCGGACTGCGCGATCCGCCACGAAGTCGTCCGGGTCAACCGCGGCGGCGGACGAAGCGCCGTCTGGCGACGCCGGGTGAGCTGATCCCGTCAGAACTTCGGGGCGATCGTCTTCGCGATATTGCGCGCGTTGAACGACACGTTCTTCTGGTCGGTCTTGACGGTAACCACGGTGTCGCCGGTCGCGAACGAGCACGCCCAGTCGAGGCGCTCATCCGGCGGATTGAAGGCGGTCTGGTAGAGGACGCCGTCTACTCCGGGCATCAGGTCGTGCACCGGGATCTGGTGTGTTCCGGACTGTCCGAGCCGCACCATCGCGTTGTAGGCGAGCGTTGCCGACCGAAACCGCGCTGAGGTGATCTCCAGCACCGGGTGGCCGTCGTAGTAGTAGCTGAACCGGCAGCCAACGGTTCCGCCACCGGCGCGAAGCACGACGGTAGCTCCGATCCGGTTTCCCTCCTCGTACTGTGCCGTGGGCACGTCGAGGTAAGGACAATCTCCCGCGACGGCGCTGACCGGACCCACGTCGATCGGGCCGGTCGGGAGCGGCGTCGGGGTAGGCGTGCGGGTGGTGATGGTCGTACGCACAGCGGTGGAATCCACAACCGCCGGTGCCCGGCTACCGCAGGCGGCGAGCGTCGCGGCGGCGACGGCCGCCGCGACGCCGACAGCCGGTCGCCACACGAGGATCGAGATTAGGCGAACCACCCGTGACGCCGATTTTCGTCAGGCGGTTTGCCCCGGTGGCGTGCCTACCTAGCCCATCGAGATGGTCGCCGCTCGCGGAATGCCCGCATGCCTTCCCGGGCCTCCTCGGAGGCGAACAGCCGGGCAGACAGCTCCATCATCGCGTCGCCCTCGTTCGCGAGCAGGCTGCGCAAGGGACCGGCACTGATGGACTTCGACGCTTCAAGGCCTTGCGGTGAACACTGCCGCAGCGCGTCGAGATACCGCGCGATAGCACCGTCCATGTCGAGGACGACCTCGGTGAGTAGACCGATCCTCGCAGCCTCCGCAGCATCGAAGGTCTCTCCGGTCAGGTAGTAGCGCGCCGCCGAACGCTCGGACAGCCGCGTTCGGGTGGTCAGCGAGATCATCGCAGGCGCTAGACCGAGTCGGACCTCGGTGAACGCGAACGTCACATCCGGGCTCGCCAACGCGATGTCGCACGCGCCGACCAGCCCGATGCCTCCGGCGCGTGCGCTCCCAGTGAGGCGGGCCAGAACCGGCTTGGCCGTATCGACGATCGCCCGCATGACCCCGAGCATGTTGCGGGTGCTTACCGCTGGGTCGCCATGAGTCATTTCGCCGAAGTCGGCGCCCGAGCAGAATGTCGGCCCGCTATGCGTCAAGACAATGGCTCGAACGTTCGAGTCACGAGCCGCGGCCTCGAGATGATCTCGAAGCTGCGCGACCAGGGCAGCAGATAGCGCGTTGCGATTGTGCTGGGAGTCCAGCGTGATCGTCGCGATCGCGTTGGCCACCTCGAGGTGCACAAGCGTGTCGGGCACCAACTCAACTCCTCGTCGGCCTGTCCGGCCGGCTAGCCGCGCAACGGCTTCAGCGACGCCTCCACTCGTACCAACTCGTCCAGCATCGCGCGAGCCATACCGATCATGACTTCGGTTGCCTCCAGCCGATCATCCTCGTCGACCATGCTGCCGACGAACGGGATGAAAACCGCGTCAACGACCGGCACCATCCGCAGCGTCGTGATGACCTGCTTCACCATCTGAACAGCGCGCGCGCCGCCGGCGATCCCGCCGTACGCACAGAATCCGACGGGCTTATAGCGCCACTCGTGGTTCAGGTAGTCAATCGCGTTCTTCAGCGGCGCGTTGAGCCCGTAGTTGTATTCGGGCATGACGAAGACGAATGCATCGCAAGCCTCGACCTGTGCGCTCCACGCGAACGTGTGCGGCTGGGTATAGCGGCGCAACCGAGGATGGTTCGGTTCGTCCAGGAACGGCAACGCGATCTCGGCCAGGTCGAGCACCTCGATCTCGAATGCCCCGTGCTCCCGGGCGATGGACGCGAACCACTCGGCGACCGGCAGCCCAACTCGTCCAGGCCGAGTGCTGGCGATGACGAGGCCCAGTCGGGGCAAGCCGGCCTCCTCCGTCGGCGCACGTTCGAAGGGGCATCTTAGCTGCGCGTTCAACTACGTGGTCGCGCGAGTGTCGTTCTCAACGCCGGTCGATAGTGTCGAGCGCATCACGCATGCCCCGCGCTACGGTGCTCGGCTCCTTCCGAGTGGAGGCCTGGTGTGAGCCAGGATCGTTCGAACCTTCGACCAGACTGCAAGAACTGTGCTGGGCTGTGTTGCGTTGCCCTGCCATTCGGCGCGTCGGCCGACTTCGCGATCGACAAGGCGGCGGGTGAGCCCTGTCCTCATCTGCAAACGGACTTCCGATGCCGCATCCACAGCCAGTTGCGAGAACGCGGCTTTCCCGGTTGCGGCGCCTACGACTGTTACGGCGCCGGGCAGAAGATCACCCAGTCGACGTTCGCCGGGCAGGATTGGCGGCGGAATCCACAGATAGCGCAGCGAATGTTCGCCGTCGTTCCCATCGTCCAGGCACTGCACGAGCTGCTGTGGTACCTGGCGGACGCGTTGACGTTCGAAGCTGCCCGCTCGCTTCACCCGGAGCTGCGCCAGGCTCGGGACGATATGGAACGCCTCGCGGGTCAAGGACCGGACGCCCTTCTGTCGCTGGACATCCGCGCGTGTCGTCGCGACGTCGACGTCCTGCTTCACCGGGCGAGCGCACTGGTCCGAGAGGAGGCCAGCAGCCAGTACCCGCAACGGCACCGCCGCCCGCACCGATTTGGCCCGCGGCGAAGCCATGGCGCATCCGACCTCGCGGGAGCCGATCTGCATGGCGCCGATCTCGTTGGGGCGAATCTGCACGGCGCGCTGCTCATCGGCGCCAACCTACGCGCGGCCGACCTGCGGGGAGCTGATGTCCGTGGCGCGGACTTCCGGAGTGCTGACCTACGCGGCGCGGACCTCGGTGGTTGCGTCTACCTCACCCAATCCCAGCTGGACGCTGCGCGAGGGGATGCGGCGACGAGGTTCCCGCCCTTACTTCGTCGCCCGTCTCACTGGTCGAAACGCGCCGACGGATCGCGCGTCAGCCGACCGTGATGTGGAGGTCCATGCCCTGGTCCTTGTGCGCGTCGACGGAGCACCACAACTCATAGCTGCCTTTCTGGAAGGTCACCGCGAGGTTGGCGGTCTCGCCTGGCTGAATTGTGGATGTGGCCTGCTTGTCGACACCGGGCCCTTCGATAGTGAGATTGTGCGCAGTCTGGCCGGCGTTGTGCACGGTGAAGGTGTAGGGGCCGGCCGTAAATGTCTGAGTGGACAAGTTGATCGAGTACTCCTTCTCGGTCGCTGTGACTGCCGTACCAGTCACGGCCGATGCGCTTCCCGAACCGGCGGACGCCGATGTTGTTCCGGCACCTCCTCCGCTACCGCTTGACGAACAACCGGCAAGGAACGCAACTGCGAGCACCATTGCCGATGCCGAGACTGCCCTGATCACGAATCCAGCCATGACGAAGCTCCTCTGTGTCAAGATCCTTCCGGCTCGCCCGGCGCACGAACCGAACAGATTCGACTACCGTCGCGTGCCGCGACATGATCGACCCGCGCGGTCGTCGGGATCATCGTCGCGCAGGATAGAGCGGTGGGGTTAGTTCGAATCGCGACCTACAACATTCGATCTCTTCGCGACGACCGCGCATCCGTAGTGCGCGTCATCGAAGCTGTGCGCGCCGATGTGGTGTGCCTGCAAGAGGCCCCTCGGTTACTGTTCGGCCCGACGCTTTGTCGTCGCCTCGCGGACGATCTCGGCATGGCGATGATCGCCGGCGGTCGGTCCGCTGCCGCGAATCTCCTCCTGGGCGACCCGTCGATAACGGTGCGGGGAACTCGTGCCCTTTTGCTTCATCGATACCGGTGGCGCGAGCGCCGCGGAGCAGCCATGGCCGACCTGACCATCCGAGGTTCTCGACTCGTCGTCGCAGGGTTCCACCTCAGTGGGGTCGAAACCGAGCGGCTTGGGCACATCGACGAACTGCACCGGGCCGTCGACGAGTTTCGTCCACCGGGGGTGCCGATGATGCTTGCGGGCGACGTCAACGACGAGCCCGGTTCGACGACCTGGGCGCGCCTCACCGCTCGCGGAGCAGACGCCGCCGCAGTGCACAGCACCGGTGACCTCCGGACCAACCGGACCGAGTCGCCGACCCGCCGTATCGATGCCCTGTTCGTCGGCCCGGGCATCACCGTCATTCAGACGACCGCCATCGATTCACCTGATGTCAGGGCTGCCAGCGATCATCGGCCCGTCGTCGCCGATCTTTATGTCGCCGATCGGCCGGCCGAGGCCGACCGATCTCGGCTCGGCGTCTAACGGGACTTCGGGGGCGGTACCGTCAACGTGAGAAACGATGTCCAAGCACCTATCCCGTTGGATCGCGGTATTGGTCCTGCTCGCCATTGTCGACTGGGCCTTGACCATTCACGCTCACTTGACCTACCACCATCATCCCGGTGGCCCAACCATCATGCCGCTCGGGCAGCTGCTGGGCTGGGTCACGTCCATCGGTCTCGTCGTTGTCATCATGGTTTTGCTGATCGCTCGGCACCGGCAGCGCACCTGGCACTACGACGAGATCCCACCCGGGCCGATTCCGCCGCCAGCAACGCCACCGCGCTGAAATCGTTCATCGCGGACCTGGAACGAGCGACAGTGCCCCAGCGCTGCACTAGCCTTGGTCGGCCGGTACCTGGGCGCGGGAGTGGTTCGGGCCGCGTCGCACAGTGTGACGCAGGCCATGTGTGTCGTAAAGAGTCGATCGGTGCCATTCTGCTTGCAACCAGTCGCGTTGCGTAAACAGGCCGGCTGGCAGACCTGGGGCTCTTGCGGCACGGTTCGTTATGATCCACAGTCGAACATGCGTTCGAAATTGCGAGGGACGGATACCTCGAGGAAGTTCCGCCGGAACGCTGCCCCGCCGGACATCCGTTGCTGCCACGCGGCACGCTGGTGAGCTGGTCGCCCTGCGATTGCACGCCTGGCGTGCATGGCCATCGCACGTATCGCTGTCGCTATCCGGTGGCTGGCGGCGAGTGCGGCTTGATCAGGTACTTTCCGCCCTGCCGCGACCCATCCGCTGGGCCAGCGTCCTGGACCTAGTGTTCCGCGTCACGAGGAACCTCCGCCGCCTCGTTTCGGATTACGCGGCCTCGGCGAGCACGAACCCGTGCGGCTCGGCGGTGTCGTCGTCCAGGCCGCGCGATCCCAACATTGCGATCAACACAGCAAATCCGCCGGCGGCACCTGCGAACGCAAATGCAGCCGCTGCGCCTGCGCTTTGTGCCAAGGCTCCGCCAACAGCCGCGCCAGCGGCGGCACCGGTCGAGGACGCGGTCAGAAGCCAGGAGAACGCCTCGGTCCGGGTTCCGGCTGGTGCGGCACGGTCGACCATCCCGTAGATGCTGGCCACCGTTGGG
Source organism: uncultured Actinomycetota bacterium (assembly GCA_963748415.1). Taxonomy (GTDB): domain Bacteria; phylum Actinomycetota; class Actinomycetes; order Mycobacteriales; family Jatrophihabitantaceae; genus CAVVJA01. Next base: position 311,653 of record CAVVJA010000006.1, on the reverse strand, counting down.
GCGATCGTCGCCCCGGCAAGCAAGATCACCGCCGCGATCGCAACGACGCTGCCGGTTGTCACGACAAGTGCCCCGTGGCCAAGCGCGAGGGCGCCTAGCAAAACCGTCAGACCCCTTCCGCGTTGGGCGCTGCCGCCCAGTCGCGTCGCAGCGATCCCGCCGAGCAACGACCCAACACCCCACAGCCCGAGGAGTGGACCCGCAACCGCGGTGCTGCCGAGCGCCCTGGCGGCTGCCGTGACGCCAATGTCGGTCGCACCGAACACCGCCCCGGTACCGAACAAAATCATGACCAGAGTGCGCATAGCGGGTGAGCGCAGTGATCCTCCGCGCGGCCGCTGCTGTTCTGAGTCGGGCTGCCAGCGGCGTGACGCCGGCTGGGCGGCAAACACGAGTGTCGAGACAAGCATCACGAGCCCGCTAAGGATGAGTGCGACGCCAGTCGACCAGAGCACTCCGAGCCAGAGAGCGAGCGGTGGGCCGAAAACGAATGTCAGCTCGAGCACAGTCGACTCGAATGCGAACAGGGCCGGAAGGCGGCCCGAATCGGAGACGATCACGGGCAGCAACGTGCGCACACATGCGGCCAAGGGTGGTGTCGCCAGCCCCGATGCGCCGGCCAGAGCGACCAACACGAGGGGAGAGGAGTCCGACGGCAGCAGGCCGGTGACGACGAGAACAAGGGCTGTGAGTGCGGCGCCGCTGATCAGGACCGTCGTCTGGCCGTATCGGTCGACAAGCCGACCGAGGAAAGGGGCCGATACTGCGCCGCAGATCGCGTACGCGCCGCTTACCGCACCCGCCACCGCAAACGACCCGGTCAACTGCTGGGCGTGGACCAGCAAGGCGATGCTGAACATCGCCAGAGGTAGCCGCGCAAAGATGGAGCTTCCCAGCAACGCCCGGGCACCCGGGAAGGAGAGAATCGAGGTTCGTTCGCGTGTGCTCATAACTAGCGAACGTAGGCCGAAACTGGCTCATTAGTGAGCACCGATTCTGAGCTAAATCAGTGAGCCGGTTTGCGAGGTGAGCGGCCGGACTGCGGTCGCCGATCGCGCCCTGGTCGCCTTTAGAGCAGGTCGCCGATTGCCGCAATGCCACGCTCGATCGTTGATTCGCTGAGATCTCCGAATCCCAGCACCAGCTGTGGCGCGCCGGTGCGTCCACTTGGCCGATAGGAGCTCATTCCATACAGCCCAATCGCGCGCGCGCGGGCCGCGGCTATGATGCCCAGTTCGTCGGCGTCGTCGACCAGATGTGCCACAGCGTGGAATCCCGCCGCGAGGCCGCTCATGGCAACGTGCGGTGCCTGCCGAGCGAGCGCGTGGACCAGCACGTCACGTCGCCGCGCGTATTTGCCACGCATGTGTCTCAAGTGCCGATCGTAGCGACCGGACTGGATCAAGGCCGCGAGCGCCAACTGCTCGAGTGTGGGCGATCCGCGATCAGAGAGCCGCTTGTCCTCGGTAACCGAGTCAAGCAGCCCTGTGGGACACACCACCCAGCCCAGACGTAAGGCGGGGGCCAGGGACTTGCTGACGGTACCGATCAGTGCAACCCGATCAGGAGCGAGTCCCTGGAGCGCGCCGACGGGGTCACGGTCGTATCGAAACTCCGCGTCGTAGTCGTCCTCGATAATCGTCGCGTCCCGCGCCTTCGCCCATGTGACCAGCGCCTGGCGGCGCTCCGGCGCAAGCGCGGTGCCGGTCGGAAACTGGTGTGTCGGCGTGAGGATCACGGCGCGGACGGCGCTTGCATCAAGCACCCCGACATCGATGCCACGCTCGTCGACCGGAACAGCAACTGCTTCCATTCCGAGCCGGGCGCAGATCACACGATAGTCGTCGTCTCCCGGATCTTCGATCGCGACGCGCCGGATCCCAGTTTCAGCCAGTGAGCGAAGTACAAGGTTGATGCCCTGGCCAAAGCCGGCGCTCACCAGGATCTGGTCTTCGTCAGCGACCGTTCCTCGCACCCGACGCAAATACCCCGCCAGCACATGCCGAAGGGCGGCGGTCCCGCGCGGATTGCCGTATCCGAGCTCAGCCCGCGTGACCGTGCGGCAACTTTCCCGAAGTGCCCACGCCCAGTCCCGCCGGGGAAAGCTCGTCAGGTCAGGGACACCAGGGCGGAAATCGACGTCAAGGCGCGGCGCAGGCGCAGGGCTAGATGGCAGCTGGCTCGGAGGCAGCGCACCGGCGGCCACGCGGGTGGCCGAGCCAGTCCGTGACGTGAGGAAACCTTCCGCCTGTAGCTGGCTGTAACACTCGAGGACAAGCCCGCGCGAAATCCCGAGCTCGGCCGCCATTACGCGCGAGGACGGAAGGCGCTCGCCCGCCGCCAGCCGCCCGGTACGGATCGCCTCGCGCAGCTCCCGCTCAAGCTGCGAGCGCAGCGTCTCGGCCGCGGCTCGATCCAACCGGAGCAGCAACTCCGGCCCCAACCCGGCCCATTCGATCGACATTGCATCGCATCCTAAGTATCGATTGGTTGTCGCGCCGGGCGTCGATGCCAGACCCGTTGCAGTCGGTTGACGGATCGATGTCGAACGGACGACGAGCGCTGATCACCGGCGGTACGCGCGGTACCGGCACCGCTTCTCAGCGTCGACGGTCGCAATCAGCTATCAGAGGGCAGCACCTCGTACGTCACGTTGTCACCGCGCTGTTGCGTGTAGAACCAGCGCCAAGTGGCCTTTCCGGTGTTGTCATTGTCGGTTGCACCATTACCGAAGTTTGGCTTCGCCGTGCCGAGGATGCCACGGACGGACGGATCGCCGTTCGATATGAGCAGACCGCCGGCCAGGGTTCGCCGCGCTAGAGCGAACATGCACACGGCCGGCTTCCCACGCGGCGCAGATGACGTGCTATTCGGAGCGGGGCGCGCCGCGGATTGCCCGGTGAGGCGAACCAGACAGCCGCCCACCCGATCCGGGCGACGGGCCGAATCCCCGGTCAGCAACAGCACACCCCTACCGAGGAGGAAGCATGCGCAAAACGAGAGGCCGCCGCGTCGGAGCGGCCGTCGCCGCGCTCGGGGTCGGGTTCGGCGGGGCCGTAGCGCTGCTCGGACCGAGCGACGCGGGGGCGTCCAGCCATCGCGAGGCACCGGCGATCGGGAACGACCAGTTTGTCGACAACACGGACGTGTACTCGTTCGTCAGCCCGGACCGGCCGGGCTACGTCACGATGCTCGCGAACTTCAGCCCGTTCGAGGAGCCGAACGGCGGTCCGAACTTCTACCCGTTCGCGACGGACGCCCGGTACAACATCAACGTCGACAGCGACGGCGACGCCAAGCCGGACGCGATATACCGGTGGACGTTCCACAACGTCGACAACCGGGGCGGCAAGACGTTCCTGTACAACAACGGCCCGGTCACGTCGATCGACGACCCCAACCTGCTGTTCCGCCAGACCTACACGCTGGAGGCGTCGTTCAACGGCGGCCCGTTCAAGACGCGTGCGAGCAACGTTCCTGTCGCGCCCTCGCGGGTCGGCCCGGCGTCGATGCCCGACTACAAGAAGCTGCGCGACCAGGCGACTACCACGCTGCCCGGCGGGTGGAAGACCTTCGCCGGCCAGGCCGATGACCCGTTCTTCCTCGACCTGCGGGTCTTCGACCTGCTATACGGCGGGGACCTGAGCGAGGTCGGGCAGGACACGCTCGCCGGGTACAACGCGAACACGATCGCGATCCAGGTGCCGTTCAAGGACGTGGCGCTCAACGGTGACGCGACGCGCAACCCGGTCATCGGCGTCTGGTCGACGGCCGAGCGGCCGCGAGTTCGGATCTCCGGCAAGGCCACCGGTGGCTCCGGGGGCTGGGTGCAGGTCTCCCGCCTGGGCAACCCGCTCGTCAACGAGGTCGTGGTTCCGGCCAACCTGAAGGACGCGTTCAACGCACTCCCGCCCGACAAGGACGCATCGATCGCGCCGGTCGTCGCTCGGGTCAAGAACCCCGAGGTGCCGCAACTGATCCAGTCCATCTACGGCCTGAAGGCGCCGGCCGCGCCGCGCAACGATCTCGCGGAGATTTTCCTGACCGGCATCACCACCAAGGCGGGCGGGCCGATCAAGGCGGACCTCAACTCCCAGCTGAACAACGCCGACGTGGTCTCGAGCCGGTTCCGCCCGTCGGAGATGCTGCGGCTGAACCTGTCGGTGAAGCCGACCGCGACGCCCAACCGGCTCGGCGTGCTCGCCGGCGACCTGCAGGGCTTTCCGAACGGGCGCCGGCTGACCGACGACGTGGTCGACATCGAACTGCAGGCGCTGGAGGGCGCGGCGCAAACCGGCAAGCTGGTCGACGCGCTGGCCAAGGGTGACGCGGTGAACGCCAACGACGACGCGTTCGGCTCGTCGTTCCCGTACCTCGCGCTGCCGAATGTGGGCGCGGTCAACAAGGGCGCCGGTACCGGCGCGGCTCCCACCGCGACCAACGCCATAGGCCCTGCCCCGGCGAAGTCGGCCGCTCCGGCCGAACGGTCGGCGAGCACCACCGCGGCCGCGAGCCCATCCACCAGCAACGTCGGCATCACGGTCGCCGGCGCGGTTGGCGGCGCGGGCGCGGCGGCCCTGGTGCTGATGGGCGGGGCGTGGTTGCTCCGCCGTCGCCGTGCGGCACCGACATTCGGTCCGGACACGCCGGACCGCTAACCCCGTCCCACAAGCCCCGGGGGGATCCGTCCTCCCGGGGCCTAAACGAGGAGGTCACGATGGTGCGACGCCGGATCGCCGTCGTCGGGCTCGCCGCGTTGCTGCTCACCGGCGGCGGCGGTGTGGTTGGTCTGCGCCACGGCTCCGACAACGTCGACACCGCGCCGGCGGCGGCCGCTCCGGTCGATCGGCTGGCGGCCGGCATCGCCCGGGCGCAGCAACGGCTTCGGGTCGTGCCGGGCGACTACGTCACCTGGGCCGCACTCGGCTCGGCGTACCTGGAGCGAGCCCGCATCAGCGCCGACCCCAGCTATTACCCGAAGGCGGAGGGCGCGCTGCGCCGGTCGCTCACCGTCCGCCCGGACGGCAATGCGGCCGCGCTCGTCGGGCTCGGGGCTCTCGCCAACGCCCGGCACGAGTTCGCCGCGGCGCGTGACCTCGCCCGGCGCGCGTTGCGAATCGACCCATACTCCGCCACCGCGTACGGCGCGCTCGCCGATGCGCGAACCCAGCTCGGCGACGCGGCAGGCGCCACATCGGCCGTACAGCGGATGCTCGACCTGCGGCCCGGGCTCATCGCCTACGCCCGCGCCTCCTACGACGTCGAGCAGCACGGCCGGCTCGCCGAGGCCGAGTCGCTCATGCGGCGCGCGCTCGACGCCGCGGTCGACCCGGCAGATGCCGCGTTCTGCCGGTACCAGCTCGGCGAGCTCGCCTGGCAGACCGGCCGGCTGGACGCGGCATCGGCCGAGTACGCCGCCGGTCGCGCTGCCGACCCGTCGTACCTGCCACTGCTCGCCGGTACGGCACGGGTCGCCGCCGCGCTCGGACGGACGGGCGAGGCGCTCGCCGGATACGCGGATCTCACTGCTCGATACCCCGCGCCTGGGTACCTCATCGAGTACGCCGAGCTACTACGCGCCGTCGGGCAGCCAGCGGGCGCGGACGCGCAACTCGCGCTCGCCGCCACCGCGCTCCGGCTCTTCGCGGCGAACGGCGGCACGGACGACCTCGGCGCTGCACAGCTCGCTCTTGCCCAGGATCGGCCGACCGACGCCGTACGTGCGGCCCGGCGCGAGTGGTCTCGGCGCCACTTCGCCGACGTGGCCGATGTGCTGGGCTGGGCCCTGCACCAGGCGGGCTCCGACGCGCAGGGGCTGCTCTACGCCCGCCGGGCGAGCGCGCTCGGTGCGCGTAACGCCGGGTACCTGTTTCACCTCGGGATGATCGATCTGGCGCTCGGCAAGACGGGCGACGCGCGCCGGGACCTGAGCGCCGCGCTCGCGCTGAACCGGCACTTCTCGCCGCGGTACGCACCGGTCGCTGAAGCGGCCCTGTCCCAGCTCGGTGCCCAATGAGGCGCCTGTGGCTCGGGCTCGCGGCGCTGGGCATTGTGGGCGTCGTGCTGGCGCTGTCGGCCCCGCCTGCTTCGGCGCACCCCCTCGGCAACTTCTCGGTCAACCAGGCCCTGGCGCTCGACTTCTACCCGAACCGGGTCACGGTCGCTGCGGTCGTCGACCTCGCCGAGCTGCCGACGCTGCAGGAGCGCGCGGCCGTCGCCGCCGAGAGCCGCGCGGGGTACAACGCCCGAGCCTGCGACGCACTGGCGCACGACGTCGCGGTGCGGGTGAACGGGCATCCTCTCGAGTGGACGGTGCGGCCGACCAGCTTCGAGTACCGGTCAGGCAACGCCGGGCTGCAGACAACCCGGATCACCTGCACCCTCGAAGCGCGCACCGATCTGGCCGGGCCGTCCACGGTGGAGGTCGCCAACGGTTATCGGGCAGACCGGATCGGATGGCGCGAGCTGACCGCGACCGGGCACGGCGTCCACCCGGTGGATCCGCCGATCCCGGCGCGTTCGGTGAGCGACGGGCTGCGCACGTACCCGACCGACTTGCTCGGCTCGCCGCTCGACCAGCGCTCGGCACGGCTTCGGGTCGAGCCTGGCGACGGGACCGCCGCTCTCGGGCCAGCGACCCGGGCGAACCCCGGAGACCCGGTGAGCCGCTGGGTCGCGGGCGCTGACCGGGCACTGGAGCGGCTGGTCGGTGCCCGCCTCACTCCCCTGGTGGGCCTCCTCGCAGTGGTCCTGGCGCTCGCGCTCGGCGCGGGCCATGCCGCGCTACCGGGTCACGGCAAGACCGTGATGGCGGCCTACCTCGGCGGCCGACAGGGCCGACCGCGCGACGCGCTCGTTGTCGGCGCGACCGTGACGCTGACGCACACCGGCGGCGTACTCGTCCTTGGCCTGCTGCTCACCACTGCCGCCGGCTTCGCGGGCGAGGTCGTGCTCGGCTGGCTCGGCATCGCGAGCGGCATTCTTGTCGCCGCCGTCGGCGCCGCCATGCTCGCGCAAGCTGCGTCACCAGAGGCACGGTTGGGGTCGCCGAGCCGCCCGCGGGTTCGCGGCTGACGCCCAGGAGCGCCGCGCCACGGACACCGCCGATCAGCCTCGTGGCATCGGTGCGACCCGCGGCGAGGATGCCGACGCTTCGCGGGGTGCGATCGCGGATGAGCCACAACTGGTACGCGTGGTCGGCGCCGGGCGAGGGCAGGTCGGTGAGAACTGCCACCGCCTCGTCCAGCGACTCGGCCGCGACAACGGTCACCCGCCCCCCGCCCGCCGCAGTGCTCCGCGTCCGGGCATCGGGGGCGGCGAGAACGGCGGCGATCCGTTGCGTTTCGGCGTCCGCCCGCGTGTTAGCACCGCGGCCAGCGTCATCCGCGATCACGTAGCCAACCGCGCCGGCGCCGCCGAGCGCAACCACGGCGGCGGCCCCGGCGAGCCAGCGGCCCCAGCGCACCGGCTGGCGGCGGGACACGCGGTGGGTTTCGGGCCTTAGTTGCAGGGTCTCGTCGACACTGGCCAGTACTGCGGAGCGCAGCCCGATAGGCGGCGCCTCAGCGGTCGCCTCGGTGAGCGCGGCCATCGTCTCTTTAAGCTCGGCCACCTCGGCGGCGCAGGCAGGGCACTCGTCGAGATGGTGGTTGAACCGTGCCCGGTCGAGATCATCCATCGCGTTGAGCGCGTAGACGCCGGAGAGCGTATGGATATCGGTCATCCCCAGCTCACCCCAAGGCAGTCGCGGAGCCGGATCAGCCCGTCCCGCATCCGCGTCTTGACTGTGGGCAGCGCGATGCCCAGCCGGTCGGCGACCTCGCGGTAGGTGAGGCCGCCGGTAATATGCGAGCAAAATTGACTCCCGTTGCAGCTGGGTGAGCGTGCGCAGGCAGCGGCGCACCGCATGTTGCTCCAGCCGCGCGGTAACTTCCTCAATGACGTCGTCGAACGGCACGCTTGCGGTCGCTGTGCGGCGCTCGCGGTCGGCGGCGGCCTGCTCGGCGCGTACCCGATCGACCGCCCGGCGATGCGCGATCGTAAAGATCCAGCCAGCGGCCGAGCCGCGTGACGGGTCGAAGCGTGGGGCGGTGCGCCAGATCTCGACCAGCGTCTCCTGCGCAACCTCCTCCGCGAGCCCGGGATCGCGAATCACGCGCCGGATCAAGCCATAGACCCGGGACGCGATGGCGTCGTAGAGGGCGGCGAACGCGTCCCGGTCGCCGCCGGCGACCCGGCGCATGAGGTCATCGACGTCGGGCGGGGTCGCCACCTGCTGCCGCGTCCGCTCCGGCTCGCTCGTCACCGGCGCCCTCGCTGCCGTTACAGTCGCCACACAGTGTGTTCGGAGCCTAGGCCGCCGCGGATGGGTGCAGCAATCGCGTGGTCGCGCTCGACCTAGCTGGTCCTAATGCCGTAACCGTCCAGCGTGCAACCCTTTGGTGCGAGACGGTGTCCTAAGGGGCGTGCGGATGGAGGTGTTGGGCAGCGACTTCGACGAGTTCGTGCGCGAGTCGTCGCCCGGGCTGCTGCGCGCCGCCTACCTGCTCACCGGCGATCGCGGCCACGCCGAGGACGTGGTGCAGACGGCGCTGATCCAGGTAGCCCGGAAGTGGCCACGGATCCGCGACGAGCCGACACTCTATGCGCGCCGGGCGGTCATCAACCTGGCCAAGAACCGCTGGCGCGACCGGTCGCGACGGCCACGGGAGAGTATCGCTACGTCGAGCCTGGCTATGCCCCTCCCGACACGGATGTGCTGCTGCAGCAAGTGCTGCTGCCCGCGGTGATGAACCTGCCGGTGCGCCAGCGGGCCGTGCTTGTGCTGCGCTACTTCCAGGACCTCTCGGTCGAGCAGACCGCCGCCGCCCTGGGTTGCAGCACAGGAACCGTCAAGAGCCAAAGCCATCACGCCCTGAACAAACTGCGCGAGGCGCTCGGCGACTCCGCCGACCTGGAGGAGAACGATCATGCCAACTGACGACGACCTCAGCACGTTGCTGCGCCGCGGCTTCGCGCAGGCCACGGCAGATCTCGACCCCGCGCCAGACCTCGTTCACGTCGTCCGCCGCCGGCACCTCAGCGCGCGTCGGCGCCGCCGTATCGTCGCAGTGGCGGTCCCTGCCGCCGCACTCGCGGCCGGCACCGGCTTCGCCTTGGCCGGCCGAAACATTCCGAACCACACTGCCGTGGCCGTTCCGCCGCCATCCGCGCCCACGACGAGCGTCGCGGCACCGAGGACGACGCAGGTCACGTCGGTGCCGATGAAGCCCGTGAGCTACAAGTTGGTACTCAAGGACCACGGCGCCCCACCGAACTGCCCGGCGAACGCGACAGCTCCGGTCGGCAAGTCGGAGAATCCGGCAGGGGTCTGGTACTGGACAGAGAAAGGAACGTGCGTCTTCATCGGCGTCAGCTGGGCAGAAGCCAAGCCCCCGAACGCCGCCCCGGCCCAGATCGACGGCTACCCCGGTCTCTACGGCACGCTCGAAAACGGGGTGCGCACGATCTACGCCCCGGTCGCGCCCGGCACGAACGACTTCCACCCAAGGGGCGGTTGGGTCGTGCTGACGGTGTCCGCGAACGCTCCCCGGGAACTGGTCGTGCGCCTGATCCTCGTCCCTGCCAACTGACCTCACGCCCGGGGCCGGCGACGGCGACCAGACGGCCGGGGCGGCATGGTCTCATCCGGTTGTTGGCCGTCCCCAGATATCCCGGCTGTCCCCGACCTGGAGGGCTCCGGCGGCCCCAGTCATTCGGTCGGCGCCGGCTCGAGCGACCTCAGGTACTCCTGCAGGCGAGTGTCGATCTCCTGCCGGGGGATCTCCCGTTCCCGCAGCTCCGCGAACCACTGGGCGGCGACGTCGTTCGAGACGGTGATCTCGAGGGCGATGTTGTCGGGATCGCGGAAGTTCAGGTGGTACCCGAGTTCCATGTCGCGGATCGGGGTGTACTCGACCCCGTGTGCCACGAACCGGCGCTCCCACTCGACGAGTTCGTCGCGGCTCGAGGCAGCGAATCCGAGGTGGTCCAGCCCCGTGTTGAGCTCGGTGAACGGGGTGCCGTCGGTGGCGTCGTGCCGGATCAGTCCAACCAGGAACGACGTCTGCCGGTGGACCAGGATCCGAGCGTGGCCGAAGTCGGCCAATCGGAGGAGCCCGAGGATCTCGGTATAGAACCGTTCGCTGCGGTCGAGGTCGGTGACCGTCAGGCTGATGTGGTCGGCGCCCGCGAGAGCAGGCACGGGTGTTTCCACCCCAGTCACCGGACCCGGTCCGATCGTTGCCCCGATTGACCGGAGGGCCGCGCCAGGGGCGGGTACGCCATCGGTGCGAAGATCCACATGGGGTAGTACCCCCATCCTGGGGATGCGAGCCAGCGCTCGAGCTTCTCTACGATCGTTGTCGATGTCCGCATCAGGGCCTCCTTCGGACGACGTGACTCCGGTCGACAGTGGCATCGGGGCGGCTTCGGTCGCGTCCGGCAAAACCCTCAAACCTGGGACCGCGGTGGTGGGGCGGGAGACGGAGTTACGGCACCTCCGCAGACTGCTGGCCGAGACGGCCGCCGGCCGGTGCACGGCGTTGCTCGTCGAGGGCGAGCCGGGGGTCGGCAAGACCACGCTGCTCGAGGCAGCTCGTTCACTGGCCGACGGCTTCACCTGCCTGACCGCACAGGGTGCCGAGTCCGAGTCCCAACTCGCCCACGCCGGGCTGCTGGAGCTGTTGCACCCGATCCGCGACCTGTTGCCCGAGGTACCTGAGTCACAGGCTGACGCGCTGCGATCGGCGGTCGGCTGGTCGCCCGCGTCTTCGACAGCCGACCGGTTCCTGGTAGCCGCGGCGACGCTCTCGTTGCTCGCCGCGTCCGCCGAACGCGGGCCCGTCCTGGTGCTCGTCGACGACCTGCAGTGGCTGGATCGCGAGTCGTTTCACGCCATTGCTTTCGCCGCGCGCCGGCTGGGCCCCGATGCCGTCGCGTTCGTACTGGCGGCCCGCACCGCCGACGTACCGGCCGAGCTCATGCAAGGCGTGCCCGTCCTCCGGCTCGGCGGGCTGTCCGCGTCGGCCGCAGCGGCGCTCCTGCCGGCGGGAACCGCTCCGCCGGTGCTGGAACGGCTGGTGGCCGGCACGCAGGGGAACCCGCTCGCCCTGCTGGAGGTGTCGCAGCGGCTGGACGACGCACAACGGGTCGGAGCCGCGCCCCTGCCCGATCCGTTACCGACCGGCGATCGGCTCCGCAGGCTTTACCGGGCCACGCTGGCCGATCTGTCGCCTCCGGCATTCCAGGCGGTGCTGCTCCTGGCGTTGTCCGGGGCGGCGGAGACGGCCACCGCGGCCGTCGCGGCGGTCCTCACCGGCATGGAGGTCAAGCCAGCCGCCGCGCTGGACGAGGCGCGCGAGCGCGGTGTCCTGGTCCGCCATGGCACCCGCTACGGGTTCCGGCACCCGCTGCTGCGCAGTGCCGTGCTGGAGCTGGCCACGGCCGACCAGCAGCTTGCGGCGCATGCGGCGCTGGCCGCCGCGCCTCCCGTCGGGGATCGGGCACGGGTGTGGCACCGGGCCGAGTCCACGATCGGCACGGACGCCCAAGTGGCCGAAGAACTGGCGCGACTCGCGGACGCGGACCGCCACCGACTGGGCTATGCCGCCGCGTCAGCGGCGCTGGAACGCGCCTGCGACATCACCCCGGACCCGGACCTGGCGGCACAGCGGCTCGCCCTGGCCGCCCACGATGCGTTCCTGGCCGGGGACGTTGCGCGGGTCCGGGCTCTGGTGGACAGGGTGCTCACCGGTACTGCAACGGACCGCGCCCGAGGAGAGGTGCTGTTCATCCTAGGGATGCTGGAGCAATACGCCGGCTCGGTCCCTCGGTCGGTCGAGCACCTCGACGATGCTTCGTCCCTGCTCGACGGTCCTGCGCTCGTGCGGGCGCTGACGGAACTGGCCCTCGCCCGCTTCCGTCTCAACGACGTTGCCGGGCTCGTGAAGTGTGCCCAGCAGATCGATGCCGTGGCCGACAGCGATGACCTCGAGCAGCAGTTGCTGGCCCACTTCACCGGCGGCGCGGCCCTCGTGCTGACTGGTGACTTCGATGCCGGCGGACCGCGGCTCGCCGAGGTCAGGCGGCTGGCGGACCTTCGGTCGCTGCGTCACGATGCCCGGGCACTGCTGCTGATGGCGCTCGCCGCCGCCTTCACCGGCCAGGTCGGCGACGCCGTGACCGTCGGAGCGGCGCGGGTGGCGGAGGTACGCCGCCGCGGAGCCATCGGGGTGCTGGTCCCGGTCCTGGCGCTCCTGGCCGCGGGCCGGGCGTGGGTGGGAGACCATGCCGGCGCGTTCGCCGACGCGGGCGAGGCGGCCGAGCTCGCGGCCCATCTGGGCTACGCCGCCGACGGCTCGGTGGCGGTGGAGATGCTGGCCTGGCAACTCGCCGCGCGCGGCCTGCACGACGAGGCCCGCGAGTCCCTGGTCCGGGCGCGGATGCTCACCGACCGGGCCGGCACCACGAGCGCGGCCGCCCACCAGGCCCTCACGTCCGCGTTCTGCGCTCTATGCCGCGGAGACCTGGGCGAGGTCGTCTCGCTGCTCGAACAGCGCCTCACCATCGACGGGGGCGTGGGAGCGAGCGGTGAGCCCCTCGGTATCGCGCCGTTGCTGGTCGAGGCGTACGTCGGTCTTGGGAGGTGGGACGGCGCACGCTCACTCACTGCCCGCTACGCCGAGGCCACGGCCGCAGCTGCCCCACCGCTGTCGATCGCGCTTCTGCGCCGATGCCAGGCCGTCACGGCCGACAGCGAGGTCGGTGCCCAGCGAGCATTCGACGCGGCGATGCAGGCGCATGCCGCGGCGTCAGACCCGTTCGAGGCAGCGCGGACCCGACTGCTCTACGGCGGTCGTCTCCGACGGGCCGGGCAGCGGGTCGCCGCACGCCTCGAGCTCGGCGCGGCACGCGACGCCTTCGACTCGATGGACCTCACGCACTGGTCTGCGGTCGCGGCGCAGGAGCTGGCCGCGACCGGAGCCACGGCTAGACGCCGGCCTGTTGCTGGCGACGTGCCGCTGACTTCACAGGAGACGCGCGTCGCGCTACTGGCGGCGCGGGGCCTGTCGAACCGGGAGATCGGCGCCTCTCTATTCCTGAGCCCGAAGACGGTCGAGCGGCACCTGAGCAGCGTGTTCCGCAAGCGCGGCTTCCGGTCGCGCACCGAGCTCGCTGCGTCGTTTGCTCGATCACCAGGCATTTGAAGGCGTTCTCGGGTGGCCAAGGACGGCGCGGCCGTCGAGACGCCTACAGCTGAGCGCACGTTGGATCGCCCATCACGCGAAGGACAGCGCCTGCCCGCGACCCGCGCCGCGATGGCTGGGTCGCGCTTCTATGGTGGACCGATGGCGTCGGTCAAGCAGATCCAAGTCACCTTCGACTGCGCAGAACCTGAGCGGGTCGCTCGTTTCTGGTGTGAGGTGTTGGGGTACGTCGTACCGCCGCCACCGAAGGGGTTTGGTACCTGGGACGATTTCGATCGCGCGCGGCCGCCTGAGAAACAGGGTTCAGCGTTCGCATGCATTGATCCCTCAGGCGTGGGCCCGCGACTGTTCTTCCAGCGCGTTCCCGAAGGCAAGGTCGTCAAGAATCGGCTGCATCTTGACGTGCGGGTCGGCACCGGGCTCGTGGGTGAAGAGCGCGTGGCCGCACTTGAGGCCGAATGCGCACGACTGGTCGCGCTCGGCGCGGTACGCGTGCGACTACTGCGTGCCGATGGCGACAACGAGTCGTGCCTTGTGATGCAGGACATCGAGGGCAACGAGTTCTGTCTCGACTGAGTGGGCGCGAACATGAACATGCCGTCGGACTCCCGCGCCACCACCGCTCCACCCCGCCGGATCCCGCCGAGGTGCTGATGGTCGTCCTCGTCACGATTGCGTCGGTCGTCGTCCGCGGCTGGATCGCAGTGTGGCTGCTGTCCCTCGGCCACCCCATTCGAAACGTTCGCTCATGCCGCGAGGGTGATGCAGCAGGTGGTCGAGTTCCGCTTCAACGTCCAGCGGGTCAGGGCAGGCGCGGCTGCGTCAGATTTCGTCGGACGGTACGAGCCGAAACCAATGCACGACGACAGGTTCGGCCTCGCGAAGCTGCCACGCGGGATCTCCGGCATCGGCTCGGACCAGCGCGGCGACGTCGTCCCAGAACGACATGTGAGCGTGACGCCACTCGGCGGCGCTGTCAAAGCCCTCGCCCTCAGCCCGCGCCACGTCATCGCCGACCAGGTTCAGCGGAGTGATGTTCACACCGGTCGTCTGCACCGTCCCACGCGCGATTCCTTGGCTGTCCACGAGGGTGCGGTGTTGCCCGACTCGCGGCAGTGGCTCTCCGGACAGGTACTCAACCGCAAGTGAAGACGTGGCGGTCTTGTCCCCGCGCAATACCGACTCGAGCAGTCGGTCCCCCAGACCATCGTCACCGTCGTACCCGAAGCGAAGCGTTACCGTCACGAACGTCAGACTCCCAGACTCGCCGCGGCGCCGGTCGAAATGCCACACGGCCGGATCTGCTGCGCAGCGGCTTGACGGAATCTGCCGCGCAGAGGCAGCCAGCAGCGGCCCGGCCAGGTCTCGGGGTTCTCCATCACCGCGGTGACGGCATTCGACGCGGCCAGCGGGCTCGTCACGGTCATGCTTCTGCCCAGCGCGGGTCGTCCACCACCGCACCGCCAGCGCGATCGTCAGCACCTGAACGCCGGCGTAGGCAAGTCCGGTGGCGCACGCCAGCGAACCGGCGACGATCACGATCAGGGATACCCGTCTGCCTGTGGCCAGACGGCCGTTGACGACCGCGCTCACCAATCCGCCGGCGCCCGCGGCCGTCAGCTGCCCCACCCATGCATCTCGGTGCGCCGCAACCGGTTCAGGTCTGGGACGGCGTGCGGGAGGCAACGAGGTTCGGGCCGCCACCCCCGCAGTCCGCGGTGTTCGGCATGGACGCGCTCGTCGGCGAAGGCGACGACTGGCTGACGGTGAACGTGTGGTCGCCCGACGTCAGCGGCGGGTTGCCGGTGCTGGTGTGGATCCAAGGCGGTGCCTACACGTTCGGCATGTCCGGTCTACCCGAGTACGACGGCAGCAACCTCGCACGCGGTGGCGTCGTGGTGGTGACCTTCAATTACCGGGTCGGGCTGGAAGGCTTCGCGTACGTCGAAGGGACGCCCGCTAACCGTGGCCCGCTGGACCAGGTCGCGGCACTCGAGTGGGTGCAGGAAGATATAAGCGCTTTCGGCGGTGACCCGGCCCGGGTCACCGTCTTCGGTCAGTCCGCGGGCGGCGGATCCGTGGCGGCGCTTCTGGTGATGCCACGGGCGGCCGGACTGTTCCGCCGGGCGATCGCGCAAAGCGTGCCAGGCACGTACTTCACACCCGAACGGCCCGGCGTACCTATATGAGCTGACCTGGCCCGCCCCTGGGATGGGCGGCGTGCTCGGCGCCTGTCACGGCCTCGACGTTCCGCTGGTGTTCGGCAATTTGGCGGCCGGTCAGCCAGCGATGCTGATCGGGGACCCCACCCCGGAAGCGGCCGCCCTGTCCGAACAGATGCGCAATGCGTGGACGGCGTTCGCGATGACCGGCGACCCCGGCTGGCCCGCTTACGACACCGGCTCGACGCGGCTGTTCGACATCGAGCCGGTGGTGACTGCCTATCCCGAGCAGCTGTCCCGCCAGATCTGGCAGGACCACCCCAGCGTGCTCGACCTGAGCTAGGCGCCGCGTACTCCCGGCGAAACGCCCTCTCGTCAGCGTGAGTCGTCTTGCGTCAAGCGTTTGGTCGGTGCCTCGTCCGTCGCCTGGCGCTGCATGGCTGAATGGGGTTGGTCCCGGCAGCCTGTGATCGGGTTGGTGAGACGACGGGCGGGGCTGCCCATGATGAGCGGCAAGCCAGTCGCCCGCGCCCACAAGCTCCGCCTTCCGGCGAACAGCCTGCGGAATGGCCGGCACGCCCTTCAGTGTGCGGCCCAGTCGCCACAGACAGGTCGGTCAGCACCAACGACGCACGCCACGGCACGGCATGCCGCCACAGCACAGACTGCGGCATAGGAAGGCGACCTCGCCGCGTTCTGGCGGTTAAGCCGGCTCATCGCTGTCTAGCAGTAGTCCGGCCGAGCTGCAGACGCACCCTAACTCGCCACGAACCGGGTAACCCCGCTCCGCGGCGGTAAGACGCGGCGGCCGAATGACGCCAACTCGTTATCTAGCCCATCGCGGCTTACCCGATCACCCGTTGAGGAGTGTTATGAAGACCATCACGCGTTTCGCCGGTGTCGGCGGACTGGCTCTAGCGGCCACCGTCTTGCTCGCCGGGCAGGCCCAGGCCTCACCCGCCCAGCAGTCCGCGCCGGTGTTCGTACAGACCGACGACCCGGCCGGTAACACGATCGTCGCCTATGACCGGGCAGCAGACGGCAGCCTGCAGCAGGCCGGTGTCTACCCGACCGGCGGCCGGGGTGGCGTGCTCAGCGGATCCGTGGTCGATCACCTGGCGTCCCAGGGTTCGCTCGCTTTCGACCGGGCGAACGGCCTGCTGTACGCCGTCAACGCCAGCAGTGACACCGTCACCGTGTTCACGGTGCACGGCGACCGGCTCACCCGCCGCCAGGTGATCACCTCCGGTGGGACCTTCCCGGTCAGCATCACGGTGCATGGCGGCGCGCTGTATGTGCTCAACGCTCGTGACGGCGGGTCCGTGCAGGGCTACCTGCGTCTCGGCGACACCCTGCTGCGGGTGCCCGCCTGGCACCGGGCGCTCGGCCTCGACCCGACACAGACCCCCGAGTTCACGCACACGCCGGGGCAGGTCATCTTCACCCCGGACGGCCGCAATCTCGTCGTCACCACCAAGGCCAACGGCAACACCATCGACGTGTTCGCCGTGAACGGGATCGGCGGCCTGTCGGCCCGGCCTGTGGTGAACGCCGACCCCAACGCCGTACCGTTCGCAGCCACCTTCGACGCGGGTGGGCACCTCGTGCTCACGGAGGCCGGCCCAAACGCGGTCGCCACGTTCACCCTCAACCGCGACGGCACGCTCACTCTCGTCGACCGCGAGGCAACCGGGCAGGCCGCCACCTGCTGGATCGTGCGCAGCGAGTCGAACCTCTACGCCTCCAACGCCGGCAGCGCCAACCTGTCCGGCTACCACGATGACGGCAGCGGCATACTCAGCGCGCTCGGCATCACCGCCACCGACGCGGGCACCGTCGACGCAGCCGTCTCCTCCGACGGCCGCTACCTGTACGCGCAGGCCGGCGCCAACGGCGTCGTCGATGAGTACCACATCGGCAACGACGGATCGCTCACCCAAATCGGCGCGGTCACCGTCCCCGGCGCCATCGGCGGCGAAGGCATCGTCGCCAGCTGACCCCCGCGATACGACTCCCCGACCGCCCCCAGCGGACGGTCGGGGAGCGGGCGTGATCGGCGCCGATGCCTCGTGCCTTCCCTTCCTGCGCGCGTTGCTCGTAGCATCGCTGCGTGGATGGGCTGGCGGGACCTGCGTACGTGGGTCCCTGATATCGCAAATGGCCGGAGCGGTGGATCGGGAGTCGGCCGAATGGCTGCGTGACCTCACCGGTGGGCAGCGCGAGGCAGCGCAGGCGCGGCTACACGCTGTGCTCCTTCGTATCGCGCGGGGCGAAGTGCACCGACGGGCGGGGCAACTGCATGTGTCCGGTCCGGAGTTGGATGACCTGACACACCAGGCCGCTGCGGATGCGTTGCTCGCGATCATCGCCAAGCTCGGACAGTTCCGCGGCGAGAGCAGGTTCACCACCTGGGCGTACAAATTTGTGATCTTCGAAGTCTCCGCCAAGGTCGGCCGGCATTTCTGGCGACACCCCACGGTGTCGCTCGACGCTGAGGAGTGGGACCGACTCCCTGGCCGGTTCGGGTTCGATCCAGCTCATGCGTCCGAGGCGCGTGAGTTCGCAACTGCGGTGCGCCGCGCCGTGAACGACGCGCTGACCGAGCGGCAGCGGCGGATCTTTGTCGCGATCGTCGTCAACGGCGTGCCGTTGGATGCGCTGGTGGTCGAGCTGAGCACCAACCGAAATGCGATCTACAAGACGTTGTTCGACGCTCGGCGTAAGTTACGAGCAACGCTCGCAGCTAACGGTTACCTAGACCCGGAGACGGCGAGGCGCACATGAATGGCTGGTCAGCACTGGACCGCTTCCTGCAGACCGACCCGCATGACGTCGGCTGTGCCGAAGCGATGCGGCTGGCGCACGTCTACGTCGACCTGGTCGCTCGCGGCGCCGACGCGGCGCACCGATACCCCGGCATTGCAGCACACCTGCGAGCGTGCGGCCCCTGCTCGGAAGATTTCGACGGACTCCTGGCCGCCGTCCACGACACCCCCTGACCGGGTGCCCGTAGGCACATCACGAAGCGAGTAGCCCGCGGACAAGTAAGAGCATCCGCCGGCGCGACGCTAATCCAGTTGTCTGCGCAGCGCCGCGCAGACGCACCGGCCGCTCGAATCAACCATTCCGGGGAGCAATCGCCATGACGCGTCAGTGTGTCTCAACCGCCTGGCGTCCGCCGTCGTCGTCGTGCTGCCGGACGCGAACCGGGACGACCACCGAGTGAAGGACATCTTCGTGGACGTGCCGCTCAGCGTCGAAAGCGCCCTCAGCGTCCGGGAAGCCGCGATCGCGATCAGATACCACGGAGTCAGGTACCTGCCTGTCGTGGACGGCGGGCGCCTGGTTGGAGTCGTGGCCTTCCGGGAGGAGCCCCGGCAGCCGCGTCGCGATCCCGACCTCGGGTCAGACCGATACGCCGGCGACGGGTGCGCGGGCACCTCCCGCGCACAACCGTGACCTCCTCGTCCGAGGAGGACCGATGAGGCCGGCGCCACCGAAATGTCGGCCAAGCGAACCCTGGGCTGTCGACATTGATCTCGCCGCCGCCGAGATCATCAAGCGCTGCGACCAGACTGACGCTGATCTGTTGCGTGCGCTGCATGACGAGCACGCGCGCGCCTTGTGGCCCTATGTCGTTGGGCTGACCAACGGCGACCGGGGTAGGGCGCAGGACGTCGTGCAGGAGACCCTGTTCCGGGCGTGGCGCAACCCGGTGGTACTCGAACGCACAGCCGGCTCCAGGCGAAACTGGCTGTTCACGGTGGCCAAGCGCATCGTCATCGACGAATGGCGTGCGACTCGCCGCCGCCCAGAGGTGGTGACCGACCAGGTCCCCGAGCAGACCGTCGAGGACGCCGCGCAGCAGACCGTCGACCGGCACCTCGTGCTGGCTGCGCTGCGCACGCTGTCGGCCGAGCACCGCCAGGTGCTGCTCGAGTGCTACTTCCGCGACGCCTCGGTGGTCCAGGCCGCCCAGACACTGGGCGTGCCACCCGGCACGATCAAGTCCCGCACCCACTACGCGCTGCATGCGCTGCGACTGGCCATCGACGAGATGGGAGGCGTCGCATGAACAGACCGCACCCGTTCGAACACGATGACGCCCCTAACGTGCCGCTGAGATCGGCGTGTTGGCTGTCGTTGGTCGTTGCGATCTTTGCCGGGTAGTGCGAGTGCAAGCTCATCCACAATCGAGCGGAGGATGGGCACGGACCGGCGTTCGTGCGACTTGGGTGTCCCCAGACGATTCGGCCGCCGTTGATCTCCGCGGCGGTTCCCGAGCTGGTCGAGCGATTGGCCCGCCATTGGCTCGCCGATCACGTCGCCCCGCCTGCCACCAGCAACGGATCCCGTCCTGCCGAACACTGATTCGCCTCCTCGAAGGCCCAGTCCACGGTGACGCTGTCGGTCTACGCCGGCCGCACCGTACGGCGGTGCACCTGATGCCTGTCGTCCAGCTCGCGGATCGAGCACTCCTCGACCCGCGCATCGCGTCCGATCGCGGCGAACAACTCCACCCATCGCTGATCACCGTCGAGTGGGGCCCGTTCACGCCGTCACAACCGCCCCGGCGCGTCGGCAGGTGGGGCCAAGTGGGAGGGTCACAACGACGCCCGGCTCGGTGTCGCGCTCGTTCGCCCGGACCGCTACGTGGCCTTCGGCAGCACTGCCGCGGTCGACCACCCTGAGTCGGTACTGCGCGCCGCCCTCGCCGCCGTGCTGGCCAGGTCAAGCGCGTGACCCAGCCGTTCAGGGGTCGGTTTGCCCTTACGCGGCCGTGTCGTGTTGCGGTAACGCGTCGGGGTCGGGCAGCGGGCGCCG
The DNA here is from genome assembly GCA_963748415.1 of uncultured Actinomycetota bacterium. Classification (GTDB taxonomy): domain Bacteria; phylum Actinomycetota; class Actinomycetes; order Mycobacteriales; family Jatrophihabitantaceae; genus CAVVJA01. Next base: position 291,420 of record CAVVJA010000006.1, on the reverse strand, counting down.
GCTGATGTCGTGCGCCTCGTCGGCGTCGACGCCGAGCATCCGAAGCAGGTCCTCGGTCACCTGGTCGGCGGCCTCGGCGTCATCGCGCTCCGGGTGGTCGTGCAGCAGCTGGCCCAGGCAGAGCGCGGCGCCGGCCACGATGGCGAGTGCGAGTTCGGGGTCGCGGACGGTGAACCGGCCGGCGCGGGCGGCGGCTTCGATGTCGCGGCGGGCGCGGGGGGCCAGTCCCTTGTCCGAACCGGTGAGGGCCAGGCCGTTGTGCAGCAGGACCTTGCTCAGCTCGGGCCTGCGGCGGTGCAGCCGGCCGGTGAGCCGGAAGCTCTGCGCGAACACCTCGGCGGGATCATCGATGTCGGCGGTGAGCTGGTCCATCACCGCGCCGAAGGCGTCGAGGGCGTCTTGGACGGCGGCGTCGAATAGGTCCTCCTTGGTCTCGAAGTGGTTGTAGAACGACCCCATCCCGACGTCGGCGGCCTGGGTGATCTCCTGGATCGGGACGCTCGTTCTCCCGGCCGCGATGAAGCCTTGGGCGGCGCGCACGAGTGAGGCGCGGGTGCGCGCCTTGCGCCGCTCGAGGCGGTTCAGGGCCTGCTCTCGCTCCTCCGCCATCGCGCTCTCCTCCCCTGCCGGATTCCGACCAGGTTCAAGTATAGCGAAACGTCAACGCTGAAGAAATCTTCAAATACCTATTGACTGACGCTATGTTCATCACTGACAATATCGTCAGGCATTTGAGAGGAGCGGTCAAGTGAACGACCACCACGACCCGCACACCGGTCTGCATAGCGAGCAGGGTGGACTGTCGGGCGAGCACCCTGGGCGGGCAAAGAACCCCGTCGTCAAGGTGCACGACCTGGCCTGGCTGGAGTTCGAGAAGCCGAACCTGGACCGGGCCGAGGCGTTCGCGCACGCCTTCGGGTTCAGCACCGCGCTACGGACCCCGGACGCGCTGCAGCTGCGCGGCTCCGACCCGGGTGCGCCGTGCGTGCTGATCCGCCGGGGGCCGCGGTCGCGGTTCGTCGGCCCGGCGTTTCGGGCGGCTGATTCCGCCGACGTGCTGCGGCTGGCCGAGGCGACCGGTGCGACCGCCACGAAGCTGCCGGAGAGCGTGGGCGGGCTGGGCGTGGCGCTGACTGACCCGACCGGGCTTGCCGTTCGTGTCGTCTCGGACACCGACGACCTGGCCGGGCTGCCTGCCCAGGAACCATTGGAGCTCAATGTCGGCCACACGACCGCGCGGGCCAATTCGACGCAGCGGCCGCCGCGCGCACCGGCGAAGGTGCAGCGCCTCGGGCACGTGGTGTTGCAGACCACCAGGTATGTGGAGTCGCTGAACTGGTACCTGCAGCATCTGGGCCTGATCGTCAGCGACTTCCTGTACTACCCGGGGCAGCGCGAACGCGGGCCGGTGATGAGCTTTATCCGCTGCGACCGCGGTGCCACCCCGACCGACCACCACACGCTGGCGATGACGCTGGGCCCCACCCGCTACGTCCACTCCGCCTACCAGGTCGCCGACCTCGACGCGCTGGCCGCCGGCGGGGAGTACCTGCGCGAGCACGGCTACCAGCACTCGTGGGGCATCGGCCGGCACATCCAGGGCAGCCAGATCTTCGACTACTGGCGCGACCCGGACGGGTTCATGGTCGAGCACTACAGCGACGGTGACCTGTTCGACAACACCCTTGAGCCGGGCTGGGCGCCGATGGCCGCCTCGGGCCTGGCCCAGTGGGGGCCGCCGGCGACCAAGGATTTCCTCGGCATCAAACCGGGGCCGCAGGCGCTGCACGAGCTGCGCACGGTGCTGCGCGCGCTGCGGGAAGACAACGAGTTCGACTTCGCCGCCGTGCGCGGCCTGCTGAAGGTCGCCAGCTCATGACCACCTCTGTCCTGCGCACCGCAGACGGCTGGTACGTCGCCACGGCCGACGGCGCCGTCAAGATCGCGACCAAGGCCGGGACGACGGGCCAGCTGCTGCACGACCGCACGGCGATCGCCGCCGCGGCGGCCAGTAGCGACACTGTGCCGGTCGACTCCCTCGCCCTCGTGTCGCCGGTCACCGCGCCGTGCCGGGTCGTCGCCCAGATGACGAACTTCGCCTCGCACACGAAGGACGCGGGACTCAACCCGGACACGGTGCCGTTGACGTTCTTCCGCAAGTCCTCCGGCTCGATCAGCGGCCCGTACGACGAGGTGGTGAAGCCCGCGCACGTGCGGCTGCTGGACTACGAGGTGGAGATCGGGCTGGTGCTCGGCCGCGAGATGCCGGTCGGCACCGAGATCACCGAGGACAACCTCGCCGACTACGTCGCCGGCATGGTGGTCACCAACGACGTCTCCGCCCGCGACGTGCAACTGCCCAAGACCCAGTTCTACGAGAGCAAGTCCTACCCCACGTTCACCCCGGTCGGGCCGGTGCTGGTGCTCCTGGACGCCGACGAGCTCAACCGGTTCACCGACCTGCGGCTGACGCTGTCGGTCAACGGCGAGGTACGGCAGGACAGCACCGTCGCCGACATGATCTACCAGCCGGTCCAGGCGCTGCGGACGCTGACCCGCTTCCAGCGGCTGGATCCCGGCGACCTGCTGCTCACCGGCACCCCCGTCGGCACCGCGCTGAGCGCACCGCCCAAGCCGGTCGAGATCATCGCCGCCCTCCTGCCGGCCGCGACCAAGTGGCGGCTGTTCTTCCGGGCTCAGGCCAAAAACCGCAAGTACCTGCGGACGGCGACGTCATCGAGGCCGGTGTGGCCACCGACGACCGCGTCATCGACCTGGGCACCCAGCGCACGGTCGTGAGGTACGCACGATGATCCCCGAGCGGAACGACGAGATGCTGTGGCCCGGCTACGCCGACCCGGGCGACCTGTCGATGATCGAGGCGGTGCCGCTGCAGGACCGGGGCCTGCCGCAGACCAGCTACGCGCTGCTCACCCGCGCCGCGACGCTGTGGCCCGAGCGGACCGCGGTCACCGTGCTGCCGGCGGCCGCGCGCTGGACCGAGCCGCGGCGGCACACCTTCGGCGAGTTGCTGGCCGACGTGCACCGCTACGCCAACGCCCTGCACACGCTGGGCGTGCGCCGCGGTGACGCGGTGGCGCTGATGTCCCCGAACTGCGACCAGCTCATCACCGCCACCCTGGCCGCGCAGCTGGCGGGTATCGCCGCACCGCTCAACGGCGGCCTGTCCCGGGCGCACCTCGCCGAGCTGCTACGCCGCTCCGGCGCCCGGGTACTGGTCACCGCCGGCCCCGAGCTGGCCTCGGACGTGTGGGACACGGCGCGGGAGCTCGCCGCAGAACTGGACGTCATCCTCGTGCTGCGGCCCACCGGCGCCGACACAGCGCCCACACCCCTGCCGAGATACCCGGTGTGCGCACCGAATACCTCGGGCATCTCGCCGCTAGCAAGGACCCGGCCGCGTTCGCCGGCTCGCCGCCGAAGGGCACGGACCTGGCCGCCCTGTTCCACACCGGCGGCACCACCGGGGCGCCGAAACTCGCCGCACACACGCACACCAACGAGGTCGCCGACGCGTGGATGCTGGCCGCGAACTCGGTGTTCGACACGGACGCCGCCGTGTTCGCGGCGCTGCCGCTGTTTCACGTGAACGCGCTGATCGTCACAACGCTGGCCCCGCTCTACAAGGGCCAGCAGGTCGTGTGGGCCGGGCCGCTGGGCTACCGCGAACCCGCGCTGTTCGGCCAGTTCTGGCGGATCGTCGAGCACTACCGGATCGCCGCGATGAGCGCCGTCCCGACCGTGTACGCCACCCTGGCGCAGGTCCCGGTCGACGCACACATCGGCAGCCTGCGGGTTGCGATGGTGGGCGCCTCGCCGCTGCCGGCCGCGGTGCGGGACGCCTTCCAGGCGCACACCGGGGTACGCCTGCTCGAGGGTTATGGCCTGACCGAGGCCACCTGTGCCAGCGCCCGCAGCTTCCCCGACGCGCCCCGGCCCGGCTCGGCCGGGCAGCGCCTGCCCTACCAGCGGGTGCGCATCGTCCACATCGACGCGGACGGGCAGTGGACGGACGTCCCACCAGGCGGGGTCGGCGTGCTGGCGATCAGCGGCCCGACCGTGTTCCCGGGCTACGTCACCGGCCGCGACGGGGACGGCCACGTCCTGGACGGCATGGGCAAACTGGTCGACGGCTGGCTGGACACCGGCGACCTGGCCCGCATCGACGAGGACGGGTTCATCTACCTCACCGGCCGCGCCAAAGACTTGATCATCCGCGGCGGTCACAACATCGACCCCGCGATCATCGAGGACGCGCTGCTCGCCCACCCGCAGGTCACCGCCGCCGGCGCCGTCGGCCGGCCCGACGTCCACGCCGGTGAAGTACCGGTCGCCTACGTCACCCTCGCCCCCGAGGCAACCGTCACCGGGGACCAGCTGCGCGACTTCGCGGCCGACCGGGTCACCGAACGCGCCGCCGCACCCAAAGCCGTCACCGTGCTCGACCCGCTCCCGGTCACCGCAGTCGGCAAACCGTACAAGCTGGCGCTGCGCGCCGACGCCACCCGACGCGCCGTCGCCGACGCCCTCGCCGGGTTCCCCGGCACACACGTCGACACGGCGATCGACGACGGCTCCGTCCTCACCACAGTCACCCTCGCCGACGACACCGACACCGCAACCGTGGCCGCGGTCCTCAACCATACGCGCTGGCAGTCGCGTCACTGACGCTCGCTCCGACCATCCTCAAAGAACCATGCTCGGCTGATCTTCACGCCCGGGCACGGCCAAGATCTGGCCTGCCGCCGATGCGCGAACTCGCCTCCGAGGCGGGCTTCTCCGTCGACGCCTACCGCACATCGGCGTCCTGGAGGTCGCCGGCGCGGTCGGTGTCGCGCTGGGCCTCGCGGTCAGCCGCTGCTCGGCGGCGTGGCCGCGGCCGGGTTGCTGCTCCTGCTCGCCGGCGCCCTCATCACCCACGTCCGGCAAAGACACGGGCCGCGCAAGTACGCGCCCGCTATCGTCTGCGGCGCTCATCGTCGCCGGCTACCTCGCCGCGCTCTCGCGGAGCCATCGGATGACAGTGGTGCCCGTGGTCATCGTCGGCGCCGGCCCGACCGGGCTCACCGCCGCCACCCTGCTCGGCCAGTACGGCGTCGAATGCCTGGTCCTCGACCGCTGGGAGTCGATCTACCCGCAGCCGCGTGCCGTGCACCTGGACGACGAGATCTACCGCATCCTGGCCCGGATCGGGCTGCGCGAGGAGTTCGCCGCGATCTCCCGGCCCTTGGAGGGGCTGCGCCTCGTCGACCGGAACATGCGCGTGCTGGGCGAGTTCCGGCGTGGCACCGCCGAGGGCAAGCACGGCTACCCCGAGGCGAACATGTACGACCAGCCGGAACTCGAGGCCCTCCTGCGCGCCAACCTCACCCACCACCCCACGGTCACGATCCGGGGCAACGCCGATGTCACCGACGTCACCCAGGACGGCGCCGGACCGGTGCGGGTCGAGGTCACCGACCGGGTGACCGGGGTGGAGGAAACCGTCACCGCCGAGTACGTGCTCGGCTGCGACGGCGCCAACAGCCTCGTGCGGGGGGTCATAGGCGCATCGATGCGTGACCTCAACTTCGAACAGCGCTGGCTCGTCGTCGACGTCGCGACCGACGCCAACCTCGGCCAGTGGGAGGGAGCGCACCAGGTCTGCGACCCGGTCCGGGCCGCTACCTACATGCGAATCGGGCCGACCCGCTACCGCTGGGAGTTCCGGCTGGCCGCCGGCGAGACCGCCGAAGACTACCGCGATATCGCCCGGCTGCATCCGCTGCTGGCCCCGTGGACCGGGAACCTGGCGGTGGACCGGCTGGAAATCGGCCGGGTGGCCGAGTACACGTTCCGCGCCCAGGTCGCCGACCGCTGGCGGGACCGGCGGGTCTTCCTGCTCGGCGACGCCGCCCACCTCACCCCGCCGTTCATCGGCCAGGGCCTGTGCGCCGGTGTGCGCGACGCGGCCAACCTGTCCTGGAAACTCGCCGGCGTGCTCGCCGGCGCGCTGTCCGCGACCGTCCTGGACACCTATCAGGCCGAACGCAAACCCCACGTCACCGCGCTGATCCGGCTGGCCAAGCTGGTCGGCGCCGCGATGACCGAGGGCGGGGAGCTGGGCAACCTGCTGCGCCGCGTCCTCGCACCCCGGATGCACCTGCTCCCCGGCGTCAAGGACCACATCCTCAACAGCGAAACACCGACGCTGCGCCGTTCCGCACTGGTGCAGCGGCCGCCGCGGCGCCGCTCGCTGGCCGGCCGGCTCTGCCCGAACGCCCCGCTCGGGGACGGCCGCCGCTTCGACGACGTGGCCGCAGGCCGGTTCGCGCTCGTCACCACCGACGAGCCGCACGCCGCCCAGCGTGCCGAGGTGGAGCAGCGCGGCGGCGTCGTTGTCACCGCCGGGACGGGTCCGCCCTGCACCAGTGGCTGCGCAACGGTCGCGCGCGAGCCGCGGTCGTCCGCCCCGACGGCACCGTGCTGCGCGCCGGGCGTGACCTGTCCAGACTGTGCACTGCGGTGCCGCCGTTCACCGCTCCCAGCGCCCGCCTACAGCACGCCGCCGCCCGCTGACCGGCAGCCCTCACGCTCACCGCACCACCCGCGCCCCGCCTACCCACGGCGTGGGCACCACCCGACGGCACCCGCGCATCGCTGCGCCGCTCACCTGCTACCCACCCTCGAAAGGGGAACGACATGCCGCTTCGACGTTCATCGATCGTCTTGGGGGTGATCGGCGCCGCGCTCATCATTTCCGCTGTGCTCGTGGAGCTCGTCGCCGTCCCGATCCTGACCCGGCTTCCCGGCAGCCTCGACGTGACGTTGCGCTACACCGGCACCTCCAGCCGGCTCAACGCCCAGGCGGTGCAAAGCGGCGACTCGGCGCACCTGTTCCTCCGGGACGTGCCCACCACGATCGACCGGCACATCAAGGCGGTCAGCACCTCCGCGCACACCGCCGTCGTCACCGATGACATGAACCTGAACGTCGCCGGGAACCCGTCCACCGAAAGCCACACCTACGCACTGGACCGGAAGTCCTTGCGGACCGTCCCGGCGCCGAGCGGCACCGCGGCCGAGCCGTCGACCGGGTGCCTGGCGGTCGCGTTTCCGCTGAAACCGAAGGCGAACAACTCCTACACGGTGTACGACGCCTCCACCCAGCAGTGCTTCCCGGTGACGTACGTCGGCAAGGACAGCCGCGGCGGCCGCTCGGTGTACGCGTACACCGCCACCATGACTGGCGCCATCAAGGAGCAGAGCTTGCTGCGAACGCTCCCGTCCGCCCTGCCGAAACAGACCCTCGCCGCACTCGCGCCACAGCTTCCCGAGTCGGTCCGGGCCAAGATGGTCGTCGCCCTCGCACAGCTGCCCGACCCCGTCCCGCTCGGCTACGCGGCGCAGACGACGCTGAACGTGTGGACCGACCGCGAGACCGGCCTCCCCATCGATGAGACCCTGCACCAGCAGGTCACCGTCGGCGTGGACGTCGCCGGGCAACGGGTGGACGTCATGCCAGTCCTCGACATAAGCGCCGCCTTCACCCCGGACAGCATCAACAGCACCGCCAAGCTCGCCGACACGGCAAGCAGCAAGCTGCTGCTCCTCGAGATCGTGACGGCCGTGCTCGCCGCGTTGGGCGTCCTGCTGCTCGTGATCGCGGTGGTTCGTCGGCGTCCGGCAACCGCGTCACAACCGCAGGACATCCAGCCACCGTCCCGAGTCCCGACCGGAACAGCGTCCTGATCCCCCGTCGGAGGACCGTCGATGTCTGCTTCAGCTGGCGACACGCCCCGGCCGGCGACGGTCGTGGTCTCCCGGCGTGTGCACAACGGCGAGGCCCGGCAGTTCCGCCGGTGGCTGCGCCGACTCCGGCGCCAGATCCGCCGGGCGCCGGGGTTCCTCGACTACCGGGCCCACCCGCCGACCTACCACGACAACGAGTGCGTGATCACCTACCGGTTTGCCAACGCGGCGTCGCTGGATCGCTGGCTCGTGTCGCCCCAGCGCCTAGCCCTCATCGAGGAGAGCGGGGCGTTGCTGACCGCCCCGCCCGTAGAGCAGCGCGTCGTCGAGCCGCGCCGTGACGGCGTCACCCTGGTGAGCTCGGTACGGGTGCGCCCGGGCGCCGACGACGCGTACGAGGCGTTGCACGGGCAGGGTGTCGCGGCAGCCCAAAAGCTCGGCGGACTGCTGCACAGCGAACTCATCCCGCCGATCCCCGCCGCCCAGGACGACACGGTGGCGATGTTGACCTTCGCCGACCGTCCCGCCCTGGATGGGTGGCTGGCCTCCCCACAACGGCATGCCGTCCTCGCCGCCATGTCGGAGCTGACCGACGGTCAGCGCACGCTGAACGTGGTCGGGGACTTTGCCGGCTGGTTCGGCGGCGGCAGCCACCGCCCGCCCCGGCGCTGGAAGCAGGCCATCGTTGTGATCGCCGGCCTGATCCCGGTTGCGCTGCTTGTGACGCTCGCCCGGGAGGCGCTCGCGCCCCAGTTGCCGCTTCTAGCCGTCGTCTGCGTTACCGCAGTCTGCAACGTCGCGGCGCTGACCTGGATCGTCATGCCCGTGCTCACCGCATGGCTGCGACCCTGGCTCACCCGCTGACAAGAGTTCTCATCACTGACCCCGGCACAACCAGGGACACCGACCGACTGGCGGACACCGTGCTGCGCGCCGCCGCTGCTGGGGGTGGCCGTCGGCGCTGAACGCCAGGTCCGGTCTAGCCTAGGTGCGTTCGCACCTCATGTCGGGCCACCGGTTGAGTCGAAGGATCCTCCCCATGTCCGCCGATGCTGGCACACAGCAGCAGAGCGTCGCGGACGCGCTGGCGCGGCGGGTCGAGGCCCGGCGGGGCGCCGAATCGGTGTGGGTGGGGGCGTTGCGTGAGTTGGGGGCGGTGGACCGGGCGGTGTATCAGGCTGTGGCCGATACCCCCACCCCGGAGCTGGACGGCCCCGCTCGCCGGCTCTCGAACGCGGCGACCTACTCGCGCCTGTGGCTTGGTATCGCCGCTGTGATCGCCGTGCTCGGTGGCAGGCGCGGACGCCGCGCGGCGCTGGAGGGTGTGCTGGCGATCGGGGTAACCTCGGCGACGGTAAATCTCGGCATGAAGCCGCTTGCCGGGCGGCGGCGCCCGGATCGCGCCGGCCACGCCGTGTTTGCGGCTCGCCGTGTAGCCGATGCCGGAATCCGCCTCGTTCCCGTCCGGCCACGCCGCGTCGGCGTTCGCGTTCGCCTACGCGGTCGGCAGGCACCTGCCGGTGCTGGCTGTGCCGATCCGGTTGCTGGCGGGCGGCGTCGCCTATTCGCGAGTCCACACCGGCGTGCATTATCCGGGTGATGTGGTGATCGGTTCCATCGTGGGGGCCGGAACCGCAGCGACAGTCGCGGCAGCATCCGACCGCATCTACCGACGGCAGGACCCGAACTGCGAACGTGCGTAACCGACAGCCGTGACGGGCCCGCACCTTCTCGGCGTATCAGCCCGCTCGCGGCGGACGCGTGTGCCTGGCAGGCGATTACGGCGCCGATGGTGGGATGCCTTGATGGCGGGGGGCGATGCGGACTCGCAGAGCTCTGGGCCGGATAGTGAACTGCAGCGGCGGGCTTAGATCGATCGCCTCGCCATCAATCCCGGCGTGTACCGGTGGCAGCGCGCTGACGTTCAGACGTGGCGCGCTCCACGCTCGCCCTGGAGGGTGGGGGGCAGCCCCGGGCGGCGCGAGGAAGCGCCGGGTGCGTCGAGAACGATGATCCCGAGTCTGCCGCTGTCGAGCGCCGGACGGGCTCCGGGGGTCAGCGGGCGATCGAGCGTGTAGGGGTTGTTCGACACGAGCACAAGCGCGAGATGCTGGTGCTCGCGCCCTGCATCGTCGACCAGGCGCAGCGCCGGCACCTCTGCGCGTGGGCCGAGCACCTTCTCGGCGGTCTCTAGGAGTGTGCGCATCTTGGCATCGCGGTAGGCGGGACTGCGGACGGCGTCGCCGTAGATACCGAGCGAGACGTTGTTGAGGAACAGGCGGCCATTTACATCCGCCACGTCGATCAGCCGCTCGATCCCGCCTGTGAACGCGTCGAGCGCGCCGAGCACATCGTGTGGATCCACCCCGAGATCGAGGGCGAAGTGGTTGCGCGTCCCGGCCGGCACGCACACGAACGGAAGCCCATGCATGGCGGCCGCCGCGGCCACGACCGCCTGCGACCCGTCGCCACCGGCAACCCCCAGCGCGTCCGCACCATTGGCCACGGCTTCCCCGACTAGCGCTTCCAGGCTCTGGCCCGGCGCAAAGATGACGGTCTCAATCCCTCGTTCGCGTGCCCGCTCGGCAACCGCTGCGCGTGCGGCCTTGCCCCCGCCGGATTTCGGGTTGACAAACAACACCGGCCGCTGCGGCGGATCCGAGGACCGCCAGCCAGAACGCGACAGCTCCGACACCATCCACTACCTTCTCGCGCGACGACGGTAAGCGTGCTATTCGCAATCATCTGCCATCGATGACGGGATCACGGCCCCCACTTCCACGCCGATGGCGATGACACCGACCGCCCACGGTGAAACGTGGCTGCCTTCGCGCTCAACCGTCGACGCTGGGCGATCCGTCAGGGTTGGTGGTCGGTGTCCTGGTTAGATGCTCATCGACGACGGCGTCGGCGCTGACGTGAGCCTCGGGATCGCATCCCAATGCAGCCAGGAACGCTTCGCGATCGAGTGCTCGGGCCACAACAGGCGTTGCGGCGACAGCAGTGGCCGTCCGCGGAATATCGCGCACGAGGGCGATCTCGCCGAACGCTGATCCGCTCTGGAGGGCGTTCACGCTCGCGCCATGCTGGGTGAAGGCCACAGCGCCATCGACAATCAGCATGTAACGGTCACCGTAGTCACCCTCCGACATGATCACTTCGCCGGCCCGGAACTTGACCGGAACAAGGCGGCCCGCCAGGTTGTCCAGCACCGGCATTGGCAGATCTTCGAATATCGGCTGGTGACGCAGCAATTCAACTTCGAGATCGTGGTGCTCGAGGCGGGCATCGAACCGGCGAAGGAGCGGAGCGACGGCGACGGCGAGAACAGGCAGCAGCAGACCCACGACGAGCAGGGCGATCCGGGCGCCGAACGCGTGCAGTAACACGCCGGCGCCGATCGCGCCGAGCGCCATCCCGATCTGAAACAACGCCTCGAGCAGCCCGAACGCCTTGGCGAACAGGCGATCAGGCAGCGCGCGGGGTAGCGCGCTGAACGCGCTGACGTCGATGAGGACGTTGCCCACGCCGACGACGGCGAACAGCGCCGCCGCTGCGGCGATCTGCGGGACTCCCGCGGTGATCGCAAGGGGCAGTCCCCACAGTGCCAGTCCCAGGCCGAACGAGCGGTAGATGCGGCGGGTGCCGACGATGCCGAGCGCAGCCGGGAGAGCGATCATGCCGCCGATTCCGATAGCTCCGAGCAGGACACCGATGGCGCCGTCGTCGAGTCGCATGGTGTCCACGACGAAGACCACCACGATGACGTTCAGCGCTCCGCGCACAAACGTCTGGCACGGCCCCAGAACCGCGATGGTGGCCGATTCCGGGGTCGCGAACACAGCCCGCAGGACATTGTCCGATGCCTTGGTCGCCGGCTCGAGGTTCATCGTCAGCGCAGCCGGCAGTCGCCCGGCGAGCAGGGCGGCAGTGACCAGCAGGACGACCGTCGTGCCGACCGCCCACGCCGCACCGGCCACACCCAGCAGCGCGCCGGCGAGCAGCGGACCGGCCACCATCGTTGCGCTGTCCAGGAACCCTGCGGACGCCGTGCAGGCCACCAGCTCCTCAGGGCGCCTGACAAGCGACGGCACCAGCGCCGAGGTGATCGGGCGGAATGATCCGAGCGCGATGCCCACTACGCCGGCGAGCACGAGTATGACCGTCGACGGGCCGCGTGCGATCAGGACCACGGTCATCCCGGCCGACGCTAGCGCGGCAACGAGAGCGAGCAGTTGAAGCATCCGCCCGTGCCTCACCCGGGCCGTCCCACTAGCGACGACGGGCACCCCGACAGCGGGCGCCACAGTGCGCACGACGCCGTACGCCGCGACACTGCCCAGTCCACCGTGCCCGAACAGGAACGCCGACACGGCAACCAGCTGGGCAAGGTCGGTAGTGCGCACGAGCGCGACCGCGAGCTGGCAGTCGCGCAGCGAGCGAGTCGTGAACACGACACGGACGGCATCGAGCTGACGGCCCATCGTTCCCGTCAGCGCAGCCACCGAATACCACCAATCGCCGGCGAAGCGTCCCATAAAGGGTACGCACGACTGGCCCGGGAACTGCCCCAGGCTCGAACCGCTTCGTGGGCCAATGCCGACGCGCTCGACCTTGCCGCGCGCGCCGCTGGTGTGTTCCCAAGGTGTCCCCGACGGGCTGTAGTGGCTCTTGACACGAAGCGTCGAAGTGCTACAGGCCAGGGAATACGGGGCCTCTAATGCATGGAGACGAGGGGACTTGAACACCCCTAACCCCCGCCTTGCAAAAGCGATCCGTGCCGATTCCGCAGCCCCCGCTTCCTGGGCTTTGAGTGCATGCAGGCCCCGAATTTGCTGGCCTGCGTGGTGTTGGATGTCGTTGATCAGATGCGGCTTGCTACGGACGTTTCTGGAATTCTTGCGGACTATTTGCGGACTAACGGAGATCATCTTCAATGCCCGTCCGACCCGGACAGATCAGGATCCGCGTGCGCGCCGCCGGGGGTCAGCCCGACCGACCTCAAGATCCGGCGCGGCCGCAACATCGCCGAACTTGGCCTGAGTCAGGACGGCGAGCGCATGACGTCGCCTCGTCTCCACCCCAAGTATTTCCCTGGGCTCTCCGAGCCTCGGGGCCGCCTCGAGCGGCCAAAATGTCGCCAAAGGCTCGCCCGTCAGACTCGGCCGTCATACACCGAGCAGCCGGTCGGACCATGAAGCGGGGCGTCGGTGCAACTGTGAGCAAGGCCGGAGTGGGACGGTGGCAAGGGTCGTTCGGCCCTTTCCGGGGCAGGTTGGGGGGCGCACAGTGAACTGAGGAGTGGGTAATCATGGTTTCGCCGTTGAAGGAGTCAGAGCCGTACCTGTCACGGTGGGACGCGAACGCTGGGCAGCGCTGTTGGCCGCTGCAGGCGGCGGTCATGACGATCGGGCGCGCGGCTTTCACGGACGTGGTCATCGAGGGTGACCTGCTCGTCTCCCGGCTGCATGCGAAATTGGAGCGCGTCGGCGGCGTGTGGACGATCGTTGATGATGGGCTGTCTCGCAACGGCACGTTCGTTAACGGCCAGCGCGTGAGCGGCCGGGTACGGCTGCACGACCGAGACGAGATCCGAGTCGGAACGTCAGTCCTGACCTACTGCGCACCTGCCGAACCCGACGGCCTGCACACGCTCGTCGGCGAACCGCTTCCGGCCGGTGTGCGGCTGACGGCCGCCCAGCGTGCGGTGCTGGTTGCGCTGTGCCGGCCTTACCGAGACGACCGGCACTACGCCTCACCGCCAACCAATCAGCAAATCGCCGACGAACTGTGCCTGAGCCTCGACGCTGTGAAGACGCATCTGCGAATTCTGTTCCACAAGTTCGGTGTCGAGCACTTGCCGCAAAACGAGAAGCGAGCACGCCTCGCGGAGATGGCGCTGCAGTTCGGTCTCGTGCCACCGCACAAGCCCTGACGACACGCCCCAACAAGGGTGGACAGACAGGACCGCACCTTGGCTGGGTTCCTCCTGCCCGCAAGCTAAGAGGTGCACTCGCGGGGTGAGTCCCTCGCCACTGCTGGCGACCGTGGTGCACGCCCCCGGGGCGGCTGTAACACCGCCAGGCAGCGGCTCCGGCCGGCGAGGCCCGCTGATCCTCGGGCTCTCGCCGCCGTCACGGTCAGCTGCCTCATCGGCTTACCTGTTCGGGGTTGCCCGGACCGGCCTCGACCGGCGACACGACCAGCTGATGCGTGCCCGTCGCCGAGCAAGCGCTGAACTGGAACGCGACATAGACCGGAGTCGTTTCGTTGGGCGGGTAGATCTTCAGCGACGTGGCCGTGACCTTGTCGCACAGCTGCGCCGGGTAGGCGTCGGCGTTGTGGATCCCGAGCACGCTGTGGGCGGTCGCTCCGGGCTGGAGCGTCACCGTACTGACCTTGATCACGCCGTCCCACACGGCCGAGTTGCCAACCTGATGCCCATCGGCAATGGCCGAGACGCCGGGGTAGCCGCGCATCTGGCAGGTGTGGTCGGAGACGTTCTTGAACTCGATCAGGTAGTACTGCGTGCCCATGGCGCCGCCGCCCTTGTCACGGGCGACCCAGATCCGCAGGTCGGCCGTTGCGCACTCCGGTGTGCTTACTGGCGTGGGCTGCGTCGGCGTGGCCTGGGTTGGCGCCTGTGCCGGTTGCGTCGGCTGCGTCGTTGTGGACTGACTCGGCGTCGTGCTGGTCGGCGACGCGGTCTGCGGCGGCTTGGAACTGCCACACGCGACAACGAGTGCCGAGACCGCGACGAGCGTTGCAACCGGTATGGCGGCGCGGGCCATGCGCCGCATCCGGAACCGGAACCTTGTCATGACAATCACCCCCCGGGCGTGGCGTCGGGGTGTTCGTTCGGACACCGTCGCTGCATGCCCTCAAGTCCAATCTCCCTCCACGTGCAGCGCGGCGAAAGCCACCCAAGGTGTGGTATTCGCTCACCCGCACGGACACTGCGACCCGGGAAGGCTGTGTCGATTCGGGCGCACAGCCAGACCACATCCGCGATGTCGGCAAGGGTAAGGACGACCGCTAGCACCGGCTCCCGCCCAGGCGCATGAGCCGCGGTCCAAGCCGATATCGGCGGAAGGAGCGGTTGTCCGGACCGTCGTCGTTCGCGGATCGGGCGCGCAAAGAAGGTCGAAGGCGCTCCCAACTCTTGTTGTAATCCACCCGCAGCCATTGTCTGGCTGCTGCAGGTATCGAAGCCGCGACGAAGGAGCAGGACAAGGCGCGACGCGGTGACCTCCACAAGTGCGGCCGGTGGCGGGTCGAGCCGGCGGTGGTAGATCCACCTGGGCCGATTGATCCGTCCGATCGACATGTCGACGGTCGGGTCCCGGACGTATGTTGACGGCATGAGTCGGTCAGGCTTTACCCCGGACGAGGCCCGCGCCGCGGGCGCGCGGATCGGCATCGACTGGGACAGTTCGCCGTTCGATGTCGAGCAGTTCCGGAAGGGGATGGACATCGAGCTCGAGCACGGCGCGCGTGATCCGGAGACGAATGTGACCGATGACGACGTCACGATGACGGCGAAGATCGCGCGGGCGCACCTCAACGAGTTCCCGGACTACTACACGCGCCTTGCAAAGATGGAAGCCGAGGCGGAGGCGAGCCGCGGTGTGCCGAAGCCCCCGCTGCCAGGCGACTGACCATACAGCCAGCGTGCGCGACGCGACCAACCGACGTGACATCGCATGCATCGTGCTTCTTGAAGCGCGGTGCCACTATCTCATACCGGGCCTTCGCATATGGCTGGTCATCGTCGCCGGCGCTGATGAGCATCGAGAAGCGTTTGCAGCGCGCTGGTAACCGCCGGCAGGTCGCGGTCGTATATGGCTCCTGTGTCGAGCTGCCTGGTTAGCTCCCCGAGCACGCCGACCCATTCCGTGCGCTTGGGGGTAGCTGGTGGGATCTCCACGCCGACCAGTCTCTCGATGACGCGCACAGCGGCCAGACCGGAGGACGCCGCGCGCGACTGCTCCCAGGCTCGCTGGCGGCATACCGTCGAGCACCAGGTTGGGATGCGTCCGCGCGCTTTGACATCGATCGGACCGCCGCACCATCCGCAGATTTGCGCGGCGGCGCGGCGAGCAGCCGCCGGCGTCGATCTTCCACCGTTGGAGCGAAGCCGGCGTCGTTTCCTGAGCGCTCGCCAAGTTGACGAACTCGCCGATGCGGCGGGCGACGGACGCGCCGCGGTGCTTGTCCTGACCTACTGTGGTCTGCGCTGGTCGGAGTTCGCCGCGCTGCGCGTGCGCCACATGGACCTCATGCGTCGACGGATCGACGTGAGCGAGGCGGTGACGGAGGTCAACGGCAGTCGACTCGCGTGGGGAACACCGAAGTCGCACGAGCGTCGACCCGTGCCAATCCCGCGCTTCCTCGTCGACGAGTTGACGATCGCGCTCGCCGGACGAGGCCGTGATGAGCTCGCCTTCCCGGGCGCGCGTGGCGGCGTGCTCCGCAACCGACCGCGCGGCGCGCCTGGTTCGACACCGCGGCCCATCGGAGGCTGGCCTGACGCCGCACGAATTGCGGCACACCGCTGCGTCCCTTCGCCGTCAGCGCGGGCGCCAACGTCAAGGCCGTCCAGCGAATGCTCGGTCATGCATCCGCGGCGATGACGCTCGATTGCTACGCCGACCTGTTCGACGAGGACCTGGACGCGGTGGCCGACCGGCTCGACGTCATTCACGACGCGGCCCGCGGACTTCCTGCGGACCTTTTGCGGACTGAAGCCCAGTTGATCTCCTGCGAAGATCGGCCGAAGTGCCCGCAGGCCAGCAAATACAAGGGCTTCAGACAGTGGAGACGAGGGGACTCGAACCCCTAACCCCCGCCTTGCAAAGGCGATCCAGGCATATTTTGGTAGTTGTGTGTTGATCAGGATGAGTGCTTGCAGGCCCCATAGTTGTTGGCCTCTGTGCGTTTGATAGCACTGGGTCATCGTTGGTCGTTTCCGGTCATTTCAAGGACTGCCAAGGACTGGCCAAGGACTGGGATGATCATGGCTGTTCCGTAGCGCCACGATGCGGTGACGATCTGATTGGTTGATCCAGGCGCGGCACCTGGTGCTGGACTGTCCGCCTTCTTGCGAGTTGATCCAATCCTGGACGTCTGCCAGGCGGTAGACCACGCGCCGCCCGAGGCGGAAGCTGCGCGGCCCGGCGCCCAAGTAACGCCAGTACCGCAATGTCGCTACTGGTGCCCGGACGATGCTCGCGGCTTCGGTGATGGTGATCAGTTCGTGTCCGGGTGGGTCATGACGAGTTCCTATCGGGCGTGTTCGGTGAATCACTGCGTCTCACCTATACAGGCGCATTTCTTCGGCAATTTGCTGACAGTTGATCTTGAATGGATTCCTCGGACCGCTGTCGGCAACGTTCGGTTCTTTACCTACTACGTGCGACTCTCGGGTGCCAATGGACGACTTCTCCGGCGCAGTCGCCAAGGCGGGCTCGGACGTGCCGAGGGCGTCTGTGCGGCCTGTTGCGATGGCGATCGGAGCCGGACGAGATCTACAGGTATCGGCAGCTTTCGCTACCCAGTGAGATCGCAGCGCCGGGAGCGAGGCCGTGATCGCGTCGTCCGGCTGCCGTTGTGTTCGGCCCGGCGAGTTGCGAGGGTGCGGCAGCCCGGTCGGGGGCCTTATGCGACGTGGTCTCGTGGCGTGACCTGGACGATGAGGTCGGCGTCGAGGGGGCGGGCCAGCCGGTCGAGGACGGGCAGGCTGGGCAGGCACGGTGCCGCCGACCTTGAAGCAGGCGACTGCGGACTGGATCATCCCGGCTGCGCGGGCCAGTTCGGTCTGGCTCCAACAGCGTTGGTCGCGCAACTGCCGGACCATGCGGCCGAGCTCGTAGGCGATCCGAGCAGCGTTGTAGGCCTCCCACGCACCGGGCTCACCCATGCGCTTGTCTTTGATTTCGGCCCAATTGCCTCGCTCAGGCATTCGTCTCGTCCTCCTCCACGCCGTGCTCCTCGGCGATGCACTTGGCCAGCTCGCCGCGCTCGCGCGACCTCCCGGTGTTCACGCCTCCGGGTCTTCGTTGGCACACCCGCCCCGCGCACCCGTAAGCGAGAGCTGCAACCGAACACCGGCGGTTCTCGATTCGCGCACCGTTGGATCCGCGACGGGGCTGCCTGTCGGGGACATAAACAGTCCGTGCTGGTGGGGAGTTCCGCACGAAACCCAAGCAGTACGAGCAAGAACGTCGCAGGGCATGATGACCACCATGTCGACGCCGCAGTCCGGCGACATTTCCGCCGGCCAGTATCGGCTGGCCCAGGTGAGCCGCCTCATCCGCAGCGCCCAGTCCTTGGCCGAGAAGATCGCCGAGTTGACCGAAGACGAGCTGGCCAGGATCTGCGATGAGCGGGGCAATATGGTCCTCGGCGCGATCGCGGCCGACAGCACGAATGCGCGAGCAGCCGATCGTTTGGCTGTGGGTGGGGTCGCGTTCTGCTATGTAGCGGATGAGGCGCCGGAGGCCGACCGCACGGCTTCCTTCGGGGAGAACTGACAGCACGACGGGAACGCCCCAGCAGGAAGCGCTGGGTCGGGAAGGTCGGATCGACCCTCCCGCCTTCGGACGCTGAGGGCGGGGCGGCGGGCGAATAATCACGACCAGGATCAAGATCCACACGGCGATGAAGGCGATGACGGAGAACAGCGAGGTCCGCCGAGACATGCGCCGACGATGGAGCCAGCGCCGACGTATGCGCGGAGATGACGCAGACAGGCACCCTCCGCGGAAGAGCAGGCCTGCCGCTCGGCCCGCAACCTCGCCTCACACGCCGATGGCCGCTCATGTTCCACGTCGACGGCAGCGGACCTCGCCTGCAGGCCGGGTACATCCGCGGGTAGGCGGCGTCGCCCCGCCCGCCGCCGCCCCGAACCGCTAGCTCAGTCGCTGGTCTGTCCTTCAGGTTGGCTGTTGTCGCGCCGGTGCTCCCACGCCTCGTCTTTCAGCACGCGCACCGTGTTGCTGCGCGACCCGCTGCTCGGCCTGCGGCGACCTCGTCCACACGCTTGAGCCTCATCACGGAGGCCCGAGCATTCAAAGCAGCGAGATTCGGGCACAAACGGCGCCACTACCGTGCAAATTGCGCACCCCAGTGTCGACGGCCGTCGCGGAACAGGCACCTCAGACCAGCCGGCGCGAGCGGACACCGCGCGTTACATCCTCTTCCCCCTGGGAGACTCTTCAGAAGGAGTTGATTGGTTATGACCGAACCGACCCGGCCCAGCGGCGAGTGGCAGCCGATCGACACCGATCGGCTTAGCGTGCCGGTCGCGTACTTGACCGTCGATGATGCGCGGTGGCTGGCTGGTGTGTTCGCGGATCTGGCGACCCGCGCTCACCGGCGAGCGGTTGCTGCGTTTTTCCGCTCGACGGGTCAGGTGCTCGCCGAGCTTGCCGAAGACAAGCAGGACGCGGGTGAGCGGGCTGTGTTCCGGTTCCGCGCCGAGTTGGCGGTCCCCGGTGAGCTGGAAAAGGGGCTCGCCGAGTTGGTGGGCGAGGACGACGACCCGCCGCGCGAAACCGACATCTACTGAACCAGCCGCGGCAAGAACCTTGTAGGAGGACCGGCCCGACCCTGCCAACCAGCTCGACGGCGAGCGGTGGGCCGGCCGACTGGCCGGCATGTGCCTCGCGCACTTCGCCAGCTGCCAGAGCACGACCGGCAGGTGTCGCGGCGCCGCGACGCCACGACGTCATTCGACGCGGCCACGGCCGTGATCGGTGACGGTGTGGTGAACGGACCGTTGGGCGAGCGGCTGGAATGGGACGCGGTCAGTGGCGTCGAGTCGAGGCTGACGTTGAGCGGTTGCGGCAGCGGATCTTCGCGGCGTCCTCGGTAACTTGAACGCTACCCCCCGCCACCAAGCACAGGGCGCTTGGAACGTGCCGGACGCGTGCCATCCGACCCGCTGTCGACAACCCGACGCGGCCGATCGGTTCAGTCAGCCAACCGTGCTGGAGCAACCCGGCTGCTGGTAAGAGAGCCTGACAGCTTCTCCTGTCGGTGGGCCCCCCGCTCTGGAGCCGGTTGAGTTGATCAGCTTTGTGGGGAGCCAACGAATGCTGCGCGGCATCAGAGAACGGGCGGACCCAGCAGTCGTCTCCACCCGCGACCTCGGCGAACAGTGAGCCACGGCGAAACATACCGGGTTGCATTAGCACGGCAAGAGTCATGAATTCGGGCTGAGGACAGCGACCGCTAGCTCCGCTCCTACGCCTGCCTCGGCTACAGCTCGACCATGCCGATAGCGCACCTTCGTCGCCGAAAGCGTACCTTCGTCGCCCTAGCCGAGTTCACGTGCAAGCTGGCAAATCGGGGTCCGGATACGGACCACGCCTCAAAGCGCTTCGCCGGCCTCTTCGCGTCGTCGGCGGCTGAGATCGGTGTAGCCGAACTGCCTGGTGAGGCGGGGCCACCCTGTTCTGCTGCGCCGCCGACCTCGACTCAGTCGCGAAGTTGTCGACCTCGAACGAGACGCACTGCCGCCAGTCTTGGTCTGGGAGTGGGAGCCTGACCGCGGCCTTGCCATCCCGGTTGCGGCGGCGAGCTCGGCGACGGTTGGTTGCGTCGTATCCGCGGTTCGCGAGGCCCTCCCGGGCGGCGGTGAGCGGCGTGTCACGGCTGTTCGGGGTGCGAACCACAGTCCGCTCCTGACACCACGCGTTACTGGACGGACGTCCACCCAGCGGCGTAGGGTGAGGGTGTCGGCGCGCTCCAGCCTTAAGGCCACAGCGTGACCATCGATAGTCGCCGAGGCGACCAGCACGCGATCCGGGTAGACCGCCGCGCCGACAGTATCCCGGCCCCTTTGGCTTGCTACCCCTCACCGTGCAGGACGCACGCGAAGCGGCCAAGGGGGTGGGATCGATCCTCCGCCCAGCTGCGGTGGAGACCCTCGCCAGAATGAGGTGGTAACGATGTTGGTCCGCACCGATCCGTTCCGCGAACTCGACCGGCTCACCCAGCAGGCATTGGGAACCATGACCCGCCCGGCGGTGATGCCGATGGACGCGTGGCGCGACAGCGTCGAAGTTGTGGTTGCGTTTGACCTGCCGGGCGTCGAACCGGACTCGATCGATATCGACGTGGAGCGAAACCTGTTGACGGTCAAGGCCGAGCGGCGTCCGCCGACCGGCGCGGACTCCGAGATGGTGGTCGCCGAGCGTCCCAGCGGCGTGTTCAGCCGCCAGCTGATCGTCTCCGACATGCTGGACACTGACCGGATCCAGGCCAGCTATGACGCCGGCGTGCTCACCCTGCGGATCCCCATCGCCGAAAAGGCGAAGCCCCGCAAAATCGCCATCACGACGAGCAACGCCGCCCCCAAAGTGATCGAAGGATCCAGCGCCGAGCAACAGCCGCTAGTGGGAACGACGCCATAGCCGAACCGGACCGAACGGCTGGGTCGCCTTCACCTGGAGGACGTGGTATCCACGGTGAGATCCCACGCCCGGACCCCTGTCCCGGTCAAAGTCGGCGACCGGGGCAGGCCGCACTTCGACCGCGGCCGCAGCGTCAGACCCCCGCAGGTGTGAGACGGCCAGGCCTTCGCCATAGGAGGCTGGACCCGCCACCAAGCGGTCCCTCGAGTGGCGGGTCCAGCGTTCCTGTTCTGCGCTTGCGTGGCGTCTGTGGGGTGGGCAAGACTGCCGGGCGCGGCCCGGTTCGCGGGGGTGGAGCTGGTCACGGGGGCCGACCAGACGTCAGTGCCGACGAGAACGCCCCGCCGAAAATCCCAGCCGACGAGGCGTCTCTCGTGTCGCGCTTGGCTACGGCTGATCTGGTCGTGGTTCGTCGTCGCCGCGGATGGGATCGTGTGGGTCACGGCCGGGGAGGACGCGCTGGCATTCGGCGCGAACGACGACGTTACCTCTCGTCCCGCGGAAACGTGGACGCCCACGGCAGCCACTGCGTCGAGTGTTCTTCGCCGTCGGGCCATCCGATGGTCGCTGATCCGTAGCGAAGAACGTGCTGGCCGTCATGGCCGCGGACGAGCTGGCACCGGCCTACCTCGTGCAGTTCTGGGCAGCGGTCGGGTCCTGCGGCGGCCCGACTCTGCACCCTCTCCTATTAAATCAACTCCGGGCGGGTCGAAATCGTCACGCCTGATTGCAGGACGAATTACCCTTGCCGGAGCTCAGTCGCCTCCGACAGACTGTCCGGCGCGGCCCTGGTCTCGCAGCGACGCTCGACCACGGGCCGACCAACAACGAGAGCGCCCCGCACGGCTGTCCGCTGCGGGGCGCCTCTGTGTCGATGCTGCTCTAGCTAGCGGCAGCCAGCCGATCGGTGAGGCCGCCACGTGAGCCCTGTCAGGCGGCACGCAGGAAGGCAGGTCGCCGACCGTGGGAAGATCTTCGATCCGGCGGTAATCGCCGATCCACCTGCCCACCGATGAGTGACCCGATCCAGGTGCGTGGATGGGTCGCCGCACCGGCTGACGGCGACCTCCGAGCCGCCGGCCGTTGGTGTCCATCATCGCGTCTACCACGGTCACGACGGCAATACCCACAACGCGGCTGTCGCTTGCTGTGCTAGCGACACGCGGCGGGCCGGTCGGGGCGCAATTCGACGATCCCGCGCCGCCTAGCACGACAGCTGTAGATCGTGACCTTCGTGGTCGATGGGGTTGGGAGCGGCGGCGTGTCGCCGGTGAACGGCGCGGCCACCGGGCGAGCATCCGGTGTTTGTGTCGAACAACGAACTCGCTGCGGTGGCCGCGGCTCATAGCGTAGATCCTGTTCGGTGGCGTGAGGCGTTCGGCGCGGTGCTGGACCGTATCGAGTCGCGGTTCGTGCGCTATGAGCCGTTGCGGCACGCCGCGGATCTGATGCTGGGGATGCTGGCGCGCGCTGGAGCGCAAGAACTGTTGGACCATTGCCGAGCATCGTGGTGAGGAGAGCCCGGCGGCGTTGCAGCATCTGCTCTCGCGCGCGTGCTGGGACGCCGACCCGGTTCGCGATGACCTGCGCGGCTACGTCACCGACGCGTTCGGTGAGCCGGATGCGATCTTGGTGATCGACGAGACCGGCGATCTCAAACACGGCGACCATTCAGTCGGGGTGCAGCGGCAATACACCGGCACCGCGGGCCGGATCGAGAACGCCCAGGTCGCGGTGTTCGTGACCTACGCCGCCCGCCGCGGGCATGCCCTGATCGACCGGGCCTTGTACCTGCCGCGCGCCTGGACCGACGACCAGCAGCGCTGCGCGGCAGCTGGGGTGCCCGCCGACATCGGGTTTGCGACCAAGCCGGCGCTGGCCACCGCGATGCTCATCCGCGCGGTCGAGGCCGGCGTGCCGGCCGGCTGGGTGGCCGGCGACGAGGTCTACGGCGCCGATCCGATCCTGCGCGCCACCGTGCGTGAGCTCGGGCTGGGCTACGTGCTGCAGGTCGCCGCCAACCGCCGCGTGCCGACCCACGGCGGACCTCAACGCGTCGACGCGATCGCCGAGCTGATCGGTCCCGACGACTGGCAGAGCTACTCGGCCGGACGCGGCAGCAAAGGACCGCGCTACTACCAGTGGGCCTGGATCGCGCTGCTGCCCGAAGACGAAGACACCGACGACACCGGACAGCACCACCTGCTCATCCGCCGCAACCCCAGCAGCGGGGAACTGGCCTACCTGCGCTGCTACAGCCCGACCCCGGTGCCGCTGTCGGCTCTGGTCCGCGTCACCGGGCAACGCTGGCGGATCGAGGAGAACTTCCAATCCGCCAAAGGAACTCACCGGCCTGGATCAGCACCAGGTCCGCCGCTGGACCTCCTGGCACCGCTGGACCACCCTCGCGATGCTCGCGCACGCCTTCCTCGCCGTCGCCACCTGCGCCGAACGCGACCTGGCCCCGACACCGGCCAAGCTGATCGAGCTGACCGTCCATGAATTCCGGCGACTATTCGACGCGCTGCTGCTCACCACCATCGCCACCATCGACAAACTGCTCGCCTGGTCGGCCTGGCGACGAAGACACCAAGCCACGCGCCCGCGCCTGCCACTACCGACGCCGCGAACAACAATGATCACGATCTCCAGCTGTCGTACTAGGTGCCGTGGATCTCAGCGGGCGGCACATCGACGTAGTCCACGTTGAGGCGCGATCCTCAGACAGCCCGGCGGCTCAGCGTCCGTGCCCATGACTAACGGCGACCGCGTGGCCCAGCCCCACCGCATCAGCGGCGTCGCCGGCCGCAGTTACGCCCCGCTCGTCGAGGGTGTCCGCTGAATTTCGGCGTCTGGCCCGGGAACGAGCAACCCCTCGTGGCCGTCGTCCCACCGGACGACGAACGGCGGCGTCCCGTCCGGCCCCCGGATCGAGCGGATCTCGCCGTGCCGATCCGCGGTGCCGACAGAGTGCCCGCGAACGCATACGTGGTCACCGACCGAGGCGCGCATCGGAACCTCCCGCTTGGGGTGGGTATTCCAATACACCATCCTGACCCCGGTCGGCCGACAGCGCCAGAGCCGGGGTCTACCTTCTGATCGGCTGGGCGATCCGGGCGCCAAACCCCGCGCTCCGCTCGGTGAACGAACCACCCGAGGACGCTGCGTTCCCTGGCGTGAAACCGGCGGCTGCGTCCGTCCGAGCTCCATGTTCGCATCTTCCCGGGACGGACAGACCGTTCCTCATCCGGTCCCGGGCTCAGGGAGCATCTGCGGAGTCCTGCACACCGGACGGCCGCCAGTACGAAGACGCCAATTTAGGCGCGCCGCAGCTGAGACCTTGGTCCACTGCCGGCCGACTATTGGAACCCCACACGTCGAAAGCCGGCTTCCGGCGCTGTCCAGATCGGCGAGGAGCGGAGCGCGGCCGGTTCCGCTGCGTTCGCTGGACGATTCGGATCTGAGTGCGGGGCCGCTGCGGCAGGTCGGCACGCCGGGGCCGGCTCGTCACCCGTCAGGGGCCCGACGGGTGTGGCGGTCCAGTCGCCACGCGACAAGCGGGACTCGACCGCGCCGGTGCGCCGTCTGGGTGGCGGTCGTCGAGTACCGCCCGATCACCCCGGGGGACACGCTCCCGGCCGCCAGGGCCGTGCCGCCAAATCCCGCCCATCCCATTCTCCCGTTCCTTTCTCCATCACAATCCGCTATTACCGTCACCTAAACCCATTTCCCAATCACCCTGACCCACCCTGACACCACGAACCATAAACAATCAACAAATACCTCCCTTTCCCAAAATTGCCGAAATACCTCCCTTCCCAAAATTGCCGGCACGTATGCTACCAAGTGGGTAGCATGCAAAACGCGGTCACGGTAGACCAGGAATTGCATTGTTAGTTGCTATTGGCTGTTATTGTAAATCGTGGGGTAGATGCACGGCGGGGTGAAGGTATACCGCGGAACGGCAGCGGCTGCCCGGAACTACGTGGACGCCGACCGCTCCCGCACAGTCGGCCTCCAGATACACCCGGGCACCGGCCGCACCCCCCTGGTATACCTTCACCTCGCCGTGCATAACCAATAAATCTCCAACGAATACCAACGCATTTGTTAACCGCCGCGAAAGGCGACGCTCTCCCTACCAATATTGGTAGGATACGTGCCGCATTCAGTAAAGGCATGGGAATTATTGGTAAATGATAGTTAGTATCGACTGGCTGTCATTTGCGGAATCCGGGAGTCACGGAGCGGGGACGCGAGACATGGCCGGACGTGCTGTTAGATCCCGCTGACCTCTAACGCAGGTGACTGTGGCGGGCCGACGCCGTGGGTCACCGCGATCGCGCTCGAGCGCGTACATCTTGGGGCCGGTCGAGGGCGACACAAGGCCGCAAAGCAACTCGACGCGTGCGCAGCCACGCTGGCAAATGACATCGACGGCGAGGATACCGAACCGCAAGAATTTCACGCTGCGCGAAAGCTGGATGTGCTGCGAATTCGACGATGTCGAGGACCGCAAGACCCGACCGGCGCGCGAGCAGAGTCGGTCAAATTGCCGCGTGAAATCGATCCGGGGAGCTTGTCAACCGCGCGTGGTAGCGGCCGTTGACACCGAGGGCTCGGCCGCGCATGTCTATACGCGCCGCTGGATATCGAAGGTGCCGCACGTATGAGTCACGCGGCTGGGGAACGCCGAATAGGGCGCCTTTCCAGCCTTTATCTACCAGTTTACTGGACGGACGTCCACCCAGCAGTGGTAGGGTAAGCAGTGTCGGCGCGCCGCAGCCGGACAGCTACAGCGTGACCAAACGACAGCCGCCGAGACGACTAGCACGCGCTCCCGTTACGGCCGCTGGGCGCCCGGCAGAAGGGTCTGCTTCCGGCTGGGACGCGCGGCGACACGACACACCGTGCGAGCCCCGGCCGGCGGCACAACGCGATCCCTCCCCGCATCCTTTCCTGCGGCGGAGCCACCACCTGATGAGGTGAGAATCATGTTGGTACGCACCGATCCGTTCCGGGACCTCGACCGACTGGCGCAACAGATCTGGGGTACCACGGCGCGTCCCGCGGCGATGCCGATGGATGCCTGGCGGGACGGCGAGCAGATCGTGGTGCAGTTCGACCTGCCGGGGGTGGACCTGGACTCGGTGGACCTGGACGTGGAGCGCAACGTGCTCACCGTGCGGGCCGAGCGTCGCGGGTCAACCGGCGAGGACACCGAGATGATCGCTGCCGAACGCCCGCGGGGGGTGTTCAGCCGACAGCTGATTCTGGGTGACACCCTGGACACCGACCGGGTGCAAGCCAGCTACACCGCCGGTGTCCTCACGCTGCGCATCCCGGTCGCCGAAAAAGCCAAGCCGCGCAAGATCGCGATCAACACCGTGGACGCGGACGCCGGCCGCGGCGAGCTCATCGGCTAACCGGCACCCCGATGGCCAGACACGTTGTGCATCGCCGCACCGGTCAGGTCGACGAGTACCAGGAACTGCCCGACATCGAGGACCTTGAGCCCGACATGGTGACGGTGACCTTCCCCGACGGATCGCTGCGGTCCTACCACGTCGAGAACGGACTCGGCGGTGTCGGCTTCGAGTTCGCGCAAGCCGGAATCCTGGTGCTCCGCTTCGAAGACAGCGACCATCTGCTGAGCGCCTTCGCGCCCACCGCCTGGACCTCGGTCAGCGGCACCGCGCTCGGCGACCGCGGCCGGCGATCCTCCAGCGGCCGCTGAGGTCCACAACACGACGGCCCCCCGGACTCCGATGTCGAGTCCGGGAAACAGGAAGGCGCCAGGTAGCACTCGGGCTCGGTCCGTAACGGTCACCACCCCACTAACGGCCAGCCAGCAAAGCTCACTCGCTCTGCTGGGCAGGGAGAGTCATGGCAGACAAGTCCCCACGACGCGCCACCATTAAGAAACCGAGCACGACCATCAAACAGAAGCGCGCCGCCAAGAAGCTCAAGCTCGAGCAGGCCGCCGGGCGCGAGGTCATGGCCGCGGTCCGCCGACCGGTGAGCTGAACCAGGCCCTCGACCCAGCGCTGCCGCGGCGTCAGAGCGGTCCAGCGGACTGATCTGCATCGGCGTGGCCGTGCCGCAGGACCGTCGAGGAAAGGACACACGATGCGGATCGGAAAGATGATCGCGCACGAGGCTGAGGCCGCCACGGGCACCACCAAGAAGCTCCTCGGAGCCACCGGAACACTCGCCTCATCCCGATGAGCGACTCGACCAGGCCAAGGGCGACCAAACAGGCGTAAGGCTGAACGCCTTCAACACGGATCCCGGCCAGCGGAACGAGATGAACGGTCATGTCAGCTACCGTCACCCAGCACCGGAATCATTACAGGCAGCTCCTGGACCGAACGGGACTCCCGGTTAGCACTGCCAATCCGATGAATCGCCGGATGCACCACATCGAACAGTCTCGGCACCGTCCACCCCGCCGTCACTCGGCACCTGGCAGACACCCGAAGGACACCGGCTGATTCAGCGCATCACACTGCTGCTGGATCAGCGGACCAGCCTCAGCCGAGTGATGCTGGTCGTCTTGACCACCGCACCGATCTTCGGGTTGATCGGCTTCGCTGCTCACGCGGCTATGGGTCGTCGCCATCATCATCATGATCATCGCGACCGGCCTCGGTTACCTCGCCGCCAACAGCCGACGCGACCACGGCGACGCAGTCAACCAGCGGCAGGAGGACGAGCTAGACACGGCGCGCCGCGGCTGACGCACAGGAGGGCATGCGAGCATCCTGGCCGCCGGGTCCGCGGCCCAGTGCCGACATCCGCGCGACACCGCGAACAGCTCCCCGTCGATGTCGCCAACGGCGTAGCCTCCGGCTCCAACGGGTGGGTGTGTGACACCGGGTCCGGGCGGCGCTGGCTGCCGATGATGCGGTGTCAGTGTTCGGCGGTGGGCTTGTGCGGCTCGGGGGTGTCTGGTTGGTCGAAGTCCACGTCGACGTTCTGGAATTCCTTGTGTTGCTCGGTGGCCGGGTAGGAGGCGTAGGCGCGCCGGTCGCCCGCGGTGAGTTCGGTATCGTCGTTGAACGGGGTCATCAGGCTGCGTGGCCAGAACTTGCCGGCGCGGACGACGTTGATCTCGGCGCACAGCAGGACGGTCACGGCGCCCAGGTAGATCCAGGCGATCAGTCCGAGCACCAGCCCGAAGACGCCGTAGGTGGCGCTGGCGCGTTTGAGTGCGTGCCCGACGGCGTAGGTACCGATTACCTGTAGGAGCTGCCAGGTGATGGCTGCTGCGATCGCACCGTCGCGGACCTGGCGAGTGGAGATCTCGCGGGCGGTGAGGACGCGGAACGCGAAAATGAACAGCAGCGCGTTCACGACCACCGCGGCGACCGAGGTCAGGGCCCGCGACCCGGCCCCGAGATTGGCCCCGTAGGCTTCCGCGGCGGTGCTCAGCGCCGACAAGACGGTGGTGAGCAGGAGGCCGCCGCCGATGACCAGCAGCAGCAGCAGACTGATTGCGCGGGACTTGATCACGTTCGGGCGGGCATGACGTGGCACGCCCCAGATCTTGTTCATGGCGTTCTGGGCCGCCTGGGCGACACCAAGCCCGCCATACACGCTGCCCAGCACGCCCACGATCAGGGCCAGCAGGTTGCCGTGCAGCGAGTGGATGTTGCTGGCCAGCTGGTCGCCGATGACCGGAAACTGGGCCACCGCCGAACTCAGAACCTGCTGCTGCAGGTCTGCGTTGCCGTGCAGGGCATAACCCAGCACGGTGACCAGCAACAGCAGCAGCGGAAACACCGACAGGAATCCATAGAAGGTGATCAACGCCGCCAGATAATTGCCTTGATCCTCGCTGTACTTGTAGACCACGGCCAGCGGCAACCCAGCCCACCGGTGCCGACGCTGAAACCTGTCGAGTGCGTCCGCTTTGCCCATGCCGATTCACCTGCCGACGCCGACCCCAGGGGTACTGCCACCTCAGCGCCACCGTAGCCGCCGGTCAACGACGCTGCCGCCGGACTAACGTGGGTGGTGGTCCGTGGAGCGCACCGCGTAGCGGGGTAAGCGGCGTTCCCCGGCCAGGAGGCGTCCGGGTCCTGCTGCGTCACGAGTGGGGCCGGACGTCGACCGCCTCGCCCAGGCCGAGTCACCAAGCAGCGCCACGACTAGACACGGTTTGAGTACGAAGCCGGTAACAGCGAGGGGCGCGGGTGAGAGTTCAGCGGAGCGGCGTGAACGACCAACAGCTGGCCGCAAAGCGCCGACGCGGCGTGCTCCGGACAGCACTCTGTAGAGACGGCCCCATGCTAGATCCGTTGGCACTCCGTGATCCCGCCAATGAACGCAACGACCTACACAACACAAACATCGACGCCGCCGGCGACGACCTGTGCGGCACGACGCACCTACAGGACGGCCTGATATGGCTGCTCGCAGCGCTACACGTCGGCCCCTGCGAGTTTCAGCCAAGAGATCGACGGCCGAGCTAGCCAGCGGACCGGCGCATCCCCGCACGTCGGGCCCCGGCGGTATGACTTCGACCGCGACGCTGGCTGGCTGTCGCGAGGTTAGGTCCCATTCGCCGTTATCTGCCGACTCGCTGGCCGGGTGGCGTGTTGCGTTTGAGAGCTCGGCGCAGTTGCATGATCCTGACCCAGTGCCGGCCCGCCGCCAGGTGGTCTACTTCGCCAAAGCCGAGTACTTCACCCAGCCCGGCATGCGCGGACGGTTCGTGGTCCGGTGTTGTCGGGCTAGCCCCCCTCCCCTCCCCCCCCCTGCCTCCTGCTCCCCTCCTCTCTCCCCCCTCCGCCGAAGATCGTCTCGCAGCGGTATCTGGGTAAGGCGCCGATATCGAGGCGGCGATCGACGGCGCCGTCGCGCTGCCGGAGCGGACGCGGCATCTGGCCTTCGGCGAGTCGCGACTCTGGTCGGCTCACCCTCGGGCGGGCATCATCGACGAGGTGGTGGGCGCGCGGCGGAGCGTGCTCGGTGGGCAGCTATCTGGGCTGGCGACGCTGAATCGGGTGTCGCGCCGTGTCGAAGCTGGCCTTCGCCGACTGGTGGGCGCCACCGCGGCCGACGGTGGGTGCGGCGCCGGCGCGGCGCTGGATCACCGCCGGTTCTGGGACGCGATGGAGCGTCTCCGAGCCGCTGCGAGATCGAGGCCGGATCGGGCGGTGCTGGTGCAGCCTTCGTCTGGATCTGGCGGGCTGGTGCTGGACATGACCCTTCGCCGCCTTCATCGACACCGGCAACCAGCGGGCGCCGATGCGGGCGGGCGAAACAGAAACGCACGACTGCGGCTGGTCGGCCTGCGCTGGTGGTCACCGCGAGGCGGCATCCCGCTGCTGTCCACGCCTACCCCGGCACCGGCCCGACGTCACCCAGTTCGCGCGGATCGAAACCGCAGGCTACCGCCAGTCGCGGGGTGTCGAGCGCGACGGTCACCTTCGACGCGGCACGACCCCCAACCAGGACCGGCTCGCCAGATCGGCTGCACTACGTCGGCAGCCTGGTTGCTCCCAGCACCCGACCTGTGCCATCCCGCCCGCGGTTCGCTGTCGACCCACCGTTCGCCGGCTGACCGCGGAACCACCACCGAGCGCTCGGCGACCCGGCGGGTGATCGTCACCCACTCGCCGACCTTCCACGCCCGGCAGGCCCGCGGCTTCGCCCAACCCTGGCAAAGCTCGCGAGCAGCTAGCCAACTGCAAGCCCACTGCGGCCACACCGCCGCACCCGCGCAGTCAGCGAGATCGGCGATTCTGCGGCCCCGCTGGACCGGGTCCTCACCATCACCCTCACCGGCGACACCCCCCAGCTCGCTGAGCTGGCGCACCGACCAGCCGCCTACCGCCTCGGACGAATACTTCGGCAAACGGATCCTGTTCACACCGCCACACTGGCCGCCGCCGGTGATCGCCGCCTACCGCGCCCAAGCCAACTCAAAAGCTCCGGCAACTCAAAGACCGCCACCTTCTCTCCCGATGCACCACTGGACCGAACAGAAAATCGCGTCACGTCTTCACGCGTGCTCGCCCTCACCGTGCCCACCTGATGCGCCGCAAGCCAACAGCCGGCTGCACATATCCGTACGCAACTCTGCACGAGCTGGCCAGCATCCAAGAAACCGTGCTCATCTACCCTCCACCGGGGAACCAAAGCCCGCCGCATCCTCACCGAACACAACGACATCGCCACCCAACTCGCCCAGATCTTCGGCATCGACCACTACGCCCCGCAGTAGGTCATACACCGCGCCACCGAAACCCCAGACACAAAGCCAAACAGCAACCGATCAAGCTACCGGAAAAAAAAAAAAAACAACAAAAAAAAAAAAAAAAAAAAAAAAACAAACACAAAAAAAAACCAACAACACAAAATAGTGAGGAAGTAGTCGTTGATGTACTTCTCGCCCTCGTCGCAGAAGAAGGTGACGACGTGTTCGATGTCGTCGTGCTCCTGCTTGAGGGTCCGGGCGGCGACCAGGTGTGCCCCGGAGCTGGGGCCGACGAACAGGCCGAACTGTTTGGCGAGGCGTCGCATCTCGGCGATCGCCTGCTCGCTGTCGACCGAGACCAGGGCGTCGATGTCGCCGCGGTGGCGGGTGATGATGCCGGGCACGAAGCCGTCGGCGATGCCTTCGATCAGGTGCCTGCCAACCTCGCCACACATCAGCGTGCAGGACTCGTTGGGTTCGACCGCGACGACGCGGCAGCGCGGGTTGACCGCACGGAACGCCTGCCCGACGCCGACGATCGTGCCGCCGGTGCCCACTCCGCCGACGACCGCGTCAGGCAGGACGCCGGCGGGCAGTTGGCGCAGCACCTCCGGGCCGAGCCAGCTGCGGTTCTCCTCGACGTTCCACTCGTTGTCGAACTGCTGCGGGGCGAAGTAGCCCGGTTGGGCACCGAACTCGCGAGCCTTGGCCAGCGCGTCGGTGACCTGGAAGTCGCCCAACGTCATCACCTGCGCGCCCAACGCCGTGGAGATGGCCGCCCGCTCCGGGCTCATCCCGTCGGGCATGATCACCAGCATGCGGTAGCCCTTGACCGCCGCGACCATCGACATCGCGTTGCCGGTGTTCCCGCTGGAGGCTTCCACGATGGTGTCGCCGGGCTGAAGCAGGCCTTCCGCTTCAGCCTTCTCAATCAGATATTTCGCGATCCGTGCCTTGATCGATCCGGATGGGTTGAGAAACTCCAGCTTCACCCACACGTCATCGACCCGGATCAGCGGTGTGTCGCCGATGCTGTCCAGGATGGTCGCGTGCCACGGGTCGACGCGACGGGCCGCCGCGCCGGTGGAGCTATCGAGAATCGTCATCGCCAACTCCGAACTCCAAGGATCGTCGAATCGAACCGCAGCGAGAATGCGGCCGCAACCCTGCCCGCCCGTCTGACCGGCGTCGACGATCTCCGCGACCTCGGCACCTCCCGGGCCGCCCAGCGCTCAGCACGCAACAGCCTCGGAGTACGCACACTGCCCCGAATTGTGGTGTGAGGTTTCGGTCAATGGCGTGGGCGATGCGGTCAGCTCTGCCAACTGGACACATCACGATGCGGTTCCGGCTGACGACCAACGGTCGCGGTACGCCGCCGGGACGACGCGATGTTGGCAGAGATGGGGAAGTTGGTGGAGGAGCTGGCCAGGGCCCGTGTATTGCTCGCAACCGGCGGGCTGGATCAGGGCACGCACATCAAATCCGCCGGCCTCCAGGATCGGGCCCAGGCCGGGCGTCCCGGGAGCGACCACGCCCGGCGGCGAGTGAGGATATGACCATAAGACTTGGACACCATGGCCTCGCCCTCGCCCGGCTCGGCCACGCGAATCGCCTCACAACACACGAGCGCCGAGTACATGCGTGTCTGCAGCGGCCCTCTGGGTGCTGTCGGTTAGTGTTATGAGGGGGCGAGGGTCAGGTTGTCGGACGATCGAGGCCGTCGGAACGCCCGTGTCGGGGTGTCGGCCGGCGGCGGGCGGCCTGGGGCGGGTTGCGACGTCCGCCGCCAGTTGGTCCCGCTGCTGTCCTGAGGGGCTGGGCTGAGCGCTACGCGGCGGAGCCGTGCCGGGATAGGCGGGATAGGTCGGCGTCCACGAGGGCGCTGCAGCCTGCGGCTCTGGTGGTCATGTTGCCGCATCGGTCTTGCAGTCGGAGCAGAGACTCGGCGTCGCCCAGCGGCACGGTCACTTCCAGATGATGACTGCGTTGTACCTCAGGGAGATCGAGTACCGCATCGACCATGCTGGCTCGGCTGCCGTGCGGGATGTGGCCGGATTTGGCCTGCAGAGTAGCCCGGGCTGGTTCGTCGAGATCAGTGGATGTGTCGACGTCGGCGGAGGTGACGGCACGGTCGCCGTCGAAAATTTCGAGGTGCTGGTGCGTGTTCTGATGGGCCATGATCGTCCCTGCTGAGGGTGAGTGACGCGCCGCGGCCGGCCGTGCAGCGTCTTTAGAGTCCGACGTGCCAGCCAGAGAACGCCTCGGTGGTGTGGCAGGTGGTGGCACAACGCGGCTGTCGATGCGTGAGAGTCCAGATCCGTCTCTCATTGCTCAGCCTACGGCACGCTTGGGGCGGCGGCTCGATGCAGTGGTCTGTCCTCGCTTCTTCAGCGCGCCTGCCCGACTGTATTCGGATGCGACGCCCGACCGTAGGCCGGGACAGTTGGCGGTGGTACGCGTCGGCGGAATTTCGGACCGTTGAGCAGCGCCGCAGGGGGTTTGCGGGGAGTAGAGTCAATAACACTAAGGGTACGTCGTATGACGGCGTCCATGCCGCCCACGCCCCTGGCGATCAACAACCGGCCCGTTGGCGGGCTCGGATCGGCGCACATGATGGCCACCCTCAACACCGTGACCCGTTCGTCCCCTGGACTATCCGCACCCACACTGTCACCGGATGGTGTGCGGCTGCGGCTACGTGCGAACCTCGGCAGCGGGTTCGTCGACGGCGGGTGGTGGCCGCAGTCGCGTGACCTCAGCACCGAACTTCCCCCGTTGCTCATCGCGATATGGTCGGCCGGCCACCAGGTGTACCGAGTGACCTACGACCTGGCGAGCTGGGATCGTCCGCCCCGCCGCATGACGGTGACCGGACATCCAGTGAAGATCGACGGCTATCGCTCCGACACGGCGACGCTCAGCTTGGTCGACCTGTCCGGGTGGAAACGCATCGACCTGGTCGTCATTCCACCGTCCACCGACGCTCAGGTAGCGCACCGCGCGCTGGCTCTCGCCGGGCTCGACGGCGACCTGCACCGCGCCCAGGAGATTCTCCATCGGGCGGCCTCGAAGCGCCCCACACGGATAAGCCGTGATGGCTGCCTCGAGCCGCCGCCAGTCAGCGACTGGGAGACCGGCGGCGGACGCGTGCTCGCCTCCTGACCGCGCCAGCCGGCATCGGCACCTCTCGGGCCGCGGGCGGCAAGCCCGCGGCCGCATCTCCGCCCCAGCGTCTCGACAGCTTGGCAGCCGACTAGCGATGTGGAACTGCTGGAACCGGGCGCGGTAGTTAAACTTACTTGTTACGCAGGGAGATTTCGTCCGTAACGGCGATGATGTCGGCCTCGATGGATCGTAGCCCTTCGCCGAGACGTTCCCGGGCCTGGCGCAGGAGCCTCAACGAGCTGGTGTTGGAGCTCTGCGCGGCGGCCCGCTCGGGATCTGCTCCATGCTCTTCGATGAGATGGGTCTGCAGTGCGGCGGCGACTTCGTCGACCGCCTTGAGCGCCTGATAGATAGCCCGTTCCCGCGCACTGTCCTCAACCATGGCGCAAGTATCCGACCCGCCGGGCGTACGTCGCCAGCGGCGCAGCCGGGCGAGAGGAATCAGGTGGCGTCCGAGGCTCCGTTCGGTGGCGCTACAGACTTATCAAGCGCGCGTTGCTCAACCACGCACCGTGGTCTGGGCGATCTGATCGATCGCGACATGGACCTTCTCGATCGCCACCATGACGGGACTTGTTCACCTTGTCAACGACCTTGGAGTAGGCGCCCGCACGTCGACGCTGACGTTGTCTCGAGTGATTATTCGTTAGGATTCGACCGGCATCCTGATGATGTCGCAGCGACGCCCGATGCAGAAACATCCACGACGAGAATGTCAGCTAGTACGACAGCTGTAGATCGTGACCTTCGTGGTCGATGGGGTTGGGAGCGGCGGCGTGTCGCCGATGAACGGCGCGGCCACCGGGCGAGCATCCGGTGTTTGTGTCGAACAACGAACTCGCTGCGGTGGCCGCGGCTCATAGCGTAGATCCTGTTCGGTGGCGTGAGGCGTTCGGCGCGGTGCTGGACCGTATCGAGTCGCGGTTCGTGCGCTATGAGCCGTTGCGGCACGCCGCGGATCTGATGCTGGGGATGCTGGCGCCGCTGGAGCGCAAGAACTGTTGGACCATTGCCGAGCATCGTGGTGAGGAGAGCCCGGCGGCGTTGCAGCATCTGCTCTCGCGCGCGTGCTGGGACGCCGACGCGGTTCGCGATGACCTGCGCGGCTACGTCACCGACGCGTTCGGTGAGCCGGATGCGATCTTGGTGATCGACGAGACCGGCGATCTCAAACACGGCGACCATTCAGTCGGGGTGCAGCGGCAATACACCGGCACCGCGGGCCGGATCGAGAACGCCCAGGTCGCGGTGTTCGTGACCTACGCCGCCCGCCGCGGGCATGCCCTGATCGACCGGGCCTTGTACCTGCCGCGCGCGTGGACCGACGACCAGCAGCGCTGCGCGGCAGCTGGGGTGCCCGCCGACATCGGGTTTGCGACCAAGCCGGCGCTGGCCACCGCGATGCTCATCCGCGCGGTCGAGGCCGGCGTGCCGGCCGGCTGGGTGGCCGGCGACGAGGTCTACGGCGCCGATCCGATCCTGCGCGCCACCGTGCGTGAGCTCGGGCTGGGCTACGTGCTGCAGGTCGCCGCCAACCGCCGCGTGCCGACCCACGGCGGACCTCAACGCGTCGACGCGATCGCCGAGCTGATCGGTCCCGACGACTGGCAGAGCTACTCGGCCGGACGCGGCAGCAAAGGACCGCGCTACTACCAGTGGGCCTGGATCGCGCTGCTGCCCGAAGACGAAGACACCGACGACACCGGACAGCACCACCTGCTCATCCGCCGCAACCCCAGCAGCGGGGAACTGGCCTACCTGCGCTGCTACAGCCCGACCCCGGTGCCGCTGTCGGCTCTGGTCCGCGTCACCGGGCAACGCTGGCGCATAGAGGAGAACTTCCAATCCGCCAAGGAACTCACCGGCCTGGATCAGCACCAGGTCCGGCGCTGGACCTCCTGGCACCGCTGGACCACCCTCGCGATGCTCGCCCACGCCTTCCTCGCCGTCGCCACCTGCGCCGAACGCGACCTGGCCCCGACACCGGCCAACATGATCGAGCTGACCGTCCATGAATTCCGGCGACTATTCGACGCGCTGCTGCTCACCAGCATCGCCACCATCGACAAACTGCTCGCCTGGTCGGCCTGGCGACGAAGACACCAAGCCACCGCCCGCGCCTGCCACTACCGACGCCGCGAACAACAATGATCACGATCTACAGCTGTCGTACTAGCCCCCAGCTAGACCCGGGGGGCGCGAGCCCGCCGGCCGCGGACAGTCAAATCACGATGGTCGCGACGGAACGGTGTTCGGGGTGTTTCGACGGCCCTGCCATCGGTTTCGAGCCC
Organism: uncultured Actinomycetota bacterium; assembly: GCA_963748415.1. Taxonomy (GTDB): domain Bacteria; phylum Actinomycetota; class Actinomycetes; order Mycobacteriales; family Jatrophihabitantaceae; genus CAVVJA01. The sequence goes on along the minus strand of CAVVJA010000006.1, from coordinate 254,584 downwards.
GGCCCACCATAGCGGGTCAACACGCCCAGCGCCGCTAATCGATGTGGGAAGGCGCTGCTCCGCGCGGTCCAGGGTCGCACCGGCTCGCTGCGCCGCGCGGACGAATTCGTCGGCAATGCTCACGTCGCGCGTAAGCCGACCGACGTGCGCGGAACCGGCAGTCAGGTCGGCCAAGGACAGATTCGAGATCAATTCCAGGGTGATCATGCTGCGGATGCAGGCCTCGTTGCGCCCGATTTGCGTCGCCGGGACCGAGGCCGACGTCGAAGCCAGCCTGCGAAATACCCGGCCGAGAGTTAGTTACTCCGCCGCGGCCCGGAGAGCCGTCGTCAATTGGTTGAGGGGAAAGCCGCGTCGGCACCGCGCCCGTGTCTAATCCCGGGCTCCAACGCGGATGATCTCAGAAACCCATTCCCCCCATGCTCGGCGTCGACTGATTCGCGTCGGCGGTCTCCGGTTTGTCGGCCACAATGGCCTCGGTGGTGAGGAACAGCGCGGCGATGGACGCAGCGTTCTGCAGCGCGGACCGGGTTACCTTCGCCGGCTCGACGATGCCGGCCTCGAACATGTCGACGTACTCGCCGGTCTGCGCGTCCAGGCCATTGTTAGCCGGAAGCGTGCGACACCTTCTCCGCGACGACGCCGCCCTCGTGGCCGGCGTTGATCGCAATCTGCTTCAGCGGCGCGGTGAGCGCGACCTTGACGATGTTGGCGCCGGTCGCCTCGTCGCCGGTCAGGTCCAGCTTCTCGAAAGCGGTCGCCGCCGCGTTGGCCAGAGCAACGCCGCCACCAGGAAGCAGACCCTCCTCGACGGCAGCCTTCGCGTTGCGCACGGCGTCCTCGATGCGGTGCTTGCGCTCCTTGAGCTCGACCTCGGTGGCTGCACCGACCTTGATGACCGCGACACCACCGGCGAGCTTGGCCAGCCGCTCCTGCAGCTTCTCCCGGTCGTAGTCGGAGTCGCTCTTGTCGATCTCGGCGCGGATCTGGTTGACCCGGCCCTGGATCTGCTCGGCGTCACCAGCGCCCTCGACGATCGTCGTCTCATCCTTGGTCGTCGTGAGCTTGCGAGCCCGGCCGAGCAGGTCAAGCGTCGCGTTCTCCAGCTTCAGGCCCACCGTCTCGCTGATAACCTCGCCGCCGGTCAGGATGGCGATATCGGCGAGCATCGCCTTGCGACGGTCACCGAAACCCGGCGCCTTGATGGCCACCGACTTGAACGTGCCGCGGATCTTGTTGACGACTAGGGTGGCGAGCGCCTCACCCTCGACGTCCTCGGCTATGATCGCCAGCGGCTTGCCGGTCTGCATCACCTTCTCCAGCAGCGGCAACAGATCCTTAACGTTACTGATCTTGCCTTCGTGGATCAGCAGGTACGGGTCGTCGAGCACCGTCTCCAGACGCTCTGGATCGGTCACGAAGTACTGCGACAGGTGCCCCTTGTCGAAGCGCATGCCTTCGGTGAGCTCCAGCTCCAGGCCGAAGGTGTTGCTCTCCTCGACGGTGATGACGCCTTCCTTGCCGACCTTGTCCATCGCCTCGGCGATGAGCTCGCCGACGCTGTTGTCGGCAGCGGAGATCGACGCGGTCGCGGCGATCTGCTCCTTAGTTTCGACATCCTGGGCGGCGTGCATCAGAGTTTCCGACACCGCCGCGACCGCCTTCTCGATGCCGCGCTTGAGCGCCATCGGGTTCGCCCCGGCAGCCACGTTACGGAGCCCCTCCCTGACCAGCGCCTGGGCCAGCACCGTGGCCGTGGTCGTACCGTCACCCGCGACGTCGTCGGTCTTCTTCGCCACTTCCTTGACCAGCTCGGCACCCATGTTCTCCCACGGGTGCTCGAGCTCGATCTCCTTGGCGATGCTGACACCGTCGTTGGTGATCGTGGGAGCACCCCACTTCTTCTCCAACACCACATTGCGGCCCCTGGGGCCGAGCGTCACCCTCACGGCGTCGGCGAGAATGTTCATCCCGCGCTCAAGGGCGCGGCGGGCCTCCTCATCGAACGCGATCATCTTGGCCATGGTCGTTGTCCCTTTACTTTCTCGTGCCAGATCAGCGCTGCGTGGACCGACCGGCGATGCCCGCGACGGACGACGCCCCATCAGGGGACGCCTCATCGGGATCGATTAGCACTCACAAGACGAGAGTGCTAACCCAAGGTGTAGCACCCGCCCGCCACAACCGCAAGAAACAATCCGCTCCAAGCGGGCCGCGAAACCCCGGCCACCCCGCCCGGGCACGGCTACGCGAACCCCAACCGGTGAACCTGCCGCTAAGAAGCCCGCTCGTCTCCACTGCTGGTTCGTTGATGCGCGTGAAGCGCATCACCCGGTGGCGGGAGGGCAAGCTCGAGCGACGATCCGATCGGGGTCATGCGCGGTTTGATGGTGGTCGTGTGCCACGCGGTTTCGGTTGATCTTCGATGCGGCGGTGTGGGCCGGGAGTACCCGCCGCGGTCGGCTGCTTTACCGACGACCTGGACGCGCTGCTGGCCATCCACCGGGTCCCGGTGCGGCTCCGCATCTGGGTCCGCACCACGGATGAAAAAGTCAAGTGGCAGTTGGTGCGAACGTCGCCGGTGTCTCTGCCCGCCGTAGCTGCTTGATCTTCGCCGGGCCGGACCCGGGGTCAAGACACCCCATCGCGTTTCGCGTCAACCCCCAGCTTGTTGATCATTCACGTGATGTCCCCAAGCGGTGTGCTCGTCGTAGAGGGTTCGGCTTTTCAGGCAGCCGTGCAAAGATGCCGACCAGCCGGTTGGACAGCTGCCGCAACGCGGCGTGGTGGCTGATGTTGCGGGCGCGCAGCTGGTCGTAGTACGCGCGGGCGCCGGGCGAAGCGCTCAGCGCACAGAACGCCTGCCGGTGTAGCGGGTCGGCGAGCCGGTCGTTGCGGATGAAGGGGCCAGTACGGCCTTCTTCTTGCCCGACTGCTGGGTGATCGGGCTGGTGCCGGCGTAGTTCTTGCGCGCCTTGGCGCTGGCATACCGCTCGGGGTCGTTGCCGAACTCACCGAGAACCCGAGCCGCCAGGATCTGCCCCAGGCCCGGCTGGCTCAGGTAGATCTCGGCGTCTCGGGTTCGCCCAAAACAGGCTGTCACCTGCTTCTCGCGCGCGGCGATTTGGCTGTTGAAGGTGGCGATGATCGTGCTTAGCGACTGCACCGTGGCGGCGTAGGCTGCGGCGGCGGCCGGCGGCTGGGTCAGCTGCTGACGAACGTAGCGCCCGCGGTCGACGGCTGAATGGTAGGACCGCTGATGGTTAGGTCGACCGTGGCGAGGGCCAGGCCAGGGCGGACGGTCTTTGTGAGAGGGGTGTGTCGTGTTCGAAGCGGATGATATCCGTGACTGGCGCGGTAAAGACGTGGTGGATGCTGATGGGTCGAAGATCGGGACGTTGGAGGCGGTTTACTTCGACACGGCGATGCAGCTGCCGACATTCGCGTCGGTGAAGGTGGGCATGATAGGGCGGCACCGATTGGTGTTCGTGCCGCTGGCCGGGGCACGGGTGGCGCCGAAGCATGTGCGAGTCATGGCGGACAAGAAGTTGGTAAAGAATGCCCCGTCTATCGATCTCGATGGGGAGCTGACGGCCGAGGCGGAACCGGGCTTGTTTGAGCATTATGGATTGGACTACCAAGCGGGGGCTACCGGCGAACGCCGGCTCGGTCGCCGCTGACGCGGCGGGAGGCTGACCCTATGCTGGCTCTGGTGCTGTTTTTGATCTTGCTGTGGGTGGTGGCTGGGATCGTAGGGATTGTCGTCCACGGCCTCTTCTGGCTGTTCATCGTCGCGTGCCTACTGTTTCTGTTCACCATCTTGCTCGGGGCTTTCGCGCGCGGGCGCCGCGGCACACGTCAAGCCCGCTAGTCACGCTCGTCGGTGAGAGGGCCGATCTGCTTGGCCCTGCAAGTGTGGACCGAAATCCCGTTTCAGGACGCCGAGCGTCTAAGCCCACTGCGGCAGCGCCCCCAAGCAGGCGCGACCGCGGGCGCGGCGCATGGCTATGCTCGCGAACGTGGGCCAGAATGGGCGCGGGGGTGATCTGGGCATCGCATCGCCGGCCCCCTGGCCTGGTGGGCACTGAGCTGTATCGCTCCCTGTCTGATGCCGACAGCTTCGACCAGATCGGATACGGCTGAAGGCACGAGCTGTCCACACCATGCAGGTTGGCGCCGCGGTCAGCGTCCGCCTAAAGGCGAGAACCCGGTTACGACGCCTTGCTCGCCGTAGCTCCGCAGCGACGCCTTTCGGTTGCCCTTCGCATCTCCGACGACAGAGTATGCAGCCCGGGACAATGCGGAATCCCTTCGTCGTCCTCGTCTAATCCCGCCCGTCTGCTCCGTGGGATCCCTGGGTTGGCCGGTTCGACCGGATCTGGCGGCTTCGAGGGTGTTGCGCCAGCTCCGGCTCAGTTCTCCGTTGAGTTACGCGCCGGTCAGCACGGCCAGGGCGGACAGGTACATCCAGACGACAGTGCCAATCGACGCCGACCGCTCGGCCGATGAGCACGACGTGCGGGTCGGTGGAGCTGAGTCCGGTCGGTTGCTCCGGCCCGGCCAACAGGTAGGCGCGGAACAGCGCGGCCGCGCCCACCCACAGCAGCACCGCCAGCGCCGCTCCGGGCAGGCATTGCCGCCAGGTATGCCGCACGTTGGGGACTGACGATGCACGGCTTTGCGCCCATGGCCGGCCATCGCGCACGCCGCATCTCACCCAAAGGAGACGTCTCGGGCGTTGGGCCCCGTGATCAAACCGCAGTGGGCCGAGGCGCGTCTCCTCGGGAGCCAATCCGGCACCGTCGAAACCAATCCGGACGGTTCTACCGACATCTACTTCGGCCCGGTCGCGCCCGACGGCAAAACCAACAACTGGCTCCAGACCGTTCCCGACAAGGGGTGGTGGACGATCCTGCGGCTCTACAACCCACTCCAACCGTTCTTCGACAAGACCTGGCGACCCGGCGAAGTCGAACCGGTGACCTAGCCCCCGCTGGGCTTCCCGGTAGCAGGAGGCTGGTGTTGGGTGCAGCATTCGGTTGGGGAACGTTGGCGGCTTCCTCGCTGGTGATCGGCGCGCTGGTCGCGATCTGGTTGAACATCAGCCTCCGCGTAATCGTGTTGATAATGGCCTTCAGCGCGGGCGTACTGATCAGCGCGGTCGCGTTCGACCTGGTCGAGGAGGCAGCCGACAAGTCGTCCGGTCACGGTGCGGTCGCCTGGGGCTTGTTCGTCGGATGCGGGGTTTTCTTCGGCGGCGACTGGCTGATCTCAGTCCTCGGCGGTGGTGATCGCAAGGATGCCACCGGAGATCAGCAGAGCGGCTCCGCGTTGGCCATCGTGCTCGGCACCGTGCTGGACGGTATTCCGGAGTCGATGGTGATCGCCGGACGATCTTCGAAGGGGGCGGGGTGGGCGCCGCGTATCTGGCGGCGGTCTTCATCTCCAACCTGCCCGAAGCGATCTCGTCGACGACCGGCCTGGCCAGCGGTGGCTGGGAAGAAGTCGCGAATCCTGTGGATGTGGATCGCGATCGCTATTGTCTCGGGGCTCGCCTCCCTGGCCGGATACCGCCTGTTCCAGGATGCCTCACCCGCCACCGTCGCGTTCGTCCTAACGTTCGCGGCAGCTGCGATCCTCACCATGCTGGCCGACACGATGATGCCCGAGGCGTTCGAGCACGGCGGTAAGCTGGTCGGGGTCGTCACCACGCTCGGCTTCGCGACCGCGTATGCGATCCACACCCTCGGTTGACCCCTCGTGTTGACGCGGCGGACACGCGATGACCGACTCCGTCACCATGTCGTTCGACGCCGCAAGAGGCACATAACCACGGTCCGAGAACACGGCTCAATCCTTGACGTTGATGCATAGTCGGCGCTCGGGAAGCGGTATATGACGACGATGTAGCGCACGCATCTCCGTCGTTGGGTGCCGCTCGGCGATCAATTCGAGTGTGACGACACCTACGCGGATGAGACGGTATGCGCGCCCGTCGAACGGGGCGACGCTGTTTACCCGATCTGCCGAGTTCGGCAGGCACGCGGGACAGCGGGCTTGTCAACGTGCAGGCGGCGATCGAGTGGAGCTAAGCCTCCCACGGAGATACTCATCCCGTGGAAAAGGCCCTTCCCGTGGACGGATTCCGTCTTGCCTACGAGGTGAGCGGGTGACGGTCCGGCCATGGTGCTGCTGCACGGGTGGCCAGGGGATCACACCGACTACCGCGATGTGGTTACGCTCGTCTCGTCGTCAGTGGATGTTGTTGTGCCTGATTTGCGGGGCTTCGGCGAGTCCGACAAGCAGCGGTCAGACCCGGCCGGGGCGTACAGCGCCGACGCGCAGGCACGCAGTGTCGTCGGGTTGATCGAGCAACTCGGTCTGGATCGACCCGTGATCGGCGGGTACGACATTGGCAGTCGGATCGCCCAGACCCTGGCACGGATCAGGCCCGACCTTATTCGCGCGCTGGTTGTCTCACCGCCTCTGCCCGGCATCGGCAACCGAATCCTCACCGCGCAGGCACAAAAGGAGTTCTGGTACCAGTCATTTCACCAGCTCGACATGGCCGAGGAACTCATCGACGGTTACCCGCACGCCCTACGTGCATACCTGCGCCACTTCTGGTCTCACTGGTCAGGGCCCGGCTACGAGGTGACCGACGACCGACTCGACCACCTGGTCTCGGTCTACGCCGAGCCGGGCGCGTTCACCGCCTCAGTCGGTTGGTACCGGGCCGGCGCCGGGGCGGTCGCGAGATCGCTAGCCGAACACCCGCCGCAGCCAGGCGACCGGATCGCAGTGCCGACGACGGTGCTCTGGCCAGAACACGACCCGCTGTTCCCAAGGGAATGGTCCGACCGCATCGACGACTTCTTCGCAAACGCCCGCCTGCGTTACCTCGTCGGCGTCGGGCACTTCACGCCGGTGGAATGCCCGCACGACTTCGCCGAGGCACTCGCCGTGGCGGCGAAGGTCCCATTTCCGTAACACACACCGACGGCGCACGCTCGCCGCAGCCGTGGCGAGAGGAAGCATCCGTAACCCCATCGGCGAAAGGCCGCCGTCAGCGCGATCGAAACGCACGGACATGTCGCTATCCGAGCGCGCCGCCGTTGTCACGCGCGGTCGTTCCGAGTGGGCAGGATGGGCGGGCGCCGGGCGGTTAGTCCTGCTCGCCGAATTCGTGGAACCAGTGCGCGAGCGGGCCGCGGCGGCTGACTGCCCTAAGCCGCCGTTCGGTGGCTTCGCGTCGGGTTCGGGTGGTCACGATGAGCAGTTCGTCGCCGATCTTGAGTTGGGTGTCGTCGGTGGGTACGAAGGTGCGTCCCTCGCGGATGATGAGGGTGACGACGCTGGGGTCGGGCAGCCGTAGTTCGATGATGGATACCGAGTGAAGTCGTGATTTCGGCACGATCGTTGTGGTCAGCAGTTCGGCGTCGAGCACATCCAGTGGCGCGGATTCGACGAGGATCTCGCGTGTCACCTCGGGAGACACCAGCCCCAGTCTTCGGGCGATGGGACCCAGGCTCGGGCCCTGAATGAGGGTGAAGATCACCACGAGGACGAAAACGATGTCCAGCAACCTGTCGCTGTCGGGTACGCCGCGCACGATCGGAAACGTGGCGAGCACGATCGGCACGGCACCGCGAAGCCCCGCCCAGGACAGGAACGCCTGCTCCCGGACTGGGATCCGGAAGAAGAGCAGGGAGCCGGCGACGGCCAGCGGCCGGGCGGCAAGCAACAGGACCAGTCCGATAGCGAGCGCGGGCAGGATCTGCTGCGGCAGCCTGTGGGGGGTGACGAGCAGCCCGAGCAGGACGAATAGCCCGATTTGGGCGAGCCAGCCGAGTCCTTCGGCGAAGGACCTGGTCGCGGCCCGGTGCGGGAGACCGGCGTTGGCCAGGATCAATGCGGCGAGGTAGGCGGCAAGGAAGCCGCTGGCGTGCGCGGCGCCGGCGGCGGCGAAGGCGACGATGCCCAGTCCGAAGGTGGCCAGCGGGTAGAGGCCGGAGGCGGGTAACGCAATCCGAGGTAAGGCGATCGCCCCGAGCCACCCGAGCGCGACGCCGATCGCGGCCCCGGCGGCGAGTTCGTAGAGCAGCGTGCCGACGAACGCCGGCGCGGAAGGATGAAAGGGGGTTGTGCTGAACAGCAGCACAAGGATGACGCTGGGCGCGTCGTTGAAACCGGACTCTGCCTCCAGCAAACCGGCTACCCGCTGCGGCAGCGGCAGCACACGCAGGACGGAGAAGACCGCGGCCGCATCTGTGGAGGACAGAATCGCCCCGAGCAGCAGGGCCTGCTGCCAGCCCATCGCCAACAGGTAATGCGCGCCGATAGCGGTGACCGCGGTGCTCACCCCGACACCGGCGCTGGCCAGTACCCCTGCCGGGGCGATCACCGACCGGATGTCCGACCAGTCGGTGGTCAGGCCGCCCTCAATGAGAATGACGGCCAGCGCCGCCGTGCCGAGATTCTGGGCGACTTGGGCGTCGTTGAACTCGATCCCGAGCACGTCCTCGCCGAGAACGACCCCCAGCGCGAGGAACAGCAGCAGGCTGGGCAGGCCGACACGCGAGGCGACTCGGGTAGCGACGATGCTCACTAGCACCACCAGGCCGCCGGCCAGCAGCGTCACGTACAGCTGCTGCAGGCTCATCGCACCTCCGAGATCTGGCCGTTGTCGTGGCGACAGTGTCCCGTGACCGCATCGGGTCACATCGGGCTCGGTGACTCAGCCGGCCGGATCCAGGGCCGTCCGTGATGGGATGTGCGACGAGGGCCACCGCGGATGCCCCGGGGCAAGCCTGACGCCGCGATTAGGGAAGATCACGCTGATGCGAGTAGCGATCGCTGGAGCCGGCAACGTCGGTCAGTCGATCGCCCGCGCCGTCCTCAGCGCCGGTCACAAGGTCCTGTTGATCGAGCGTCAACGGTCGCACTACCGGCCAGCGCTGGTGCCCGACGCCGACTGGATGTTGGCCGATGCCTGCGAAGTTGACTCCCTCGAGACCGCGGGCATCCAGACCGCGGACGTCGTGATCGCCGCAACCGGCGACGACAAGGTCAACCTCGTGTTCTCGTTGCTATGCAAAACCGAGTTCGCAGTGCCGCGCGTCGTCGCCCGTGTCAACAACCCCGGCAACCAATGGCTGTTCAGCCAACAGTGGGGAGTCGACGTGGCAGTGTCCACGCCGAGCATGCTCGTCGCCACCGTCGAGGAGGCCGTCAGCCAGGGTGAGCTGATCCGGCTGATGACGCTGCACCACGGCGAGGGCACCATCATCAAAGTCACGCTGCCGACGGCATCCCACCTCGTAGGCAGGCCGCTGGTCGACCTCAACCTGCCAGCCGACGCAGCCGTGCTCACCCTCATCCGGAGCGGGAACCTGCGCACACCCGCCCCAGACCTCGAGCTGCACGCCGGCGACGAACTCATTCTGCTTGTGGCCCGGCAGATCGAGGACCGAATCCGTGACCAACTCAGGTTCACCAGCTGAGCAGGTGATCCATGCGGCCACCACATGACGGCGGCACCGCCACCCGTCATAACCGAACGCGTGCAACCCGCACCTGCCGCATACTCCGGAGTCGTCATCCCGCAACGACTGCGGCCCCAACCGCCCAGCTGATCCGTCGCCGGCTGGCCAGGCGCACCACCCGGCACTACCTACGCACACAACAACCCCCTTGTCATCCGTTCCCGAGGTGTAGGCCCACCCCGATTCGGCGCTCAGTGCGCTCTGCGCGGTCGCCGTGCGGATGCCTTCGTTCGCGCCGCTGCGGGCTCTTGTTCGGGATCGGCCACGGTCAGCGCAGGAGGCGGCGTACGCGCTGTCGAAGACCGAGGCTGGTCGGTGTCGTTGCTGGGCGTACGTACTCGACACCCGATGGCCAATGCGCGAAATGCTGGCCGTGCGTCTCCGGGTCGTAACCGAGGTAGCTCACCTCGTCGATCTTGACGCTGAACAGGGCGAACCGGCCCACCACCGGTTGCCAGCCAATCTCGCGTGGGACCGCAGCGGCGTACCGCTCCTGGACCGGGTGGTCGGATTCCGGCTGCGCGACGCCGCGCACCTTAACCTCCACGGCTGGCTCCAGGCCGATGACGATGCTGTTGAGCACTAGGCGCTGATCGCGGTGGAGATCGCGGGCCTTCATCGAGTCCCGCAGCATCGACAACCACAGCTGGCCGTCCATGATCAGCGGCTCAACTCCGCTGATGCGGGGTGAGCCGTCCCGCCGGACCGTGCCGACCAGCAGCACTCCGGGTTTGATCAACTTCTCGTACGCCAGCTGAGCAAGGGACGGCTGCTCGGACACAAGATCGGACCAATGCATGTCATAAGACTTGCTCGCCCCACCGACATCCCGACCCGAGTATCGATCCCGCGCAACACATGCCGCGCGCAGATTACCGGCGCCGGGGCACACAAACCCGCTAGCGCATCGCGCCGAACGCACGCCATGCGTTGTTGTTCGATAGTCGGCATTGTGCCGACCTCGTGGTTGTGCCGACCTGACCACTGGATCGCCCGTGATCTGCATCTGGTGATGGACAACTTCGCCACGCACAAGCACAAGACCGTCCAGGACTGGCTGGCCGCGAGCCTGCGCCTGCACTGCCACCTCACCCCGATCCACGCCTCCTGGAGCTGATCCTGGTCGAGGTTTGGTTCTCCCTCGCCGAACGGCAAAGCGATCCACCGCGGCAGGTACCGCCTTTCGTTCTCCGGAGGCCGGACCAAATCACGACGTTCGGGTGTCAGATCGCTCGAATACGGTAGGCAGTAAGGAGAAGGGAAGCCTGCCGTGGCCAGCATCGAGGATCGTTGGACGTCCACCGGCGCAGATGGAAGGAGACTGCAGAATAGCCGCCACGGTTCGGGGCTGCGCTGGCGTGCCCGGTACTACGACTCGAACGGATGCCAGCATGCTCGCCATTTCCCGCGCAAAGTCGACGCCCAACAGTGGCTCGACTCCGTCGTGGTGGCCGTCGGCACGGGCAGCTATGTCGACCCGAACCGATCGAAGGTCACCGTCGGCACACGTCGCAAACCAATGGCTCGCCGGAAAGATCAATCTCAAGGCCACCACGCGCGCACGTTACGAGAACATTCTCGCGGTCCACGTGCTCCCGCGCTGGTCGGCGACGCCGCTCGCAGCCGTTGAGCACGGCGAAATCCGGGCCTGGCTGGCGTCGCTCACCGCAACCGGACAATCCGGAGCCTCGGCGCGCAAGATCCACGGCGTGCTGTCGGCCGTTCTCGACCTGGCGGTCAAGGACAAGCGCATCCCGGCCAATCCGTCCAAAGGCCTCACACTTCCCCGCACCAACACCCGCCGCCGGCGGTACCTCGATGCCGGTAAGGTCGAGACGCTCGCGATGGAGGCTGCCGTACCACCGCTCGGGCGTCGGGACGCCGAGACTGCTGCGGCCGCATACCGGTCTTACCGGCTGGCGGTGTTCGTGCTCGCCTACTGCGGCCTGCGCTGGTCGGAACTTGCCGCGCTGCGGGTCGAGCATGTCGACCTGCTGCGGCGCCGATTTGAGATAGCCGAGGCGGTCACCGAGCTCGACGGTGCCCGCCTGGTGTGGGGCACGCCGAAGTCCCACGAAGCGCGCTCGGTTCCGATGCCGAGGTTCCTCGCCGACGACCTGGCCGTTCACCTGGCTGGTCGGGCTCCAGGGGACCTCGTCTTCACAACCGTTACTGGCGCCGTGCTTCGCAACCGCAACGCGCGACGAGCCTGGTTCAACCGATCGGCCGCAGCCATCGGCGAGCCGGGTTTGACTCCCCACGAACTACGGCATACCGCGGCGAGTCTCGCGGTCAGTGCGGGGGCCAATGTCAAGGCTGTGCAGCGGATGCTGGGGCATGCCAGCGCGGCGATGACTCTCGACATCTACGCCGATCTGTTCGACGACGATCTGGACGACGTGGCAGCTCGGCTCGACGAAGTGCGCGCGAATGTCAAGGACTGCGTAAGGACTGGGAACAACTTGATCAGGCTCACAAGATAACCTGAAACAGCAACAGCCCAGTAAATACGGGGATCCAGTCTGTGGAGACGAGGGGACTTGAACCCCTAACCCCCGCCTTGCAAAGGCGGTGCTCTACCACTTGAGCTACGTCCCCGCATCCAGCCGACGATGCGGCGAGGCTAGCACTCAGCGGGTCGAGGTTGCCTCACGCCAAAGCGCGGCGTCGGCCTGGGCGTTCCTCCGCTTGCGGACGACGACGAACGCACCGGCCGCCAATGCGACGAGTACCACGGACTTGAGCACTGGCCACCTCCGTTCGACGTACGGCTCGGGGACGCGGTGGGCCTGGGAGGACTTGAACCTCCGGCCTCATCCTTATCAGGGATGCGCTCTAACCGACTGAGCTACAGGCCCGAGAACGCGAACAGTCAGAATACCCGCCGAAAGATACCCCACTCCACGTCACAGATTAGGCGGGGCTAGACCGTCTCTCGTTCGGACAGGGTGACCTCCACGCCGCCCACGAGGTCGGCACAAAGGTTGTAGACCACTGAGCCGATTGTCGACAGCGCAATGAACAGGACGATATTGACGACGCCGACGATGGCGGCCGCGCCGAAGACAATTCCGGGCGTGATCGGCGCGTTCGAGCCGGTTCCGTTGATTGTGGTCACAGTGTCGTTGATCTTGCCGATCACTCCGGCGGCATCGAGGATCAGGTACAACACCGCGATCATGATCAGCCAGACGAAGAACAGCACGACCGACACGACACAGGAGAACTTCAGCACCGTCCACGGGTTGATGTGGCGTACCTGTAAGCGGGCTCGGCGTGGGCCGCTGGCGCGCTCGCGGCGTGAGGTCGGGGCCGGTGGCAGTGCGCCGGGCATCGACCCAGCACCCGGGACACCCGCCGGGGTAGGGATGCCGGATGGCGGCGCCGCGGTGTGCCCGGAAGCGAACGATGGACCGTTCGGTGCGCCGGGCGGCATGGTGCTCGGCGTCGCCGCGCCGAACCGCTGACCGCCGGAAGGACTCGCCGATGGCGCGTCGACGCTGCTGAGCCGGGTGATGGTCGGCTCGCCGAAGTCACTGGCCGATGGCGGGGGCCGATCACCGGGCCGGCCGGCGGCGTGCGCCGGCCCCGTCCGTTGCCGGTTGTCGTCAGGCGGAGACTCGGTATTCACGCTGCCGGACTGTCCGTGCGGCAACTGCGTCATGCTCACTCCTGCTCGTCCGGTTCGTCGGCGTTGCGGGCGATCGCAACGAGGCTCACACCCTCGGGCAGGTTCATCAATCGAACACCCATGGTCTGCCGTTGTGCCCGGCGTACCTCCGCTGCTTGCGTGCGGATGACCACGCCGTCGGACGTGATCGCGTAAACCTCGTCCTCAGGCCGTACGGCGACGGCGCCGACCAGCCCACCACGGGTGGACACGATACGCGCCGTGAGCACCCCCTTGCCGCCACGGCCCTGCGGCGGGTACTCGGACACCCGGGTTCGCTTGGCAAATCCGCCGTCGGTAGCGACCAGAATCTCCTGAGTCGAGTCGGGGCTGCTGTCGACGACTTCCATCGCGAGCAACTGGTCGTCGCTGGAGAAACGCATGCCGATCACCCCGGACGTCGCCCGACCCATCGGGCGCAGTGTCTCGTCGTCTGCACTGAACCGGATCGACATCGCGTGGCGGCTGACCAGTAGCAGATCGTCGCTTGCGGAGATGAGCGCGGCGTCGATGAGTTCGTCGTCCTCACGCAGGTTGATCGCGACGATGCCGCCGGTACGGTTCGAGTCGAAATCGGTGAGTTTGGTCTTCTTGACCAACCCTGATCGGGTCGCGAGCACGAGGTACGGCGCGACCGTGTAGTCACGGATCGTGATGACGTCGGCGATGGTTTCGTCGGGTTGGAAGGCCAGCAGGTTGGCCACATGCTGGCCGCGGGCGTTGCGGTTGGCCTCGGGCAGCTCGTAAGCCTTGGTGCGGTAGACCCGGCCTTTGTTGGTGAAGAACAGCACCCAGTCGTGTGTCGACGTGACGAAGAAGTGCGCGACGAGGTCATCCGTCTTCAGGCCGGCACCTTGGACGCCCTTCCCGCCGCGCCGCTGGGCCCGGTACAGGTCGGTCTTCGTGCGCTTCGCGTAGCCCGTTCGGGTGATCGTGACCACGACGTCTTCCTGGGCGATCAGGTCCTCCACGCCGACGTCGCCGTCATACGGGATGATCCTGGTGCGTCGCTCGTCGCCGTACTTCTCGACGATCTCGGTCAGTTCGTCCGTGATGATCTGACGTTGCCGGCCGGGCCGGGCGAGGATGTCGTTGTAGTCGTCGATCTCCGCCGCGATGCGGGCGTGCTCGTCGACGATCCGTTGCCGCTCGAGGGCGGCGAGCCGGCGCAGCTGCATGTCGAGGATGGCCGTCGCCTGCACCTCATCGATGTCGAGCAGTTCCATCAGGCCGCCCCGAGCCGCCTCGGCAGACGCGGAAGCCCGGATGAGCGCGATCACGGCGTCCAGCTGGTCCAGCGCCTTGAGCAGGCCGCGCAGGATGTGGATGCGTTCCTCGGCCTCGCGGAGCAGGTATTGAGTGCGCCGGACGATGACTTCGATCTGGTGCTCGATGTAATACGAGACGAACTGGTCCAGCCGCAGCGTGCGCGGCACGCCGTCCACGATCGCGAGCATGTTCGCGCCGAACGTCGTCTGTAGCTGGGTGTGCTTGAACAGGTTGTTCAGCACGACCTTGGCGACCGCGTCCCGCTTGAGGGTGACCACGATCCGCATGCCGATGCGATCGGACGATTCGTCGTTGATGTCGGCGATCCCCGCGACCCGGCCCTCGCGGGCGAGTTGTGCGATGGATTCGATAAGGTTGTCGGGATTGACCTGATAGGGCAGCTCGGTGGCGACCAGGATGGCGCGGCCCTTGACGTCCTGCTCGACGTTCACGACAGCACGCATCCGGATGGAGCCGCGACCCGTCCGGTACGCATCCTCGATCCCGTCGCGGCCGACGATGAGCCCGTGCGTTGGGAAGTCGGGACCGGGGATGAGCTTGAGCAGCTCGCTGAGCAGCTCCTCCGGCCGGGCGTCCGGATGCTCGAGCGCCCAGGCCACGCCCCGGGCCACTTCGCGCAGGTTGTGCGGTGGGATGCGCGTGGCCATGCCGACCGCGATGCCCTCAGAGCCGTTGACGAGCAGGTTCGGTATCCGGGCAGGCAGGATGACCGGCTCGACCGTGTTCCCGGCGTAGTTCGGGACGAAGTCGACGGTCTCCTTGTCGATGTCCCGCAGCATCTCCATGGCCAGTGGCTTCAGCCGGCATTCGGTGTACCGGTACGCCGCCGCCGGGTCATTGCCGGGCGAGCCGAAGTTGCCTTGCGGATCGATCAGCGGGTAGCGCAGCGACCACCTCTGGGCCATTCGCACGAGCGCGTCGTAGAGCGCCGTGTCGCCGTGCGGGTGGTAGTTGCCCATCACGTCGCCGACCACGCGGCCGCACTTGACGAAGTTGCGGTCCGGGCGGAAGCCCGAGTCGTACATCCCGTAGAGGATCTTGCGGTGCACCGGTTTGAGGCCGTCGCGAACGTCGGGCAGAGCCCGCCCCACGATGACGGACATGGCGTAGTCGATATAGCTGCGCTGCATCTCCGCCTGGATGTCGACCGGTTCGATCCGGTCGCCGCCGGTGATATCGGTGGTGTCAGTCACGGGCTACTCAGATGTCCAAGAACCGGACGTCTTTGGCGTTGCGGATGATGAACGACCGACGCGCCTCGACATCCTCCCCCATCAACACACTGAACAATTCGTCCGCGGTGGCCGCGTCGTCCAGCGTCACCAAGCGCAGGATGCGGTTCGCTGGGTCCATCGTGGTTTCCCACAGCTCCTTGGAGTTCATCTCGCCAAGGCCCTTGTACCGGGCGATCGCGTCCTCCTTCGGGAGCTTGCGTCCGGCCTCCAATCCCGCCTTGACCAACCCGTCGCGTTCCTTGTCGGAATACGCGTAGCCCGGCTCGCCCTTCGACCATTTGATCTTGTACAGCGGCGGCGCGGCGAGATACACGTGGCCGGCTTCGATCAGTGGTCGCATGAACCGGAACAGCAAGGTGAGCAGGAGCGTCGTGATGTGCTGGCCGTCGACGTCGGCGTCGGCCATCAAGACGATCTTGTGGTACCGCAGCTTCGACAGATCGAAGTCGTCGTGAATCCCGGTACCCAGTGCGGTGATGAGCGACTGGACCTCGTTGTTCTTCAGCACCCGGTCGATCCGGGCCTTCTCCACATTGATGATCTTGCCGCGAATCGGGAGGATTGCCTGGAACATCGAGTCTCGGCACTGCCGGGCGGAGCCGCCGGCCGAGTCCCCCTCGACGATATAGAGCTCGCTCTCCGCAGGATTGGTCGACCGGCAGTCTTGCAGCTTGCCGGGCATCCCCATCGTGTCCAGCGCATTCTTGCGCGACAGGTTGCGAGCTTGCTGCGCCGCCTTACGCGCCTTCGCTGCCTGGGAGGCCTTGGTGACCACCACCTTGCCCTCGGACGGGTTGCGCTCGAACCAGTCGGCCAGCCAGTCATTACAGGCGCGCTGCACGAACGACTTTGCCTCGGAATTGCCGAGTTTGGTCTTGGTCTGGCCCTCGAACTGCGGCTCGCCCAACTTGATCGACACGATCGCCGCCAGACCCTCCCGGATGTCGTCGCCGGTGAGCCGGTCGCTTTCCTTGATGATCTTCCTGTCGATCCCCCATCGGTTGACCACACTGGTCAGCGCGGCCCGGAAACCCTCCTCGTGAGTACCGCCCTCGATGGTGTTGATCGTGTTGGCGAAGGTGTAGACGCTTTCTGAGTACGACTCGTTCCACTGCATGGCCACCTCAACCGAGAGGCGGCGATCGGGCTCCTCGGACGTGAAGTAGATAACGGACTTGTGCAGCGGACTCTTGGTCGCGTTCAGGTGCCGGACGAAGTCCGCGATCCCTCCCGCGTAGTGGTAGGTGACCTGCCGCGGTCCACCACCGCTGGCGGTGGGAGCAGCGGCGACCGACGCGGCCTCGTCGGCATCCGCGACGGCAGCCTTTTCCGGGCGTTCGTCGCGCAACACGATGGTCAATCCCCTGTTCAGGAACGCCATTTCCTGCAGGCGGCGGCTAATCGTCTCGAAGGAATACGTCGTGGTCTCGAAGATCGCGGGATCGGCCCAGAACGTGACGGTGGTTCCGGTCTTGGTGGTCCGGGCGCCGCGGGCGAGTGGGGCGGCCGGCTTCTGGTCGACATAGGGCTGGAACCACTCGTAGCCGTCCTTGTCGATCTGGACCTCGAGACGGTGAGACAGCGCGTTGACGACGGACACGCCCACCCCGTGCAGCCCGCCGGACACTGCGTATGCCTTGCCGTCGAACTTGCCGCCCGAGTGCAGCACGGTGAGGATGACCTCGACCGCCGGGCGCTTCTGGGTCGGATGCATGTCCACCGGCATACCGCGGCCGTTGTCGACGACTCGCACCCCGCCGTCCGCGAGCAGTACCACCTCGATGTGGTCGGCAAAACCGGCAAGCGCCTCGTCGACGGAGTTGTCCACGACCTCCCACACCAGGTGGTGCAAGCCACGCTCGGACGTCGATCCGATGTACATGCTGGGCCGCTTGCGGACCGCCGTCAGGCCTTCCAGGACGGTGATCGAGCTGCTGTCGTAGCTCGACTTGGCCCTCCCCGGACGAGGGACGCCTGCGCTGGCAGGGCTGGCCATAGGGGCAACTCCTGTTCCGGCCGGATCACCCGGCGCTCCCGGCCGGGCAAACTCCGGCCGCATCGAAACCAGACGGTGGACATAGCGGCGGGGCGGCTGCGGCGTACGAGCCGACCACCCCGGTTCCCTTCCATTCTAGGGCATTGGCCGGGCTCCGGGTGGCTGCGACGCGTCCTGATTTCGTCGCTGAGCGTCGCGACCCCCGGGCGTGCGGGTTCCCACAGGTGTGGCCGGTGAGCGACTCAGCGGCTTGCTCAGCTGTTCGGCCCCCTGGGGCCGTCGATGCCGGGCGACCGGCGTTTTGGCGGGCTCGAGGCGTGGCACCGCCGCGCGGGAAACGACAGAGCCGGCGGCGACCACACGGAGGACCGTGGCGATCATCCATAGGTGTCGCGCGGACCGCGGCCGCCGTGTATGGATCGAACGCCGTGCTTCCAGGTCGGCCCGACCGGCCCGGTCACATGCAGTCGCCGAACCACGTCCGGTCCAAGCTCAGCCCGCAGCGCCGCGAGAATGCTCGATGTCATCAACCGCAGCTGGGTCGCCCACGCCGTGGACTGGGCGGCGACCCGCAGTTCGCCGTCGCGCAGGCTCACCGGTTCGCAGTGCGTGGCGATGTCCGCGCCGACCAATCCGGCCCAGTCGGCGAACAGCCGAGCCTCGGTGACCGGCGCGGCCCACCCCCGCTCGGCCAGCAACGCCGACAGCACATCGCCGAGCCGCTGCGGATCACGCTCGTCAGCGTCGGCACCGGAGTATCCACCTCGCCGCGCCAGGTTCGCCTGACGGATCGCGGCTCGCCGACGCTCGTCCCGGCCCGCCGGAGGTTCCGCGCGACGCATCTTTCGAGCGTCGGCGAGCGCCGCGCGGGCAAGGTCGCGACTCGTCCCGGCCGGCTGACCGGTGTTGTTATCCACAGGGTCAGGTGGTTTTCCACCGCTTCCTGTGGATGACCCAGTGGTCTGCGTCACGTCACGTTCGGTGCCTTCCTGTTCAGGCGACACGCTGCACCATCCCCTCCTGCACGTCGAACCACAGGCCGCGCAACTGATCGGGGACGTCGGAACCGACCGCGGCAGTCACCAATACCTGCTCCGCCTTGCTGGCGACCAGGGCAAGCTGGTCCCGGCGGCTGACATCCAGCTCGGCAAACACGTCGTCGAGAATCAAGACCGGCGTTCCTCCCGCTGTGAACTCCTCGCGCAACAGCTCGTAACACCCCAAGCGCAGCGCCAATGCGGTCGACCAGGACTCCCCGTGACTCGCATAGCCACGCACTGGCAGCGGGCCGAGTCGTAGCTCGACGTCATCACGGTGCGGCCCGACGAGGTTCTGGCCACGAGCTAGCTCCTGGCTACGCATCCGGGACAGTTCCGCGAGCAACGTCGTTTCCAAGACGTCCGCCGACGGTTGTCCGGGTGGAAGCCGATCGCCCAGCGAGCTGGCGTAGGCGATATCCAGCTCGACGCTCGCGGGCGCCACCTGGGTGTAGGCGGCCACCGCATGTGGCCGAAGCGCTGCGACCGCAGCCAGCCGGGCTGCGAGCAATTGGCCGCCGTGCGCGGCGAGATGCGCGTCCCAGACGTCGAGCGTGCGCAGATCGACGTCGTCTCGGCCGCGACGGGCGGCACCGGCGCTCTTCAGTAGCGCGCCGCGTTGCTTGAGCACCCGTTCGTAATCGGCGCGCACGCCGGCCATCCGCGGACTGCGCTGGACGATCAAGTCGTCGAGGAACCGACGGCGTTCTGCGGGATCACCGCGCACGATTGCCAGATCCTCGGGCGCGAACATCACGGCGCGAACCACACCGAGCACCTCCCGGACGCGCGTCAACACCGTTCCATTGACTCGCCCCCGATTTGCCCGGCCCGGGGTGATCTCCACCTCGACCCGCATTTCCCGGCTGCTGGCATCACTGTCTGACACCACCGCCGCCCGAACGATCGCACGCTCGGCACCGACTCGCACGAGCGGTGCGTCAGTTGCCGACCGGTGACTGCGCAACGTGGCCAGGTAGCCGATCGCCTCGACCAGATTCGTCTTGCCACGTCCGTTCGCACCGACAAAAACCACGGCGCCGGAGTCGAGTGTCAGGTCAACGCCCGCCCAGCTACGGAAGTCCACGAGCGACAGGTGACGGACGTACACGAGCGCGACACGAGATCAGCCGGGCAACCGCACCGGCATGATCAAGTACGTGTAGTCCCCGTCGAGCTTGCCGGCATCGCCTGTCGATACCGGGCGCAGCACTACAGGTTTGTTCGCCGAGGTGAACATCAAACGTGCGGTTGGCGCCGGTAATGCCCCGAGCCCGTCCAGTAGGAACGACGGATTGAACGCCGTTGTCATCGGCTCGCCTTCGTAATCGACCTCCAGGGCCTCCTCGGCCCGGCCCTCGTCCTCGCCGCCGGCCGTAAGCCCGACGCCGCCCTCCGCGAATTCCAGCCTGACGGGCGTGCCGCGTTCAGCGACGAGCGCAACCCGCTTGATTGCCTCGACGAACGGTGCGACCGGAACCTCGGCGGTCGCAGACCATTCTGTGGGGAGCAGGGTCCGATAAGGCGGGAACTGCGCGTCAAGCAGGCGCGTCGTAGCCCGACTGGCGCGTCCGGCAAAACTCCCAGAGAACCCGATGATTCCCTCTCCAGGGCTGCCGGCCGATCCCGGCGCCGACAACGCGATCGTCAAAAGGTCGCTGTGGGCAAGGCTTTTCGCCGAGTCGGCCAGCGTGCGCGCCGGCACCAGTACCGCAGCTTGGGTGGCCGTCGGTGAGCTCGGCTGCCAACCCAGCTCGCGGACCGCCAGCCGGTACCGGTCGGTCGCGGCGAGAGTGAGCCGGTCACTGTCGATCTCCAGCCGAACCCCAGTCAGCATTGGTAATGTGTCGTCCCGGCCGGCAGCGACTGCAACCTGGGCAACGGCGGCAGCGAATGTCTCACCATCAACGGTGCCCGCGGTCGTGGGCATGCTGGGCAGGGTCGGATAGTCCTCCACCGGCATGGTTGGCAGCGTGAACCGCGCCGAACCACATGAGATGGTCAGGCGGGCCCCGTCGACTGCCACTTCAACCGGATGCGGTGGAAGGGCCCGGCTGATGTCAGCAAGTAGCCGACCCGACACGAGCGCGCCGCCCGACGAGCCAGCTGCCACATCGAGATCGACCTGCGTGGAGGCCTCGAGGTCAAACCCGGATATCGACAGCCTCGCATCGTCGACCGTCAACAACAGGCCGGCTAGCACCGGAATGGTCGGACGAGTGGACAGGCTCCGGGCGGCCCAGGCCACGGCCTCAGCCAACGCGTCGCGCTCGACCCGGAACTTCATGCCGCCTCCACTGACTTGGTTCAGATCGGTTCGTCCCCCAGATCAAGGCCGGTGGATGATCTGGTTCTTGGTTGTAGGTATAAGGATTCTCGTTGTCGTCATCTCAGCTGTGGACACTGGGGATAACGGTACGAGCCCCAGTAAACCCCGAGCGTCTGACTGTGGACGGCGCGTGGATGAGGCTTGGCTGAATGGCCGCCTCCTGGTGGAGCGCTGTACCGGTAGGCCGGTTATCCACATCATGCCCAGAGCTTTCCACAGGTTTGCCCACACCATGTGAGCAATGGCACGACGGTGTGGCGATATCTCACGAGCGCGCCCGAGCTTTTATCCGGCTGGTCAGCTCGGTGATCTGGTTGTAGACGCTCATCCGCTCGGCCATCAGGGATCGGATCTTGCGATCGGCATGCATCACGGTGGTGTGGTCCCGACCGCCGAACGTCTGGCCGATCTTCGGCAACGACAGTTCCGTGAGCTCGCGACAGAGATACATCGCGATCTGCCGGGCCTGTACGAGCACTCGGCTGCGGGACGCACCGGTCAGGTCGTCCATCGACAGTGAGAAGTATTCCGCGATCACCGCCATAATCGTGGCTGCGGTGATCTGCGGACCTTCGGTGGTGCTCACGAGATCTTTGAGCACGATCTCCGCGAGACCCATTTCGACGTCTTGTTTGTTGAGGCTGGCAAATGCGGTAACTCGGATCAGCGCACCCTCGAGCTCACGAATGTTGCTCTGAATTTTGGTAGCGATGAATTCGAGGACCTCGGGCGGCGGATTCATACCCTCTTGCGAAGCCTTCTTGCGAAGAATTGCGATCCGCGTCTCCAGGTCTGGTACCTGCACGTCCGTGATGAGGCCCCACTCGAATCGAGTTCGAAGTCGGTCCTCCAAGGTCGACAACTGCTCGCGGCGAACGATCAGAGCTGATCACGATCTGCTTGTTTGCGTTGTGCAATGTGTTGAAGGTGTGGAAGAACTCTTCCTGCGTGCGCTCCGCTCGTTCCAGGAACTGGATGTCGTCGATCAACAGCAAGTCGACTGACCGGTAGCGACTCTGGAACGCAGGCATCTTGTCGTCCCGCAGCGAGTTGATGAAGTCGTTGGTGAATTCCTCGCTGCTGATGTAGCGAACCTTGAGACCGGGAAAGAGGCGCTGCGCGTAGTGACCGATCGCGTGCAATAGGTGGGTCTTGCCGAGACCGGAGTCACCGTAAATAAATAGCGGGTTGTACGCCTTGGCCGGTGCTTCGGCGACGGCGACCGCGGCCGCATGGGTGAACCGGTTACTTGCACCGATAACGAATGTTTCCAGCGTGTACTTCGGATTCAGCCGGCTGTCCCGGTCTGCAGACGAGGCATCGCGGGGGCGGTCCCCACCGTTCGGCGCGACCGATCGGAGCTGAGCCGTCCATTCGTCATACATCGAGTCCGGGACGAAGCGGTCTTCCGGCTCACCCGAGGCGCTGTCGTAGAAGTCATTGGCGTCGCTGGGCTCGTCCTGCGGCTGTACGGTGACCGCGACATGGATCTCGCGGCCCAGTTCGTCGCTGAGCACCGACGCGATCATCGGCCGGAGCCGATTCTCCAAGTAGTCCCGGGCGAATTCGTTCGGTGCCGCGATGAGAGCGGTGTCCTCGACCAGCCCGACCGGCCGGGTCAGACCGATCCACGCCTTGTGGTGGGGGCGAATCGTGTTGTCGTCGAAGCGGGAAACTGCGCGTGTCCAGACACGAGCCAGGTCGGTACTGTCGTCCACTTCGCCGTGTCCACTCCCACCCGTTTACCGCCGACCGTCGACACGATCTCACGGAGCCTTGCGCCCTCGCACGTCAGGTGCGAGTCGAACTGCCGTTCGAATATGGCTGTCCACAGCCCTGTCCACAGCCTGTGCATCTACCCGGGCAGGCTATGGGGAGAACCCAGTGAGGTTGTGCCGTGCTTCGGCGGGCGGCACGGCTGGTCAACCTAACAGCCGGACAACGTACGGGACAATCCCGTCCGGCGTGTCGCTGACCGAGGAGTTAACTCGTCCGTGCTACGGCCAGCGGGCCGATCCGCGTGTGTTCCACGGTCCAGGCCGGGAGCCGGTGAGCGAGAGCGGGCACGGCGTGGCTCGGCCGGTAGCCGATCCGGTACCGTAAGACGTTGATACCGGTTCAGGGACGGGCCTGACGTCCTGCCCGGAAACACCTGACGACCGATGGAGTCTCACCGTGAGCAAGCGGACCTTTCAGCCCAACAACCGCCGGCGGGCCAAGACGCACGGCTTCCGGCTGCGCATGCGGACCCGGGCCGGACGGGCGATTATCGCTGCTCGCCGCCGTAAGGGCCGCAGCGAGCTGTCAGCCTGATCCGCACATTGATAAACCGCATCCCGTGCTTCCCTCCGCCAACCGGATGCGGCGCTCGCGCGAGTTCGCGACGGTGATTCACCACGGGGTACGAGCCCGGCGGGGCAGCATCGTGCTGTACCACGATCCGACGCTAACCACCCGTGACGCAGTGCCACGCGTCGGGCTCGTCGTCGGGTCCGCCGTTGGCGGCAGTGTTGTCCGCAACCGGGTACGTCGGCGGCTGCGCGCCCAGCTCACGTCGCGACTTGCGGCTCTCCCGGCGGGATCGGGGACGGTCGTGCGCGCGTTGTCAACCGCCGCATCGGACGACTATCGGGCGTTGGGTGATGACCTCGACGGAGCGCTCCGCCGCGTGGTGCGGGTAGCTCGGGCCGGAGGAGCGACATGACCCCGGCAGCTCGCGCTGCCCGCGCGCTCATTGCGCTGTGGCAGGTCGCAGTGAGCTCTTGGCGGCCACCGACTTGTCGGTTCACACCGTCGTGCAGCGTGTATACCGCGACGGCCATTGAGCGATTCGGATTTTTTCGCGGGGTCTGGCTGGGGCTTCGCCGCCTTGGGCGCTGCCACCCCTGGCACCGCGGAGGGCACGATCCGGTGCCGCCAGCCGTTCCCGCCCCGAGCTCAGGTACCTCCTAGGAGAACCCGCCCATGTTGGACTTCCTGTACACCGGCGTCTCGTGGGTGTTGCTGCGCTGGCACGACCTGTTCACCTTTCTTGGTCGAGCAGCGGGAGCGGACTGAACTGGTCGCTGTCGATCATCTTCCTGGTGATCACCGCGCGGGTGGCGCTGTTCCGGTTCTTCCTCAAGCAAGTGCACTACCAGCGGAACATGCAGGAGATGCAGCCGCGGCTGCAGGCAATCAAGGAGAAGTACAAGAACGACCGGCAGGCCCAGCAGCGCGAGATGATGCGCCTGCAGCAGGAGGAGGGATTCAATCCGCTAACCGGCTGTCTGCCGATGTTGCTGCAGATCCCGATCTTCATTTCGCTGTTCCACGTACTGCGGCATCTGTCCAACTCGGTCAGCCTGTGCGAGACCCGCCAATTCACCAACCCGAAGCTCAGCCTCTACAGCTTCACCCCGGTCGAGACGTGCCAGGCAGCCACGGCGCGGTTGTTCGGCGCAGGACCGACCGGTGGCGCGCCGCTGGCGGGGTCGTTGCGGGACACACCTGCCGAAATCGCCCAGATGCACGGCGATCTCACCGCGACCCGTGTGGTGATCATCGTGCTGGTCGTCATTAGCGCTGCGGCGACGTTCTACACGCAGATCCTGGTCCGCCAGTCACAGGTGACCGCTCCGGTCGGGACCGCGGCGACCGTCCAGCGACTCATGCTGGTTGGCATCCCAGTGAGCGTGCTGTTCTCAGGCCTGTTCTTCCCGCTTGGCGTGCTGCTGTATTGGTTCACGAGCAATGTCTGGACGATGGGCCAGCAGCTCTACATCAATAAATTCCATCCGCACATCCCCAAAGAGGCACCGCCAGCGGGTGAGCTGGGGAAGAGTCTTGCCCCGAAGCCGGGACAGAAACCGATCCGTAGTGACCGCCGGGTTGTCACACCGCCGCCCGAAACACCGGACGGCGACTCCGGTGGATCCGCAGCGGATAACCCTGACGGCGCGACAGCCTCAGGGGGTGGCACAAGTGGCGGCTCGAGCGGATCAGGAGCGCCACGGTCGAGCACACCCCGTCCGGGACAACGCCCCAACCGGCAGGGCGCCGGCAGTTCGAGCCGCCCGGGTGGGAAGCGTCCGAATCAGTCCAAAAAGCGACGATAATCGCGCCGTAGCCTGGTTTCCCGATCGGTTTGCCACGCTACGAGAAAGGATGACTACATTCCGTGACTAATGTTGACGACTTGGCCGCGACCGACGAAACCCTCGATACCTCCGCAGACACCTCCGACCGCAACTCAACCGCGCTGCTTGTGCAAGAGGGCGACATCGCCGCGGACTACCTCGAGCGATTGCTAGACATCATCGACTATGACGGAGATATCGACCTCGACGTCGAGAACGACCGCGCTGTGGTCGCCATTGTCGGTGTCGGCCTGCAATCTCTGGTCGGCTCGAATGGCGAGACGTTGGACGCGCTCCAAGAGCTCACCCGGTTGGCCGTCCAGCAGAAGACCGGCAACCGGAGCCGGCTCATGCTCGATATCAGCGGGCACCGTCAGGCGCGGCGCAAAGAGCTTGGCGCGCTGGCTGCCCAGACGGCCCGAACGGTGCTTGACAGCGGCAGCCCGGTGCGACTTACGCCCATGAATCCGTTCGAGCGGAAAGTCGTCCATGACGTTATTGCCACGATCGATGGCGTGCGGAGTGAGTCGGAGGGCGAGGAGCCGCAACGTCAGGTCGTCGTGCTCATCGATCAGTAGGGGCACAGGGAGTTGCGCTGAATGATGAGCCGCCGAAGGAAGCCGATCGGATCTTCGGGCCTTGTTTGCCCCTGGCCAGCCGCTACGCGGAGTTGCTCATGTCGGCTGGCGTGGAGCGCGGCTTGCTCGGTCCGCGCGAGGCTTCGCGGGTCTGGGAACGGCACCTGCTGAACTGTGCGGTGATCGGCGAGTTGCTACCTCGTGCCGCGCGCGTGGTGGATGTCGGCTCGGGAGCCGGCTTGCCTGGTATCCCCCTTGCCTGTGCTCGGCCCGACCTGCGCATGGACCTCGTCGAGCCCCTTGCCCGCCGCGTGACGTTCCTCGAGGAAGCGGTTGCCGCGTTGGCGCTGGCGCCGCGAGTCAGCGTGGTGCGCGGCCGCGCCGAAGAGCGCCCAGTAATCCGTCGGGTAGCCCCGGTGGCGTGGGTGACGGCACGAGCCGTTGCCCCGTTGGATCGCTTAGCCGCGTGGTGCTTGCCACTCCTCGAACCGGGCGGACGCCTGTTGGCACTGAAGGGGGGCCGCGCAGCACAAGAACTCAACGAGCATCGCGCCGTCATCAGTCGGCTCGGAGGCGTCGACCAAGATGTCGTATTGTGCGGCGTTGACTTGCTCGCGTCGCCGACCACCGTCGTCGTGATCCGACGGCGAAAATGACGTTTCACGTGAAACAGAAGACTGCGTTCGTCCACAAGTCCGCGTTTGCTACCTGGGAAACGCGCTCCAACTCGATAAGGTGCGATGACCGCCCTCGAACTGGCTGGGCGCCTGGCGCGAGCCGACAGGGGCACCTCGCGACGCAGGAAGGAACAGCATGTCCGCGGAGCATGCCGGTGCATCTCCAGACCAGTCGTCCGACGTTATCGTGGCGGAACGAGACGAGTGCTGGATCGGGCAGTCTCGCGACGAGGCTTCACGTGAAACATCACCGACAGCACAGCCCAATGAGGAGACATCACCGGACAGCGCTCAGGCCGTTGATGACCTCGCGGCGTTGAGGAGTAGCCGCAGCGACCAAGGTGCGACGGTGTCCAACATCGACGTTTCACGTGAAACGTCAGTCGACACTCCCATCGCGGCTGAGGTATTGCGCGCGGCCGCCGTTCTCGACGATCACGCCGGCTCATGGCCGCGGCCAGAGGCAACGCGGGTCATCACCGTGTCGAACCAGAAGGGGGGCGTCGGGAAAACGACGAGTGTGGTGAACATCGCGGCGGCCCTGGCGATGCACGGGCTGCGGGTGCTCGTTATCGATTTGGATCCACAGGGGAACGCGTCGACGGCCCTGGGCGTCGAGCACACCGCGGGCACTCCCTCGACGTACGAGGTATTGCTTTCCGGGCGGCCACTCCGCGACATCCTCGTGACCGTGCCGAGCGTTGCTGGCGAGCTGCGTTGCGCTCCGGCCACGATCGATCTGGCTGGAGCGGAGCTGGAACTTGCCTCCCAGGTCGCGCGGGAATACCGGCTCCGACGGGCGGTCGATGAGCTCCTCAAGCAGGATGATCCGCCGGATTATGTGCTGATCGATTCGCCGCCATCACTCGGCTTGCTGACCGTGAATGCCTTAGTGGCGGCGCGAGAAGTGCTGATCCCCATCCAGTGCGAGTACTACGCGCTCGAGGGCCTCGCACAGCTGCTGGGCACGATCGAGATGGTCCAGAGCTACCTGAACAAGGCACTTCGGATTACGACCGTCTTGCTGACGATGTACGACAGTCGCACGCGGCTCGCGGATCAAGTCGCCGCGGATGTGCGTAACCATTTCACCGATCTGGTCGTGGACGCGGTGATCCCCCGCAACGTCAGGGTTTCTGAGGCACCGGGGTACGGCCAGACCGTGATGACCTACGACCCCGGCTCGCGCGGGGCAATCAGCTACTTGCAAGCCGCGTACGAGCTCGCTGGGCGCGTTCAGGAGGCAGTTTCATGAGCACTCGGCACGGAGCGCCGGGCGGTCTGGGCCGGGGATTAAGCGCGTTGATCCGCACCAGTCCGCGGCCAGAAGAAGCCGAGCGATCGGTAACGGTTATGGACCCCGTTTCTGTCGAGAGTCCCACGCGCGGGGTCATCCTCGACTCGAGCGTGACGCCTGACGGAGGCCGTTCGATCGAGCCACCCTCCGCGCCGGCGTCATCCTCGTCCGAAGAGCAACGCACCGAGCCGACAGAGCCAATCGGTGTTCCCGGAGCCAATTTCGCGGAGCTCGAGGCTGCGGCGATCCGCGCCAACCCACGCCAGCCGAGACAAGTGTTCGACGATGACTCGCTCGGAGAGCTGACCCACTCGATCCGAGAATTCGGCGTCTTGCAGCCAGTTGTGGTCCGCCCGGGGGGGTCAGACGGCGGCTACGAGCTCGTGATGGGCGAGCGACGGCTGCGGGCGGCTATCGCTGCCGGCCTGACCCGAATCCCAGCGATCGTGCGAGCCACGGCCGATGACGCGATGCTTCGCGACGCATTGCTGGAGAACCTGCACCGCACCAGTCTCAACCCGCTGGAGGAAGCCGCGGCCTACCAGCAGCTGCTCGAGGACTTTGGGGTGACCCACGAGGAGCTCGCTCTCCGGATCGGCCGGAGCCGATCACACGTGAGCAACACCATCCGGCTCATGAACCTATCGATCCCGGTGCAACGGCGGGTCGCTGCTGGCGTGATCTCCGCCGGGCACGCGCGAGCGCTGCTTGCGCTGGGCGATCGGGACGCCCAGGACGAGCTCGCGGGACGAATCGTGGCTGAAGGCCTGTCGGTACGAGCGACCGAGGAACTCGTGGCGACGGCGGCGCGAGAGGCGGCCCGCGAGGGCCGACCTGCGAGACGTCCGGCCACGCACCGGATCACGGCCCCGGGACTCCATGAGCTTGCCGATCGGCTTTCCGACGTGCTGGACACCCGAGTGCGGGTCGACCTCGGCCGGCGCAAAGGCAAGATCACGGTCGAGTTTGCGTCGGTCGACGACTTGGAGCGCATTGTCGGGGTCATGGCCCCGGAGCTCGCGGTGCACCGCGCGGCGGCGCCCGACCACATAAATGGGTCGGGCGTCGGGGCCCCCGGCCCGGTCGAGATCCGGCAAGACGGGCCGGCCGACTCCACTCAGCCGAACGACCCGTAGGCCGTGACCTCGGCGACGGATCGGCGGCCCCGACGCAGCGATGGGGAGCGTCGATCCGGCACGCCGTAGCCGAGGCTGATCACTCCGACGGGCGTCAGTCCCGAGGGGACGGCGAATGCCGCCTGCACGGACTCCCACCGATCGGCTGGCACCCCGAAGAAACACGCCGCGAGACCAAGATCTACCGCTCCGAGCAACACTAAGAGCGCGGCCATGCCCGCATCGACGTGCCAGTACGGGATGGGCCACCGGCGCTCGTCGCGGTCGGTCCACCCCTTGTCCGGTTCTGCGTAACGGTCAAGATAAGCACCTTTATCAGAGAAAATCAGGATAAGTACCGGTGCGGTGGCCAGCCCAGCTAGCCAGGTGTCGGGCGCCTCGCCCGGCCGGATAGTCGCGGACCAGAACTCGTCCCGCCCGGCCGCGGTGTCCAGCACGAGGAACCGCCAACCCTGCGTGAAGCCCGCCGACGGAGCCCGAATGGCGAGCTCCAGCAGGCCCTCGACCTCGGCCCGCGACACTAGCCGGTCAGGGTCGTAAGCCCGGACCATGCGACGTCGGCGGATGGCGTCTTGAAGCTGCATGCTGCGCACCCTCGCATTGGATCGACGATTGGGCGAGCGTCAACCGTGTGTCGACTCGTAGGGCAGATATGCGATCGTGGGCTGGTGAAGGTCACCCAATCGAGCAAACTGGCAGACGTCTGCTACGACATCCGCGGTCCGGTCTTGGATGCAGCCCGCCAACTGGAGGAAGAAGGTCGCCGCATCCTGAAGCTGAACATCGGCAACCCGGCACCGTTCGGGTTCGAAGCCCCGGACGAGATCATCGCCAACGTGGTGCGGAATCTCCCCTTCTCGGAAGGCTATTCGGACTCCCAGGGTCTCCTGTCCGCCCGCACCGCGATCGTTCAGCATTACCAGGAGCAGGGGTTCGTCGACGTTTCGGTCGAGCATGTGTGGCTTGGCAACGGGGTGAGCGAGCTCATCTCCTTCTCCCTGCAGGCACTGCTCGACGACGGTGACGAGGTCCTCATCCCGGCGCCGGACTACCCGCTGTGGACCGCGGCCACGTCACTGTGCGGTGGGCGCGCAGTCCACTACATGTGCGACGAGTCCGCAGATTGGTTGCCTGACGTCGACGACCTCGCGGCGAAGATTTCCGCACGAACTAAGGCGATTGTCCTCATCAATCCGAACAACCCAACCGGCGCTGTATACCCCCGATGGGTACTTGAGAGCATCGCCGAACTAGCCCGCGAGCACGGCCTGGTCGTCATGACCGACGAAATCTACGAGAAGATCCTCTATGACGGGGCGGAACATATCCCGTTCGCGAGCGTCGCACCAGATTTGCTCACGCTGACGTTCAACGGGCTGTCGAAGGCATATCGGCTGGCTGGGTTTCGGTCGGCGTGGTTGTTGGTGACGGGACCGCGGCGCGCGGCTGGCAGCTATCTCGAGGGCCTGTCAATCCTGGCCAACATGCGGTTGTGCCCCAACGTGCCCGGGCAACACGCGATCCAGACCGCCTTGGGCGGCCGCCAGAGTATTCACGACCTCGTGCTGCCCGGTGGCCGGCTGCGCGAGCAACGTGACGCCGCGATGGCCGCACTCAAGCAGATCCCCGGTGTCACGTGCGTGCAGCCGCGTGGCGCGCTGTACGTGTTCCCGCGCCTGGATCCCGAGGTCTATCCGATCGAGGACGATCAGCAATTCGTGCTTGACCTGCTGCGCGACCAACACGTGCTCGTCGTGCAAGGTAGTGGCTTCAATTGGCCGCAACCGGATCACCTGCGCATCGTCACGCTCCCGCGAGCCGATGACTTGACTGAAGCGATCGGGCGGATCGGCGCGTTCCTCGCCGAATACCGTCCGTACTGAGCGGAGGTCGGTGTGGGACGGCGGATGACGGGCACGGTTGACCTCACGCTCGACAGCCTGGCCGAGTTGCCGTCAGCAGCTCGCTCGTGTGTGTATTGGGAGTTGGACGCGGCGGCCGCGTCGTGTGCTGAAGCTCACGGTGCCGGCGCGCTGGAGAAGGAAGTGTGGCTGTCGAACACGCTCCTCGAATGGGGAACGTGCGGAAAGGCGGCGTACGCCGACGGCAAGGTCGCCGGCTTCGCCGTCTACGCACCTCCCGCCTACGTACCGCGCGCGGGAGGTTTTCCCACTTCCCCGGCGGCCGCTGACTCCGTCATCCTCATGGCCCTGATGGTGTTCCCGCCGAACCGCGGACACGGCCTCGGTCGAGCGCTCGTCCAGGGTGTCGCGCGGGATCTCGCCCTGCGGGCCGCTGCCTGCGGACACGAAAGCGCCCGCGCGATCGAGGCTTTCGGCGTCACGGCAAACCGGCCTCCGGGCCACCCAATGCACGGCTGCCCGTTGCCGGAGGGCTTTCTCGCCGCCACCGGATTCGCCACCGTCCGGTCGCACCACACGTATCCGCGGATGAGACTCGACGTGCGCGCTACCACGGGCTGGCGCGCAGACGTCGGGCAGGCGTGGAGTCGGCTTCGATCCGGAATGACGGTGCCGCGCGCCGCGGCCGGGTTGACGAACCGAACCGGCCAGCCCGCGCCGCGGGTTTAGCAGCGAGCGCTTAGCGCCTGCGCAGGCTCTCGGTCAGGCCGCGCAGTCGCGCCGCGGCAGCCGGTTGTCAGCCCCCGCCCTGACAACGAGGCCGAAGCCGAGGTCGTCGAGCGCCTGGCGCACGGTGTCTGCATCGAGCGACCCGCGCCGTTCGAGCAATAGCTGGGGGCGACGATCTCCGGCCACGCGCGCGGGCAGGTGAAAGCCGAGGATCGTCACCGACGTCGCCTCGTAGCCGGGGTACCGAGACCGAGCAGCGTCCTCGTCCGGATGCTCGAGAAGCGTGATGCCGGAGCGGTCGTGGGACCGGTTTGTCGAGGTGATGTGGAGTACGTCGTTGTCTGCGGCGGCAAGCGCCCGAGCCAGGAAGTCGTTCGATGGGCAGTTGTAGCCGGGCGCGATGACTTGGGTCGTCACGACGTCCGCCTCCAGGTAGGTCAGGTGGGAAGGAATGTGCTCGGCGGCCGGACCGCAAAACCCGAATGGCCCCGAACCGTAGAACGCGTCCACGACGCGCAGCACGGAACGTCGCGTGAGCCCCGGCGGCAGCTGGGTCCAGTCGTAGAGGTCTGGGATGCGCTCCGGCGGGACGGTGATACTTCCGACCTGGTCTGCCGGGCGGTCCTGCATGCGATTGACCCGCTGGACGATGTCCGCGTCCGGTCGTGTCGTTATCGCGTAGACGTTCGCGAAGCCATGGCCGACCACGCCACCGCGGGCGAGCGCGTCAGCTGCGCGCTGCACATCGGCCGGGTCGGTGAGCACCAGCCGGTGTGGCGTCCTGGCAGCGGTCGTCGTGGCAGAGGTGAGCGCTGTCGGCATGGCCACTCCTCCGGACGGGTGCCGGACGGACGTCGGCCGGCACTGAGAAGGACCGCTAAGGACGCCAGCTGATACAGCGGATTGGCGATATGCGTCAGGAGGCGACGGCCGGGAGACGCAATGCGCCGGTCGGAGGATCGTCGGCCTTTGGCAGATACAGCCGCTGTACCGCTACGAGCAAACCCTCTGCAACTGTGTCTCGGAAGGTGGGGTCGACGAGCCGGCTCCGGTCGGCCGGCGAACTCAGGTAGCCGACCTCGACTCGGACGGCCGGCATGCGAGTCATCCTGAGCAAGGTCCAGGTCTTGCCGTGCACATGGGCATCGAGCATCCGGGTACGGGCGACCAGCTCCCGCTGCGCAAGGTCGGCCAGCCGCTCGCCGATCGTCGAGCTGGATTCCCCGGCACCGTAATGGTATGTCGCGATGCCATTGGGCTTCGGGGACGGCGCCGCGTCGATGTGTAGGGACAGCAGCAGATCCGCGCCGATCTCGTTGGCGAAGGTGGCGCGCTGCTCGTCTGTCGCCCCATTGTTGGGACCACGAGTTACCCAGCTGCGCACCCCGAGCGCGGTCAGACGTGCCTCGAGACGGCGACTGAGGTCCCACACCAGGTCGGCCTCGCAGACCTCCTCGTCGTACACGCCGGGGTCTTCTCCACCGTGTCCCGGATCGAGTACGAGCCGCTTACCGAGCAGTCGTGGGCCCGCTTGGGCGACGGCCACCATGTCGCGTAGCAGTTGCGGGCGGCCCCCGACGACGCGTCGGCTGAGCTGTCGTAGCGCCCGGAGCGTGTCCGGGCCGCATACCCCATCGGGCACGAGGCCGTAATCGCGTTGGAACGCGCGCAGCGCCTCCTGCGTGTGACCGCTGAATAGCCCATCCGCCCGAACCAGGTCGTAGCCGATCTCCATCAGCTGCACCTGCAGGGCGGTGACGTCGTCACCCGCCATCGGCGTTGTCGCGTTGTAGGCCAGCACTCGATCGCCAAGCCGCCACCGAGCCGAGTTCAGTGCGGCGAAGGTCTCCGGGCCGACGACCCCGTCAACGGATAGTCCGCGGCGTTGCTGGAAATGACGGACCGCAAGCTCGGCGGACGTGTCGAAGGTGCGTTCCGTGGCTGAATCGAGGTTCCCGAGCAGCCCCAGACCAGCCAGAACCCGGCGGACATCTGCGACGGCGGCACCTTCGGCGCCGTAGCGTAACGGCTGCATCGAAAAGCGAACCTCGTGTCCCTCGAAGCGGCTCGCCGGGTTGCGCGCCGGACGCCATTGTGCCCGAGGTGAGCCGAGATGCCGAATGGGATCGCCGCATCGGCCATTGCTCCGTCAAGATCTGACAAAATGTCCCCGCCGGGTGGCCCGGCGGGGACGTGCGTCCGGTGTCTGTCGGTCAGCCGATGTAGTCGGAGAGGTCACGCAGCAGCGCGGCCTTGGGCTTGGCTCCGACGATCGACTTCACGAGCTCGCCCTTGGAAAAAACCGACAGTGTCGGGATCGACATCACTTGGTAGTCCCGGGTAATCCGAGGATTCTCGTCGACGTTCACCTTGGCGATCGTGATCTTGCCTTCGTACTCACCGGCAATCTCGTCTAGGACCGGCTCGACCATGCGACACGGTCCACACCACTCGGCCCAGAAGTCGACGAGCACGGTGCCCTCGGCTTCGAGAACCTCGTTGGCGAACGTGTCGTCGGTCACCGTCTTGGTGTGCTGACCCATGTATGTCTCCTCGGAGAGGTAATTGATAGTTCTACAACGCGTCAGGACCGCCCGGACATTCCCGCCGGCTGCCGATCAGCCAGCGCGGCGAGGTAACGCTCAGCGTCGAGCGAGGCGGCACATCCAGTGCCGGCCGCCGTCACAGCCTGCCGATAGGTGTGGTCAACCACGTCTCCGGCGGCGAATACACCCTCGAGGTTGGTACGGGTCGAGCCTGGCTGGACGAGGATGTAGCCTTCGGCGTCGCGGTCCACCTGGCCGGCCACCAGTTCACTGCGAGGCTCGTGCCCGATAGCCACGAACAAGCCTTGGGCAGCCCGGCGCTGCTCCTCGCCGGTTTCGACGTCCCGCAGGATCACGCCCGTAACTGAGGCGTCGCCTTCGATGCCGACAACCTGGGCGTTCCACACCCACTGGATCTTGTCGTTCGCTGCGGCCCGATCGGCCATGATGCGGCTGGCCCGAAGCGTGTCGCGGCGATGCACGACAGTGACCGACTTGGCGAACCGGGTCAGAAACGTCGCTTCCTCCATCGCCGTGTCGCCACCGCCGACGACCACGAGATCCTTGTCCCGGAAGAAGAAACCGTCACAGGTAGCGCACCAGGACACCCCGTGGCCGGACAGCTCGTCCTCGCGCGGAATGCCGAGCTTGCGGTACGCCGAGCCCATCGCCAGGATCACCGTGTCCGCGCTGAACTCGTCGCGGTGCGAGCGGACGACCTTGACGGGTGAGGTCAGGTCTACAGACGTGACATCGTCGCTCACGAGCTCAGCTCCGAACCGCTCGGCCTGCTCGCGCATTTGCATCATCAACGTCGGACCGAGAATGCCCTCGGGGAAACCCGGGTAATTCTCGACGTCCGTGGTGGTCATGAGTGCGCCACCAAACTGACTGCCTTCGAACACCAACGGGCTGAGGTCGGCTCGGGCGGCGTAAAGGGCCGCGGCGTATCCAGCGGGCCCGGAACCGATGATGATGACTGCCCGATGATTGGTGCCTGCTGTCGTCACGTGGTCATTTCCTCGAAATTCGACGATGTCGACCAGCGTAACGATCTTACGGCCCCGGAGATTCCCGTCCGGACGCCGCGGACTCCGGATCGCGCCGCTCCGCAGCCGGCCGGCGCCGCAGCGCCCGAAGAATGTCTGAGAGCTCGGAGATGCGCAGCGCCCGTCCGACAACGAGGAATACCACGGTGCCGGGAATCCCGCCGAGAATGAGCGCCACGAACGAGCCGACTCGGCCGGATCCTGCGATCAGGTGCGCAACGTAGACGCCGCCCCACGCCACTACGCCGGCGATGGCCGCCGCGATCGCGATTCGGCCGACGAGTCGTGTCACCGCGAGAAATCCGAGCCGGCCGAATCGCCGGGTGAGCAGCACATGGCCGAGTACGGCGCCAAGGACGTAGGACAACGACGTGGAGACGTTCAGCGCGATCACCTGGGCGTTCCCGGAGAACACTTCGCGCGCCAGCAGAACCAGGATGATCTTCGCCAGCACCATGCAAATGTTCACGAGCGTCGGTGTCCGGGCGTCGCGCATCGCGTAGAACACCCGCAGCTGCAGCATGACAAAGGCGAACGGAAGCAAGCCGAAGGCCGCCCAGGCGAGTGTCGTACCGACCAGCCGAGCCTCATCGACGGTCATCCGCCCGATGAACAACGCGGTGGTGAGTGACGGACCGAGAACGATGAACCCCGCCGTCACGGGAATCAGGGCAACGGCGGACAGTCTCGCGCCAAGAGACAGGTCGGCAACCACCGACGCCGTGTCGCCCCGAGCGGCGGACCGCGACATGCGCGGCATCAGCGCGGTGAGTAGCGACACCCCCAGCACGCCATAGGGCACCTGGAAGAGCAGATCGGCAAACGTGAAGTTGGTGACCGCGCCGTCGCTCAGCCCGAACGCGACCTTGATGATCACGACGACACCGACCTGGCTCGCCGCCACGTATCCGAGCACCCAGGCGGTCAGCGACCCCGCCTCTTTCATGCGGTCCTCCTCCCCGGGAGTACCGCGCAGTCGCCATTTCCACCGGAATCCCGTCCGGCGCACGAACGGGATCAACACCGCGGCCTGGGCCGCGATCCCGAGCGTCGTGCCGATGCCCAGGACGAGAATCTGCGGATTCGTCATCGTGGACGGCAGCAGGGTGTGCGGACCGGGAAGGGTGAGGAAGATTCCGACGGTGAGGATCGCGATCACGTTGTTCACGACCGGCGCCCAAGCACCCGGGCCGAAGACGTACT
Organism: uncultured Actinomycetota bacterium; assembly: GCA_963748415.1. Classification (GTDB taxonomy): domain Bacteria; phylum Actinomycetota; class Actinomycetes; order Mycobacteriales; family Jatrophihabitantaceae; genus CAVVJA01. The sequence goes on along the minus strand of CAVVJA010000006.1, from coordinate 218,287 downwards.
TGACGTTAAGCAGGGCCGTGAACATGCCGGCCATGCCGTAGAAGAAAATCTCCGGAAGCAGGAGCGTGGCGAACATGCCGGTCAGCTCCCGCTTCGCGGGGTCGGTCACGAAAGCACGAGCGATCAGCGGCGCCGCCGCGACCGCCAGCAGGGTCGCGATCGTCAACGCGACGGTCGCGAGTGACATCAATCGCTGCGTGTAGGCCACGCCACGGTCTTTGTCATGCTCCTGCGCATTGACCAGCAACGGCACAATCACGCTGGTGAGCACGCCGCCCAGGAGCAACTCGTAGACCATGTTCGGAAACGTGTTCGCGCCGTTGAATGCGTCGCCAACGCCAGCAGCGCCGAGAGCCGCGGCGATTGCCAGCGTGCGTATGAAGCCCGTGATTCGGCTGGCCAGGCTGCCGATAGCCATGGTGCGGCTGGATGCCAGCAGGCTGCGGTTGTCGTCCGCCGGTGGCGGTTCGGACGCGGCGGTCGCTTGGGCGGCCGGGTGCGCCGATTGATTGCTGGCGACCGGCCGATAACGCTTCGGCCCGACGTACGTTGTGATGCCCCACGGGACATCGGCCTGGTCTGGTGGCTGCAACACGACCTGACCGGCGTCGTAAAGCGCGGGCTTGCTCCAGCCGTCTTCGGTCATGAGCGGGCACCGGTCACTAGAACACAACAGGACCGCACTGGTCGGTGCCCGCGGGGTAGCACCATCATGAGCCCACCGCCATCGGCTGGGCAGGCGGCGTGGAGCGGTCGGTAGGCGGCGGTCGCCGGCGGTGACGGAACCGGCGGACGAAGCGCACTACGAGCGCGACGACGAGGATCCCGGTCGCCACCAGGGTGATTGTCACCCCGATGCCACCGAGGGCCGTGCTGCGGACCTGAAGTCGCACCGGCTGGCCGAGTGGTGTTCCGTCTGGCGTGGCAAGCGTCGCGTCCACCTGGAACCGGCCGGCTCGCTGCACCTTGACGGCCATGCGGAGCGAGACTTGTTGCCGGGCTGGAATCGTCTCGTGCTGGAGGGTTTGCGCGCTGAAGCCAACGATGTTGTTGACCGTCTGGATGCTGACCTGCACGGTGACTGGAACGGGCAGTGAGTTCACCACCGTGACGAAAAGCGGCGCGCTGTTCGACGCAAGGGTGTACGTGCCCACCGCTGGTTGCGCGATCTGCACTCCGTTTTGCAGGCCCGCGACGATCGAGGTCAAGGCGCTGGCGGTCTGGACGCCTTGTGCCCGCCAGTCCCGCCACGCAGACGACACCGTCCGCTGGACCGCCGAGGGAATGCCGCTGAGGAGCTTCACCGCGTCAGCTTGAGAAAGCGCGCTGCGGAACGAGTCAGCGAAGTTCGTGGCCGCCACCGCCTGTCCCACCACAGCGGCGGAAATCTCCCGGTTCGGGTCAGCAGCCCCGAGGGCGCCCCGATCCGTCGGCGGGACGCTTCGCAGCGCCGTTCGCACCGGCAACGCCTCTGACCAACTTGTGCTCGCGGTCTCGCGAATCGCCCGCGTGACGAGACTGACCGACGGGTCCAGATGCCGGTCCGGCGTGATCACGACGTAGTGCGATTGATGCGGCTGATCTGCCGCCCGGACGGCGAGCTCGGACACCAGCTGGGGAAGGGCGGCGGTACCGAGTCCGCCTCGGCCGAGCACGGCACCGGCCCACTTCTGCACCGCCGAATCGGTCACCGCCACGCGCACCGGACTGCTCACTCCGGACGCCGTGAGAGTGGCCACCCCGTCTGGCCGCGGATAAACGGAGACGTCGGAAGCGAACGTGGTGTCGTCGAGGATCAGCGCCGATGCACCGTGATCAACGACTGACGAGAGCGCTTGGGGTGTGGTCGTCCCCCCAGCTGCCCAGTACACGTCGCCGAATGGGGCGAGGGACGGGACGCCGAGCGCGGCTGCTACCCGCGTGCTTGCGCCGTCGCTGAGGGTTGCGGTCCACGGCAGGCGCTGCCGGACAACGGCTTGGACGTCGGGGTCACTCGGTGGCGTGATGTGCAGATCCACCTGCGGGAGCAACGCTCGCAGTCGGGCAAGCCAGGCTTGCGCGACACGCCCATCCGTGCCAGCGACCCGCTTGCCGCCGACCAGCACGTCGTACTTCCCGCTGGCCATGACCGCGAGCTCATCGAGCAGGTCAGCATCGACAACGAGCGACAGCCGCACGTTCGGCGCCACCTGCTCGGCGACCCGGAGCATTCGGTCGAGGCGGCCACCAGGTGCGACGGTCGCCGGCAACGCGTTGTCAGTGAATACGAGGTCGTCGTCGAGCCGGTGCGGACGGTCGATCAGCGGCCATACCCAGCTGATCCGCACCGGTTCAGGCTGGGTCTGGAAGTAGGGCAGGTAGGTCTGCCCGAAGCCGACCTGCGTGGACACCCCGTCGGTCCCGGTCGCAGTCACCGAGAAGTCGATCGGATAGACGCCGGTGAGGCACAGGCAGATGTCGCCGGCCGCCACGACCGTGCTGGTCGTGGCGCGATAGATCACCCGAGCGGACGCATGTGCCGCCAGATCGCCGAGATCGACTGCGTGCATGGGCTGGACGCCATTGGGGTCACCGGCGGTCGGGTGCGCCATCAGCTGGTCGAGCTGGGACTGCTGGCTGATCGGTGCTTCCCGTTGAGCGGAGAGCTGGACGCTTCGCAGCGCCTGACCGGTGGTGTTCGTCAGCGCGACGGTGATCGTTAGCGGAGCCGGTTTCGCGGTCCCGGTGGCCGTCGTCGGCGACATGTCCACGACCCGTACGGTCACCGAGGATTCGGTCAGTGGCGTGGCTGCGCCAGCGGACGTCGGGGTCAGGGCCAGCGCGAACCCGCCGAGGAGGAACGCGGCGAAGAACCGTTTTCCGCGACGCCGCCCGGCCTGATGCGCTGGTGGCCCGATTCGCCGTAGTCGACTCACGCGCTATCCGCGAGCAATCGCCCCGCGGCGTCAACCAGGCCTCGCTCGTCAGGGTAGGCGAGCCGGTCCGCGATCTGCGGGAACGGTACCCATTCGACCTTGGTGACCTCGATGTCGGCGTCGGACAGTTCGCCGCCGACGGCCCGCAGCAGGAAGTGATGGACGGTCTTGTGCACCCGCCGTCCCTCCGCGATGAACCAGAAGTCGATCGTGCCGAGACTGCCCAATATCTCCCCCGCGATCCCGGTCTCCTCAGCTACCTCCCGTACGGCCGCCTGCTCCGGGGTCTCTCCGGGCTCGACGTGCCCCTTGGGCAGAGACCAGAGCAGCCGACCCCGGCGGTCTGTGCGCCCGATGAGCGCGCCCCGAGGAATCTCCTCAGCGAGGTCAACGACCAGGCCGCCCGCGCTCGTCTCGTCGACTCGCTGCAGCCGCGGGCGGCGACGCGTCCGTCCGCCGCCGGACGAGCCCACACTGTCTCGACCGGACGCTGGCGCTTTCCGCGCTTGAGACCGGCCGCGCCGGGGCGCGTCCGAGGCGCCTCGGGACATGGCCCGATCGTAACCGCCCGATGGGTACGCTGGCCGTCCGTGACCGCTCGTGAACCCGCCGATCTGGTGCCGGTGCCGCCGGTCGCCCAGCGGCTGGGCGCGGTGTTCGCCTCGGCCGGCCATCAGCTCCATCTGGTTGGCGGACCGATCCGCGATGCGTTGCTCGGGCGGAGCCCTGATCCCGCGTATCTCGCGGATCTCGACTTCACCACGGACGCCCGCCCGGAGCAGGTGCTCGAGCTGGTCGGCCGGATTGCCGAGGCCACCTGGACGACCGGAATCGAGTTCGGCACCGTCGGCGCCCTGGTCGACGGGCAACGATGCGAGATAACGACCTTCCGCGCGGATCGCTACGACCGGGTGTCCCGCAACCCGCAAGTCGCGTATGGGCGTTCACTCGAGGACGACTTGCGCCGCCGTGACTTCACGATGAACGCCATGGCCCTGTCGGTGACCGGTGATCGGAAATTCAGCGATCCGTACGGAGGCCTGGCCGATCTGGCGCGCGGCGTGCTGCGGACCCCCAGTACGCCCGAAGAGTCGTTTGCGGACGATCCGCTCCGGATGCTGCGCGCGGCGCGTTTCGTGTCGACGCTCGGGGTGACGATCGCGCCGGACGTCCGCGCCGCGATGTCGTCGATGGCCGGCGAGCTCGGCCGTATCACCGCGGAGCGGGTTCAGGGCGAGCTCACCAAGCTGCTGCTGGGCGAGGCACCGCGGCGCGGCCTGGAGGTGCTCGTCGACACCGGTCTCGCCGACGCCGTCCTGCCCGAGCTGCCGGCGCTGCGCATGGCCGCAGACGAGCACGGTCAGCACAAAGATGTCTACGCGCATACCCTGCAAGTCCTCGATCAAGCCATCGCCCTGGAGACCGAAGGCCCTGACCTGGTACTGCGGTGGGCCGCCGTGCTCCACGACGTCGGCAAGCCGGCCACCAGGCGGTTCGAGGCCGGCGGGCGGGTGACGTTCCATCACCACGAGGCGGTTGGCGCCAAGCTCGCCCGCAAGCGGCTATCGGCGCTCCGGTATCCAACGCAGGTGGTGAACGAGGTCGCGCAGCTGGTGTTCCTGCATCTGCGCTTCTACGGCTACGGGCGCGGCGAGTGGACCGACTCCGCTGTGCGCCGCTACGTCGTGGACGCGGGTCCCCTGCTCGATCGGCTGCACAAGCTGGTTCGGTCTGACTGCACGACCCGTAACAAGCGCAAGGCGGAAGCTCTCGCCGTGAGCTACGACGCGCTGGAGGCCCGGATCGACGCGTTACGCGAGCAGGAGGAGCTTGACGCGATCCGTCCGGATCTGGATGGGCACGAGATCATGGCCGTGCTGGGCATCCCGCCGGGACCACGCGTCGGGCAGGCCTACCAGTACCTCCTGGACCTGCGACTCGAGCACGGCCCCCTCGGACATGATCGTGCGGTGGCGGCCCTCCGGGACTGGGCTGCGGCCAACACCAGCGACTGACTCTCGACTGTGCACCGGCCGATCGTCATTGGCCGATCGGAAGCGGCTCGGTATCGGCAGGGGAGGCGACGGGCGCCAGCTGACCGCGGCCGTGAAAGCGGAGGTAGCCGATCGCGACCACCGCGTAGACCACACTGATCGCAACGACGGCCGCGGGGGAACGGCCGGAGTCCGGGATCAGCACGGCGGTGATAGCCGCAGCGGCTACGAAGGTGACGTTGAACAGCGTGTCGTACAGGGTAAACACCCGGCCGCGGAAGTCATCGGCCACATTCTGTTGGAGAAGGGTGTCAACGCAGATCTTGATGCCCTGGGAGGTGAAGCCCAGCACGCAAGCAGCCAGGACCAGCAAGGGCAGTCGGTACGGGAGGATCAAGCCGATCGCGGCAGAGGACGCCGTCATGAGCAGGATAGACGCCCAGCGCACGAAGCCCAGCCGGCGCGTTATCGGGGGCGTCACGATCGCCGCCAGCGCGGACCCGACCGCGACGCCGAGAACGATCTGCGCAAGACCCGCGAGTCCGCTGCGGAAGAAACCGTCATCCGGCAGGTAGTTGCGATAGAGCAACAATGTGGTGATGGTGATGATGCCGTAGCAAAACCGGTATATCCCGATCAGGGCCAACGCGTAATACACCGGCCGCATCGAAGCGACGTACCGGGCGCCGGCCACGAGTCCGGCGGTAACAGCCCGTATCGTCTCCCGATTGCACGGGTGCACGTCGGGCCCGAGGGCCACGCGAGCGAAGCCGCGGGCGGTCAGGGCGGACGCGAGATACGGCACCAGCGCCAGCGCGCCGACAATGCCATACCCGACGTTGGTGTCCCCGGCCAGGGCCCGGACGGCGATGCCGAAACCACCGCCGAGCGTGGCGGCGATCCCACCGCATGTCGTCGACAGCGCGTTGGCGGTGACCAGCTCCGGAGGGTTGACCACGTGAGGCAACGAGGCGGACAGCGTCGAGAGGAGGAACCGGTTGACCGACACGACAACGAGCGCGGAGATGTAGAACGGTTGGTTATCGATGCCAACCGCTACCTCGGCGGCGACGCCCAGAACCAGTACGGCGCGTACCAGGTTCGCGACCACGAGCACCCGCTGGCGCCACCAGCGGTCGAGCAATACGCCAGCGAACGGCCCGATGAGGCAGTACGGCAGCAGGATCACCGCGAAACCAGCCGCGACTTCGGAAGCGTGCGCCTGCCGCTCCGGGTTGAACAGGACCGCGCCCGCCAGCGATATCTGGAACACGCCGTCGCCGAATTGGCCGAGAAGGCGGATGAGCAGCAGCCGCCGGAAGTCGCGCCGAGCTAGCGCGATTCGCAGGTGGCCGCGATTGTGCACACTCTGACGGTAGCGGCCCGCGAACGTTCTGTTGCGGCGCGTGGTCCATGGACCGATAGCCCACCGTGCACGCGAAGGCGGCAAGATGTGCACTGTGTCCACGGAGCGACCAGACCACCTGCCGTCGTTTCCGGTGCGCAGACTGGAACCGGCGCCGGGACGGCTGCTCATCGCTGCGCCCCTGCTCACCGAGGACACGTTCAAGCGGACCGTTGTCTACTTGCTCGAGCACGACGGTGCAGGAACGGTCGGCGTGGTCATCAACCGGCCCAGTCGCACCCCGGTCGGTCAGGTTCTTCCGCTCTGGCAGGACGTGGTCTCCGAACCGTCGGTGGTCTTCGGGGGCGGCCCGGTCCTGGTCGATGGCGCCCTGTGCCTGGGTCAGGTCGGCGGTGACGAAGTCGCCGGTGACGAAGTCGGCGAGGACGAGTCCAGCGTGCGCCGGCTCACGGACGGCCTCGCCACCGTGGACCTGGACGGGGACGTCGCGCTGATTACCGGAATGACGACTCAGTTGCGCATCTTCGCCGGGCACGCGGGCTGGTCCGCGGGTCAGCTCGACGGTGAGCTGGCCCAGGGTGCCTGGTTCGTCGTGCCCGGCTCCGCGGCGGATGTGTTCAGCGACGAGCCGCGAACGCTGTGGTCACGGGTGCTACGCCGCCAGCCGCCGCCCCTGAGCTTGGTGGCGACCTATCCTCCCGATCCGTCGCTGAACTGAGGGCTAAACGGGCCGGTCCGCAGTGACGGTTCAGCGGGCGACGGCGCCGTCGATGAACTTCTGTACGGCCTCGCGCGCGTCATCGTCGAAGTACTGCACCGGTGGCGACTTCATGAAGTAGCTCGATGCCGACAGGATCGGCCCACCGATGCCGCGATCCTTGGCAATCTTGGCGCAGCGGAGCGCGTCGATGATAACGCCGGCGGAATTCGGAGAATCCCAGACCTCGAGCTTGTACTCCAGGTTCAGTGGCACGTCCCCGAACGCCTTGCCCTCCAGCCGGACGTAGGCCCATTTGCGGTCGTCGAGCCACGCGACGTAGTCCGAGGGCCCGATATGCACGTTCCGCTTGCCGAGGTCACGGTCGGGAATCTGTGACGTCACTGCCTGCGTCTTGCTGATCTTCTTCGACTCGAGCCGGTCGCGCTCGAGCATGTTCATGAAGTCCATGTTGCCGCCGACATTAAGCTGCATCGTGCGCTGAAGCTCGACGCCGCGATCCTCGAACAGCTTGGCGAGGACTCGGTGGGTGATGGTCGCACCGACTTGCGACTTGATGTCGTCGCCGACAATCGGCACGCCGGCCTGCTCGAACTTGGCCGCCCACTCGGGTGTTCCTGCGATGAACACCGGCAGGGCGTTGACAAAGGCCACACCAGCGTCGATGGCGCATTGGGCATAGAACTTGGCCGCGTGCTCCGAGCCGACGGGCAAATAGCAGATCAGCACGTCGACCGCGGCCTCGCGCAGCGTCGCGACGACATCGACCGGCTCCTCGTCGGATTCCTCGATGATCTCGCGGTAGTACTTGCCCAGCCCGTCGAGAGTGTGGCCGCGCTGGACAACGACGTTCTGCGGCGGCACGTCGCAGATCTTGACGGTGTTGTTCTGACTGGCCGAGATAGCCTCGGACAGATCGCGGCCGACCTTCTTGGCATCGACGTCGAAGGCAGCCACGAACTGGATATCCCGCACGTGATACGGCCCGAATTGGACATGCATCAGACCGGGCACCTTCTGCGTCGGGTCGGCGTCGCGGTAGTAGTGCACGCCTTGCACGAGCGAGGCGGCACAGTTGCCGACGCCGACCATGCCTACGCGGATGTTGCCCATATGAGCTCCTTCGGTTGGATCACTTGGTATCGGTCCTGCGGCCGGTCTTGGTATCGGGTTGTTCCCCGTCGATCAGTTCGTTGAGCCAGCGGACTTCGCGGTCTGCGGACTCCAGGCCGTGTTCCTGCAGCTGGAGCGTGTAGCGGTCCAGCCGCTTGCCGGTGCGGGCGAGCGCGCTGCGGATGCCGTCTCTCCGCTCCTCTACTCGCCGGCGGCGACCTTCGAGGATCTGCAGCCGCACGTCGGACCGGGTCTGCGCGAAGAACGCGAGTCGAGCTCCGAACCCCTCGTCCTCGTAGGCGTCGGGGCCGACATCGGCGAGGAGTTCAGCTAGTCGTTCCTTGCCCTCTGCGGTGAGCTGGTACACGCGCTTGCCTCGCCTCGAGCGCCCGCCCGTCGCCAGGTCCGGAGTCTCCTCGGAGATCCATCCCGCTTCGGCCAGGCGTCGCAGCGTGGGATAGAGCGAGCCGTAGGAGAACGCCCGAAATGTGCCTAGTAGGGTAGCTAGCCGTTTGCGCAGCTCGTACCCATGCATGGGGCTTTCACCCAGCAGCCCCAGCACTGCGATCTCGAGCACCCGAATCCCCGAACCTCTCGTTCTGATGTATCACGACGATACATCAGAGCGACAGGTCACGCTCATGCCGACGCTCAGGCGTCATTCAGCCTGCCCCTCGGCCGATCCGTTCGAATCTGGGCCAGCGCCACCGCGCGCCAGCGACGTCAGGTGGCGTCGGCGAGCGGCCGCTTCCGCCGAAATGGACGGCCGCGCCCCTCCGTTGCGTTACTAGGATGTCCGAGTATGGCGTTCCGCGTGTCCCGTAATCCGCACCCCGTTCCCCCGCAACAGCGGGCCAGCATCCTGGCCAAGCCCGGCTTCGGCTGCCATTTCACCGACCACATGGTGCGCATCGACTGGACGCATGACATGGGTTGGGCGGAGGGCGAGGTGCTCCCCTACGGGTCGCTGACTCTCGATCCCGCCACTATGTCGCTGCACTACGGGCAGTTGATCTTCGAAGGTCTCAAGGCGTACCGGCAACCCGACGGGTCGATCGCGTCATTTCGCCCAGACGCCAACGCCGCCCGGTTCCGTCGTTCCGCGCGGCGGCTGGCGATGGCTGAGCTTCCTGAGGAGACCTTCATCGAGTCCATCCGGGCATTGCTCGACAACGACCGGAATTGGGTCCCGGACGGCCCGGATGCCTCGCTGTACCTGCGCCCGTTCATGATCTCTACCGAAGTCGGGCTGGGCGTCCGTCCGTCAAATGCCTATAGCTATCTGCTCATCGCCTCGCCCGCGGGGCCGTACTTCCCGCGCGGGGTGCAGCCGGTCTCGGTGTGGCTGTCGACCGAGTACACCCGGGCGGCACCGGGCGGAACCGGCGAGGCGAAATGCGCAGGCAACTACGCCGCGTCCCTTATCGCTCAGGCGCAAGCCGCGGAGAAGGGATGCGACCAGGTCGTTTGGCTCGACTCCGCCGAGCACCGGTGGGTCGAGGAGATGGGCGGCATGAACTTGTACTTCGTTTACGGCTCGGGTGAGCAGGCCCGGCTCGTGACGCCGGCGCTCAACGGCGCGTTGCTGCCGGGCGTCACTCGGGACACACTGCTCACGGTCGCCAGCGACCTCGGTTACAGTGCCGAAGAAGGCAAGATCTCCACCGACGAGTGGCAGGCCGGCAACGAATCCGGTGTGCTCACCGAGGTCTTCGCGTGTGGAACCGCCGCCGTCATAACCCCGGTCGGGTTCGTCAAGAGTGCCCACGGTAACTGGACGGTCGGAGACGGGACACCGGGCCCGATCACCATGCAGCTTCGGGAAGCACTGCTCGCCATGCAGACCGGTCGTGCCCCCGACCCGCATGGCTGGATGCGCAAGCTGGCCTGAGGGTGGAGGTCGGCGCACACATCACGGCCCTCGACAGTGAGGGACGGCGATTGGCCGACGCCGCGAGCGCGACCGCCTGGGACGCCACCGTTCCGTCCTGCCCGGGTTGGACCGTCCGTGATCTGGTGACGCACGTCGGTGGCGTGCACCGATGGGCGGCAGCCATCGTCGTCGGCGCGCTCAGTCGGTCGGACCCCGAGACGCATGCGGCCGTTGGTTCGGGACCGCCCGATGCTGAGCTGCTGGACTGGTTCCGCTCCGGGCACGCCAGCCTCGTGCATGCGCTGCAGAGTGCCGACCCGGCCGTGCCGTTCTGGTCCTTCCTCCCGGCAGCGACGCCGCTAGCCTCGTGGGCTCGACGCCAGGCGCACGAGACGGCGATACATCGCGCCGACGTGGAGCTCGCGGCTAGTGGTGACGTCACGCACTTCGACGACGCGTTTGCCTTGGACGGGCTCGACGAACTGCTCTACTCGTTCGCCGCGCGTCGCCGTCGTGGCGGGCTGACCGCCGATCCACCAGAGATCATCGAGGTGCGCCCGGCGGGTGTGTCCGGGCGTCGCGTATGCATCGGTCCGTCCGGAATCGAGACGACCGACCTCGAACAGGCGGAGCCGGTGGATGCCAAGGTCGCTGCTCGGTGCTTGGTCAGCGGGTCGCCGCACGACGTCTATCTCTGGTCCTGGCATCGCCCGTCGGCGGTCACCGTGGACGGCGATCGGTCCGTTCTCGACGACTGGGCCCGGATGAGCGTCACCTGGATCTGATCCGCGACCTGCCCTGCCGGCTCCGTCGTGCTTGGCCTGCCCATCGCGCGCCAGTGACAGGTAACCTCGAGCGCCGGCATTAGGGTGCACTCATGGTGGCATGGTTGGCACGGGTCGCGCTTCGGCTTGTCATCCTGGCGGTGATCATTGGCATCGTGGCGAAGATCGTCTCCGGTATCCACGTGGAAGGCGGATTCGGCACGTTGCTGTGGATCGCAGTGCTGTTCTCGCTGGTGAACCTGATCATCGGCCCGATCCTGACTCTGCTCAGCCTGCCGTTCATCGTCCTCACGCTCGGGTTGTTCCTGATCATCATCAATGCGGCGTTGCTGGCGATCACTGCCGGGCTGTCGAGTGACCTCAGCATCGACAACTTCTGGTCGGCGCTCCTTGGCGGGATCCTCATCGCGCTATTCAGCTGGCTTGCGGAGTTGCTTCTGCCGCTGCGCGCGCGGCACTAGCGCTCCAGCGGCGAACGGTCGCGTGCGCGGATCGGTGCCAGGCAAATTGCCTGCACCGCGCCGCTCCCCGCACGTGCCGATCGGCGGCCGGCGTCAGACCAGCGCCAGCCAGCCCAGATTCAGAGGATTGCCGTTGGGGTGCGCGAGACGTCAAGATAGCAAGTGGCCGACGAAGGCGGTGCGGTAATGAGCAGCACTGGCGGCGCCGTACCGTTCACCGTCGACATCCCTGCCGACGTGCTTACGGACCTGCGTTGCCGGGTCGACAAGACACGCATCCTCCACCCCGCCGTTCTTGACGGCGGAGAGAATGCTTCGGTCGCATCGCGCATCGACGAGTGCCTGGCGTACTGGCGGACCGGCTTCGACTGGGACGTACAGCAGGCTCGACTGAACGCGTTTCCCCAGTTCCGGGCGATCGTCGACGGAATCGGCCTGCACTTCGTGCACGTGCGCGGCGCCGGCCCGGATCCGTTACCGCTGCTGTTGACGAACGGCTGGCCCAGTTCGTTCGTCGAGTACCTGGGGCTGATCGGCCCCCTCACCGATCCCGCCCGGCACGGCGCGGATCCGCAGGACTGCTTCGACGTCGTCATGCCGGCGCTCCCCGGCTACGGGTTCACCGACCACTGCCGCGACCGGAACCTCACCCGGTTGTCGCCCGCAGCGCTGTTCCACCAGCTCATGACCGAAGTGCTTGGTTACGATCGGTACGTAGTCCATGGCGATGACATCGGCGGCGGCGTCGCCAACAGACTTGGGATGATGCAGCCGGACGGACTGCGCGCGATCCAGACCGCCAACTGGGTCACGCCAGACCTCGACCCGCGGGACCCGTCTGTCAGCAAGGCGGAGCGTGACTATGCCCGGGCCGAGAGCGAGTGGGACGAGCGGCATGGCGCCTATGCGCACGTCCAACGCACCCGCCCACACACTCTCGCCGTCGGGCTCAACGACTCCCCGGCCGGACTGGCCACTTGGATCATCGAGAAGTTCCTCACGTGGAGCGACCCAGCGACCCGGCACACCCTGACCGACGACCTGCTACTCACCAATGTCACCGTGTACTGGGTAACCCAGACTATTGAGAGTTCCGTCCGCCTTTACGCTCTCCCACCCGTAGCCCTCAGTAAGATCGTCGTGCCGTCGTACGTCGTCGTCGCGAATGAACCCGACCTCCCCGAGCCACCTCGGTCGCTGCTTGCGCGCCTGTACGACGACCTGCGCGGTGTCGACCACGTCGAGCAAGGCGGCCACTTCCTCGCGCTCGAGGCACCGGACGCGCTCGTGGGACTGATCCGGCGGAACCTCTCACCGCACCGCGGCATCAACCGTTGAGCGGCGCCTCGGCCTTGGGCTGCGAGGTGTCGCCGGGAAAGCCCCGACATGGGTGCAACTCGTAGGTGAAAATGCCCGCGCGTACGCCTGGGTCGTCGTCCATCAGGCGGCCCACTTCGTCGGCTTCGACGTTGAAGACGCACAACCCCGCCAGTTCACTGTCGTCGGCCACGGGCAGGATGATCGAGACCAGGCCATCGGCCCGCAACGCGAAGTTGCGCCGGCCGTGCTCCCAGACGATGGGCCACGCCTCCTCCCGGTCGAACCCGGCCGTGTTCTTCAGCAGCATGAGCGTGTAGGGCCTTGTTCTCGCGAGCTGCTCGTTCATGTACTCGTCGCTGATCTGAGCGGTCATCACGCTGGGGGCTCCGATCCGAGCGTTGCCGCGAACTTACCGAGCGCGAGCTCCCACCCACGGCGGTAGGCACCGGAGCGGTAACCGCCAGGCGCGGCGCAGTCTGCACACAGCTGCTCCTCAGTCAACGCCTCCCAGCCGCGGTGCTCGACCGTGACGCGGGTGAGCGCGGGACCGAGGCTGGTGAAGGTGAACTCCACCTCCGTCGGGGCTGGCGTGAGGATCCAGGACATGACGAATCGGTGCGGCGGCTCCCACGCACCAACTCGTCCCCATTCGACGGTGCTCCCGTCATCCCATACCTCAACGACGGACCCGCCGACCCTCGGCTCGATCCTGGCGTCCCGGGCCTTCTCGCCACCGACCGACATCGGTTGCAGCGGCCACCATCTCCCGATTGTTGACACGAACGTCTCGAAAGTATGTGTGATGTCGCTGCGGACCAACGTCGCTTGCCGAACCGGCGGACGGCGCAACGGGACGACGGTTGCCGCGTCGTCAGCGACTTGCTCAGTCATGGTCAACCCCATTGCTTGTGTGGACGTAGTCGCGGAACCGCGTGAGGATCAGTGGCCAGAACCGGACGGCTTGTTCGCGCTGGTTCTGCGGGCTGCCTCCGCCTGCATCCCGGATCGCCGTCAGTTGGCTTCGCCGAACGAGCCAGATCGGCCGAGCGGCGTGCGGCGACGCGGAATTAGGCACTGGCGGCCGTGTCGTCACCGGCGCTCCCACGATCCTGCTCGACGATCCGGCGAGCGGTGTCCAGCGCGGACGCCCACATGGTGTCGAGGAGCTCCCGGATCTCGCTCAGGCCTTCCGGTCGCGCCCGATAGAGCCGTCTCGTGCCGTCGCGGCGCTCGTCGAGCAGCCCCGCGGATTTCAGCACCGTAAGGTGCTGGCTGACGGCGGGCCGGGTTACGTCGAACGCGGCCGCGATCTCACCCGCCGCCAACTCCTGATGCGCGACAAGTTGCAGGATCTCCCGCCGGCGCGGCTCAGCGAGCGCGCGAAGCGCGTCGTTCGCCACGCGGCGGGAGTCAGCGACACCGTCAGAGATGGGCATCGGCCTGGCTACGTCCACAGGCCCACGGCGTTGCCATCGGGATCGGTGAAGATGGCGAAGCGACCATAGTCCTCGGGCAGATCGGTTGGCGGAACCAGGCGCTTGCCACCGAGCTGTTCAGCGCGATCCAGGTACTTGTCGAGATCGTCGACTCGCAGGTAGATCTTCACGCCGTAATCTTCGGGCGCCGACCCTGGACCGATGCCGCCGCCGATCGCCTCGGCGCCGGCGCCGGTATCAACTAGGCCGTAGCCGCCCATCGCCGGGTCGGCGTTCACCTGCCAGCTGAACAGTTCGCTGTAGAACTTCTGCGCGCGCTCGTGGTCGGGACTGATCACCTCGAAGAATGCGACCGGCTGACCCATTGCCTTATCCTCCTCGCTTCCGTTGACGTGCACGAACGTTAGCTATCACGAACGTTAGTGTCAACTAACGCACGCGAGCAGTTCACTGTTCCGCTGACGGTCCGTAGCGCGAGGGCAACGCCGTCGGCACCGAGTGTCACGCTGGTCGGCCACTCGATTGGCTGCGGTGCGATCCTGATGGAAGCGGCCGCCCACACAGGCAAGGGAGCAGGGATGTCATCGACGGACGAGCCAGTTGCGGTGCTCGGCATTGGAGCAATGGGCCATGGGATGGCGGCCAGCGCTTTGCGTGCCGGCATCCCGACGATTGTCTGGAACCGCAAACTGGAGGCGACTCGGGATCTTGCCGAGCGCGGCGCCGAAGTCGCCGAGACCGCCGCCGACGCGGCGCGACGAGCGGCGATCGTGGTCACGATGGTTACCGACACCGATGCAGTCCTGTCGATCGCGCGGGACCACGGCATGCTCGCTGCTCTGGCTCCGGGCGCAATCTGGGTCCAGATGAGCACGATCGGCATCGCCGGGATTGATCGCGTCATCGCCCTCGCGGCGGCCGACCGTCCGGACGTGACGTTGCTCGACGCGCCGGTGTCGGGAAGCACCGATCCGGCGGAACACGGCCAGCTCACGATCTTCGCATCGGGGCCGGACCGGGCTCGCGCGCGTGTTGCTGCGCTGTTCGACGCGCTCGGCCAGCGCACCATCTGGGTCGGCGAGGTCGGCACCGGCTCGCGTCTGAAGCTCGTGAACAACACATGGCTGGCGTTCGCTTCCGAAGCGATCGCGGCGTCGGTGGCTCTTGCGCATCGGTTGAGTCTTGACACCGAGACGGTGGTGAACGCACTTGGTGGCGGGCCGCTGGCCTCTAGCTGGCAGGCAGCCAAGCTGCACCGGATCGCCGAGGGCGACTTCTCGGCCCAGTTCGCGCTGTCGCTCGCGCTCAAGGACGTTCATCTGGCTCTGGAGGCCGCCGATGGCGAGCGGTTCGCCGCGCTTGCCGCCCTGGCTGACGAGTGGCAGCAGGCCGTGGATCACGGCCTCGGTGACCGGGACCTGACCGTGGTGACGCGCGCGCTCGAACAGCAGGAGGCGACGCCATGACCCGCTGGTGCACATGACGGTTTGGTCACCGAGGCGACGTTGTGGTTTACGGTGGCGGATTGGCGGGCGCTATGCCTGATCGGTCAACGACAGCGTTTCGGCGTGTCGATCGAGGCCGTCAAAACCCAAACGTGCCGCGGCCACCAGCAGGATTGTCGTGATCATCGCGCCTCCTCATCCGGCTATTCGGCGTAACGCTGCCGGTGATGGCCTCGGCCGATCTGGCGGCCGGCCTGTCTCGCCGCTGGTCGTCGGCTCGGCTGACTCATGCCGCGCGACCGAGTCCCTGGCGAGGCGGTGTGGCGCTGAGCAGTTCGGTCAGCTGGGCGTCGATCCACTCCTGACCGGTCGCGGCGGCGACCGATACCCGGTGGTGGCCGTCGGTCACGAAATGCCGGTCGCCGACGCGATAGACGTCGATCGGCGGGATCCGCGCGCCGCGCCGCTGAGCTAGCGCCAGCCGCTGCCAGCGGGACCGCACCCGGTTGGTGGTTGGCCGGAAGCGCCGGTCGAAGCCGCGCTGCGGGTCGACGGTGCCGATGATGGTATGCAGCGGGATGGTTTGCAGGCCCCGGTGCTGCTGGCCGCCCCGGCCGAGCGGGCCAACGACCTCGGCGAGCGGCACGATGCGGTCGCTGTCGGGTGGATGACCGCGCAGCCGGTGCCCGAGTGTGGCCAGGACCTGGCGCCGCCGGGCCCGCACAAAATCGTTCTCTACGTCGGCTCGGGGAAGTCCGGTGTCTCGCATCGAAGTCACTCTCATGAATAAGAAACTGAACTAATAGTTTAGTAAATCATGATGATGCCTGAAGCTGTTCCCGGTTGTGGTGCAGGCCATAGCTCGCAGCCTTGGAGACGCCGACTACTAAAAACTGATAGTTTAGTTTTGTCCTCGATGCCGCCTGCGGGGCCTGGGATCGGAAGCGGCGAGTCGGGTGGCGGGCGGAGCTTCAACCGGTCAGCTCGAGGCCACCAGACCGCAGATCACCCGGCTCAGGTTCCGGCCTCACCAACCGGAGATAGCGAGATCCCAGCCACCACACGGAGGTGACGATGACCGCGATCGGCTTTGTTGGCCTCGCTGCCACAGGCAGCCGGCTCGCCGGCCGCCGGCCGGTCGAAGGCAACCAGCGCTACGGGACCAACCGCACCACCGCACAGGCTGCCGAGCCCACAGGGTGGGGGATGAGCTGGTACGGCACTGCCTGCGAGGTCGCCGACGTCCCGCCGTCGGTTGTCAGCACGGTCCGATCCGACGCGGCGGCCGGCCGCGCTGCCAGCGCCCCATGAGCCGTGACACGGCGACCGCGGCACGACAGCGGGGTCGGCCACGCAGCGAGAAAGCGCACCACGCGATCCTGCACGCCGCGGCGGAACTCCTCTTGGAACAAGGCCTGACAGCGGTCAGCATGGACGCGGTCGCCGCCCGGGCCGGAGTCAGCAAGGCCACCATCTACCGCTGGTGGCCCACCAAAGAAACCCTCGCGCTGGATGCGCTCTACCAGGAATGGGCAGACCTCCCGCCGGCCCAGGACACTGGATCATTGCGAGGCGACCTGCTCACACTCCTGCGCCCGTGGGCCCGGCGGGCAAGCAGGCGACCCTACGGGCGCGCGATCGCCGCGCTGGTCACCGAGGCTCAGACCGACCCGGCGTTCGCCCGCCAATACCGCGCGCGCTTCGTCCAGCCGCGCCGCGACCAGGGCCGCGCGATCTTCCGCCGCGCCATCACCCGCGGGGAAATTCCACCGCAGACAAACATCGAGGTCGCCCTCGACCTCCTCTACGGCCCGATCTACCACCGGCTCCTACACGGTCACGCCCCACTCAACGACCGATTCGTCCGCGACGTCATCGACACCGCCCTCCACGGCATCGCGCCCGTCACCTCCAAAGCGATGCCACCTGAACGAACCCGCGCGACCAGCGGGAGAAACTATGAGCCCGGACGCACCCGGCTGGCCCGGACACGCACGAACAGCACGAATAGTGTCGGCAACGAATAGCTAGCCTGACCAGGCTCGAGGCGGTGTACGCATTCGATGCGGTGACGACTCCATCGCGTGCGGCGCCGAGATTCGCCTGCTCAATCAGGACATGAATGGAGGCGGTGATGACCGCTGAGCCGCCCTTGGCGATCGAGAGCCGGGAGGAGCTTGGCTACCTGCTCGGCGAGGCGTGCGAGCTTGAGCACGGTCTCATGTGCGAGTACCTATATGCACAATTCTCACTCAAGCGGGCCACCGACGAGGGCCTCACATCAGAGCAGCTTGTCCGGGTCCAAGCGTGGGAGTCCACCCTTGTCGACATCATCAAGCAGGAAATGCTGCACCTCGCACTGGCCACCAAGATCCTGACCGCTGTCGGCGCGGCGCCCCATTTCGAGCGTCCCAACCTGCCGATCTTGTCGCGGTGGTACCCGCCCGAGGTTCAGATCGCATTCCTGCCGTTCGGTGAGCGGGCGATGCGGCATTTCATGTATCTGGAGCGGCCGGAGGGGATGACGCTGACCGATGCGGAGGGCTTCGTCGTGCAGCCGGCCATCGCGGCGCTGGCCGAACTGGACCAGCCGGTGCCTGCCCGCGGTGCCCGAGCAGTGGCGGACGGTGGGCACTTGTACCGGGGGATCGAAGCCGGGCTCGCTCGCCTGTGTGGCCGCTACGGCGAGGACGCCGTCTTTATCGGGCCACCGGCCGCGCAGGCCGTCACTGCGACCTTCGAGTGGAAGGAGATGACCGCGGTCACTGACCTCGCCTCAGCGAGCCGGGCCATCGAACTGATCGTGGAGCAGGGCGAGGGCGCGCGCGGCGACTGGGTCCGGTTCGGCCGGTTCGTGGGGATCCTCGAAGATTTCCTCGCCATGCAGGTCGCGGACCCGGGCTTCGACCGGCGCGCCCGGTCGAGCCGGCCTACGTCCGGGTGCCACCTGACGTGGAGTCAGGAACCCTGATCGAGGATCCACTCACGGCAAGGGTGGCCGACCTGTGCAACGCCCTGTACGAGGTGATCCTTCAGGTCCTGAGCCGGTACTACGTTCACCACGGCGAGACGGCAGCCGAGCTCGAGACGCTGGCCCGGACGGCGAAGCACCTGATGAACTGGGTGATGCGCCCGCTCTGCGCGGTTCTCACCACGCTGCCGATCGGTCCGTCACGCCCGAACCGGACCGCCCGGTCCGACCCTGGAGATCGCCCGTCCCGCCTACTTCGTACTCCCCCATCGCGGAGCCGGCCTGGAAGATCATCAGCGAACGCCTCAGTGTCCCGACCGAGACCTGCGCCGCCCTCACCCAGGAGCCGGCCCTCAGCCCGCTCAGCGACGTCGCGGCCAAGCTACGCTCGATGGCGGGCGACGTCCGCAAGCATGTGGACGAGCGTGCCCACGCAGCTTCGGACGCTGCTAGCCACATCTGACCTCGACGGATAGCCACGCTCCGGATACGCGAGCCGCGCCCGGATCGAGTGCGTTTTCATACGCTGGAAAGACCGTCAGCGATACCACCGGTGCCGACGTCCGGACGTCGTCGATGGGCGGACGCTAAGCCATGCGAAGGAAATCGGTGACGGTCTTACCGAGTTCGGGCGCGCGGGTCAGCAGGCCGAGGTGGCCATCATCGTAGATCAACAGCTGCGCGTGCGGCAGCAAGCGCCGCATGATGCGGGCGTTGACCAGCGGAATGATTGGGTCGTTCGCGCCGGCGAGGATTAGTGTTTGCTGACGAATCAACGGCAGGAACGGCAGGCTCGTCCAGCCGAGCCCGGCGAACAGCTGGAACGCATATCCGCGGTCGGGTCCTAGCCGCAGGTGCTTGTGGAGAAGTTCTCGGGCCAGTTCCGGATCCTCCCGTAGCTTCCCTCCATACACGTTGGCGGCGATCTGCACGGCGTAGCCCGGGTCTCGGTACCGCCGGGGAGTGGCCATGTTCTTGAGGATGCGCGGCCCGGCGGGGATCATCAGTGATCCGGTCGCCGTACTGGCCAGAACGAGACGACGGCATCGCCGCGGCTTGCACAACGCGAACTGCTGCGCCAGCCCCCCGCCCCACGAGACGCCCAGCATGTCGACCTGGTCGAAGCCGAGCCGATCGAGGACCTGATCCAATAGTCGAACGAGGCCAGTGAAGCGATATGGTCTCGCCGGCAGCGGGGATCCGCCGACGCCAGGGACATCGAAGCGAATGACCCCGATGCTGGGATCGATTTCGTCCACGAACGGTTGCAGCAACTCCAGACTTGCCCCGATGCCGTTCGCCATCACCAGCGGCGGCCGCGCCGGGTCGCCGGCGCGAAGGCACGTCCGGATGCTCTGCCGACCTACTGTGATGTTGCGGATCATGTCCCAACGCTCCACGAGATCGGTATCGGGCCCTGTCTCGACTGGAGCAGCTCGATGTTGTTGCTCAGTACAGTAACCAGGGCATCTATGCCAGCGAGATGCAACAGGCGGAGGGTGACCCGTCTCGCGCTGGATTGCCGCCTCAGCGTCTCAGTACGGGCTGCGCGCACCGCACACCGCTCCGGCCCGGGTCTACAACTCAGGCCTCGCTGGAAATAGCGGATCGCTGCTCGTCGCGTTGGCGCAGGCCTGCGGCGGAGACCAGATTTCCCGCCGCCGCCTCTCGTAACGTGCGAGCGAGGCGCGCCCCGATTCCACGTTTGGGAGGCAGCTCGATGATGAGCTCGACCACGCCAGCGGCGTACTGGCGCTGGCCGTCGGCGGAGTCGTCGATGAGTCCGAGGGCCTCGCGGTTCTCGCCAAGCACCACTGCACTGAACCGGCGCACACCTTCCCGCCTAGCCCGGTAGGTCAATCTCGTAAGCAGCGCGCGCCCCAGGCCGCGCCCCTGCCAGTCATCAACGACCGTAACGGCCACCTCGGCGACCTCCGCGTCCTCGTTCGAGCGAATGTAGCGTGCGACGCCCACCGCCTGTCCGCCCGACCGGTCGATGGCAATGATCGCCTCGTGGTCGCTGTGGTCGACGTCAACGAGGTAGTCGAGCTCTGCTGGGGACAACTCCTGCTTAACCGTGAAGAACCGCCGGTAGCGCGACTCTTCGCCCAGCCGCTCGAAACTGGCCGCCAAAAGCGGCTTGTCCTCGGGAGCG
Source organism: uncultured Actinomycetota bacterium (assembly GCA_963748415.1). Classification (GTDB taxonomy): domain Bacteria; phylum Actinomycetota; class Actinomycetes; order Mycobacteriales; family Jatrophihabitantaceae; genus CAVVJA01. The sequence goes on along the minus strand of CAVVJA010000006.1, from coordinate 197,735 downwards.
ATGGGCCGCAGCGTCGCGCGAGCGCCATCGCGCAAAGTGACCGTTCGGGGCCAAGATGAGGTCGACATCGCGTGCTCGGCGATGAGCGTACGCGCGGGCACTTTTGCGTTGGCGCGAAGCAGTGGCGCTGCTCCGGCTGCCGCCGCAGCACCCGACCCGCAGCCCCGGAAACCGGGGCTCTCGGGTAACATCTGCCGGGTCTGCGGGTGTAGTTCAATGGCAGAACATCAGCTTCCCAAGCTGACAGTGCGAGTTCGATTCTCGTCACCCGCTCCATGCAGAATCCCCTTGTGGCGTAGGCGAATCGTCCGGCACGCATCGCATCAGCCATCACGCGACTTCTTCCGCGTGCCCGCTACGTGCCCGTCCGCCGAGTTCTGTGGCACGTCGAGGAGGCGGTTTAGGGACTCGGCCACCACCCGATCCCGCTGTGATGTGGTGTGCAGGTAGATCAAAGCCGCCCGGGCGCTGGCGTGACCTATGCGAGCCATCAGGTCGGCGAGCGTGGCGCCGGCATCGGCCGCGAGAGTGTTGCCCGTATGGCGCAGATCGTGGAAGTGAATGTCCGCGATGCTGACGGCAGTGAGCGCTGCACGCCAGTGCTTCTGGAAGTTGCTCCGACGAAGCGGTCCGCCCTTCGGGCCGGCGAACACCAGCGCGGCCGGTTCGTCAGGGACGTACTCGGCGAGGTGAGCGCGCACGTCCGGCAGCAGACTCGCAGGGATGGCGACGATGCGGCGACCGGCGACCGTCTTGGGTGGCCCGATGACGAGCGACCCGTCCCCTAGCTCGACCAGGCCATGACGGATGTGCACCCATCCTCCGTCAACGTCGAGGTTCTGCCTGGTGAGTGCGGCCAGCTCGCCCCAGCGCATCGAACAGAAGGTGGCAAGAAGCACGAGCAGCCGGTACCGCTGCGGCATCGCGTCAGCGAGTGCGAGCACCTGAGCGACGGTGAGCGTCGGCCGCTCGGGCGAGCGCTCGACCGAGGCGCCCTTGACCTGACAGGGGTTGACGCGGATGAGTCGGTCCTCGACGGCGGTAGCAAGAACGGTCCGCAGTAGTCGGTACGCCTTGGCGACGGTGACCGGGCCGAGGCCGGCGGCGAGTAGCCCCGACCGCCACGAGCGGATACGGGCGGGCGTGAGGCTGGCCAGCGGGTAGCCGCCGAGCTTCGGGACGATGTGCAACCGCACTAAGCCCTCGTAGAGCTGGCGAGTCTTGGGGCGCAGACCGGCACGTTGTTCGACCCACTCCGTGGCGTACTCGCTCAGGAGGGTCTGCCCTTCGTCGGGATTGATCCACTCACCGGTCAGTAGGTCGGACTCGGCGCGGGCGAGCCAGCGGTCGGCGTCGGCCTTGCGCGCGAACGTGTGCGGTGCGGGTCGGTCGATGCAGTCGGGGCCGAGGTAGCGCGCCTGCCAGCGCCCGACTTGAGTTGCCGAACGCGCCCGAACCGGCGCCGCTTGGTGGCCATCAGGCGACCACCCGACGCAGCCGGCGGGGTGTGGGTTCGACGGTGTTGGCGGCCAGGTACTCGACGAGCGCGCTTTCCGGGATGCGCACGTGTCGTCCGACGTGCACGAAGCGGATGCGGCGCTCGGCGATGAGTCGGCGAGGGAAACGGGGCTTGGTGCCGAGCAGCTCGGCGACCTGTTCGACGGTGAAGTGTCGTTCGATCGTGACTTCCTCCATGCCGATCACCCGCCCTGCCCGGTGCCAGTTGCCGAATGATTTGCGGTATCCGGTGGGCCGGTGTGGTCGCGGGCGTGTTCGTACTGCTCGCGCCAGGCCAGTCGCCGGTCGATCAGCTCGCGCAGCGCCGCGCTGTAGGTCTGCCGATCCACGTCGCGGGGACGGACGGGTTGCCAGTCCCAGCGCGGTTGGCGCGGAAGCATTCCTCGCCGCGTGCGAACGGACGCGCCGACCCGTCGCGATCGCCAGCAACAACAACACCGACGCTATCGCGGCCTATCTTGATCGCCACGAGCTCGCACCGCTCGTCGCGCACATCGAGGGACGCGACTCCTCGGCGACGCCATCACGGACATCGAAGCGGCACGCGCCGCCGACCTGCCCGTCATCGGCTACGCCAACCGGCCGGAGAAAGGGGACCGACTCCGCAAAGCTGGGGCCGCCACGACAGTCACTCGCATGACGAACCTTGCGGAGGCTGTCGACCTCGTCGGCTTGGCCAGCTGAACAGGAGAGGCCGGCCGCAAGATCTAAGTCCTGACGAGGCTCACGATCGGTGGTTCGTGGGTGGGCGTGCCAGTGTTTGCTGGGCTGTAGCGGTCTGAAAGAGCTGGACTTGCACACTAAGCGGAACCCGTAGCCCGGCCCGGTGGCGTACGCGCCGACCGTCGACGTCATCCTCGAACGCCGCTACGTCGAGCCGCAACTTCTCCGCGACCGGTTCGAAGTGGACTAGCCGCAACCGCGCCCGTCGCAACCTGCTCGCCCTCTACCCTGATCGCGTGAACTCTGCTGTGCAAGATGGCCAGTTCCGGCGACCGGAGGGATACGTGCGATGAAGGTCTGCATCGTGGGAGCCTCCGGGAAGCTCGGACAGTACATGGTGCAGCACGCGCTGGACCGGGGCTACGAGGTGGTCGGGGTGTGCCGTGAGCAGAGCGTCGCAAAACTCGATGCGTTCAAGGGGCGCATGACCGTCGTACCGGGGGCGACGGACGACCGCGAGGTCATCAGGAAAGCGGTGGCGGGGTGCGACGGGGTCCTCACCGTGATGACCCCGATAGGTGTCCACGGGTACTCCACTGGGACGGCTCAGGCGGTGCTCGACCTCGCCTCGCCGGGCGCGCGCCTCGTGTTCTCCTGCGGGTGGCACATCTCGCGTGACGGCCAGGACGTCTACTCGCGGAGGCTCAAGTGGAAGGTAGTTGTCCTCGGGGGGTTCGCCAAGCTCGCCCGGGTGGTGGACCTAGACGACCAGGTCGAAGCCTGCCGCCGCGTGTTCGCCAGCGATACGCGGTGGACCGTCGTGCGTGGAAGCGACCTCGAAGAGGGCGAGAGCCAAGGCCTACCCGTGTGGAGTCGGCACGTAGGTGACCCCATTCTCAAGAGCAACATCACGCGCCGCGTGGACTTCGCCCTGTTCATGGTAGCGGCCCTCGAGAACGACGAGCTGATACACGAGGCACCGGCGATCGTCGGTTGCCGGACACCCTCGGCGCTTGCGCATGCGGCTGATGCCGGGCCGTCGACTGGTCACTGACGGTCGTCGGAGGCCCAGAAGACCCGCAACCTTCTGATTCGTAGCCAGATCAGGGCTCCCCGGTGGGGCCGCGCCACGAGCGAGCCGAGCCACTGCAGCCCGGCTTCCAGGAAGCTATCCGTGCTCTTGCGGCTCATGATCGAGCCGACAAACGGCAGGGAACCGTAACTCGGCTGCCGAGTTGACCTCTCTTAGATCAAGGGCGCCGCCTACGGCGGCGCCTACCGCCCAGCCGGCCGGCCTGCGCTGCGGCGCTGGGGCGCCGTTCTCGGCCGGCCGGCCGGGCTGATGCGAGGCCGATGCCAAGCCCCGATCATGACGGTTCCCCGACAGCTCGCCGGGTAGGGCCTGCCCTCCGCAGCCCGGATCGTCCACGGCTGCCCGGCCGCGTCAACGGCGCCTCCGGCGTCGCACGCGATCGGCGCAAGCGCCGACCGTTGACCCGGCCGACCAGCCGAGCAAGGCGGCAGCTACGAAGGGCATACGGGAACTGTGCGTGCAGGTCCAGATGGCTCTGCGTGACGCGCGGATCGCAGGCAGATGCGTGCGTTGCCGAAATCGTCCGCCGGCGCATTGCGGAGCCGGTGGTCTAGTCCGGGTCTAGTCCCGTTGTCGACGCCCTGTGCGCATCGGGTGGTTTGCGGGGACGTTCGCCTCTACCTCACTGCCGGAAGCCCGTTGAACAATGCAGATTGACTGGAGGTGTGTGGACCATGTCATCTACGACGTCGTATCCACCACGTTTCCAAGGCGATTCTCGGTCCGGCAACAGCGTGCGTGAGCACAGGGCTGCCGCCACGACAGCTGGGATCCTGTACATCATCGGGACGGTGGCCGGCATCCTCAGCAAGGTCGTCACGTATTTCCCGGTGCATAACGCGGACGACCCGCTCGCCTACGCCGCGGACCACTCCGGCGCCGTCGCGACGGGGGCACTGCTCGTGCTTGTCATGGGCCTGTCGCTCGCGATGGTCCCTGTGGTGCTCTTCCCCATGTTGCGCCGGGTGGACGAAGTGCTGGCGACGGGCTACCTGATCATCCGGGGTGCGGTCGAGGCGACCACCTACGTCATCGTCGCCACCGCATGGCTGCTGCTCGTGCCACTGGCCGACACCATGTCGGCAGGACCGGGCACGGCCTCACCAGCTGGCGTGCGTCTGGGCACCCTCGTGATCGACTCTGATGGCGCCAGCGCCATCATGTCGCTGGTGTTCTGCCTTGGCGGCGCCCTGTTCTACGTCCTGCTCTACCGGTCGCGCATCGTCCCCCGCTGGATCGCGTCGTGGGGTCTCATCGGGGATCCCGCTCTACGCTGCCGCCTACCTGCTCGCGATGTACGGAGTCGTCGGCATCAACTCCTCCGCGGTGAACCTGCTCGCCCTGCCCCTGGCCGTGCAGGAGATGGTGCTGGCGGTCTGGATGATCGCGCGCGGCTTCCGTCCGGCGGCCGTCTCGAACACGCCCTAACTCGTGAACGGCACACTCGACTGCGCAAAGCCGGTAGTGGGGTCGCGCGGGAAGTGCCACTCCTCGACGTTCTGCTACGGCCGCCGCAAAGACCCGTAACGACAGCACACATCCTCATCTCGGCCAGATCAGTGCGTTTGCCCAGACGCGGCCTCGTGCTGTCTGCGTGCTGTTCGTGACGGTCAACAGCGGTCACGACGGGGCACCATCGGTCCTGAGATTCCCGGCCAGCCCCGCCCTGGTGTCGCACTTCCAAGCTGATGATGACTGCGGCTACCGTCCCGGAGGCGACATCGCCAGCCACTGCTGGTACTCGCCCCAGGTCTCGGACGGGTCCCGATCAACGGCATGCAGCTCCGCGATCGTGCCCGCCGCCACCGGGTGCTGCGGTGGTCGAATCTCCCGCGGGCTGGCGTCTCGCCGCTCCATCGCTCGGACATACTGCACATACAGAGCGGTCAGCTTCACGTACCGCATGTAGTCCCACAGGAGCTGCCCTCGCCCGCGCCGCTTCTTCTTACGGTCCGGCACCACGACCGCCCACCCGGGCCCTGCCGTGCTCGTCGCCGGACGGAGATCCCGCGTCACCTCAGACAGCAAGTCATCGGGTACGTCCTGCGATGGCTCATCGATCAGCCGTTGCTGCGTCCCGCCCGTCAGCCGCGCGAACCATTCATCTGCGGCGGCGGGTAGGCCATGCGGACGAACCCTACGCGCGTACGGCGTGCCCGCTGCGTGCCCGATACCGAGTGCGCAGACGGTCATTCGCGGTCACTCACGGACACCCATCACCCCCACGAACGCTGGCGATCGGGGTATACCAATCTCGTTCCCAAGCTGACAGTGCGAGTTCGATTCTCGTCACCCGCTCAAGCTAGGTTCCGCTTGCGGAGTAGGCGAATCGTCCGACGCTGGCCGCATCAGTGCAGATCGTTCAAGTGGATCCCGGCGAGGCTGACAACAGTGAGCGCCGCGTTTGGAATTGCTTCGACGCAGCGGCCGCCACCCTTCGGGCCGACGAGCACGAACCGGCTGACTCGCTCCCTGCGCTGCGGCGCCGTTCTCGGTCGCGGCCAGTCGGCCAGCAACCCAGGGCGCATGGTCAGTAGCGGTCCTCGGCAGTTTGCGAGCGTCGTGCCCTCCGCAGCCGCCACCCTGGACACGTCCGCCCGACCGAGCAAGGCGGCAGCTAGGAAGGGCAGGCATCGGTCTAGGCGAGTAGCCGCCGCGGTGTGATCACGATTGATACGGAGAAAAGATTGGAAAACTCGGCTGCGCTTCCGAACAGCGTGCCTATCCGCTCGGCATATTTGGCGCGGTACTCGGCGTGCCGGTCAGCCGAGGGCATGCTGGTGTCGATGTGCGCCTGACCCTCGATACGGATCACATCGCGACCGATGTCTGTCACGTCCAACGCCAGGCTGACTTCAGAGTTAACGGCGATGTTCGCCAGTTTCTGCTTGTCGGGTCGCGTGTAGATCAAGATGCGATCGTCGGGCAACTGCAGGAACCACACAGGCACGCTATGCGGGCGACCCCGGGAGTCGACCGTGGTGAACCACGCCATGAGATTGCTCTTCAGCCGCCGCCGCACGTGAGCCCGTCGCAGCTCGTCAACATCGACACCGCTGTCCAGATCGCCGGCCTGCATGACCAAACGATAGAAGCGGCGTCTGACATCAAGACCGGCCCATCCCGATTCCGACCGCCGACGTGATCCGAGCCGCTGACCTCGGCACCGAGGCAGGGCAGCGCCTCCCTGCTACGTGCCCGTTCTCGCGCTCACAGGCGGCATGTCGCGGTCACCGACGGACAGTCGAATGCGGACCACCAGGTTGGTCGCCCGTCAACCCCAGCGGGGCGTAATGGCGACAGCGAGGGAGGTGAGGGCGTCGTCGACGATGCGGTAGTAGGCCCATTTGCCCCGCTGTTCGCGGGTGACGAGTCCGGCGTCGGCGAGTTGCTTCATGTGGTGCGAGACGGTGGGCTGGGAGAGGCCGACCGGCTCGGTGAGATCGCAAATGCAGGCTTCACGCTCGCGGTGCGCGGCGATGAGCGACAGCAGTCGGACTCGGGTGGGATCGCCGAGCGCCTTGAATTTGCGGGCGAGCTGCTCGGCGTCGTCGACGTCGATGACGTCTTGGGTGAGTGGGACGCAGCAGGCCGCTGCGTCGCTGGTGGCCATTGGCAGGAGCTTCGTCGGCATGCCACCATTCTGCCATGTTGTATTGACATCGGTCGATGCATCAGCAATACTCGATACATCGAAAGTAGTCGATGGGAGTCTGAGATGGCCGACGTTGAGCTGCGGGAGCAGGTTCGGGAGCGCTACGCAGCCGCCGCGCTCGCGGTGAGCGCTAGCGGTACGAATAGCGATGCACTGGCCGCGGAGGGATGCTGCGGCTCGACCGCGTCGGACTCGCACGGGTGTTGCTCAGCCGGGTCATGCGCACCCGCGTCCGCTGAGATGAACGAATCGTTTGGCGCCGCCCTGTACAGCGCAGACGAGCGCAGCGAGCTGCCCGCTGAGGCACTGGCGGCGAGCCTCGGGTGCGGCAATCCGCTCGCAGTAGCAGAGTTGCGCCCCGGCGAACGCGTGCTCGACCTCGGCTCCGGGGGCGGGATCGACGTGCTGCTATCGGCCCGGCGGGTGGGTGAGACCGGGTTCGCCTACGGGGTGGACATGACCGACGAGATGCTCGCTCTTGCGCGGGCGAACGCGGCCAAGGCCGGCGCGACGAACGTGGAATTCCGCAAAGGCGCCATCGAGCACGTGCCGCTGCCCGACGGCGCGGTGGATGTGGTCATCTCCAACTGTGTGATCAACCTGTCCGTCGACAAGCCCGCGGTGCTGGCCGAGATGTACCGGGTGCTCGCGCCTGGTGGGCGCATCGGCGTCTCCGACGTAGTCGCCGAAGATCACCTGACCCCCGCCGACCGGGCCGCTCGTGGCAGCTACGTCGGCTGCGTGGCCGGCGCCTTGTCGCGCCAGGAATACTTCGACGGGCTTACCGCAGCGGGATTCATCGACGCCGAGGTCAGCTTCACCCATCAAGCCGCGCCGGGCATGCATGCCGCCATCGTGCGCGCGGTCAAGCCCGCCAGCGACGACGCGCGGCGGTGACCGCTCTCAAGTGGATTGGGAGGTGGTCGAGCGGATCAGCCACTAACCTGGACGTCGAGTAGGTCGAGCAGCCGAAGAACTCGTCGTTCGATCTCGTCGCGGATCGGTCGCACGGCGGCGACTTCGAGGCCGGCGGGGTCGTGGAGGGTCCATTCCTCGTAGCGCTTGCCGGGAAACACGGGACAGGCGTCGCCGCAGCCCATGGTGATCACGACATCGACGGCGCGGACGATCTCGTCGGTCCACGGCTTGGGGTACTCGCCCGAGATGTCGATGCCGCGTTCCTTCATCGCGGCGACGGCGGCCGGATTGACCCGGTCACCGGGTTCGGAGCCGCCGGACCACGCGACGGCGGCGTCGCCGGCGTGATGGACGAAGAACCCCATGGCCATTTGGGAACGGCCGGCGTTGTGCGTGCACAGGAACAGCACGGTGGGTCTGCCGTCGTGAGACCGGCCTTCCACCTTGGCCAGCGCATGCAGGCGTTGCCGAGCGAAGCGTTCGGCGAGGAGGGGCAGGAAGTTGACGACCGTGGCGCGGCCGGCGAACTGGTCGTAGGAGGAGTGCAGGAACCGTTCGATGGTCTCGGTGTTGAACGTGCCGTCGAAGTCGCGGCCAAGACGGGTCGCGGCGGTCTTGAGCGCGAGCAGTTGGTCGAGCGTGATGTCGCGGCGGTAGGTCTGGGTCATCGTCGGGCCTCCTCGAGGGACGGACAGGGCTTAGGATGCGTGCGGGAGGCGGGGCGCGAGGTAGTGGACCCGCCGGGTCAGCTCGTTGTAAGCGTGATCGAACGCGGCCGCGGTGCCGGCGCTGGCCGGGTCTGCCACCGACCAGTGCAGGTCGGTCCGGTCCCGGAGCTCCTCACGGGCCAGGTCGCACACGGTGATCACCAGATCGCCCTCGGCCTGGATGTCCACGATCCGACGGGGCCGCACCCGGCGCAACGGGAGCCGATGGCGCTCGGCGGCGGCGATCGCGCCGGGATCGATCCGCTCCGCCGGATGGGTACCCGCCGAGGCGGCCGGCACGGCGCTCGCGCGCCGCCATAGCGCCGCGGCCAGCTGGGAGCGGGCCGTGTTCGCGGTGCACACGAACAGCACTCGCTCGGCCGGGCGCAGTGCAGGCGGGGTGAGCTCGTCGAGCGTGGCGGGCGCCAGCCGCAGGTAGGAGCGCCGCTTGTCCCCCTCCGACCGCGTTCGGGTGAGCAACCCCTCGGACTCCAGGACACGCAGATGATGGGCAAGCAGGTTGGACGGGATGTCCAGCATGGCCGCCAGCTCCGACGGTGCCGCGTCGCCGACGGCGAGTGTGTCGACGATGCGCAGCCGCGCCGGTTCGGCGAGGGCCGCGTGCAGCGCGGCTCGGCGCTCCAGCCCGGCCTGTCCATCCAGCGTTCGCTCAGTGATCATTGCCTCAATGTTGACTGAGTTATATGTGGTCGGTCAAGATGTCGGCGTGAGCGAGATGTCACCGGCCTTTGCGCGGCGGCTGTTCGCCGAGTTCCTCGGCACCGGCCTGCTCGTTACGGTCATCGTCGGCTCGGGCATTGCCGCGCAGCAACTCTCACCCGGCGAGACGGGCCTGCAGTTGCTGGAGAACAGCACTGCCACAGCGTTCGGTCTCGCCGTGCTGATCCTCATGCTCGGCCCGGTGTCCGGCGCGCACTTCAATCCGGTGGTGTCGCTCGCGGATTGGTTCCTCGGTCGTCGCCTCGGCGCGGGCCTTACTCTGTCTGAGGTCGGCGCGTACACGGTTGCGCAGTGTGCGGGCGGAATCGTCGGGGCACTGCTGGCCAATGTCATGTTCGACGTCGGCCAGCAGCTGTCCACGAAGCACCGGCTCGGCGGTGGGCATCTCGTCGGCGAGGTCGTCGCCACCGCGGGTCTGATCGCGCTGATCTTCGCCTTGGCCCGCACGAAGCGTGGCTTGCTGGCCGCGCCGGCGATCGGCGCTTACATCGGCGCGGCGTACTGGTTCACCAGTTCCACGGCCTTCGCCAACCCGGCGGTAACGGTCGGCCGGATGTTCTCTGACACGTTCGCCGGTATCGCACCCAGCTCGGTGCCGGCGTTCATCGGCATGCAGATGCTCGGGGCCGCCGTGGGTATCGGCGTCGTCCTCGTCCTCTACCCGAGCGCGGGCAAGCGCGCCGACGATGTCGTCATCCCCCGTGCGGACGCCGATCGCCCGACAGTGAAGGCCTCGTCCTGATGCACCTGGTAGCCATCGGCGGCAGCGACGCCGGTATCTCCGCCGCCTTGCGCGCACGCGAACTCGACCCGACCAGCCATGTCACCGTCGTCGTGGCAGACGCCTACCCCAACTACTCCATCTGCGGGATCCCCTACTACATCTCCGGCGAAGTCACACACTGGCGAACCTCGCCCACCGCACCTACGCCGACCTGGAAGCCGACCGGCATGCGGCTCCGGCTGGACACCACCGCGACGTCGATCGACGTCGCCGAGCAACGCATCGCCGTCCGGGTCAGCACGGGATACGGGACTGGATCGACTACGACGAGCTCGTGGTCGGCACCGGCGCCGTTCCCGTCCGCCCGCCCATCGCCGGCCTCGATCAGCTCGGCCCCGACGCACGGCGTGCACGTGCTGCATTCCATGGGCGACACCTTCGCGCTCGCCCGCACACTCGACACTCCGACCGATCCACCGCGCTGATCGTCGGCGCCGGATACGTCGGACTCGAGATGGCCGAAGGACTAACCACCCGCGGACTGCAGGTCACCCAGGTCGAGATGCTCCCGGAAGTCCTCCCCACCGTCGACCCCGCACTCGGCGTACTCATCCACGCCGAACTCACCAAACACACGGTGGACGTGCATCCCGCTCGACGTCACCGCCATCACCTCCGCTCCCGAGGGACAAGCGGCGTTGCACGTCGACGGCAACCGGTCCGGACGGCCAACCCGCTCGGTTGGGCGTCGACCTCGTGCTCGTCGTGGTCGGCGTGCGGCCGGACACCGACCTGCTCGTCGCCGCCGGCGCCCAGACCGGGCCACGCGGCGCGGTGCTCGTAGACCAGGCCATGGCCACCGGGCTGCCGCACATATGGGCGGCCGGAGACTGCGTTGCCACCCACCACCAACTCCTCGGCCTGACCTATCTTCCCCTCGGCACCACCGCGCACAAGCAGGGTCGCATCGCCGGCGAGAACGCCCTCCGCCCTACCGGAGATTTCGCCCGCTTCGCCGGCAGCCTCGGCACCCAAGTCGTCAAGGTGTTCGACCTAGTAGCCGCCCGCACGGGATTGCGTGAGCAGGAAGCCACCGGCGCCGGCTACACACCTGTCACCACGCAAAGTGCGCCCGACGACCACAAGCCCTACTACCCCGGGGCCGCTCCAATCACGATCCGCATCACCGGCGACACCACCAGCGGGCGGCTGCTCGGCGCCCAACTCGTCGGCGCCCGCGGCACCGAAACGGCCAAACGCGTCGACATCTACGCGACCGCCCTGCACCACGGCATGACCGTCGACCAGCTCAGCGACCTCGACCTGTCCTACACCCCGCCTTTCGGCTCGCCCTGGGACGCGGTCCAAACCGCCGCGCAGGCCTGGGCCCGTAACCATCGCCTCGCCGACCAGCCAGCCGGGCTCCGTCACGGGATCGCGTCATGGCATAGCCGCGGCAGAAGCCCGTGCTGCTCCGGATCGGTTTCGGGCGTGAGGTAAGTGCTCCCGCTAGATGGCGACTTCCAGTGTCCGAATCCCCGAGAGGTCGATCCACACCCGTTCGTCACTTCGCACAATCTTGACAAGTGGGTTGTCGCAGTACGGGCAACGCAGGACGAATCCCGCCCCTCGATAGACATGCGTTGCCCCTACCGCGTCGCCCGCGCCGCAGGAGGCGCACGTTGCGATGGCGGTTGTCACTTCGACGGCGAACACTTCTTGCAGAAGGCCGGCGACCGCGTTGCCGTCGAGCATCAAGGCGTCCATCTCAGCCTCCTGTCGGGCCGAAGCGTTCGGTCTTGATCGTCCGTGGATCTTGCCCAAGCCGGACCAGCGCCTCCGCCACAGCCTCGACGAACGGGGTCGGGCCGCAGACGTAAGTGCGTGGCCGTTCAGCCGGACTCGGCCCGACTTCCGCCAGCATTTCGGCATCGACGCGGCGGGCGTAACCGGTCCACCCAGGCGGCTGCCCGTCCGTCAGGGCGTGCACAACCTGGAGTCCTCCCCCGTTCAGCTGGTCGAGCTCGTTGCGGTAGATGATGTCGTCCCAGCTGCGCGAGGAGAACAGCAACCGCGTTTGCACGTCGCTTCCAGCGGTGGCCCGGAGACGGATCATTGCCATCAGCGGTGCGATGCCGGATCCACCGGCGACGAGCAAGAGCGGACCGCCTTGAGAGGGCTCCCAAACGAAGTAGCCACCGATAGGCCCGCGTAGCTCGATCTGATCGCCCCGCTGAAGTTCATCGGTCAGGTAGGGCGACACTTCGCCGTCGTCGATACGTACCACGGTCAAGTCGAGGCGGGACCCATCCGGTGCCGAAGAGATGGAGTAGCTGCGTTCCGCCTGATAGCCGTCTTCAGCGGTCAGGCGGATGTCGACGTGCTGTCCGGCGCGATGGCCGCGCCAGTCGGGCACGTTGAAGGTGATCGTCTTGACGTGCCGTGTTTCCACGACAACGTCGACGACCTGGGCGGCCTGCCAGGTCAGTCGCCCCAGTACCGCTGTTCCCGCCATGGATCTCCGTAGTTGTGATATCCGTTCGTCTCCCAGAACCCGGGCTCGTCCCATGTCTGCAGCCGCAGTCCGCGCACCCACTTGGCGCTCTTCCAGAAGTAAAGGTGCGGGACGAGCATGCGCGCCGGTCCACCATGCTCGGAGTGCGAGGGCTCGCCGCCGTAGGCAAAGGCGACCCAGGCCTTGCCGCCAGTGACGTCCTCGAGCGGCAGGTTGGTCGTGTAGCCGCCGTCGCTGTACTGCACCACGTACTCGGCTGACGTATCGACGCCGTCAAGGAGCGTGTCGACGGAGACGCCCTGCCAAACGGTGTCCAGCTTTGACCACTTGGTCACGCAGTGGATGTCGCGGGTGACCTCCTGGCTCGGCAGGGCGCGGAACTCCTCCCACGTCCAGCGGCGCGGTTCGTCGATTTCGCCCACGATCGAGAAGTCCCACTGCTCGAGCGGTGTGTGCGGGGTGGGACCTGCGGACAAGACGGGGAAATCTCTGATCACATATTGGCCCGGCGGCACTCGGTCGGGCGGCGCGTCTGCGACGCGGCGTCTTCTAAACCCTCGCGAGATGATGGACATCACCGCTCCTGAGGGGCCGGAGTTCCCCGAAGCATCCGTCACATGCTTCGCGGGCGGACGATCGCGATCAACATATCCTGTCCGGGGCCGTCCTGCGCAACAGGTTGGCGAGTAGCCCGTTCGTCCGGCTCCGGCGACTCGTGCTCACTAGTTACGCCGCCCAGCGGCGATACCTGGGCTAGCCGTGCCTGAAGATGGCCTTGCGTGCCAGGCAACATCGCGGCTACCTTGAGTCGGCGGTTGGGCCGTGGACGACATCGTCTGGCTGGCTGCGCAGCGCACTTCCGGGGGGTTTGGTGCGACGAATTCGAGGCCTGCGATGGCTGCTCGCTGTCGTCGTGGGAGCAGTCCTAGCTGGCGTAGTGGCATTCTCGGCGCCTAGTAAGGCAATTGAGGCGAGCAGCCAGAGGCATGGTAGCCACGGCTGTCTCAGTATTCGAGAAGTCCACATTTGCGTTCACCGCTGAGGTGAATCGCCCACGAGGTGGGCATCTCGGAGGTAAGAGACGGGTCGCGACCGCAGGTCGTTTCAGCGGCTAGACTCACCGCGCATGGCCGATGTGGACGAGCTGAGCCACCCGGAACCACCTATCGCGGGTGACGAGACCGCCACCCTCCTCGGCTCCCTTGAACGCCAGCGGGCAACCCTCGCCTGGAAGTGCGGTGGGCTCGACGCAGCTGGCATGCGGGCCAGGCTCGCCCCTGGAGCTATCACGCTCGGTGGGCTGCTCAAGCACCTGGCGCTGGTGGAGGACGACTACTTCTCGGGTCGGCTGCTCGGGCGGCCGCTGTCGCCGCCGTGGGACACAGTGGACTGGGACGCTGACCCCGACTGGGAGTGGCGTACAGCCGCCGAAGACTCCCCCGAGCAACTGCTCGCCCTCTGGCAGGACACCGTCGCGCGCTCTCGCTCCGCTGTCGCCGAGGCGTTAGCCGCAGGTGGCTTGGAGCAGCTGGCCCGACGCTCCTGGCCGGATGGTCGGGCACCCAGCCTCAGGCGCATCCTGGTCGACCTCATCGAGGAGTACGCCCGGCATGTCGGCCACGCCGATCTCATCCGGGAGTCGGTGGACGGCCTCGTCGGAGAAGATCCGCCGCGCGAACCGCCGTCACCCTCGTGACGGTGGTCAGGCCGAGCGATAGCGTAAGATACCCTGGATTCAAGGAGGGGCCATGATCGGCGCAATCCTTCTTGGGCTGTTCTGCGGCGCAGTGGCCCGAATGCTCATTCCCAATGACGCCTTTCGGCACATGAGCGGCCCGATGTCCTGGCTGGTTTCGATCGTGCTCGGCTTGATCGGCGCCGTCGTCGGCTATCTCATCTTCACGGTGGTCCTCGGCATCGGTGACACCGACGTTTTCGATTGGGGCGGCGTGTTGAGCGCTCTCATCGGGACGATCATCGTCGTGCCGATCGGTACCTGGATACTTCGCCGAACGTCGAGCCGTCCGAGCGTCCGATAAGCGGCGGACGCTCGCTATCTCATGGGATTCACTCGATCAGGTCGAGTTCGATCGCGCGGTTGAAATCCTCGCGCGCCTTGTCGTACTCGCCGATCTCTTGGTAAACCCGACCCCGTCCGGCGAGTGCCCACGCTTGGGTTGGGTCGGCATCGATCGCGCGATTGAAGCCCGAGAGCGCCTCCTGGTACCGACCGATCGCGTGATAGACCTGGGCTCGACTGCCGATCGCCCAGGCGTTGCTCGGATCAAGGTCGATGGCGCGGTCGAAGTCAGCCAGGGCGTCCGCCTGGTGATTCATCAGCCGGTGCGTCTCCGCTCGCCCAGCGATCGCCACCGCATCGGCCGGGTCCAGGTCGATGGCGCGGTCGAAATCGGCTAGGGCGTCGTCGTAGTGGCCGGTCGCGCGATAGACGGCTGCCCGACCGGCGAGCGCCCATGTTTGAGCGGGGTCCAGCTCAAGGGCCCGATTGAAACCAGCCAATGCTTCGGCGTACTCGTCCATCCGCCGGTCAATACTCCCCCGCCGGCCTAGGCCGGGCGGTGCCCGTCCAAAGACTAGAGGATACGGCGAGAAATGAATCGAGCAGCTCGGGAAAGTTGGCTCCCGGCGCCGCGATCAGGATGGTCGCTCAGACTTGAAGCGTGAGGCCCTCGTCGCCGAGCGCATCGAGGTCCGGATCATCGAACCATCGCCCACCCGAGCCCAGGTAGCGGAAGCGCAACTCGGTGCCTGAGTTGACTCGCACGGCAATGCTGCGCGTGCCGTTGCGGCGCCGAATCAGCTGGTGGCGCCCCGGCGTCCAGTCATTGAACGTCCCTACGGCCGAGACCGGGCCATCGTGAATGTCGTCGGGAAGAACGAAGAGAACCTTGGCCTCCGCCGTGTCGGGATCGACCTGGATCCGGATTGTCACCGATGCCTCCTGCGTGCGACGAACCAACGGCGCCAGGCTAGACACCAACGCTGCTGTTCTCTGCGCGACACGACCAAGGACATGCAAACGAAATGAGGGATTTCCTTGCCACAAGGGGGAGATCGTCACATGTCAGGCGACCCGCGCGGTTGTCGGGTCGATCCCCGAGGCGTACGTGTTGCGGCTATCGAGGCGGCGGAATGCACGCTTCGACGCTGGCAACGAGGCCGTTGGCGTACTTACGCCTGTCGGCCGCATTCAGGCCGGCTGTGCCGACACTGTTTCCGCCGGCCTCGTTGTAGATCCACGGGACATGTGCGAGCAACTGGACCATCCAGATGTTGCCCGGGTCCAAGCCACGCGATCCCAGGTCGTAGCCCACGTCTCCCTGTAGCACGACCGGGTGGGATTCGGCCCTTGCTCGCTGGGCGCGAAAGATCTGCCCGTACTTCCGGCTGAGGACGGCGACGTTTCTGTCGGTGAAGACCGTCTTCTTGCCATTCCGGGCCACGCGATAGGAGCCAATGGACTGGTAATAGACGACGTTGTTACCTTGATCGAATCCGATGCCGCCATTGTCGCCCGCTTGATCATGAATGCTCACGGCCAGCGTCGCATGGGTGCTGTTGGCGGTCGCTGCGATCTGGTTGAGGAGGACCGGCGTATCGACCGTGGCCCTTGTCATGATCACGCGGTAGCCAGCGGCCTGCAGCTGGGCTTTCACCAATTCGGCCACGGCAAACACGTCATGCATCTCTGGTTCGTTCTCATAGCCCGAGACGTTCAGGTCGGTGATGGGGTCGATTCCTTGGATTGCCGGGCTGTGGCCGGGATCGATGACGATCACGGGGTGGCTGGCCGGTGGCGCAGCAGCCCGCGACGGGCTCGGCGAGGTTTGCGCACGGAACGTGCTTCGAGACGAGCTGGACGGAGCATGGCTCGCGGAGTGTGCGGGCGGGATCGTCGACGACGCCGATCGGGCCGGCGGACCTTCCGGGGTTAACACGACGGTGGGGGTGGGTGCCGGCGCTCGGGCCGCGCCACACCCCGTGACCGAGGCGGCCGTGCACAGCACGCCAACCGCAAGGGCAGCCGAACGCAGCCGCAGCCGGCGATCCATCCCGCTACGGTAGCCGCGGACCCGGGCGCCCTCGGCTAACCGTCTAACGTCAGATGCTCGGAGGTTGCATCGTGGTCAATGAACGACGTTTTCGCGTCGGGGTCACGGTTGGCCAGATCCCGAACACGAGGACCTGGCTCGAAATGGCCCGGCGGGCGGAATCATCAGGATTTTCGACCTTCCTGCAGCCGGACACTCTGTTCACGCCGGCTCCACTTCCAACGTTGGCCGCTGCCGCCGCGGCTACCACAACCCTCCGCGTCGGCAGCTGGGTGCTCTGTGATTCGCTGCGAGAACCTCGCATGCTCGCGTGGGAGGCTGCGACTGTCGATCAGCTCACTGATGGCCGGCTCGAGCTCGGTCTCGGTGTGGGACGACCCGATGCGGAGAGGGACGCCGCGAGACTCGGCATCCCGTTCGGCTCGCCGTGCAACGCGTGCAACGGCTGGAATCGTCGGTGCGGACGCTCAACATGCGCGACTGTTGCAGCCGGCGGCGAATCCCGGCTTCCTGACCGGGGGTGCCCAGTCGGCCGACACCTCTCCGATCCGTGATTGCCCTGGCCTGTTCGGGCCTACGGTTACTCGCATTCGCGGCGACGCGAGGCGGACATCGTGACGTCTTCGGTCGGCCAGCTGACACAACCTACTCGAGGCGGCTCAGGAACGGATCGCGATGGTCCAGCGACGCCGCCCCGGACCGATTCGCACCATGTGGATGCTGGCCGCCGGGCTGATCGCGATCGGCGACGACGAGCACCCGTGGCTGCGAAAGCTTGGCGTTCATCTGCTTGTAGACACCGACGACGCCCTGGGCTTCGGTGAAAGCCGACCGACGTTCTGGATCGGCCCGTGGCGAACCGGGGACGGATTCCGCGAATCACATATCGCCTTTGCCGCCCCGGACCGGGATTCCGTCCTTGCGTTCTTTCACACGGCGGTCGCCGAAGGCGCCGAAGTCCTCTATGAACCGGCCGAGTGGCCCCAATATCACCCCGGCTACTATGCCGCGTTCGTCCGCGATCCTGATGGCAACAATGTGGAGGCGGTATTCTCCGGCTACAGTCCCGCCTAGCGGAGCCCGGTGAACGGCTGCGGCGCGCCTGCCTCCCATTAGAGCCTGAGCCGCGGGAAACTGCCGGTGGACTCACGGCCCGATCCCACCGCCCATAGAATGCGGTGAGGTCGATGGACAAGGGGTTCGATGGCGTTGCGAGTGGGCTCGGCTGGCGGGGCGGGCGTGCTGCCGAGCCAGCGTCTGAGCGACCTTATCGACGAAGGCGTTATCGATGCCGGCGACTTCAAGATCCCGCGTGAGAACATCCAACCGGCCAGCCTCGACCTTCGACTCGGCGAGGTGGCATACCGAATTCGGTGTAGTTTCCTGCCCGACAGCGACACCGTCGAAGGGCGGTTGAAGCCGCTCATCATCGATGAACTCGACCTCCGGCGCGAGGGCGCGGTACTAGAGAGCAGCCGGCCGTATCTCATACCGCTCAAGGAGCGCCTTGCCCTTCCGGCGGAGATCCGGGGAAAGGCCAACCCGAAAAGCTCCACTGGGCGGGCCGACGTTTTCACCCGTGTGATTACGGATGGCAGTTATCGATTTGATGAAATCGCAGCAGGCTATGGGGGTCAGCTCTACCTCGAGGTGGTACCGCTTTCGTTTCCAGTGCGCGTGCGGGAGAACCTGTCACTCAATCAACTGCGACTGTCGACCGGGCCAACAAGTCTGTCCGACGAGGACGTGCGTCGGTTTCACGCGGAGGAGCCGATCCTGTTTTCCCAGGGTCATGCGGTCAGTCCGCGCGACCTTGCCCTCGCGGGCGGACTGTTCCTCGGGTTGGATCTTCGCGGCGATGAGACCGGCCGCGTCGGCTACCGGGCCAGAAATAGTGCACCACTTCTGGACATGACGCAGGTCCGCGCTACTGATCCGTGGCCGTTCTGGGAGCCAGTTATTCGCGAAGATGGCGACCGCGTCGTGCTAAATCCGAAGAACTTCTACCTGCTTATGTCCTACGAATCAGTCACCGTGCCACCCACGCTCGCCGCCGAGATGACCGCCTACGATCCGACGAGTGGCGAGCTGCGCACCCACTACGCGGGTTTCTTCGATCCCGGCTTCGGTTACGACCCCGACGGCCGTTTTCGGGGATCGACCGCCGCTCTCGAGGTCCGAGCGCACGACGTTCCTTTCATGATCGAGCATCGTCAACGTGTTTGTAAGCTGACGTTCGAGCGGATGCTAGAACCGCCCACGCAACTGTATGGGCAGGGAATCGGATCAAACTATCAACGGCAGACGGAGACGTTAGGAAAGCATTTCCGGCTACCGCACATGAACGAGCCCGCTCCCGCCGGCGTACCGCAACGTGTCGTGACCAAGAACCTCGGCGATCAGTTGGAGCTGTTGAGTCCAGAAGGCGAGTGATCGACTACCCTAACTCGCCTCGACCGCAGCCTTGATCCGCTCTGCGAACGCGTCGGCGTCCTTGGCGGCGGCCCGGCGAGCGAACCCGACGAGCATCTTGCCAAAGCCATGGCCCGCGAATGAGTTGAAGACGGTGACCTTGGTCTGGGAGTCGCCGATCGGCTCGATGTCGTATCCACCGTCCGTAACGGTCACGAGGTTGCGAGACCGTTCGCTCCACCGGATTCTCGTAGGCGCCTGCAGGGCGGTTAGCTCGAAGCGGCGATCGGTTGTCATGCCGGCGTCCTTGACCTTGCTCACGAAGACTGTTCCGACCGCGGGGGGACCGTCCGTCTCCGTCCGGATCTCGAGCACGCGTGGGCTGAACTTCGGGTCGTTGGTCCCGGCCGCGAGGAAACCGAATACGTCCTCGATCGGCCGGGGAGCGTGATCATTGACGGACACGTGGACACGGAACTCGGTGGGTTAGGCGCCCTCTATCGGATGGGCATCGGCGATCTGCGCGTCAGCGACCGCATCATGCTGAGGACAATGTTCGACCGTCAGGTCGGCTATCGCAGCTACGCGCAGGACCTCTACGCGAAGGCCGCAGGCCGACCCGTCGACGCCCTATCTCAAAGCCGCGAGCCGCGCCTCGTACTCATCACCTGTGGCGGCCCGTTCGACTTCACCAGCAGAAACTACGAGGAGAACGTCGTCGTCCACGCCCGACCGACAAGCGACCAACCCACTCCACGGGTGACAGATCATGAACGATGGGCAGAGCTATGCTCCGCCGCATGACTGACGAACAATCCCACGGCTGCGACATCGCGGCCGATCTGCAGGATTACCTGCAACGAGTACGGACCGGAATGCTGTCCCGACTCGATGGCCTGGGCGAGTTCGACATTCGTCGGCCCATGACGCCGACTGGGACGAACCTGCTGGGACTCGTCAAGCATCTGACAGGTATCGAACTGAGCTACCTCGGATCTTGCGTAGGCCGCCCGTCGGAGATCCGTCTCCCGTGGGTCGAGGACGGATCGATCTGGGAAAGCGCGGATATGTGGGCGACCGCGGCCGAGTCGAGTGCGGAGCTGATCGAGCTCTACCGAGCCGCGTGGCGACACTCGGACGAGTCCATCAGGGAACTCGGACTAGATGCACCCGGCCATGTGTCGTGGTGGCCTGATAACCGCCGTGACACCACTTTGGGCACCCTGCTCACGCGGGTCACGGCTGAGACCGCCCAGCATGCTGGGCATGCGGACATCCTGCGCGAGCTTATTGATGGGCGCGCGGGCAACGACCATAACGCGATCGGAGACTCTGCCTGGTGGAGTAACTACCTCGGCCGTATTCAGGAGGCGGCCGATACATTTCGTGACGCCGAGCGCAGCACATAATCCGCTGCGCCCGGCGTTCGGTGGTATTCGTCAGGCGGTTGCGGCGTCGATCTCCTTCTCCAGCTGCTTCTCGTCAGCCCGCAGCTGCTTCTTCGTCACCTTGGCGGCGCGCTTCAGCTCAGCCTCGACGTGCACTTCCATGTCGGTTGCGGCGATCACGACGAGACCGCTTTGGCCCTCGTCGAGCAACTCACCGAGATCCTTGAGGTCTGAACGGCTCATTCCGCCGGCAACGTGTCCCGCGAGCGCACCGAGCCCAGCGCCCGCTGCGCCGCCGACGAACAATCCTCCGGCGAGCGCGATCGCTGGGAACAGTGCGACAAGCGCGCCGCCCACCAGGCCCACGCCGAGGCCCGCCCACGCACCCTGACGGGTGGGTTGCTCATGCTTCTTGACTACCTTGACCTTGCTGTCGTCCTCTCGGGTGATGACTGCCGCGTCGTACGTGTCGATGAGGCCGGCCGACTTGTAGTACTCATGGACGGCGTCATAGTCCGCGATCGCGTCGTCCTGATTTTCGTAGCTCGCTGCGAAGACGACCAGCGTGTCTAGTGCCATGGAGTCGTTCCTTCCTTGATCGGTTGGGTTGCTGGCGCCAGGCACAGCTCGGAATGAATGCAGCGGAAGGCCGAACGTCAGGTCGGAGTCACGCCCTAATCCCCGGGCGGCAGCGTGCTTCGGTACATCTCGCGACCAAGCGTCGGCAAGA
This sequence comes from uncultured Actinomycetota bacterium, assembly GCA_963748415.1. Lineage (GTDB taxonomy): Bacteria > Actinomycetota > Actinomycetes > Mycobacteriales > Jatrophihabitantaceae > CAVVJA01. The sequence continues at coordinate 176,598 of CAVVJA010000006.1, read as the reverse complement.
GGCGCTGCCTTGTCCAAGCATTCCTGCCACTCGTCGGTCGGCACCGACCCAGCCGTGATTCCAGCGCCCACACCGAGCGACAAGAGGTGGGGCGCCGCGTGGCGGTAGCTGATCACGGCCGTGCGGATCGCGACGTTAAGCTCAAGCCCGGAGTACGGGCTGAGATAGCCGATCGCGCCGGTGTATATCCCGCGCGACCGGCGTTCGAGCTGAGTGATGACCCCGCGGGCTGCCTGTTTGGGCGCGCCCGTGACCGATGCCGGAGGGAAAGTCGCGGCCAGCAGGTCAGCATCTGAACAGCCCGGGGCAATCGTGGCGCTTACTCGACTGACCAAGTGCCAGACGCCGCAATGCTCTTCCACGGCGAGCAGCGACGGAACCTGCACCGATCCGGTGGCCGCAACCCGGCTGAGATCGTTGCGTACCAGGTCGACGATCATGACGTTCTCGGCTCGTTCTTTAGCCGACCTGAGAAGCTCGCTGGCCGACGGGTCCGGGCCGCGACCAACGGTCGACTTAGGGCGGGTGCCCTTGATCGGAGCCGAGGTCACGGCGTCGCCGTCCCGGCGGAGAAACAGCTCCGGCGAGACGCTGACGATGGCGTGCGAGCGGGTGCAGATAAGGGCGCCGTAAGCCGGTTGCAGCGCGTCTACGAGGTCGGCAAACAGCCGGGTCACATCGCCGGCGAAATCGGCGTCCATCCGAAGGCACAAGTTGGCTTGATACACGTCTCCGGCGCGAATCCGCTCGATGCAGGCACTGACCGATGCCGTGTACCACGCGCGAGACTCTCGAGGCCGCAAGGGGCCGACCCGGTAACCCCGTCCCGCGCTGCTACGCGGAGGGCGTAGGAGCGCATCGAGGTCGCGCCGTCGGGCGTCCAGTGACCCGTCGGTCACGATCCCCAAGAGCGCTTCGTCGTACCAGCAGCCCTCGTCCCGGCGATATCGCAAAACGCACGGGTAGCAGCCGAGATGGCCGCCGGCGGTCACCACGTCGTCGGAGAGCCGCCAGGACGAGAAGTCAGGGTAGCTCAGCCAGCCGAACCAGCCGCCTCCGACGACGGACGACGCGGGCGGCCTCCCTCGCTGGCCGGAGAGGGCTGCCAGGATTTCGTTGGCGTCGGTCAACGTCGCGCATGGGCGGGCGGAAATGATCGTGCCGCCGCCGGCCCACTCGCCATGAAGCACTACCAGTCCAGGGCTCGCTCGCAGCGTCCGTACGACGGCCACCGGCGATCGGCGCTCGGCAAGGGCCCGGACATCCACCCTGGCCGACCTTGGCCAGGCCAGCGACCGAGATGGCAGCGACGTGATCATCGCCGTCGCCACTCGGATGGTGCCCAGCAGTGGGGCGACGTGCTCTGCGCTAGCGAGAGTCGGCTTAGGACCTGCGGCGCAGGTCCCGGTCTACCTCCGGCACCAGATAGCTGAACTGGCATCCTCCCGCGTGGCGCTCCGGGAGTAGGCAGACCCGACCAGTTGGCAGGTGGAGCATGCCGCACTGATGGCGAGCGGCGATCGAATGATCGACGCTGGAGTTGTGCAGCCCCAACCGTTCGGGAATGGGGCTTGGTGACCAAGTGCTTCGGCGCGATGGAGAATTCACGATCGATCGCTTTCCGGGTAGAACTGTGGCCGATACCTCTACTAGACGCCTGCACCGCGACGCGCGTCAATGCCCGTTGCCTGGTATTCACAGCTAATTCGCCCCGTTGCACAATGCCCGGCGGAAGCTGCCAGGTCAAACGGCATCGGTGGGTTCCCATCGCGCGGCCGCCACGGTCTGATCTACTGACGCACTGCAGTCTTCTAGCAGCGCTGCGTAACAGCCACAGTGTCGCCCGCTCGCGTTGGCGACCGCGATGACCGGGTCACGAATTGTCGGACGGCCCGTACTTGACTGCACCAGCGTTAGCTGCCGGGCACCTGCCCTCGCCGCGCCCGCAGGCACCGATGTCGCACAGCCGGCAGATCCAAGGCCCGCCTTCCTTCGCAGCGACAACTTTGGCCATCATCCGGCTCAACAGGTCGCGTAGCGTCTCTTGCTCGGCGGATGACAGGTCGTCGACCAGTGGCTGGAGTACGGCGGTCCGCGCCGCGGCCACCCGTTCGGCGACTCGACGGCCGCGTGCCGTCAGGACGACGGATCGAGTGCGTCCGTCAGGGCCCTCCGAGCGGGAGACGAAGCCGTCGGCCTCTAGGCGGTCGACAAGCCGGACGGCCCCAGACGACGTGAGGCCCAACACCGAGTGCAGACGGTCGAGCGATGGACGATGCAGGAAGTGGGCCAGCGCCGACAGCGCGGTCGCTCCGGAGACCGACTGTCCGGCGGCGTGGGCGGCCGCCGCACTGATCTGGTCGGCGATGACGAGGGCAAGCGCACCCAGAATATTGGCCTCGGCGTCCGGATGCCCCGCACTTGCACCCACCGGAAAGGCGTCGCGTTTCAGTGACGACGAGGCCGACGGCCGCTCTCGCGGTGCTCGGTCAGCCGAAGTCGTAGTCAAGGGCCAACGGCATGAACGGGTAGTCGTCATGGGTCGAGTCGCTGCGTGCCGCACCGGTCAGGCCCGCGAGCTTGCCGCTACCAGATCCGTTGACAACGGTGGACTGACTGCTGGCGGTCGTACCGTCGAAGCCGCCGTCGCCCTGGAGCACGAAGCCGCCTTCTCGGCCCTGCAGCGCGCCCATCACATGCATGATCGACACGTAGCTGCTTGTCCCGTCCGGGCGGTAGAACATCACCGCGTCGAACGTTGCTGCGGACAGCCCATTGCCGTCCCCTGACAACGAGACAGCGGCTCGGGTGATCTTGCTGCCGTCCGCCATCTCGTGAACCGTTTCCTCGATCCAGGACGTTATCTCGAGCCTGGTCTCCAGTGTGCTTGTCATGACCCCAACATATGTGCGACTCACTCATATATCAATGGGTGTCCGGCGATTCGATTCGGTCCAACGGGGGATGCCCCGCCCTTCGACAGTGCTCCCCCGTGGGTCTTGCGCTATTCCACCGCCCGTCCGCGCGTGCTGGGCCCTCTCGCCCGCCGCAATCCGCGTGTCGTACCGTCGCGGACGATCAGGAGGAAGCGGATGCGAGCGGACCTATCTCGGGAAGTGTCCTTCGCCACCGCGCTGCTGCTGTTCGGCTGGCAGCTGACCCAGAGCCCGGCCTATCGCGACGAAGCACGAGCGCAGGTCGACGACGCGTGGGAGCGTCCGCTGATCGCGCGAGCTGGCGGCAGACCGCTATGGGACCGAGACGCGCAATGGCTCGCCGAAATTCGCCGCGTTCAGGCACCGTGGGCTACCGAGGTACTGGCGTTGCCCTATCTGTATCTGGCGACGGTTCGATCGTGATGGCACCAGGCTGATGCGCTCGGCGTCGCCAGCGCAATGAGCACTACTAAGTCCAGAACTCCTGCGACCAGACCACCCCCGCGCGCGGCATTAGCGGTGGGCCGCACGGCAGTTCCGATCGCTCCCAGCACGCCGAGCGCGGCGATGACGATGGTCGCGATCCGCGCCCAGTTCCGTCCGCTCCGGATCTTCGTCGCGAGCCATATATAAAAGAGGAAAACCAGCACCGCAAACACAAGCGCAATGCCTATCGCGAGGTTGGTCGCCGTGTCGACCTCAGAGGCGGACAGGCCGTGATCGCTGTTCTCTATCGCCTGTCGGATGTCGTCCTTCACCACGAATACGAGCACAATGTCGAATAGTCCGATCACGGCCCGGACGACCATGACCGTCGTGGCTAAGGTGATCGTGCCGGGCCGCCGTTGCCTGCCCGATCAGCCATGAGCCCTCCCGGCTGGAATCGATCCCTCGCCAGCGTGGTGACCGAAGGCAGCGTTCAGCAGTTACGCCCACCACATGCGGCGCGGTTGTGAGTGCATGCTAGCCGCCGGAGGACGGCCTCGTCTGCCCAGACGTCTCGACGAGCACGCGGCGTTATGCCGCCAGGTGCGGGAAAGATCGGTGAGCGATGAGTTCAACCCACGAGCCGCGCTCGACGTCTCCAGCGTGTTGGATCGTCGAGGCGGAGGCATCTTCCGCGGTGGCCGCGGGGTCGCCGTTGGCGGAGGTGGGCTCGCGCTGCTCGGACTGATTGCCTACATCCTCTTCAACATTCTCACCGGCGGCAGCACGAGCAGCGTTCTTGGCAATCTCGGACAGGGCAGTCAGCCAACAACACACAATTGGCGACCGAATGCAAGACCGGAGCGGACGCCAACGAGAAGCTCGACTGCGCCGTCGTGGCGGATATCGACTCCATCCAGCAGTATTGGGCGACCACGCTGCCGTCACTCGGTGCGCGTTACACCTCCGCTCCGACGGTGTGGTACACGGACGGCACCCAGACGGCCTGCGGATCGGCCAGTAGCGGTATGGGTCCGTTTTACTGCCCGGTCGACCAGAGGGTGTATATCGATTTGTCGTTCTATCAGGACCTGCAAACGAAGTTTGGTGCGCAGGGCGGCCTGTTCGCCGACGCCTACGTGCTCGCTCACGAGTATGGGCACCATGTCCAGGACCTGCTGGGCACGACCGCGCGGGTCAAATCCGGAGATTCCGGGCCTACCTCTGGGTCAGTACGGCTCGAATTGCAGGCGGACTGTTACGCGGGCGTCTGGGCCAACCACGCGACCACGGTTCCGGACGCCTCTGGCCAGCCGCTCATCAGCGAGATCTCCCAGGACGACATCAACGCAGCGCTGGACACGGCCGGCCGGATCGGAGATGACTACATCCAGACCAACCTCGGCAATGGACAGGTTAATCAGAGTCAGTTCACCCACGGAACGTCGGCGCAGCGCCAGAGGTGGTTCATGGCCGGCTACCGATCGGGTGATCCCAGAATCTGCAATACCTTCGGCACGAACAACCTCTGATCAGGCCATTGGCGGTGGGTTGCAGGGCCGATACGACACCGGGAAGAAGCCGCGGATCGAGTGTCCGATATCGATGTTGTGCGTTATCGACGTGGCTCGACCCGGTGCGGCCGGCGATAGTACGAGTTGTACGTCATCAGCTGGGCCGGTATTCGGGTCGTACACCCGGATGACGAGATTGTCGTCGGTGCGCGCGTAGTCGTAGGCGAGCACAACGTGGTTACGGCCCAGGTTCAGAGGATTCAGCCCGCGTGCGGTCACCAAGCCCAGCGGGGTCGGCCGACCGGCGTCGAGTGCACGGCGAACGTCCGGCCAGTGACGCGCGATCGTGAGCCACGAAAGGCCGGGCCGAGTGGCACCGAACAGCCGATAGTTACCGTCCGGACGGGCCATGCATCGCTGGTATCGGAGGACTCCCCGCGGCAACGCGAAGCTCGCGAAAAGGCGGCGTACGACATACCGGAACGTCGGGCTCCCCGCACGCGGCGGCGCTGTGTCGGGCGGCACGGGACGCCCGGCATAGTAGTAGTCAAGGGCGGTGAAAACCATGCCGCCGCACAATCCGCCGCGAGCGTTGCCGATTCCCACTCGCGGCAGGCCGACCGGCTGAAGGCTCAGGACCGGACCCGTTGGAAACGCGTTGCGAAAGTGCAACCCGTTGCGACTCGGAAGGAATCCGGTCGCCGCCACCTCAGCGGGCGAACTGGGTCAATGAGAGGGTGTTGCCGTCCGGGTCGGGGAACCATGCGATGCGGGCGCCACCAGGTGCGGTCCACACGCCATTCTCGTCCTGAACGCAGACCGTCGTAACGATTGAAGCCAACGCCAAGACCGGTCAGCCGAGCGACACTGACGTCGATCTGATCGACCTCCCAGCCCAGAACCGTGAAGGATTGCGGTGTGAACGCCCCGACGGCTGTGACTCGGAGCATCACGTCGCCCGATCTCAGCACGCACGCGAACGAGTCTTGACTCTGCAGGGCCAACCCGAGCACGTCGACGTAGAAGCTCCGTGAGCGATCGAGGTCTGTCGACGGCGCGAAGGCGATCAATTGCATGGGCGGATCATCCTCCGCGACCACCGCGGTCAGGGCGACTCCTCCTCCAGGCTCGCGACGATGGCTCGGCCAATCTCATCGAGCTGGGTGATCTGATCCGGCGTGAGCTGGTCGATGACGTACTGGCGGACGGCGCTGACATGATCGGGAGCCGCGGCTGCCAACGCCGCGAATCCTTCGTCGGTGAGCACGGCCAGCTGACCGCGCTTGTCCGTCGGGCAGTTACGCCGCTCGACCCAGCCTCGTTCCTCCAGCCGAGCGACGGCGTGGGACAGCCGACTACGCGACGAGCGGGTGCGGTCGGCAAGCTCGCTCATCCGGATCGTGCGATTTTCTGCCTCAGACAGGCGGACCAAGATCTCGTAATAGCCGTGCGGGATCGCCGCATCGCGCTGCAACCGGCGGTCCAGAGCGTCGAACAGCAGCGTGGTCGCCTCCAGATAAGAACGCCAGGCCCGCTGCTCGCCGTCGGTCAGCCAACGCGTCGCGGTCACATCTGCAGGGTAATCGTCGGCACAAGTTGTTGAGCGCTCAACTCTGGCCGGTTAGACTTAGCACGCCGGACCGACCGGTACGGCCGAGCGAGGAGACCTTGACGTGCCGATCAACCGCCTGAACCACGCTGTGCTCTATGTGACCAATGTCGCGGAAAGTGTGGCGTTTTATCGTGACGTGCTCGGTTTCACGCCGGTCGCCGAGTACGCCGGGATTCCCGGAGCGGCGTTTCTCCGTGCCGCCGGATCGTCCAACGATCACGACCTCGGGCTGTTCGAGGTTGGCGCCGACGCGGGCCCATCGCTGGCCGGGCGTGGCACCGTTGGGCTGTATCACCTGGCGTGGGAGGTCGACACCCTCGGCGATCTGGAGTCCTTCGCAGGCGCGCTGAGCAAGGCTGGCGCGCTCGTCGGGGCGTCGGACCACGGCACGACGAAGTCCTTGTACGGCCGCGACCCGAACGGGTTGGAGTTCGAGATCGCCTGGGTTGTGCCGGCCGCGCTACTGGACGACAACGCCAGCGCTGGGGCCAGAATCCGGCCGCTCGACCTGGCCCGGGAAATCACCCGGTACGGCCGGGACACGCTCGGCGGCGTCGGCGTAAGTCGACCAGCTCCGACCTCGGCGTGACTATCGGGCAGGTTTGAAACATCGCTGCCACGGGTATTGCATTACCCGTCCAACAGCAGCAGTGGAGGTTCCTCATGCTTGGCCTCATTGTTTCGCTCGTCATCATCGGGTTGATCGCTGGCGCGCTCGCTCGACTACTGGTACCGGGGCCCGACCCAATTGGCATTCTCGGCACGATTCTCCTCGGAATTGTCGGGTCGTTTGTCGGCGGTTTCCTCGGCTACGCCTTGTTCCACAAGGACAGCCAGGACGGTTTCCTGCAGCCATCAGGGATCATCGGTTCCATCATCGGTGCGGTGATCGCGTTGCTCATCTACCGGGCAGTCAGCGGCCGCAGTCGCGCTCGCATCTGACGGCAGACGAGACAACTAGAATCTCGCTCGGCGGTCCTCGACCGTCGAGCGAGGTTTCTATGTGCGAAGGACGTTGTGTCTGATCCTGTCAGTGCTCCCAAGCGAGCCCTCCTGCTTGAGCACATCCATCCGGACGCCGCAGCGCTGCTGCAGGAGGCAGGCCTGACCGTCGAGAACATCGACCGGGCTTACGACGAGGACGAATTGGTACGGGCACTGCCCGACGTGACCCTTCTCGGCGTCCGATCGAAGACGCACGTCACGCGGAGGGTATTCGACGCGGCACCGAACCTGGTCGCCGTTGGCGCATTCTGCATCGGCACCAACCAGATCGATCTCGAGACCGCCTCCGAGCGGGGTGTCACTGTCTTCAACGCTCCGTTCTCGAACACGCGCAGCGTGGTCGAACTCGCCCTCTCCGAGATCATCGCACTCACTCGCCGGCTTACCGAGAAAAACCAACTCATGCATGACGGCGTGTGGGACAAGTCCGCGGACGACGCGCACGAGGTTCGCGGCCGATCATTGGGGATCGTCGGGTACGGGAACATCGGTAGCCAGCTGTCCGTGCTCGCCGAGAACCTCGGGATGCGGGTCGTCTTCTACGACCCGGTCGACAAGCTGGCGCTCGGCAATGCTCGGCGGTGCGGTTCGCTCCACGAGCTGCTCGCGGCAGCCGACGTGGTGACATTGCACGTCGACGGCCGGCCGTCCAATGCCAACTTCTTCGGCCCGGCTGAGTTCGCTGCGATGCGACCGGGCAGCTTGTTCATGAACCTGTCTCGCGGCTTTGTTGTCGACTACGCGGCGCTTCGCCGCGAGATTACGGCCGGCCGGATCGCCGGTGCCGCCGTCGACGTCTTCCCGGCCGAGCCGAAAGGTCGCGGCGAAGATTTCGCCTCCGAGTTACGCCGGCTACCGAACGTCATCCTCACCCCGCACATCGGCGGGTCGACCGAAGAGGCGCAGCAGGACATCGCGCGCTTCGTCGCCGGCAAGTTCCGAGACTTCCTCGCGAACGGATCGACCGCGATGAGCGTCAACCTGCCGGGCCTGGTCCTGCCGCAACCACCCGATACGCACCGGCTCATCTTGATCCACCGCAACGTCCCTGGCGCGATCGCGACCGTCAACGGCGTGCTGGCGGATCACAAGGTGAACATCGAGGCCCAACTGCTCGGCACCCGCGGCGAGATCGGCTATGTCGTCACCGACATCAACACGAGCTACACGCGGGAGATGCTCGACCAGCTGCGCGCGCTCGCCGAGACCATCCGGCTGGGTGTGCTGCCCTCCTGACCCTTCCCCACGCCGGTGGTGTCCCTCTCGCACGCCAGCCGTGATCTTGAACTCAACGTCATTGGTTGGCATTAAGTCCAAGATCATCGGGGTGTCGCTGCCATCGGACCATCGGCAAGACCGCACCCGCCGGTGGCAGCATCGTTGCACGGGTTACCCGCCGGTAATATTCTTACGTTACCGACGAGTAACTTCGTCTCGACCAGGAGCGGTGATGGGGCACTACAAGAGCAACGTGCGCGACATCGAGTTCAACCTGTTCGAGGTGCTGGGCACCGACTCGCTCCTCGGCACTTCGCCGTTCACCGATATCGACGAGGACACCGCCCGCGGCATCATCGCCGAGGTCGCCCGATTGGCCGAGGGGCCCGTGGGGGAATCATTCGCCGACGGCGACCGGAATCCGCCGGTATTCGACCCTGAGACCCACGCGGTCACCCTTCCTGAGTCGATCAAGCGCTCCTTCCAGGCGCTGCAGCAAGCGGAGTTCTGGCGCTTGGAGACGAGCCCGGAGCTGGGTGGCCAGGTCGCCCCGCGGACGGTCGTGTGGGCGGTCGCCGAACAGATTCTCGGAGCCAATCCGGCCCTGCACATGTACCTGGCCGGCGCGCCCTTCGCCTCGGTCTTGTATGCGGTTGGGAACGACCAGCAACGCATGATCGCCCAGCGCGTGGTCGATCGCGGCTGGGGTTCGACCATGGTGCTGACCGAGCCCGATGCCGGTTCCGACGTCGGGGCCGGCCGCACGAAGGCGATCCCGCAGCCCGATGGCTCATGGCACATCGAGGGCGTCAAACAGTTCATCACCTCGGCAGATCAGGATCTCACCGAGAACATCGTGCACTTGGTGCTCGCCCGCCCCGTCGGGGCCGGCCCGGGTACCAAGGGCCTGTCGCTGTTCGTGGTGCCCAAGTTTCTCTTCGACCTGGAGACTGGCGAGCTCGGGGATCGCAACGGCGTCTATGTCACGAATCTCGAACACAAGATGGGCTTGAAGAGCTCGACGACGTGCGAGCTGCGGTTCGGCGAGAAACACCCCGCCATTGGTTGGCTCGTCGGCGATGTCCACGAGGGCATCGCCCAGATGTTCCAGGTCATCGAGCACGCTCGGATGATGGTGGGCACCAAGGCGATCGCCACGCTGTCAACCGGGTACCTGAACGCGCTGGCGTTCGCCAAGACCCGGATACAGTCAGCTGACCTCGCTCGTGCTACCGACAAGACCGCGCCACGTGTGACGATCATCCATCATCCGGATGTGCGTCGGATCCTCATGCTGAACAAGGCGTATGCCGAAGGATTGCGTGCCCTTGTGCTCTACACCGCCTCCTGGCAGGACAAGATCATGGTCGGGCGGGCTGAAGCGGCCGATGTCACGCTCGCCGAGGCCGTCAATGACTTGCTCCTGCCGGTAGTCAAGGGCGCCGGTTCGGAACGGTCGTACGACCAGTTGGCTCAAGCGTTGCAGGTTTTGGGCGGATCGGGATATTTGCAGGACTATCCCATCGAGCAGTACATCCGTGACGCCAAGATCGACACGTTGTACGAGGGCACTACCGCCATTCAGGGGCAGGACTTCTTCTTCCGCAAGATCGTACGCAACCAAGGGGTAGCGCTCGGGGCGCTGTCCGCAGAGATAGGCGCCTTCCTCGCGTCGATCGAGGACCAGGGTCGGCTCAAGGAAGAGCGGGAATCGGTCCAGCGGGCACTGGACAGTTTCGGCGGCATGGTCGCCGCAATGGTCGCCCAGCTCACTAGCAGCCAAGAGGACATTCGCAACATCTACAAGGTCGGTCAGAACACCACGCGGCTGCTACTGGCCGCCGGTGACCTGATCGTCGGCTACTTGCTTGTCCGGCAAGCGGTTGTCGCGTTGAGCGCGCTGGATCGCGAAGACTTGTCCTCTGCCGATCGGGCCTTCTACGAGGGGAAAGCCGCCGTCGCGCGTTTCTTCACCCAGACTGTGCTTCCAGAACTTGCGGCCACGCGCGTCGTGGTCGAGTCGACGGACAACGCGTTGATGGACGTCGCGGAAGAGGCGTTCTAGTCGCCTCCGCACTCCACAGCGAACACCAGTGTCGCGCGACACTAGGGTCGATACAGTGACCGAACCTCATTGGATCGCTCTTGAAGGCGCGGCGAACGTCCGCGATGTTGGTGGACTGCCTACGACGCATGGCGGCGTTGTCAAGCGGCATCGGCTAATCCGAGCCGATAACTTGCAGGATCTGTCCGCGGTCGACGTCCGTCACCTTGTCGACGAGATCGGCGTTCGCGCAGTGGCAGATCTACGCGCCGAGACCGAGGTCGAGGCCACCGGACCCGGACCGTTGACCCGAGAGCCGCTCATCCACATCGAGCACCTGTCGGTGCTGCCCGTGGCCGGCAAGCGCACGGACGTGGCTACCGAGGCGGACGCGCCTCGGAGACTGCCGTCGAGTGCGCCGGAACGGCGACGCATGACCGTCAACAGCTATCTCCGGTACCTGTCCGAGCGGCCGGATTCCGTCGTCGCGGCACTCCGGCTGATGGCAACGACGCACGGTGCAACCGTCGTGCATTGCGCCGCCGGAAAGGACCGCACCGGCGTCGTGGTTGCTGTCGCTCTGGACGAGCTCGGCGTTGATCGGTCGGCGATTGTGGCTGACTATGCCCACAGTTCGGAGCGGACAGCGGAAATTGTGGCCCGGCTGGCGGCCACGCCGGTGTATGCCCCCGACCTCGTCGGCAAGACCGTCGACTCGCATGCCGTGCGCCCGCAAACCATGGAAGGGTTCCTCGCCGAGCTGGACGCCCGATTCGGTGGGGCGGCCGGATGGTTGCGCGAGCAGGGTTGGCGTGACGACGATCATGACGCGCTAGCCAGGCAGCTCGTGCACTAGTCCCTGGGGGCGAAGGGTGGCCAGACATGAGGAAGCCCGGCGGCCCCCTCAGGGGCAGCACCGGGCGTCCGTAGAAGTTGCCTCAGCTCACGAATTCTGGCGCAGAGCCATGCTCTGCAACTCGTGAAGCATCGACGGCGACGCGTTGTCCAACGCGCGGTAGTAGGCCCGCCGCTCGCGCCGCTGACGTACGCGATTGATGATCGTTTTCCGCATGATTTCGCCTCCGTCCCGCGGATCCGGTACCCACAGGTAGATCGTGGGAACCAGCCAGGTATCGCTAGAAACCCACTGCAATACGTTCGTTCAATGCTTCGGCCGCCTAAGATATTCCCTTGATCCCGACGGCACGGACCCCAGACCGTCGTTCGGCTGTTTAGATGACGGCGTGACGACCGACGCCCGCAGCCGCGCCGGGATCGTCGCTAATCGGACAAATCCCCCCGGGGGTCTGCACCGCCCTGGCCGAGCGAGCGACGCAGCCCCTCTCGTTACCGACTTCGTCCGCGATGTGGCCGTGCCGGCGGCGATCCGTGCCGGCGGGATGCTGGTGCAGCTGGTCGTGCTCGCCTGGCTGAACGGCGCCGGCGGCCCTTCGTTGCTCGACCGGCTTACGAAGTGGGACGGGCTGTTCTACAGCGGGATCGCCTCGGCCGGATATCCGCTGCGCATCACGATTGCCCCGGACGGCAGCCTCGTGGAGGGAATGGAATTCGCATTCCATCCGCTGTTTCCTGGTCTTGCCGGTGCCATGCACCTGCTGGGCGTGCCGGCGCGCGTTGCTGTCGTGCTGGTCGCATGTATCGCCGGCTTGGCTGCTGCCGTGGTCATCCACCTGCTGACGAAATATCTGCTCGGTACTCGCCGGGCCGGGTACTTTGCCGTGGCCTTGTTGGGCGTGTTGCCGGCGTCGATCACATTGCAGATGGGATATGCGGAGTCGCTCTACCTGGCGCTGGCCGGGTCCGCGGTGCTCTTCGCCCTGCGGGGTCGATGGTGGCTCGCAGCTGGGTTCGCGTTCGCAGCTGGGCTCACCCGTCCGACCGCACTGGTCCTCGCGGTAGTCGTGCCGCTCGCGGCGTGGCGCGCGGCACGCCAGGCGCGCCGGCAGGGGGAACCGTCTCCGGTTCGATGGCCCTCCGTCATCGGTGCGACGATCGTGGCCGCGGCTGGTGCCCCGGTGTATTGGGCGTGGCTTTGGATCCGGACCGGCGATCCGGCGGCGTGGTTCACCGTCGAAAAGCACGGTTGGGCCAGTCATTTCGACTTCGGTGTGCAGACCTGGAACTTCGTCTACGACACGCTCTCCGGCCCGGACGGCTTTCTCGCGCCCGTCGTTTGTGCGATCGTCCTCGGCTACATGGTGGCGTGTGTACTGCTCGTGCTCGGACGGTGGCCGGCACCGCTAACCGCTGTCACTTTGCTGTCGGTAGCTATCGCTCTGCTCTCGACGAATTACTGGCATAGCAAGCCGCGGTTGCTGCTCGCCGCGTTCTTGCTGATCGTGCCGGCTGCCGGTGCGCTTACCCGACTACGCGACCGAACCGCCGTGATCTTGTTGGCGACTGGCACGGTGGCGTCGGCGTGGTTCGGTGCCTACCTGCTCGTCGTCTGGCCGTACGCAATCTGATTGTTGCCGCCAACCCGCTGCATCGCCGATGATCTTGGACTTCGAGCAGGCTCGTAGCGCACGGGGAGACCATAAGTCCAAGATCACGATGAGACGGCCGATCTAGAGAATCGCCAGCCCGGGATCGTGCAGGATGGCCGCGAGGTTTGCCAGGAACTGCGAGCCTTGTTGCCCGTCGAGGATGCGATGGTCAAATGAGACCGCCAGTTGAGTCACCCACCGAGGCACGATCTGCTCGTCTACGATCCAGGGCATCCGGCGAACGGCGCCGAAGGCAACGATGCCTGATTCGCCCGGATTAAGAATCGGGGTACCGGTGTCCACTCCGAACACGCCGACATTCGTAATGGTGATCGTGCCGCCGGCCAGGTCAGCCGGCGTGGTCTTTCCGGCCCGGGCCGTTTCGGTTAGCGTCGCGATCGCATCGGCCAGCTCGCGGAGCGTCATCCCGTGCGCATTCTTGATGTTCGGCACGACCAGCCCACGGTCGGTGGCCGCGGCAATTCCCAGATTGACGTAGTGCTTCAGGACAATCTCGCTCGCCGCTTCGTCCCAGCTGGCGTTGATTTCCGGGGTTCGCTTAGCGGCGAGGATGACGGCCTTGGCGACGAACAGCAGCGGCGAGACCTTGAGGTCGCGGAACTCTCGCCGAGCGGCGACTCGGTCCCGTAGCTCCATGGTGGCGGTGACGTCGACGGTCAGGAACTCGGTCACGTGCGGGGCCGTGAACGCGGAGGACACCATCGCCGCGGCCATGTGCTTACGCACCCCTCTGACCGGGATGCGGGTTTCCGCGCCACCCTCGGCCGTGACGCCGGGCTCCGGAGGAGCTTGCTGGCCGGCCGATTCCACGTCCGCACGGGTGACCGTTCCATTCGGCCCCGTCGGCCGCACCGCGTCGATATCGACACCAAGCGTCTTGGCCAGCTTGCGGACCGGCGGCTTGGCCAGCGCACGGTGGCGCGTCTCCGGGACGTCCGCGCTGGGCGCGGTCAACCCGGCCGGCACCGTGAATGCACTGTGGGCAGACGGAGTGTCTTCGGGTGGCGCCAGCCGCCTCCGACGGCGGACCGATCCGCCGGCGCGCGGGCCATAGCCCACGAGCACTGACTGCCGCTCGTCCGGAGCAGGTTCTCCCCCGTCACCCGTGTCGGGTTGCTCCGGCGCTGGAATGAGATCCTCCGCGGCGCCGCCCACCTGATCGGGCGGCGGTGCCTGCGTGCCGTCATCGGGAACTTCGATGCTGATGATCGCAGTGCCAACCGGGACGGTGTCACCCTCGGCGACGTGCAGCGCAGACACGACGCCCGCATATGGAGACGGGAGCTCGACCGCCGCCTTGGCCGTCTCGACTTCGACGATAGTTTGGTTCACCGCGATCGTGTCGCCCGGTTTGACCGCCCATCGGATGATGTCCGCCTCGGTGAGCCCCTCGCCGACATCCGGCAGCTTGAACTGCTTGATCACTCCGGTGGTCACGTCTCAGTACTCCAGGATCCGGTCCACGGTGTCCAGGATGCGATCGACGCTGGGCAGCCAGTCTTCCTCCAGCCGACTCGCTGGATAGGGCGTATCCATACCGCCGACGCGCAGCACCGGCGCTTCCAAACAGTAGAAGGCTTTCTCCTGCACCCGGGCCGCAACCTCGGCGCCGAGGCCGTGTGACACAGCCGCTTCATGGACGACGACAAGCCGACCAGTGCGGGACACCGACTCGACCACGGTGGCGGTATCGAGCGGCGAGAGGCTGCGCAGGTCGATGACCTCCAGTTCGTGGCCTTCTTCGGCGGCCAGTTTGGCACTGTCCAGCGCGGTCGCCACCATCGGACCGTACGCCACGACCGTCACGTCTTGGCCTGGCCGCACGATTCGGGCCCGATCGAAGGGCGGCGCCTGGTCGGCAATTTCGCCCTTGGCCCAGTACCTCCGCTTGGGTTCGAAGAAGATCACCGGATCGTCGGATCGGATCGCCTGCTGGATCATCCAGTACCCATCGGACGGACTGGCGCAGGCCACCACTTTCAGCCCCGCGGTATGCGCGAAGTACACCTCTGGAGATTCGGAGTGATGCTCAACGGCGCCGATCCCACCGCCGAACGGAATGCGGATCGTGATCGGCATCCGAAGCGCGCCCGCGGAGCGGTTGTGCATCTTGGCAACCTGGCTCACGATCTGGTCGAACCCGGGATAGACGAAGCCGTCGAACTGGATCTCGCACACCGGGCGGTAGCCCCGGATAGCCAATCCCACTGCCGTCCCGATGATGCCTGACTCGGCCAGGGGGGTGTCCCACACCCGCTGCTCGCCGAAGTCCTTCTGCAGCCCGTCGGTCACCCGGAACACGCCGCCGAGTCGCCCGACGTCCTCGCCCATGATCACGACTTTGGGGTCGTCCTCCAGCGACTTGCGCAAGCCCTCGTTGATGGCCTTGGCCAGCGTGATCGGCCCGGTCATGACGTGCCGTCCTCGACCGACGCGAGATAGCGGGCGAAATCGTCGCGTTGTTCGCGCAGCTCGTCCGTGAGCTCGACATGCACATGATCGAACACCGACAGCGGATCCGGGTCTGGCAGCGCGCGGCATCCCGAGCGAACGTGTTCCGCCATTTCCTCGGATTCGGCGGCGACGGCCGCGAAGAAGTCCGGGCCGATCGAGCTGTGCCGATTGAGGTAGGAGTGCACGCGGGCGATGGGATCGCGGAGCTTCCAGGTCTCCAGCTCGGCGGCGACGCGATAGCGGCTCGGATCGTCCGACGTGGTATGTGCGCTCATCCGGTAGGTGAACGCCTCGATGAGGGTGGGACCCTGACCGCTGCGCGCGTCGTCGAGCGCCTTTCTGGTCACCGCCAGGCTCGCCAGCACGTCGTTGCCGTCGATGCGTATACCGGGGAAGCCGAAACCGCTCGCCCGGCGGAACAGCGGCACCCGGCTCTGGGTTGTGACCGGCGCCGAGATCGCCCATTGGTTGTTCTGGCAGAAGAACACCATGGGCAGGTTGTCGGCAGCGGCCCACACGAAGGACTCGTTGACGTCGCCTTGGCTCGATGCGCCGTCGCCGAAGAACGTCAGCACGGCGGTGTCGCGGTCAGGATCACCTGTGCCGACCGCGCCGTCCCGCATGACGCCCATCGCATAGCCGGCCGCGTGCAGGGTCTGCGCACCGATGACAATCGTGTAGAGGTTGAAGTTGTTGTCGTGCGGGTTCCAGCCGCCCAGATTCGTCCCGCGAAACAGTCCGAGCAAGCTCAGGGCGTCCACGCCCCGGCACCAGGCGACGCCATGTTCGCGATACGTGGGAAAGGCCATGTCCTGCGGCCGCAACGCTCGGCCGGCGCCGATCTGCGCGCCTTCCTGCCCGAGCAACGAGGCCCACAAACCGAGCTCGCCCTGGCGTTGCAGCGCGACTGCCTCGGTGTCAATGCGACGCACAAGCACCATATCCCGGTACAGGCTCGCTATCTCGTCATCGCTTATCTCGAGGGGGTAGTCCGGGTTTTCGATGCGCTCGCCTTCCGGAGAGAGCAGCTGGACCATGTCCGGTTCGGGGTCTACATGCGCGAGATGATGTGGGTGCGGGCCGGCAAGAGCGTTCTCCGCGGTGGGTGCAGTCGTCATGCACGACTCCTCGTCTCTCGGCGCCTGCATGGGGTCACCATGCGTGCACGCCCAAACGTGCTCCGATCCTGCGAACCTGGTAGTGCGTGACTACCGGGGTGGCGTAGCCGCGAACTACCCAGGGGTTCCTACGATATCCGGCGCGGACGTCCCGAGGCTTGTGAGCGCACCAAGGGCACTCCGTCCCCGGTAGGTCATGGACGGAATCCGCATTATCCGATGAGCTCGGCCGGCAGCGGTTCGTCGTGCACGACCACAAGCCGGGAGACCGCCCGGGTGAGCGACACATAAAGTCGGCGTAATCCGATTGGCCGTTCCGGTTCACCTGCGACGATGGCGGCCGGTTCGAGGAGCACGACTGAATCGAACTCGAGGCCTTTCGCGCTGGTGGCTGGAACGACGGTCACAGGGGCGTCGGTGTCGTCGGCGAGGGCCGCGGCCCCTAGACCGGCGCGGTCCAATCTGCGCTGGACATCGGCGGCTCGGGCATCAGGGACGATGACGCCGACCGATCCCTCGACTGTGGCACATGCCCGCACCGCATCGACGAGTTGCCCGATCGGCCGATAGCTCAAGGCATGGCCGCCGGCCCGCACAGAGGTCGCGGGTGGCACGTCGGCGGCGACGTATGGCAACAGCCGGTTGGCCACCGACAGCACCTCACCCGGTACTCGGTATCCCGCGGTGAGGGGGCGGACGCCGGCCTCTGGCTGGCCGAGGTGCTGCAGGGTGATCGCCCATGACCCGGGTGCCCACGGAGTCGTCGCCTGGGCCAGATCGCCGAGCACGGTCACGGAACCGAGGGGGCACCGGCGGGCGACGGCCCGGCATTGCATCGGCGAGAGATCTTGCGCCTCGTCGAGCACGACGTGGACGTAGCCGGAAATGCCGTCGAGCAACCCGACGATCTCGTCGATGAGCACCGTATCCGCGACGGTCCAGCGCGCCGACCGGATGGATCGGGGCGCTGACGGCCAAGCGAGCGCGGCGCGCTCGTCGTCGCTCAATGTGGCGGCCGAGCAGCGCTGCAGGAACGAGGGATCGGCGTATAAGCGGGCGAGCAGAGACGGCGCGTTGAGTGCCGGCCATACGGCGTCGACGAACTCCCGAACCGCGGGCGATCGGGCTATCCCGGCCGTCTCGGCATCAGTCGGCGCGGCGCCCGCGTCCTCGCGTTGCCGGCGGACATCCTCGGCGAGCTGTTGCCGCAGTCGCTCGCGCGCGGTCGACCAGCGGATGTCGGCCCGTCGTGCGTCGTCGACGTAGCGCCGGAGTCGGTGTTCGGCGACGCGAAAACGCCGGGTGCCCTTGATGATGAGAACGTCACCGGTTGGTCGGGCGACGTGACTCAGCACAGCGCGGCGCAGGACGTCGGCCATCCGCGCGTCGCCCTTCAGGGTGGCGACGGCGGCGTCCTCGGTCGCCCGGACCGGCACGTGGCGGACCAGCCCGTCGACCGTGGTCTGCTCGATACCTCCCTCGCCGAGCGCCGGCAGGACTTGCGCGATGTAGTGGAGGAAGGCGTTGTTGGGCCCGATGACCAGCACGCCGGACCGGCGCAAGCGCTCGGGATAGGTGTAGAGCAGATACGCGGCTCGGTGGAGCCCGACTGCGGTCTTGCCGGTCCCGGGCGCTCCCTGGATGCAGAGCGAAGTGTCTAGGTCGGCGCGGACAAGATCGTCCTGGTCGGGCTGGATGGTGGCGACGATGTCTCGCATCGGTCCGACGCGGGGGCGCTCGATCTCTTGTCGCAGCAGGTCGGATTTCAAGCCCAATGTTTCGCCACGATCGAGGTGTTCGTCCTCGTAGGACGTCAGCGCGCCATGGTGGAAACCGAAACGCCGGCGCAACCGCACACCCATCCGATCGGATGGCGTGGCCCGGTAGAACGCCCGCGCGATGGGGGCGCGCCAGTCGATGACAACCGGGTCGCCCCGCTGATCCCGGACGTGGCGCCGGCCGATGTGCAATACCTCGACGCGACCGTGCTCGGCGTCGCGGTCGGTGCGGCCGAAGAACGGCGGTGCGTCGGGATCGGCAGCCAGAGCGGCAAGTCGTTGCGCGCGCATCCGGCCCAGTCCGTAGCTCGACAGCTCGTCGACGCCGTAGTCGGCGATCCGGGCGGCGGACTCCTGCATCTCCGCTAGGGACTCGGCCGCAACGTCGAGGTGTTCCCGTTCAGCCAGGATTACTGGATCCGCGCTCATCGGACCTTCCACGCTACGGGAAGTGACAACGGTATTTTCGCCGCTCGAGTCCGGCCGTCGCCATCGCGTGGTGGAGGTGCCAAGCTCTGCTGCGTGACCCGGGCCGACGACTTCGCAGGTTCAGGGGCGTTGCCTCGCAGTGCTGAGCACGCCCGGGTGGCAGAGTCTCAAGCCGCGAACGCACCTTGGCGGATGTGGGGTCCGTATCTCTCGGGACGCCAGTGGGGCACCGTCCGCGAGGATTATTCAGCGTCCGGTGACGCGTGGACTTATCTGCCGTTCGAGCAAGCTCACGCCCGCGCGTATCGCTGGGGCGAAGACGGCCTCGGCGGCATCTGCGATCGCTATGGATTCCTCAACTTCTCCATCGCGCTGTGGAACGGGCGCGATCCCATCCTGAAGGAACGGTTGTTCGGTCTGACGAATGGCGAAGGCAATCACGGAGAGGACGTCAAGGAGTACTGGTGGCCCTGGACGGCACGCCTACTCACTCGTGGATGCGGTGGCTGTATCGCTATCCGCAGGCCGAATATCCGTACGCTCGGCTGCGCGACGAGAACGCTAGGCGCGGTCTCGGCGATCGGGAGTTCGAGCTGGCGGACACCGGCGTTCTCGACGAGAACCGGTTCTTCGATGTCGTGGTCACCTACGCCAAGGCCGCGCCGGACGACGTCTGCATCGTGATAGAGGTGACCAACCATGGCCCGGAACCGGCCGTGCTGGATCTGCTGCCGCAGCTGTGGTTCCGCAACACCTGGACGTGGGGCCGCGACGATCGCAAGCCGGCGTTGCGCCGACTCGATCCGAAGACAGTGGGCGCCGGTGATGTCGAGGCGGTTGAGGCGGTGCATGGGTTCCTCGGCCGGTATGTGCTCGTGGCTGAAGGGTTCTCACAGGTTCTGATCTGCGACAACGAGACCAACACCGTCGCCCTGTTCGGCACGCCGAAGAATGCGACGCCGCTCACCAAGGACGGAATCAACAACCGCTTTGTACATGGGGATTCTTCAGCGGTGCGACTCGACGGTTCAGGCACCAAGGCGGCGTTCTGGTATCACCATGACGCCGTCGCTCCTGGTGACACCGTCGCGGTCCGGCTGCGGTTGTCCCGCAGCGAACCGGAAGGCTACATGTTCGACGCGAGCTACGCCGCGGTCCTCCAGGATCGACGTGACGAGGCCGACGAGTTCTACCAAAGCGTGTTACCGGACCGGCTGACTGGGGAAGAGCGGTTCATCGCCCGCCGGGCATTTGCCGGCCTGCTTTGGGGCAAACAGCTCTATCGGTTCAACGTCCGACAATGGCTCGAGGGCGATCCGGACGAGCCGACGCCCCCGCCGGAGCGATGGACCGGTCGCGACGCGGCCTGGCAGCACCTGGCCCTCGCTGACGTCATATCCATGCCGGACGAGTGGGAATACCCGTGGTTCGCCTCCTGGGATCTGGCGTTCCACTGCGTGGCGCTTGCCCATGTCGATCCCGAGTTCGCCAAGGAGCAACTGGTCCTGCTCGGTCGAGAGTGGGCGATGCATCCAGACGGGCAGCTGCCCGCCTACGAATGGGCGTTCGGCGACGTCAATCCGCCGGTGCACGCCTGGGCGGCCTGGCAGGTCTACGTGATCGATGGCAGTCACGATCGGGAATTCCTCATCCGGGTGTGCACCAAGCTGCTGATGAATTTCAGCTGGTGGGTCAACCGCAAGGACGCTGACGGATCCAATCTGTTCGAGGGCGGATTCCTCGGGATGGACAACATCGGCTTCTTCGACCGCTCTGCGCCTCCACCTCCCGGATATCGCCTCGAGCAGTCCGACGCGACGAGTTGGATGGCGTTCTTCTGCCTGGCGCTGCTGCGCATATCGGCCGAGCTTGCCCACCTCGCCCCGGCCTGGGATGACATCACCACGAAGTTCTTGGAGCACTTCCTGTCGATCGCCCAGGCCGTGCAACGCTTCGGCTCGCAGAACGCCAGCTTGTGGGATGACGAGGACGGCTTCTTCTACGACGTGCTCGTACGACCCGACGGGAGCTACGAACCGTTGCGGGTGCGCTCGCTGGTCGGCTTGTTGCCGCTGCTCGCAGTTGCCGCACCGCCCCAGCACGTACTCGACGAGCTGCCGGACTTCGCGGCTCGGCTGGCGTGGTTGACGAAGCGCCGGCCGGAGCTGCTCGGGGGGCTGCTGCGCCGATCTGGCCCAGACGACCGGCGTCTGCTGCTGTCGCTCGTCGACCAGGGCCGCATGGCGCGGATCTTGTCGCGCATGTTCGACGAGGGGGAGTTCTTCTCTCCGTTCGGCATCCGGTCGTTGTCGGCGGCCTACCGCGACGGATACACGACAGCCGTCGATGGTGCGTCCATGACAATCGACTACGAGCCCGCCGAGTCACACAGCGGCCTGTTCGGCGGCAATTCGAACTGGCGGGGGCCGATCTGGATGCCGGTCAACGTGCTGCTGGCCGATGCGTTGCGCATCTACGGTCATTACCTCGGTGACGAGGTTCGGGTCGACGTGCTGACCGGCTCGGCCACCTCGATGACGCTCGTCGAGGCGGCCAAGGAGATCGATCGTCGGTTGATCGCCTTGTTCCGCCGCGATCCGTCCGGCCATCGGCCATCGGATGGGAACAGAATCGAGGCTTCCGACAGTTCACTGTGGAACTCGAACGTGACCTTCAGCGAGTACTTCCACGGCGACACTGGCGAGGGTCTCGGCGCGAGCCACCAGACCGGCTGGACGGCGCTCATAGCCCACGTGTTATCCCGCCCGTGACGGGAATCGATGATTCGCTCCTCGCCCGAGCCCGCCGACTCGTGGTGGCGGGCGAGCGCCGGCTGCTTGGCATTACTGGTGCCCCGGCTGCTGGCAAGTCCACGGTGGCATCAGCGCTGGTGGCGGCCCTTCACCCTGACGCCGTCCTGGTGCCGATGGACGGCTTCCACCTCGCGCAGCGAGAGCTAGAGCGGTTGGGGCGTACGGAGCGCAAAGGAGCGCCCGAAACGTTCGATAGTGCGGGCTTCGTGGCTCTCATGCGCCGGCTCGCCGCGGCGGCCGAATCCGTCGTCTACGCCCCGGAGTTCCGTCGGGAGATCGAGGAGCCCATCGCCGGCGCGATCCCGGTGCCGCGCGAGGTACCGCTGGTCGTCGTCGAGGGCAACTACCTGCTCCTCGATGAACTGCCCTGGCGGGAGCTCGCGCCGCTCCTTGCCGAGACGTGGTATCTCGACCCGGACGAGTCGACCAGGATCTCGCGGCTTGTCGCCCGGCATATGGCGTTCGGTCGCGACGAGGCGGAGGCGATCGGTCGGGCGTTGGGCAGCGACCAGCGCAACGCGGAGCTCATCCTCGCTACCCGGGCCAAGGCGACGGTCATCGTCTAGCCGCCGCCGGCGCGCCGGCGAGATCCGCCATGTCCGATCAGGACGCTTGGCTCACGGTCGACATGTTGAAATCCGGAACTCGCACGGGGGGCATGGCGGCCCGGGTGAACCAGTCAGCCCATTCCCGCGGCAGCGTCGGCACCGTGCGTCCGACCTCGGTGATGCGGCCGAGCAGGGCTATTGGCGACTCGTTGAAGCGGAAGTTGTTCACCGCGCCCCGGACCGCGCCGTTCTCCACGAGGTACACGCCGTCCCGGGTCAGCCCCGTGAGCAGCAAGGTCTGCGGGTCGACCTCGCGGATGTACCACAGTGACGTCAACAGCAGTCCACGCTCCGTGCTCGCGATCATGTCGTCCAGGCTCGCCGTGCCGTCTCCGTTCAGAATGAGGTTGTCGACGAGCAGGCGGGGCGACGCGCCGGTTCGGGCGGCCCACGACCGGGTGCGGATGAGCTCGGTCAGCTCGCCGTTGGTGATCCAGGAGCAGGCTGCGGCGGGTGCCCCATTGTCGAAAACCGACTGCAGGCCAGCCGCTGACGCGGTCGCGACCTCGAACGGCACGCAACTGAGACCGGGCTCGTCCGGGTCGGAACGCAAAGTCAGTGGAAGCTCGCTCAGCCGCTCGCCGATCCGGGTCTGGCCGTCGTTGCGCGCGTAGACATTGCGGCCCTCCTCGGCGTCGCGGGCGGACGCGGTCCAGTAGGCATCCAGCATGAGGTCCGCCACTGCCGTGGGCGGCAGGATCGTCTCGTACCGACCGGGTGGCAACTCGTGGGTTGTGGCCGCCCAGTCCAGCCGGATGTTCAGCCGGTCCGTCAACGCGCCGATATCCACGTCGGTGAAATCGCGGGTATGCACGCCATCCCACGCGGAGCGGCGGTAGTCGGCAGACTTGGCGTTGAGCTCGACCCGTCCGGTGGGCTGGTCAAACCGCCGACGTAGGCCGGTCGAGGACGCCACAAACGTTGAGGTCAGGGCGTGTTCGGCGAAGCCGAACAGCAGACGATCGCGGCGGCCAACCCCCGCGAAGGCGGCGCCGAGCCCGTCGGCGAAGCGCTCGAACACGGCGACGCTCGTCCGGGCGGAATCCGCCGACCAGTCCTCGTCGGTGTCATAGGGCTCGACGAGCGGCGCGGCATCATCGGCCGGTCCGGCCCTGCGGGCGGCCTGTTCGCTCGCCGCGACCAGATCGATCACTTCGTCCGCGAATGTCACCGAGCGGGTAACGACTCCGGCGCTTGGCCCGGCCGCTTCGTCGAGGATCGAGACGACCGTGACCGACCGCGACGCCATCTGGCCGTTGGTCGTGAGGTTGTTCGCCGCCCACCGCAGGTTGGTCTCGGTGTGCTCGCTGCCGACGACGACGCAGCCGTCGGCGGTCGAGTGGCTGAGTACCCGCTCGACGAGGTCCTGCATCGGGATCATCGGCCACCTTCCGCCACTGTGGAAAGGACGTTGACGCCACGGAATAGCGCGCTCGGACAGCCGTGCGAGACGGCGGCGATCTGGCCCGGCTGTCCCTTGCCACAGTTGAATGCCCCGCCGAGGACATAGGTTTCGGGGCCGCCGACCGCTTCCATGGATCCCCAGAAGTTCGTCGTCGTCGCTTGGTACGCAACATCTCGTAGCTGGCCGGCCAGTTGGCCGTTCTCGATGCGGAAGAACTGTTGCCCGGTGAATTGGAAGTTGTACCGCTGCATGTCGATCGACCACGACCGGTCGCCCAGGATGTAGATGCCCCGCTCGACGCGGCTGATCAGGTCCGCGGTCGTGGGACCATCCGGCGCCGGCTGAAGGGACACATTGGCCATACGCTGCAGCGGAATGTGCCCGGGTGAGTCGGCGAAGGCGCACCCGTTCGATCGACCCATGCCATTCGCCCGGGCCATCTGGCGGTTGAGCTGGTACCCGACCAGAACACCGTCACGCACGATGTCGAACTGCTGGGTGGCGACGCCCTCGTCGTCATAGCCGATCGTGGCGAGCCCGTGCTCGACGACCCGGTCGCCCGTGACGTTCATGATCGGGCTGCCGTAGCGCAGGGAGCCGAGCTGATCGGGCGTTGCGAAGCTAGTGCCGGCGTACGCCGCCTCGTAGCCGAGGGCGCGGTCGAGCTCGGTCGCGTGTCCGATCGACTCATGGATGGTGAGCCATAGATTGGACGGATCGATCACCAGGTCGTAGGGCCCAGCCTCGACACTCGGCGCCTTCACGTGTTCGGCCAGCAGCCCGGGCAGCTCATCGATCTCACGATCGAAATCCCAGCCCGTGCCGGTCAGGAACTCCCAACCGCGTCCAACCGGTGGGGCCAGCGTGCGCATGGAGAAGAACGTTCCGGCTGCCAGGTCGACATGCACCGCGGTGAACTCGGCTTGCAGCCGGACGCGTTGCTGCATTGTCGACGTGCCTGCGGCATCGGCGTAAAACTTGTTCTCCCGGACGTGCATGAGGTGCGCGTCGACATGATCGACGCCATCCGCGGACAGCAATCGATCAGACAGCTCGGCCAGCCGGCCAATACGCTCGTCCTCCGCCACATCGAACGGATCGACGTCATAGGCTGAGATCCACGAGGTCTTGGCATACACCGGCTCATCGGCGAGGACGACGGGATCCGAGCTGAGGACGCGGCTCACCCGGGCTGCGGCGATCGCCTGCTCGGCCAGCCTTGCGGCAGCCTCGGGCGTGCGGTCGACCCCACTCGCAAATCCCCACGCGCCATTGTGCACAACCCGTACGGCAATGCCGAGGTCTTCGGCATCGGCGGAGGTATCCAACTGCCCGTCGCGAAGCCGGAGCGTGCCCACCCGGATCCGTTCCAGCCGGAAATCAGCGTGTTCGGCTCCGCGTAGCCGGGCGTTTCCGAGGGCGGCGTCGGCGAGGCGCCCGGGCGCCAGGTCGGTGAATGCGGGGTCAATCTGCGGCATTCACCGGACACTAGCGACCGCAGCTGACGACTCGCATCGGGATTGCCGGCACCCGGGATCCGGCACCCAAGGATCAGCAGGCGGACAGGTCGCCGAAGTACCCCATGATGAACGAGTCAATGCGATCCAAACCCGACGTGCCACGATCACTGAAGGCCTCCGGATGGCCGACAAGTGTCATCACCGCGGTGGCGGCTTCGTCCATGTCCGGCGGAGACAACGCGAATCCGCTGGCATTGTCGACATTCACGCTCTTCGCGTATGCGCCGCTGTAACAACCCGCCGCGAGCAATGCCGGTTTGTCGTCCAAGGATCGCCCGAAGAGCTGGTGGCGCACGGCGAGCCCCCAGCCATAGGTGATCATCGTCCCGAGAGCGTAGTCGCCGAAGGAGTACGCGCTGGTGGCGATTTTGCGGCTGTAGTAGACCGTGTTGTCGTTCGGGCAATAGCCGAACTCGCTCTGCGCCGTCGCACCGCACTTCGGGTGATCCGCCTCGACTACCGCGACATCGGACCAGGACTTGCCGATGCTCTTAGCCTTGGCGCGCCAGAATGCGTTCAGGCTCGGAAGTAGACCGTCGTGACGTGGTGTGGGGTCCAGCACGTTCTCGAGAGGGACGTTGCCGCCGGTCTGTGCCTCGGTGTCACTGACAAACGGCCGCTGGGTGAACCGTCGCTTGGCGTACGCGGCGGCGAAGCAGAATTTGACGCCCTTTTCGATGCCATCCGAGAACGAACTGAGCCGGTCGAATCCGGTGCCGTGTGTGCCGGGGTCGGTGGCGTCGTGAGATACCGGATCACGCAACTGGATGTAACCGGTCAGGATCTGGTCGAGCTGGTCAGAGGTCACTCGTAGATGGGGGGCCTGATAGGAGAGCACCGAGGCGGTAAAAGCCCCGGCAGCGCAGTCGGCCTGGCTCTCGCGCACGATCGACCGTTCCTGGTCGGCTAATCCCAGCCTGGCTTGCACCGCGTGCCCGAACTCGTGGGAGAAGACCGCGGCAGCAAAGTAATCCCCGTAGGTCGCCACCAGCTTCGGCAGGAAGCCGTTCCGGTCATAGGCGATCGAGTCATCCAGCGTGCAATAGAACGCATTGTCCTTGATGACTCGGACGCCGGCGCGGGCAAGGCAGCCATTGCGGAGTGCGCCAGCCGATATGTCGGAGTCGTCGACGGAGTAGATCTTGCCGGTTAGTGGTGGCAACGACTTGCCACCTGCGACCCGGGGGAATTGCGTCTTCCAGAAGGCGACTATGTCGTCGATAGCGTTGCGGGCCAGCCGGTCGAACGAGGTGTGCCCGTCGCCCACGACCGCGAGCGTGGAGTCCGGAGCCGGGGAGGGAGCAACCAGCTCACCGGCTCCCGGCACCACAGTGGAGCAGCCTGCCCCGGTGAGCGCGAGCAGGATCGCGGCAGCTATTGCGAATCGCGCGAGGCGCGTGCGAGGCACTGAACCCCCCTCGCTGCGTCGTGTGCGGCGCGCAGCTCGGCTACGCGCGCCGATGGTCGCAGTCTAGGCGCCGTGCTTGCCCAGTCGCCCGCACGCGGGACCCGCTCCCTCCCGTGACGCGGCACCAAGCAAGATCGTGCCTGTGCCCGAGCTGCCTGAGGTTGAGTCCGCGCGCGCCGTCATCGAGCGGGCGGCGTTAGATCGCCGAATCGTCGACGTGGACGACTCGGACACTTACGTGTGCCGTCCACACCGGCCGGGCGAGATTCGAGCGGCGCTGGTCGGCCGGCGACTGACCGTTGCCCACCGTCGGGGGAAGAGCATGTGGTGCGAGACCTCGGGTGCCGGTCGTTCACGCGCACCCGGCCCAATGTTGGGAATCCACCTCGGAATGTCGGGCAAGGTCGTCATCGCCGATTCCGATGGCAGCGAAATCGACGGTGGCGACTACTGGGAGCGAGGGCGAGCGCCGGGTGACTACCGGTTCTGCCGGTTCGCGCTGATCTTCGCCGACGGCGGTTCGTTGATGCTCGTCGATCCGCGGCGACTCGGCCGAGTTCGGCTCAATCCGCCGATCGAGGCGCTCGGCCCCGATGCGACCCGCATCACGCCGGCTCAGTTCCGAGCAATCATGGCGCGCGGCACAGCGCCGGTAAAGGCGCGATTGCTCGACCAGAACGCCATCGCCGGCATTGGCAACTTGCTGGCGGATCAGATGCTGTGGGCTGCAAAGATCAATCCCGCTCGCTCGGTCGGCGATCTCTCCCGGGCCGAGGTCGATCGGCTGTTTCGCGCGCTCCGCCGCACCGTCGACTCCGCACTCCAGCACGGGGGTGTCCATACCCTCTCGCTCCTCCCCGCCCGCAAGGTCGACGGCGCTTGTCCGCGGGACGGTGCCCCGATGGCTCGTGGCACCGTCGGCGGCCGGACGACGTGGTGGTGTTCGCGCGAGCAGGCGAGATGAGCACGAGCGGATCCTCACGGGACTGAGATCCGGATGTCGCCGGCGTGGGCCTTGGCCGCGGCGAAGGCGAGCAGACGTTGTCCCTCGGCCGCCACCGCGGCCTCGTGACGTCGAGGCAACGGCTGGAAGGCTTCGATCTCGAGGTGGACTCGTTCGCCGTCGGGCACGATTCCCCAGTTGGCGAGCCAGAAACCGTCTACCAGCACGGTGCCACGGTTCCCTCCGTTGCCCGGCCATAGCGGCACGATGCGTGGCTCCGGCGTGACTCGGGTTCGGTTGGCATGCGACAGCAGCAGGTTGTCGTACTCGGGTAGGAATCGGATCGGGGCCGGAAGATCAGCAGATGGACGGGGAGCATCAGGGATGTCGAGCAGGACTCGGCTGTCTTCATCACGAAAGCGGCGTACCCGTGAGCCGAGCCGGTCAGCGACCTCGCTCAGGCGGGTGAGGCCCGACCAGACCTGCACGTCCTGGACCGACGCCGGGCCGAAGGCGCCGAGATAGCGCAACACGAGGTCATCAGGGGCCGCGCCGGTCGACATCCGGGTACCGATCCAGGATTCCGCATTGGCCCAGGTCGGCGCCTTGGTCCGCCCCCATACACCCCGTGGGGTCACCTGGACGATCGGCAGCAGGTACTGGGCCGCGTAGGCCATGGCGTCCGCGTCTAGCTTCGGCCAGCGCTGCTCGAATAGCCGACGGAGTTCGGCGCGCGTGCGCGGCGCCTCGATGAGGAGGTTTTGCGCGAAGGCGAGCAGGTCGTCGACGACCGCGCGTGGGACGCGGCGACCGAACGGGCTGCCTGTCCAGAGCCCGCGCTTCGACACCGGTGCGAGGACCTGCCACAACTGAAGGAAGTCTGCTGCGGTTACCAGGTGAATGGTGGCTCGCATCAGGCTGGCCCGCACCGCGCGACGTTCGATCATCAGGGTGGACAGCTCATCGGTGCGGAAGTTCACCACCCGCGTCCATAGCCCGACGTACGGTGCCAGCGGTGCCTGCGACTGCATGCCGACCAGGTGCTGGAGCACCTGCTCCGCCCTGCAATCCGCCCGTTCGAGCAGCAACTGACGGGCAAGAGTCGCCCGATTCAGCTGCCGCGTCGTCAGCCGATCGATCACCCGGACATTGTGCCGAGAGGCTACGACGCCGGGGGCGGGTCGGTGAGCAGCTAAGCGGGAGCGCCGGGGTGGGCTCGCTCGCCGTTGCGCCTCAGCGATCGAAGTCGACCGTCACCGCGTCCGACACCGGGAGCGATTGGCAGGTCAGCACGAATCCGGCTGTGAGCTCGGACGGCTCGAGCGCGAAATTGCGGCGCAGGTTGACCTCTCCGCGGACGAGCTGAGCCCGACAGGTACCGCACACCCCACCCTTGCAGGCGAACGGCAGGTCCGGACGCACCCGCTGGGCCCCTTCGAGGATCGGCGTATCGCGGGGGACTTGCGTCGTTGTCGTGCGTCCGTCAAGGACGATAGTCACCTCGCTGACGGCACCGGTCGGCACGGCATCGGGGTGCTCGGCCGGAGGGGGCGGCACGTCCTCGACGTAGAACAGCTCCTGGTGGATATGGTCTGCGTCGGCACCAAGGTCGGTCAGGACCGCGATGGCATCGGTGACCAGGCCGTAGGGCCCACACAGCCACCAGTGGTCGACCGTCTCGATGTGGCAGATCAGGGGCAGCAGGACACGGAGCTTGTCGGCGGTGAGCCGGCCGCTGAACAACTCGACCTCCTGGCCCTCGCGTGAGAGCACATGGACCAGTTGCAGCCGAGTCGGGTAGGCATCCTTCAGGTCGGCGACCTCGTCGGCGAACATCACCGAGTCGGCGCGCCGGTTGGCGTACACGATCGTCGCCTTGCTGGCCGGGTCGGCGAGCACCGAGGCCGCCATCGAGAGGACCGGCGTGATGCCGGAGCCCGCGGCGATGAATCCGTGGTGCGCTGGCGTGTCCAGGTCCGGCGTGAACCGGCCGGCCGGGGCTTGCACTTCGACGTCGTCGCCCGGGCGTACCTCGTGGATGAGCCAACTGGACATCGCGCCGTCGGGCACCTCGCGCACGCCAATCCGCGGTGCTGCACCACGCGGCGCGCAAATCGAGTACGAGCGACGCTCGTCACGCCCGTCGACTGCCCGACGTACTGTCACCGATTGTCCAGGCAGAAAGGCGAATTCCTCGGCGAGCTCGTCGGGCACCTCCAACGTGATCGCTGCGGCATCCGAGCACAATTGGTCGACTCGGGCGACCGTGAGGTGCCGGAATTCGCCGCGAACGCGTGGGGACGCGGCGTCAGGCGGCACCTCAGATCTCCTTCAGATACTCGAACGGTTCGCCGCAGGACGCGCAGCGATAAAGCGCGCGACAGGCCGTCGCGCCGAATACGGATTGCTGGGTTGTGTCCGGCGATGTGCAGCGGGGGCACCGCACGGTTGGTGTCGATCCGACGAGGGTGAGCGGGACCGGGCCGGTCGACCGCAGGGGTGCGCTACGAGGTGGGACGATGCCCGCGGCCCCGAGCTTCTGCCGGCCTTCCGCGGTAATCCAGTCGCTGGTCCAGGCCGGACTGAGGCTCGTCCGCACCTCGACGTCGTCGAATCCGGCGCCCTCAAGCCGGCGACGAAGCTCGCTCCGGATCTCCTGGAGTGCCGGGCAGCCGGTATATGTCGGGGTGATGGTGACGACGGCGTGCCGGCCTGTGACGGTCACCTCGCGAAGGATGCCAAGATCGGCCACCGTCAGTTGCGGGAGCTCTGGGTCGGGCACGGTTTCGGCAATCGCGCGGGCCCGCGCTGCGGTGCTTGCCGCCGTCACCACGTCGCTCCAGGATGGGCGCGCGCGACGCTCTGGAGCTCAACCAGCAGACGCGTCAAGGCATCGCGGCCTCCGGCCGTTCTCGTCGCACCTCCGGGCGCGGACCACGCCGGGCAGCGCAGCGTGGCCGCGGAAAGCACAGTGTCGAGCACCGCATCGAACTCGGCCCGGGTCTCGCTCGGCCGCACCCCCACACCGACAGCGGCGAGTCGGGTCTCGACGTCCGAGTCGGTGAACAGCTCGCCGACGAACGGCGCGATCTGGTCCAGGGCCGCCTGCACGCGCAGGTGAGAGAATTCCGTGCCGTCACCAAGGCGAATCACCCATTGGGCGGCGTACTCGCGGTGGTAGGTGACCTCTTTCACGCCCTTGTCGGCGATTGCGGCCAGCATCGGGTCGCGGGATGCCCGCAGCCGATCCAGTACCGCTAGCCGCCAGGTGCTGAACACGAGCAGCCGCGCCATCGCGACTCCGAAATCGCGGTCGACCAGCTCGACCAAGCGCACGTGCCGGAACTGCGCCGGCCCTCGCTGGAACGCGTAGTCGTCTTCGGTGCGTCCCGATCCGTCCACGGTGCCGGCCCGGGCCAGAAGGAAACGAGCCTGGCCGAGCAGGTCGAGCGCAATGTTCGCCAGCGCGGCCTCCTCCTCCAGCTCGGGAGCGTGCGCGACCCACTGCTGTAGCCGATGCGACAAGAGAAGTGCGTCATCACCGAGCATTTCGCAATAGCCGCCCAGGTCCGCGCCTACGACACCGTCCGGGATCGTCGTATCGACGCCGGAGAGCGGGTCGTCGAACCCGGCGCCGAACGCCCATCGTTGATCTTCGGCGACGTCGGTGATCGCCTGATATGCGTCGTAGCTATCCATCACATGTGCGGCACGTTGTCGGGGATGGCATAGAACGTCGGATGCCGATACACCTTGTCACCGCTCGGCGCGAAGAACGGATCCTTCTCGTCCGGGCTGGATGCCGTGATGTCCCGGGATGCGACCACCCATATGCTCACGCCCTCGTTGCGCCGGGTGTAGACATCTCGCGCATGATGGAGGGCCATTTGCGCGTCCGCGGCGTGCAGCGAGCCGACGTGGACATGATTGAGGCCGCGCTTGCCCCGGAGGAACACCTCGTAAAGTGGCCAATCCCCAGACGTGTCAATCATGTGGACCTCCCTGAGCGCTTTGGTGCACAACCTCCTGGTTGTCCTCTGACGCCGCGGCCGGTGTGTGTTTGGCGGCATAGGCCACCGCGGCGGCGCGTACCCACGCCCCGCTCTCGTGGGCAGCGCGACGATTGCCGACGCGCTCGGAGTTACAGGGCCCGTCGCCCCGAATCACGCGCTTGAATTCCGCCCAGTCCACCTCGCCAAAGTCGTGGTGGCCACGTTCCTCATTCCAGTGCAGGTCCGGATCCGGCAGCGCGACCCCGAGCGCGTCAGCCTGCGGGACAGTCATGTCGACGAAGCGCTGGCGAAGCTCGTCGTTCGTGTGCCGCTTGATTCCCCAGGCCATCGACTGCTCGGTGTTCGGGGAGTCCTGGTCCGGCGGGCCGAACATCATCAACGACGGCCACCACCAGCGGTTCGTCGCGTCCTGCACCATGGCGCGTTGCGCACGACTACCGCGCATCATCGTCATGAGCAGCTCGTAGCCCTGCCGCTGATGGAAGGATTCCTCCTTGCAGATGCGGATCATCGCCCGTGCGTACGGGCCGAAGGAGCTACGGCACAGCGGGACCTGGTTGCAGATCGCCGCGCCGTCCACGAGCCAGCCGATGACGCCGACGTCGGCGAACGTGAGCGAGGGGTAGTTGAAGATTGACGAGTATTTCTGTTGGCCGTCGATCAGCCGACGGGTCAGGTCCGCTCGGCCGACGCCCAAGGTCTCGGCGGCGCAGTACAGGTACATTCCGTGTCCCGCTTCGTCCTGCACCTTGGCCAGCAAGATGGCCTTGCGCCGCAGAGAAGGAGCCCGCGTGATCCAGTAGCCTTCCGGCTGCATGCCGATGATCTCCGAATGCGCGTGCTGCGCGATCTGGCGGATCATCGTCTTGCGGTAGCCATCGGGCATCCAATCCCTCGGCTCGATCCGTCGATCGTGGGCGATCGTCCGATCGAAGTGCTCCTGGAGCTCGACCGTCGTCATCACACATCTCCCTGACTGACCGTTCGGTCAGTAATATTCTGCCGCATTTCGCCTGCCGCTAGCTACCCCGTCATCCGCTTGGCCGCGGTGAGGTCATTGCGGCCAGGTCTTGGCCACGAGAGTGAGCACGTCGTACCGGGCCGCGACCGCGCCGTCCTGCTTCGTGACCTCGGCGTCCCACCGGACCTCACCGTAGTCCGCGTCGACCCGGGGAGTGATCTGCTTGCAGGTCAGCGTGACGGTCAGGGCGTCGCCGGGAAACACCGGCGTGAGGAAGCGGAGGCTCTCCAGGCCGTAGTTGGCGAGAACGGGCCCCGGGTCTGGCTGCACGAACAGCCCGGCCGCGAGCGACAGCACGAGGTAGCCATGAGCGACTATGCCGCCGAAGAGTGGGTTGGCGGCGGCCGCTTCGGGATCCGTGTGCGCGTAGAACTGATCGCCGGTGAAATCAGCGAAGTGGTCGATGTCCTCAGCCGTCACGATGCGGGGCCCGGCTACGACCGCGTCTCCAGGCCGCAGGTCGGCCAGCGATTTCCGGAACGGGTGCGGGTCTCCAGCAGCTCGGCCGGCGCCCGCCACCCAGCGGCCGGTCACCGCGCTGAGCATGCGCGGGCTGGCCTGGATGGCCGTGCGCTGCATGTGGTAAACGACGCGGCGAATGCCGCCCAGTTCCTCGCCGCCGCCGGCGCGACCCGGCCCACCATGCACGAGCATCGGCAGCGGAGACCCGTGTCCGGTCGACTCGGCGGCGTCGTCACGATCGAGCACGAGCAGCCGGCCGTGCCACGGCGCGAGGCCCAGCACGACCCGGCGCGCGAAGCTGGCGTCCGCAGTCACAACCGAGCCCGCGAGGCTACCCAGCCCCTTGGCAGCCAGCGAGATCACCTCGTCCGTCGACGAATATCCCATCAGCGTGCTCACCGGGCCGAACGCCTCGACCTCGTGGGGCTCGGGCCGGGCGGCATCATCGCAGCGAATGAGAATCGGCGAGATGAATGCGCCGCGCTCACTGTCGGCGCCAACCACCTCGAGGTGGTCCGGGTCGCCGTATGCCAGGTCACCCGCATCCAGCAGAGCCTTGAGCGACCGCCGCACCTCCTCTCGCTGCTCCAAGCTCGCCAGCGGACCCATCCGGACCGTTGGCTCAGCAGGATTGCCCACGACCATCTGCGCCAGCCGATCGACAACTGCCGCCTGGACGTCGTCGAGAACGGCGGTCGGCACGAACGCACGACGGATCGCCGTGCATTTCTGCCCAGTCTTGACGGTCATCTCGGTCACCAGCTGGTCGACGTAGAGATCGAACTCGGCTGTGCCGGCAACGGCGTCAGGACCGAGGATCGAGCAGTTCAGAGAGTCCGCCTCGGCAGTGAAAGGCACCGACCGCGCGACGACGTTGGGATGGGCCCGCAGCCGGCGGGCCGTCGACGCCGAACCGGTGAACGACACCGTGTCCTGCTCGGTCAGGTGATCGAGGAGGTCCCGCGCGCTTCCGCAGACGAGCTGCAGCGCCCCTTCCGGCACCAGGCCGGTGTCCAATATCAAGGCGACCAAACGTTCGGTGACGTAAGCGGTGGGGCTTGCCGGTTTCACGAGTGACGGCATGCCGGCCAGAAACGCGGGCGCGAACTTCTCCAACGGGCCCCACACGGGAAAGTTGAATGCGTTGATCTGGACCGCCACTCCGGTCCGCGAGGTATAGACATGTTGGCCGACGAACTGGCCCCCTTTGCCTAGTGGTTCGACTGGGCCGTCCACATAGATGGTGTCATTAGGCAGCTCCCGGCGGCCCTTGCTGCTATAAGAGAACAGCACGCCGAGTCCGCCATCGACGTCGAAGACACCATCTCGACGCGTCGCGCCAGTGTGAGCCGATAACTGATAGAGCTCATCCCGATGACCGCGCAACGCGCCGGCGAGCGACTTGAGCGCGCTCGCCCGCTCGTGGAAGGTGAGTTTCCGGATCGCGGGTCCGCCGACCTGCCGGCCGTACTCGAGCGCGGCCGCCATGTCGATGCCTGCTGACGAGATCCGCGCGACCTCGTCTCTGGTAACCGAGTCGTACAGCGGAGCACCCTCGTCCGTTGGGGTGAACCAGGATCCGTTTACATAACTGCGAAGTACCACCATGGAACGAGTCTCCTGCCTATTTCTGACCGGTCGTTCGGTACGTTATCGTGGCTCGGGCCGATAGGCGACCCTCGTCCGACGAACCGGGGAGCGATGTGTGTCCGACCCGCCCGACCTGCCCGCCTCGGTGGCCACGATGATGGCCGAGGACCGAGCGTCTGCGGCCATGGGAATGACGGTAGACGTAGCCGGGGAGGGGCGGGCAGTGGTCCGGATGCGCGTTGGCCCCGAGATGGTCAACGGTCACGCGATCGCCCATGGAGGGCTGGTGTTCGCACTTGCCGACACGGCCTTCGCCTGTGCCTGCAACAGCTTCGGGCCACCCACGGTCGCGGCCGCGGCGGAGATCGTCTTCGTGTCGCCTGGACGCCTCGACGACGAACTGGTCGCCGAGGCCAGACTACGCACCCAGTTCGGGCGAACCGGCATCTACGACGTGACCGTGCGCCGGGGCGAGGAGGTCGTGGCGGAATTTCGCGGCCGCAGTCATCGGCTCGCCGAGCCTCGAGGTATCGCGTGACCAGGGCGATCATCCCGCGACGAGGCCCGGGCCGGCCCGGCTATGACCTCGAATCGTTGCTCGCCGTCGCCGTCGGCGTGTTCAACGAGCGCGGGTACGACGGCACCAGCATGGAGGACCTGTCCCAGCGACTGGGGATCAGCAAGTCCGCCATCTATCACCACGTGGACAGCAAGGAAGAGTTGCTGTCGCTGGCGCTCGATCGGGCCCTCGACGGCTTGTTCGAGGTCGCGGCTGAAGTCCGGCACACTGACGCGCCCGCGATCGACCGGCTGGAGCAGCTGGTTCGGGGCAGCATAGGGGTTCTCGTAGAGCGCTTGCCGTATGTCACGCTTCTGCTGCGGGTGCGCGGCAACACCGAGGTCGAACGTCGGGCGATGGCCCGCCGCCGACAGTTCGATCGGGTCGTGGCCGCTCTCGTCACTCGGGCCGAGGCGGACGGAGACGTACGGCCCGACGTCGACCCCGCGGTCACGGCGCGGCTGCTGTTCGGCCTGGTGAACTCGTTGGTGGAGTGGTATCGCCCCAGAAGAGATTTCGACTCCGGCGATATCGCCGACGCCGTGTGCGCGATTGCGTTCGACGGTCTTCGGGTCCGACGAAACGGTCGGCGTCGCTGAGGGAAGTGGCCGCCGCGGACACCGCGGCGCCGGCACCTACGGAGGCGTCGCCAGGTTCACCGACCTGCGTACCAGTGGGCACGGGCGCGCGCGGCGGCCGCAAGATCCGAAACGTAGTCTGGCGCCGGATACCGGCACGCGGCGCGAATCAGACAGACGGGATGGGTGCTGCCGATGGTGATGCAGGGATTTCCCCCGCCGCCTGATCAGCGCTGGCGCTTGGCAGACTGGCAAACCGCGGCGGCCAATACCTGGTCGTTCATCCACCTGCGTGAAGTGGTTCCGACGGCGCGGATCAGTCGGGGCACCGGGCCGGTGCGGGTGCTAGAGCACGGTCCCGCCGCACCGCTGGATGTCGGCCTGGAGCGCACCGACGGATCCTCCGCCTCAGTCCGCGATGTGCTGTCCGGCACCTACACCGACGGTTATCTCGTACTGCAGGACGGACGGATTGCCGCTGAGGCGTACTTCGCTGGTATGACGCCGCACCACACTCACCTGCTGGCGTCGGTCAGCAAGTCGATCGTCGGGTGCGCAGTTGGCATCCTGATCGACCGCGGCGCGCTCGATCCGGCGCAACCGATTGCCCGCTACGTACCTGATCTACGCTCGTCCGGCTATGCGGCTGCGTCGCTGCGCGACGCGCTCGATATGCGTTCTGGCGTCGCCTTCTCCGAGGCATATCTTGACCCCGATGCGGACGTTCGGCTGTTGGAGCAGGTCATGGGCTGGGCGCCCCGTCGCCAGGACGACCTGCCAACGTCGATCTACGACTACCTCGTACGGTTGAAGGCCGACCGAGCGCACGGTGGGCGGTTCGACTACCGATCCTGCGAGACCGACGTTCTCGGCTGGGTCTGCGAGCGGGCAACCGGACGTCGCATGCCTGACTTGCTCAGCGACCTCCTGTGGTCTCGTCTTGGCGCGGAACAGGACGCCGACGGCGCGGTGGACCCAGCCGGGGCGGTGTTGCACGACGGCGGCCTCGCGACCACCCTCCGAGATCTGGGCCGGTTCGGGCAGTTGCTTGCCGACAACGGTCACGTCGCCGCCGATGAGGTCATGCCGGAATGGTGGCTCGAGGACGCGTATGCCGGCGCGGCCGACTCCCGCGAGGCATTCGCCGCTGACCCCACGACGGGCTGGCTCCCGGGTGGCATGTACCGCAACCAGTTCTGGGTTCCCTTTTCCGACCGCCATGTCCTGCTGTGCCTGGGCATTCACGGCCAGCTGGTCTGGGCGGACCGCGATCGCCGGATCGTCGTGGCCAAGCTGTCCCACTGGCCCTACCCGCAGGATCTCGGCATGCTGCTCGACACGTTGCGGGCGATCGAGACTCTTACGTATGCGCTCGCATGAACAGATCGTTGCTACGGCTGGACGACCAGCTCACCCGATGGCAGGATGCGCCGGATCGCACCCCCTGCGTTTCGTAGGGTTGACGATTACTGGGCGTTGGTCTTGAGGAAGGCCACGGCGCGGCTCCACGCCAACGCGGCCAGCTCCGGGTTGTACGTGCCGAGCCGGTCCTTGTCATTGTGGAACGCGTGACCGGCCGGGTAGTAGAAGAATTCGACCGAGCCCGATGACTCTTTCCGAATCTGGCGTTCTTGGGCCTTCGCCTGGTCCAGCGGGTACATCGCGTCCTGCTCGCCGTAGTGTCCTTGGATCGGCGCAGTGACCGAGCGGTATTGATCAGGGACGGCTGGTCCAACGCCGTAGAACGCCACGGCGGCGTTGATCCGATCGTCCTGCTGGGCGGCCAGCTGGAGCGCGAAGCCGCCGCCTACGCAGAAGCCGATGACACCGAGTGCCTGCGACGTGACGTCCGAATCGGCTAGCAGGAAGTCGACGGCGCCGGCGAGATCGCGCGCGGCTTGATCGACCGGCAGTTCCGCGAGCATCTTGGCGGCCGCGTCTGTCTGATGCGCCACCCGTCCGCCGAAGTAGTCAGGCGCGAGGGCGACGAAACCCTCGCCGGCGAGGCGATCCACGATGTCCGCAATGTGGTCGTCAAGACCCCACCACTCTTCGATCACGATCAGGCCAGGTCCGGATCCTCGATCAGGCTTGCTCAGATAGCCATGGGCCTGCCGGCCGTTGCTCGGGAATGTCACGTTCTGCCGGGGGTTGGCCTCGGTCATCGGACTCCTTTCATCGCTGTTGAGGACGCCACTCATCTGCTGTTCCCAGTGTCGTCCGCGACTATCTTCCTGCGGCATCCCGAGAGCGCGTATGCGCCCCCTGGTCCGCCGCCACCGCAATTTCACAAACGAGTCCTGGCTGCCACTCAGGAAACGCATGGATGGCAAGCGTCTGCTGGATCTGTCAGCGCATACCCCGACACCCCGACGAGCTACGAAAGAGCACCCATGAACGACCGCTACGACAGCGATCCCACCTGGTCGACCGAGCCGCCCACCTCCGCGACTCCGCACGTGCCCCAGATGCCGTATGCGCCGGAGACGCCTTATGCGCCGCAGACGCCGCACCCATCCGACGCGCCGCACGCGGCACAGGGGCCGCACGCCTCCGAGGAACCGTTTGCGCCGGAGACGCCGTACCCCACGGCGTACATGGCGGCGCCACCATTCCCGCCCGCCCCGGATTCGAAGCCGTCCGGGACCAATCATCGGAAGCGTTGGCTCATCGTCGGTGGTATCGCAACCGCAGTCGCGGTCGCAGGCGTTGCCATCGGCGTGGGCAGCGGCAATTCCGTCACGACCGGGTCGGGCACGTCCGGCAACTCGCAGCTTGCCGTGCCGCCCAGTACCGGGAGCGGCGGGAACGGTTCTGGATCGGGCGGTTCCGGTTCTGACGGTTCTGGATCTGACCAGAACCCATGGGGAGGTCTTTTCGGCGGTCTCGGTAATGGCGGGAACGGCAGTCAGGGCAATGGGAACGGCGGCGGCTACGGCAACGGCGGCGGCTCCGGTAACGGTTCGGGTGGCTCGACCGGGACCGCCAGCGCGGACCAGCAGGTCGGCGTCGTCGACATCGACACCGTCCTGGGTTACCAGAGCGCTCGGGCCGCAGGCACCGGCATGGTCCTAACGTCCAACGGCGAGATACTCACCAACAACCACGTGGTGCGCGGCGCCACCTCGATCACCGTCACTGTCGTCAGCACCGGAAAGACGTACAAGGCATCCGTCGTTGGCACTGACCCAACCGAGGACGTGGCCGTGCTGCAGCTATCCGGTGCCTCCGGGCTGCAAACCGCGCATCTGGCCTCATCCAACGTCTCGGTCGGCGACGCAGTCACCGCAGTCGGGAACGCCGGTGGCACCGGCGGCACGCCGAGCGCTGCGCCCGGCCAGGTCACGGCCCTCGACCAGACAATTACGGCCACGGATGACAACGGTTCGAACGCCGAACAATTGACCGGTCTCATCGAGACCAACGCAAATGTGCAGGCTGGCGACTCTGGTGGCCCGCTCTACAACGAGAACAACCAGGTCGTTGGAATGGACACCGCGGCCGGCTCGTCGAGCCCCCTCCAGACGGCCACCGAGCAGGCGTACGCGATCCCGATCGGGACTGCGGTCAAGATCGCTGACCAGATCGAGGGCGGCCAGGCCAGCTCTACGATCCACATCGGCAACCCGGCGTTCCTCGGCATCGAGCTCAACAACGACCAGTTCTCGGCTGGTTCGAACGGCGCCGCGATTGCAGGCGTCATCGATGGCACACCGGCTGCGCAAGCTGGGCTGGCCGCCGGCGACGTGATCACCGGTGTCGACAACACGCAGGTGTCAAGTAGCACCGACCTGTCGACTGCGCTGGCGTCACACAAGGCCGGTGACTCGGTGCGGATTTCCTGGACCGATCAGTCCGGACAGTCGCACAGCGCCAACGTGACCCTGATTGCCGGCCCGGCGGACTGATATCGCGAGGCACTATGGGTAGGTGGATTACTCCACCCTGACGGCAACGGCCGCGGACCGCTATGGTTCCGCGGCCGTTGTCGCCCTCGGCGGTCTGCTCGGCGTTGGCGGAGTGGTTGTCCTGTCCGGAGCCGGAATGTCCACGGAATCGGGCATCCCTGACTACCGCGGGCCGACTGGCGCACTGCGGCGTTACGCCCCGATGACCTATCAGGCGTTCGTCGGCGACGCGCAGGCCCGCCATCGGTACTGGGCGCGCAGCTATCTCGGCTGGCGGCAGATCTCTCGGGCTCGTCCGAATGCTGGCCACCACGCAGTGGCGACACTGCAGACCGCGGGCGCGCTAAGCGGCATCATCACCCAGAATGTCGATGGATTGCACCAGGCAGCGGGAGCACGCGACGTAGTTGAGCTGCACGGCGGGCTGGACCGCACGATCTGTCTGACGTGCGGCGACCGGGCCGCCCGAGTGGCGATCGACTCGGCATTGCGCGAGGCCAACCCGACCTTCGACGCGCGAACGCGCGCCATCAACCCCGATGGCGACGCCGAGTTGGCCGATGCGGACCTCGACCGCTTCGTCATGGTGCCATGTGCGGTTTGCCGTCGGGGGCCGCTCAAGCCGGATGTGGTGTTCTTCGGCGAGACGGTGCCACGCGAAAGGGTGGAGCGCTGCTACCAGCTCGTTGAGGGCGCGAGGGCGCTGCTCGTGCTCGGCTCGTCGTTGGCGGTCATGTCGGGTTACCGGTTTGTCGTGCGCGCGACCAAGCTTCAGATACCGATCGCGATCGTCAACCAGGGCTCGACCCGCGCGGATGGGTGTGCGAGCATCCGCGTCGATTCGCCGCTTGGCGCGGTCTTGCCGGCGCTGGCGGCTGAGTACTTGCGCCGGAGGTTGGGACTATGAACGTCATGTCGCGGTTCGATTTGACGGGCCGTACGGCGGTCGTCACCGGCGCGACGCGTGGGCTGGGCCGAGCCTTCGCCCGCGCCCTGGCCGAGGCCGGCGCGGACATCGTCGCCGTCGGGCGAGATGAAGTCGCGGCGGCAGAGGTCGAGCAGGAGTTGGCCGACATCGGCCGGCGGAGCCAGACCGTCATCGCCGACATCACGTCTCGACCGGAGGTCGAACGCGTTCTCGGCGCGGCCGTGGCCCAGTTCGGCGCCGTCGATGTGCTTGTCAACAACGCTGGTACGTGCATCCACCGCCCAGCACTGGAGGTCACCGACGAGGAGTGGCGTCGGGTCCTGGACGTGAACCTCGACGCGCTGTGGTTCGGGTGCCAGGTGTTCGGCGGCCACATGGTGGACCGCAAGCGCGGCAGCATCGTGAATATCGGTTCCATATCCGGCCAGATCGTGAACCGTCCGCAATGGCAACCGGCCTACAACGCCTCGAAAGCTGCTGTGCATCAGCTCACCCGCAGCCTGGCCGCCGAATGGGCGCCCTATGGCGTTCGGGTCAATGCGCTCGCGCCCGGGTACATCAAGACCGCAATGGCTCCGGTTGACGACCCGCAGTTCCGGCGGCATTGGATCGAGGACGCGCCCATGCAGCGGTACGGGACACCGGAGGAGCTCGGCCCGGCGATCGTCTTTCTCGCGAGCGATGCGTCGTCCTTCGTAACTGGGTCGGTGCTTGTCGCGGATGGTGGCTACACCGCTTTCTAGTCCCGAAACACGAAGATCCGGAGGTGATCGTGTCGAACCCAAGCGCCGTGCTCTACGGACCGGGAGACGTCCGGATCGAGGACCGGCCGGTGCCGGAGCCCGGGCCTGGTGAGGTGCAGGTCGAGGTGACCGCGATCGGGGTGTGCGGGTCGGACGTGCACTACTACGACCACGGTCGGATCGGAAACCGCGTTGTCGAGGGTCCGATGGTGCTCGGGCACGAGTCCGCCGGTCGGATCAGCGCGGTCGGCGCCGGTGTCCATCCGGGTCGGGTCGGGCAGCAGGTCGCGATGGAACCTGGCGTTCCGTGCGGTCATTGCCGCCAATGCCGAGCCGGTCGGTACAACCTCTGTGAGGGCATGGCGTTCTTCGCGACCCCGCCGATCAACGGATCGATCGCCCGGTTCGTGACGATCGCCGCGGACTTCGCCCATCCGGTGCCGGACGAGCTCGACGACGTGCAGGCGGCCATGGCCGAACCGGTGTCCGTGGGAATCTGGGCCTGCCGGCGGGCCGGAGTCACCGCAGGCGAGCGGGTCCTTGTGACTGGGGCGGGACCAGTCGGGCTGTTCGCGGCGCAGGTCGCGCGCGCATTCGGCGCGACGAGCGTCACCGTCACCGACCTGAGCGATCACCGGCTCGCCGTCGCAGCCCAGCTCGGCTTGATCGCCGTCCGGGCCGGCGCAGTACTCGACGAATCCTTCGACGTGTTGATCGAATGCTCGGGGTCGTCGCGAGCATTGCAGTCAGCGCTCCCACTTGTCGACCGGGCCGGCCGGGTCGTTCTCGTCGGCATGGGCGAGGATTCGGTCGCCTTTGACGTCCCGCTCATTCAGACCCGCGAGCTGTGGATTACCGGCACCTTCCGGTACGCCAACACCTATCCGACCGCGCTCGCCCTCCTCGCCTCCGGCTCGGTGCAAGTTGCCCCGGTGGTGACGCACGAATTCCCACTGCACCGCACCGAGGAGGCGCTGCTCATCGGGCGCACGGACCCCACTGCGCTCAAAGCCATCGTCCGACCGTGAAAAGGACGATCCCCCAGGGCTGTGATCTGTAAGCTCACCGTAAGACTGGTGCAAGATCCCCGTTAAGTGGGCAAATATTGATCTTTGCCCGCGTATTGCCGAATCCGGATGGGAGGGACAGGATAAGAATTCATTGAGCGCTGGGCGGGCTGTATCCGGCACCAGTTTCTGGCGTAGCTGAACCGAGTACTCCCCGCTTCGCGGCCTCATCCCTAGACAGATGCGGCGTGCAGTATCGGAGCATCAGGAGGAGATGGCCATGTCTCGAAGGTTCGTGGCTGCGGTGTCAGCGATCGTCACCGCAGCCAGCCTGTCGGTATTAGGGCAGGGGGTTGCCAGTTCCCTACCAGCGGCAGGAACGGCGGCCGCACCGGCGACACCGGAGCTGTCGAACACCACTCGACTCGCAGACCGGCGGGAGGTCGCAGCCGGCTCCCGGGCCTACTCGATCGGCTTCGAGGATGGGCGGTTCTACGCCAACGGATGGCACATCACCGGCGAGATGGGCGGCGTGTGGACGCCGCCACTGAAGCTGGTCGACGGCGTGTGGTTCGGACTCGACGGCCAATGGGTCGGTCCCGCGACAAAGTTCTCGAGCGGCTGGGGCTACACCCGATACGACCTGCCGGCCACGGCCGGCCTCAGCGTGGCACGCACGGACTTCGTCCCCGACGGGCAGCGTGGAGCGCTCTTCGGCCTCACGATCACCAACCCCGGTGCGGCCCCCCGAACCACGAAGCTCTCCGTCGATGCGCACTCCGAGCTGATGGGGCAGTACCCGTGGGGATTCGGCGGCGTTACGCCCAATGCCAGTGACAACCTTCCCGACACGGGCAGTTTCAACGGCCAGAACCTCGTCTTTACTGATGACGGCGCGCTGCCCGGAGCGCCGGTGCACCACTACGCCGCGCTCGTGGGCACCTCGATGAAGCCGGACTCGGGTGTGATCGGATCGACGTTCTATGGCCCGCAGCCTGGCCACCAGTGCACCGGCACCGAGGCGGGCGCACCGGCCGATCCCAAGCCTTCGGCGTGTGACGACGGGCCGTTTGGTCGCGGCACCGGCGGCGAGCTGACCTACTCGCTCTCCCTCCCGGCCGGCGGCTCGAAGACCGTCTGGTTGGGCGTCGCCGGCTCCGACCAAGGCTTGGCGACGGCCCAGGGCGAATTGGCTCAAGTGCTCGACAACCCGTCCGCGGCGCTGGACGCCAAGATCGCCTCCCGCGAGCAGCTCGCGCAGAAGACGCAGCTCTCGCTGCCGGGCGACCCGCAGGTGCAGGACGCGGTCGACTGGGGCAAGCAGAACATCGCTGACCTCACGTTGAGCGCGCGGAATCTACAGGTCCGCTGGACCAACCAGGGCAAGCAGTTCCCGGCGTCGCTCGGCACTGTGCCACAGGCGACCTGGATCGGTGCCGGCTATCCGGACTACCCGTGGATCTTCGGCACCGACGGTGAGTACACGGCCTTCCCCGCGGTCGCGGTGGGGCAGTTCGCGGCCATCGAGGACCATCTCCGCGCCCTCCGCGACATCTCCGACATCCTGAACAATCGCTCGGGTGTGGTGGTTCACGAGTCGGTGGCCGACGGCTCGATCTGGTTCGGCCATGACTCCCGGCCAACTGCCACCACGTTCGACTTCAACACCGACGAGACGGTCAAGTTCCCCAGCACCGTCGCGCTCGTCTGGCGGTGGACCGGGGATAACGCCTTCCGCGACGAGATGTACGACTTCGCAGTGCGTAACCTGCGCTACGTGGTCAACAATCTGGACGCGGACCACGACGGCTGGCCCGAGGGGCTCGGCAACGTGG
Source organism: uncultured Actinomycetota bacterium (assembly GCA_963748415.1). Taxonomy (GTDB): domain Bacteria; phylum Actinomycetota; class Actinomycetes; order Mycobacteriales; family Jatrophihabitantaceae; genus CAVVJA01. The sequence continues at coordinate 132,195 of CAVVJA010000006.1, read as the reverse complement.
AGCGCTCGGGCATGGGCCCGGAGAAGCTCGACAACACCGTCTACTTCATCCGCGGCCTTTACGACCTAGCGGACATGGCCAGCTCGAAGCACGACGGCGCCACGTTCGCGTGGGCCAAGAACATGGCCAGCAAGCTGCAGGACGAGTTCGACAACACCTGGTGGTTCCAGGCCGCGTCGCAGTACGCCGACTCCTTGAACGATCCGGGCAACGTGCAGTCGTTCCAGAAGCACTGGATCGGCGAGACGCCCCAAGAGGTAGAGCTGCACATCAAGGGACAGACGGTCCCGGGCTTGGCACCGTTCGATCACGGCAACGCCGCGCTCGCGGGTCGGGAGAACGACTGCTACAGCGGCGAGCACCCGCTCAACCCGGGGCTGTTCCACACCGGCTGCGGCGGCGGTCCTAACGGCCAGGGTGAGTTGGTTATCTTCGGTCTGGGGACGTCGATCCAGTCGGTCGGTGAGGGGAACTACGGCCGGTTGGGGCCCACTCAGCAGGGGCGTTATACCCACGCGCTCACTGAGACCATGTTCGGCGAGCCCGCGACCGACGGGACGCCGGACGAGCAGCCGGGTGCGATGCCGGAGATCTTCCCGTCGCCGGCCCAGGGTGCCAACATCGACCGCTGCTGGACGTGCCGTTCGATGTTCATGCAGGCCTGGGGCCACTACGGCACGGCCTGGGCAGTCGTGCACCAGTGGCTCGGTGTGAGTCCGGATCTCGGTAACGGGCTCGTCGCGTTCGTTCCGCAGGTGCCGCAGGGCCAAAGCACGGTGCAGGGCCGGGCGATCCAGCTGGGTAACGGATCGGCCGACGTGCTCGCAACCCACACCGGAAACACCTACAGCACGGACATCACGACGACCGGCGTCGGCACGAACAACGTCGTTGTCGGGCACACCCTGCCGAGAGGGACCAAGCCGGCGGCCGTCGTGCTCGACGGGAAGTCGGTGAACAACTACAAGGTCGTCCAGACCAACCGCGGTAATGAAGTGACGATCCCGACTAGCGCGGGGCACCACACGCTGACGATCACCGTCTAGTCGTCACAACTGGACCGTGCGACTTTCCCCTGCTACTAAAGGGTGAAAGTCGCACGGTCCTGCGTGTGGGCGTTACCGAGGCGGTCGCTGGTCGATGATGCGGCGCATCTTGCCAAGTGAGCGTTCGATCCCGTCCGGCTCCAGCACATCCACCTCGACGCTGACTCCGATCGTGCTCTTCACGAGCATTTGCAGGGTTCGCCCGGCCTCCCCGGCCGCCGCCCGCTCAGCATCGGGACGGCGTTCGACCCGGACCGTCAGCGCATCCAACCGGTCGACCCGATCTAGCACGCACTGGAAGTGCGGCGACAGGGCCGGCGTGCGCAGGACGAGTTCCTCGATCTGGGTCGGGAACAGGTTGACGCCGCGCAGGATGATCATGTCGTCGGTCCGGCCAGTGATCTTCGCCATCCGCCGCACGGACCGGGCCGTGCCCGGCAGCAGCCGGGTGAGGTCGCGCGTGCGATAGCGCACCACGGGCATTGCCTGCTTGGTGAGCGTCGTGAAGACCAATTCGCCCTCCTCACCGTCTGGCAATACGTCACCCGTAAGTGGGTCGATCACCTCTGGATAGAAGTGGTCCTCCCAGATGTGCAGGCCGTCCTTTGTCTCGACGCATTCGTTGGCGACACCCGGACCCATCACCTCGGACAGTCCATAAATGTCGACCGCGTGCATGTCGAGCCGCTGCTCGATCTCCTGCCGCAGGTCGTTCGTCCACGGTTCCGCCCCGAAAATCCCGACCTGCAGCGAGGTCATGCGCGGATCAATCTTCTGCCGCTCCATCTCATCGATGATGGCGAGCATGTATGACGGCGTCACCATGATCACGTCGGGGCGAAAGTCTTGGATGAGCAGGACCTGTCGCTCGGTCATTCCGCCGGATACCGGGACCACGGTGCACCCGAGTGCCTCGGCCCCGTAGTGCGCGCCGAGGCCGCCGGTGAACAGGCCGTACCCGTACGCCACGTGCACCGTGTCACCCGCACGGCCGCCCGACGCTCGGATGGAGCGGGCCATGAGCGCCGCCCACGTCGCGATGTCCTCCGCGGTGTAGCCCACGACAGTGGGGCGGCCGGTCGTTCCGGATGACGCGTGCAACCGAGCAATCTGGGTGCGAGGGACCGCGAACATTCCAAACGGGTAGTTCTTCCGTAGATCGCTCTTGCTGGTGAACGGAAACCGCGCGATGTCGGCCAGCTCGTGCATGTCCTCTGGGTGGATTCCGGCCACGTCGAACGCCGATCGATAGTGCGGCACATGTTCGTAGACCCGGTGCAGCGTCGTCTGCAGCCGCTCGAGCTGGAGTGCTTGGAGCTCGTCGATCGACGCGCGCTCAATCGGGTCGAGTTCAGATGGGTCGGGTGTGCGGTCCTGCATGGCGGCCCTCCAGTAGCGGCTCGGCGCGGTCGCCCCCCGTCGCCACGACGCTATCCGTCGGCTGGGGCGCGAACCAGGTCGGGCAGTCGCGCGACACGCAGCTGAGGTCGGGCACACCCGTGGTGAGTACCGTGTTCGAATGGAAGAGATCCGGGCCCGGCACGTGGTCGATACTTTGCGCGGCCGAGGCATCGACGCCCATCTAGCCAAGGCCGGCGTCTACCAGTTCGGCGTTCGCGTCGTGCTGGGCGACGGCCGGGAGGCGATGTGGGACACCGACGGCACCGCGGGGCTCGAAGCTCAGGTAATGCGTGACGGGATGCTCGTCGGTTTCGTCCCGGTCATCGAAGGATCAGAGAACTTCGATCAGGACAAGGTCGTTGACGCGATCGCCCGGACCGACTACGACCAGCCGATCGCTCAGCGCCGCGCGACCGCTCCCGCGCCGGCGGAACCGCTGCCCCCGACGGGCGGTGTGTTTCGGCGGTTCTTCGACGGCTTCAGGTACCGCTAGGAGGGCACTAGCGACGCGGATTCGTGGGCATGCCTGAGTAGGGTGACCACGCAGGTCTTGGCATCCGCCCGGGAGGCTCCATGACATCACCTGAGCCACCGCCAGACCCACATCCACCGGCTGAAGTGAACGACCCCGGGCCGCGCCCCGCGATGGACGGTCAGCAGCCGGCCCCGCCGAGCGATGGCAGCGACTTCATCACACTCTCGACCCCTCACCGCGATTCGAGGGACGCCGTCATCTGGCCGGTGCGGGTAGCGGCGGCCTGGTCATGGCGACTGCTTGTGCTAGCGGCAGGCCTCTATGTGGTAATTCTGCTGTTCAGCAAGATCCACCTCGTTGCGTTCGCGTTCATCGTCGCGCTGTTCTTCACGGCGGTACTGAATCCCGTCGACAAATGGCTGGAAGGCCTCGGCCTGCACAAGTCGGCTGCCGCCTCGCTCGTGCTACTCGCCGGCATCGTCGTGTTCGGGCTCATCGGCTGGTTCGTTGTCGTTCAGATCACCTCGCATGCGAACACGCTCGGCGACCAGCTGACGAAGGTGTCCGAACAGATCCGGGACTGGCTCGAGAACGGTCCGTTCCATCTCCGGGAGGCCGACCTCAACAACTTCACGAACAGCATCACCGACACAATCAAGAACAATCAGGGCAAGTTGGTGTCCGGTGTGGTTTCCACCGCGCGGACGGTTTTCGAGGTGCTTGGCGGTCTGGCGCTGTCGATCTTCTCGACCTTCTTCCTGTTGCGCGACGGCGACCTCATCTGGCGCTGGGTACTGCATTTGATGCCGGCGCCGGCTCGGCAACAAGTCGATTACGCCGGCCGGCGCGGATGGTTCAGCCTGGGTGGCTACGTTCGCGGGCAGGTCATCATCGCGTTCATTCATGCGGTCACGATCACGATTCTGCTGTTCATTCTCCGGATACCCCTCGCCCCGGCCCTGGGTGTGTTGATCTTCCTCGGTTCCTTTATCCCGATTCTGGGCCTGACGATCAGCGGCGCGTTGTGCGTAGGTGTCGCATTACTCGAGCATGGCGTCGGCGCCGCGATCATCGTGGCAATCGCGATCATCGTCTTGGTGCAGATCGAGGGTCATCTGCTGCAACCGATCATCATGAGTCGGGCCGTGCACATTCACCCCCTGGCCGTAGTTCTCGCCGTGGCGGCCGGCACCGTCATCTACGGAATCGTTGGCGCGCTCATCGCCGTGCCGCTCGTGGCCTTCCTCAACGCGTTCGTGCGCGGGCTGCGGGAGGCGCGCCAGGATGCGTCGGCCGATCGAGGAAACGCCGCCAAGGCGTGATTGTGCGGATCACATCCACGGCCGGGCGTCAGGAGGAACGGTGATCGTGATCGTGGCCCGCTTGGTGTCAGGATCCGCGCCGGTGCGGACCGCCCAGCTGCGCGCACCGCGCATCCAGGCCGGCAGGCCAGCGGGAAGGTCGCCGGCCGGGATCGGGGTGAGATCGGCAGGGGTGAACTCGTCACCATAGGGCACACCGGTCGGCGGCTGGTCTGGTTTCGGGATTGCCGCGGAGACAGCCGGTATCGCGGCGTTCCAGTTCTCCAATAGCCGTTTGGTGGCTTCGGCCTTGGTGATCTGCCCGGTCGCGGAAGCGGACTCCGGGTACGTGGGATGGATCAAGGCCGCGTGCTGGCCGGTGAACGCGGCTCCGTCCGCGGTGGCCCGCCAGGCGGTGAACGCCTTCGCCGCCAACGTGCCCAGGGTCAGCACCGCGCGGATGTCGTTGTGGGCGATCAGCGCGGTAAGCCATCGCCCTCGATAAGCGGCGATGAGCGGATCGTCGACATGACGGTCGGCGGCACCCTGGCCCCACACGCTGTACAGGTAGGTGTTCACCATCGTGTAGCTGCGGGTCATGCCAAGCTTCGTGAGCAGGCCCTGAGTTCGCTGTCCGGCGGTACCGACGAGGATGCGACGCGCCACCGTCTCCAGGACGGCCGGATCTTGACCGAGCACCAGCACGCTCGCCGAGCCGTCAAGCCGCCCGCGATGAAAGATCGGCCCCCATTCGACGCGAAATCCGTCCGCCGGATAGACGCTGAGGTCCGGGTAGTCGGCGACCAGCGCGTCGTACGGTGCCGGGTATCCAGGGCAGAAATCGGTTGTCATGGGATCACCTTGCTCGGCCGCGGCGCGTTCTTCGTGAGGCCTGACCGCACCGCTTTCGGCACGTTGGCCTCCGCCCGGATCGTCGCGTAGTAGCTGGGGTTGTCGACGGCGGTCAGCGGATCAAGCGTGAGCGACGGGAACGGCCCGGGTGGTGCGGTCAGCCGAACCGGACGGCGATGATCCGGCGGGTTCGGTCCGGTGACATGTCCGTGAAACGGTAGGTGCGGCCGCGCGGACATGTGGTTGTCGATGACACCGGCCACGGCGAGCCGCAGCTGTCCGTCCGATGGGGCCCGCCGCCGGGCGCCCGCCGGTGTGAGGTGACCGAGGTTGGCCAGCGCGTCGGTCAGCAGGGTGATCGATTCAGTGGCGGTCAGCTGCGCGACGTCGGGGTCGGCGCCTTGCTGGGCGAGATTCAGCACCCGCGTCTGCCCGCGGAACACGACGCGCTCGCCATTGCCCAGGCCCAGCGCGGTCATGATCCGGGCCGTGCCGGCCCGCGGAACGCCGTTGATGACAACGAGGGAGATGGTCCGCTCGGTCGCATCGATCAAGGCGTCGCAAGGCTCCGGTGTCACGGCGTCTACGACAATCAGGTCTGCCTTCTTGCCGGCCTCCAGGCTGCCGAGGGCGGCGCCCCAACCAAGCATTTGCGCCGGCGTTGTCGTCGCCATGGCGACGAGATCGGAACTCGACAGACCGGGGGCACCCGCCAGCGGAGCGGCGAGCCTGGCTGTCTTCAGCTCACCGAGCAGGTTCTTGCTTCCGGAGGGCGACCAGTCCGAGCCGAGAGCGACCGGGACGCCCTGCTCGAGCGCGGCGCCGAGTTGAGCCGTCTGGCCGTAGAGGAGGAGATTCGACAGCGGTGACCACACCATGCTGCCGCCGTGCGCGCCGAACACCGCGAAGTCGTCAGCGGCCAGTCCTACGCAGTGAATGCCGATCAGATTCTCGGTAATGGCCCAACGATCCGGTTTTACCTGCAAGGCCAGGAAATGCTGCCGCGCCGACTCTTGCGTACCTTCCGCCAGATGCAAGATCAGCTTTTGCTTGCCCGATATCCGGGCCAGGAAATGCTCGGCGTCGGTGGCGTCGACGTCGGCAATGTGCGTCGTGGCCGGCGGGAGCGCGACGTCGCCGGTCGCCTCGACGTTGCGCACCAATCCCCGGAAGTGCTTGACGATGCCGGCGTTCGAAGCCAGTGCGACGCCTTGGCTAGTCGTCGTTCCGCCTAGCAGGCAGCGAATCTCCACGTAGCGCACCACCGCAGGGACGGCGTCCGTGTTTCGCCCGATGACGCCCATCGGGCCACTGATCAACCGTCGATAGTCCGGCGTGGAAGGACTGCTCCATTGGTCGCGATTGCTGTAAAGCTTGGGCACTTGCCACAGTTGCAGCACTCCGTAGGGCAAGTGATTGTGCAGCTCGATGAGGCCGGGGAAGATCGTGCCTCGGACGTTCACAACGGGCACCGACTCGAAGCCGGGCGGCGGCGACGCGGCCGGCGACACGGCGGTGATCAAACCGTCCTCAGGTAGAGCACCGCGTCGTCCAGCACGGTGCGCGCGGCGTCCATCGTGACGACCCGGCCAGCGAGTGCGATCGGAGCGCTCGTCGCGGGATCGAAAACCGGTCCAGCCATCTATCCCCCAGCCCGTTTGCACGCACACCGTAGCGGTAAAGGTGTCGTCGGAAGAATGGAGACGTGATTCGGCTGCTTGATGCAGTTCGACCGTGCGTAGTCAGATTCTGCCTGGCGTGCCGCCAAGCCGCCCACTGTTCGGGGGGAGCCAATACCCCCCTCGGGTATCCTGGTGATTGCTAGCAACGGTAGCTCGAGGAGGCCACGCAATGGGCGGTTATGCCAGCTCGAAGGACGATTGCCTCAAGCGGCTGCGTCGGATCGAGGGCCAGGTGCGAGGTATCTCGCGAATGGTGGCCGAGGACAAGTACTGCATCGACGTCCTGACCCAGATCAGCGCCGTGACGAAGGCGTTACAGTCAGTTGCGATCGGTCTGCTCAACGAGCACCTGGCGAACTCCGTTCTCGACGCCGCCCGAGCCGGACAGGCGGAGGTGAAGATCGGCGAAGCATCGGAGGCCATTGCTCGCCTGGTCCGGTCGTCGTGACGACCGGTACTGTCGACTCGATCGTCAGGAGGGAGCGTCTGTAATGACCGACCCGAACCGCGAACTCGATGTCTCAGTCGAGACGCCGCTGGACGACCGCATCGAGCAGTTAGCACCGCTCGACGAGAACTCCGACGATGACGAGGTGCCGAGCGTCGGATCACTCGACCTAGACCGGGCGGACGAAGCTGACGTGCTGGAACAGTCGAAATCCGTTCCCTACGACGACGACTATCCGCAGGGATGAGCCGACCAATATTCGGCCGGACCTCGTGACCGCCGTGCTCGCCCGCTAACTCCCGGCGGCAGACCATGCTCGCGCTTGTCGTGATCATGGCCATTCTGCTGGCCTGGGCGCTCGTCGCGGGCCGACTCGCCCGCTGGAGCATCACGGCTCCGCTGACCATGGTCGTCGCGGGCGTCGCCTTGACCGCCGGGTCCAATCCAGTCTTTCGCTTCGATCTGGAGACCGCGAGCTCCGAGCGCGTGGTCGAGGTCGTACTCGCGATCTTGCTATTCGTGGATGCCACGGAGACGCCCGGCGGCATCGCCGGCCGCGAGCCCAAGCTAACCGCTCGACTTATCGGCATTGCCCTGCCGCTGACGCTGGCTGCCGCTGTCGGGGTGGGCTTTCTGCTTCTACCCGGGGCCGGATTCTGGTTACTCGCGGTGCTAGCGACCGTTGTCGTGCCTACTGATCTGGCCCCAGCCGCCGCCCTGATCCGCGATCGTCGAGTGCCAGCCCGGCTGCGAGAGTTGCTGAACGTCGAGAGCGGTCTCAACGACGGACTGGTGGCACCGGTGTTCCTGTTCTGCCTGGCCGCCGCGAAGGCGCATGACAGTCGCGGGGTCGCGGCCCATGCTCTCCTCGAAGCCGTGCCGGCCGTGTTGATCTCAATCGGGGTCGGGGCTTCGATCGGATTCCTGGGCGGAAAGCTGCTGAGCCGCTCGTGGACGCACCATTGGACGCAGCCGACGGCGCTCCGACTTGGGGTGGCCGCGCTTCCCCTCATGACCTACGGACTCGCCCTCGTCCTGCAGGGCAACGGGTTCGTAGCTGCGTTCGTCGCAGGAGTCGTCTTCGCCGCCGCGAGTCGGGATCTTCCGGAATACGCGCTGAACCTCGCCGAAGACATAGGCATGCTGTTGTCGCTCGTGGTGTGGTTCATCTTCGGCGCTGTCATCAACCAGGTCGTTGCCATGGGCGTCTCCTGGCGAGTCGTCTGCTACGCGTTCCTCGTCGTGACAGTGGCGCGCATCTTTCCCGTGACGTTGTCGCTACTCGGCAGCACCATCTCCCGTCGCGATGCGCTGTTCATCGGATGGCTCGGGCCGCGAGGACTGGCCACGATTGTGTTCGGACTGCTCGCGCTCATCGATCTCACCGGGACGGACGCTGATCTGGTAGAGGACGTGATGGTGGCAACCGTGGTGCTGAGCATTGTGTTGCACGGCCTGAGTTACGGTCCGCTCGCCGCGCTCTACGGACGCCGCCGACGGGAGAAGCCGGTGGACGCAGCGGATTGAGCACGCCGGCGCAGCCTCGCGCGCAGTCGTGGTACAGAAGTTGACCGGGGATTGCCCCACTGGTCACATCTGTCCCAGAGCCGCGCGAGAGGCCGCGTCCGGCGAGCGGGCGTCCAGCCCCAGAAGCGCCTACTCGAGCGGTTGCAGCTGGGTGAGCCTGATGTTGTTCCCGGACGGGTCACGGAATGCGGCGTCGATCCCGTACGGTCGCTGCTCCGGCTTGTCGACGAACTCGACGCCGCGCGCCGATAGTTCGTCATAGGAGGCCTGGCAATCGTCGGTGGTCAGGAAGATCGTGCCGGCGAAGCCCTTGGCCATGAGATTGCGCACCTCGTCGGCCGTTTCCTTGTCCATGACAGGCGGTCCCGGGATCGCCATGAGCGCGATGTCGATGTCGTCCTGGCCGTCCGGTCCGACGGTGAGCCACCGGAAGTTGCCCAGCTCCGGAACAGTCACATCGGATCGGACTTGTAGGCCGACCTTGTCTCGGTAGAACGCCAGGGCTTCATCCTGGTCGTGGACCCACAGCTGAGCACTGCTGACCTTGATCATGCTTCCTCCTGAGTGGTCTGGTTTATGCGATTGACGCTATTGATCAGCCGGCGAGCTTGTCTTCTCGAAACGTGCGGTGTTGCGGACGCCCGTATGCGTGCAGCACGCACGCCGGGATCCGCGCATAGGTGGCGGCCGGTGGGAATGACCCGCGGTAGCCCGTCGGCGGTACGCCGTACGCCCGGGTGAAGCTGGTAGTGAATGAGCCGACGCTCGTGAGACCCACTTCGACGCAGATGTCCGCGATCGACCGGTCGGTGCTGCGCAGCATTGCGGCGGCCCGCTCGAGCCGCCGGGTAAGCAGGTACGCGTGCGGAGATTCGCCGAACGTGCGCCGGAACTCTCGACTGAAGTGGGCCCGCGACAAGCCTGCGGCGCGTGCGAGGTCGGACACGTTCAGAGGCTCGAAGTACCGCGCATCGGCCAGGTCCTTCGCTCGAAGTAGGTGCCGGGCCGGAGGATGAGAGACCATCGCTCACCAGTATCGCGCACCGGGGCACGCCGATTTTGGCGGTCGCGCGCAAATTCGTTTCAGGGCGCAACTGTTGGGCGGCTACCGTCCGGGCCAGAAGGGCCGTGCTCGGTGGCGCGCCGCAGCGTCCGAGAACACGTGAGGTGCATATGCGCAGGATCGTCGTCAGCGAGTTCGTCACCCTCGACGGTGTCATGGAAGACCCCGGCGGCTCCGAGAACTTCAGCCGCGGTGGCTGGGCGTTCCAATTCGAGCGGGTGGATTCGCCGGCAGTGTGGCCAGACCAGACGGGTCATTTCGCCGACAAGATGAACGGCCTACAGAAGATCGTCGTGTCGAGCACGCTGGAAGACCCCGCCTGGTCGCCGACGACCGTCGTCCGGGGCGATGTCGCCCGGGAACTCGGGGCGATGAAGGCCGGCCCCGGCGGCGACATACTGGTCGCCGGCAGTGGGCATCTCGTCCGCACCATGCTGGCCGACGGACTCGTCGACGAGTTACGGCTGATGGTGTTCCCTATCGTCCTCGGCACCGGCAACCGCCTTTTTTCCGACGGCACGCCGAGGACCTCGCTGCGACTCGTCGAGGCCAGGCCGGTTGGCCCGGCCTGGGTCGGGGTACGGATCTATGCGGCGCCCACCGGCCCGCGGCCAATGGGTTGTCGACATCCTGACTGTCACTCGACGGCGAGCATGACCTCGGTGGACTTGACCAGCACCGTCACCTTCGTGCCCTTCGCGAGTTGAAGGTCGTCGACTGCCTCGCGGGTGATCGAAGCGATCACGGGATGCCCGCCATCGAGGATGACCTTCACAATGGCCATCGCCTCGCCGGTCTGCACGGATTCCACGGTGCCGGGCAGCTGATTCCTCGTGGACAGTCGCACGGTCCCTCCTCCAGGTGTCGGAGTGGCACGGTTGCCGCCGACGTTAGCCGACCGCGCTCGAGTAGTCTCCGACCTCGTGCTGCGCCGACCAACACGCCGCGGATGAACCCGCCCAGCTGGCTGGACGTGCCCGCGGATTCGATGTTCGGGCTAGCCAACCTTCCCTACGGCGTGTTCACGACGGCAGACCGCTCAGCGCGAACCGGTGTGGCGATCGGTAATTACGTATTCGACGTCGCCGCGGCGACAGGCGACAGCGTCCATGCCACTGGATCGCTGAACGCATTCCTTGCGCGAGGTCCAGGTGGATGGGCGGCGCTGCGGGAGCGCATCACCGATTGGCTCACCGAGGAACGCTGGCGGCCGGCCGTCGAGCCGCATCTGATTCCGCGGGCGGATGTGACGTTGCAGCTACCCATCGAGGTAGCTGACTACGTTGACTTTTACAGCTCGCAGCATCATGCCGAGAATCTGGGACGGCTGTTCCGCCCCGGCAATCCGCCGCTCACCCCGAACTGGAGGCATGTGCCGATCGGGTATCACGGCCGGGCCGGGACGGTGCGAGTATCCGGCACGCCGGTGGTTCGACCGCAGGGGCAGCGGAAGTCGCCAGCGGAATCGGCGCCGACCTTCGGTCCATCGAAGCGGCTGGACCTCGAGGCCGAGGTCGGCTTCGTTGTGGGCCTGCGGTCCGAACTCGGTCAGCCGGTCCCAGTGAGCGCGTTCGATCAGCACGTCTTCGGCGTCTGCCTGGTCAACGACTGGTCGGCGCGAGACCTGCAGGCCTGGGAGTACGTGCCCCTCGGCCCGTTCCTGGGCAAGTCGTTCCTCACCTCTATTTCGCCCTGGATCGTTCCCCTGGCAGCGCTGGAGGCGGCTCGGGTGCCGCCGCCGGTGCGTGAGCCCGAGCCCCTCCCCTACCTGCGCGAGAGGGACCCGTGGGCCCTCGACATCACGCTGGCGGTGTTCGTCAACGGGACGTTGGTCAGCCGGCCGCCGTTCGCCGGGATGTATTGGACCGGTGCGCAACAGCTCGCCCACCTGACCGTCAACGGGGCGAACGTGCGGACCGGCGATCTCTATGCGTCCGGCGCGATCAGCGGACCGAACCGGAACGAGCGGGGTTCCCTGATCGAGCTGTCCTGGAATGGGACGGACCCGGTCGAGCTATCGGATGGCAGCAGGCGAACGTTCCTGGAAGACGGCGACGAGGTCACGATCACGGCGACGGCTCCCGGCCCTGGCGGTGCCCGAATTGGGTTCGGGGAGGTCATCGGCCGGATCTACCCGGCGCGGTCAACTGACTCCCGATAGCGCGGAGCTCGGCGTGGTTGTGGCCCCACCTGCAGTCGTGCTTGGCTGAGTCCTGCTCCCGCCACGCCAAGCCTGGAAGGTCGCCATGCTGATTCTCGCGGAGGGCACGGTGAGTCACTCGTTAGAAGGTGACGCGCGCACGGCGGCCCAAGCCTGGCTCGGGCCGATGGTGGACGACGGGTTTGTCGTGGACGCGTACGTGAACGAGGCGGGCGGCCGCGTGTGGATCTTGCTGTCCAGCCCGGATCTGCGCTCGGCCCGGCAACGCCTCAACGACCTGCCGGTGGTTCGCGATTGCGTCGTCAGCTTCGCGACGACGGTAGTGACCAAGCTTCGATACCGCTAGGCCGAGATTCGACCGCCTGGCAGCGTTGACGACGTCGGTCAGCGGAGCGCCACAATATGGCGACACCGTTCGTGCGCGAGGACCAGCCCGATCGAAGGGGTGAGCGTTCGATGGAACCTGCTGTCGGCACTCTGCAAAAGGCGCTCCGGATCAACTTGGACACCCGCTGGTACGGGACGATCGCTGAGATCGGGGCCGGCCAAGAGGTCGCGCGATGGTTGTTCCGGGCGGGCGGGGCAGCCGGGACGGTCGCCAAGACGATCTCGGCATACGACATGGCGGTCAGCGACGCCGTGTACGGCAAGTCCGACCGGTACGTGTCCATGGGTCGGCTGCAGGCCATGCTCGATCTGGAGTATCAGCTGAACCTGGATCGGCTGGGCGACGTGCGCGGCGATTCGAACGCATTCTTTGCGTTCGCCGACACGGTCGTAGCGCGCAGCTATCAGGGCGGCAACGAGTGTCATGGCTGGATGGGCGTGAAATTCCAGTCCCACGTGCACGACGAGCCGAGCCAGATCATCATGCACGTTCGCATGCTCGACGCGGAGGCGTCGCTGCAGCAGGAGGCGCTGGGGATCGTCGGCGTGAACTTGCTGCACGGCGCGTTCTTCCAGCATCACGAGCCGGAGCACCTGGTCGAGAGCCTGCTCGATAACTTGACCACCGGAAGGATCGAGATCGACATGCTCGAACTGAAGGGCATCGAGTTCCGGGCGGTTGACAACCGGCTGATGGCCCTCAAGCTCGTGCAGCTCGGCCTGTCCGGCGTGGCGATGTTCGGCCCCAACCGGGAGGTCTTGCAACCGAGCGAAGTGCTGCGCAAGAAGGCGATTCTCGTCGAGCGGGGCAGTTTCCGGCCGCCCACGGTGGTCAACATCAACATGCTGGAGTCGGCGCTGGAGAAGTTCGAGGCGGAGCCCGTCGTCGCCGAGCGCAAGATCCTCATGCTCACTGAGCTGACGATGGCTAACCTGCTCGCAGGCGGTACTGATGTCGACCGGCGCGACTTTCTGGCTCGGGCCGATCTGTTGGCCGCCTGCGGCATGACCGTTCTGATCTCCGACTACGTCGACTACCACCGGTTGGCGGCATACATCGCGTGGCGGACCGATGGGCGGATTGGCATCGTCATGGGCGTGCCGAGCCTTATCGACATGTTCAACGAGGACAACCACGCGCACTTGCCCGGTGGGATCTTGGAGAGTTTCGGCCGGCTGTTCAAGAACGACCTGAAGCTGTTCGTATACCCCATGCGTAAGTCCGAGGGCGTCGAGCTGACAACCGTACACAACGTGTCCGTAGCTCCCGATCTGCAGCCGCTGTACGACTACTTATCCCGTCGCGGCAGCTTCGTCGACCTTGATAACTACAAGCCGGAGTACCTGCCGATCTACAGCCGGGACGTGCTGCGTCGGATCGCTAGCGGCGACACGGCGTGGGAGTCCATGGTGCCAGGTGAGGTCGCTGCGCTGATCAAGAAACGGCTGTTCTTCGGCTACCGCAAGCCCGAGGAGGACTGAGCGTGCCCGACGCGGTCGCCATCCGCGTCGACCCTGAGCCAATCCACACCGCGTCGGCACCCGACACCTGGTGGCGGCATGCGGTGATCTACCAGATCTATCCGCGATCGTGGTCGGACAGTGACGGTGACGGGATCGGGGACCTGCCGGGAATCACCGAACGGTTCGAGTATCTCGCCCGGCTCGGCGTTGATGCCGTGTGGCTCGGTCCCTTCTACGTCTCCCCGCAGAACGACGCCGGCTACGACGTCGCCAACTACCGCGATGTCGATCCGGTGTTCGGCCGCCTCGAGGACGCGGACAAGCTCATCGCGACGGCTCATGACTATGGCATCAGGGTCATCATCGATCTCGTTCCGAACCACTCCTCGAGCGAGCATCCCTGGTTTCAGGCTGCCTTACGGGCGGCGCCTGGCAGCCCAGAGCGAGCGCGGTACATATTCCGCGACGGCAAGGGCGCTTCGGGCGAGCGGCCGCCGAACAACTGGCTCAGCAATTTCGGTGGCCCGGGCTGGACGCGGGTCACCGAGGCTAACGGACAGTTAGGTCAGTGGTATCTGCACCTCTTCGATGTCACGCAACCGGACTTCGACTGGAACAACGTCGAGGTGCGGGCAGAAATGGAAGCCGTCATGCGCTTCTGGCTCGATCGTGGCCTCGACGGCTTCCGCATCGATGTGGCGCACGGACTGGTCAAGCGTGCGGGCCTGCCGGACGGTGTTACGAGGCAACAGCCGTCAGGCGAGCCGACGTCCAGCCAGCCGATGTGGGATCAACCCGGCGTCCACGAGATTTATCGAGAGTGGCGGGCCTTGCTCAACTCCTACAACGCTTCCGGCCCGGATGCGGAGATTGCCGACGAAGACCGCATCTTGTGTGCCGAGGCGTGGGTGCATCCGGCAGAAGCGTTAGCCCGCTACGTCCGCCCGGACGAACTGCATCAGTCGTTCAACTTCGACTTCCTCATGACTCCGTGGCTCGCTCCGGAGCTGCGCGAAGTGGTCGAGCACACGGTGCGGGTCGCGGACAACGTCGGCGCTCCGCAGACCTGGGTGCTGTCCAACCACGACGTGGTCCGCCATGCGACCCGCCTGGGCTACCCGGCAGGACCGGGCATACTGCGCATGAGTGGCATCGGCGCCGACGATCCGCAGCCGGATGCTTCGCTTGGTCTGCGCCGCGCCCGTGCCGCCGCAGCGATCATGCTCGCGTTGCCCGGCAGCTGCTACCTCTACCAGGGTGAGGAACTTGGCCTGCCCGATGCCACGCAGCTGCCGGACGAGGTTCGCCAGGACCCGACCTGGCGACGATCGGGGCACACCGTGCGTGGCCGGGATGGGTGTCGCGTTCCGCTCCCCTGGCAAGCCGACGCGCCGGCCTACGGGTTCGGACCGTCGGCCCGGAGCTGGCTGCCTCAGCCCCCGTCGTTTCGGGAGCTCGCCGTCGACCGACAGGACGGTGTCCACGGTTCGACGCTCGAGCTCTATCGGGCGTATCTGTCGGCTCGCCGGGAGCACGGTCTCGGTCACGGTGGGATGTATCGGGTCGACGGATATCCCGACGACGTGCTCGCGTTCATCAATGCCCCGGCGGACAACGATCGGCTGATCCTGCTGCTTGCCAACCTCGGCCCGGAACCGGTGCGGCTGCCCAAGGGCGCCCAGATCATCGTCGCCAGTAACCCGCTGACCGACGACGGTCGTGTCCCGACAGATGTCGCCATCTGGGCCGCGCTCGCGCCGGCTGTCTGAAAGTCCGCCATCCCGGCGGATACCAGCCACGCGTTCGCGCAGGCACTCGGTCGTGAGCTTGGAGTTATCGCCCTGGGACGACCATAGGTCCAAGATCATGGCCAGAAGCCGCACGACTGGAGTCGCGCGGCTGGGGACGGGTCGTCGCGAAGGCTTACTCGGCATCCTCGAGGCGGAAGCCGAGCTTCAGCCCCACCTGAACGTGGCCAACGGCGTCGTCTTGGATGTGACCCCTGATTTCGGACACCTGAAACCAGTCGAGGTGACGAGTGGTTTGCGCCGCTCGTTCGATCGCGTTGCCGATGGCGGCGTCGACGGTTGACGCGCTGCCGACGACCTCGATGACCCGGTACGTGTGATCAGACAAGGCACCTCCTGGTAGCTGCGGGTTCGCCCGGGAGCTTAGCTAGTGGACCACCAGCTGGAGAACCTCCTCGGCGCGATGCGGGGCAATCAAGATGCGATGGACGGCTTCGCGAAGCTCAACGCGGGGGTGGTGTCACCCGTTGAATTCTTCTCGGACGAAAACGTCGGTCGGATCCTCGCCAGCGCCCGCGAGCCAGCCGTGAACTAACGCGCGTTTCAGCCGCCCGTGCGTGGGCGCATGTCACACGCGCGTAGCCCACTCGGCAAGACGGCGCTCCCGATAGCGCCGCTCCGGTGCCGTCAGCTCGCCCCCGAGCGCCGCGGCAGTGGCCTCGACGGCTTCGGCGTACCGGCTTTGTCGGGCCAGTAGTTCGCCCCGAACGGCATGCCACCGAGGGCTTGGCGCGACACTCGCCAATGCGGCCAGGCCGGCGGCGGCTCCGCTTGCCTCGGCCACCGCCACCGCACGATTCAGCTGTACGGCGGCGCTCGGTGCGACGCTCAGCAAGAGGTCATAGAGCCGGACGATCGCACCCCAGTTGGTCCTGGCGTAACTCGGTGATCGCGCGTGCTCGGCCGCAATTGCTGCCTGCAACTGGTACGGATCGGCGATCCCGCAGGTGCGGCGCAAGGATGAATCGAGCAACGCGCGCCCCTCCAGGATCTGCTCGAGATCCCATAGGGACCGGTCCTGGTCGGACAGCAGAATCACGTCGCCAGCGTCATCGGCACGCACGGAGCGTCGAGCATCGGTCAGAAGCAGCAACGCTAGCAGGGCGGTCGGCTGCGGCTCGTCAGGTACCAGGTCGACCACGAGGCGGCCGAGCCGAATGGCCTCGGCACACACGTCGACGTTGACTACCGCCGCACCGGTGGTCGGAGCATGGCCGGTGGTGTAAAGCGCGTGGATGACACCACACACGGCGGTCAGGCGGTTAGGCAGCTCGGCCGGAGCCGGTACTCGGTAGGGGATGTGCGCGGCGACGATCTTCTGCCGGGTGCGCGTCAACCGCTTGGCCATCGCCGACTCGGTCGTGAGCAGGACGGCCGCGATCTGCGCTGTCGACAACCCGCAGAGCGTTCGGAGTGCCAACGCCACCTGGGCCTCGATGGCCAGGGCCGGGTGGCAACAGGTGAAGATCAGGCGCAACTGGTCGTCTCGCGCGACACCGTCGGTCGGCAGGTCCGCAGCCGCCAGATCCAAGAGATCGGCGCTGTCGCGCTCCTTGGCCCCGCGAGTGGCCTCTCGACGCAGCGCGTCGATCGCCTTGCGGCGGGCAACTAGGGTGAGCCAGGCTCGCGGTTCGCTGGGAATACCGGATCGAGGCCACTCCCGCAGTGCGGACACGATCGCGTCCTGTACCGCGTCCTCGGCCACCGGCAAGTTGCCAACTGTCCGAACCAGCGTCGCCAGGATGCGGGCACCCTCGATCCGGACGGTGTCGGCCAGGCGGTCGACAGGGTCGACCACGTCAAGCCCAGCTGATGACCGGCCGCAGTTCCACCGCTCCGCCCCAGGCGGCCGGAATGCGAGCGGCGATCTCTACTGCCGCGTCGAGGTCGACGGCATCGAGGATGTAGTAGCCCGTGAGCGCTTCCTTGGTTTCGGCATACGGCCCGTCGGCGGTCACCACATTGCCCCCGCGCGCGCCGACCACCCGGACCACCGTGGCGGTGCCGGTGGGGTGCAGTACGGCCGCAGACCGGATCGTGTCGCGGTTCTGTTCGCCGAACTGACGGTATTCCGTCAAGGTGTCTGCCTGCTCCGGGGCGGTCCAGTCAACGTCCTCGGTGTAGGTGAGGGCCAAGTAGTGCGGCATGGTGCGCTCCTCTGTCCGGTCGGCGGGCCCTGAATGCCCGCATCGAGAACTGGACGAACGGGACGGGCTGCAGAGGACATTGTCGGAGGAGCCGAGGTAGCCGTGCCGACGCTGGCGCTGATCCTCCGTCATAATCTTGGACTTATCGCATGATATCGACGATGTGTCAAAGATCATGGCCTCTATCGTGCGCCTGGACGACCCGGTCAGTGCGCAAGCGGCAACGAGATCCCGTAATGATGGAACTTCCGGTAGATCGTCGCGCGAGACATGCCGAGCGCTCGGGCCGCGGCTGCCGGGCGCTGGGCGTTGTCGAGAAGCGCCTGCACGATCGCGTCGCGCTCCAGCGCCTCAATCGGCGTCAGCACCCGATGGCCGGCCGTCCGGGCCTCGGGCGGCAGATCCCCGATCTCGATGACCCCGGAATGCCGGCGCTTGACGACCTCGCTCAGCAGCCTTCGAAGCTGCGTGACATTCCCGGGCCAGTTGAGGCGACGCAGCTGGGCCATCGCCCGGGACGACACTGTGAGCCGATCCTCGCCGACGAGTTGGCTGAGCAGATGCGGCACGAGATCGGCCAAGTCGTCGACATGGTGGCGTAGCGGAGGCACCTCGATCGTGCGCGCGAAAGCGAGTCACCAGCGCGTTGGGCGCCAGATCGGTCGATGTCACGGTGATGGCGACCCGCCTACGCTGGGTCGGATCGTCATCGTCGGAGCCCCGCTCGAGCAGTTGGTCGGCGACCAGTTCCGCCGTCTGCTCGTCCAGACGATCGGCGTGTTCGAGCACGACCATGGCTCCGGGCGTCGACACGGCGTCGTCCAGCTCGGCCAACCAGGCGTCGACGTCGCTCGGTTCTGGTGGCTCCAGGTTGCGGAAGCTGCGCGTGGGATTGTGCAACTGATGAATGGCCCGCAGCAGGGTCAGCTTGCCCGTTCCAGATTCGCCGGCCAATGCCAGCCATTCGCCCGCCTCGTAGCACGAATTGACCTGTTGGACGCAGCGTGTCCATATGGCGCTGGAACCGATCACGCCCGGCAGCGTGAGGGACGAGCGGATCCCACGGATCAACGCCGCGCCTGGTGCAGCGGGCCGCGCCTCCTGCACCAGCCGGACCCGGAACACCGTGCCCGCCCGTCCCGCTTCGCAGCCGACTGACGCGCACTTGATGTTAGCTGTCCGAGCACTGGGCAACTCCACCGTGCGGGTCACCGTCCGATCGTCGCTGCGGAGCATGTCGGCGGCGTAGGCCAGCAGTGCCTGCTGCTCGGGAGCATCGAAGATGAGCCGCACGTGCTCGTTCATCATCACGACGTCGTTGTTGATCGCCATCACTGGTCCGCCGGACTGCTGACAGGCCTTGAGGTACTCCTGGAACAGCGCGAATTCGCGCAGGCTCGTCTGCGCCAGTAACTCGCCCTCGATCTCACGGGCAGTAGCGGACGCCAGCGCCATGAGCATTGCGCCGGGCGCATGCGCCCACGAGGTCAGGTCGAGGATGCCGATGACCGCCCGCCGAGTGGGATGGTGAATCGGGGCGCCCGCACAGGCGAATTGACCCAATTGGTGGGTGTAGTGTTCGCGTCCGTCGACCAGTGCCTGCTGTCCGCTGGAGATAGCAGTGCCAATTCCGTTCGTGCCCGCGAACTCCTCGGCGTAGCTGTAGCCGGGCGCAAGGGACACGAAGTCGAGCCGCGCGTCAGCTCGCGGCTGGTCGTACGCCGATCGAGGACGACGCCAGCCTGATCGGTAAGAATGATGCTGACTGGTTCGTCCTGCAACTGTTGGTGCAGTGTGTCGAGGATTGGCGTTGCGCTGCGGAGTAGCGGCGTCGCGATATCCCGATCGTGCAGGTAGGGCACGTTTATCCGGTCGACATCGATGTCGCTCTCCCGGCTGCGCTGCCAGGACGCGAGGATGATGCGCCGAACGTTGAAATCGTCGTCTGTGCTCTGGCTGAGAAAACGCTCACGGGCGCGCGCCACATGGTCGTCGGTGGTGACCGCATGGGAACGTTCAGAATCCACAGCCGCCCCCGTCACTTATCGTCAGGTGGTAGCTACGTCGGTCAGCCCACAGTATCCCGAGGTCCAGGTTCGCAATCTCAGATTGAGACAGCCACGCCTGAGACGAGGGAAAAAGACGACTCCTTACTGCCCCCTTATCCGATTGACGGGCCGAGCCCGAGTGACTGCGGGGTGCTTGCGTCAGGTGATGGCTGGTGCAGCCCCTCGTCCAGCGGGCCGAACTCGGTCATCAAAGCCGGACTGCCGCCCCACGGCGTCTGCTCCTCGGCGACGAGTGTGTTGGTTGTGAGGAGCAGCCCGGCCACCGACGCGCCGTTCTGCAGCGCGGAGCGAACGACACGAAGCGGATCGATGATGCCCATCTCGATCATGTCTCCGTAGCGACCCTCCAGCGCATCGAAGCCCTCGTCGATACCGAGCTCGACCGTCTGGGCGATCACATCCTCCGCGTCGTATCCCGCGTTGGCAGCGATCAGGTATGCCGGTTGATTGAGCGTGCGTCGGACGATGTCGACGCCGATCGCGTAGTCGTCCTTGACCTGGAGTTCATCCAACACCGGTGCCGCGTGCATGAGCGCGGCACCGCCGCCAGCCACCACACCCTCCGCCATGGCGGCGCGGGTAGCCGACAAGGCGTCTTCGACCCGGTGCTGCAGCTCCTTGAGTTCGGCGTTCGTCGGCGCCCCGACGTTGATCACCGCAACCTTGCCCGACAGGGATCCGATGCGTTCGGTCAGCACGTCTTCGTCGATGCCGAAGGTGGCCCGATCGAGCTCGGCCCGAAGCTGGGTGAGACGGAAGTCGACCTGATCAGCGGTGGCGCCGCCGATGATGGTTGTGCGGTCCGCCGTCGCCCGGACCTGCTCCGCCCGACCCAGCTGGGCGGCGGTCATGGTCTCCAGGGTGAATCCGGCGTGCTTGCTGTAGACCGCGCCGCCGGTGAGCGCGGCGATGTCTTCCAGTTTGTGCAGGCGACGATCGCCGAAGCCAGGTGCCCGCACGGCAACGCACTGGAAGATGCCGTTGACGTGGTTGTGCACCAACATGCTCAGCGCGGTGCCCTCGAGGTTCTCGGCGATGATGACGAGCGGCCGCGGCGCCTTCATGATCTTGTCGAGTAGCGGCATGAGCTGCTGCACCTGGGTGATCTTCTCGCTGCACAGCAGGATGTACGGATCGTCGACGATGGCCTCCAGGCTGGCCGGATTGGTGACCATGTAGGGCGACAGGTAACCGTTGTCGAACTCGAAACCCTCGACGAAGTGCACGGTCATGCCGGGCTCGGCCGCCTCCTCGACCGTCACGATGCCGGCGTCGCCCACGGTGTGCAGTGCCTTCGCGATCACCGCGCCGACCGTATCGTCGTCGTTGGCGGAAATGGCAGCTACCCGAGCAAAGTCGTGCTCGCTGGCGATCGGGTGGGCGACGGATCGCAGGTGTTCGATGAGCCGGCCTATTGCCAGGTCGATCCCACGCTTGATCAGCACCGGGTTGCCGCCCGTGGAGATGGCCTCCATGCCTGCGCGCACGATGCCCTGCGCAATCACCGTCGCGGTGGTGGTGCCGTCGCCGACGATGTCATTGGTCTTGATCGCGGCTTCCTTGACGAGTTGCGCCCCCATGTTCTCGAACTGGTTCTTCAGATGGATCTCGCGCGCGATCGTGACGCCGTCGTTGGTGACTACCGGCGATCCGGTGATCTTCTCGATGATCACGTTGCGGCCCTTGGGGCCCAGCGTTGACTTCACCGCTTCGGCGAGCTGGTCGACCCCGGACAGCAGCAGGTCACGGGCGGTGGGACCGAACCGAAGTTCCTTGGACATCGTGATCCTCCAGAGATCGGCCGTCCGGTCAGGGCTCAGCGAGCTGGGATCGCATTGCCCGAGCCTGGCAGCAGTGACGCGGCCAGGCTCGGGATGTGTGGCGCCTTACGCGCGGGCGACGAGGTCGAAGTCGAGGAATTCGGCCGCGTCCTCCGGGTTGGCGAACATGATCGTGCGGTCGTCCTCGTGGACCATCCGGCCGTAGTGAGTGGACATGTTCTCCTCGAACTCGGCCGAGTTGAACCAGCCGTCCTCCTCGCCGGCCGCCTCGTCCATCTCGGAGTAAACGACGTCCATGCGGTTCTTGGCGTCGACCCGGATCATCGACGGCAGCGGGGTGATGGTGACGTTGGGCTTGTGCGACATCACCTCGGCCACGATCGCGCCGACCTGGTTGTTCATCAACGTGAAGCCGCACCTGTTCGACGCCGTGTTGTTGGCCTTGAACGGGCTCTCCGCCGTCTTGAAGGTGGTGGTCACTGGCTCAGCTCCTTCGGTGTCTCCAGATTCAGCTCGGTCAGGATTCCGGCGAAGCGCTTCTTCGCGCGGTCGAGGCCGTCCTCGAAACGCCACGGCTTGGCGTCGGACTGCGACCACAGCGGCTGCAGCGTGCGCGACGCGGCGATGCACTTGGGCACCCAGTTCGTCAGCCAGGACTGCAGAAGCTCCTTGTTGTGGGCGGCGAACTCCTTGTCGTGGACGAGCAGTGAGAACATCGCCATCGTGTAGCGCAGGTCGCGCTCGGCGTAGTCGTACTCCTCGGCGCCGACCACGGTTGGCGTGACGAAGTCGCCGTTTGGCGCCGACGCCTGCTGCACGAGACCGCTGCGGAACAGTTCGCCCACCAGCGGCTCGAACACGACGTTCGCGGCGAAGATGGCCTCGCACCAGTCCCATATGCCGGTGAGCTGCTCGGCGACCTCGTGCACTCCCTGCCAGGCCGGATCGGAGTTCCAGGTCGCCAGGTGCGCCGTGCCATCGAACCTGTCGATCTCCTCGGACAGGGTCAGATTGTAGAGCGCCAGGTCTTGAGCCGACCGGATCCGGTGCATGCTGTTGACCGAGATGGCGTTGTTGTGCATGTTCGTCGGGGCACGCCGGTTGGCGTTCGCGAACAGGTACAGCCCGAGGCCATGGTCGACGTGCATCCACGCGCCGACGTGCCGCGCCACGAAGTCGACCCAGTTGTCGTTCCACTGGTCGAACGCCTTGGCTTGACGCGCCGCCTCGATGTTCTGGTTGAGCTGGCGGACGACGTTCGCGTTGTAGCGGTACAGCGTGAGTTCCCACTCCTCGTTGGGGTCGCGGAACTCGTGCCAGCCGAGCGCGGGCCACGGGTAGCCCTGGCCGCCCGAGCCGGGCCCGCGCTTGGGCTCTGGCCG
This sequence comes from uncultured Actinomycetota bacterium, assembly GCA_963748415.1. Classification (GTDB taxonomy): domain Bacteria; phylum Actinomycetota; class Actinomycetes; order Mycobacteriales; family Jatrophihabitantaceae; genus CAVVJA01. The sequence goes on along the minus strand of CAVVJA010000006.1, from coordinate 109,201 downwards.
GTCGGACCCCCAGGACTTGAGCACCGTCCACTCGAGCGGGTAGCCGCCCTTGCCGTCGGCGAAGCCGTAGAGCCAACCCTGGGCGAGGTAGTGCCGCGGGTCGGGCTGCACTTCGACGGTCATGTCCTCGTAGTGGGACTGCTTGCGCTTCTGCGGGGTGAAGTAGTTGAAGGTGCGCGAGGTGGAGTCCGGGAACTCCTTGGCGCCCGCCTCCGCGTCAGTGAAGACTACCTTGGGTACGCTGCGTTCCGGCGCACTTGTCATCTGCTCTCCTCCTTGTACCTGCACTTGTGTCGTGGCCGTATCTGGCGTGTCCTGATGGCAGGAAGGCGTGCTCGCCGAGTGGGTGTGGACGTCATGGGTCCCCCGTTGTCGTGAACTTGTCGTAGAAGACGCGTTTCTCCGCTACGCCCAGCCTCGGCAGCAACTCCAGCGCCGCTTCCACCATGGGCGGCGGCCCGCAGACGTAGGCGTCAGCGCGCGCCAGGTTGTTTTCCGCCCGCCGCAGCACGTCGGTGATCAAGCCCACTTCTCCGTCCCAGCCAGCGTCATCTCCGGGCTCGGACAGTGCTGGCACGTAACGGAAGGAGGGGAGCGTTCTCTCCAGTTGCCGCAGCTCATCCTCGAAGCAGAGATCCCGGCGGCCGCGCGCCCCGTAGTAGTAGGTCGCCTTCCGCTGGATTCCGCGACCGGCCATTGAGCGCAGCAGCGCCAGGATCGGTGCCATGCCTGCTCCACCGCCGACGAACACGAGGTCAGAGCCGGGCGCATCGCGCAGCGTGAACACGCCGAATGGCCCGGTGATGTCGAGCCGGTCGCCTGGCTTCACTTCGGTGTCGAGGAATTCGGAGAACAGCCCGTTCGGATACACCTTGATGACGAACTCCAATTGCCCGCTCTCCAGGCTCGAGATGTTCGCCATCGAGAATGACCGGGTTTCCTCGGTGCCGGGCACGGGAAATCCACGTATTGCCCTGGGAAGAACTTGATCGAGGCGGGTTCAATCAGCCGAACGACGAGGTGACGCATGTCGTGCGTAACGTTCTCGTTCGAGACGACCTCAACGACTGCCTCTTCGATGGGCAGCCCGGAGTGAATCATCTCCTCGTCGTAGTTGAGCAGCTCGATGGTCAGGTCTTCGTAGGGGTGCGCCCGGCAGAGCAGCGTGAAGCCTTCCTCCTTTTCGTAGTCAGGAAGGGCGAACGTCGAGTACCGCTCGTACTCGATATCGTCCCCGTCGAGGATGAAGGACTTGCATGACGAGCACTGACCTTCCTTGCAGCCGTGCATGAGCATGATTCCCTGCTCCGCGGCCGCGCGGAGGATGGTCTTGTCCTCGTCGACCTCGATCTCGATGCCCACCGGCTCGAAGCGCACTAAGTGCTTATCGCCCATAATCGCCCGCTCTTCGTTCCCTGCCGTCGATTTTTGGATCGGCACCGGAAGCGAGGAGGGCCCCAATCGTGGAGCCCTCCTCGCCGTGCCGGCTGGCCGCTACGGCTTCGACGTCACGAGGTCGCCGCGGGTGCCGGCCGACCGGCCGGGCCCTGGCGGTTGTAGTCGGCGACGAACGCGGCTCGCTCCGCGTCAGTCATCTCGTTGAGCAGGACGTTCGGGCTCTGCAACGGCGGGCAACGGCGCAGGTGGTCCAGCGTCCACATCTTTCTCGGGTCGAGGTCGAGATGCGGCTGCGCGACGAGCGTCTTGCCGTCGTCGCGGACGTAGCCCATGTCGGACACGACGTCCGCCCAGTTCCAGCCGTGGTAGAGCGTCTCCCACTCCCTAGAGCCGATGAGCTGGCCCATGTTCGGAGTCTGCCGACCCTGGAATGTCGGCCGGAACGCCTCGGCGTCGGTCCACCGGCATACCTCGTGGCAGTAGGTCCGCCACTGCCCGTCGACCTTCTGCATGACCATGTCCTCGCGCACCAGGCACGGAACCATGCAGGTCCAGCACCGCTGTGGGTAGACGTAGTCGACGTTCTCCAGGGCAATCGGGTTGTGCCCGTTCGGCACGGACAGACGGTTGTAGTTCTCCCACCACTTGCCGTACTTGTCGTACCAACCGGGGTACTTGTACTCGAACCACTCGAAGTCCTCGTCGGTCATCGGGTCGATGCGCCAGTAGTTGGCGAGCCACCCGGTGGCGAAGAACTGCGCGACCTCGTGCACGTAGCCCTTGTTCCAAATCTGGTTCCAGGCCTCCTCGATGAGATCGTGCGGGATCACGAGGCCGTACTTCTCGAGCGGTACGAGGTAGCTGCGGTAGTAGTCGTCGTAGATCCACCGCCGCCACATCTCGGCGTAGCTCTCGCGCTCCTTGCGGCGGTCCTTCGTGCCGTACTCGATGAACGTGCCGATGGCCGCATCCACCACCCGGTGGTTGTTCCACCACGCGTAGCGCAGGTCGCGCTCGAGGAGCTGGTGGTTGCTCTCGTCCGACAGCGCCATGAGCAGCGTCGCGTAGCCGTTGCTGATGTGCCGTGACTCGTCCGACTGCACCGAGTGGAACACCGTCGGCAGCAAGTAGTCCCCGTTGGCGGCCGCTTCGGCCGGCATCGCGACGAACAGCGTGTTCGTGAATGCGGTCTCGGCGACAATCGTGAGGTAGATGCTCGCGGCGGTGATCGCGTCACCGGTGATGAAGCCTTCCGCGAACTGCCGGCCGATCGTTCCACAGTAGTCGTTCTGGAAATTGCGCAGGCTCGAATTGAAGCCGGCCGGGTCGATGTAGTTGTTCATGTATATGCGCTTGAGGTTTTGCTGAATCGTCGAGTGTCTGACCTCGTCGATCATTTGGATTGCTTGGCCGTTGTGCAGTTCCGGGTTGGGGACGGTCCGGAACAGCAAGGGCATTGCACGAGCCGCGGAGATTTCCGGCAGCGGAATGATGGAGAGGAACAGCTTCTGCCATTCCAGCCAGCGTTCCTGCACCTGCCGGAACATGTTGCCGCGGATGGCGCCATCCTCGGCGCCGTACACGCGGTGGTCCTTCTCCTCCTGCATGGGGAAGTACGAGCGCAGTACCTGCTTGAGCGGGTCCTTCTTCTTCGCCTTCTGGAACGTGTAATCGGTTCCGTAATGCGCTACGGGCTCGTGGTAGATCGGGTCCCAGGACAACTCCTGGATCTTCTGGTGGGCTTTCGCCACACTCTGACGGCTCATGGGCACTCCTTCGCGGTCGGTGGCTGCTGCCGACTCCTGCTGCTGTTCCCCTAGTTCGCGCTGGTTCGATCGCCGGACGGAGGCGAGCACGAGCTAGGCGCGCGCGACACGCCGATAACCACGATTAGATCCCTGGATCCCCGGTAGGACAGTCTCAACATGAGACGAGGTCGCTAAGCGATCAGGGATCGTCCATCATCGCGGCCCGGAGCTCAGCCAGATGCTGACGCCTCTGCTCGGATTCTCGGGCATCACCCTCGATCGTCGGCGTGATACCCAGCGCGCGCAGTAGCGCTGCGGCTGGCTCACCTGGATGCCCGGCATCGCCCAGCGTGGGGTGCAGGCCCACGTCGACAAGGTGATGGAACACCACATTGACGACTGTCCAAGGGCTGTAAGTCTCCGGCTGCGGCCCGTTGGAATCGGTCACGGCAACCTCCTTGGTAGGCAACGGCATGAAACGGCCCGGCGGCTTCTCCCGACGTCTCGTTTTGAGACAACTCGAGATTCAGCCGCGTCCTACTGTCGAGCCACGGAGAGGACCGGGAGCGCCCCGCCTGCGGGTGTGGCGTGTATTCCAGCGTGCTCAGCGACCCGACGTTGATCAGGTCGGCCCGTCTGGCAGGCAGCCGACCAGCCAATCGGAGGAGATTGCGGATGTACACGAAGGACGGAGAGAGCTACTGGGTGGTTGACGGCCACACCCACCTGTGGGACGCGAGCCCGGCCAACTGGGTCGAAGGTAAGGAGGAGTACGCGAAAGGGTGGATCGAGTGCTTCCACGCGTACCAGAGTCTCGGTCCAGCAGATACCCATTGGACTCTCGAGCATTTCCAGAAGTACTCCGAGGACGACTTCATGAAAGACGTCTTCGAGGACGGCTATGTGGACGTTGCAATCTTCCAGCCGACGTATCTCACGGAGTGGTATAAGAACGGCTTCAATACGACCGAGACGAACAGCGAATTCGGTTTGAAGCATCCGGGAAAGTTTCTGCTCAACACTCGGTGGGATCCGCGTGAGGGCGACGCTGGGCTGAAACAGCTCGCCGAGGATGTCAGCAAATACGGGTGCAAGGGATGCAAGCTCTATACCGCCGAGTGGCGCCATGGTTCGCGGGGCTGGACCCTCAAGGACCCTGAGGCATATAGGTTCCTGGAGAAGTGCGAGGAACTCGGCGTCAAGAACATCCACGTCCACAAGGGACCGACCATCTGGCCGCTGGACAAGGACGCCTTTGATGTGTCCGACGTCGACCACGCGGCGACGCGGTTCCAGGGGTTGAACTTCATCGTCGAGCATGTCGGGCTGCCGCGCATCGAGGACTTCTGCTTCATGGCGACCCAGGAGCGCAACGTCTATGCCGGGCTGGCGGTGGTGATTGGCGGCCTCATGCACGCCCGGCCGCGCTTCTTTGCGAAGATCATGGGCGAGCTGCTGTTCTGGCTGGGCGAGGACAAGATGCTCTTCGGCAGTGACTACGCCATCTGGGAACCGAAGTGGCAGGTCGAGGGTTTCGCTGCCTGGGACTACCCCGACGAGACCTATTCCGATTACCCGAGGCTGACTCCCGATGGCAAGCGGAAGATCTTCGGGCTCAACGCTGCGAAGCTCTACGACCTGGAGATCCCGGCCCAGTTCAAGGGCGGCGCCGCAGCCGCCGAAGCGGCCTCGCAGGAGTCGGCAGTTGGGGTTGCGTAATGACCGCAGTGACCCGCGCCGGCGCGGACGAAGCCGCGGTGACCGAAGCACTGCGGACCGTCCGGGATCCCGAGCTCGACGAGTGCATCGTGGATCTCGGGTTCGTTACGGCGACGGAGGTGCGTGACGGCCAGGCGGTGGTGCGTCTGCGCCTACCGACGTTCTTCTGCGCGCCGAACTTTGCTTTCTTGATGGTGGCCGACGCACACGACGCGGTCCTCGCGGTCCCAGGCGTCACCTCGGTCGAGATCGTGCTCGAGGACCACTTCGCCTCGGAGCAGATCAACGCCGGGGTGTCGGCCGGTGCGGGCTTCGTCGGGTCATTCCCGGAGCACGCTGCCGGTGAGCTCGACGAGCTGCGTTTGACCTTTCGGCGCAAGGCCCACATCGCAAGCATGGAGCGGGCGTGCCGCAGGCTGATGGAGCGCGGGTGGTCAGTCGACGAGCTACCTCGCGCAACCATCGCCGACCTGCCGCCGGGCGCACCGCGCGACGGTTTGGTCCGCCGCCGGGCCGAAGTCGGCTTGGCGACGTCCCCTGAGGCTCCGGTGCTGGTCGACGACGACGGCACGCCGGTCCCCAATGACCAGGTGGCACGGCGGCTGCGGATGGGTCGCACCGTCGGCGTAAGCATCGAGGGCAACGCGCACATCTGCCGCGGGCTGCTGGCCGCCCGCTATCCCGAATCCGCGACGGCAGCGCGGGCACACCTACACCCGGTCCCGGAGGAGGCTCGATGAAGGCTGTGCAGCTAATGAAGTACGACGTCGCCCCCGAACTGGTTGACGTACCGGAGCCTGACGTCGCCGCGCCGTTCGACATCATCGTCAGGATCGGCGGCGCCGGGGTCTGTCGAACCGACCTACACATCATCGAGGGTCAGTGGGCCGAGAAGTCCGGCGTGTCCCTGCCGTACACGCTCGGTCACGAGAACGCAGGCTGGGTCTCAGCAGTAGGTAGCGCGGTCACGAACGTGGCGGTCGGCGATCCGGTGATCCTGCACCCCCTCGTCACCTGCGGACTGTGCCGAGCGTGTCGGGACGGCGACGACGTGCATTGTGAGAACTCGGCGTTTCCCGGAATCGATTCCGATGGCGGGTACGCCGAATACCTCAAGACATCTGCGCGTTCGGCAATAAAGCTCGACGCCGCGCTCGAACCAGCAGGCGTCGCCGCGCTCGCTGACGCCGGGCTTACGGCCTACCACGCGGTCGCCAAGGCGGCTCGAAAGCTCCGCCCAGGCGACCGGGCAGTGATCATCGGCGCCGGTGGACTCGGACACATAGGCGTGCAGGTGCTTCGGGCCCTGTCGCCCGTCGAGATGATCGTTGTCGACCGCAACGCCGACGCCCTTGCGCTGGCCAGCGATCTCGGCGCCGACCACACCGTTATTTCGAACGACGACACCGTAGGCGCGGTACTGGACTTGACCGATGGCAAGGGTGCGGAGGCTGTGATCGACTTCGTCGGCGAGGGCGGCGCGGTCGAAATGGGAGTGGCTTGCCTGCGCCGTAATGGCAACTACTACGTCATTGGCTACGGCGGGTCGATCAACGTTCTGGCGATCGACATCATCTCGACTGAGATCAACTTCATCGGAAACCTCGTCGGGTCCTACAACGACCTGGCCGAGCTGATGGTCCTGGCCGCCCGCGGTCAGGTCACGTTGCACACGAGTACCTATCCGCTGACTGACTTCCAGAACGCGCTCGACGATCTGGACCACGGCAAGGTGCGCGGTCGCGCGATTCTTGTCCCCTGAGGGAGGTGGCCTCGATGTCACCAGCACTATGGCTGCTGGCGATCGCCATCATCTCCGCCACCGCCATGTGGCTGTCAGTCCACGTAGTGCCGATATCCGACCTGGACGGCTTGCCGGTCGGATGCCGCCGCCGCATCGAGTGGTGGCACCGCAACGCCCGCTGGGCCTACGCCACCTGCGCCGTCCTTGCCGCAGCGGCATCGGTTACGCACTTCTCCACCTGACCCAGGACTCGGCTGCCCACATACGCACCCTGTCGACCTACGAGGAGGCATCATGACCACCCAAAGCGTCACGCCCGGGCAGCTTGATCTCGACGCCGGACCTCCCCCTTCCGCCGCGCCGGCGAGCGTGCCGGAGAACGCCTTCCTGGCCGGCAATCCCGCCGCGCTCGGGATACCGGTCTTCGTTGCCGGCTCGGTCGCCCTGGCGCTCGCTCTCATCGGGTATGTTCCGGCCGGCGCCGTCGGCGCGCCGCTGGCCGTCATCGCCGCAGCCACCGGGCTTGGCCTGACCATCGCGACGGTCTGGGCGGCTGCGGTCGGCCAAAGCGCCGTCGCCAGCGTATTCGGCATCTTCGGGGGATTCTGGCTCAGTTATGCGCTCCTGGTCTTCGGACTGCTGCACAACTGGTTCGGGATCACCCTGGACGCCCTCGTGCACACCCAGGGGCTGTTCCTCATCACCTGGATAGTGATCATGGGAATGCTGACCCTGGCTACGTTGCGGCTGCCGCTCGCATTCACGGCAATCTTCGCTCTCGTCGAGCTCGCCCTGATTGCCGTGCTGATCGGGACGATCAACGCCTCGAGTGCCTGGCTCAAGACCGGCGGCTGGCTTGTCTTCCTGTTTGCTGCGATCGGCGTCTACGTCTACTTCAGCATCGCCTCGGCCGTAACCGGCGGGCCCGGTCTGCCGCTCGGGAGGCCGGTTATCAAGAGCTGACCGGCGGGGTGCTGGCACCACCGCTCGGCGGGCAGTGGTCGCTAGGCCCCCCCGACCAGGTGGTACTCGATCGCGCCGGCAGGGAGCCGTCATAACCGCCGGGTCTTGGTAGCACGGAATTTCGGGGTGAATCAGGCGGTAGGGGATACGTGCGCATCTCAGATTGAGACTAGACACAACCTCGATGTCGTCGAGTCTTATAAGCATGTTTGATGGGGCGGAGAAGCCGACCCGTGCCGTCGAAGACTACGTCAAGGCGATCTACAGTCTCGATGAGCGTGGTTGCGCGGTAACCACCACGGTGCTGGCTGTGGAGTTGCAGGTCACTGCGTCGTCGGTGTCGGCGATGCTCGGCCGGCTGCGCGCGATGGGCCTGATCAGTCACCGGCCCTACTCGGATGTCAGTCTTTCGCCGGCCGGAATGCAGCTGGCACTGCGGGTCATTCGTCGCCGCCGGCTCGTCGAGTTGTTCCTCGTGGAGAGCCTGGGCTACGGCTGGGAGGAGGTAGAGCACGAGGCCGAGGTGCTCGAGCACGCTGTTTCGGAGCTGTTCGTGGAGAGGATCGCGGCAAAGCTCGGCAACCCGGTAGCGGATCCGCATGGGGATCCCATTCCCACCTCGGATGGTCAGCTGCTGGCCGCGCCGAGTGAGTTGCTCTCCCGGCTCGAGCCGGGGGCGGTCGGCCGGCTAGTGCGGGTATGGAACGGCAACCCGGAAGTCCTCCGATATCTCGACACCTGCAGCATCGACCTCGGCGATCGTATCGAGGTCCTCGGCCGGGAGCCCTTCGGTGGATCGGTGGTAATTCGCGTCGGCGACCCGAAGGAAGGACGGGTGCACGGTTTCGGCTACGGCCTGGCCGAGGTCCTCTCGATCGAACTGGACCGCGACGGAGCGGCGAGTTGAGCGCGGTCACCAGCTGCACCGGTTCAGCTCACGTTGCAGGACGTGCGCCGACGGGGACGCGTCCGGACGACGGTGGCGCTGTTCGGTCCGGCGTTCGTGGCATCTGTCGCGTACGTCGATCCGGGCAACTTCGCGACCAACTTCGCCGGCGGCGCCGAACACGGCTACCGACTGGCGTGGGTGATCGTGCTGGCCAATCTGATGGCCATCCAGGTGCAGTACCTCACGTCGAAGGCGGGACTCGCAACCGGACGCAGCCTGCCCGAACTGTGCCGGGACAGGTTCGGTCGCCGCGCCAATCTCGTGCTGTGGATACAGGCCGAGATCGTGGCCATGGCGACCGATCTCGCGGAATTCGTCGGCGCCGCGGTCGGCCTCAACCTCATCTTCGGGATCCCGTTATTGCCGGCCGGGCTGATCACTGCGGCCGTCGCATTTGTGATCCTGGCACTCGAGCAACACGGCTACCGCCGATTCGAATTGGCGATTATCGCGCTGCTCGTGTTCGTCGGCCTCGGCTTCCTCTATGTCTTCTTCACGGCCGGTGATCAGCGCTACGGGCAACTCGCCGCCGGTGTCGTCCCGCACTTCGGCGGCGGTAACCAGTTGAGCCTGACCGTCGCGATCATCGGGGCGACCGTGATGCCGCATGTGGTCTACCTGCACTCGGCACTACAGAAAAACCGGATCCCGGCTGCCGACGCGCATGAACGCAAGACCCTGCTGAAGTTACAACAAGTGGGACTGCATCGTCGGGCTCGGCCTCGCGGGCGCCGTCAACCTCTCGATGCTGTGCATCGCCGCGGCCCTGTTCCACAAGCCCGGGCAAGCCGGCGTCGGCGACCTCGGCGCAATCCACACCCAGCTGGGCGTACTACTCGGCGGCGGCGCAGCGCTTGCCTTCGGAATTGCCTTGATGGCGTCCGGCCTGTCCTCCTCGAGCGTGGGCACCTACGCGGGCCAGATCGTCATGGCCGGCTTCATGAACTGGCGCATCCCGCTGCTACTGCGCCGCGGGCTGACCATGCTTCCGTCGCTCGTCGTGCTCGCGCTGGCCGTGAACACCAGCCAGGCCCTTGTCCTTTCTCAGATCGTGCTCTCGTTCGGCATCCCGTTCGCGCTCGTGCCACTGCTGCTCGTCACCCGCGACCGGCGCGTGATGGCCGACATGACCAACCGCCGACTAACCAACGCGGCCATGCTGCTGATCACCATCACCATCTCCAGCCTGAACACCTACCTGCTCTACAACGCGCTCAGTGGCGTGTTCTGAGGACACTCACCGCGGGTTCCTCTTACTCGATCACTGGTCACCGGGAGTGCCCCGACGCCGCCACGACGTGCTCGGCGACTCCGCAGGCCGGCACGCCCAGTCCCGGTCACATCCGTCGGTGCAGACGGGTCTCCCCTTATGACCCCGCGCCGAGGGAGGATGTGACCGGATGAACGAACAGGACTGGCTTGCACAGCGGTTCGAGGAGGACCGGCGCCGCCTGCGGGCGGTCGCCTACCGGATGCTGGGCTCGGTGAGCGAGGCCGAGGACGCCGTGCAGGAAGCCTGGCTGCGGCTCAGCGGCTCCGAACCCGGCGAGATCGAAAACCTGTCCGCGTGGCTGACGACCGTCGTCGCGCGGGTGTCGCTGAACATGCTGCGCACACGTGCGGTACGCCGCGAACAACCGCTGAGTCCGCACCTGCCCGACCCGATCGTCGACCCCGCCGACGGTGTCGATCCCGAGCACGAAGCGATGCTTGCCGACTCGGTCGGGCTCGCGATGCTCGTCGTGCTCGAGACATTGACACCACCCGAGCGGCTCGCCTTCGTGCTGCACGACATGTTCCGCGTCCCGTTCGAGGAGATCGCCACCCTCCTCGAGCGCTCCCCGCAGGCGGCCCGCCAGCTGGCCAGCCGGGCCCGCCGCCGCGTCCGCGCCCAGCCCACGACCCCGGATGTCGACGTGAGCGGCCAACGGGAGGTCGTCAACGCGTTCCTGGCCGCGGCGCGCGAGGGCGACTTCGACGCACTCGTCGCCACACTCGACCCCGACGTCGTGCTGCGAGCAGACGGCGGCGCGGCGCTCGCCGCCGTGTCGGCCGAGGTGCACGGAGCGCTGAACGTGGCGCGACGGGCGGTCATGTGGTCGCGGGTCGACCTCACCATGCATCCTGCACTGGTCAACGGTGCTGCCGGCATGGTTGCGACCCGCAACGGCGTGGTGTTCTCGATCGCCTCGGTCATCGTCCGCAACGGAAAGATCGCCGAAATGGACTTCCTCGCCGACCCTGAGCGGCTCGCCCGACTCGACGTGACGATTCTCGACAGCCGTAGCTGACTTGTGCCGTCACGGGCCCAGCTGCTTCTCGAACCAGTGGTGGGCGTAGTGCTCAGTGTTGTAGGGCTCGACCTCGCGGTAGCCCGCTCCGCGGTACATGGCGACGGCCTCGGTGAGGTTGCGATTGGTGTCGAGTCGGACGGCGGTGCAGCCATGCTCGGCCGCGTACCGTTCCAGCTCGGACAGCATCCGCCGACCCAGGCCCAACCCGCGGACGCTGTCGGCCACCCAAACCCGTTTGATTTCGGCGGGGTCGTCGCGGTGGAGTTTGACGGCGCCACATCCGACGGGCTCTCCGCTGAGGGTGGCGAGCAGGAACACGCCGGCGGGCGGGACGAGCTCGTCGTCGTGGACCGGATTGCTCAGTGCTGGGTCGAACCCGTCATCGAACCGCTGCGCGAGGTCGCGGGCGTAGGCGCGCACGCAGGCCCGGGCCCGGGGGTCGCCGGGTGGGCACGGCTGGATGATCACCAGCGAGGTGAGGAACAGCCGCTCGACCTCGGCCATTGCCGCGACGAGCCGTTCGCGGCGTTGCTCGGTGAGCGGCTCGAGGATCGACCAGGCGAGCCGGTCTGAGCGCTGGTCAAGCTCCGCCCACTCGGCCCGGCCTGCGGCCGTGAGCGTGGCGGCCCGTACCCGGCCATCGCCGCCGGAGGGACCCGCCGGCCCGACAGTGACAAGGCCCTCGGTTTCGAGGGTTCGTAACAGCCTGCTCAGGTAGCCCGAATCCAGTCCGAGCCGGGTCCGCAGTGTCGCGACTTCGGCGCCGTCGGGGCCGATCTCCCACAGCAGCCGTGCTTGCGCAAGGGGACGTGCACGGGCCATGTACTCGTCGTCGAGTGCCCCCACCCGCTGTGTGACGGTCCGGTTGAACCGCCGCACCGATGCGATGAGTGTCGAATTCATATACCTGACTTTAGTCAGGTATATGCGTCGACCGCCGGGCGAGTGTGGTTACAGTCACCACGTCCAACCGTTAGGTCGGCGAAGGTGGGGGCCGACTCCGTGGCCGATGAGCATTGGCTGTCGGCGATTTGGCCGTTCGTTCGCGCGCACCTTCCGGCGGCACCGGCTCGGGTTGTCGAGCTAGGCTGCGGCCCACTGGGCGGTTTCGTCCCGCGGATGCGGGTATTGGGCTACGACGCGGTCGGAGTGGACCCGCGGGCTCCGGAGGCAGCCGAGTACGTGCAGACGGAGTTCGAAAGCGTCGCCGTGACCGAACCGCTCGACGCGTTGGTGGCCTGCGTCTCGTTGCATCACGTCGCCAACATCGACGTCGTGCTCGACCGGATCGCTGCAGTGCTAAAGCCAGGTGGCACGGTCGTGGTGGTCGAATGGGCGCACGAGCGGTTCGACGAGGCGACCGCGCGCTGGTGCTTCGACCGGCTCGCAGCTGGCGACGAGGGCTGGCTGGCCCACCACCGAGACGGGTGGCGGGAGTCCGGGCAACGCTGGGACCGGTACTTGCAGGGGTGGCTAAGCGATGAGCGGTTGTATGCCGGCCGGGACATCATGCGCGGATTGCAGATCCGATTCGACACCCACGCCGTCGGCAAAGGTCCGTACTTGTTCTCCGATCTCGGCGATGTCACCAGTGCCGAGGAGCAGGCGGCCATCGACGCCGGCGAAATTCAAGCGACCGGGCTGCGCTACATCGGGCAACGGCGCGCACGACCGGCGCGTTGATCGTCGCGACAAGGGCTTGTTCCCGGTGCCGATCGCATCCGGTCCGCGCCGAGACCGACGGACAATGAGGCATGGTCGAGGTCGAGCCGGAACGATTCGAGGACATGGTTGGCGAGGCCCTCGACGGCTTACCGGCCGGCCTGCGTCGGGTGATGCGCAACGTGGCCGTCACCGTCGACCACGACACCGGACCGACAGGCCTGCTCGGGCTCTACCGTGGTGTTCCGTTGACCAGCCGTACGTCCCACTATTCCGGTGTGTTGCCGGATCGGATCATCATCTACCGGCAGGCGATCTGCGCCATCTGCAGGAATGAAGACGAGGTGGTTGAGCAGGTGCGTCGGACGGTGGTCCATGAGGTCGGCCACCACTTCGGTATCGACGACTGGCGCTTGCACGAGCTCGGCTGGTAGGCGTGAGGAGAAGTCTGCCGCCGGCCCGGGCGTTGTCTGGGGTTGGCCGGGGGGGGTCTACGGGCGCGATGGGTGGCCGGTGCTCGCAGGATGGTGTCGGTCAGCAGTTGCACCCCGAGCCAAGAAGCAGGAGATGTCCACTCTTCACCTTCACCAGACGACCACGCCGCACGCCGCCTAACCCCGACATCGTGATCTTGGACTTGCCGCCCTCCAACGACAACAAGTCCAAGATCACGACGTTCTCCGCTCGCGGCGTGGCAGCGGATAGGAGCGTGATGTCATGACGCGTTTCGTGCTGATTCCTGGCTCGGGTGGCACTTCGTGGTACTGGAGTCGGGTCGCCCCGTTGCTCGTGGCCGCAGGTCACGAGGCCCGTCCGGTGGATCTCCCGGGAGACGACGAGACTGCCGGGATCCGCGAGTACGCCGACCTCGTGGTGCGGGCGGCCGAGGACGGCGACGAGGTGGTTCTTGTCGCCCAGTCGATGGGCGGCTTTACGGCGCCGCTTGTGTGCGAGCAGATTCCGGTGGCCGGGTTGACGTTCGTCAACGCGATGATCCCCGTTCCAGGCGAGACAGCAGGCGAATGGTGGGCGAACGTCGGCGCGCTGGCGGAGCGGGAGCGAGCAGCTGAAGCGGGCGGATACAGCCGCGATTTCGACCTGACGACGTACTTCCTGCATGACGTCCCGCCCGAGGTAGCCGCCGAGGGTGAGCCGTTCCAGCGGCTGGAGGCCGAGGTTGGGTTCACTCAGCCGTGCGAGTTCACCGCATGGCCGGCGGTCCCAATTCGCGTGCTCGCGGGCGCGAACGATCGGTTCTTCCCCGTTGCGTTCCAGCGCCGGGTTGCCGAGGAACGGCTAGGGGTGACGGCGGACGCAGTGCCGGGCGGCCACCTCATCGCGTTGTCGAATCCAACCGGGGTAGCGAACTACCTGCTCGGCTGACCGGGCTGTATCACCACGACTCGTGAGGTGCTCCTCCTGGAAGCGTGCGCGAAGGGCGCGCGCAAATCCTGACCTGGAGCGTTCAAGTGATTACTTATGGGGTATTGGCCGACGTGGCGATGGAGCGATCTCGCGCGCTGAGGGTGGATGCGGAGGAGCATCGGCGGGCTGCAGCGGCGCGTTCGGCTCGGGCGGAACGTAGTCGCGGAGCCAGGTCGCGCATGCCGTGGTGGCGTCGGGGCATCAGCCGGCCTCAGGTGCTCGAGCCGGCGATCGACGCGGGCGCAAGGCTCTAGCGTCCTGCGCCGGTGCAGGACACTAGGACAACGTGAACTGGGGCACGCCGCGCACCGAGGCCAGCGCGGCGATGGCCGAGCCTCGGGCGCCGGCCATGTCCAGGTCCGGGACGAGGGCGAGGGTGGTGAGCCGGCGTTGCTCTTCTCGAAGCACGGTGTTCGTCTGCACCCGCTCCAGGAACCACTCCCGCAGCTTGGGAGTGGTCTCGACCACTCCACCACCCAGGAAGTATGCCGCCGGGTCGGTGAAGTTCGCCGCAATCGTGAAAAGCCGGCCCAACGCCATCGCTTGCTGCTCGAAGATGTGTAGTGCCATCGGATCGTCTTGCTCGGCGTAGGACCGAACCAGCTTGGCTGCCTGGCCGATGGATGCCATCCGGTGCAGCTCGTGGTCCGGGTAGCGGCCGAGCCAGTAGGGCAGCAGATTCTTCTCGATGCCCTTCAAGGAGGCGACACTTTCGCCGTCACCGCTGAATCCGCAGTTGCACTCCGGCAGCAGCTGGTCGCCCTCGAGCAGGCCGTCCATCGGGATATGGATGTGTCCGAGTTCGCCTGCCATGCCCGCAACCCCCTTGATGACGCGGCCGGCCTCGATGACACCGCCGCCGAGCCCAGTGCCGACGATCGCCGAGACCGAGGACTCCTCAGCGGCGCGTGCGCCGAAGAAACGGTGATGGGCATAGAGGGCGGCGGCGTTGCCGTCGTTGTTGTATACGACGGGGAGCTGCAGTCGCTCTTCCAGGCCGCTCCGGAAATCGAAGCCACGCCAGGCCGGTGCCGAGAAGTTCGTGGCACCGCGGGATGAGATGACGCCGTCCGCGCTCGTCGGGCCGGGGGTGTCAAGCCCAACCGCTCGCACCTCCGATCGAGCGGTCTCGGTCAGCTCGAGGACGTTTTTCAACGCCGAAGCCAGCGCGCTGAGGGCGGCTTCCGGGCCTTGATGGACGAACGAGCCGTTCTCGACGAGCCGATCGACGAGGAAGTGTCCGCGTGAGTCCAGCACCGTGGCGTTGTTACTCGTTCCGCCGTTGTCGAGTCCGACTACAACCCAATGCTGTCTAGCGGACATCGTGCTACCTCCTGGTGGATCACAGCGGGAACGCACTTTGCGCGAGTGGCGTGCGGTGGAACGAGCGCCACCTAACGATATTGCCGCGCCCAGCCGATTGTTGACCGGATAATGGTCGACTCACGCGGCAAATGCCCTGGAGAGGTGTATGTCCCGACCCGACCGCGCCGGGGATCGCAGTCCACGCCCGGCGTCCAAGCCGAAAGACGCGGCCCGGCCGGTCGCCATCATCACAGGTGCCAATCGAGGTTTAGGGCGAGAAATCTGCCGGCAGCTCGCCTCCCGTGGCTACACCGTCGCGCTTAGCGCGCGAGATCCGGCCAAGGCGACTGCTGCGGCGCGCGAGATCGACCCCACCGCCCGGAACGTGCTCGCGTGCCAGCTTGACGTCAGCGACTCGGTGAGCGTCCGCGCTATGTCCCGCTGGCTGACTTCGACGCTCGGCCGATGCGACGTATTGGTCAACAATGCTGCCGTCGACTATGACACCGACGCCCGAGCCGTCACGGCCGATCTGCAGCGAGTGCGCCGGGCAATGGAAACCAACGTGTTCGGAGCTTGGGCGACCGCCCAGGCACTCTTGCCGTTGTTGCGCCGGAGTGCACACCCGCGAATCGTCAACGTTTCCAGCGAAACCGGATCCATCAGCGAGATGACCGGCGGGACGCCTGGCTACGCCATGTCCAAAGCCGCGCTGAACGCACTGACTCGGATGCTTGCCTATGAGTTGCGCGCCGATGGGGTGCTCGTCAACGCCGTGTGTCCTGGGTGGACGAACACTGACATGGGTCGTGGCGGCCGACCGGTCAGCGAAGGCGCCGCGAGCATCGTGTGGGCCGCGCTGCTGTCGGACGACGGTCCCACCGGCGGCTTCTTCCGGGACGGACGACCGCTGCCCTGGTGATCCGCTCCCGATCGGCCGCGATCGTCGAGTGGATCAGGCGAACCGGATGATGCATATGACGCCGACCACCAGGCAATAACTCGCAAACGGCGTAAGCGTGCGAGTCTCGAAGTAGCGAGTCAGCCACCGACGGCGCCGAGGATGACCGGGCCGTGGATGTGCGCCGCCGCAGGGCCGGCGAGGGTGGGAAGCTTCAACACACCGGCGGCGAGAATTACCGGGTGGCAAGGAAGAACGCGGCGTCCCGGTGGGACAGGCCGCGGACGAGGCCGCCGACCATCGTCACCCCGGAGCGGCTGATGCCGGGCGATGATGCGGGCCCAATCGGCCCGGAAGAAGATGATCAGGGCGAGGGCTGTGGCGACGTGCAACGCGACGATGAACGCGAGGTATGGGCTGGTCTCGCTGGCGGAGCCCGAGGACTCGGTGACGAGGTGCTCCCAGCTACCGCCCAGAAGGGCGGGGACGAGCACGGAGTGACCGAGGCTGGAGACCGGGAACATCTCGGTGACGCCTTGCAAGAGACCGATCACGGCGGCCTGTAGGTAGCTGAGCATCAGTGGCGAGCTTTCTGGTCGGGTGTCCAAGTAACTCCTACGAATCTGTAGGAGTTCTTTGTCCTACGCTACTGTAGGACACGACTGGAGGCGCGCAGCAACTCGTCGGCTGCGTGGGGCTGAATTCACTCACGTGGTAGGGAGCGCATTGTGCGGACGCGGCGGCCGTCTGGAGGCCTGGAATCGGAGGTCCTGGCGGCGTTGTGGGCGGCCGATCGGCCGCTCACGCCGGGCGAGGTCAGCGACGCCGTCGGTGGCGAGCTGGCTTACACGACAGTTCAGACGATCCTGACGCGATTGCATCGCAAGGGTGCGGTGGTTCGAGAGCAGGCCGGGCGAGCACACGCCTACCGTCCGGTCATCGACGACGCCGGGCTTGCCGCGCAGCGGATGCGGGCCTTGTTGGACCGCGGTGGTGACCACGCGGCGGTGCTTACCCATTTTGTCGGCACGTTGACTCCGGACGAAGAGGCGATGCTCGCCAAGCTGCTTGGTGAGCATCACGCGCCCGTGCCCGCGCCCGGCGACCGGCGGGCCGACGAGGACGAGTCCTGATGCACGCCTCGGTGTACCTTCCGCTAGTCATCGCCGGGCTGTTCGGCCTAACAGCTCCACGGCTAGCGCTCCGTCTGCCGCCGGCGGCGGCAACTTGGCTGCTCAGCGTCGGCGGCCTCATCGCCGCCGCCGGTGCGGCGGCCTCACTGACCCTTCTGGGGTTCACGCTCGTCGGGCAGGCGCAACCGCTCGCCGAGTCGGGGCACTGGTCGATCACCGCACTACGCCATGAGGACCCGGTGCTTGTCCCGGTCGCCGCTGCTTCGATCGCCGCGGTGCTTGTGCTGGCGGTACGATTCGTCACCGCCGGTGTCCGCCGGATATGCGCCCTGCTCGCCGCGCACCGGTTGGCGTCGGGACTCCCGCCGGCCGGTCAGGAATTAGCCGTGCTCGATGATCCCGTTCCGCGCGCCTTTGCCGTACCCGGGCGCCCCGGCCGGATTGCGATGTCCGGGTTGTTACGGGTCCTTCGCCGGGATCAGCGCCGCGCTGTGCTCGCGCACGAACGGTCTCACCTGCGCCACCGCCATCATCTGCACCAGACCGCGGCGGTGCTGGCGGCCGCGGCGAATCCGCTGCTTACCGGCTGCCCGCCGCAGTGGCACTATCCGTCGAGCGGTGGGCGGACGAGGACGCCGTCGCCTCCTGCGACCGTCGAAGCGTGGCTCTGGCGTTGACCGGCATTGCGACCGGTACCGGTGCCGCCAGGCAATCCGGCGTCATCCTCGCCGCAGCCGCCAACGACGTGGAAAGCCGGGTTCGCGCTCTGCAGGCACCCGTGGCTCGCCTGTCTATCTGGCGAGTTGCGCTCCTGGTCGCACTACTTGTCGTAGCCCTCGTGGCCGTTCGAGAGGCCACCCAGGACACCGAGCGGCTCTTCGAACTCGCCCAGGCCGCGTACCGGTCCGCCCACCGGTAATGGGCCGCCTTACCGCGAACCGCCTTCCCGGACACACCCGACTGACATGATCTTGGCGTTACTGCCAGCCGGCGACGATTTCTCCAAGCGTCATCGCGCGGAGGGTGGCGTCGGCATGGCCGGCGTGCGCCGTCCAGGTACGACCGGATCGGGCGATGCCGGGGACAGGCGGACCGGCATCGAGACCCATCCGCGCAGCACCCGGGTCGGCCGGCGGACGGGAATCCCCGCCGACGCCAGGTCCGGAAACCGAGTAAACAGCCGGCGCAGGCCGATCTCGCCTTCGGCCCGCGCCAGCGCAGCGCCGACACAGTAGTGCCGACCGCTGGAGAATGCGAGATGCCGCCCGGCATTGCTTCGGGTGACGTCGAAGGCATGCGGATCGGCGAACATGGCGGGATCACGATTCGCGGCGGCAAGGATCGTAGTGACCGGCTGGCCGGCGCGGATCGGCTGTCCGGCGAGCTCGGTGTCCCGCCGGCATACCCGGGCAGTGAGCTGAACGGGGGATTCGAAGCGGAGGATCTCGTCGACCGCATTCGGCCAGTGCATCGGATTCGCCTTGAGTACGCGGAGTTGTTCAGGGTGGTCGAGCAACAAACGGACACCATTGCCCAGCAGGTTCACCGTTGTTTCGAACCCGGCCACGAGCACGAGGCCGGCGGTGGCCCGCAGCTCGCGATCGGTCAGGGGGCGTCCGTCGAGTGACGCCCGGATCAGCTGGCTGATCAAGTCGTCGCCGGGATTCCGGCGCAGCTCCGCCAAGTGGCCGCCGAGCCACACATGAAAGCGCCGCAGGCCCATCTCGGTGTCGCGGAAACCTCGATACGGCAGACCGACGTCCAGGCTGGGCGCGACGAGCTCGCCCAATTCCAGCACCAGGCGACGGTCGGCGAGTCGCACACCGAGCAGATCGCTGATGACCGCCACGGGAAGTATTGCGCAGTACGCATCGATGATGTCGGTCGTCGCGTCCTCGCCGGTGGCACTGGCGATCTCGCCGAGCAGGGTATCGGCCGTGCTCGCCACCCGATCACTCAGCCTGGCCACAGCCCGCGCGGTGAACACGGATGACACGAGGGCGCGATAGCGCGTGTGGTCGGGGGGCTCAATGGACAGCAATGACGGCTCCTCGAGCGGGTGCATAGCGACACCTCGCGTCCCCCGTTCCACCCAACGAATCCACGGCGGCACATTGGTCGTGATCGACGTAACCCTGAAGTCGTCGGAGCGCAGTACTGCCTGGGAGATCTCGTAATCCGCCGTGATGTAACCGATCCGGGTACGAACGAGCCGCCCCTGCCTCCGGATACGCTCGTACGCGGGAATGGGATTGGCGCGCACGGTGGGGTCCGCGATCAGGGCGGCCTGTAGGTCCCCCGCCGCCGCCCAGCGGCGGGTCGCGAGTCGAACCAGGCCGTGCAGCACGAGCCAGCGAGTGAGCAAGCGCATACCTCTGTGGTACCAGATCGATGCCCGCCATGACTCGGACCTGTCGGGGCTTAGTGAATGACCGTTAACATTGCCCGATGGACGTGCTCGTGGGTGTCCGCACATGACCTCCGTACTGCGGTCTGCAGTAGATCTCACTAACGATGCCTGTGCGGGCAATCGCGCCGCCCAGCTGAACTTGCTGTCCGAACTCGACGGGCAACTGGCACTCGCGATGGCCGGCGGCGGTCCGAACTACGCGGATCGGCACCACGCTCGTGGTCGACTGCTTGTGCGGGAACGCATCGAGCTTTTGCTGGACCGGGATTCTCCATTCCTCGAGCTGTCCAGCTTGGCCGCATGGGGCACCGAGTTCACCGTCGGCGCCGGCATCGTCACCGGGATCGGCGTCATCTCCGACGTCGAATGCGTGGTCGTCGCCAACGATCCGACCGTGCGTGGCGGCTCGGTCAACCCGTACACGCTGCGCAAGAACTTGCGGGCGCTGCAGATAGCCAAGTGCAACCGGCTCCCCGTGATCAATCTGGTCGAGTCCGGCGGAGCGGACCTCCCGACGCAGGCGGAATTGTTCATTCCGGGCGGGCGGGTATTCCGCGACCTGGCTGAGCTCTCGGCCCTGGGCATCCCGACGATCGCATTGGTCTTCGGCCCCTCGGCCGCGGGCGGCGCGTACGTGCCGGGCCTGTGCGATCACGCTGTGCTGGTCGACCGTCAGGCGGCGGTCTTCCTCGGTGGCGCACCCCTCGTCAAGATGGCCACCGGTGAGGACGCCGAGGACGAGGCACTCGGTGGCGCTGCGATGCACACCCGGACTTCTGGTGTGGCCGACTACTTCGCAGTCGACGAAAAGGACGCGATCCGGCTCGGCCGTCAGATCGTCTCCGATTTCAACTGGCAAAAGCTCGGTTCCGGGCCGTCCCGACCCGCGGACGATCCGCTCTTCGATGCCGAAGAGCTGCTCGACCTGGCCCCGACGGATCTACGAGTTCCCGTCGATCCACGCGAGATTCTCGCCCGGGTCGTCGACGGGTCCCGATTCGACGAATACAAGGCGAGATACGGCGCGAGCGTGGTGACCGGATGGGCATCCATCTACGGATTCCCGGTCGGCATCGTGGCGAACGCGCGCGGTGTGCTGTTCAGCGAGGAGGCGCAGAAGGCGACCGAATTCATCTTGCTTGCGAATCAGATGGACACTCCGTTGGTATTTCTGCAGAACACCACCGGATACATGGTCGGGACTGAGTACGAGCAGCGCGGCATGATCAAAGACGGGGCCAAAATGATCAATGCCGTGTCGAACAGCACCGTACCGCACATAACCATCACGATCGGCGCGTCATTCGGCGCCGGGAACTACGGGATGTCAGGCCGCGCGTACGACCCACGGTTTCTATTCGCCTGGCCCGGCGCCAAGCTCGCCGTGATGGGCGCCGCGCAGCTTGCCGGCGTCCTCTCGATCGTGGGGCGGCAGGCAGCCATGGCGACCGGTCGGCCGTTCGACGAAGAAGCCGATCAGCGGCGTCGGGCGGCCATCGAGACCCAGATCGAAGCGGAGTCTCATTCATTCTTCGTCACCGCGCGCCTCTACGACGACGGCATCATCGATCCTCGCGATACCCGAACGGTGCTCGGCCTGGCCCTGTCGGCCGTCCATTCGCAGGTCGTAGAGGGCCGCCGTGGTTACGGCGTGTTCCGGATGTGAGACGACCGATGCGATCTATCGCAAAGCTGCTGATCGCCAATCGAGGCGAGATAGCGGCGCGCATTCTGCGCACTGCCAAGGCCATGGATATTACCTGCGTCGTCGTCTACTCGGACGCCGACAACGACGCGCCGTTCGTCCGACTCGCCGACGAGGCGGTGCGGTTACCGGGCTCGGCTCCGACCGAGACCTACCTACGCACAGACCGCATTATCGACGCCGCCCGGCTAACCGATGCGGATGCCATTCATCCCGGCTACGGATTCCTCGCTGAAAACGCGAAGTTCGCACGCGCCTGTACGGATGCGGGCCTGATCTTCGTAGGGGCGCCGGCCCGCGTGGTCGAGACGATGGGCGCCAAGATTTCGGCCAAGCGCACGATGGCGGCGGCCGGCGTGCCGGTACTGCCGCATATCGAGATCGGCTCTGATACGCAGCCGGTCGCGACGCCGCTCACCGCTCTAGTGAACCGAGAGGTCGGGTTTCCGGTGTTGGTGAAGGCCGCCTTCGGCGGCGGTGGACGCGGCATGCGGCTGGTCCGGGAGGCCGCTGAATTGGGGTCCGCCCTGGAGGCAGCCCAACGCGAGGCGACATCCTCGTTCGGGGACGGCACGGTGTTCGCTGAGCGATACGTCGAGAGGGCGCGTCACGTCGAGATCCAGATCCTCGGGGACGCATTCGGCAAGGTCGTCGACCTGGGCGAGCGGGACTGTTCCGTGCAGCGCCGCTACCAGAAGCTCATCGAGGAGAGCCCGTCTCCGATCGTCGACACGCCTCTGCGAGACCGCCTGGGTGCCGCCGCGGTCGCCGCTGGCCGAGCGGTCGACTATGTAGGCGTCGGCACGGTGGAGTTCGTCCTGGACCGCGACGCCCAGTTCTACTTCCTGGAGATGAACACCCGGCTTCAGGTCGAGCACCCGGTAACCGAGCTGGTTACCGGTCTGGATCTCGTTCGGCTGCAGCTGCAGGTGGCCGAGGGTCGGCCGTTACCGCCTGAGGTTGACATGGCGCAGCTCCGTGGCCACGCGATCGAGGCGCGCCTCTATGCCGAAGACGTGGCTGCCGGATTCCTTCCTGCGACGGGCGTTCTGCTCGGGTTCTCGGTGCCAGAGTCACCCGGTGTGCGGGTCGATACCGGTGTTGCCGTCGGATCACGCGTCAGCTCGCACTACGACTCGCTGCTGGCCAAGGTGATCGCGCACGCATCGTCCCGAGAGGAAGCCTGCCGTCTTCTGGCCCGGACGCTGTCGGATACCTACGTACACGGAGTGGCAACGAACCGTGAGCTGCTCGTTGCTCTGCTGCGCTCGCGCGACTACCAAACCGGCGACGTCGACGTCGACTATCTGGCCCGCCACGATGCGGTCGAGCTGATGCGATCTGCTCGATCTCCGGAGGCGTATCGGATCCACGCGCTGGTGGCGGCCCTTGCCGATCAAGCCGAACGCCGCGGGCAGGCGCGCGTGCTGGCGGCCGCGCCGTCGGGATGGCGCAATGTCCCCAGCGAACCGCAGTGGACGACCTACACGGCCGGCAGTGCGGACTACCAAGTCGGTTACCGATTTACTCGCGACGGCCTCAAGGCCGCCACGGTGAATCAGGATTCGTTCGGCGACGTCGAGGTGATCCACGTGTCCGGTGACGTCGTCGATGTGGCGGTCGATGGGATCCGCCGAAAGTTCCGGATCTGGCGCGGCGGAGGAAGCACGCAGGTGAGCAGCTCGCTCGGCGCGACCACGTTCGTGGAGGTCCCGCGATTTGCTGAGCCGGAGGTGCATTCCGCGCCCGGATCGCTTCGCGCGCCTATGCCGGGGACAGTGGTACGCGTGGAAGTCGGGCCCGGCGACGACGTACAGATGGGCGCTCCTGTTGTCGTGCTGGAAGCGATGAAGATGCAGTACACCGTCGTCGCACCGGCGGACGGGACCGTGGCTGCCGTCGGCGTAGAAGCGGGACAAACCGTGGACGCTGGTGCGGTACTCGCCGTCGTCGATCATCTGAGCGCATGACGAATCGTCGATCCGTGCGCATCGCCAACTGCTCCGGCTTCTACGGAGACCGGCTTTCCGCCGCTCGCGAGATGGTCGACGGAGGCCCGATCGACGTGTTGACCGGGGACTACTTGGCCGAGCTGACGATGCTGATCCTCTGGAAGTCGCGCCAAAAGGACCCGACGGCCGGATACGCGACGACGTTCCTGACCCAGATGGAGGATGTTCTCGGTACGTGCCTTGATCGAGGCATCAAGGTCGTGAGCAACGCCGGCGGATTGAACCCGGCCGGGCTGGCGGCCCAGCTCAACCAGTTGGCCGCGCGGCTCGGGCTGGCCGCGCGTGTCGTGTATGTCCACGGTGACGATTTGTCCAGCCGCATAGAGGAAATCGTCGCTGGCGGGTACCCGCTCGCGAATGTCGATACCGGTCAGGCCCTGGCCGATGCACGGATCGAGCCGGTAACCGCGAACGCGTATCTCGGCGGGTGGGGTATTGCCGATGCGTTGGCGGCGGGCGCGGACGTCGTCGTGTGCGGGCGGGTAACGGACGCGTCGCTGGTCGTCGGCCCAGCCGCATGGTGGCACGGCTGGGAGCGCACTGATTTCGACGCGCTCGCAGGCGCGGTTGCGGCCGGCCACATTATCGAATGCGGTCCGCAGGCCACAGGCGGCAACTACGCGTGGCTGGCGGAGATAACTGACCGCCGCTACCCCGGCTTTCCGATCGCGGAGGTCGCCGCCGACGGAAGCAGCGTCATCACCAAACACCCGGACACCGGCGGACTGGTCACGACGGACACGGTGACCGCTCAGCTGCTCTACGAGATCGTTGGCCCGGAATACCTGAATGCCGACGTGGTTGCGCATTTCGACACGGTGCAGCTGACCCAACTGGGTCCGGACCGGGTCTCGGTCAGTGCGACGCGCGGATCCCCTCCGCCGTCGACGTTGAAGGTCGGGATCAACTCTCTAGGCGGCTACCGGAACACCATGACCTTGGTCCTCACCGGCCTCGACATAGCCGAGAAGGCGGCTTGGGCCGAGCAGGAGCTGTTCGACCTGCTCGGTGGACGCGATCGGTTCGACGAGGTCGATGTGCGCCTGCTGCGTTATGACCGCGATGACCCTCCCACCAACGAGCAGGCCACGGCGCATCTGCGCATCACCGTGAAGGACCGCGATCCGCACCGCGTCGGCCGCGCGTTCTCCAACGCCACGATCGAGCTCGCGCTCGGCGGCTACGCCGGCTTTTACACCACCACTCCGCCGTCGGCCGAGAGTGCCTTCGGCGTCTACTGGCCGGCGCTAGTACCGGCTGACCTAGTCACCCAGCGGGTCACCACGCCCGACGGCCAGTCGCACATCGTGGCCCAGCCGCCTTCGGCTGAAGGCGGCTTCGGCCGGAGGATCAAGCGCGCGAGCAACCCGCCGGACATGGCGGGAGCGGTCAGATCCACCGTTCGGGTACCGCTCGGCCACATCGCGGCGGCCCGATCCGGCGACAAGGGTGGAAACGCCAACGTCGGCGTCTGGGTCAAGGAACCGGCCGCATACGACTGGCTGCGCGGCTACCTCACGGTGGAGCTCTTCCGCGAGCTCGTCCCGGAAGCCGCCGACCTGGCCGTCGAGCGCTATGAATTGCCGAACCTGCGTGCGCTGAACTTTGTGGTCGTCGGGCTCCTGGGTGCCGGTGTGGCGGCCTCGACCCGACCGGATCCCCAGGCCAAGGGCCTCGGCGAGTACCTACGATCGCGGTTAGTAGACGTGCCGGCGAGCCTCCTGGCGGCGCGATGAGTGCACCGCCGCGCACTCGGGATCCCCAGCGGAAACAGAAGATTCTCGCTTCTGCCGCCGACCTGGTGGCGCGGCAGGGCTACCACGCCGCGTCAATGGCAGACATCGGCTCGGCGGCCGGTGTGACCGGTTCGGCGATCTACCGGCATTTCGGCAGCAAGTCGGCCGTTCTGGTCGCGCTCTTCGACCGGGTGATCGACCGGCTGCGTCGGGATCAACGACGAATCCTCCGACGAACTGCCGATCCGGCCGCAGCCCTGACGCAGCTCGTCGACATCCAGGTCGAATTCGTCATGTCCAATCGGGAGTTGGCGCGCGTCTACATCCGCGAGATCAACAACCTGCCCGACACGGATCGACGGCGGCTGCGCCGTAAGCAGCGCCTCTATGTCGAGGAGTGGGTAGCACTGTTGCTCGTTCAGAGCCACATGTCGGACGACGCTGCCCGGTCCACTGTGCATGCGGCCATTGGCGCCATCCAGTCGGTGTTGCTCTACACGAGCGGGCTCCCGGACAGCGAACTGCGCCAGGTGCTCCGCCGCGCGGCCGCTGCGGTGCTCGTTCATAGTCGTGATCTTTGAGTTAATGCCCAGAATTACTCAAAGATCATCAATTCTCTGGAAAGGGCTCCGCTCCGAGAGGGTCGCACTGGGACGTCAACGCTCCGGAAGGGATGCGCTCGCGCCGACGACGAGCTCCGGCATGATCAACTCCCCTGGCTCATCGGTGGGCTCGTCGAGCTCCCGCAGCACGCGATCCACCAGGCGCTGGGCGATATCGCCCGTCGGGATGGCCAGCGTGGTCAGGGCCGGCGTGAGCATCCGGCCGATCAAGCTGCCGTCGAAGCCGGCGACTGCGAGGTCGGTGCCGATCTGGATTCCCCGCTGAGCCGCGGCCGCGTAAACGGCGGCCGCGAGGACATCGCTACCAGTCACGATGGCGGTCGGCGATCGGTTCCCGTCGAGCAGTGCGTCGATGGCGTGCTGCACCGCCGGGCCGTCGGGCTCAGGCGTGGCGGCGATGGTCGGCAGGTCCGCCGCAGTCAACGCGTCCTGATAGCCGCCTTCCCGCTCCACGTCCCACCGGCCCTGCGGTGCATAGCCGAGGAACGCCACGGCGGAATGACCCTGTCTGATCAGTCCGGTGGTAAGGCTGCTGACGGCGGACCGGTTGTCGATATCGACCCAGCTCTGCGGCATGCCCGGTTCAGTGCGTCCGAAGCTGGCGAACGGAATGCCCCGCCGGGCCAACAGCGCTATCCGTGGGTCGTGCGGAGCTACGGTAGCGAGCACGAATGCATCCACCGCCGCCGATCCGATGAGTTCCCGGATATCACGCAGTCCGCTGTCGTCGCCTGCAGCCAGCAGCAGATGGTGATTACGACGGCTGGCCGCGGTCGATAGCGCATGGATGAACTCAAGCATGATCATGTTCGCCGGCGTGAGCTCTCCGGCGGGCAGCGGATGCGCTATCCAGCCGGAGTGCTGCCAACGCAGGGTTGGCGCACCGCCGAGCGGCCGGTACTCGAGGTCGTGGATCGAGAACGGAACTAGGTCGCGGCGATCCGTAGAGACGCGGTCTCGATCGTTCACGGCCGTCGAGCCGGTCGGCCGAGAGACGCCGGGCGCCTTGGCCTCGTCGTCGATGGTGGGCTTGTGTCGTGTGCTCATGCGCCTCTCTCCCCCTCGACGCAATTGCGATGAGCGATCCCTATCACACCGAAGGATGGCTAAGTTAGGAACTCAGACTCTTTCGGTCACTCGTTGGGCATGGGTCGCTACGGCGAGAAGGCTCGGCCGAGGGAGCACGCGCCTACTGACTTCGGCGCTCCGTCCTCGTAGAAGACGTCGAGATCCTTGGTGACGAACCCTGCGGCGTCGAGGAGGTCCACGATCGTTCGGGTGAGATGGCACCCTCCGGCGAGCCGCTTCTGTATTGGCTCCTGGCGCCGTTGCCAGCGGCGCACCTTCTCATCCGGCGCCAGCCCGTGCTCGAGGAAGTGCAGACTGCCTCCGGGCTTGAGCACCCGCCGAACCTCCCCGAGCGCAACCGCAACGTCAGGGATGGTGCATAGCGTCGAGGTGGAGAGGGCCGCGTCATAGCTATCGTCCGGAAAAGGCAGCGATTCACCATCCAAGCCGGTCCGCAACACCGGGATGCCGCTGGCCTGGATGCGCTCGCGGGCAAGCTTCCACGCCACGTCGGAAGGTTCGACCGCGGTGACGGAGGTCACCGTCTGCGGGTAGTACGGCACATTGAGCCCGGAGCCAAAGCCGATCTCGACGACAGTGCCCGAGAGGCCGTCGCATACCCGGCGCCGTAAGAGTCGCACGCCTTGCCTGTCCCCGGCCGTGTTCATGAGCCGCGGCAGGAGGTGGTCGGTGTAGCACCCCATGACTCGTAACTAATTCACGGCCGGCCGGATCAAGCAACGGATTTCATCTACAGCGGGCAGGTCTCGTCGCTCGCCCCTGACTCGGCGGCAATCCGCGCCGGACAGTCAACCAGCGACGCAGAACGCATCGCGGCTCGCCCGGCAAGATCGGCGAACGGCAGCGGGCAGTCCGCACTGCTGGCGCAGGCGATCACGTCGTCGCAGCCGATATCGACGGCAACCCGCAACGTGTCGGCTATCACCTGCAGGTCGGCGATCCGCTGCTCGATCTCGGCGAGCTTGGTGACAGCCTTAGCGTGCAGACTCGCGTCGGGACGCCTCCCGTGTCGATGTCGACCGGTCTCGAGCAGCTCGGCGACGTCGTCCAGCGTGAACCCCAAGCGTTGCGACGCCTTGATGATGCGAACGATGGCGACGGCCTGCTCCGGATAGAGCCGGTGGCCGCCGAGGCTGCGCTCGGGTTCGGCGAGCAGGCCGCATCGTTCGTAGTACCGCAACGTCTGCAGGTTGACGCCCGCCGCCTCGGCCACCTGACCGGACCGAAGTCTGCTGCTCACCGGTCACTCCGGCGGGACGCCTCCGCCTGGTTCGCCAGTGCATCGAGCACACCCGCCTCAGACGCGGGCACCTGGATGTCCAGCCACAGGTCGTCACCGGAGCGTTCGAGGGTGAAGGTGAAGAACGAGCAGCACGCGACCTCCCGATCCGTCAGGTCGCGCGTCAGCTCCTCGAAGCCTGGATCCAGAATCATGCGGAGGTGGACCGGATCGACCCGATCAAGTCCCCGCAGTGCAGCTGCGAAGAGGGCACCGAACTCGGCTTGCCGCAAGGGTCTTTCCTCTCGCGGCAGCGTGCACGCCTGCGGCGCCGAGGTCTTAAGAGGTGTCATGAGGCGACCATAAACCCGTACCTAGGTACCGGATGCAACCCTCCGTCCAGGACTACCGTGAACCAACCATGAGCTACCCCACTGATCCGCGGGTTGACGAGTACATCAACGCGGTGCCTGACTGGCAGCAAGCCATCTGCCGAAGGATCCGGGATCTGGTCCATTCGGCGGACGAGGAGGTCACCGAGACCATAAAACGAACGATTCAGCCGTACTTCGTCCTACACGGAAACATCTGCGCGCTACTCGCAGCGAAGGATCACGTTAACGTATTTCTTTACGATGGCGGGATCGTGCCGGATCCAGAGGGAATTATCACCGCAGGGCATAACAACAAGACCGCTCGTACCGTTGCGATCCGTCAGGGAGAAGCGATCAACGAGCGGGCGCTGCTGGCGATGTTCCAGCAGATCATCGCCAACAACCGGGCCGGTGGCTGGCGGGCGCTGATCCGCCAACGCTGAGTGAATTCGGCCTCGCACAGGCCATGCTGGGCTGATGAACCGGGCCGCGGTTGTCACATTCGCGCGCCGCCGATCGTCAGTGCTGTGACGCAGCGCCCGGCGGAGGAAAGCACGGATGGACGAACAAGACTGGTTAGCCGAACAGTTCGAGGCGAACCGTACTCGTCTGCGGGCCGTCGCCTACCGGATGCTCGGCTCACCCACCGAAGCCGACGACGCGGTCCAGGAGACCTGGGTCCGGCTCAGTCGCGCCGACGCGCGCGAGGTGACCAACCTGGCCGGCTGGCTGACGACGGTCCTCGCCCGGGTGTGCGTAGACATGCTCCGCTCCCGCGCTGCGCGCCGCGAGGAGACGCTGGAGGGGCGCGGGCACGACCTGGTCGTGGGTCGCGCGACGGGCGGCGATCCTGAGCACGAAGCCGTGCTGGCCGATTCGGTTGGCGTCGCGCTGCTCCTGGTTCTTGACACGCTAGCGCCGGCGGAGCGGCTGGCGTTCGTGCTGCACGACATGTTCGCCATGCCGTTCGACGAGATTGCGCACATCGAGGGGTGCTCGCCGGCCGCGGCGCGGCAGCTTGCGAGCCGGGCTCGCCGCCGAATCCAGGGCGCCACGCCGACCACAGACGCGGACCTGACTCGCAAGCGGGCCGTCGTCGACGCCTTTCTCGCCGCATCACGGGGCGGTGACTTCGAGGCGCTGCTGGCCCTCCTGGATCCCGACGTCGTGCTGAGTGCGGATGACGCCGCGGTTTCGGTGGGTGCCGCGAGGCAGGTCCGCGGCGCTTCGGATGTCGCCAGCACCTTCTCCGGACGGGCTCGGGTTGCGCATCCGGCCCTGGTCAACGGCACCGTTGGGGCGGTATGGGCTCCAGGCGGCCGTCCCCGGGTCGTGTTCGGCTTCACGATTGTGCAGGGCAAGATCGTCGCCATCGACCTGCTCGCTGACCCCGAGCGGCTTCGTCAACTCGACGTGCTGGTTCTAGACGGCTGACCGCAGAGTCAGTCGTTGCCTCGTGAGCGGTAGGACCCGATCTCGCGCAGCGTGCTGACCGCCGGTGGGTCGTCGCATCGCTCGGCGATGTTCTTGACGAATCGCTGGAATGCCTCCAGTCCGGCGAGCGGGCTCGGGGCGTTGTCGTCCGTCTCGGTCGCGAGGTGCACGAAGCTCGCGCCGTCGTCGAGCTGGTAAGTGGCGTAGCGGAACCCTGCCGGTCCGGTGCGGTGCAGCTGCTCGTAGACGGCCCGGACGAGTTCCTCGTTCTCGGCGGCGCGGCCCGGCTTGACCCGGTAGCGAACCATGACCTGTCTCATGTGATGCCTCCTTATCATTGTCACTCGGCGGATGCGAGTGCGGGCGCGGTGTCAGATGTGACGATGGCGGGTGCGAGTTCGCGATCTTTGACCAGCAGGAGTGCGATGGGCACGGCGGCGAGGCCGATTGCCCCGCAGACCCATAGGGCCCACTGGAAGCCACCGGTGAGAGCGACCGGCGTCGACATACCGGCATCGGTGAGCGTCGCGAACCGCGACGCCGCGATCGTCGATGCTAAGGCGACGCCGATCGCGCCGCCGATCTGCTGCGACGTGTTGAGCAGTCCGGACGCGAGCCCCGCTTCGTGCTTGCTGACGCCGGCCAGTCCGGCGATGGACACGGGGATGAACGCGAAGGCCGTGCCGGCTCCGACGACGAAGAACGGACCGGCAAGGTCGCTCCAGAAGCCACCGTGGACCGGAATGCTGGTCGACCACAGGATGCCGGCGCCGATGAGCCCCATACCGAAAGCCATGACGAGCTTGGCGGAGAGCTTGCTCACGAGGGCTTGAGCGAGGCCGGCGAAAGCCACCGAGGTGACCGACGCCGCGAGCCAGGCGAACCCGGTCTTGATCGCCGAGTATCCGAGGACCTGCTGCATGTAGAGCGTCCCGACGAAGATGAATGCGAAGAAGCTGCCGCCCAGCAGCAGGCCGACCGCATTCGCGCCCGCCAGCGTCCGGAGCCGGAAGATGCGCAGCGGCATCAGCGGCTCCTCGGCGCGGGACTCGATGACCAGGAACGCGCCGATCAGCGCTGCCGATGCGGCAAGTAGCGTGATCGTCCGCGCCGATGACCAGCCGTCCTGCGGTGCCTTCGACAGCGCATAGACCAGCAGCAGCAGCCCGGCGGTCGCGGTGATGGCGCCGAATGGATCGAAGCGGCGCCGCGCAGTGACCCGCCGGCTCTCCGGGACGAGTCGCGGGGTGAGCAGCATCGCGGCGGCGCCGATCGGGACGTTGAGGAAGAAGATGTACTCCCAGCCGACGTACCGGGTCAGCAGGCCACCGGCGATCAGGCCGACAGTCGCACCGCTCGCGCCAATGGCGCCCCAAACACCAAGGGCTTTGTTGCGCTCGGCGCCCTCCTGGAACATGTTCATAACGATCGACAGGGCCGCTGGCAGTACGATCGCCGCGCCGAATCCCTGGACTGCTCGGGCCACGATCAGGAACGTGTCAGTGGTTGCCAGCGCACACGCGAGCGATGCGGCAGTGAAGATCGCCAGGCCGACCATCAGGATGCGGCGGCGCCCGAGCAGGTCGGCCGCGCGACCGCCGAGGAGCAGGAAACCGCCGAAGGTCAGACCGTAGGCGGTCACGACCCATTGGAGGTTGGATTCGCTGAAATGCAAGCTGCGGCCGATCGTGGGCACTGCCACATTGACAATCGAGAGATCGACGATGGTCATGAAGAACGCCACGGCCAAGACGGCGAAAGCCCGCCAGCGATGCGTTGGGACGTGCTCGATCGCAGTCACGCCGATTCCTCCAGGTTCAATGTCGAGAGCGGTCGTGCATGTGACGGCGCGAGCCTCGAGAACTCACCGGTGAGCAGTCCGCCAGATCGCAAGTAGCCGTGTGGGCACCGGGCCGCTATTGCGCAGCGACCGCACCGACAGCCCCATGAAGCAGAGGATGTCGCCCTGCTGGAACCGATGTGCGGCGCCGCTCGAACACTGCACGTCCAGCTCCCCGGCCAGCACGAACACGATCGCGTCGTGCCAGGTGGCCGGGTCGAACGGCAGCGCGTCGCCCGGCGGCACCGCTACGACCCGCCGCCCGAAGGTCGGCCAAGCCGTCCGGGCAATTCGAGCGACATCGAGCGAGTCGCGATCGCCTGACCCGGCCTGGATCATGCTGGCGCCGCGACCGCGAAGCGCTCCACGAGACCAGGCTGCCGGAAAACGTCGATCTCGTAGATCAGGCCGTCAACGATGCGCAGCACCTCGACCGCGAACGGCCGCAATGCACCCTCGTCGCCGTCGGCCAGATAGACCAGGAAGGCCGGCTGCCGATTGGCACGCGTCGGCAGGTGAACGTGCCGCACGGCCCCTGGGGCCAGGGGGTAGTTGGCGAGGAACGTGCGGATCCCGTCGCGTCCGACGTACCAGCCGGGGCTCGGCGGCATGGTGAAACGGGCGTCGCGGGCGAGGAGCGCGACGAGCGCGTCGACGTCGGTCCGGTTCCACGCGTCCATGTACCGCTCGAGCAGGTGGCGCTCGCCGTCGTCGGGCGTTCGAGAGCGGCGCCAATCCAGCCGGCTTTCCGGCAGGTGCTCTCGGAGCGTTGTCCGGGCGCGTTGCAATGCACTGTTGGTGGCGATCACCGTTGTCCCGACGACCTCGGCGGCCTCGCGGGCGCTCCAGCCGAGCACATCCCGCAAGATCAGCACGGCCCGCTGCCGCGGCGGTAGGTGCTGGATCGCGACCAGAAACGCCAGTTCGATCGTCTCCCGGGCGACGATCTGCTCGTCGATGGTAGGCGCGTCCAGCAACGCATCGGGATAGGGCTCCAGCCAGCCGATCTCGCTCGCCGGCGGCAGCGGCAGGGCCAACGGATTCGCCGGCGCCGCCACAGCGGGCGGCAGCAACCGGCGGCTGCGCCGCCCCAGCATGTCCAAGCAGGCGTGGGTCGCTATGCCGTACAGCCAGGCCCGCACCGTCGCCCGGCCGCGGTAGGTCTCGCGCTTGCGCCAGGCGCGTAACAGCGTGTCCTGGACCACGTCCTCGGCGTCTTCGATCGAGCCGAGCATTCGGTAGCAATGCACCTCTAGCTCGCGCTGGTACCGGCCGGCCACAGCCGCGAACGCATCATGGTCACCCGCCAGCACCGCGGCCCACAGCGCCCCCTCGCCGCGATCGGCCGCCAGCGCAGCACCCGTCATCGCGCCCCTCCGGTGTATCGCCATCCCGGTCGTCCAGAGTCCCTATGCATATGTGACGGTCCGGACCGGCAAAACTCATCGACCGGCCGGACCGCGGAACGACCCGGCATCGTCAGCCTGAGTCATACGGGGGTGTGGGGTCGGTTGGCGTACATCAGCCGGACGTCACTCCGGGGGTCAGACGGTGAGCAGCTGCCGAGGCCCGTCGACGCCCGCTTCAGTTTCGGTCGGGTGGTCGATATCGGTCGACACGGGTGGCGCAGCCATCGAAGTCAGGAGGACTGCGCCGATAGCGAGCGCGGCAAGGAGTAGTGCGGCGGCGATCCAGAACGCGAGGTGGTACCCGCCGACCAGTGCGGAAGCGGGGCTATGTCCTGCGGCCGACAAGTGCGCCGACCGCGTCGTGGACAGCGTGGCCAGTACGGCGAGGCCGAGCGCGCCGCCCACCTGCGCCGTGGTGTTTACCAGTCCGGAGGCGAGTCCGGCCTGCTCCATCTTGACGCCCGACATCGCCAGTCCGACGAGCGCGGGGAAGCAGGCGCCGGCGCCCAGACCGAGCAGCGCCATCGTCGGCAGCAGTTGGGTGAGGTAGTCAGCGCCGGCCGGAGCGAGCGCGAACAGCCCGAGCCCGGCCGTCATCAGCACCAGACCGGCAAGCGAGACGCGACGTGCCCCGAAACGGGTGATCAGCTTCTCCGAGTATCGGACCGACAGGGTGCCCATGCAGATCGTCACCGGCAGGAAGGCCAGGCCGATCTGCATGGCGTCGTAGTGCTTCACGTTCTGTAGGTACAGGGTGCCGAGGAAGAACGCGCCGAACATGCCGGCGGCGCCGATCACCTGGATAACGTTCGCGCCAACGAGATTGCGCGAGCGGAACAGCTCCAGCGGCATCAGCGGGCTGGCAGTGTGCGCCTGCCGCACGACGAACGCGGCCAGCAGTGCGATGCTCACCGCGCCGAGAGTCAGGGTCTGACCGGCCAGCCACCCGTGCTCAGCTGCCGGCTTGACGATTGTGTAGACGCCGAGCATGAGGGCGGCCGTTACGAGAGCGGCGCCCAGGACGTCCGCACCCTGCTCGAAGCCCAGCCCCTTATCCGACGGGACCAGCCGAAGGGCCGCCAGCGCAACGACCACTCCGACCGGCACGTTGACGAAGAAGATCCAGTGCCAGCTCACCGCTTCGGTGATGAAGCCGCCGGCCAGCAAGCCAACCGCTCCACCCGCTGATGCGACGAACGCGAATACGCCGATTGCCCGGGCCTGGTCTCGAGGCTCGGGGAACATCGTGACGATCATCCCGAGCACGACGGCGGAGGACAGTGCACCACCTGCGCCCTGCACGAACCGGGCGATCACGAGCATCTCCTGGTTCATCGCAAGCCCGCACACGGCGGAAGCAATGGTGAAGACCGCCAAGCCGATCACGAAGATCCGCCGCCGCCCGGCCAGGTCGCCCAGCCGGCCGGCGAGCAGCAGGAGCCCGCCGAAGGCGATCAGGTACGCGTTGACGACCCAGGCCAGGCTGGACGGGTCGAAGTTCAGCTCGGCCTTGATGGACGGTAGGGCGACGTTCACGATCGTCGCGTCCAGAACGATCATCAGCATGCTGCCGCACAGCACGTAAAGCGCGAGCCAGCGGGACCGGTCTGCTGTCTGACGGAAGTCGGTGCTCATCG
Source organism: uncultured Actinomycetota bacterium (assembly GCA_963748415.1). GTDB lineage: Bacteria > Actinomycetota > Actinomycetes > Mycobacteriales > Jatrophihabitantaceae > CAVVJA01. The sequence continues at coordinate 74,472 of CAVVJA010000006.1, read as the reverse complement.
GTGGGTTGCCCTCTCTGCTAGCGCCGTCTGTCGTCTTGCACGAAGACGCTAGCGGACGTAAGTCCTTATTAGCAAGTGACTACTCCTAAATAATGAGTATGTGGTATCGTGTGTGCATGGCGACCAACCGGACGTACGAGGACTCGTGCGGCGTCGCGCACGGCCTCGACCTCGTCGGGGAGCGTTGGGCGATGCTCGTGGTCCGCGAGCTCATGCTCGGCGCCAAGCGCTTCGGCGATATCAAGGACGGACTGCCGGGCATCAGCGCGAACGTCCTCTCACACCGGCTTGACGAGCTGGAACGCGCTGGCTTGGTCACCCGCCGCAAGCTTCCCAAGCCAGCCGCGGTGTGGGTATATGACCTCACCGATTGGGCGCGCGAGCTTGAGGCGATCATGCAGCTGTTCGGCCGCTGGGCGGCGCGCGATCCCCACCACCGTAAGGACCTGTACTTCGGCGTCGCATCGCTGATTCTGTCGCTGCGGACGAACTTCGATTCCACCCTCGCCGACGGCGTCGCGCTTACCGTCCAGCTCCGGCCCAACGACGAGGCGTACGTCGCCCGCGTCGCGCGCAAGAAGCTAACGATCGAAGCCGGCGAAGCGAGCGAGCCGGCTGCGACGATCAGCGGCGACCCGCGAATGTTCGCGGCCGTGACGTACGGCGGTCGGCCGTTCGACGACGCCGTCGCCGCTGGGGATCTCGTCGTGGCTGGCGATCGGGCCGCCGCCGAGCGGTTTCTCGCGCTCTACACCCTGCCGCCAATCGTCGGCCAGGAGTCCAGCGGTGATGATCTTGGGCTAAGTGTCGCTGGAGAGCCTTAATTCCAAGATCACGTCAGGGAACCGCTTCCGGCTGGGTCGACCTCAGTGCGGACACCGGACCTGTCGGGCGCCACGGTTTAGGGGATTGCCACCATCGTCTACGGTGATTGCCCGTGGGAGCGAGGCACCGGGCCCGGAGACGGCCTAGTGAGACCAGGGCGTGTCCTAGCAAGACGGTAACTAAGGTCGCCTGGATCGCAGTTACTGCAATCGTCGTGGCGGCGCTCGTCACCGGGCTGTTTGTGCTGTTCACCACGAGCGACAAGCCAACGGGCAGCGATCAATCCAGATTGAACCAGGGCCGTTCCTCGTCGACTGCCGATGAATTCGAACTGACTATCCGTACCGTTTCGTTCACCACGTCTGCAGATGGTGAGATGGTGACCGTTGCCGGCGTCGTTCACGGACTCGGCGGCGGCCAAGCCGTGTACGCCGTCGCACAACCGGTGATGGCCACTGGGTCCGCCGCATCGTCAAACCCGGTGCGACCCTGGTTCGTCGGTGGCCCGGCCAAGGTCCGTGAAGATGGCGGTTGGGCTACGCGCATCGAGGTCAAACCAACGATCTCCGCGCTCAGGGTTGTTGCGGTCAACGCTGCTACCCCGACTGGAGATTCGAGATGTGTGGTGCCTGAAGTTGAATGCATTACGGACAGTCTTGCCGGCGGCCCAGGCGGGCCGTTTGTGATATCGCAGTCATCGGCTATCCACGCAACTCGCACGTACTCGTGAGCGCGTCGCGAATCTGACGGGCTGCGCGCCGACGCCAGGCTGGTGCGATCATGCCGCCAATCCGTTCGGTGTCTGAGTGGTTGCAGATCGTTCACATGATGTGGTGTTCGAAGGCGAAGGCGGCCGCGGCGGTACGTGACGTGACGTCGAGCTTGGTGAAGATGTTGCTCAGGTGTCGGGCGACGGTCTTCTCGCTCAGGAAGAGCAGCGTGGCGATCTCCGGGTTCGTCTTCCCAGCCGCCACAAGGCGTAACACCTCGACCTCGCGTTCAGTGAGGCCGCCTGGGTGCGCAGTGGCCATCAGCGCGGCGGCTTCGCGCTCGGCCGGCGCCGCGCCCAGTTCAGCGAAGCTGCGCCGCGCGGCCGCAAGCTCGGTGGCGGCGGACTCGTCGTCGCCGAGGGCGCGCAATGCGCGGCCGACGATCACCCGGCATCGTGCGGCCTCGTACCGCTCGCCCAGTCGCTCCCAGACCGCGCGGGCCCGCCGTAGCAGCGGGGTTGCGGCCGCCGGATCGCCGGAGTCGAGGGCGACGAGCGCGGCGGCGTGATCAGCGCGCGCTTGTATTGACGGGCAGCCGAAGGAACTCGCGAGGGATAACAGCTCGGCGCAGATGTCGGAGGCTTCGTCGGCGTGATGTGTAGCAGTCAGTACCTCTACCGCGGCTGGCAGCAGTTGCGCGCGATGAACCGGGTCGCGCGGCTCGCCGAGCAGCCGCTGGATCGCCCCGACTGCCGCTTCGGTGCGGCCCTCGGCGAGCCACAGCAGCGCGAGACCTGGCTGCGGCTCGTGGCCGAACGTGACGGCCTGGTCGTACGCTGCGTGCGCCCCGGCGAGGTCGCCGCGGATGCGGAGCACATCGCCGCGCTCGGCCATCGCGAGACCGGCCGGACCTGGCATCTGGTCGGCAAGGTAGCGATGGACGGCCAAATCGAACTCGGTGAGGGCCTCGCCGAATGCGCCCTGCGCCCGCATGATCTGGCCGCGGTGCACCGCACACTGGCCGGTGAATGGCACCAGCCCGGGCTGCTCGGCACACCATGTGGTCAGGGCCGCCGTCCATCGCGCCGCACGATCGAAGTCCCCGATCTCCTGGCAGGCCTCGATCATGGAACAGTAGATGTTTCCGGCGAAGATGATGGATACCTCGCCGGCCGCGACGCCGACCATTGACTCGTCAAGCAGCGACAGCCCGTCCGCGACACGTCCGGTATACAGGCGCAGCCGGCCCTGGCTGGACAGCCCCATCGCCGTGAGATCCGGGTCCCGGTAGCGGCGTCCGTAGTCAGTGATCTGGTCGGCCATCTCGCTGGCGGTATCGAACTCGCCGGCGAAGATATCTCGGAACATGAAGTGAATGAGCACATAACCGCGCTCGACCACGTCGCCGTCGATCTCGGCGAGCAGCCGGTGCGCTCGGGCGACCCAGCCGCCGCCGATCGCCGTCTCTCCGCTAGTGAGCAGAACCAAGGCCAGCCAGAAGGCGCAGCGCACTGCGGCTAATTCGTCACCGGCGTCGACGTTGAGCTGATATGCGCGCTGCAGTGCTTGCACGCAGTTATTGCGTCGGCCGAGCAGGTACGCCGCGGTGGCGAGTTGGACGAAATCGTCTGGCGTGAGCTCATCCTGGGCGACGTCGGACAACCCGCCGTAGGCCGCCAGCCACTCGCGGCGATCGTAGGCCTCGCGGGCTCGGATCAGCTCATCGACTACGCCCATCGCGCACCGTCCGGATAGAGCGTACTGGCGATCGGTCAGGCGGCCGACCTATTCACAGTTGCCGCCTGGGCCACAATCTGGCGGGCGACGTAGTCAGCATCTCGACTGATGCCGGGGAACACCATCGAGCTGAACGCGTACTGGAACGACAGGCCGCAGAAGTAGAGCCCTGGCGCGGCGTCGACAACGCCGCGGTACTCCACCGGCCAGCCCTGCTCATCCAGGATCGGCAGGCGGATCCAGTCGAACACTTGCCTGAAGCCTGTGCACCACACCACGTTGGTCACATCGAGAACGGTGCCGTCGGCCAGCTGGGGGCGCCCGTCGATTACCCCAGTCATCCGGGCCTGGTTGCGGATCACCCCGCGGCGGTCCAGGTCGTCCCGTTTGATCCGAAGGGCGGGTCCGCCGTGGAACCGCACGTCCTGCATTTCCTTGCGGCCCATCGGTGTACGCCGGGTCAGCACGTGCTTGAACGCGAACACGGCTACGGGCATGAGCACGTGAGCCCGCCGGGATTCCGGGCGGAACGGGATGTTGCCGCGATCCGGGCCGCACAGGATTGTTTGGCGTGACTCGGCAAGCTCGTAGGCGATGTCCAGCCCCGAATGGGACGCGCCGACAACCAGAACGGGTCCGGGTGGGAGTTGGGCCGGCCGCCGGTACTGGCTGGAGTGCAGCTGCTGGATCGATGGCTCGAGGTCGGCCGCGAACCCAGGCACATTCGGCGTCCGGCCAAAGGTGCCGGTGGCCACCACCACGTTCTCGCAGCTGATCAGCTCGTTGTCGAACGTCGCGAGGTACCCGCCGCCTGGCCGCGCCTCGAGACGTTCCACCCGGGTGCTGGTCCGCACCGGAAGGTCGAAGTGCAGTGCATACCGTTCCAGATAGTTGGCGACCTCGTCCTTCTGGGGGCAATGCCAGCTGGCCGCCGGGAACGGCAGGCCCGGGAGCCGGTCGTACTTCGCCGGCGTGTACAGGCGCAACGTGTCCCATTGTTGCCGCCAGTTGTCGCCGACCCGCGCGTTCGCGTCGATGATCAGCAGCGCGCGACCACGACGCTTGAGGTGGTAGCCGGTGGCAAGTCCGGCTTGCCCGGCTCCGATGATCAGCGTCTCGATGTGCTGGGTGTTCATTGGGTGACCCCCTCATCCGGTATGAGTCGACGCTAGGAATCCGGGGGCGGTCGCCGCGTCGGCCGATTCACCCATCTCGTGCGCGTCCGCATGGGTGGATTTCCGCAGCCCGTAGCGGAGGTACCAACCCAACATCAGCGCGGTGCTCACGAGGTAGAACGAATGCAGCAGCCAGACCGGCCCCGGCGGCAGGCTGTACACGTAGATCGAGTGCACGGAATTGCCGACGTTGGCCAGCACGATGTTGCCGAGGCTGTAGGACCTCAGATCACGGGAGCGATAGGCCTTTACCAGCATGGGCAGCGTGCTCGCCGCGAAGATCACCGTTGAGGCGATCCCCGCGAGCGTCGGAAGGCTGACCATGGCCATGACCGCACGCTAGGCATTTGGCTGCTTCAGCCGCATCCGGCGATACATCCATTCTGGCGGGAACCGCATGGGTCATTCGCCTTATGTCAGTCACGCAAACCGAGACGGCTGAGACTTCTGGCGATCTTTGGCTTACCGGCGCCCCCAAGGCTTTAAGTCCAAGATCACGACTGCTATCTCGAGGCGGGGTGAATGGTGATGTCCGGCTCTCGGCCCAAGAACTCACCGTAACGGTCGGCGGCGTCCCTGAGGGCGTCGATTTCTGCAGATCGCAACCGCCGGTAGGGATGCACGTCGAAACGTACGCGCTCCGCAGTAACCGTGCGGCGGGCCATCGCAAGGAGCTGTCCGTCTACGAGGGCCATCCCTATGGCTGGTTCGCGGGAGCGGGGAACGATTCCCGCGGCGTCGAGAACCCAGCGCGAGTCTTGGTAGCCGCGGTAGGACTCGTCGAGGATCTGCAGCAGATGTCCTCTAGGCTGCGACGTGGACGGGTCCGCCGGTGGGGCTTCGCCAGGTGCGTGCCAATAATTCCGACCGTCGTGGTCGAAGCGTTCCAGCCGGCCCTGCGCGGCGTCGAAGCCGCGGCGGGCATCACCGAGCGTAAGGCTGGCCCAATAGGCAAGATCCCGTTCGGTTGCCGGTCCATGACCGCTCGCATAACGCAGCGCGAGTTCACCAAGAGCCTCGTCGCGATCAAGCCGGCGTGTGGACGGGATGCGGTCGCCGAGCCTGGCGTAGGTATGCTCGCCGCCGACCCTGCGACCGCTGCAGATCAGCCCGGCCAGCTCTGCATGCGCAAGCAGAATCATGACGAATTGACTACCGGCGGAACGCGCGTGCCCGCTCACCCCGCGCGATGTCAGCTCCTGGCTCAGCTTCGATCGGGTCAGCTCACCCTTCGCGCCGATCGCCTCGACGACGACCGACATCGCCCGGTCGATCGCAGCATCGTCGAGCCCATGCACGGAGCGCAACTGGTTGCCAGTCACGCGTTCCACCCGCGGTCCAGTGAGGTCGAGCAACCAGCCGAGGTCATCGGCGCAAACAAAATGCCAGGTCGGCCGCAGCACGTGGGTCCGCAACACGTTTCCCTCGTCGAGGAGGCTGGCCAGATCGGACGGATCACGTTGCCGCGTCCGCGCGGCAACCGCCCACTCTGCCTGACCTGGGTTCTCGGCCTGCACCGCGAGCAAAGACCGGATCACTTCGTGAGCGGATCCGGCAAACGGCGCGACCAGACGCTGGGTGCGCAACCTCCACCGTGCGATGGCGGCATCGTCGATCCCCGCAGCAGCCCCGGTCACGATGCATCAACCTCCGTAGCCGTTCAGGGTCGGTCGAGTGCCCGGGCCGATCAGTCTGGCATGTCGGCGAACCGGCTGAGGTGGCCCTGGAACGCGACCTGGATCGTCGCGGTAGGTCCGTTGCGGTGCTTGGCGACGATGATGTCGGCTTCCCCGGCTCGGGGGGATTCTCGCTCGTACATGTCCTCACGATGCACGAGCAGCACGAGGTCGGAATCCTGTTCGATAGAACCGGATTCGCGAAGGTCGGCGAGCAACGGCTTTTTGTCGGTGCGTTGCTCCGGACCACGGTTGAGCTGCGAGAGCGCAACTACGGGCAGATCCAGCTCCTTCGCGAGCAGTTTGATCGCGCGGGAGAATTCGCTGACCTCTTGCTGACGCGATTCGACACGCTTACCGCTGGTCATGAGTTGCAGGTAGTCGATGATGATCAGCTGTAGGTCGTGGCGCTGGCGCAGCCGGCGGGCCTTGGCCCGGATCTCCATCATCGTCAGGTTGGGCGAGTCATCGAGATAGAGCGGTGCTTCGGCCAGTTCGCCAGCTCGGCGCGCCATGCGCTGCCAATCCTGATCCGCCATGTGACCGGAACGCATATTGCGCAGCGGCACCGAAGCTTCGGCCGAGAACAGCCGCATCATCAATTCGAGTTTGCCCATCTCCAGGGAGAAAATGACGGTCGGCTTACGGTGTCTGACCGCGGCGGACCGCGCGAAGTCCAATGCCAAGGTCGACTTGCCGGACCCAGGACGGCCGGCGACGGTGATCATCTGTCCGGCGTGGAGACCGTTGGTGATCTCGTCCAGGCGGCTGAACCCGGTAGGAATCCCGGTCCCAATTCCACCCGTGGCCGAGATCCGATCGATCTCGTCCATAGTCCCTTGCAGCAGTGACTCGATGTGGACGTAGTCCTCGCTAGTGCGTCGCTCGGTGACGTCGTAGATCTCCGCCTGCGCGCGATCGACGACGTCGTCGACGCTGCCCACGATGCCTCCCGCCCCGCTGGCGGTGTCATATCCCATCTGGACGATGCGCGTCCCGGCCGTCACGAGTCGGCGGAGCACGGCGCGTTCGGCGACGATCTGCGCGTAGTACCCAGCGTTGGCCGCGGTCGGCACAGTCGACAGCAGAGTGTGCAGGTAGACCGCTCCGCCCACTCGAGCGAGCTGCCCTGACCGGGTCAGCTCGTTGGTCACCGTGAGCGCGTCCGCCGGCTCGCCGCGGCCATAGAGATCGAGGATGGCGTCGTAGACAAGCTGGTGAGCCGGACGATAGAAGTCCGTAGGGCGCAGTACTTCGACAACGTCGGCGATCGCGTCCTTGGACAACAACATGCCGCCGAGCACGCCTTGCTCCGCGGCGATGTCCTGCGGAGGCGTGCGATCCAGCCCGCCGGTCACGACCCGGGTGTCGTCAGCGAGTGCCAAGGAGCCCGCCCCCTCCCCCCCAGGTCAACCGAGCAGGAATCAATCGCGGTGAGTACACGAGAAGGTGTATCGGGACCCTCTGACGATTTTTCGCCACGGTGTTCCGCGCAGCCGACCCGTGGACACCGTAGGTGGCGCATGGTTGGCTCACAAGTGGGCTTGTGTACCCCGCTGTGGACAAGGCTGTGGGCCATGCGGTCCTGCTTGTAGACCAGCTGTGGAAGGCCGTGTGAATTGCTGGACGCAGGACGGAACTAGCCAGCAATCATGGAGGATTCCTCGTCCACCGGCTGTGGAGGAATATTTCTTGCTCAGTGATCTTGCTTGCCACGCACCCTCCGGGAGAGGCGTGGCCGAACAGAAAGAGCGAGACCGGCCAGATGCGCGGAAGCGCATTCTGGCCGGTTCCCACTCGAGGGATCAGAGAGGCGTGACAGTCAGCGGAATCGACGCCACGACGTCGGGATGCAAGTCGACCGTCACGGTGTGTAATCCGGTCGACTTGATGTGACCGGGGAGGCGGATCCGCTTGCGATCCAGCAGCGGGCCGCCCGCGTCCTTGACGGCCGCGGCGACGTCAGCCGAGGTGATCGAACCGAATAGCCGGCCACCTTCGCCGGCCCGTGCGCCGAGGGTGACGTTGAGCTTCTCCAGATCGGACCTGATCTCACGGGCGTGGCCAAGGTCGCGAATCTCCCGGGCGTCGCGAGCTCGCTTGATCTGGGTGATCTGCTTCTCGGCGCCCTTGCTCCACAGGATCGCGGAGCCACGAGGTACGAGGAAGTTTCGGCCGTAGCCGTCGGCGACCTCGACGATGTCGCCGGCCAGGCCAAGACCCGCGACCTCGCGCGTCAGTATGAGCTTCATGACATTGTCCCTCAGCGCGCAGTCGAGGTGTACGGCAATAGCGCCATCTCGCGTGCGTTCTTGATCGCCTTGGCGATCTCCCGCTGTTGCTGGGCGCTAACACCGGTAACTCGGCGCGCCCGGATCTTGCCGCGATCCGAGATGAACTTTCGCAACAGGGTGGTGTCCTTGTAGTCGATGTAGTCGATCTTCGCCGCGAGCAGCGGGTTCTGCTTCTTTTTCGGCTTGCGAACAGGTGGTTTCGGCATGGTGTGCTCCGCTCGTTTCATTCTTGCCCGACGACGGCAGACCGTCGTCAAGATTCACAAATCCTGGTGTCGGTCCGATGCGTTAGAAAGGCGGCTCGTCGGAGAATCCGCTGCCACCAGACGGTGGCGGCGGGGTGCCCCAGGGATCCTCGACAGCGTCGCCGCCCGCCGATCCGGAGGAGCCGAAACCGCCAGACGTGGAGCCGCGCTGCGTACGGTTCACCTTCGCCGTGGCGTAGCGCAGCGAGGGGCCCACCTCGTCGACATCAAGTTCGATGACGGTGCGCTTCTCGCCTTCCCTCGTTTCGAATGATCGTTGCTTGAGCCGGCCTTGCGCGACAACGCGCATGCCGCGTTGCAGCGACTCGGCGACGTTCTCCGCGGCTTGACGCCAGATGGAGCATCGTAGGAAGAGCGCCTCGCCGTCCTTCCACTCATTGGTGTTGCGGTCGAACTGGCGTGGCGTGGACGCGATCGTGAACGACGCGACAGCAGCGCCCGAGGGCGTGAATCGAAGTTCCGGGTCGGCGGTCAGGTTGCCTACCACGGTGATGACAGTGTCGCCAGCCATAGCTATCTACCGCGCTTCCGGCCGCAGGACCTTGGTCCGCAGCACCGACTCGTTGAGATTGAGCTGACGGTCGAGTTCGAGCACGGACGCCGGCTCGGCCTGCACGTCGATGACGGCATAGATGCCCTCGGCGTGCTTGTCGATCTCGTACGCCAGCCGGCGCTTGCCCCAGATGTCGACCTTTTCGACCGTGCCGCCGTCCTTCTTGACCACGTTCAGGAACGTGTCGAGCGACGGCGCGATGGTGCGTTCTTCGAGATTCGGATCGAGGATGACCATGACTTCGTAGTGGCGCATGAAGGTGCTGCTCCTCCTATGGACTAGGTCGGCCGCGGACGGTCCGCGACAGGAGGCGGCCGCATCGATTCCTCCGACGCGGCAACGCCACCATGCTACCGCGTGGCCGGTATCGCGCCGAACGTTCGGGTCTGGACGGCGACTCCGCAGAACCTCGAGGATGTCCGACGGTGGTCGTAGGCTCGACAGCATGCCAGCAGTCGGGGCGCACGTCGACTCCACCGATCCGTTGGGCGCCGCACGAGATGTGGGGGCCCAGGTCATCCAATTCTTCCTGGCCGACCCGCAGGGTTGGAAGAAGCCGACCGAGCATCCACAGGCCGCAGCGCTGAAAGCCAGTGGCCTGACGATCTACATCCATTCGCCCTACGTGCTCAACGTGGCCACGTTGAACAACCGCATTCGCATCCCGAGCCGCAAGCTGTTGGCCCAGCACGCCGAAGCGGCCGTGCAGATCGCAGCGAAGGGGTTGATCGTGCACGGCGGCCACCTCAACGCATCCGACGACCCGGAGATCGGCTACGACAATTGGCGCAAGACCTTCGCTCGGGCGGGCGACGAAGGCGGGTTTCCGCTGCCGATCTTGATCGAGAACACCGCGGGCGGCAACAACGCGATGACCCGCCGTTTTGACCGGCTCGCTCGGCTCTGGGACGCGATTGGCGAGTTCGGGCCCGGATTCTGCCTCGACACCTGCCACGCGTATGCCGGCGGTGAGGAGCTAGCCGGAATTGTCGACCGGGTCCGCGCCATCACCGGCCGTATCGATCTGGTACACGCGAACAGCAGCCGAGATACCTTCGACTCCGGTGCTGATCGGCACGCCAATTTCGCCGCCGGCATGATCGAGCCGGAAACAATTGCGAGTATCGTGCGAGAGGCTGGCTCCGACGCGCTGGTCGAGACGCCGCGAGAAGGCCAACGCGCGGACATCGACTACCTCAAGGCCGCGCTGGGGATCGTGTCGGTCGGCGGAGGTGGGCCCTAATCAACCGGACGACGGGGGCGGATCTTCGGGCCGGGGCGGAGTTGTTTCGGCCGGGCCTGTCACGGGCGCCGGTCGTAGTGCAGCGGGAACCCGCAGCGGGACGACGAACTGGTCCGGTGCGCTGTCGAACGGCCCGCCGCACGGATCATCCATGCCGCCCGAGCGCACAATGTCCAGCTCCGGATGCCACATCTCACGCACGACGAGAACGGCGATCGCAATCAGCAGGCCGTCGCGCACGAGAAGCAGGATCATGAGCGCGCCGTAATTGAGTCCACGCGGGCTGTCGTAATACCCGAGCAGCCATAGCAACGTCGCGATCCACACGGCGATTTCGCTGAACTGCCACAGGAGATTCAGACCCCATCGCGGACGGGCGAGCGCGACGAGTGGCACCAGCCAGACCGAGTACTGGGGGCTCCATACCTTGGTCGTCAGCAAGAACGCCAGCACGACGAGGAAGGCGAGCTGGGCCATACGGGGCCGCGTCGGCGCGCCGAGACCGAGCAACACCACGACCGCGAGACCGGCGATGACGGCAGCGATGACCGCGATGCCGGGCGGCGTCCAGGCCGTGGCGTACCCGTTGCCGAAGAACCCGATGTTGGACAGGTAGTGGCCGATCGCCCAGAATGTGCTGGCTTCGGTAGGCCGGTCGGCGCTGAAGCGGTAGAACTCCCACCATCCGCTCGGGTATGCGACTGCGACGGGAACGTTCACGGCACACCAGACCAGAACTACGGTCACCGTGGCCCACGTCGCCTGCCGGTAGCGATGGGTACGTGCCGCCAGGATCCAGATGGGGAGCAGTAGCAGCCCGGGGTACAACTTGGCCGCCGCCCCGAGCCCGATCAACGAGCCGGCGGCCACGGGCCGATTACGTGCCCATGCCCACAACGCGCAACTGGTGAACGCCATGGCGAACAGATCCCAGTTCGAGAACGCGTGGAACACGAGCAACGGGCTGAGGGCGACTAGCGCCGCATCGTACGGGCGCCGCCCCGCCGCACCCACCGTGCCAGCGACCATCAGCAGCCCGCAGATCGCGAGCAACACGCAGCTGAGCAAGGCGAACAGCTGGGCGTCGGTGAGGGCCGAAATGGCCGAGTCGAGCAGGTGAGTGAGCCCCGAGGTCAACCACATGAACCCGCCGGTGAGCACTGGGTACTCCACCGCGTGGTCGCGGTAGGGCACGGCACCGACGTCCAGCCCCTCCGCGCCCCACAGCGGCACGATGTCGGAGTAGCAAACGTGGGTGTACTGCTTGTTGCCTACCCAGTTGCCACTGGCACAGGGGGCCTTCTGCAGATAGGCCAGTACGAGCGTCACGCAGGTAAAGGCGAGCAACACCCGCAGCGGCGTCCACCATTGTCCAGCTCCCGCGTATCGGCCCCAGGCGCCGCCGATGGCCTGGCTGGCGGTCGCGACTATGGGATCGTCCCGGCTCGGCACCGTCGGCGCCTCCGCGAGGGCCGTGTCCGGCTGCCGGTCGGTCACCGTGGCATCCTCGCACGCGCCCAGTGGCTAGTGGTCCGACGTCACGGTCCGGGCGGCGGCGGGCTGACAGACCTCTGGGACGGGCTCGGCGCCGACGTCTGCGGCGTGGACGTGCTCGGGGGCGTTGTCGGCGGTTTCGAGCTAGCCGAACTCGAAGCGGGCGCTGATGATGAGCGCGGCGGCGCCGAGGTGCTTGGCGTAATCGGCGGCGCCGACGACGACGGTGGCGGTGGCGGTGGTGGCGCGTAGGACGGCTCCGGATTGTCCCCATCCACGATCTGCTGGGTTGTCGGCATCGATAGCTGTGGGGCCCCGGCGAGATAGGTGTCCATGAAGATCTTCCACGTGCGTCCGGGCAGGTCGCGGCCGTACTCCGGCTGGCCGTAGGCGTCCTTGATCGCGGTCGTGCTGTTGCCGCTGCCGATCCACACGGCGGCACTCACCTGTGGGGTGTAGCCGACCATCCACGCGTCGCTGTTCTGACCGCTGTCCGGACCGCTCTGGATGCCTTCGGTACCGGTCTTCGCCGCAGACGGTCGACCATCGGCCAGCGGCACGCCAGACCACGCGGCGACAGGCGCTAGCGTTACCCCGACATCGTTGGCGACCTTGGGATCAAGCGAACGGACGCCTGGGTCGCGGTGCTGATACACGACGGCGCCCTGCGAGTCGGTGACCTGTCGCACGAAGTACGGGCCGTGCGTGGTGCCGCCGTTTGCGAACGTGCCGAAACCATCCGCCATGTCGATAACTCGCACCGGGTAGTCGCCGATGCCGATTCCGAAGCTGGTGCTCCCGTCCGCGTTCTGCAGAGTCGGGTGGCCGCCGCATATCTTCGACACACCGGCTGCGTGTGCCGTCGCAGCCACGTTGCTCGGACCGACCTGGCTGGCCAATAGGTCGAACGTCGTGTTGAGCGAATACTTCATCGCGTTCGCGATGGTGACCTGGCCGCTATAAGGCCGGTCGGAGGGGTCGTTGCTGATCTGGGTGCCGTCGATCGTGACGGTGAAATTACCGTTGACGATCGAGTTGATAGCCAGCTGCGGCTGCTTGCCCTGCAGGTTGTTGGTCAAGACGGTGGCGAGGGTGAACGGCTTGAACGACGATCCCGGCGGGCGGCATCCCACGGCGGCATAGTCGTTGTAGTCGGCCTTGCCGTTGTAGCTGATGCCGTTCGGCCCGCCGTAGTAGGCGAGCACCCCGCCGGTCTGAGGGTTCACGGCGACCAGGGCGTTCTTCATGTTCTTTTGCGCTGCGGTCAGGTCGCCGAAGGTCTGAGATACCGCATTTAGGGCAGCCTGCTGCGCCTTGCGGTCGATCGTCGTCCGGATGTGCAGACCGCGAGTATCGATCTCGTCCTTGCTGACCCCGTTGGCCTCGAGCTCGTTGATCACCTGTTGTACAAGTAACGCGGTCGGCCCGGTCGCGCCGAGCTTCTTGGCCGCGTCCGGAGCGATGGTTTTCGGAAATGTCAAGGCCGCGGCCTGGGTCTCGGTTAAGTGCTTGGTTTCGACCATGCCCTCGACGACATAGGACCAGCGGGCCTTGGACTCCGACGGATTGTTGGCCGGGTCGTAGTAGTTCGGGGCTCGGAGCAGAGCCGCTAGGAGCGCTCCCTGCGCCGGGCCGAGCCGGTCGACTGACGTCCCGAAGTACGCCTCGGACGCCGCCTCGACGCCATAGGCATTGCGGCCGAAGTAAACCGTGTTCAGATACCACTCAAGAATCTGGTTCTTGGTGTAGTCGCGGGACAGCTTGACCGCGATGGCCAGTTCCTTGAGCTTCCGGCTGAGCGTCTGCTCCGAATTTAGATAGGCGTTCTTGACGTACTGCTGGGTGATCCCGGAACCGCCCTGGGTGTTGCCGCCGGTCACGTCATTCAGGGCCGCCCGCACGGTGCCGGTGATCGAGACACCGGGCTCGGAATAGAAGTTCCGGTCCTCGGCGGCCAGCACGGCCCAGCGCACGGATTCCGGCACCTTGGTCAGCGGAACAGTGGTCCGGTCGACGGAGCCGATTCGGGCCATGGTTGAACCGTCCGAATATTCCACGACCGCCACCTGCGGCACTGACAGGTCCGAGGGCTGCGGAACGTCGCTGAGTGTGTAGAACAACACGACGGCCGCGGCCACCATCGCCGCAATGAGGCCGAGCAGCCAGGTAAGCGTGAGCCCGATCCGGCGCCAGACCCGCTTCGATCGGGACATCTTCGCCAACCGTGCCCGCTTGCGCTGGCGGCGGCGTTGCCATCCCTGCGGCAGCCGAGACTCGATGGGCCGGCGCTTCCGCAAAGTGGTCGTGACGTTCGACCAGTCCGATCCCAGCGATCCGGGGCCGTCCGGCGAGCCATTCCTCACGCCGGCCCAGCTCCTTCAGCTCTTCGATCATCCGTCGGCGGCGGACAGCCTCTCGTCGGCCGGCCGGTCATCCTCACCCAGGACGAACGACCGCAGGAGATGGTTCCAGCCACAGTCTTGACATACCTCGACGACGTAAACGTCAAACTCGGCGAGGCGGCGAGCCAGGTGAGCCAGCTCACCCATGGACTTGGCCTGGCCCGACGCATGTCCCAAAGCGTCGCCGTACACGTAGTGGACGTGACGGAGGCTCGCCCGGCCGCACACCGGGCAAGACTGTGCGCTGCGCTCACCGTAATGGCGCGCGGCCAGCTGCAGGTAAGGGTGGGCATCACAGATTTCGGAGGCGGAGACCCGTCGATGGGCAAGGTCGGCGAGTACCGCACGCCGCTGCAGCGTGTGGTCGACGACATCGCGCGGTCTCACGCCGCCAGATTACGCGCGGTGCCGACATCGCTTCAGCACGGCGTCGAGAAATTCTCAGGTCATGATGAAGCGTGCTCAGTGACGATCTCGGGTTGCCCGTCATGATGCCCTCCACCGTCCGCCGGGTGGTGTCGCTCGTTCCGTCGCTGACCGAATCGGTGGCCGCTACCTGCCCCGATGTCCTGGTCGGCGCCACCAGGTGGTGTACCCACCCAGCGGTTCTGGACGTGGCCCGCGTCGGCGGTACGAAGAACCCGGATCTGGCCCGGATCGTCGAGCTCGGCCCGGACCTCGTGCTGGCGAACGAGGAGGAGAACCGGGAGGCTGATCTGGCAGCGCTGCGTGACGCGGGCCTCGCGGTGTGGGTCACGGTCGTTCGGAGCCTTCCCGAGGCGTTCGCCTCGTTGACCCGGATGCTCGCCGTTGCCTGCCAACCGGCAACGCCGGCCTGGTTGACCGACGCGGAGGCCGCGTGGCGGGACGTGGCGGGCGGCACGGCGCAGGAGGCGGCCGTACCCATTTGGCGCCGGCCGTGGATGGTGCTGGGGAGCGACACCTTCGCGGGGGACGTTCTCGCCCGGTTCGGAGTCCGCAACCGTTATGCCGGCCATCCGGAGCGCTATCCGCGGGTGGCCCTGTCCGAGATCGCCGCCGCGCCGCTTGTGGTGCTCCCGGACGAGCCGTATGCCTTCGGTCCTGCCGACGGCCCGGAATGTTTCCCGAACTCGCGAGTCGCGCTCGTGAGCGGGCGACATCTCACCTGGTACGGACCGTCGCTGGTGGAGGCGCCGGCCATACTTGCCCGACAGCTGGCCAGCGAAGTGTTCTAGCGTTTACGCCATGACAACGAGCCTCGCCAGCCGGGAAAAGGTCAATCTATCGGTGATCGAGAATCGGGCGCCGTCAGTCGCCCGGATGTTCCTCGATCGAGTGGCCGCCACGCCGGCGAGCGAGGCCTTCCGGTTTCCGTCCGGTGACAGCTGGGCGAGCGTTACCTGGAGTCAGGTGGGCGATCGGGTGCGCCGGCAAGCCGCAGGCTTGATCGCGCTGGGCGTCGAACGGGAGCAGCCGGTCGCCGTGGCGTCGACCACCCGCTACGAGTGGGTGCTTGCCGACTTGGCCATCATGTGCGCCGGTGCGGCGACGACCACCGTCTACCCGACCACCACCGCCGAGGACGTCACATTCATCATCTCGGACTCAGGCAGCCGAGTCGTTTTCGCCGAGGACGACACGCAGATTCGCAAGCTTCGCGATAACCGAAGCGAGCTGCCGGAAGTCGCGAAAGTGGTGACGACAGACGGAACACCGGACGGGGACTGGGTGATCTCCCTCGCCGAGCTGGAACGGCTTGGCGAGGACCTGATCGCCGCTCAACCGTCTGTCGTTGACGACCGAGTCGCCGCGACCACTCGAGACAGCCTGGCCACCCTCATCTACACCTCGGGCACGACCGGGCGGCCCAAGGGTGTGCGATTGCTCCACTCGGCCTGGACCTACGAGGCCGCGTCCGTCGACTCGGTGAGCATCCTGCGGGCCGATGACTTGCAGTACCTGTGGCTGCCGCTGTCTCATGTCTTCGGCAAGGTGCTGCTCACGTTGCCGTTGCAGATCGGCTTTTCTACCGCAATCGACGGACGGGTCGACAAGATTGTCGACAATCTCGCCGTCGTACGGCCGACATTCATGGGCGCCGCGCCGCGCATCTTCGAGAAGGCACACGCCCGCATCGTCGCGCTCGGTCACGGAGACAGCGCCCTCAAAGCCAGGATCTTCGACTGGGCGTTCGGTGTGGGGATCAAGGTCGTACGAGCCCGGCAGGCCGGCCACCGGCCGTCGGCCGTGCTCACGGCGCAGAACGCCGTTGCCGATCGGTTGGTCTTCCGCAAGATCCGCGAGCGATTCGGTGGACGGCTGCGGTTCTTCATCTCCGGATCCGCCGCCCTCAACCGCGACGTCGCGGAGTGGTTCGACGCCGCTGGCGTCCTGATCCTCGAGGGCTACGGGATGACCGAGAGCAGTGCCGCGACGTTCGTCAACCGCCCCTCCGAGTACTTGTTCGGGACGGTCGGCCACCCGCTTCCCGGCACTGAGGTCCGGATTGTCGAGGATGGCGAGGTGCTCGTCAAGGGCCCTGGTGTGATGGCGGGATATCACAACCAGGACCAGGCGACTTCCGAAGCTCTCGATGCGGACGGCTGGCTGCGCACCGGTGACATCGGCGAAATCGCACCCAACGGGGCTCTGCGCATCACCGACCGCAAGAAGGACATGTTCAAGACCTCGAACGGCAAGTACGTGGCACCATCGGCCATCGACGCCACGTTCAAAGGCATCAGCCCGTATGTGAGCCAGCTTGTCATCGACGGTGAGGGCCGTAGCTACTGTGTCGCGCTGATCGCACTTGACGCCGACGCGGTCCGCGCCTGGGCGAACGAGAACGGCATGGGCGGCGCCCCGTTCGACGAGGTCGCGAGATCCGACAAGTTCCGGGCCACCATGCAAGCCGACGTCGACCGGTTGAACAGCCACCTCAACCGCTGGGAATCCATTAAGAAGTTCGTCATTCTCGACCGGGAGCTGACGGTCGACGACGGTGAGATCACGCCGAGCATGAAGGTCCGCCGCAAGATCGTCCTCGACCGGTATCGCAGCACCTTGGACACGCTCTACGGCGACTGAGCCCCGGCTGTGCCCGCCCTGAGCAGTGATGATCTTGGACTAATCGTCGGTATATACGGCATCAAGTCCAAGCTCACGACAGATCCATCCCCGATTACGGCGCGGGGTTGCGTTCCGTGGCGGGGGTCCGTTCCAGAGATTGCTGCAGGATCTGTGCGACATCGAGCACCTGCACGCTCTCGCGGGCGCTGCCGTCGGCCTGCTTGGCGGCGACCGCGTCGGTAAGCATCACCATGCAGAACGGGCAGGCGGTCGAGATCAGGTCGGGATCGAGACCGAGCGCCTCCTCGGTGCGTTCGATGTTGACGCGCTTGCCGATCTTCTCCTCCATCCAGAAACGCGCGCCACCGGCGCCACAGCAGAAGCCACGGTCCTTGCAGCGATGCATCTCCTTCGTGGTGAGCGACGGCACGGCGTCGAGGACTTCCCGCGGCGGCGCGTAGACCTTGTTGTGCCGGCCGAGGTAGCACGGGTCGTGGTAGGTGACCGTCGCGTCGACCGGCTTGACCGGGGTGAGTCGCCCGTCGGTTACGAGCCGCCGGAGCAGTTCGGTGTGGTGCAGCACGTCGAAGTGCCCACCTAGTTGCGGGTATTCGTTGGCCAGCGTGTTGAAACAGTGCGGGCAGGTCGCGACGATCCTCAGTGGTGCGGCGCGGGTGATCGAGTCGAGGGTCTCGACGTTTTGCATTCCGAGCATCTGGAACAGGAACTCGTTGCCAAGCCGCCGGGCTGGGTCGCCGGTGCAGGTTTCGGCAGCGCCGAGAATGGCGAAGTTCACTCCGGCGGCGTGTAGTAGTTCGGCTACGGCACGAGTGACCTTCTTCGACCGGTCCTCCAACGCGCCGGCGCAGCCGACCCAGAACAGATAGTCCATGTCGGCTGGCAGCTTCTCGCCGGGGACGGCGCGCGGCACCTCGAAGTCGAGTCCGTCGGTCCACTCCTCGCGTCCCCGATCGGCGAGGCCCCAAGGATTGCCCTTGTTCTCCAGGTTCCTCAGCATGACGCCCGCCTCGGACGGAAATGCCGACTCGACCAGTACCTGGTAGCGGCGCATATCGACGATGTGGTCGATGTGCTCGATATCGACCGGGCACTGCTCGACGCAGGCCCCGCACGTGGTGCACGACCACAGCACGTCGGGGTCGATGACGCCGAACGATGCGGCGTCGCCGACCAGCGGGCGCAGCGCTTGACCCGGGCCCGAGCCCTCCAGGCGCGGGTAGCCGGCCTCCGGGACGTGATGGGAATCGGACGGCGCTTCCGCGGCGGCGGTGGCGAGGTCCGACCCGTCGCCCGGCACTGTCTTCCCGTCGATGAGGTAGGGAGCCTTGGCGAAGAGGTGGTCGCGCAGGTCCATGATCACGAGCTTGGGGGACAGCGGCTTTCCGGTGTTCCATGCCGGGCACTGGGACTGGCAACGCCCGCACTCGGTGCAGGTCGCGAAGTCGAGATATCCCTTCCAGGTGAAGTCCTCGATCTTTCCCCGGCCAAACGTTGTGTCCTCGCTCAGGTTCTCCACATCGGAGAAGTCGATCGGCGCGCCCTTCTCGTCGGCCGCGGGCAACAGCGGACCCATCCCGTCGGGCAACCGCTTCGTCGTCACGTTCAGCGGGGCAATCGCGATGTGCAAGTGCTTGGAGTAGACGACGATGATCGCGAAACCGAAGATCACCGCCATCTGCGCGAGCAAGAAGAACGTCTCCACACCCTGGTTGTAGGCGCCGTCGCCGAGCAGCTGCGCGACCGCGTACGACGCGAACGGCGCCTTCGACGTGCCGAACGGGAAGTGCCCGGTGTTGTACTGCGCCCCGCGATACAGCAACAGGGTCACGACAACCAGGGTGATCATGCCCAAGATCACCCAGGCCGGTCCGGTGTGTGATCCGTAGAACCGGCTGGCTCGGTGCTCACGATCCGGCGCGTTCCACAGCCGCAGGGCCGCGAAGATGATGACCGCCACCAGCACCGCCACCGCGAAGAAGTCCTCGAGGAAGCCCAGCCACCGGGCGTGACCGAAGAACGGGAACGCGAAGTCCTCGCTGATCACCAACGCTCCGAAGGCCTCGACAATCGTGATGGCTAACACGATGAAACCCCAGAACGTGAAGAAATGTGCGATACCCGGCACCGACCACCGAAGCAGCCGACGCTGCCCGAACACCTCGACGAGCTGCGCTCGCAACCGCTCGCCCATCTTGTCGGTGCGACCCGGCGCCGGCTGCCCGGAACGGACCAGCCGGGTCAACCAGCCGACCCGGCGCCCGACCACCACGATCGTGACCGCGAGCATCAACAAGGCGAGTGTCAGGCGCAGCGCCACGGGTCCTCCTGCCATGTCGCTGTGTTCGGGTCAACTGTCGCAGCTTATGCTGTTGCATTCTCTCCGCGCCGATCGGTGCCGATCGCGACGTGTGGAAACTTGCCTGAGGGCATGCCTACGATGCGCGACGAGGCTGCCAGAACGCATGCAATGTCACATGACTGTGGAAGGGTTAGGGTGCCGGCACGATAACGCGCCCGCTGTGATCCGTCACTGCCTGCCGATGTCCCCGACGGAAGGCCGTCACTCCCCCTCATGAGGCGATCGCCATGATCCGATTCGAGGCCGTCAGCAAGACCTATCCTGACGGAACGGTGGCGGTCGACCATCTCGATCTGGAGGCTCCGTCCGGCCAGATCACGGTTCTCGTCGGTCCGTCGGGGTGTGGCAAGACGACCAGTCTGCGAATGATCAACCGGATGATCGAACCGACCAGTGGCCGCATCTGGCTCGACGATCGGAACACCGCAACCGTGCCAGCGGCCCAGCTGCGCCGAGGCATCGGGTATGTCATCCAGCACGCCGGGCTCTTTCCGCATCGCACGGTCGTCGACAACATCGCCACCGTGCCGTTCCTGCTCGGACAGGACAAGCGCGCGGCCCGCCAGCGGGCGATGCAATTACTCGATCAGGTAGGCCTTCCCGCGTCATTCGCGAAGCGCTACCCGGCCCAGCTGTCAGGTGGGCAGCAGCAACGAGTCGGCGTCGCGCGGGCCCTTGCCGCCGACCCTCCCGTGATGTTGATGGACGAGCCGTTCAGCGCGGTCGATCCCGTCGTCCGAGCCCAGCTGCAGGATGAGTTTCTTCGGCTGCAGGACGAACTCGGCAAGACCATCGTCTTCGTCACGCACGACATCGACGAAGCGATCAAGCTCGGCGACCGCGTTGCCGTAATGCGCATCGGCGGCCGGCTCGCGCAACTCGATACCCCGGCCGAGCTGCTGTCACACCCGGCCGATACGTTCGTGGCCGGATTCGTCGGTCGGGACCGTGGCTATCGCGCCCTCGGTTTCGCGGCCGCCGGGTCCCTTCCACTGCGGGACGAGTCAACCGTGCCCCTCGGCCTGGACCTGTCCGAGGCAGCGCGCCGGGCTGACGACGGTTGGGTTCTAGTTGTCGACGACGAGAACCGGCCGCAGGGTTGGTTGGCGCTGACTGGCGTTGCCGAGGAAGCCTTGCAGGGACCAGTGACGCCCGATCTGCTCAACCTCGGCGGCACGCTGGCTACCGTCGACGGCACGCTACGGGCGGCGCTGGATGCCGCGCTCTCCTCGCCGAGCGGCCGCGGAGTCGTCGTGGATGCGGACGGGCGATTTCTCGGCACCGTGTCCGCGTCGCAGGTGCTGGCGCGCATCGAGGAACAGGCGTCCGTAGCGCGGACCGCCCGCTCTACGCTCGCCGTCGGCTCGGAGGCCTGAGTGGAGGTCTGGGACTACTTCCGGAATAACCAGAGCGATGTGCTGCACTGGCTGTGGAACAACGCTTGGCTCGCCGGAGTGCCACTCGTCGTCGGATTCCTGCTCGCTCTACCGCTGGGCTACTTCGCGTCTCGATACCGGTGGATCTATCCGCCGACGGTGACTGCCACCGGTCTGCTGTACACGATCCCGTCGCTGGCCCTTTTCATCCTGCTTCCCGGCGTGCTCCATACGAAGATTCTCAATCCACTGAATGTCGCCGTCGCCCTCACCATCTACACACTGGCCCTGATGGTGCGTGTTGTCGCCGACGCGCTGAACGCCGTGCCGGACGAAGCGCGCAGCACGGCGACCGCCATGGGCTATACGCCCCGGCAACTGCTAATAGGCGTCGAGCTTCCGCTCGCCGTGCCCGTCATCGCCGCGGGGTTGCGGGTGGCCGCAGTATCCAATGTCAGCTTGGTATCGGTGGCCGCCATCATCGGCGTTCCGCAGTTGGGGCAACTGTTCACCGCCGGGTTCCAGACCTTCTCCAACGCGCCGATCCTCCTGGGTCTGATCCTCGTGATCCTGCTCGCGTTCGCCTTCGACGCGGTGATCCTTCTCATAGCGCGCGCGTTGACCCCCTGGCAACGCGTAGTCCAGGCGAGGTGACGAGTCGTGGAGACGTCGCTCAGCTTCGCCAACGTCCTCAAGTGGCTTAACGACCCCGCCAATTGGCAGGGCGCGGACGGGATAATCGCCCGCCTCGGCCAGCAGGTCTACTACGCGATCATCGCCGTGGTCATCGCCGTCGTGATCGCTATTCCACTCGGTCTGGTGATCGGCCACACCGGACGTGGTGTGGTCGTCGTCGCCGGTACGGCCAATGCACTACGCGCCATTCCGACGTTCGGCCTGCTCATCTATCTGGTGGTACTCATTTCACCGAAGATCCACAGCAAGGGCGAGCTTCCGTACTTACTCCCGACCGAGATCGTCCTGGTACTGCTTGCGATTCCACCGATACTGACCAGCACGTACGCCGGCGTTCAGAATGTCGACCTTGCGGTGCGAGACGCCGCCAGAGGGATGGGCATGACCGGTTCCCAAGTCGTGCGCAAGGTCGAGTTCCCGAATGCACTGCCGCTCGTACTATCGGGCACCCGCAGTGCCACGCTGCAAGTGATCGCCACCGCTACGGTCGCGGCCTACGTGACTCTCGGCGGCCTGGGCCGGTATCTCGTCGACGGGTTGTCCCAGTTGAACGACCCGCACGCCGGATATCCGGCTATGGCCGCGGGTGCGATCCTCGTCGCGTTGCTGGCCATCGTGGCCGACCTGTTATTTGCCATCGCACAACGATTCCTTGTGCCGCGCGGTGTGTCCGGACGATTCCGCACCACCGCAAAGGCCGCGGCACCTACGTTCGTGTTGGCCGGTCCGACGGAGGTGACGGTCCGACCGAGCTGACCAGTGTGCGCACTTCGGGCGCTTCAATTACTCAGTTAGCCATCGACAGGAGAAGACCAGATGAAGCGGATCTACGTGCTGTTTTCCGCGGTGCTGGGGCTCGTCCTCGCGCTGACGGCGTGTGGCAGTAGCGGAAGCTCCAGCGGGACGACAACCAGCGCTGCTGCTGGCTCAGGGGGAGCGTCCTGCGCGGGTCCCTCGTCTTCAGCCGGAGCAAGTGGTGCATCCAGCGGGGCGGCGCAGGGTGCCGGTTCGCCGTCGAACTCGGCGACTTACCCGGCCGGCACTGGTTCGGTGACGATCGGCTCGGCGGCGTTCCCGGAGAACGTGCTGCTGGCCGATATCTACGCCGGCGCCCTCAGTGCGAAGGGCGTCAAGGTTTCCAAGAAGCTGCAGATCGGCGAACGCCCGGTCTACATCAAGGCCCTGCAGGACGGGTCGATCGACATGGTTCCCGAGTACACCGGATCGATCCTGTCCTACTTCGACAAGTCGGCGACGGCCACCGCGCCTGACGCCGTTTACGCGGCTCTCCAGCAGAAGCTACCGACAACGTTGGCAGTCCTCAATTTTGCCCAGGCCGAGGACAAGGACACCATCGCGGTGACCCAGGACACGGCGAAGAAGTACAACCTGCGCACCCTCGCCGATCTGTGCCCGGTGGCGGGTCAGATGACGCTGGGTGCGCCGAAGCAGTTCGAGACTCGGCCCGACGGTGTGCCGGCCCTGAAGAGCATCTACGGCATCAACTTCAAGGCCTTCAAGCCGCTCGACGTCGGTGGCCCGGTCACTGTGACTTCCCTCAAGAATGGGCAGGTCGACGCTGCGGATCTGTTCTCCACTGACCCGGCGATCCAGGTCAACAACTTCGTGCCTCTTACGGACAGCCGCAACCAGTTCGCGGCGCAGAACATCGTGCCCCTCGTGACGAAGGCGAAGATCACCCAGACGATCGCGTCCGCGGCCAACGCGGTATCGGCCAAGCTGGACACGGACACGCTGGCTGGCCTTGTCGCCAAGGTGCAGAACGACAAGCAGGATCCCGAGGCAGTTGCCAAGGCGTGGCTGTCGCAGAACGGCCTGGGTTAGCATCCGGGCCGCTCTCGACCGAGCGAGATGATCTTGGACGTATCGACCCTCTGTGGCAATAACTCCAAGATCATCTTTTTGCGACCCGGAGATGGCAGGCTGAATCGGTGAGCTTCGACGCGGTATGGGCCGACCTGGCCCCCGTGGGCCGGTCTGCATCCGGGGGCTACCGCCGCTTCGCCTGGACGCCCGTCGACCTTGAGCTACGCGAATGGTTCGCAGCCGCCGCCGCGGATCGCGGGTTGGACGTTACGACTGATCGGGCCGGTAACCAGTGGGCCTGGTGGGGCGATCCGGACGCTGCGGCCGCCTCCGGTCGCCCTGGCGTCGCCACCGGCAGCCATCTCGATTCGGTACCCGATGGCGGGGCGTTCGATGGGCCGCTCGGCGTGGCGTCCGGGTTGGTCGCGGTCGACCTGCTCCGCTCGCGCGGGTTCATACCGGCGAGGCCAATCGGCGTCGTCAATTTCGCCGACGAGGAGGGCGCTCGGTTCGGAGTCGCTTGCGGCGGCTCCCGGCTGCTCACCGGCACATTGGCACCCGATCGCGCGCTAGCCCTCCGCGACGCCTCGGGTGACACGATGGCCGACGCGTTGCTGGCGGCCGGCCGCGAACCTGCCCAGCTCGATGCGGACCCGGAGGCGCTGCGTCGGCTGGGCACCTTCGTCGAGTTGCATGTGGAACAGGGCCGCGGCCTGGCGGACGTCGAGGGCAACGAACCCGTGGCCCTGGGTGCCGGC
Organism: uncultured Actinomycetota bacterium; assembly: GCA_963748415.1. Classification (GTDB taxonomy): domain Bacteria; phylum Actinomycetota; class Actinomycetes; order Mycobacteriales; family Jatrophihabitantaceae; genus CAVVJA01. Next base: position 50,009 of record CAVVJA010000006.1, on the reverse strand, counting down.
ATCTGGCCGCACGGGCGTTGGCGGGTTGAGTTGCCCGGCGAGGCCAACCACGCCGGCACGACGGCATTGGACGACCGGCATGACGCCATGCTCGGTTATGCCCGACTCGTGCTCGCGGCACGAACCTCGGCCGGCCAACATTCCGCCGTTGCGACGTGCGGAAAGGTCCAGGTCAAGCCCAACGGCGTCAACGCAGTCCCCTCGCTGGTCACGGCCTGGATTGATGCCCGCGCCCCGGACGAGCATGACGTGCGGGTAGTGGTCGACGAGCTCACCGCGCTCGCGATGGCCGAGGGCGGCCGGTTCTACGAGGAGTCCTGGACCGACCGGACGATGTTCGACGTGTCGTTGCTCGACCAGCTCCGCGACGTGCTGGGCGACGTTCCGACGCTGTCGACGGGTGCCGGCCACGATGCCGGAATTCTCGCCGCCGCCGGGTGGCCGACCGCGATGATCTTCGTGCGAAACCCGACCGGCATTTCCCACTCGCCTGCCGAGTACGCGGAGCGCACTGATTGTCTCGCTGGAATCGAGGCGCTCTGCGCCGTCTTGGCGAGGCTTGCTGGATGACGTGGTATTCCGCGAAGCACGCATTCCTGCCGGGCGGCGTCGCAACCGACGTGCGTATCCACGTGGTCGACGGCCACCTTGCGGCCATCGAGCGCGGGGCGCCCCAGCCGGACGACCTCCGCCTGCCCGGACTCGTCATGCCGGGGTTCGCGAACACCCACAGCCACGCCTTCCACCGGGCGTTGCGGGGCCGGACCCACGAGAGCCCCGGGGGTGCGCCGGGCACGTTCTGGACGTGGCGGAAACGGATGTACGACCTGTCCGGTCGCCTCGACCCCGACAACTACCTCGCTCTGGCGCGGGCGACGTACGCGGAGATGGCGCTCGCCGGCGTGACCAGCGTTGGCGAGTTCCATTACCTGCACCACGCGCCGGGCGGGCGTCCGTACGCCGACCCCAATACGATGGGCGGAGCGCTCGCCGCGGCCGCAGCCGACGCTGGCATCCGGCTCACTCTTCTCGACACGTGTTACCTCGCTGGCGGCCTGTCCGCAGACGGTCCGCTACCGCTCGAGCCGTCGCAGCAGCGGTTTACGGATGGCACCGCGATCGCTTGGGCGGACCGGGTAAGTCTGCTCCAGGACGGCGAGAGCTTTCGGGTCGGAGCGGCGATCCACTCGGTGCGCGCCGTGCCGCGCGATCAGCTGCCGACCGTCGTAGCCGCCGCCCGGGAACGGCCGCTGCACGTCCACCTATCCGAGCAGCCGAGCGAAAACGAGCAATGCCTCGCCGCGTATGCCCGAACACCCACGCAGTTGCTCGACGACTGCGGTGCGCTGGCTGCGGCGACGACTGCGGTCCACGCGACCCATCTCACGCGCGAGGACATCATCCGGCTGGGCGCGACCCGTACGGCCGTGAGCATGTGCCCGACCACGGAGCGCGATCTTGCCGATGGCATCGGCCCGGCCCGAGCCCTGCGAGATGCGGGGTGCCCCGTGGTACTCGGCAGCGACCAGCATGTGCTGATCGACATGCTCGAGGAGGCCCGGGCCCTCGAGATGGACGAACGGCTGGCCAGCCAGCAGCGCGGCCGGTTTTGCGCGGCGGATCTCGTTTCCGCGCTCACGGTCGATGGGCAACGGAGCATCGGCTGGCCGGACGCCGGGGAGCTCTCGCCGGGACGTCGAGCCGATCTGGTCGCGCTGCGGCTCGACTCACCACGTACCGCCGGAGCGGATCCGGCGGAGGCCGTGCTCGCTGCATCGGCCGCGGACATCGACACCGTGCTCGTCGACGGGCGGGTCGTGGTCAGCGGCGGTCACCATCGCCTGGGCGACGTCGGGGAGCTGTTGAGCGACGCGATCGGCGCACTGTGGACTGACCAATGAGCATCGTGCGCCGGTTCCCGCTCAGCGCTGGGCTCGCGACGGCGTTGCTCATCACGACCGCGTTGAAACGACGTTCCCGGTTCAGCGGCGGCCAGCTGGAACGGTACGTGAGCACCAATCTGGACAACCTGCGAGTAGCTCCGGTCCGGGCGTTGGTGGGAAGCGCTCTCGTACTCCAGGACGGTACCTGGCTCGTCCCCACCGCGGCCGCCGGGTTCACTGTCGGGGCGCTCGAGTATCGCGTCGGAGCCGTTCGCACCGCCGGGATCGGCGTGGCTGGGCACGTGCTACCCACACTGGTGACCCAGGCCGGGGTCTGGTGGGGCATTCGCCGGGGCTGGCTGCCGGTGTCCGAACGTTCCCGTTCCGACACAGGCGCCTCCTACATCGCGGCAGCCGCGGTCGGGGCGGTTGCCGCAACGCTCCGCGACCCGGCCCGGTGGATTGTGATGACAACCGCCGTCACGGCCGCCGTCGCCGATCTGGCCGTGACTCGCGACGTCGTCGAGACGGGACACCTGCTCGCGCTCGGCGTGGGCTGGTCCTGCGGTCGTAGCAGTCGCCGGACCCAGAGCCTCCGCACCCCGGTCGGCGCAGGCTCTAATGAGGTTGATCCAATACCATCAGGCCGTGACGGCCGTTGATCTGCAGCCGATCGTCGTCGTCGACAAGAAGCCGTCGCGCATTCGTCGCTCCGTCGACGGTGTGCGGCTCGTCGGCCTCGTCGTGCTGCTGGCCGTGCTGGCCGGGTTGGGCAGTGTCGCAAAGAACACCAGTCAGGGCACCAGCAGCGACCTCGGCCATGCCTTGGGGGATTTGCCAGGGCTGCTGAAGAACCTGATCCAGATCGTCGGCGGTCTCGGCGTGCTGCTCGTGCCCATGAGTTACGTCGTCGTATTGATCATCCGCGGCCAATATCGCCGGCTAATTGAAGCGTTGCTCACCGGCGTCGGCGGAGTCCTGATCGCCGAGGGCCTCAACTGGGCGCTGCGTTCCGCACCGTCGAGCGACCTGTACCAGGCCCTGACGTTGCTGCACGACGGAACCCGGACGATGCCTCTAGACGCCTATCTGACGGGCGTCGTCGCCCTGATCACCGTGACGGGTGTCATCGGCGTCTCCGCCGAGCAACCTTGGCGCCAGCTGCTCATCCTGGCCATCGCGCTTTACTTCGTCGCCTCGTTCATCGTGGCTCAGGCAACTTTGCTGTCCCTCGTCTGCAGCCTGGTGATCGGGAGCATCGTCGGCGTAGCCGTGCGCTACATCGGAGGTTCGATAAACCTGCGCCCGGATGGGCAACGTATCGCCGATGCCCTGCAGGCTAGAGGAATCCACCTGCGCCGGCTGGAACGCGACGAGCCGGACGACGAGGACTATCGCGCGTACAGCGCTACCACCCGCTCCGGAAGCAACCTCGCTGTGCACGTCTTCGACCGCGACCAACTCGCGGTCGGCGCGTTCGTGCGGATCTACAACTTCGTCCGGCTGCAGCGCGAGGTCACTCGCCGGCCGAGGATCTCCCTGGAGAACACCGCGGAGCGTCGCTCGTTGCTCGCCCTCGCCGGTCAGGACGCCGGCGTTCGGATGCCGCGCCTGCTCGCGGGCGTGCCCTGCGGGCCGGACGCAATTGTGCTGGCCTACGACCGGGTCGACGGCACGCCGCTCGCAGAGGTCGGCGAAGGAGTGACCGACCAGCAGCTGGCGCAGCTGTGGCGCGAGGTCTGCAAGCTGCACGACCGTCGAGTCACCCACGGCGGACTGAGCGCGAACGCCGTGATCGTCGACGTATCTGGTCGGGTCGTGCTGCCGATTCCGGACGATGGCTCTGCCTTTGCCACGGACCTACGAATCAATCTCGACCGCGCTCAGGTCCTGGTCTCCACCGCAGCGCTCGTCGGGCCGGAACGCGCTGTGGCCATCGCCCGTACTGTGCTCAGCGACGAGGCCGCGGGAGCGATCCGCGCCGTGCTGCAGCCCGTGGCCTTGCCGCGCGACACCCGCCGCGTGTTGAAGCAGCACCGGGGCATGCTCGTGCAGCTTCGGGAACAGCTGCTGGAGCAGACGCAGCACGCGCCCGAGGATCTCACTCGCTTGGAGCGGGTGCGTCCACGCACAGTCATCACCATCGTCGCGTTGATCATCGCCGGCTACCTGCTGATCGGCCAGCTCGGATCGGTCGACCTGGTCACGGTGTTCCGCGAAGCGCACTGGGGATGGGTTCCGCTCATCGTGCTGTTCTCGGCGGTGACTTACGTCGCTGCCGCCCTCGCATTGATCGGCTATGTCCAGGAGCGGTTGCCTTTCCTGCGGACGGTGCTCGCTCAGGTTGCCGCTGCGTTCGCGGGCTTCGTCACTCCTCCTGCTGTCGGGGGCCTGGCCGTCAACTTGCGCTACCTGCAGAAGGCGGGTCTGTCCACGCCGGCAGCGGCGACGAGCGTCGGGGCGAGTCAGGCCGTCAACGCGGTGTCGCACATCGGCTTGCTCCTGCTGGTCGCCGCCTTGACCGGCGCGAACGCACAACACGGTGTCGCGGTGCCAGGCTGGCTGTTCATCGCGTTGGGTGCGCTTGCGTTCGTGTTTCTCATTCTGCTGGCCATTCCGATATCTCGCCGGTGGGTGGTGGCCTGGGTGCTTCCTCCGGTGCGTGAAGCGATTCCGCGGCTGCTCGACCTGGTGACCAACCCGCGCAAGCTCGCCGAAGGCCTCGTCGGCATCCTGCTGCTGAACGCGGCGTACACCGGCGCGCTTTGGTGCGCTACCCGTGCCTTCGGGGGCACGGTTGACATCGTCGCTGTTGCGCTCGTCTACCTCGGTGGCAGTGCGATCGGATCGGTCGCGCCGACGCCGGGCGGGCTAGGTGCGATGGAGTTGGCCCTCTCGACCGGCCTGACCGCGGCTGGTATGCCGACGGCATCGGCCGTCAGCGCCGTGCTGCTGTTCCGGCTATGCACGTTCTGGCTGCCGGTGCCGCTGGGCTGGCTCGCGTTCCATTGGCTGCAGCGCCGGGATGCGCTGTGATGAGGCCATGAGGACAACCTCGCCAGACCGCAGTCCCGCACCCCACGCAGCGCAGGCGGGAGGCGAGCCGTGGTGGCGGTCAGCGGTCGTGTACCAGATCTATCCGCGCAGCTTTGCCGACTCGAACGGCGATGGCATAGGGGATCTCAAGGGGATCACCTCAAAGGTCGATTACCTGGCTGAGCTTGGCGTTGATGTCGTCTGGCTGTCGCCGGTATACCCGTCTCCGCAGGACGACAACGGCTACGACATCAGCGACTATCAGGAGATCGATCCCGTCTTCGGCACGTTGGCTGACTTCGACGAACTGCTCGCGGCGTTGCACGACCGGGGAATCAAGCTCGTCATGGATCTGGTGGTGAACCACACATCCGCCGAGCACCCGTGGTTCATCGAGTCGCGATCCAGCGCTGACAATGCCAAGCGGAACTGGTACTGGTGGCGAGGGGCGCGCGAGGGGATGCGCGCCGGCGACCTGGGGGCCGAGCCGACCAACTGGCAGTCCTTTTTCTCCGGTTCGGCCTGGGAATTCGACGAGCGGTCGCGCGAGTACTACCTGCACATCTTCTCGAGGAAGCAGCCGGACCTCAATTGGGAGAATTCCGAGGTACGGCAGGCCATTTACGCGATGATGCGATGGTGGCTCGATCGCGGGATCGACGGATTCCGCATGGATGTCATCAACATGATCTCCAAGGATCCGGCGCTCCCCGACGGCCTTGTCCGGTCCGGTCTCTGGGGCGACGGAACGCCGTACTTCGTCGGCGGTCCACGCCTGCACGAGTACTTGCACGAGATGCATCGCGAAGTCTTCGCCGACCGAGACGGTCGATACCTGACCGTCGGTGAGATGCCGCTGGTAACGGTCGACCAGGCGCGGCTGTTTACCGATCCCGCGCGGGCTGAGCTGGACATGGTGTTCCAGTTCGAGCACGTATGGCTCGACCGGGGGGCGTCCAAATGGGATGTGCAACCACTGCGGCTGCGCGACCTGAAGGCAACTCTTGGCCGGTGGCAGGCCGGACTGGCTGATGTGGGCTGGAACAGCCTTTATTGGAGCAACCACGATCAGCCGCGGAGCGTCTCTCGGTTCGGGGACGACCGCAATTACCGCGTCCTATCGGCCAAGCTGCTTGCAACCGTGTTGCACCTGCATCGCGGCACGCCCTACGTATATCAGGGCGACGAGATCGGCATGACAAACGGTCAGTTCGCGAGCATCGACGATTTCGACGACATCGAGTCGCGTAATCACTACACCGCCGCCGTCGCGTCTGGAGAGAATCCGGAAACCGTGCTCGCGGCGATGCGGTACATGAGCCGCGACAACGCCCGAACGCCGATGCAATGGGATGATTCGCCGAACGCCGGGTTCACCACCGGAACGCCCTGGCTGCCGGTCAACCCAAACCATCGGCAGATCAACGCGGCGGATGCGCGGGACGACCCGAACTCGGTGTTCCACTACGTCCGGCGGGTTATCGCCTTGCGGCACGCCGACCCGGTGGTGGCTAATGGCGACTTCACGATGCTGCTCCCCGACGACGAGCTCGTCTATGCCTACACCCGGGCACTGGACGGAGTGACGCTGCTCGTCGTGGGCAATTTCTCCGACATGACCGTGGCCGCTGATGTGCCCAAACGCGGCGCCTGGGCAGCGAGCGAACTCGTGCTCGCTAACTATCCGGTAGACACCGGGACGGACCTGGACCTGCGGCCCTGGGAGTGCCGCGTCTATCGCCGCATGGGTGCTGCCACGGCTTAATGACGCCATGGGCCGTCAGTGACGCTGATCGTGGCGGGCGAGGCTGGCGAGCCATTCGTTGTAGGCGGCTAGGCGGGCTTGGTCCACATCGATATCACCGCCGGAGGCATCGCCGGTTCGATCGCGCAGCGTCGCGTCCCGGGCCTGCTCCAACCAGCTGTCGCGGTCGCGGACCGACTGGCCGGATGTACGCAACCAGCTAATGACGAGAGCGACCATGATCAGGGCCATGATCGCGTCGCCCCAGAACCACATGATCGCGCCGCCGGTGTGCGTGTCGTCGAGCGGATCCACCCGAAGGCCAGGCAGCGTCCCCATCGTGACCGGTTCGGTGGCGAGCATCAGGGTGATGCCGGTGAACGTGTCGACCGCCATGGCGATGGCGAGCAGGACCCAACGTACCGGCGTGGACAGCCGCCACTTGATCGGCTCGTCGCCGATAACCAGCACGAAGAACTGATAGCCGACCACGAGGTAGACGACATGCTCGACCTGGCCCGCCCCCGTGTGCTCCATGATGGTGTCCATGAGGCCGGTCAGATGGCTGCCCACGATCACCGCTGCGTAGCAGGCGAGCCCGACCGGTGGCGACGTAAGGAGCGCGACGACCGGACTGTCGGTCACCCGTTGGATCCGGCTGGCGGTAGCCGGCCGGCTCGCAGTGACGGCCAGCCGAAGCGGACCGCCGGCGACGATCAAGGCGGGGGCGACCATGACGAGGGCAAGGTGGCCGATCATGTGGGCGCTGAACAGGGCCTGGTCGTAGACGGCGATGGCGCCGCACGTCGCGTACGCGCATACCGCGAGGCCGGCTGCGAAGCACGCCGTGCGCCACCACGGCCACACCTCGCCGGTGCGGCGGCGTAGCAGGGCGGTCCCGGTCACGTACCACGCGAGGCCCAGAGCTAGTACTGCCAGGGCAACGGCATTCACCTGCCACTCGGTGATGAGCGCGCTGCCGAGCAGTGGCCGCAGGGTGCGCGACTCGCCTGCGCGGAACAAGGCGGCGGACGGATGCTCGTGGGCACCGCCAGCCGCCAAGTGACGGACCACGTTGACCGTGAGCACGACCAGGATCCCCGCGGCCACCAGCCAAGCGATCCACACCAGGTCCGGGACGCGCCGCGTCGTGGCGTCTGGCGTCGCGGCAGAACGGTCCGGCACGGCGTCCAGTCTCCTCTCCGTGTCCGGTACGACGACCAGTCTGCTCTGCGCGGCAGAGCCCGGTCGAACCCGGCCGGGCGTCGCGTCTCATTCAGGTCAGGCGGCGTTGACCTAGGTCTGACCTAGGTCAGATGGCCGACGGTGTGAACGAATCGAGGTCACCGATCCCGAGGGCGGCTTCGATGGTGGCGACCCGATCAACGAGGTGATCGACTGCCCTCGCGCCGAACAGCTTGCGCTCCTCGTCGGCGAACCGCACACCGAGCTCGGCGAACACTCGATCCGGAGTGACGTCACGGAACGCCGGAAACACCACGGTGTCTTCCCACGCCTCGTGCGGCTCGTACATCCGTACGAACGCGTCCAGTCGGCGGGTCAGGGCGGTGCGGGCCACCTCGGTACGGACGCCGTCGGCAGTGAGCTCGGTGATGCCCGCGGTCAAGTGACGGCCGCGGTCATGTTGGATCAGCAAGGTTCGCACGAGGCCGGTCAGCCGGCCGGCTTGCTGCAGTCGGGGAAAGACGTAGGCCTCTTCGAGCCCTTCGTGGTAGCTCTCGATATAGGCCTGGACGAGTGCGGCCGCAGCCGCGATCGGCGCGATGGGAACCGGATCGCCAGCGGTGACCTGGCGGCTGACTTCCCGGTAGGCGAGCAAGATCCGCTTCAGGATCCCGTGGTCGACCATGAGGTCTTCAGACGGTGGGATCGCCGGTACTGGCGTCGGCGACGACACGAGCGCGTTGATCCCGATGGCCGCGCCGGCCCCAATGGCCGCCGCAGCGCCTGCCGCGCTGGCCGTCATCAGCGCCCGGCGGCTGACTCGCGCCTGGTGATGGGCGGGCTCGCCGATAGGAGAGCCTTCGCCGACGCCCTCGGTCACGGTTGCTCCTCGTTCAACACGACGGGCTGACCAGACGGTCGCATGACATACCACGGGCCACCGTTGAGGGTCAGCGCCTGGCCATTCGCCGTTCCGGGATCAACGTCACCGGCGTAGCGGTACAGGGGCCAGCCCTCGTAGGTGACGACGCGATCCGATCCGCCGGGACGGGCGATCGTCCCGAGTTTGGCTGGATCAGCACCGGATCCCGCCGATACTCTGCCGCCGCGGGTGACGGTCAGGGGCGGCCAGGTGCCTTGGCAGGCGCTGTCACAGAGCACGGCCGCCCGGTGATCGGGCGGAAACACGTACAGCGGGTGGCCGCCACTGGTGAGGATCTGTCCCAGGTCGCCGATCGTTGCCGTCGTAACCGTCACCGACGGCGGGGGATGAGTGAGCTCCAGAGATGGTCTCCCGGACCCGCAGGCAGCCACGAGCAGGAGGGCCAGCGCCGCGGCCGGCCAGCCTGTGGGCAGCCGAATCGGCGGACTGTGACGGGCGTCACTGCTGCAGCGGGAAGTTGAGCGCACCAGACTCAGTTCTTTTGACAGTGGCCCAGCAGACTGGGCACGATTGACGAGCACATCAGGCAATCAATTATCGAGGAGACATCTATGACCCGAACGGTCGGCATCGACCTGGGTACCACCAACTCCGTAGTCGCGGTGCTGACCGGCGGCGAGCCGGAGGTCATCGCCAATGCGGAGGGCTCACGTACCACGCCCAGCGTGGTTGCGTTCGCCAAGAACGGCGAGGTGCTGGTCGGCGAGGTAGCGAAGCGCCAGGCCGTGACCAACGTCGACCGGACCATCCGCTCCGTCAAGCGCCACATGGGCGATGCGAGCTGGAAGGTGACGATCGACGGCAAGAACTACACCGCGCAGGAGATCAGCGCGCGCGTTCTGCAGAAGCTCAAGCGTGACGCCGAAGCCTATCTGGGCGAGACGATCACCGAGGCCGTCATCACCGTTCCGGCTTACTTCAACGACTCACAGCGCCAGGCGACCAAGGAGGCCGGGCAGATCGCGGGGCTCAACGTGCTCCGCATCATCAACGAGCCGACCGCCGCTGCCCTCGCGTATGGCTTGGACAAGGGCGAGAAGGAGCAGACGATCTTGGTTTTCGACCTCGGCGGTGGCACGTTCGACGTGTCCCTGCTCGAGATCGGCGAAGGCGTCATCGAGGTCAAGGCCACGAGTGGTGACAACCACCTCGGTGGCGACGACTGGGACCAGCGGATCATAGACTGGCTCGTGGACAAGTTCCGCGCCGGCCACGGTATCGACCTGGCTCGGGACAAGATGGCGATGCAGCGTCTCCGGGAGGCCGCGGAGAAAGCGAAGATCGAGCTGTCCTCGTCCAACCAGACCTCGATCAACCTGCCCTACATCACGCAGGACGCGGAGAAGAACCCGCTGTTCATGGACGAGTCCCTTTCCCGCGCTGAGTTCCAGAAGATCACGCAGGATCTGCTCGACCGTACCCGTGCGCCGTTCCAGAACGTGATCAAGGACGCCGGTATCAGCGTCGATCAGATCGACCACGTCGTGCTGGTTGGTGGGGCGACCCGCATGCCTGCCGTCGGCGACCTGGTCAAGGAGCTGACCGGTGGCAAGGAGGCCAACAAGGGCGTCAACCCGGACGAGGTCGTCGCCGTCGGCGCCAGCTTGCAAGCTGGCGTGCTCAAGGGTGAGGTCAAGGACGTCCTCCTGCTGGATGTCACCCCGCTGTCGCTCGGCATCGAGACCAAGGGCGGCATCATGACCCGGCTCATCGAACGGAACACGACGATCCCCACCAAGCGGTCGGAGATCTTCACCACGGCTGACGACAACCAGCCGAGCGTGCAGATCCAGGTGTTCCAGGGGGAGCGGGAGATCGCGGCCTACAACAAGAAGCTCGGCATGTTCGAGCTGACCGGGTTGCCTCCGGCGCCCCGCGGCGTTCCGCAGATCGAGGTCACGTTCGACATCGATGCCAACGGCATCGTGCATGTCTCGGCCAAGGACCTGGCCACCAACAAGGAACAGGGCATGACGATCACCGGCGGCTCGGGCCTGTCCAAGGACGAGATCGAGCGGATGATGGGCGATGCCGAGGCGCACGCCGAGGATGATCGCCGGCGCCGCGAGGAGGCGGAGACGCGCAACACCGCCGAGACCCTGCAGTACTCGACCGAGAAATTCCTTGCTGACAACGGCGAAAAGATCCCGGCCGACAAGAAGTCGGAGCTCGAGGGTGCGCTCGCCGAACTGCGGACGGCGCTCAACGGCGCCGACTACACCGCGATCCGGGCGGCGCAGGACAAGGTCGCCCGGGTGTCACAAGAGGTCGGCGGGGCGATGTACGAGGCCGCGCAGGCCGCGAGTGCCACGGCCGGCGATGGCACATCAGCGGGCGGTCCGTCTCATGACTCCGGATCGAGCCAGGCCGCCGACGACACCGTCGTCGACGCCGAGGTCGTGGACGAGGGCCCCGAGGGTGACAAGAAGTGACCGATCGTTCCAGGTCGGACGATCCGGACCGGGTGGTGATTCGCGACAAGCGGCGCATCGACCCGATCACGGGTGAGCCTCGCCATCCTGATCCTGACCCGGCGGCGGATCGGGCCACTTCCGCAGGCCCGCCGCTGCCGGGAGTCTCGCCATCGAGCGAGGACGAACTCGCCGAGCGGACGGCCGATCTGCAACGCCTGCAGGCCGAGTTCGCCAACTACCGCAAGCGGGTCGAACGGGACCGCATGGTGGTCGGCGAGCTGGCCGCGGGCCGGGTCCTCGCTGATCTGCTGCCAGTGCTGGACGACATCGAACGCGCGCGGGAGCACGGGGATCTGACCGGCGCGTTCAAGGCGGTGGCTGACCAGCTCGACACGGTGCTCGCCAAGCACGGCCTCGTCGCGTTCGGCGAGGTCGGCGATCGGTTCGATCCGGCTCGGTACGAGGCCGTGCTGCACGGGGAGAGCGCAGCGGTTACGGTGCCGACCGCGACCACGGTGATGCGTCGGGGATACGAGTACCGCGATCGGCTGTTGCGGGCCGCGATGGTGGGGGTGACGGACCCGGCTGGGCCAGCCGACCCGAATGGAGTTTCCGTTGACCCGACGCCGGAGTCAGCGTCCGAGGTGTGACGCGGAGGTCACCGGCGACGACCATGACAAGGAGAGCGAGGTGACGCATCGGTGAGTACGAAGGACTGGCTCGAAAAGGACTATTACAAAGCGCTGGGCGTCGCCAAGGACGCGAACGCCGCTGACATCAAGAAGGCGTATCGCAAGCTCGCCCGCGAGTTTCATCCGGATAAGAACCCGGGCAACGCAGATGCCGAGTCCCGGTTCAAAGAGGTGTCCGAGGCCTACGACGTCCTCTCCGACGAGGCGAAGCGCAAGGAATACGACGAAGCGCGGTCTGTGTTCGCCGGCGGCGCGTACCGCGGCGGTTTTCCGAACGCGGGCAGCACCGGTCCGGGCGGCACGACTTTCGACATGTCGGACCTGTTCGGCGACAGCACCGCGACAACTACCGGTGGCGGCCTGGGGGACTTGTTCGGCGGCCTGTTCGGCAACTCGCGAGGGCGTACTCGGACCCGGACGGCCGGTTCGACCGGGCCGACTCGAGGGCAGGACCTCGACGCGTCGATCACGCTCGGCTTCGATGAGGCGGTGCATGGGGCGACCCTCCCGTTGCAGCTGTCGGGCCCGGCTACCTGCCGCACCTGCGGTGGGATCGGGGCGAAGCCCGGCACTGCGCCGCATGTCTGTACCAACTGCGGCGGTTCGGGGTTCGTCAGCTACAACCAGGGCGCGTTCGGTTTCAGCGAGCCCTGCCGAGTGTGCCAGGGCACCGGCCAGGTGATCGACGAGCCATGCCCGACGTGCCTGGGCTCCGGCGTGACTACGCAGACTCGGACCATCACCGTCCGGGTGCCGCAAGGAGTGCGAGATGGCGCGCGGCTGCGGATTCCGGCCAAGGGCGCACCTGGCGCCCGCGGCGGACCGGCTGGTGACCTGTACGTCACCGTGCATGTGACCGCCGACGATCTGTTCGGTCGCAGTGGTGACGATCTGACATTGACCGTGCCGGTCACGTTTTCCGAAGCCGCGCTGGGCACGACGTTGCGCGTGCCGACCTTGGATGGATCGGTAGCACTGCGCGTGCCGGCCGGCACGCCGTCCGGACGCACGCTGCGGGCCCGCGGCAAGGGCGCGCCCAAGCGAGGCGGAGGGGCGGGCGATTTGCTCGTCACCGTCGAAGTTGCCGTGCCGCAGAACATGAGCGGTGACGCCAAGGATGCGCTGCAGAAGTACGCCGCGGCGCAGAGCGACGATCCGCGTCCGCAGATCACGGCCGCCCTCGCGCGTGGTGCCCAAGCGACATCGGGAGGCCGACGTGGCTAATCGCCGGTCGGTTCCGAAGGAGGTACCCGAGGACGCGCCGGTCTTCGTGATCTCGGTCGCTGCCTCGTTGGCGGGCATGCATGCCCAGACGCTCCGGCAGTACGACCGGCTCGGCCTGGTGACGCCGGGCCGGACGGTGGGCGGCGGGCGGCGTTATTCGGCGCGGGATGTGGCCTTGCTGCGTGAGGTGCAGCGACTGTCGCAGGACGAGGGCGTGAATCTTGCGGGAATCAAACGCATCATCGAGCTCGAGTCCCATGTCGACGCTCTGCAGTCGCGGGTAGCCGAATTGATGGCGCAGCTCGAGCAGCTTTATTCCGAGCTGGATACCGCTCGCGGCCCGTCCACAGCCCTTATGGTCTGGCGGCCGCGCCGCTGAACTGGCCCGCTACTGCAACCCAGCAAAGAGCCTGCGCCCCCTCCCGGGCGCAGGCTCTTTGGGTTACGGACCTCGCTAACGCCTGGCCTCGTAGACGAGATTGAACGGCGTTTCGGTGGCCCGGCGAAAGCGGGTGAATCCGGCCTTGGTGACAAGTTGCCGGATGCGGTGTTCACCGGCTTGAGCACCGAGCGAGTAACCGCCGGCTTGGGACAGGCCGTTGGGAACGCACAGGAAGCTCGAGAAGGAGTAGCACATGCGTCCGATCGGATTGAGGTTGTCTAACACGGCGTCGCCGGCGTAAGGCTCGACGATGAGCCAGGTTCCGTCGGCGGCGAGCGCATCCCGGATGTGCCGAGCTGCCCCGAGCGGGTCGCCCATGTCGTGCAGGCAGTCGAACGTGGCCACCAGGTCGTAACCGGATCCGGTGAAGGTCTGCGCGGTGCTGACTTCGAACGCGATCTGGTCCGCCACACCAGCGTCGTCGGCGCGGCGCCGTGACACGTCGATCGATTCGCGGTGGTAGTCCGAACCGACAATGGTTGTCCGGGGGTAGGCCTCGGCCAGCAAGACGGACGAAGCGCCATGACCGCAGCCCACGTCCGCGACCCGCCCACCGGCGACGAGTTTGGCCTCCACGTCGTCGAGTGCCGGGATCCAGTTCGACACCAGATTCGCGATGTATAGGGGCCGGAAGAATGCTTCGCAGCCGGTGAACACGTCCGGATCGTGCTCGTGCCAGCCGAAGCCGGCACCGGTACGGAATGCCTCGGTGATTCGAGGCTCGGCCCGCAGCGCTCCGGTCGCCATCAGGAATGCCGCCGGTACGTTGAGGCCATCAGGATCGGCCAGCGCGAAAGCCTGTTCCGGAGACAGCGAGAAGGTGCCAGTTGTGGCGTCGTAGCTGACGTAGTCTCCAGCCGCTTGGCCGGCCAGCCATTCGATCACGTACCGCGGGTTCGTATCCGTCCGCTCCGCGAGTTGCTCGGGTGTCGCCGGGCGGACGGCCAACGCCGAGTACAAGCCCAGCCGATGGCCGACGACCACGCTGCCCGCTGCCATGGTCGCGCCGAGGTCGCCGACGAAGCGCCCGATGAACTCCAGCAGGGCGTCCTGATCGACAGTCACGTTTTCTTGATCGACAGTCATTGCTACCTCCTGGTTTGAGTTGAGCCATAGGTTCAGTGCGCGATTTGCGTTGCCGGGTCGTGGCGGCGGAGTCGGCTGACAAGCAGGCTTACGAGCAGCGTGACCGCGACCGCGGCTACGGCGACGAGGACGAAGGTCCACCACGGCGATCCGTTGTTGACGATCGTCGTGTTCGGCGGGCTGGTCGGTGACTGTGGCACCGAAGTCGGGAACGGGTTGCCGTCGTTGGGGTCGACTGGCGAAGCAGCGGCAACGGCAGCGATGGCGAGCAGCCCGAGGACGGACGCGACCGTGGCAAGGATGGTGGCGGTGATACGGCAGACGGCGGTCATGGCCGGGCTCCTTAGGTGAGTCGTCCGGTCCCCTCGGCCGGGCGGTGTGCCTTGCCCACAGCGGACCGCAGGGCGCTCGGAGACGCCTCAATAGCCGTTTGGAAACCGGTTTGGAGCCGGCTTGGACGCAGGCACCTGGGAGCCCGTCAATGGGTTGCGACGGCCGTGCGGTCGAGGTTGAGCCCGCTCAGCGGGTTGAGCCAGGTGCTTTCGCCCCAGAACTGCTGGTCGGTTCGACCGCCGTCGAGAACGACGCCGACTGGGCTGAAAGATCCGTCGTTACCTGGGTCGACCGGCTTGGCCGAGGCCACGGGGGAGCAGGTGACGATCGTGGCCGCGATGGCTGCCGTGACGGTGGTGGCGAGTGCTCGCTTCATGAGTTGCTCCTGAGGTTGGTCGCCAGCAGATGGCTGGCGCGGTGATCTCAGGGTTCGGCTAAGGGGTCGGCGGACACATCGGACGATCGGTCAGTTCCAGCGGTGCCGGATCCTTAGTTCGGCGGCCGCGGTCCTTAGCGAGTTCTAGTCCTGATCGAGCACTCCCGCCCGTTCAGCGATGGTGGCCGCCTGCACGCGGCTGCCGGCGCCCAGCTTGCGAAGAATGTTCGTGACGTGCACGCTCGCGGTCTTCGGACTGATGAACAACATTAGGCCGATTTCGGCGTTGGTGTGCCCCTGGCCCAACAAGCGGAGGACGGCGAGTTCCCGTTCGGTCAGGCCGAACTTCGCCAGACCGATCGGGCTTTCGTGCGGCTTCGGCGCCTCGGTGTTGGTCAGCGAGATCCGGGCGCGCCGGGCCAGCTGCCGGATCTCCCGCATGACGGGCTCGTGGCCAGATCCCGCAACGGCTGCGCTCCGCAGGACCGGCTCGGCAGCCGCGTGCATCGTGTGATCGGCGAGCATGGCTTCGGCCTGCCGGTACAGCGCGTAGGCCCGTCGGTGCGGTCGGCGCAGCAGATGCCAGGCCACGGCGGCGTGCGACCAGGCGTCCGGCTCCGACCGGCGCATGAGCCGGGACCGTTCGGCTGTCCACAGCTCGCCAGCCGCGGTGGCCGTTTTCGGTACCGGTCCCGCGAACGGGTCGGACCTGGCTCGGCTACGTAGGCGGGCCAGCTCGCCGAAGGCGGACGTGGCGTCATCGGTGTCGCCCGCCTCAGCCAGGTCGGCGCAGGCGCGGATGCCGAGCGTGAACAGGTTGCCGGCTGCGCCGAGACCGTCGGTGCCGTCGAGCGCCTCCAGCATGGTGAGCACGTCGTCAAGCGCGAGAGCTGAATTGCCCATCCATAGCGCGAGCTCGGCCCGCAAGGCGGCGTGGTTGTGCGCCTCGGTGAGGACCAGCGGCCAGCTTCCGCGGATGCTGGGTTCAGCTCGCCAGAACTGGTCCGCCGCGGCGAGATCCCCGCGAACCATGTCCAGATTGGCGCGCTGCTTATACGCAATGCGCGAGCTGCGGAACCGTCCGGGCGGTGTGATCGGGTCGAGCAATTGGGCGGCTTGAGACACCCGGCCCAGTTCGAGCAGCGATTCGCCGACCATGACGTACAGTCGCTGCGCCGAGTAGGTGTGCCTGGCGTCCCACTGCTGGACATCGCGGAGCGCAGGAAGGCCGATCTCGACGACCCTGGGCAGGTCGTCCAGCGCAAGATGGGCCCTCATCTCTTCGCCGAGGCAATCCATCGTCAAGTGAGGATCCATCGGGCCGGGGTCGATCGCCCGCGCCTCCTGGATCCGGGCGCGGGCGAGCTCGTCGTTTCCCGCTCGGGCGAGCCATACCGCCTCCCCGTAGCCGAAATATTTGACGACCTCCGTCAGTCCGGCCGCTTTCGCCGCCGCTACTGCTCGCGCGGCGTACGGCCGAGCTTCGTCGTACTCGTACTGCCAGCTGAAGATGAGCCCGAGCCCCTCGCAGGCGTCGGCGAAATGCTCGTCCGGAGGCAATGACTCACCGATCTCGACGGCCCGTCTAAACGCTTCGATCCCGCTCTGCGGGGATTTGGTGAACCAGCGATACTTGCCCAGGGTGCAGTACAAACGCACCGCGTCGGCACCGCTCACCGAGTCGGCGAGCCGCTCGAACGCTTTCTCTGCTAGTTCAGCCCCCCGGATCTCCAGGCCCGCATCGTCGGCAGTGTTGATCACCTGGTCGAACGCCTGGGCCAGGTCGATCCCGGCCCGGTCGCCGGCCGTCGGAACGCTGTCCCAGATCACCATCAGCCGTTGCCAGTGGCGGAATGCCTCGGCTGAGGCGTAGACCGCCTCGGCCTGCCGGGCCGCTCGGACGCGCCAGCTCAGCTCGTCGTCGAGACGTCCAGCGGCGGCGAGCTGTTCGGCGATCCACGCGGGAGACGATCCCCCCTCGTCGATCAGAAGTTGGGCCAGGCGGGCATGAAGTTGACGACGTTGACTGGCGAGCATGGAGTCCGCGATCGCCTCAGCGAGAAGGGCGTGGCGAAGCTCCGGTGCTTCGCCCGCGTCGACCCGGCGGAGCAACTGCCGCTCCCCGAGCACCTCCAATCCGGCCCGGACGCCGGGCTCGGTCGCATGGCAGAGGGACACCAGCTGGTGCTCTTCGAGCGGGTGGGTCGCCACTGCGAGCGCGAACATGATTTCCCTCGCCAGGCCGTGGACCGGGCGAGCCCGGGAGAGCAGTAGCGAGGTCAATCCGGGGAGGAGTGCCGTGATGGTCCTGTCGTCGGCCGATTGCTCCTGGGCCGCGGCGACGAGCTGGTCGGTGAAGAAGGCGTTGCCTTCTGACCGATCGAAGATCTCGTCCGCCAATTCGGGCGCGACGGCGTGACCCAGCAGGGCCTCGATCTGTTCGGCCGTTTCGGATCGGGTGAGCGGCGCGAGCTCCATCAGGCGCACGTCACTCCGCTGACGCAGTCGATCGAGCCAGTCTTCGACGTCGGCTCGGTGTGTCTCGGCCGATCGGTACGTCAGCAGCAGCTTGTCAGGAAGGCCGCGGCCGGGCGACAACAAGTAGTCGAGAAACTCGAGCGTTGTGGTGTCGGCCCAGTGAATGTCGTCGAGTGCGAGCACTATCGGCTTTGGCGTCACGAGGTTGGCGAAGAACTGTGCCAAAGCGTCGAACAGCCGCGTCCGCATCCACGGCTCATGCGGCGGAGCACCGATGTCGTCGGCGGCCTCGGCCAGCTCGGGCAATACCCGACGCAGCTCGACCGCCACGTACGGCGGGCTTCCCGCGAGCGACTGTGCGCTCAGAGCGGGCTCGTACCTCTGTATGCCGCGCAGCAGATCCACCACCGGTAAGAACGGAAGTCCTTCTGACCGGGGAAGACACCAGCCAGTGAAGACCAGGAACTCGGCGAGCGCCGATATCTCACTCGCGAGCCGCGACTTGCCGACACCCGCCTCCCCGAGGAGGACGACCGCGCGGTAAGGACTGTCCGGCGCGAGGTGCTCGCGTAACGCGGCGACCTCCGGCCGCCGTCCAGCCAACGGTCGGGCTCGCGGCATGACACAAGGTCAGCAGCGGGTGACCTGGGTGTCAACCTCACCCGTCCCTCGGAAGCTTGGAGGGTGCTCGTTACCCGCGTGGCCTCTGGCTACGTTCTGGGAGGGGCAGCGGCATGGTGGAGGCCGAGGCGACAGCTACTTGCCCCGGCGCTGACAACGCTTCTGGACCAGATGTTGGCGAAGATGACCAAGCGAGCCTGCGCCCCCTTCCGGGCGCAGGCTCGCTTGGTGTCGAAGTGGGTTTGGTTCAGTGCGCGAGCTGGGCGGTTGTGGTGTGGCGGTGCTCCGGCTGACGGCGAGGATCACGAGCAGCGTGACGGCGACGGCGGCGGCGGCGACGAGGACGAAGGTCCACCATGGTGAGCCGCTGTTCACGATCGTGGTGGTGGGCGTGCTCGCCGGAGTCTGCGGCGCCGAGGTGGTGAAGGGGTTGCCGTCGTTGACCGGTGCGGGTGCCGCGGCGGCGATTGCAGCCGTGCCGAGCAGCCCGGTGACGGTGCCGACGGTGGCGAGGACGGTGGTGATCAGGCGGCGGATGGCGGTCATGGCCGGGCTCCTTTGGGTGGCCCGCCGGTGTTCGCGGCGGGTGGCGGTGTGCCGTGCCCTTAGCGGACCGCGGGTGGCTCGGAGAGTTCTCGATAGCGGGTTGGAAATCGCTTGGAGGCCCCAGCCCGCCGACGGATCGACCCATTGCTACGCAGGTCGGCGCGCCAGTGCCGAGTAACCGACCGTCGGACCTCAGGCTCTTGACTACATCGCGTAGCCTCTGGCTACGTCCTGGGGAGGGGCGGCGGCATGGCGGAGGCCGAGGCAGCGGGAGCGGACCGAGATTACGGGTTCGGGGTCTTGGGGCCGCTTCGGGTAACTCGCGGTGGTGTTCCGCTGTCGTTAGGCGGGCGGCAGCAGCGGGCGGTCCTGGCCCGGCTATTGCTCGCCGACGGTGCTGGCCTCACCGTCGAGCAGCTGGCCGATGCGTTGTGGGGTGAGCAGGTTCCGGTCGGCGCCGCGAGCACCATCCAGACGTACGTTTTTCATCTGCGTCAGGTGCTGGAACCTGATCGGGGGCGGGGCGCGCCGGGCCGAATCGTCGTCACCGACAATGGCCGGTATCGCCTCGCTATCCTTCCCGAGGCCCTCGACTCGGTTGTGTTCGACCGCGCCGTCGACCGGGGCGAACGTCTGCTTGCCGATGGCGTGTCCGCTGATGCCATAGCCGAGTTCGATCGGGCGCTGGCGCTGTGGCGCGGCGATGTCCTTGCTGATCTGGCGGACTACGAGTTCGTCGGGCCAGTGGCGACGCGGCTTGCCGATCGGCGGAAGGCCGCGGTCGAGGCCAAGATCGACGCGGAGCTGGCGCTCGGCCGGCACGCGTCCGTGCTGAGCCAGCTCAACGAGTTGGTGGCCCGTGATCCGCTTAACGAAGGTCTGCACCGCCAGCGGATCGTCGCCCTGTATCGGTGCGGCCGGCCATCTGACGCGTTGGCCGCCTATGACCAGCTGCGTCACCAGCTCGCCGACGAACTCGGCGTCGACCCCAGCCCGCCACTGCAACGGCTTCACCAGCAAGTGCTCGCGCATGATCCGGCGCTAGCGTGGCATCCGCCCGCGACACCTCAGGCCGAGGCGGCGCCGCCAGAATCTCAGCCCCAACCAGCTGCTGAGCCGCGCTCGCGCCGTCGACGGCCGTGGCTGCGCACGCGGTGGCTCGTCGTTGCCGTCATCCTCGCGGTCGTAGCGGCCGCGGGCATAATCGCCGCTGTCGTTGTCAGCCAGAAGCCTAAGCACACGCTGGCTGCGTTACCGCCGAACAGCATCGGAATCCTCGACGCCGACGGAACCCTGCACGACGCCGTCCTGGTCGGCCAGAACCCGGACGCGCTGGCCTACGGCTTCGGATCGTTGTGGGTCGCGAACAGCGGCGAGAAGACCGTGCAACGGGTGAATCCGAAAACCCACGAGGTCATCCAGAAGTTCGATGTCGGCGCGAATCCAGACGCGATCGCCTTCTCCGCGCAGGACGTCTGGGTCGCCAACGGTTCCGACGGGACGGTCACCGAGATCGACCCGGCGACGAACGGGGTGGTCGACACGATTCAGGTCGGGGCGCTGCCGGCCGCCATCGCCGCGGGTCCGAGGAGTTGTCTGGGTCGCCAACAGCGGCGACGACAATCTGTCCCGGATCGACATCGATTCCCGTGACGTCAGGCCGGTTTCGGCTGGCGACGGTCCGGACGGGTTGCTCGTCGACGGTGATTCTCTCTGGGTCGCCAACGGCGCCGACGGCACCGTCTCACACCTCGACGCCAAGACGGGCACGTCATTGGGTGGTGTTCTGACGGCCGATGCTGGCGCGACGGGTCTCCTGCTCGCTGAGGGCTCGCTGTGGGTTGCGAATCAGTCCGCGCTGAGCGTGACCCGCATCGACCCGCAGTCCGGAATGGTGCGGGGCGCCATTCCGATTGGCGATGGACCGCGCGCGCTCGCCGCCGCCCATGGAGCGATTTGGGCGAGCAACGAATACGACGGCACGGTCAGCCAGATCGATCCGACGACGAACAAGGTCGCCCACACCTATTCCTCGGGCGGATCCCCGCATGGCCTGGCGGTCCCAGGGAAGGACCTCTGGCTAAGCTCCGCGGCATTCACGAGCGCAGCCCACCGTGGCGGAACGCTCACATTCGATGCGACATACGACGATTTCCTGCAGACGGTCGACCCGGCCACCGCCTACAACCCAGATTTCGGAATCATCAGCCGGGGGGTCTACGACGGTCTCGTCGCCTACCGGGCTACCGGTGGAGCGGCCGGTGTGGCCCTCGTCCCCGATTTGGCGACCACACTGCCTCGTCCGACGAACGGCGGCCGCACGTACACGTTCACGATCCGGCCCGGCATCCAATACTCGAATGGGCTGACCGTCCACGCGAGCGATCTGCGGCGCGGAATAGTTCGCGAGCTGACCGTTGGTCAGAACGGCGGTAGCCCGACCCTATACAGCTCGATCGTCGGCGCCCCAGCGTGCATCGACGATCCGAGGCACTGCGACATGACTGCCGGCATACAGGTTGACGATGCGGCTAGGCGCGTTACCTTCCAACTGAGCAAGCCCGATCCCGGTTTCCTCGACAAGCTCGCGCTGGTGCTTGCCGTTGCGACCCCTCCAGAAGCGCCATCCGTGGAATCGGCTAAGCCCCTGCCCAGCACCGGTCCGTATCAGATCACCTTCATCAAAGGGCAGTCGATCGTGCTGCGACGCAACCCGCACTTCCGGCGGTGGTCCTATGCAGCGCAGCCCGACGGTTACCCCGACGTCATCCGCTATGTCAAAGGCGGCTCGTCCCAGGCGTCCCACCGTGCCGACATCATCGCTGGCCGAGCCGACGTCATACGCGAATCCGCCGATGAAGCGACGAACAAGCAGCTGCACGCCCGGTACCCGTCGCAGTTGCACGAGCAGGTCAGGTTCGACACGCAGTATCTGACATTGAACATGGGCATTCCTCCGTTCGACGATCAGGATGCGCGACGTGCGGTCAACCACGCACTGGACCGGCGCAAGTTCGCCGAGATTATTGGCGGCCCAGATGCCGGCCGCCCGACCTGCCAGATCCTGCCGCCCGGCTTTCCGGGCTACGTCCCCTACTGCCCGTACGCCACCGGAACCGGATTGGTCCCGAACGTCGCGCAAGCACGGTCGCTCGTTGCCTCATCAGGCACGGCCGGCATGACGGTCGACATCTATGGGGAGCGTGATGAGCTGGCGGAAACCAAGTATGTGGCGTCGGTGTTGCGTGATATCGGCTACCGTCCGGTGACGCATTTATTCACTGGGGGAATCGGCGCCTATCTGCACTTCATTGGCGAACCGAGCCATCGAGTGCAGATTGCCCTATCTCCAGGATGGATAGCCGACTACCCCTCGCCCGACGCTTATTTCGACTTCCTCTTCTCGTGCCAGCCAGCTACGCAAGGTAATAACAACAGCCATTACTGCCGACCCGACGTAGACGAACTAGTCGCGGAGGCGAAGTCCACGCAGCTTACGGATCCTCCAGCGGCTCTGGACCTCTGGAAGCGGATCGACCGTCGCATCGTGGATGACGCGCCTATCGTTCCGACGGTGAACGGGGTGATTAACGTGTTTACCTCGGCTCGGGTCGGCAATGTGCAGTTATCGCCGATGATCATCTTCCTGATCGACCAGATGTGGGTGAAGTGATGTGACCAGCCGCTAGCTCGGCCGGTAAACCTGCGACCGCACCGCGCCCGCGGCAAGGAGGGTGAACCCCACCAGCGCGATCAGTCCGACCCGCAGGTTGGATACCTCGGCAAGCGCGGCGACAACGAGTGGGCCGCACATCTGCCCGACCGACGCGATAGCCAGCACCTGGCCCATCGCCGCGTCGGCACCGTGCCGGCTCGTCGCGACATGCATCGCCGAGGTGAGCGGGAATGTCGCCGCGATGCCCACTCCGGCGATGGCCAGGCCGAGTTCGGCGGTGTACGCGTTCTGCGCCGTCAGCAGGATCGGCAGCCCGAGAAGCACCACAATGAGCGCGCCGGCCAGCAATAGTTCGGCGCGAAACCGGTGGGCGAGCCGGCTGGCCAACACCCGACCCAGCAGGTTGGCCAGGTAGAGACCGCTCACCATGGTCACGGCAAGCTGCCGGTTCAGGCCCACGTCATCGGCGAGATAACTGGCGAGCCAGAACGTCAGCGCGAACTCCAACGCGACGATCGCGAACACCACGACCAGCAAGGGCGGAAACCGCCGCCCCCCACCCGGGCGGTCCGGATCGAAATCGGCGGCGGTGCGAGGCACCGGCCGCGGGATCGGGACGCGCGCGGTGAACAGCACCGTGCTAGCGACAACGATGGCGCCCAGCACGAACGCGGAACGCCAGCCGAGCGCCGTACCGGCCATCACAGCAATCAGCAGCGGGCTGATGATGCCACCGAGGCTGACCCAGACCTCGCCTTCGGCCATCGCCACGGCCCGGCGCGGGCCGTGCACATCCGCGAGAACTGCCCACAGCCGGATGAGCGCCGCGGTCGCCAGCAGGCTGACGAGAAATGCTGCGCCGGCGGTGATCGCCAGCACGTCGCCGTAGCCGACGCCGAGCCAGGCGATTGCCGCACCAAGCAGCCCGCCGCGAATCGTCCAGGGTCGTCCGGGCATGCGCCGGGCTCGAGCGGTCAGGATCCCGGCCAGTCCGCCGCCGATCGCGAAGGCGACCTGGTGCAGGGCGCCGGCCAGATACGAGATGTGCTCGGCGTCGCGAAGAAAGGGAAGCGCCGCGCCCAGCCCGGCGTTGAGCACACCGAAGGACAGCAGTTCGACGAAGACCACCCAGGTGATCGGATCCCGCCGGTAAGGCGGGAGCGCTCGAATGGGCGCGGTCGCGGGCAGCATGTCGCAGGATTGTGCCAATCTTGCTGTTAGGGCGCACTCGAGTTGGTGGGCCGCTGACGGAACCGAGGCAGGTATATGAAGGGCGATCGCGTCGAGATCGTCATCGATGCTGGCGGAATGGCACGCACTTACGACGTCGTGGCGACTCGCGCAGGTCGGCGGGTCGAGGTGTCGTACGGTCGATCAGTCGTGGAGGTGACCGAGCTGACCCGTAGCGGCACGCCGGTCCGGACCGCCCGCTTCATGGCCGCTCGAATACTGGCGCTCATCGAGCACCCGGCCGACCGGGCGCCCGCGCGGCAACCGGAGGCGAGGCCTTAGGGCAGGCGGGAGCGCGTCAATCCGTCACGCCCACGGGACGGTCCGCGTAGGCATCCCACAACGCCGCATAGGTGCCACCGGCGGCCAGCAGGCTCCGATGCGTTCCGGTCTCCACGATCCGACCGCGATCGAGCACGATGATCCGGTCCGCGCG
The DNA here is from genome assembly GCA_963748415.1 of uncultured Actinomycetota bacterium. Taxonomy (GTDB): domain Bacteria; phylum Actinomycetota; class Actinomycetes; order Mycobacteriales; family Jatrophihabitantaceae; genus CAVVJA01. Next base: position 25,664 of record CAVVJA010000006.1, on the reverse strand, counting down.
AGCAGCCGTCGTGAGCCGGTGGGCGACGACGAGCGTGGTCCGGCGCCGAGTGACGGCGGCCGCCGCCCGGTTCACCGCTGCCTCGCTGGCCAGATCCAGGGCCGCAGTCGCCTCGTCGAACAACAGGATGTCAGGGTGGACCAGCTCGGCCCGGGCCAGCGCAACCAGCTGCCGCTGGCCGGCCGACAGATTGTGGCCCCGTTCGCCAACTTCGTACTGGTACCCATTGGGCAACGCGGCAATCGTCGTGTGCGCGCTGACCGCCCGGGCCGCGTCCTCGACCTCGGCGTCCGTCGCGTCCGGACGCCCATAGGCGATGGCCTCGCGGACGGTGCCCGTCGAGAGATACGGCTCTTGTGGGACGAGCCCGAGTCGGCGCCGGTAGGCCGGGAGATCCAGCTGGCGTACGTCGGTGTCGTCGATGAGTACCGCCCCGGATGTGGGGTCGTAGAACCGGGCGACCAGCTTGATCACGCTTGACTTGCCTGCTCCGGTCTCGCCGACGAGGGCGACCGACTCGCCGGCGGCGACGGACAGGTCGATGCCGGCGACGGCTTCGTCGGCGCCCCCCGGATAGGCGAAGCGAACATCACGCAGCCGGATCTCGCCGCGCAACGAGCCGACTGGTCGGGGATGCTCTGCAGCAGGCGTGGAAGTCGGCGTTCGCAACAGGTCACGAAGACGTGCGAGCCCGACCGTCGATTGCTGGTAGCCGTCGAAGACCTGCGACAGCTGCTGGACGGGGCCGAAGAACGCATCCAAGTAGAGGAAGAACGCTATGAGCACGCCCGGGCTTATCGTGCCGTCCCGCAGCCGGACGGCACCGAACCCGAGGACAGCCGCCCCGGCCAGGTCGCTAAGCAGCTGAACGAACGGAAAGTACGTGGCGATGTAGCGCTGTGCTCGCATCCGAGAGACGAGATACTCGCGGGATGCGGCGAGGAAGGTTGTCAGGTTGCGGTCTTCGCGCCGGTAGGCCTGGGTGACTCGAAGCCCGGCGACGTTCTCTTGGAACAGTGCGTTGACCGCACTCACCTTGTCGCGCGCTTCGATATATGCGGGGACGGACTTGGCTCGGAATATCAGGGTGGCGACCGCCAGCACCGGCACCATGGCGATGAGGATCAGCGATAGGCCGGCGTCGAGGACAACGAGAGCGACGAGGACACCGACGATCGTCAGCAGGCTGATCAACGTCGTGGTCAGTCCGGTCTGCAGGAACGTCGACAGGGCGTCGACGTCGGTGGTCATCCGGGTCATGATGCGGCCGCCCAGCTCGCGTTCGTAGTAATCGAGCCCGAGGCGCTGCAGATGCGCGAAGGTCTTCACTCGCAGCAGGTAGAGGAGCCGTTCACCCGTCCGCCCAGTAACCAGCTGACCCGCGCGACTTATGCCCCAGTCGACGATGACGACCGCGAAGGCTATGGCGCTGATCGCCACCAGCGTGCTGAGCGATTGCGCGGTGACGCCCTGATCGATGCCGCCGCGGACCAACGCGGGGATGAGAAGCTGCGCCACCGTATCGAGCCCGACGAGCACCAGGCCAACAAGGAGCACGCTTCGGACCGGCGCGAGCAGCCGGCGCAAGCCGAATTGCGGATCGGAGGCGTGGGAGATCGAATCCGGGATGTCGGGCTCGCCGGTGGGGGGCGGCAACTTCGCCACTCGCTCGAGGAGCTCCGGGGTCGCGGGAAGTGAGCTGAACAGGCTGGCGTCACCAGTCTGTCCGGCGCGCCGGTTGTGCATGCCGAACCGGGCTGACGGATCGGGCGTCCTGACCAGCGTTGGACTTACCGGTGCATGGCCGTTGCTCGCTGCTGCGACGGCCGCCACGGCCGCGTCCGGATCGAACAGCCGCCGGAACTCCGGACTGCGAGCCGCCAGCTCCGCGACGCTTCCGGCGTCGACGACGCGGCCTCGATCGAGCACGATGACGCGGTCAGCGATGTCCAGACTGGACCGGCGGTGAGCCACGAGCAACGTCGTCCGGCAGCCGGTGCCGTCGCGCAGTCGTTCGTTTATTCGGGCCTCGACGATCGGGTCGATGGCGGACGTCGCATCGTCCAGCACGAGCAGCCGGGGCTCACACAGCAGTGCGCGGGCGATGGCAATCCGCTGGCGCTGGCCGCCGGAGAGCGTGAGGCCGCGCTCTCCCACGACCGTGTCGAAACCCTCCGATAGAGCCTCGACGAACTCCTCCGCCTCAGCCGCCCTCGCTGCCGCCCGGACGTCCTCGTCGCTCGCATCGGGCCGCCCGTACGCGATGTTGGCAGCAATGGTGTCGGAGAAGAGGAAGCTCTCATCGAAGACGACGGCCTGGGCCGCGCGCACGGACTCGAGCCGGGCCTGCCGCAGGTCGACGCCGCCCAGGCGTATCGATCCTGCTTGCGGCTCGAACTGTCTCTGCAACAGCGAGACGAGCGTCGACTTGCCTGATCCCGCGCCGCCGACGAGAGCCACCGTCTCGCCCGGCGCGATCGACAACGACAACCGGTCCAGGACGGGAACCGCCCCGTCGTCGTAGCTGAATCGGACGTCGTCGAACTCGATTCCAACCGGTCCATCGGGAACGGCCACGGCGTCCGCCGCGTCGTCGATCGTCGGTCGGGTGTCGACGATTTCCAGGACCCGCTCGACCCCGGCGCGTGCTTGTTGCCCGATGGTCATCAAAGCGGTGAGCTGGCGAACGGGGGATACGAGCTGGCCGAGATAGGTGGCAAAGGCGAGGAACGTGCCCAGCGTGAGATGGCCAGCGAGCGCGAGCCAGCCGCCAAGCAGCAGCACGCCGACCTGACCCAACGCGGGAATGGCCTGCAGGGCCGGGGCGTATTTGGCCTGCAACCGCACGACGCGCATCCGGTTGCCGAACAGCAGGGTGGCTTCGGACTCGAGCTCTCGCAGCTCGCGCTGTTCCTGGCCGAACCCCTTCACGACACGCACGCCGGTGACCGCCGCCTCGACGTGTCCCACGACCTCACCGGCCTGCTGCTGGGCCGCCCAGTTCGCCGGGAACAGATGCTTTCGGGACGCTGCTGCGACGTACCAGAGCGCGGGGGCCACGGCGAGGGTCACCAAGGTCAGCGCCGGCGAGAGAAACACCATGACCACGAGCGACAGCACGAACAGCAGCGCGTTACTTGCCAGCAGCGGGACGAAGGCGAGCAATCCTTGGACCAGCCCGATGTCCGTGATGGACCGGCTCACCACCTGGCCGGTGTCCAGTTCGTCCTGAGATGTGCCGTCCAGCCGGGACAACGCGGCGAACACGTCACGTCGCATGTCGTACTGGACGCGCAGGGACAGCCGGCCTGCCGCGTACCGCCGGGTGAAGGTGAGCCCGTACTGGAGGAACGCCGCGACGACGAGGGCACCCACCCACACCCCGATGCCGCCAGTGGCACCCGTTGGCGTAGCGGCAGTGTCGATGACGTGCCGAATCGCGAGCGGTACGGCGGTCGACACTACGGCGCCGCCGATGGCGGCGCCGAATGCCACGAACAGATCCCGCCGGTGCGCGAGGCAATAGGCCAGCAAACGCTGTAGCCAGCGTGCGCGCGGCGGCGGGGAGGTCACGTCGCCCCACTGTAATTCCGGCGGCTGACATCGCGCCCGTGACGAGCGATCCGGCTACCCGACCCGCTAGTGCATTAGGCCGTGACCGCTCGGTGTCCTCGACCTGGGCATCGATGAAACACCTGATCGGAGGAGACCGCGTCATCCGCACGTGAGTCCTCTTGGTGGATACGCCAGCGACCCGGCGCCGCCGATCCTTCAGTAGTCAACCGGTATTCCGACGAAGGAGAGAGTCATGATCAACAGGATTCGCACTCGGGTGCGCCAACTCCAGGAGCAGGCCGACCTCCGCCGCATGCTTCGCCACTCACCTCCCACAGTGCGGGCGGATCTGTGGGCTGCCGCCGACCGCCGCCTAAGTCAGCCAGCGGACAGTGGCTTGGCCAGCCCGAAGCACTATCCCGCTACGCGACGGGCCTCACAGATGACCCAAGCAAGACAGGTACCCGGCACGGTGTAAGGGTCGGTCATGCCTGCCAACGCGCTGCGATGACGCTCCGGGCGGCCTGATGGGCACCGCCGGAGCATCGCTGCATTGGCGCTGGGGGTACCTGATGTAAGTCCCGCTCCGCGCTGTTCGGGCGATTTTGCGGCCGGGCTATTGTTTGGCCCTGGCTCCGTTCATCTCTTGCGATATCGCCAACAGCTCGGGGTAGCTATGACTGCAGACTGGACACCGGAACCGCCCGCGTCGCCGGCATCTCGCCAAGGTGGGAGCAAGCGCATGGCGGTCGATGCCGGGAAGCTCTGGGCCGGTGGTCTAGCGACTGCCGTGGTGGCCGCGCTGATCGCCGTGGTGGGCATCGTCATCGCTCGCGGCATCTTTCACATCCCGGTCCTGGCACCAAACAGGTCGGGTACCTGGGGAGATGCCGACACGGTGACCTATGCCCTGGCCGCGTTCGGAGTCGGCCTGTTCGCAACGGCACTCATGCACATTCTGTTGCTCGCCACACCGTCGCCGTTCACCTTCTTCGGGTGGATTCTGGGACTGAGCACGCTGGTCGCTGCCCTGGCCCCATTTGCGACCAGCGCCGAAATGGCGTCGAAAGTCAGCACGGCGCTCATCAATCTGTTCATCGGCATCGGTGTTTGGTCACTGACGGTCAGCACCGCCCGGCGGTCGCTGCGACGAGGCAATTCGCTGGGCGTGGCGCGGAGCCCCATGTACTAGGTCCGCTCCGCTGATGACGCACTGACCGGTCACGACCCATCCACGAGATGTCTAAGCATCGATGCGCGGGATGTGCGCGGTTGTCGCCACGCACATCCCGCGCGCTCGGTTACTGGCCGGCCGCCAGCTGGTGGGCCTGCTTCAGCAGTGCGTTTGCCCGAGCAAGTTCGGAGGTCACCTTGCCGTGGGACGGTGGGTCGCCTCCCGCGGCCTCCGCGAGCACTGCCTTCATCTCGCTGGCGAGAGCGTCGCGGTTGTCGGCGAGGTGGCGCAGCGTGGCCTGCTCGCTCTTGTAGGCCGAGTCGTTGCTGGCGGAGCCGCTAGCGAGAGCTGCGCTGTCGGCGATCATGGTGTCCGTCGCGAACTGACCGACGCTCGAGTTGATCTGCTGGTAGGCCACCGCGAGCGCCTCGGTATCACGCAGCGACGACGCGGGGGAGCTGAGAACCTGGCTGATCACCCGGCCATCGCTCTGGTAATCGTCGGTGAGTCCCGTGATGTGGAGCAGCGTCGGACGCAGATCGGTCTCTTCCACCCAGGTGCCCACGCCGCTTGCGTCGGGAACCGTATTGAGTGAGTTCGGATCGTGCGATTCGTTGCCACCGGCCGGCGCCGGTCCGTCCACACCGTTCGCCGCTACTCCCGGACCGACAACCCCAGCCCAGGTGATGTCGATGTTCGGGCTGTAGTAGCCGTGGTCCCACGCGAACGCGGGATTGATTGCCACGTTCGCACCCGTCGTCCCGAAGAAGTAGTCGGGCATCGGGAACAGTGTGTAGGTCGGCGTTCGGAGCGTGTCGGCCGTTTGCAGGTGTAGCACCCGCTGCTCCATAGCACCGGCCTGGTACTTCGTGATTTTCTCGCCGTTGACACCGCTGAACGGGTTGTTCGCGTTCATCGCAGCGGTGTCGCGTTCGAGCTGGCGCACGGTCGGGTCGTCAGCGGCCGGCTGCCCATGTACGTAGAGCGCCGCACCTTGCGGTTCGATGTCGAACTGCGTGCCGCTGCTGGATGTGGTCGACAGCAGGCCCTTGATGTTCGCGGCCAGCTCGCCGATCTGACCATTCGCGTAGTGGCATGTCGTGGTAACGCCGTCGCAGCCGGCCGGTGTCGGTTCGGTCGCTCGGCCCACGTTTGCGCCGACGAACTGGTCGTTCTCCTCCGCGCCGATCATGAAGAGCGTGTTGGCCGGCGTGATGCCGTCAGCGGCGAGCCGCTTGAAGAACGTCTCAAACGCGGCGTCATAGTTCCGAGCGTTCGTCACGTAGCAGCTGTCGCCCGGACCAATGGGGCGCCCGGTCGCGGTGGCGGTCACCGTCGTGCACCCGCTGGTGCGCGCCTTGCGCTCATGCAGGTCGGAAATGTAGCCGTAGGTGACCGGGGTGCCGGTTTCCTGCATATCCGCGAGGTAGGCGAGCGTCTGCGATGCGGTTGGACTGAATCCAGGGAACCCGGGTCGCCCGCTGAACGGCTCGACGATCTCGTTGCCGGCAAGGTCGACGAGGTTCCCGGCCGCGTTAGTGACCTGGAAGCCATTGCGGGAGAGGTTCGGCGTGCCCGCGCCGAGTTGCGGCGCGATGTACCTTGCGCCGAACAATGCCTGGAACCCGTTGTAGCCGCCCGGTTCGGTCGGCAGGCTGTCCTCGACCGCGCTGGGCGACGGCGAGGTCTGGCCGAACTTCACCGCCTGCGCGTTCGCGCAGACGACGTCACCCTGAGCACAGTGCACCGCTTCGCCGATGTAGTCGGCGACCTCGGCGTCCTTGAATGGGTCCGGGTCGGCCGCGGCCTGTGCGGCCTCCGGCGAGTTAGGCCCGAATACGGCCGGGAGGTCGCGCGGGACGTTCTCCAGCACCATGTTGGCGGTGGAGAAGTCGCCGACCGTGCATCCGGCCCGAGTGAACGGCACCCACGGAGCCGGGGTCTGCCGATCGGTCGCACCTGGCGTCGCCGGCACGGTGTCGGAGTAGACCATGCTCGGCGTGGTGTCGTGGCCGGCCGTGGGTGGGCTCACCGTGTCAGACACCGGAGCCGTCCAATAAGCGAACGAGGTTGCCGCGTCCGTCGTCCCATCGGGGTTGTACGTCTTGTACGAGTTCGAAACCGGCTGTCCATGCCGATCGCCGTAAAGGCCGGTGTAGATCGTGAGACTGTCATCGGCGGTGTGCGCGATCAGTGGGGTGTGCACGTTGGACAGCACCGTGCCGTTCGATTTCAGGAAGTTCAGCAGGTGCGGCATCTGCTCGAGGTCCGACGGCACATTCGGGTTGTCGCGGAAGAAGTGCACGTTGTCGAAAACGAGGCTGACGACGTGCTTCACCCCGTTGCCCAGCTGGCAGGTCGAGGATGGCGGCGCGGCCGCCGCTGTCGGCTCACTTGCGAGCACCGCAACGCCGCTCGCGGCAACGAGGGCGAGTGTGGCCATTCCCGCTGCACCGCGCAATCGCTTGCTAGGTCGAGTTCGCATTCGCTCATCCCTCTCGCATCGACAGACGGACACGGACAGGGTCACGCTAACCCCACAAAGGGCACGTATGGGAGACCTTCCGGTGACTCAATGGCAACGGGACGATGACAGGACCCCGGTGCCGGGTGACGATCGGTCAGGTCTGGAATCCTCCAGCTGCCTGACGCCGGCCTGTTGACCCGCCTGGCGAGCGGTCCGGTCAGCCACCGGTAACCGCCAGATAGTGCTGGTTGTACATCACGCCCAGCACGTTGCCGAACGGGTCGACGACCGACGCGGTGACGAAGCCCTCGCCGCGCTGGGTGATGGCTGATACTCCGTCGCGCCCAAGGACAGCAGTCGCTCAACGGTCGCGGGCAGGTCGTCGACGTGCCAGTGGATCACCGCGCCACCCGGTCCCACAGCTGCAGTGGGCGGAGCGAAGCGCTGATCGATAATGCCGAACTCGGCCTCGGAATCACCCACGCGGAATTCGGCATAGGCGAGCCGACCGTCGGCGTCGGTGCGCTCAAAATACGCCTTCGTACCGAGAAAGTCGGCGTACCAATCACGGGCAGCGGCCACGTCCTCGGCCCAGAAGTTGATAGTTGCGAAGCCGCGCAGCGCGGTGCCGGCCATGGTTTGTCCCTCCGTGTGATTGCCCTCGACGACGACGCTAGCCGGAGGCACCGACAGTTTCGGACCAGTTGAAACCTCGGCATCTTGCCGGGTAGCCGCGTCGGGAGGCGCGGCCATCGCCCTCCAGCGTCCCGGTTGGTCGGCGCTGGCAGATTACGGCGCGAAGCCGCATTCTGATGCCGTGGGTGCGGACGGTGTAGCGCGTCCAGCGACCACCCGTGCGAACGGGCTGACGCTTGCGGCAATGTGCATGTCGCAGGCGATGATCTTGCTGGATGTCACGATCGTCAACGTCGCGTTGCCGTCGATCCAGCAGGAACTCGAGGTATCACCGGCAAACCTCGAGTGGGTAGTTGGCGCCTACACATTGGTGCTGGCGGCCTTGATCCTGGTCGGCGGCACCCTCGGGGATCGGTTCGGTCGCAAGCGAGTCTTTCTCGCCGGACTGTCCATATTCACGCTCGCGTCGGTGGGCTGCGCGTTGTCGCAGGACGACCAGGAACTTATCGCCTTCCGGGCGCTGCAGGGTGTCGGTGGTGCGGCAATGGCCGCACTCACATTGTCGATATTGATCCATGCCTACGATCCCGAGCATCGCACGAGCGCCGTCGGTACTTGGTCTGCGATCAGCGGCCTCGGCTTCGGGCTCGGCCCGGTAATAGGCGGAGTGTTGATCAGGGCCTTCGACTGGTCAGCGATCTTCTGGGTGAATGTGCCGATCGGCCTGGTCTGCGGGGCCGTGACGCTCGTGGCGGTAGAGGACTCGCGGGATCCGCAGGCCCGTCGGCTCGACCTGCTCGGTGCCTTGCTCGCCGCAACCGGACTATTCCTGCTGACGTTCGCATTGATCGAGAGTAGCCACCGATCGTGGGCATCAACGATCGTCGTCGGCTCTCTCGCCGGTGCTGTGGTCATGCTAGGCGGGTTCGCCATATGGGAGCGGCGGGCAGAGTCGCCGATGGTGCCACCCGCCCTACTGCGCAACCGACGCTTCGTCGCCGCGAACACCGTCTTTGCGCTGATGTACTTCTCTCTAGCGGGCATGTTCTTCTGGGTAACGCTCTACTTTCAGGACCTGCGCGGCTGGTCGGCGCTGGAAACCGGCCTGTCGTGGCTGCTGTTGAATGGGCCGTTCTTCGCGGCGTCCATCAGGGTGAGTCGTCTGGCGCGGCGCTACGACGGCCGGCTGCTTATCGGCGCGGGGAGTCTGACTGCCGCCGTCGGAATGGTGGGTTTGGCGCTCCTGAGTTCCGACACCGGATTCTGGTTGGCGGGGGCGGGGTACGTGCTGGTCGGACTCGGCTATGGATTGGCCGTCCCCTTGGTGTCTTCCCAGGTCATGGGCGACGTTCCCCCTGCTTTCGCCGGAACGGGCTCCGGAATCCTGAACTCAGCCCGTCAGATCGGCGCGTCGGTGGGCATCGCCGTCATGGGCACCATCGGCGTCGCCAGCGCGACGCACGTATGGGATTCGAAGGTGGCAACGCTGCCGCCAGCTGTGCAGGCGGGCGCGAGAGATCTCGGCCAGCAGGTCGCCGGCGGTCAGACCACCAAGATCGTTTCGCGGCTCGGCCCGGTCGCGCAGGGACCCGCGACCGATTCCTTCGTGACGGGCTATCACTGGGCGATGGCGGCAGGAAGCGTCGCGCTCTTCGCCGCTGGGACGACGGCGTTGATCGGCTTGCGTACCAAGCCCGCTGCACACGCGCGGACCAGCCAAACTCGTTCGGGTGTCCTCCAGCCTGAGGAGGGTTGATACCGGCCGACCCGCGCGAGACTCGCTAAGTCCAGCAGGGACGAGGCGGCCGAAGGAGGCGATGACCGCTGAACTGGCTATACTTCTGGCTATGACCGAGTTGCCGCTCGCCAAGGTCCGCGACCGGCTGTCCGAACTGGTGGCCGATGTCGAAAGCACTCACGAGCGGGTGATCATCACCAAGCATGGTCACCCGGCCGCGGTGCTGATCTCCCCTGATGACTTGGCCTCGCTGGAGGAGACCATCGACGTGCTGTCCACGCCTGGCGCGTTGGAAGAGATCCGCGAAGCGGAGGCCGAGGTGGCGCGCGGAGAGACGTTCGACGAACAGACGATTCGGGGAGATCTGGCCCGACGGGACCGCCAAGCTCGTAGCGCGTGACGGTTGGCGATTATCGAGTCGAGTTCGCGGCGAGCGCTCGTCGGGCTGTGAATGCGTTGCCAGCCAAGGCCGCAGCAGCCGCAGTTGAATTCTGCTTCGCCGTCTTGGGAAATGACCCGTACCGCGTTGGGAAGCCCCTGAGAAGTGAACTTGCTGGCAAGTACGCGGCGCGCCGAGGCGACTACCGCGTGATATATGGGATCGATGACCTCGCTCAAGTCGTACATGTGCTGCGTATCGAGCATCGCCGCGACATCTACCGTCCCCGCTGACCATGCACATTGCGCCTACGGTGACTATCCGATCGTCAGGGTGATCTCTGGTCCGAGCCGCAGGGTGTTCGTGACATAGCAGACCCGCTGGGCGCGCTTCGCGAGTTCCTCCAGGACGGGTCGCGGATTGTCAGCCATCACCGCAACGTTGACATGTGCGAACTTGGGCCCATCGTAGCGACCCACCGCATCGACGGTCAGATTGGACAACGTGATGTCGCGTTTGCGGGCGACCCATGCCATTGCCAGGGCGAAGCACGAGCTGATCGAGGCCAGGAACAGATCTGTCGGTTGTGGGCCGGTGTTGTTGCCGCCGGAGGTCTCGGGTTCGTCCACGACGATCTGAAAGCCGTTGGCGTCGGTAACCGCCCGCATGCCGCCGTCCCAGCGGGTGTGCACGATCCGCTCGCTCAACGCTGGCTCCTCTGTTTCTGGCTGATGATCGATAAAGGGCTCAGCTGTCGGCGGGAACGGTCGATCGATGAACGGCGAGCGCCCGCACCGCGTCCTGGAAGCATTCCGCAGGCGCGGTTGCGACTCCGGCGCCGATCTGTCCGACGCCGGAACTGACGTGCAGGACGCCAGTGGTAATCCTCGGCGTCGTCGCGGTCTCGACGACTCGACGAACATCGACACCGAGTGGCGTGCCGGCGTTGCCCCACGTAGGTAGCTTGAACCGGGAGCTGCGGCCGGCGCAGATCGATGCCATCTGCTCGGTGATCGCGACCGCGTCCGCCATCGTGCCGCCGACGAAGCCGGCGACGGCGGGCGAGCCTGCCGCGGCCGCGCCCCCGAGGCCGACGAGTTCCAAGATGGCGCTGTCTCCGATGTCCTTGGCGGCGCTCTCGGGGCCGTGATCCCCGTAGTACAGGGCATCGGCGATCGGTGGCGCCGCGCTGAGGAACATCTCGTCGGAGCCCGCGAGCCGAATTCCGTACGTCGTTCCGTTCCGGCACATGGTGGTGACGATGCTCGAGCCGGTTACTTGCTCGGCCCACAGGGCAACCGACTTGGCCGCGGCCATGGCGAGGTTCAGAAAGAACATGTGGTTGCCGGCCAGGAAGCGGGCGAATTCCACCCGCGCGTCGTCCGGCAGGGCGGCTAGCGCGGGGAGGATGCTCCGCACCAGCAGGCTCGTCGTGCCCTGCGTACGCATGTGCACGTCGTCGCCGATCTGAACGCCCTGCGCCGCCAGCGCCCAAAGGTCGATCGGACCAGTCGCCTGCACGACAGCGCGGAACATGGGCCCCGCGATCTGCCGGAGAAACACCAGCCGTTCGATCGCCGCCGGCGTGTCGCGCCCGAACCAGGCCGTATCGCCCGGTCCTTGGTTCACTGGAGCGAACGCGCGGGTGTGCCCGGCGGTGTTGTCGACGACCAAGAGGGGCGCGGACGGGCCGATGGCGCTCGCCATCGGAACCACGGTGTCGTACCGATATGCCGGTTCGAGCCTGATCGCGCCCTCGGCGAGCAGCCGGCCCGCTGCTGCTACGTCGGCGGCCCAGCTCTCGGCCACCGCCGCGGCCCGCATCGAGCGTCGAAGCGGGTTGCCCACCTCGGTCCAGTCGATGGCCGGGCCGCAGTGCAGCAGCGTCCGCTTCGGCAGGCCAGAAAGCACAGTCGACGCAGGGGCGACGTCAACGAGCTGCGGCACGCCCTGGTCCAAGCGGCGCACCACCTCGGCATTGGCCCTCTCGATCGCGTCCGAGCGTGGCCCGTAAAGCTCCTCGAGCGCGGCCACCAACTCCAGGTCGCCACCGGCCGGGATACGCCAATCGACGGGCTGCACCGGCACCCCCTGCTCGTGCAGGGCGTCGGCGAACAGTGGCAGCCCCACGTTGATCACGGAGACCTCGGTCGGAAGCTCGACCAGGGGTCGCGGGTCCGTCGTCATCGTGGCGCCTCCTCCGCCCTGCGGGCCGCATCCTCGAGCAGCTGGCGCTCGGCGTGCTGTAGCCCCTGGCGCCGCTCGGCGATCGCGCGCCGGAGGTAGTCCGCCCGCTTCTCGCATTGTGCGATCATCGCCCGCACGGCGCTCGGCGCGGCGCCACCTACCCCGACCCGAGTTGCCACGATGGCCCGGGCGTCCAGCGCCTCAGCCAGGTCCACGTCCGTGAGGTCCCAGGAACGCCCAGTCTCGGCGCGGGCCGCCTCGTCGAGCATGGCCCCGGTGATGTCCCTTCCAGCGATGCCGCGTCGGCTGGCCTCCCGCACCGTCTTGCCGACGACGACGTAGGCGCTGCGGTAGTCGACGCCGCAGGTCTGCACGATGAACTCGGTCAGGTCCGTGGCCTGGGTGTAACCGGCGGCGAGTTCCTCCGCGAGGCGATCGGCGTTGACGTGCAGTGTGCCCATGACACCAGTCATCAACCGGGTCACCCGGATCGAGAGATCGAGGGCCCGCGGCACCTCGCCGTAGGCGAAGATCAGGTTGTCGCTACGTGCCGACGGGCTCTTGGCCACGGCTAGGAACCCGGTGAGCCGCCCGATGAGGACGCCCGACGCTCCGCGCACAATTGCCAAGGAGTAGGGATTTCGCTTCTGCGGCATGAGGATGCTCGATCGGGTGTAGGCGTCAGCGAGGTCCACGAAGTCGAACTCGCTGCTCGACCAGATCTCGAGGTCCTCGGCCAGTTTGCTCTGTGTTGATAACAGGCTGGCCGCCGTCGCGAGAACGTGGATCAGCCCGTCGATCTGCCACATGGCATCGCGGGTGTGCTCGATGACTCCGTCGAACCCGAGAGCGCGCGCAACGAAGGCACGGTCGTCCAGCAGCCGAGTTCCGTTGACGCAACCGGCGCCACCCGGACTGCGGTTGATCGCCCCGAACTCGTCGAGCAGCCGCTCAGCATCGCGTACCGCCGGGTAGGCGAAGGACAGCACGTAGTGGCCGAACGTCGAGGGCTGAGCTTGCTGCAGGTAGGTCTGGTCGGGCATCAGCGTCTCGACGTGCTGCGCGGCGACTGAAGCCGTGCGGTGCACGAAGTCAACGACGACGCCTACGAGGTCGAGCAGCTGGTCCCGCAGGTAGATCCGCAATGCGATCCGAGCCGCTTCCCGGCGAGGCCGGCCGGCGTGCAGCCAGCCGGCGGCATCGCCGAGCCGCGATACGAAGAACCGCTCGCGGGAGTTGTAGGGCTCGCCGAACTCGGGGTCGTAGGGGAACTGGGCGGCGTCGGTCCCCTGCACTTCGAGCAGCAATCGCAGCAGATCCCTTGCCGCGGCAGGCGGAACGATGCGCCGCCGCAGCAGATCCAGTACGTGGGCAATGTCGGCGAGGTTGAGCCCGGCGTGCAGGAACGGGGCGTCCGCGTTCTCCAACGCGAAGCCGCTATCGATCAGCTCCGGTGCAGCCGAGCCTTCGGGGGGTCCGCCCCGTCGACGGGCAGTCATGTCCGCGTTGCCCGTCCGAGTGCGGCAAACGCCGCCACGAGGCCGCCGGTCGACCAGAAGAGGGCCGATCCGGGACGCTCCTCGGCGAGTACGTGTCGGAGCAGAGTCATGGCCTGGGCGCCGTAGTGGTCATCGAGGAGGAGACCTTCCGCGGTGAGCGCCAGCTCGGCGCTCATGCGGTCCGCCGGCGAGGCTCGGCCGAAGCCGCGGCCGCGCAGATCCCGGACGTCCACGTCGTCGGGGTTCGGATCCTGGAAGCCGAGTTCAGCGGCGCAGCCCTTCGCCAGTGCCCGCACCCGTTCCGTTGCTTCGCCGATCGGCCGGCTCACCGACGCGCCGATGACATGCCATGGAAGTCCGTACCCAGCCGTCCCAGCGACCAGTCCAGCCTGAGTGGCCCCGGACCCGGTCGCAACAATCACGATGTCGGGTTGGATGCCGAGCGCGGCGGTTTGCTCGGCGACCTCTCGGGCGGCATAGGCATAGCCGGTCGCTCCGATGGGTGTCGCCCCACCGCGCGGCAGTGGGTAGGGCTGCCGACCAGCCGCTCGGAGCGCGTCCACGCGGTCCCAGAGGACGATGTCGAGAGTCTCGCGCGTCGGAGCAGCGTCGAAGTGCAGAAGCGCTCCGACCGCCCGTGCGATCGCGACGTTGGTCGAGCCGGCCACCGAGGCCGATTCGGAGAGCAGCAGCTCGCAGTCCAGCCCGCAACGGCGCGCGGCCACTGCGGCCGCAGCGCAGAAGTTGGAGGAGACGCTTCCGGCCGCGACGAGCACATCGCAGCCGCTGTCGAGAGCGTCACCCAGCAGGTACTCCAGAGCTCGCGCCTTATTGCCCGCCACGGCGAATCCAGTCAAGTCGTCTCGCTTGATCCACAGCGGACCTGACCCGAGGATCTCAGCCAGGCGGGGCGCCGGCACGAGCGGTGTCGGCAGGCACGCCAACGGAACGCGTCGAGGCGTCACATCCACACCTCGGGTTCCGACGCTCGCGCTGCCCGTCCGCGTGCGACCACTGTGTCGACCATCGCCGCGGCGTCTCCGATCGCCCAGCCGCTGGTGAGCGCCGCCCGGTCGGCCTCGGCCACCACGCCTGCCGTGACGAGAGCGCCGACAACGTCGTGAACTTCGCCACGCCCTGGTGCGAGCAGCTCATGCATCAGCTGCTGGGCCTGATGCTTGCCCAGCCGTGGGGTCAGCGCGGCGAGGACGTGCTCCGATGCCAGCTGGTCCCCGAACCGCGCGAGATTCTTCCGCATTGCCACGGTGTCAACGATCAATCCGGCCAGCAAGGTCTGCGCCTGCTCGAGGGCCACGCCAGCGAGGAGGCATATCTCCGGCAGGGCAACCCACTCGGCTTTCCAACTTCGCCCGTCTCGCTCGTGAGTTCCGGCGACATGCCTTCGTACAGGACGGCCGCATTGGTCCGGACCAGTCGAGCCAGCGTGTCCAGATGTTCGCTGCTCTCGGGATTCCGCTTGTGCGGCATGGTGATGCTGCCGACTGTGTCCGGTGTCGTCGGCTCGCGCAGCTCGCCGATTTCCGGACGCTGCAGCTCGTAGACTTCGTCGCCGATGCGCGCCAGGGTGCCGCAGACGAGTGTGAGCACGCCGCCGAACTCCGCGATCCGGTCCCGGGCTGTCAGCCAGGACATCCCGGGATCGCCAAGGCCCAATTCGCGGCAGAACTCCATGCGCAAGGCCAGACCGTGCGGAGTGAAGAATCCCAGGACGCCGACGGCGCCGCCAAGCTGGCCAACCACCCATCGCGACCGGCCCTCAGCCAGCCGGGCGATGTGCCGCCGTACCTCGTCCGCCCAGGACGCGACCTTGAAGCCGAACGTGATCGGCGCGCCCGGCTGACCATGGGTCCGCCCGGCCATCACCGTGTCGCGATGCGCTCCGGCCATATCCAGCAACGTGTCCTCGATCGCCCGCAGATCACGCCATGCCACTCGACCGACCGCCCGCATCACGAGGCCGAACCAGGTGTCGGTCACGTCCTGTACGGTCGCCCCGCGGTAGACATGCTCGCGCGCCGAGTCGGGCAGGATCCGTTGCCACGCCCGGATGAGCCCGAGCGTGGAGTGGGACGTCAACCGGGTTTGCTCCGCGACATAGTCCATGTCAAGCAGATCGGCGCGCGCGTGGCGGCGGATCTCCTCCGCCGCATCGACCGGGATGATGCCCAATCTCGCCTGCGCCGTTGCGAGCGCCGCGAGAATGTCCAGCCAGCTCTGCAATCGCGCGCGATCGTCAAAGACGGCAAGGAGTTCCGCGGTACCCCACAGATGCGCGTACTGCGCCGAGTCGGTCAGGCGGGCTCCCATGCCTGCTCCCGTTCACCGACCAGCGCGGTCAAGGCCTGCCCGACTTGCGTCAGGGTGGCGCCCCACGGCACGACAGCCCGGCCGTCGTTCACTTCGATGTGTCGTTCGAGCAGGCAACACTTCGTCAGCACGGCGCCGGGCAATCCGGTGCGGTTCCGCGGGCAGATGTCGACCTGGGCCGCGCGCTCACCGTAGAAGTGCTCGTGAATCTGTTGTGAGCGCTCGCAGCCGATGAGGACCCACGGCTCGCGTTCCGGCCGCTCGTCGAGGTAGGCCGTGTGGGCACCCTCGACAGTGAATCCGCCGCCTCGGCACGGCAGCAAGTAGCTGACCGACGGCCGGGTCCGGGCCAGCGCCTCGAGGGTGACCACGTCGGGGACGAGCTCGACCGGACGGATGTCCTCCGCGACGTCGAGTATCCGGCGCGCCTGATCGACGAGTTTGGCCGGATATGGCGGTACGACCTCGGTGACCGTTATCCGCACTGCCGTCGGATCGACGATGAAGCTGACATGGCCGTAGCGGCCCTGAACGACCACACCGCGGTGATGGGGCGCGTGCTCACGCGCGGCTTGGGCGACGGCCGACGGCACGGCGGTGTCCACGTCTGGGCAGACCAGGTATACGCACTCGGTCTCGTGGGCGAGGACGTGCACCTCGACGATCGGCGAGAACAACGGATCGTCAGACTCCTTGCCGACAGCCACGATCGCCGTCTGCTCCCCGCTGCGGACGACGATATAGCGGGTTCGGCGATACGCCTCACGCCCGAGGAAGCAGCGCCGCAGGGCGTCCTCGTCCAGCTCGCCCTGGACGGTGGTGACCGCAACGCCGCGGTACTCGTCCGGGAACAGGCTGCTGCCAACGGCCGTTCGGGCCGAGTTCAGACGGTCAACCATTGCCGGGCCAGGTCGCACGTGTCGGCGCGCAGCCCTAACCGCAAGGTTTCCAGCGCCAAGGCTTCGTCCAACGCGATGTTCGCCAGGTTCACTTCCGGACCGAAGGCGTGGATAAGCCACGCCTGTTGGTCTTTGCGTGGCGCCTCGAACAGGATCCGGCTCGCACCGGCGACATTCGTCGCCGCCGCGACGACGTCTTCGCGCACGCTCCCATCGGCTCGGTAGAGGCCGACAGTGCCGCTCTCCCGGCCCTCGGTAAGGACCCAACGAGCCCCGGTGTCGAGGTCGCCCTTGATCTCCTGGGCCCACTCGCGGGGCGACATGACGTGCTCCGGATCCTTGCGGCCGACCTCGGTGAGCACAAGGAAGGAAGCGGCCGCCTGCCGGACGAGTTCGTGCTTGTCGGCGGCGGTCATGTCGGCGACGCCACGGGAGACTTCCACGCAGTCGAAACCGACGTCGTGCGCCCAGGCCAGGCACGCGGTCTCCTTGCCTTGGAGCCAGGCGATTTCCAGAAGCGTGCCGCCGAGGCAGCTCCGCACGTCGGCCCTGCGCAGCTGCGCAAGCTTCCGGTCGAGTCCGCGATCGAGGTAGGCGGTTCCCCAGCCGAACTTCCAGATGTCGATGAACGGAGCCGCGCCGGCCAGGATCGCCTCGGTATGCACCACGCTCGCGCCTTTGTCGAGGACATGCGTGACGCCGACCGCCCGCGGCTTGCAACTGCGCTCAGGCACCGTTAGAAACGTCGGCCCGCTCACGTTGCCTATAGTATTCATCTCGTCCACTTTCCGATAGCCACGGGCATCGGTCGGCGCGGTCGCCGGGGAGCCAGCATGGTCGTCGATCCCTCTGCCGCTGGCGAATTGGAATCGCTCGCGGCGCATCTTCGTTCCCATCCGGCGCTGCGCGCCAAGGCCGAAATCGGGCTGGTCAGCGAGATTCTCGGCCGGCACGGGTGGATCGAGGGACCGGGCGACGACGGCGCGGTCATCGATCTAGGCCGCGCGGCATCCCATGATCCCGCTCGGGTCGTCGCGTGCGGCGAGGCACTGTTGCCTGCGTTCGTGGCGGCTGACCCCTACGGCGCGGGCGTGGCTGCGGTCCTCACGAACGTGAACGATTTGGTGGCGATGGGGGCCACGCCGCTCGGCATCGTCGACACGGTTGTCGGGAGCGCCGATCTTGCGCGCGACGCGTTACGGGGGATGAGAGACGCCGCGGCCTGGTACGACGTACCGCTGGTCGGCGGCCACTTGACGATCCATACCGGCGTTCCTGCCCTGTCCGCCTTCGGCATCGGGCGCGTGGGCGCCGTCCTGTCATCGACACGAGTTGCGGTCGGCCAGAGTCTCATCGTCGCCGCGTGCCTCGACGGCGCGATGCGCCCGGACTTTCCGTTCTTCCGTTCGTTCGATCAGCGGGCACATCGGATGGCGGGCGATGTCCGGCTGCTTCCGGCAATCGCGGCGTCGGGAGCGTGCGTCGCCGCCAAGGACGTGAGCATGGCCGGCCTGATCGGCTCACTGGCGATGCTGCTGGAGTGGAGCGGTCTCGGCGCCACCGTCGATCTAGCGGCATTGCCACGGCCGTGGGGCGTGGCAGTCGATGCGTGGCTGACGTGCTTCCCGGCCTATGCCTTCCTGCTGTGCTGCCCACCGGGCCGCGACCGCGAATGCGTCGCCGCGTTCCACGCTCGCGAGCTCGCCGCGGCGGTGGTCGGCTCGATCGACCACTCGGCGGAAGTGGCCGTGCGATCGCAGGGCCGGCGTGCGGTTGTCCTCGACTTGTCGGCGACCCCGGTTACCGGTCTCGCGAAGTAATTCCGCCCGCCAGCTGCGCGATGACGGCCGTTCCGTCCTGTGGCGTCGGCAGGGAGATGGTCATCGGCTGGTGCCACCGGCCCACGTAGACTTCCGGCTCGCCGGCCGCAACCCATCCGAGGCGCCGGAAGAACGGGACATTGGCCAGCTGAATGTGGGCGATCATCGTCCGGCCACCATGCACCCCGGCCGTGGCGACGGCGCATCGGACGAGCGGCGCACCGACGCCGCGCGTTCGGTAAGCAGCCAGCACGGCTAGCCGATCGCCCTGCCAGAGCCCGGCCGCCTCGTCGAGCACGAACAGGCGAACACACCCGGCGGCGACACCGTCGCAGTATCCGAGCAGCCGGATCACGGCCGGGTCCTCGTCGCGTTCATCGATATCAGTGCCGGTGAATATGGCCTGCTCTTCGACAAACACGCGGTGACGGATCTTCTGGTATTTGTCCAGATCCTCGGCGGCATGCGTTGGGCGGCAGACGATCCATGCTCCGTCTGACGATGCCAGGCGCAGCGGGCGGGAGGGCAGGGCGAGGCCGGTCACAGGCCTCAACCCGTTTCCGACCAGGCGGCGCCGGTCGGTTCCTCGTCGGCGCTCGGCCGTCGGCCGATCTGCAGTGTCCGCTGTACGCCGTTGAGCCCCGAGCACGCTTGGCATCGGGCACACCCGGCCTTGGGTGCGGTCAGGTCCAGGCCGCGTTCAGACATGTAGCGGGCGACCTGGCGGTAGATGCGCTCGGTGTACTCGCGCCCGGGTGGCAGGACCTCCGCCATCAGGCTTCCGCCAACCGGCCGGAGCGGGACGACGAACGGGAAGACCCCCAGGTCGACGGCGCGACGGCAGCCCTGCACGGTCAACTCCGGGTCCTCGCCCATTCCGAGGATCACGTACGTCGAGACCTGACCGGCGCCGAAACGCGCGACCGCACGCTCCCACGCCTGGAAGTACCACTCGATGCCGGTGCGCCCCTTGGCCGGTGCAACGTGGGCCAGGACGGCGGGATCGAACGATTCGACGTGAATGCCGACCGAATCGATGCCGAGATCCGCGACCTCGTCGATGACGTCGAGATCCCGCGGCGGTTCGAACTGAACTTCCACGGGCAGACCGGCCGCCGCCTTGACGGCCTGACCGCAGCGGGCGACATAGCGGGCACCCCGGTCGACGCCGTTCGAACTGCCCGTGGTCAGGGTCGCATCAACGGCGCCGTCGAGTTCCTTCGCCGCTAAGGCAACTTCGGCAAGCTGCTCCGGAGTCTTTTTCACGATCGTTCGGCCAGCGGCCAGCGATACTCCGATGCCACAGAACTTGCATTGGTCGTCGTTACCCCAGTACGCGCAGGTCTGCACCACGGTGCTGGCGAACGAATCCAGATGCAGCAGGCCGATCTTCCAGTACGGAATCCCGTCCTCGGTGGTCAGGTCGTAGAAGCGCGGGCGGTGCTGGCTCGATGCACCGGCGAGCCTCCGGTCGCCTTCGAAGATCGCGTAACCGTCGTCCTCGGACTTCAGGACGTACGGGGAACCCGCGGCGGTGCGGTTGTCGGTAGGAACCGTGACGGGGTAGCCGTCGACCCATAGCATCCCCGAATCGGACGGGCCGGCCCCGCCCTGGCGCCGCTCTATCGGGACCTCGACGCGCAGTCCGCGCGCTTGAAGATCGACGATCAAGGTCGCCAAGCGGGCTTGAGCGTCCGCGTCGTGGTCCGACGGCGAAAGCAGCCCCTCGACGACTCCCCGCCCGGTCAAGGTCATGGCGCGCTCCACGGACCGTTTACTTCGCGATACAAGTTGTCTCTTTTAGCAAACGGAAGGTCGGGCTTCCTGTCAAGCGTGGACGCCGCCGGCAACCCTACGGCTGGCGGCCGGAGATATCGGCGCGGAGTCGGCGTAGTGCCGCGAGCCAAGAGTCCCGGTCCGGGTACACCGATGATTGCGTCGGCGCGTCGTCGGCTTCGGCGAGGGCGATCTCGATCGTGTAGGTCGGCGGAGCGCCGGCCGATCCCACCTCGATGCCACTAATCAACCGGGTGCCAGTAGGCACATGAACGGCAGTCCACCGGTAGCTCCCGGCCCACGCCGCTTGGGCGTCCGGCTCCTCGTCAATCCATTCCTCGCCCGCCGAACGCGCAGCCTCGAGCCGATCTGCCCATCGCGTCGCGGATCGAGCCGCTTGCAGCTCACGGCACCGGATCGCCGACGCTGCGTCGGCGATGGTCTCTCGCGGAAATCCGCCTATCGTCAGCCCAGCCTCCGCGGCGATGATCGGCACTCGGGTGACCAGCTCCGCCCGCAGGCCCAGCACGGTCGCAATGTCCGGGGCTTCCGTGCGCAGCTCGGCCGCTAGCAGGCCGACTACTCGGATGACGCGTTCGTATTCGTCGGGATCGACAAGCGCGAGCGGATAAAGCTGGGCCTCGGCCGCGGTGAACCGGGCCTGAGCGGCGGCGGGCAGCACATCAGTCGACGGCACCCGCACACCTCCTGGACGACGTGGATGGCCCACGATCTAGCGTTCACTATCGTCCAAAAGCCGATAGTATCCGATACGGAGGCACCCGTTCCGGGGCCGGATCGATCTCCACCGGAAGCGATGGCTCGTGATCAGGACCGCAGTGGTCGCTCTCGGCGGCAATGCCCTCGCCGCTGAGGGGCAGCTTGGCACCTACGACGAGCAGCGGGCGAACGCGATCACGATGGCCGAGTCGATCGCGCAACTGCTCGACGGCGGCTGGCGGGTCGTGGTCGTCCACGGCAATGGGCCCCAGGTGGGGAACCTGGCGATCCAGCAGGAGATGGGACGCGACCAGGTCCCAGAGATGCCGTTGTTCAGTCTCGGCGCCATGACCGAGGGCCAGCTCGGCTCGTTGATCGCCATCGCCCTCTACCGCGCCTGCGGCGGTCGCTACCACATCGCCGCGATGCTCAGCCACGTGATCGTCGACCTGGCCGATCCGGCATTCGCCCGACCGACGAAGCCGATCGGTCCGTTCTTCTCTGCGGACAAGGCGGCCCGATTGGCGCGGGAACGAGGATGGACGATCGCCGAGGACGCGGGGCGGGGCTACCGCCGTGTCGTCGCCTCACCGGAGCCCAAGGGCTTCGTCGAAATCGATGCGATTCGGTGCCTGCTCGACGCCGGTCATGTGGTCGTCACCGGAGGAGGCGGCGGCATCCCGGTGGGTCGTCGCGGCACCGTCTGGGACGGGGTCGACGCGGTGATCGATAAGGACTACGCGGCAGCCGAGCTGGCTCACCAACTCTCCGCCGACGCGCTAGTCCTGATCACCGGCGTCGACGCGGTGCTGCTGGACTACGGCCAGCCGTCCCAGCGGCGACTCACATATCTCGATGCCACGGCAGCCGAGCAGCATCTCGCTGACGGGCAGTTTCCCGAGGGCAGTATGGGGCCGAAGGTTCGCGCGGCAACCCGGTTCGTCCGCCATGGCGGTCGGGTCGCGGTCATCACCACGGCGGCTCTCGTCGAGCGGACGCTGCGCAGCCAAGACCGGGCCGACCAGTCGGTGGGTACCCGGATCGTGCCCCCGGCCGACGACCGGGCCGGAGCGATCGCGTGACCGTCGCGACCATCCTGTTTCCCGATACGTACGTTGATTCCGTGGTGCAACTGCGTTGCATTCGGGCGATGCGGGAGCTCGACGAGGTAGCGTGGGCGAGCGCTGGAATGGCCACGCCGGCGAACGTCGAGACGTTGCTTGCCGAGGGCGTCGCCGCCGACGACGTAGCGTCGGCGGGCGCCAACGACTTCATCCTTGTTGTCCGGGCGAGCAGCCCGCAGGCCGCCGACGAAGGGCTCAGCGTTGGACGGGCCGCCTTCTCCGCCGACGTACCCGCCCCGGCCGACGGCGCTCCCATGGGCCGGCCCGCGCCGCGCTCCCTGAGTGACGCGCGGCTACTCGCGCCCACCGCGAACGTCGCCGTCGTCTCCGTGCCCGGTGACTATGCGGCGCTGGCCGCATACCAAGCGCTGTCGAACGGCCTGCACGTGCTGCTGTTCAGCGACAACGTATCGGTGGCGAAGG
Source organism: uncultured Actinomycetota bacterium (assembly GCA_963748415.1). GTDB lineage: Bacteria > Actinomycetota > Actinomycetes > Mycobacteriales > Jatrophihabitantaceae > CAVVJA01. Next base: position 2,939 of record CAVVJA010000006.1, on the reverse strand, counting down.
AGGTAGCGCTCAAGCGTTATGCCGCCGCCCGAGGTTTGCTCTTGATGGGTCCGGGCGCAGGCACGGCGATGTTAGGTGGCGCGGGCCTCGGCTTCGCCAATGCGGTCAAGCCGGGTCCGGTCGGGGTGGTGGCCGCGGCAGGGACGGGCGCGCAAGAGGCGATGGCGTTGCTCGATCGGTGGGGCGTGGGCGTCAGCCAGGTCATCGGTCTCGGCGGGCACGACCTGTCCGCCGAGGTCGGCGGTGAGATGGCCCGCTCGGCTATCGATGCGCTGCAGCGCGACCCGGCCACCGAGGTCATCCTCGTGATCTCGAAACCGCCCAGCCCGGACGTCGCCGCAGCGGTGCTAGCCGGAACGGGCAGAACGCCGATTGTCGCCGCGCTGATCGGCCTGGACCCAACAACACCGGCGCCTTCGGGTGCCGTGCTCGCGGACACGCTTGAATCTGGCGTGGTGGCAACGCTGCGCACGCTCGGCTGGGCGGCACCGGATACCACTGTGACCGCAGGTCCTTCGGTGCTCGACGTGCGCAGGCGGCTGGCTCCCGAACGCCGCTGGGTGCGCGGATTGTTCTCGGGCGGAACGTTGTGCTTCGAGTCGTTGGTTGTCCTCGGGGGGGTTCTCGGTGCGGTGCACTCGAACACGCCCGTGAATCCGGCTTGGGGACTCCCGGCTCCGCGGCAATCCCATCAGTGCTTGGATCTCGGCGAGGAGGAATACACCCGCGGCCGCCCGCACCCGATGATCGACCCCGCGGCCCGGCTGGAGCTACTCGCCGAGCACGCCGCTGACCCGGAGGTGGCCGCGATCATTCTCGACGTGGTGCTCGGCTATGGGGCGGATCCGGACCCGGCAGCGACGCTGGCGCCCGCCTGCGCAGCTGCGATGGCGGACGGAGGTCCGCAGGTCGTCGCGTACGTCCTCGGCACGGACGCCGACCCCCAGGGCTATCGCGCGCAACGAGAGGCGCTGGTCAATGCCGGCTGCCTGGTGACGGAGACCGCGTGCCGCGCGTCGCTCGTCGCGGCCGCCATCGCGCTCGGCGATCCGACCGTCGCGACCCGGCCAGTGTGACCATCGGTACCGAACCGGCCGACCGGCCGCGCGTCGCGTTGGTCAGCTACTCGACGAAGCCCCGTGGCGGCGTCGTGCACACCCTGTATCTCGCCGAGGAGTTGGCTCGAGCCGGTGTGCCCGTTCAGGTGGTGACGCTCGGCGATCCGGATCACGGATTCTTCCGCGCGGTTCAGGCGCCATATCGAGTGATAGCGGCACCGCCGCCCGCCGCAACGCTGGAGCAGCGTGTCTTCAACTCGATCGATGCGCTTGAAGCTGGCCTCGCTGAGATCGCCGCCCAAGACGTCGACATCCTGCACACTCAGGATTGCATGTCCGCGCGCGCCGCGGCCCGGGTGCGTGACGCCGGAGCTCCGATCCAGGTCTTCCGCACAGTGCACCACGTCGACGATTTCAGCACGGCGGCCCTGATCGAGTGCCAACGTAAGGCGATCGAGGAACCGGACCGGATCATCGTGGTGAGCGAGGAGTGGCGTGCTCGGTTGCGGACCGACTATGGAGTCGACTCCGTTGTCATTCACAACGGTGTGGACCCCGCGCGATTCGGGCCCATCGATGCCGCGCGCCGGGATGCGCGTCGGCGACGTGCCGGGGTGGCCGATCGCTTTGTGTTCCTGTCGGTCGGCGGCATCGAACCGCGGAAGGGAAGCACGATTCTCTTTCAAGCGCTGGCCCAGCTCAGACGGGAGCAGCCGCCCGGCCCGGCGCTTGTCATCGTGGGCGGGCATTCGTTCCAGGACTATGCGCAGTACCGCGCCGAAGCGCTCTCCCGACTGCCCGCGCTCGGCCTACGCCTCGGGCAGGATGTCGTCCTCACCGGCACGGTGAGCGACGAGGTTCTGCACGAGTGGTACCGGAGCGCGGACGCACTCGCGTTCCCGTCGATCAAGGAGGGGTGGGGGTTGGCGGTGCTCGAGGCGTTGGCCGCGGACTTGCCAGTAGTCGCGAGCGATATTGCCGTGCTGCGCGAGTACCTCACCGCCGACCGGACGGCGGTGCTGACCCGAGCCTGCGATCCGGAATCGCTGGCAGCGGGGATGCGCCGGATCGTCGAGGACTCGACGCTGCGTGCCGAGCTGACGCGTCACGGGCGGGATTTGCTGCCGGCCTTCAGTTGGGAGCAGACGGCCCGGGACCACCTGCGCGTCTACGCGAACAACTCGGGCTGATGCGGCCCAGCCTGCCTAGCTTGGCGTAGGCGAGCGAAGCAGCGTGAGGTTGCACTTACCTGGCCTATTAGGGCACATCGTCGGAGTGGCTGACACGGCCAAAAGCCTGTCGACGACATCCGCTTCTACCGATGATGGCGCGCGCTACCGTCGAAAGTCGGGGATCAAATGGTTCGGCCAGCGCAAGTGTTCCCCGAAACCAGCGCCCCTCCGTCGCACACAGTGGGAACAGACGATGGGAAGACAGGCAGCCGTCGTGCTTTACGTGCTCGCGATGGTAGCCGTCGTGGTCGGCGTGGACGTCCTGTTCTTCAGGCACTACTTCTGGCCGCGCCTGATGGTAAACATCGGAATTGTCCTGGTTTTCGCGGCATTCTATTTCAGGTTCCTGAAGCATGCATGAGCGGGGTGAGCCGCAATGCGGCTCACCCCGCTCCACAGCGAACCGTCGGTGAGTACGTCGTCCGCGGCGGCCTCGACGACTCGGTCGGAGAACGAGAAGACCGGGATCGCGTGGACGAAATGCAAGGATCTGGCTAAGCAGTTCCAGTGTGCCAAGGTTTCGGTGCCGTTCGACTGGGACAAACGGAATGGCAAGCAGATCCAATTGGCCGTCATCCGCCATCTGGCCAGTCGACCCCAGGAGCGGATCGGGTCGATGTTCATGAACCCGGGCGGACCGGCCAGAGCG
>CAVVJA010000005.1:0-408908 GCA_963748415.1 uncultured Actinomycetota bacterium | reverse complement strand
GCTTCGCTACCTTGGCGTCGCTGCTCCCTGACCGCACCGTGATTACCTATGACCCGCGCGGCCTCGGCCGCAGCACCCGCAAAGACGGCCGGGTCGACCATGCGCCCACGGTCCAGGCGGAGGACGTGCACGCGGTAATCGACGCGCTCGGGGTCGGCCCGGTCGAGATGTTCGCCAGCAGCGGCGGTGCGGTGACCGCGCTCGCCCTCGTGGCCGCCTACCCCAACGACGTGACCACGCTGGTGGCTCATGAGCCGCCGCTCATCCCGGTGCTGCCCGACGCCGCGGCGGCCGAGCGCGCCCTCGCCGGCGTTCGGGACGCGTACCAGGCCAAGGGATGGGGCGCCGGCATGGCGGCGTTCATCGCCATGACGACGTGGCGAGGCCAGTTCACCGACGACTACTTCGCCCAACCCGCGCCGGATCCCGCCCGGTTCGGGATGCCAACGGACGACGACGGCTCCCGCGACGATCCGCTGCTGTCCGACCGGTCCTCGGCGGTCACCAGCTACCGCCCCGACGTCGATGCGCTCACCGCGGCGCCCACCCGCATCGTGATCGCAGTGGGCGAGGAGTCCGAAAACAGGTTCACTGGACGCACGACGGTGGCCACCGCCGAGCTCCTCGGACAGCAGGTAACGGTGTTCCCGAGCCACCACGGCGGCTTCCTCGGCGGCGAGTCCGGATACGCAGGCCAACCCGAAGCCTTCGCGCGCAAACTGCACGACGTCCTCGACAACGACAACTAGTGTCCCGCGAGAGAATTCGGCGTGAGCATCGACGTCTGGAGGCTGCGATGATCGTCAGCGTTTTTGTCCGCCGATTGAGGGAAAGCTGCCGCTCGAATCGACGACGCTGCGCGATGTATCACGTGCAGGCAGAGTACGACTTCACAGCCCTCCCGCGACGCATCGATCTGGCCGACGCAGAAAGCCTGCTCTTCACCCTGTGGTGAGGCGCCGCCACCCCGTCGCTGCGCTCCCCAAACGTCACTATTGACGATCGAATCGAGCTGGCTGAGGAGGAGAGCTGATGATCGCTCGTATCTGGCGTGGCATGGTCGCACAGTCAGACGGCGACACGTACGCGCAGTACATGCACGGCACCGGAATCGCCGGGTACGCGAGTACCGCAGGTAATCGAGGTGTCTGGATGCTCCGCCGCGACTTCGACGACAAGACCGAGTTCGTGATGTTCACGCTGTGGGACTCGATGGACGCGGTCAAGGCGTTCGCAGGGAACCGACCGGAGGTCGCCGTCTACTACCCGGAGGATGACCGCTACCTGATCGAACGGGAGGATTTCGTATCGCACTACGAAGTCGCCGCACACATACCCGCTCCGCACCAACAGCATTGAGCTGAAAGAATTCGGCGCGAGGTACTACCCGTGTCCAAGAGAGAGGGTCGGCGACACTGGCTCAGCAGTGCATCTTCTGTGACTTGCTGCAGGATTTGAGCCGCTCGCACGTCGTTATGAACGGTCCGGCGTCGGTGGCGGTCTTGGACGTCAGTCCTGCCTCACCGGGCCATACCCTCGTAATCACGAGGGCTCACGTCGAGAGCATCTGGGACCTCGACGACGACACCGCGGCCGCGCTGATGGTGACCGTCAAGTCGGTCGCTGGGCTGCTCCGCGAGCGGCTGCGGCCGGACGGGCTCACGGTCCGCCAGAACAACGGCGCGGCGAGCGGGCAACGTATCCCGCACCTGCACGTCCACTTGGTTCCCCGATGGGAGGGGGACGGCCATATCGGGTGGCCTACCGCCAGAACGGAGCCGGTCGACAACGTTGACGTCATGCGCGCCCTTGGCCGTTAGCGCCAAGAGATAGCGCTGCCGGGTGGACGCTGATGCGATGACCTTGCGCGGCCGTACATCTCACCGCCGGCACGGTCGGTCCATGTCGTCGGTACCGCGTGATATCGATGACGGATGTCGAAGGATCTGCTGGTCATCGGCTGGGTAGGCGATGGCGCGATGCGCATGGAGGTGGCTCAGGTCGAGCGGCGCGGCGCTGAGCTTGTCGGTGAGGGCATGCAGGTCGGTGCCAGCTACGGGCTTTGGTATCGCCTCGAGCCTGGCGTGTTGACGGTCCAGCTGCTCGGCGAGGCGCCCCGGGTGATCGATCTGGGTGATGCCGATTTCTTCGATCTGGCCTGGTCTCCGCTGTTCAATTCGTTGCCGGTGCTGCGTGATGGACTCCTCGAGCCGGGTTCGGAACGCAGTTATCGGATGCGGTGGGTGGACGTGCCGTCGCTGCAGGCCCAGTTGTCCGAACAGCGATATCACCCGCACGGTGGCGGAAGAGTTGGGTTTCAGGCGGCAGACTTCACGACCCAGATTCAGTTCGACGAGGACGGCTTCGTCCACAGTTACCCAGACCTCGCCCGACGCATATAGCTGCTGCACGTGTGCTCGATAGCAGGCATGGCGCCCGCGCGGCTCACGGCGACGGCGTTACCGGGTCGCGGTCATCGTCCTCCTGGGGAACTGGGATTCGGGGCCGTCCGCGTTTAGGTATCGGTGCGGCGCCCCTGGGCATTCGGCCCGCGTCGGTGAGGGCACGGCGGAGCAGCATGTCGATGTGCGCGTTGAGACTGCGGAACTCGTCGTTTGCCCACCGGGCGAGGGCGTCGTGAACGGCGGGGTCGAGCCGGACCAGGACCGGCTTGCGGCCCGTCGTCACGTGTACAGCGAGCCGGCGTTGACGATGGGGGAGGCGGGCTGGTCGCCGCACAGGACGACCATGAGGTTGCCGACCATCGCGGCTTTGCGTTCTTCGTCGAGATCGACGATGCCGCCTTCGCTGAGTCGGGTAAGTGCTTGTTCCACCATGCCTACGGCGCCTTCGACGATGCGGGAGCGCGCAGCGACGACGGGGGTGTGCCGGCGCAGATGGCCTGGGATCTGGAGGCATAGGGAGGGGCGATCGTATGATGATTTGAGCCAGGATGAGACGCGCTGCGCGACTTCTTGGGCGAGCTCGGCGGCGACTAGGTCCGTTGAGCCCCGAAGGGAGGTGCCATCGATTGTCGCGTCGTCGAGGGGTGGGTGGTCGCGACATGTCGAGCGCAGATTCGGCTTGGACCCGAACGAAGTTCAGGTAATCCTCCACGGCATATGCGGCCCGGGCAGTGTCGGCGACCTGCCATACGACGATCGCGGCGATCTCCACCGGGTTGCCGTCGGCGTCGTTGACCTTGAGATGATTCGTTTCGAAGTTTCGGACTCGAACACTCACGTTGCGCCGCACCGTCAATGGCAGCACCCACGACAGCCCGGGCGTGCGGACCGTACCGGCATAGCGTCCGAAGAACTGAACAACGCGGGTCTGCCCGGGTTGCACGATCGCCAGCGAGGCCCCCACCACTAGTCCGATCACGATCGGGATGGCGATGAGACCTCGGACCGGCGTGTACGCGAGGCCGATGACAGCGCACGATACATGCGAGCACCACGACGACGCCGAGCCAACCGCTCGTGGAACGGGCCGGGCGCTCGTGAATCTCCACGCGGGCGCCCTGATGGCCGACCGGCGTCGCGTCAGGTTGTTGAGAGATATGCACAGGTGCGGTCATCGTTCCTCCATGCCGCTCGGACACTCAGTAATGTGATATCAATTAGATATCACTTTACTGTTCGGGCCGCATCCGCCAGACGAACCACCGCTCAACAGGGTGGACCGCGTTCGTCGGGACGCCCTCCGCCCTCGTTGACAGGTCCTGCTTCAGAGATGTGGGTTGGCACGCTGCCGAGAGTCCGGATAAGGGCCCAGGCGGCACATCGGCAGTCGCCCTAAACCAGCGGGCAAACGCTTGGCCGAAACCCCGCTCGGCCTTAGTCGCCGCCCAGCTATGCAGGGGTATGGATCTGCATTGGCCTTGGTCAAATCCCTGGCTGCCTGGAGCGAATGCGACCAAAACGTTGTGACTCTGCAGGATCTAGGTCAAGTCGACGATCGGAATCATCGACCCGCGTATGGGTCCAGACGGGATAAGCTCTTCCCCACATCTCCGGGGTGAATCGTGACAAGACTTGAGATTCGTGGGCCGCAGACCCACGATGTGCTGCCCTTAGAAGGGCTCCGACTGTCTATAGGCAGCGGCGATGCGTCAGATCTCACTCTGTCGTCAGACCCGTCGGTGTCTCGGATCCACGTGTTGTTCGAGCACGTCGGTGATGTGTGGACTGTCAGAGATGTCGGTTCGCGCAATGGGACGTTTGTTAACTCGACACGATTGCTGGCCGAGCGGACCTTGCGCGACGGGGACGAAATCCTCATTGGTCGCACCCGCCTCATCTTTCGCGATCCAGGTCGCCGCGCTGGACCAACGACGGAAAGATTGCAACCGCCGCCGACTCTGACTGCACGAGAGCACGAGGTGCTCGTGTGGCTATGTCGCCCGTTGTTGCTCGGCAATGCCTTCACCGCGCCCGCAAGCGTGCGCGAGATAGCCGCCGGACTAGTCGTCACTCCGGCCGCGGTCAAGCAACATCTGGCCCGCCTCTACGCAAAGTTTGATATCGACGACGTCGACAGCGAAATGCGCCGCGCTCGGCTGGCGAACGCCGCGCTCAGCCGTGGGGCAATAACGCTCGCGGATCTTCAACCGATCTCGCGCTAACGGTCGGCGGCGGCGTCGTGGAGGCGTTGAACGATCGCTACGACATTGTCGACACGGTCTCGAGGAGTGGCCGCGTCGAGTTGCTGAAGGCATGGGATCGAGATCACGACCGCTTCGTTGCGCTCAAGGTCATCTCGCCGGACAAAACGATGACCCGCGACCAGATTGTCGGCGAGGCGCGAGTGTTGCTCAGCCCTGACGCCTCATCGGGGATTGGCCACCGTTCGCTATGACTTCTCGGCAGGTAACCGCTATGTGATCGTCATGGATTGGATCGACGGGACGGACCTGGAGAGCGTGCTTGCTCAGAAAGGCGATCCTGGGCTGTCAGTGACGGAAGCCGTGAACTACGTGAGACAGGCGGCTGCAGCCCTTGATCATCTCCACGGCCATGAGCCGCCCGTGGTCCATGGCGATGTCAAGCCGGCCAACCTCATGCTTCGTCCCGACGGTTCGGTAGTTCTTGTCGACTTCGGTGTGGCTCGTCCGGCCGGGGACGTGATGCACGCCGGAACCCGCGGATTCGTTGCACCGGAAGTGGGTGCAGGAGGAGCCATCAGTCCGGCGGCCGATGTGTACAGCCTGGCTGCCACCACGGTCGCCCTCATCACCGGCCGCGCGCCCGATCCGGGTCGGCCGCTGTTCGAGGGCGTTGATGCCGGTGAGGTGGGTCCGCTTACTCGTGCGCTACGACGAGCGCTGTCCAGCGACCCTGCGAATCGGCAGGCGTCTGCGGGGGAACTCGCACATGAACTCCAACCCGGAAGCCGAACACCGTGGACGGGCGTTCTCAGCTTCCTGGTCGCGCTAATCAACGATTTCGCGGACCTGTCGGAGGACCACGCGGCGGCGATGCCAGAATTCCTTGATCGGCTGGACGACACCGTGGCCACGGTCGTCGAGGCAGGCGGCGGCCGAACGCTGCCTTCTATGTCCCACGATTCAATTCGGTGGTCCGTCTTTCAAGATGCCGCGGATGCGGTCACTGCCGCGTTGCGTATGCATGCCGAAGTCGAGAAGGATCGGTGGCCCGACGGAATCCGCATAACGATCGGTGTCGCAATCGACAGTGGGTCAGCACCATTGCGCAACCGGGGCGATTACTACGGTCCGACCGTCGCACGTGCTTGGCGAACCGCTCCACGGGTCCCGCCGAGAGCTACGGTGCTGTCCCAGACTTCGGCAGATCTTGCCCGAGGACGAATGCCGACCGGCAGCATGTTCGTCGAAATACCCGATCACCGAGCCGGCGAGGACGGAAAGCTATTTGGCCTCGTCGCTGATGCTAGCGAGCGATTCCGGTTGCTAGACAGCCCGGCAGCAGGGCTGGCGCCTCGATCGGTCTGGATGCTGTCGGGCCAGCTGGATTGCTCGGACGCCATTACCCGCGACGAGCACCATCGACGAACTGACAGATATCGAAGCGTGCTAGCGCAGGCGTCGACCCAATTCGGTGGACGAGTACTCAACGTGGATCAGGACATCGCGATCCTGCTGTTCGCGAACCCTGACGAGGCGGTGCGCGCGGGATTATGGGCGAGAGAGATCTTCGCCGATGTTCCTGATGCGGTCGGCGACATCCAGGCACGGATGTCTATACATGTCGAAGCCGCCGTAGCTGACTCAATGCTCGAATCGCCCGTCACGACGCACTCCGGCTTGGCGATCTGCCGAGCAGCGAATCCCGGCCAGATCCTTGTGTCCGAGTCGGCCGCGGAGTCGTTGGCCAGGCAACTCCCTGTGGGCGTCTCCTTGGTGAACCTGGGAACGCACCGGCTGTCCGACCTCGGTCAGGCCCAACCGGTTTATCAGCTCGCCGATACGTCCACGGCTGGCGGCTTTCCGCCGCCACAATCGCTCGACAGCCGCCCACACAACCTACCTGGCCATCTAAACCACTTCGTCGGCAGGCGAAGCGAGCTCAGGGCGTTGTCCGAGCAACTCGCCGATCATCACCGGATCTCTGTGCTCACGGGGCCGCCCGGTGTCGGTAAGTCTCGGCTGGCTCTTCACGCGGCCGCTCAAGTTCTGGGTGCATTCACGGATGGTGTGTTCCTGGTCGACGCATCCAAGATCGGCCCGTCGGAGGATCTGTCCTCATCGCTGCTGACCGCAATGGGCGTTCGCGACAGTGGATTAGGCACGTTTGCCGGCAGGCGGTCCGACCCAACGCGTCCGGCCGTCGCCCGGCTGGTCGATCATTTGCAAGACCGCCAGTTGCTCCTCGTCCTCGACAACGTCGACACCTGTATCGCCAAGGCGATGGTATTGGCCGAGTCGTTGTTCCGCAGGTGCCCTGGTGTAGGGATTCTGGCGACCAGTCGCGAGGCGCTTGGACTCGAGGGCGAAATAGTCACGCGGGTCAGGCCGCTCGAGGTTCCCGGACCGGGCGAACCGGCGGACGCCGCGCGGCGACGATCCGCAGTGCGGCTATTCATCAATCGTGCTATCCCCAAGCGCCCCGATCTGACGCTGGACGACGAGTCCATCGGCACCATCGGGGCAATCTGCCGAGCGGTCGACGGCCTGCCGCTGGCCGTCGAACTCGCCGCCGCAAGCTTGAGATACCAATCGCTCGGCGGACTCGCGACAGCGCTGGCCTCGAGCGACGACGCGCGAGCTGACTCCGTGTTTGGACCAAGTTCGCAGTTGAATGTCCTCGAGTGGACCTTCAACACCCTTTCCGAGCCGGAAGCATCCGTGCTGTACAAGCTCGCAACGTTCGCTGGTGGCTTCAGCCTTGAGGCGGCCGAGTACGTGTGCGATGGAGCGAACAGCAATACTGTCAACGTTCCACTATGTGTGGCATCGCTACTGGACAAGTCTCTTATCGAGTTCGAATCAGAGTCCTTTCGCGACTCGTATCGCTTGCTGGGCATGACGAGACGGTTTGCGGAGAAGCGCCTTCTCCAATCCGGGGCCGCCGATGCGGCGTACGCTGCTCATCTCAGTTGGTATGACCACCTGAGTCGGCAAGCCGAACGCGAGCTCAGGGGCGACGGCCAAGTGGAGTGGCTTGCCGCAATCGACCGTGAGTATGACAACCTGCGAGTGGCGATCGAACGGGCCGGCCGGCTCGATCCATCCGTCGGCGTAGAAATGGCATCACGGCTGTGCCGTTTCTGGCTGATGCGCGGTCGGATAGATCAAGGTACGGCACTTCTCGTCAGAGCGCTTGACGCGGCGCCGAGTGCGTCTGAGCTCGTCCGAGGTCGTGGACATCTCGCGGTCGGCATCTTGAGCGCATTTGCTGGCGACGGCGAGCGGGCACTGGTCGCGGGCCGACGGGCATGGGAATCCGGGTCATCGTCGGCGGATCGGCAGTTGCAGGGCACAGCTACCTGGTTGCTCGGGTTGGCCGAGCTGATGCTCGGCCGCGTGGCAGAGAGTATCGAGCGGTTTGCCGACGCGGCGGTCACGGCGAGTCAGATCTGCGACGACTGGCTATTCGCTCACACTCAGAACAGCCTCGGCAATGCATACTTTCTTGCGGGTGACATGGGTTCGGCCCGGTCCTGTTATGGCGAGGCGCTAGCCATCCGTCAGCAGGGGAAGGACCTCTTTGAGATCGCCTGGACCGCATTCCGGCTGGGCGTTCTTTCATCGGCCCAGGGTGATTACGCCACAGCGAGCACGCTTCTGAACCAGGCCCGGGAGGCCGCAAACGCAATTGAGTACACCCAGGGAACCCTGCTCGCCACGCTCGGAATCGCCGATATCTGCTATCTGCAAGGTGACCTCACGAGCGCCGCCGCGGCCTACCTCGAGGCACGCCGGTTGGCGCGAATCGTCGAGGACCAGGCCAGCGAAAGCTTTGCGCTCGGGGGTCTGACGCACCTTGCCGTCGAAGGCCAACACGAGACCGAGGCGTCGGTGTGGCTGGCGGCCCAGGCCGAAACCGGGTCCAGGATGAGCTTGCAGGCTGCGGCTTCGTTGCTCCGCAGCCGCTCGGTCGTCGCGCAACTTCACAGATACGAGGCCGAGGCTGCGGCGCATCGGCGCGGGGCGTTGCTGCTATATCACCACATCGGCGACATCCGTGCCGTAATCGAGCAGTTTGAGGAACTCGCCGGGCACGCTAGTCAATTCGAAGATCTGCCGAGGGCAGCCGCATTGCTTGCAGTGGCCGAGACATTACGCGGGCGTACTGGCTTCCCGGGCTCCTACACGCGACCGAAAGACTTGCTTCCGTTCACCAACGGATCAAGAATTCCGGCGATCCCGCGGTGCGCGATGCCGCAGTTGCCGGGCGATCAATGTCTTTGTCCGCAGCGGTCGCGCTCGCGCTACGCGTCGGACGAGGCTGACGGCTATGCGCGTCGTTCGACGGCACACTTACCGTCCGGCCACATCGTCCTTACCGTCGGGTGATCCAGTAGTCGCCCGAGAGGTATGGAGATCGGGACCTACGACCAGCGAGGATTCTTGTCAGGCGTTTCGAAGGCGTCGAGGTGGGCAATGTCCGGACTGGTCCTCACGAGCCCCGTCGGGTGTATACCTGGCAGCCATATTCGCGCGTCCCCCAGCCGGTGGCTGGTTGCTCGACGCGGGATATCGGTCGGCGGGTCGCTCTGGGGGGACGCCACAGCCGTGCGTCCGGAGGCCAGTCCAAAGCGAGGGGAGCGGGTAGTGCGGGAGGGAGATTACCCGATCAAGAGAAGCCTGAGCGCTTTGACCCGGCGGCTACGAACGACGCCGGGTCAGATGAGGTTTGCCACCGCAACCACGGCGCTGATGACGGGTGTGGTCGGCATCGCGGCCATCACGGTATTGCACACCAGGCACGACGCGACTCAAGCGATCGCATCGGTTGCCCAGCCGTCCTTGGTCCACGCGTCGAGGGCGTACGCAGGGTTCTCCGACGCCGACGCCACCGCCTCGGGTGGGTTTCTTACCGGCGACACTTACCTGCTACACGGACGAAATCGCTACATAACCGACTTGAGCACGGCGACTGCCGAGCTAGCGGCAATCTCGCGGACGGCCGGCGCGACACCTACGATCGAGCGCAGCCTCCTGGTTATCAACCAGAACCTTCCGACCTACACCGGCCTCGTCGAGAACGCGCGGAGCAACAACCGGGCAGGCTTCCCGGTCGGCGCAGCCTATCTACGCCAGGCATCCGACACTATGCGAGCGCGCATTCTGCCGGCCGTGTTGTCGATCTATCGTGAGGAAGCGAGCAAGCTCGCGGCTGCCTATGATTCCGGTGCATCGCAAACCGGGCCATTACTCCTGCTTGTCGTCGTGGTGGCTTTGATCGTCCTCATGATCGGCGTGCAATTCTGGCTGGCGAGGCGGACCCACCGAATACTCAACCTCGGCTGGCTCGCCGCCACCGTCATCACCGCTGCGGTCGCAGTCCTCGTAGGCGCGGTAATCGCATCGAATTCCCATAATCTAGACGCGGCCCGACGGCGAGCGTCGGACCCAACAGCTCAATTGTCGTCGGCCCGCATTCTGGCTGTAAGAGCGCAGGCTGACGAAAGCCTAGCCCTCATAGCACGCGGCAGTGATACGAGCTTTTCCAAGGATTTCGAACAAGTCCGGTTGCGTTTGAGTGGTGACAATTCTCATCCCGGGCTTGCCCGGCAGGTGCAAGATACATTGCGAAGCCTTGGCAGTCGCGAATCTGCCGATCGTATCGACGCAGAGTTATTAGCGTTCTTTGAAGAGCATGAGAGGGTCGTGGCTTTCGAGGAAACAGGGGCCTACCCCGACGCAATCGACCGTACGTCTACGAACGAGACGCCACATCTATTGGCGGTTGTTGGCGTTCTAGATCAGGAGATCGAGGCGAGCCAGCAGCGCTTTACGACGTCAACCAATGGCGCTTCGTTTAGTGCGCCGGCCATGTACTCGATCGTTGGCATGGGCGTCATCTTGGTGTGCGCGTTGATTGCCGGCGGGATGTACCCACGACTGAGGGATTACCGATGAATCCGCGGCGATATGCATGGCTCTTGATCGGTTGCTTGATGCTTTCGGCTGCGTGCAGCTCAACCAGAGACGATAGGCTCGATTCATCCGTGGAGCAGTTGGACATCACCCCGTCGCCAACGTCCCCGTCGTCAACGTCCTCGTCTGCGGCCGCCAAATGCCAGCCCGACTATCCCGACTATCTAGCGAGTCTTCGGCCCGAAGGGCCGCTTCCCTCACCGAACAACCTGCCAGCCGGATCATTCATGAGTGACATCCGGAATAAGAGGTCCCTCACGGTCGGGGTGGATCAGAATACCAAACTGCTCGGCTACTACAATCCGATTACCAAGCAGTTCGAAGGTTTCGACATCGACCTTGCGCATGAAATAGCGAAGGCTATCTTCGGCTCGGACTGGATGAAACGAATTCACTACGTCGCACTACTGACGGGGCAACGGTTCACCGCCGTCCAATACGGCAAGGTGGACATCGTCGCGGACGCTGCCACTATTAACTGTGCCCGCACGAAAGATGTCATGTTCTCGAACGTGTATTTCATGGCGCATGAGCGGGTACTTGTTCGCTCGGATTCGGATGCGAAAGTGCCGGAGGACCTTCGCGGCAAAAAGGTCTGCGCGACGACCGGGTCGACTGCCCTGGAAAATCTGAAAAGCAAGTTGCCGTACGTGGTGCCCCACCCGGTCCCGGCCCGCACCGACTGCCTGGTTGCGCTACAGCAAGGAGTCGTCGACGGTATTCTGACCGACGATTCCATCCTGTATGGATTTCTGGCGCAGGACCAGGCCACCAAGCTGCTCGACGGCAACATCACAGACGAGCGGTACGGCTTGGCCATTGCCAAGAGTCATCCGGAGTTCGTGCGGTTTGTAAACGCGGTACTCGAGCAGATGCGAGCGACTGACCGGTGGTCGAAGATTTGGACGAAGTGGTTCGGGAGCGTTCAAATCCGCGGCGGGCCGGCCAAGGCGCCCGTCCAGCCTCCCGCGTACTACAGGGGCGACCAGCCTCCCGCGTACTACACGAACGAGACGGGTTGAGGTCCACATGACAGATAGCCCGCGGTGCGTTCGACTTCGGTCCGGCGCGATATGCGGCGGCGCCCTTGACCTGGATGGATTCTGCGACCGGTGCGGGCATAAGTCTGACGCCGAGCAGGGAAGCACCAGCGCCCCGACGTTGAGTGCCAGAACAGGAACGCGCATGACCTGGCGGGCAACCACTGCGACCGGGCTGGTGTCGCTTCCTGTGGTGGAGCAGGACGACCCGAGCGTGGCGCTTCTGACTGATCCGGTAGTGCCGATCAGTAAGCGGACCTGTCGATGCGGTCGGCCGGTCGGCCGCGTCGGGTCACCGCCGCCCACCGACGGTGTCTGCTCGTGTGGACAGCCATTCTCGTTTGCGCCGCGATTGGCCAACGGAGATGTGGTCAGCGGCCAGTATCAGGTCGAGGGGTGCATCGCGCATGGTGGTCTCGGCTGGATCTATCTCGCTCGCGATCGAAATTTAGACGACAGTTGGGTGGTCTTGAAAGGCCTGCTCAACGAAGACGACGCCGCCGCTGCCGATGCTGCGATTGCAGAACGCCGTTTCCTGATCGAAGTCCACCACCCCAACATCGTCCAGATCCGTAACTTCGTGGAACAAGACGGTGCGGGATACATCGTCATGGAGTATCTCCCGGGAAAGACCATCCGGGACCTTCGGCAACGTGTCGCCCTACACAAAATACTTCCGGTGGACAGCGCAATCGAGTTCATGCTCGCGATACTGCCTGCCTTCGGCTATCTCCACGACATGGGTCTGCTCTATTGCGACTTCAAGCCGGATAACGTGATTAACACGGTGAATTCGGTAAAGCTGATCGATCTCGGCGCCGTATACCAGATTGGCATGTCCACGGTTCACTTTGGCACGAAGGGTTATCAGGCCCCTGAGGTGGCCGACTCGGGGCCGTCCGTCGCTTCCGACCTCTATACGGTAGGTCGTACGCTCGCGATTCTGTGCGCGGACTTCGAGGAGCGCACGACTAAGCACGAATACACCTTGCCCGGTCCGTCCGAGATTCCCCTTTTCGACAAGTTCGATTCGCTGTACCGGTTCTTGCTGCGAGCCACCGCGTTCGCGCCAGTCGACCGCTTCACTTCGGCCGCGGAGATGCGGGCCCAACTCCTGCTGATCCAATACGAAGTGGTTGCCACGCTAAGAGGTGATGTCGAGGCTCCACGCAGCACGATGTTCACCCCAGAACTGCACGCGGCCACAGATGGCGTCGACGCCAATGCCTTGCCAAGACTGCTGGATCGGTCTGGGGAAGGTGTGCCTCCTCCACTCGAAGCAAGCACGCGCGCTGCTCAGTCGCTCCTTGACGCCGGCAGCATCGAGGAGGCGGAAGCCGTATGCACGAGCATCGAGGCGGCTTATCCCGATGAGTGGCGGGCGACGTGGCTACGCGGAATCGCTGCCCTTCGACGAGGTGACGCGTCGGCAGCCCGAAGGTGCTTCCAACAAGTTTACGCGCGCATTCCAGGCGAGATAGCCCCGAAGCTCGCGCTGGCGTTTGCGGCCGAGTCGGAAGGTGAGTTCCGGTTTGCCATCAGGCTCTATGACACCGTGTCTCTGACGTCTCCGGCAACGACGTCCGCTGCTTTCGGACTGGCCCGCTGCTCGATCGGCTTGGGTGAGCGGCAGCGCGCACTGGATGCTTATCGTCGAGTTCCGCACGGCGCACGTTCGTGGGTCAACGGCAGGGTCGATACCGTACAAGTTCTCATCGGGCGCAAGGACGACCATTCGCCGTCCTGGTCGGACCTAGTGGCCGCCGGCGAGGTACTCGGCGGTATCGGACTCGAGCCGCTGCAGCGGGCGGAGCTGGAACGCCAACTTCTCGGCGAGGCACTGATACTGCTGCGATCTGGCGACGCCCCTCCCGCTGGAGTCACGAGCCTGGTGGGCTCGCCGCTCACCGAACGCGACGTACGACGAGGGATCGAGTCCGCGTACCGAACGCTCGCTCGCTATTTGGCGAGGCGAAGCGAACGGATCGTGTTCATTGACCGCGCGAATACCGTGCGTCCTCGGAGCTGGATATGACCGTCGCAAGCCGGTGCAGATGGTGCGGTGCGGCAGTCTCGGACGATGGCTTATGCGGGTTTTGCTCGAGGAGCACCGCGACGTCGTCCCGGGACCACCTAGAGTACGAATGCGACCGAGCCGCCGGAATATCCGACCGCGGTCATGTGCGAACCCGGAACGAGGACGCGCTCTATATTGCGGCACCGGGTGCGGACGTTGCCGTGGTCGTACTGTGCGACGGAGTCGGCTCTGCCGCCAACGGCGATATCGCGGCGCAGGTCGCGGTAGATGCCGCAGGACGCGAGCTCACCACTGCGATTCAAAGCTTCGATCAGCGACTAGACCTGGCGATGACACGGGCGATGGGCATCGCGTCTGAGGCGGTCTCGGCGGTAACGCCGTCGCCGGGCAAAAGCGCTCGGCCGCCGGCCGCCACATTTGTCTCAGTTGCTCAACGGAGCGAGGAGATCGTTATCGGATGGGTTGGCGATAGCCGGGCGTACTGGTTAGGGCCAGACGACCCGAAGCTACTGACCACAGATGACAACTGGGCGACCGTGCAACAACGGACCGGGCGACTGAGCGCCGCTGAGATTGCCGCGCATCCGCGTTCGCGCGCCATTACCGGATGGCTCGGTGCAGATGCTCCGCAACAGCCCCCACACGTGATGACGTTTAATCCGGCATCGAGCGGCCGACTGCTGGTGTGTTCCGACGGACTCTGGCGTTATATGCCGGCCGTTTCCGATCTGGTCGCAACCGTGGCCGGCATTAGGCCACGGCCAGGTGCAGTGGCCGCCTGCCGGTTGCTCACAAATATCGCCTTGGCCGCCGGGGGGCATGACAACATCACGGTCGCGATCATCGACATCGATAACGCACGCGGGGGCCGCCATGGCTGAGATCGAGACGACGCTGTTCTACAATCGCTTCTTGCCGCCCGGCGGTACGGCGGTGTCGACGTTGGTGCTGGTCAGACGTGGCTCGCGCCAACGTGTGCAAGGCGAGCAGTCGCAACTCGACCTTCGGCTGTGGACCCCACTTGGTGCGACTGTCCCCTCGGTCCGGCAAGTCGAACCGGTCGTGCGTGATCTGACCGATGATCGGGCGTTCGTGACTGAGCAGGTCGGGGTATATCCGCTCGCAGGCTTCGGGCCGGAGCCCATCGCATGCCTCCTCGAGATCGAGATTGAACCCGACGAGATCGGCTGCGAGATCCGGGCCACGCGGATGGAACTCGTCGACCATGGGACGAGCGAGGTTCTCGCCACCACGAGCGTCGTCGTGGAGTGGACCGACGATGATCTGCTGTCGGTTCTGATCGATCCTCAAGTCGCAGTTCATAGCGGCCAGGCGCAACTGTGCAGCGCCATCCAGGCCGCCGTCGAGGCCGCCCGGTACAACGACACCGATCGCGCACCAGCGCTCATCGTCGCCCAGCGCCTGGCAGACGATGTCGGAGACGAGACCCGCCGCCTCCAGCTGTCGTGGCTCTACACCGGTCTTGTGCACAGCAGCGTGACCGAGCAGGCCCGCGACGATCGGCACCTTGGAGCGCACGACGTTGACACGATGCGTTCGGCCGAGGACGACGTTCCCCACAAAGGAGTTGAGCTATGACATCGGTTTGCCCCCGCGGTCACGCTTCGCGTGACCCGGAATACTGCGATCGATGTGGCCGACGCATCAAGTCGCGCGACGACTCTGCGCAACTGCAGCCATCGGTGAGTCCGTCCTCGCGGACGTGGATTGCTATCGCCTCCGCCGATCGTGCTTATTTCGACGCCGTCGCACCGGCCAACGCCCTCTACCCCGTCCATTACCAAGGCCGCAACTACGCGCTCACCGAACGTGAAGTGTTGATCGGACGGCACAGCAACAGCCGTGGTATCGCGCCACAGATTGACCTCTCGGGACCGCAGGAAGACATGGGCATCTCGCATCGCCATGTGTGGCTCGAGCGTCAAGCCGACGGCGGTTACGCTCTCGTCGACGTCGGTTCGACCAACGGCACGACGATCAACGACAGTTCGGTCAGGGTCGCGCCGCACGCACGGGTGCCGTTGGCCGATGGTGACCGGATACACATCGGCCATTGGACGACGATCACGATTCGCGAGCTAGGCACACAGCCAGTCGAAACGGACATCGCTGCTGAGGCAGACACACGCCTGACGTCGGCCGAGTCGTCTGGGGAATCTGGTTCGGCATCCTCCGCTAGCTTCGCTTCGTTCGTGACTTGGCTGGTTAGCACCAATATCGAGGGTTCCAGCCGGATTAAGAGCCAGTCCGCTGAACGCTATGCCGAGTTGATCGATCGCTACCAGGACCTGGCAGCCGAAGTCTGCGGCAGTCACGGCGGAACGGTGCTCGGCACAATCGACGATTCCGCGGTGATGGCCGTACCGACTGCGTCGGCGGCGTTTGACATCGCGCTCGCCATCGTGGCGGCCAACCCGTCGCTTGCGCATGATCCGCGACCCGTACCGCTCATCCGAATCGGTATCGACGCGCAGGTCAGTGAGGAATGGGCCTCTCGGTTCATCCCAGCCATTCGTCAGACGACGTTGGGCGTATGCCTGGCTGCCAACGGTGGGCAGGTGCTGGTTTCAGAAGCCGCCATCGAGGCCGGCTTCGCATCTGATCTGCCACCAGAGGCATACGTCGAGGACCTCGGCGAACATCGGCTGGCAAGTCTCGCCCGACCCTATAGGTTGTACCAGCTGGCGCATCCCGACCTGCCACACGACTTCCCCCCATTGCGCGTTCTGGACAATCGACCGAACAATTTGCCCGACCAGGTCACCGACTTCGTTGGACGGCAGAGCGAAATTGCAGACGTAGTAAACACGTTGCGGAGTAGTCGGCTCTGCACGATCACTGGCCCGGCCGGTGTAGGCAAGACCCGACTGGCCATGCAGGTCGGCGCGCGGATGTTGGACAGATTTCCCGACGGCGTCTGGCTGGCCGATCTCGCAGCGGAGGCTAGTCCTGTACATGTCCCAAGGACCGTCGCCGACGCGCTCACCGTCTTCGAGAGTGGCGCCGGAACTGTTGCCTCACCGGATCGGGCCGAGCCCCGAACCGCTTTGGCAAGCCTTATCACGCACCTCGCCGATGCCGATTCGTTGCTGGTACTCAACAACTGCGAGCACGTCTTGGAGGCAGCGGCTGAGCTGGTTCGCGACCTGCTTCGCAACTGCGCGACATTGCGAATACTTGTGACCAGCCGCGAGTCGCTCCGCCTTATCGGGGAAGCTGTCTATAGGCTCGAACCGCTGCGGCTGCCGAACCGGTGGGCGAACCGGCGTTCGTTGCGCGATGCCGATGCGGTTGCGTTGTTCCTGAACCGCGCGGTCATGCATCGCGCGGACCTCGTCCTCGACGACGCGACCCTGCACAGCGTTGTGGACATATGTCACAGGATGGATGGAATCCCGCTCGCGATCGAAATCGCAGCGGCCCGGACCAAGGATCTGGGGATCGACCAGATCGCCGAAATGCTCGACAAGAAGCTGCCGCCGGCCGCGGGTCGGCACATATCGTCAGACAACCTACATACGACGCTCTACTCCGCCATCGAGTGGAGCCATAACCTTCTGTCCGATCGCGAGCGGATGCTCTTTCCGAGACTGGCGGTGTTTGCGAACGGATTCGACATGAATGCGAGTCGCGTCGTGTGCGGAGGCGCCGGGCTCGAGCGGTTCGAAGTTGCTGGTCTGCTGACCGCTCTCGTCGAGAAATCGCTGGTCGAGACCGAAGTGGGTGGAGCCGGTTCCCGCTGCCGAATGTTAGAAACGACCCGCCGATACGCTGAGGATCAACTGACGGCAGCGGATGTCGGCGAACTGATCCGTGACAACCATCTGGCGTACTACCGTGACATCGCAGAGCGAGCGGAAGCCGAACTGTATGGACCTGATTGCGACCGATGGATGCAAGTGCTCGAGACAGAGCGAGAGAACCTGCTCGCGGCAATGGAACGGGGTCGCTCCGGTCAAGCGCGAGACGACCTGCGGATCGCGGCAGCCCTAGGGCATTACTGGGTAATCCGGGGGCAGTTCACGGAGGGTAATGCCATCCTCGATGAGGCCCTAGACCGCTACCGCGAACATAAGGATCCGTTGCGAGCCAAAGCGCTATGCGAGCGCGCCGCTCTCGCGTGCTTCAGTGGTGATACTGAACGGGGGGCACAGGCGGCAGCGGAGGCTCTGACACTGACGACTGCGCATGACATTCGCGGTTCCAAGGCATATGCGTTGACACTCCTCGGCCTCATCGAGTTCGCGCACGGAGACCGAGACAAGGCCGAACGCCTGCACGCCGAGGCCATTGAAGTCTGCGCCGATGTTCCTGACCAATCCTTGATGGGCTTCATCCTTGCCAACCACGGCAATGTGTTATTAGCACTCGGCGAGACAAAGCGCGCCCGGCAACAATACGACGAGAGCGTCCGGCTTCGCCGATCAAAAGGCGATGAGTGGGGATTGGCGTGGGCACTTTACCGGTCCGGTGCACTCGCGACCTGGGAGGGTCGCTTCCCCGAAGCGATTTCCGAGCTCGACGAAGCGTGCGAACACGCCCGCAAGACGAGGTTCGAACAAGGTGTATTGCTTGCTTTGCTCGGTGCGGCAGAGGCTTTCTACGTCAACGCTGATCAGGCTGCGGCGGAGGAGAAGTATCGCCAGGCCCTTGAGCTCGCCCGGGAGCTCGAGGAGCCCACAAGCGCCTGCTTGGCCGTTGCTGGCTTGGCGGCCGTGTCACTTGCTTCGGGCGACCTGGTACGTGCGGGTACGTGGCTCACCGACGAGGAGGCGATCCAGGCAGATCGCACGGCTAAAACGTTGGCCGCGATCAAGTCCATTCGGGCGGCACTTGCGTCCGCACGGGGCGACGACGCCACAGCTGAGACGCTCCACCGCGAAGTGCTCCTGCTGCGGGCACAGGTCGGCGACCAACTCGGCATGACAGACCAACTGGAACGGCTCGCACTAAACGCCTCGCGGCGCGGTCAATTGGAGCACGCGGCCATATTGATGGCGGCCGCGACCAGGCGTCGAGACGAGATGGGCCTTCCCGTTCCGGTGATCCGCAAGTCGGCCGTCGACTCGCTGGTCGCTAGGGTTGCCGAGAGCACGGCTGATCAGGTGCATGCGGCCTGGGCCGATGGGCTGCTGAGACCTTTCGATGACGTCGTGTCTATGGCGCTCGCCGAAATAGGCGATCCGACCTCGACGGTTAGAGAGGCGCCACCAGCCGTACTCGAAGACAGCTACGAATTGTCCGTCAGAGGCGATGCGTGGACAACTTCGCTCCGCCAAGGGCTCGTCGTCGCCGTCGGTCACTCGATGTCGCAGACGCTGATGAGTCGCTATGCCAACGCGTTTCCACCGGAGTACTGGTTGACGCGCAGCGCCGAGGCCGCGATCGCCGACATCGGGCTCATCGAGAATCGCGGTGGCCGAATCGGGGCTCGCCTCGACCGACCCGATGAAGGCGCCGACGGATTCGTGCGGCTCAAGATCGTCGATGCCACCGACATCGCACTGGCCGACGTGTTGCCGATCCTGGACAACGCCGGGCTACGGGTGCTCGACGAGCATCCATATCGTGTGCGCTTGGCGGATGCCGAGCCGGTGTGGCTGTACGACCTGCGGCTCACTTGCGTCGATTCAGCGGCCGCGACGGCGAATCGACAGACGTATCAACGCTTCGAGGATATGTTCGTCGCAGTCTGGGATGGCACCGTCGAGGACGACCGGTTCAACCAGCTGGTGCTTGGTGCTGGCGTGGGCAAGCGCGATGTGACAATCTTGCGGGCTTACGCGCGCTATCTGAGGCTGATCGGAAACGCCTTCAGCCAGGAACACATTCAACGGACGCTCGCCACGCATCCGACGATCGCAGCAGCGTTGATCTCGATGTTTGGGTGTCGGTTCGATCCGGAGCGACGCGAATCCGCTGATGCCGAGGCTGCTGTAATCGAGGCCCGACTGCGTACGGATATCGATGCTGTGACGAGCCTTGACGAGGATCGCATCCTTCGAAGCATTTTGAATCTCATCCAAGCGACGGTTCGCACGAACTTCTTCCAGGCAACCGGGAATGAGCCGAAGCAAACCGTGAGTATCAAGTTCGACCCGGCCCGGGTCGCGAACCTGCCACTGCCGCGACCAATGTTCGAGGTGTTCGTGTACTCACCCCGAGTCGAAGGCGTTCACCTGCGGGGCGGGCCAGTGGCACGTGGCGGGATCAGATGGTCGGATCGGCTGGACGACTTCCGGGCCGAAATCCTCGGTCTCATGAAGGCCCAGATGGTGAAAAACGCCGTCATCGTGCCGGTGGGGGCAAAGGGTGGCTTTATTGTTCGACGGCCACCGAGGGACAGTGCTGAGCGAACCACCGAGGGACGTGCTTGCTATCGAGCCTTTATCGAGGCGATCCTCGACATCACGGATAACGCTGCAAACGGCGCGGTCGTACCACCACCAGATGTGGTCAGGTACGACGGTGACGACCCATACCTGGTCGTCGCGGCTGACAAGGGTACGGCTACCTTCGCAGACCTCGGCAATGCGATTAGCGCGGAATACAAATTCTGGTTGTCAGACGCCTTTGCCGCCGGCGGTTCGAACGGATACGACCACAAGAAGCTTGGCATAACTGCGCGGGGGGCTTGGGAATCCACCAAACGCCACTTCAGGCAGGTGGGATCGGATGCTACGACCGCTCCAATCACGGTGGCTGGTATCGGCGACATGTCCGGTGACGTATTCGGGAACGGACTGCTGCTGTCACGCCGGCTAAGGTTGGTGGCCGCCTTCGATCACCGTCATATCTTCATCGACCCGGATCCCGACCCGGACACTTCCTACGAGGAGCGACTTCGCTTATCACAGCGGGAGCGATCCAGTTGGGCTGACTATGCGACCGAGGCCCTTTCCCCTGGCGGTGGCATCTACAGCCGCGATCTCAAGGCAATTCGGCTGTCACCCGAGGCCCGGCGACTGCTTGTCCTCGACGGAGACGTCTTCACCCCCGACGATGTCGTGCGGGCTATCCTGACTGCGCCCGTTGACCTGCTCTATAACGGAGGCATCGGCACCTACGTTCGGTCCTCCGAGGAATCGAACATCGACGTCGGCGACAAGGCCAACGACGCGACCAGGATTTCTGCCGACCAGCTAAGGTGCCGAGTTCTGGTCGAGGGCGGAAATCTCGGGGTAACCCAACGGGGCCGAGTGGAGTATGCCGTTCACGGTGGTCTGATCAACACCGACGCTATCGACAACTCAGCTGGTGTCGACTGTTCGGACCACGAGGTTAACATCAAGATCCTGCTGAGCGGGCTGGAGTCCGCGGGCGAGCTGAGCCGAGTGGATCGAGACGTGCTAGTCGCCGAGATGGCTGAAGATGTCACCGGTCTAGTGCTGACCGACAACTATCTGCAGGCCCTGGCGCTTGCGCGTAACGCGGCGATCGCCGCGGAATATAGGCAAGTTCATCTGCGCTACATCCAGAGCCTCGAGCGCAATGGCCACATCAACCGATCCCTTGAAGGCCTGCCAACGGACAAACAGTTCGCCGAACGTCTTCTCGCCGGGCAAGGACTCTGCCGTCCCGAGCTTGCCGTGATCCTCGCCCATACCAAGATGCTCGGTTATGACGACCTGGTCGCCTCGGCCGTCCCCGACGACGCGTACTTCGAGGCGCGTCTCCACGAGTACTTCCCACCTAAGCTCCGTGACCGGTTCGCGTACGCGATATCTGAACATCCGTTGCGGCGGGAAATCATAGCGACGTCGATTATTAATGAGGTCGTCAATCGTCAGGAAGTATCATTTCTGTTTAGGCTGCAGGACGAAACCGAAGCGTCGATTCCCGACATCGCCTGCGCTTACCTCGCGTCGGTCGATCTATTGGACGCACGCTCGTGCTGGGCTGCGCTAGACGTGGTCGACGGGACGATGGCTGAGCATGAACGCTTTGTCCTGCTACGCCGGCAGAACAACCATATCGAGGCGGCGGCGAGGTGGTTGCTGCGGCATCCAACGCCTTCGCAGGAGCCTGGCAGCATCGTCGAGCGCTTCCATGCTCCGCTGAATGCAATATTCACGGCGCTTCCCGACATACTGGTCAACGCGGACCGTGAGTGGTATGCGGAGGACACCCGACAGATGACAGCTGCGGGCCTGCCAGATCACGTGGCATGCCGATTAGCACTTTGTGACCTAGTCTCGGCCCCCCTGGACATCGCGGATATCACGTTTTCCAGTGGCGAGTCTCTAGGAGCGGCTATTTCGCTCTATTTCGACGTGCGAACTGCGCTCCAACTCGATTGGCTGCAGAAACGGGTACTGGAACTTCCGGACACGACGTTGATGGAGTTGCTCGCCAGGATCTCGTTGCGTGACGGCCTCGACCGGCTTCATCGTGAAGTCGTCAAGGCAGTGCTCGCCGAACCGGACGGTTCTGACGGCGGCTCGCGCATGCAGCTGTGGCTCACTCGGAACGCGGCAACCCTAAAGCGGCCGAGCCGTTTGGTCTCGGAGATGCGCGATCGAAACACGGCAGACGCGGCATCGATCGGCTTGGTGCTGACCGAATTGCGGGAATTAGTGTGACCATCGAGGGCGAATCCTCCTAGCTGCGTACGAATCGAAAGGCGGGCAAGGGCAGGGCTGCACGCCTGGATCGTGTCGATCATGGACGAGCGGACCCGCGAGTCCTTGGCGGCCGGGTCGAACCGCTCGATAACCGGCGACGACCTCATTGACGAGTTTGACCGCCTCAGCGGGCAGCTTGGCTATCCGGCCGTCCTGCGTTGCGGACAATGGCCCCAAGCTCGCCTCAGCGGCGACGGCCGACCGGGCCGGCGAACACGTCGGCCTGCATCTCACCCCGCCTGGCCAGCCTCTCTCAATCGGCCACATCGAATCCTTCAATACCCGCCTCCGCGACGAACCGTCAACATCAACCCTCCCCTGATGGCTACGGCAGGTCGCGGATGAAGTAGATCTTGCCGTCGACCGTCTCGTCTTGTATGCCCCGATTCTCGACGAAGAGAGAAGCCCCGGTCCGAACACGGGCACCGACCGGGCCACAGTGTTGTCGACATCGAATGCCCCGCGCGGGTCTGGGCGAAGGCATTCGTCGTCGGGCCGAAGTGCACACTCCACTGCCCGTTGGGATCCCTGCCTGGGATGCCAAACATGAGGTTGACCATGCGAGCACCGTTCACGTCGACGACGGCGCTTTTCACTCGACCGTGATGCTCCGGACGGACCTACGCATAACGGACCTACGCGTAAGAACCTAGCCCTCGTAACCGGGTGCGTGCGCGTTCGGTAAGCGGAATGTCGCCATGCGGTGACCAAGCGTTCTCCAAGCGGCGGTTCCAAGCTCGTGCCGAGGTTGTTCCGACCGGTTGGCTGTCCGATTCGGTCACCGCAGACGCGGCCCCCCGCCGAGCAGGACTCGACGGGCACCAGTCCAAAGGAGCACGTCATGACCATCAGCCGTCGCACCACCAAGTCCATCACCACACTGCGCCCACTGCTCGCCGCCGCGGTCGCCGCTGCCGCACTCGCGTTGCCCAGCCACGCGTTAGCCGGACCTGCACCAGTCGACCCGCCGGGCGACACAACCACATCCGCGCACATTCCAGCTTCCGGAGGCCGCACCGACCAACAGTTCTGGGGTGAAGCCACCTGGTCGAACCCGCTGAGCGGACTGAACCTCGACCGAAGCTCCGTAGGTGACTGATAACCCCGCCCAGCCGCGTCGTGTCGCGCCGGTACTGCGGATTGCTTGGTGGGCATCGTGTGGCCGACGGTCAGGCGACCGGCTCTAGCAGAACCAACGGGATCTGTCTGCTGGTACGGGCCTGGTAGGCCGCATAGTTCTCGTAATCGGCGATGACCCGCGGCCACAGCCGGGCCCGCTCCTGCGGCGAGGCGATACGCGCCCGCATGCGCTGCTTGGCGGCTCCTTTCAGCGCGACCTCCACCTCAGGATTGTCCCGCAGGTTCACGAACCACGCCGGGGACCGGTCGTCACCGCCACGGGATGCCACCACGACCAGGGTCGCTCCGTCCTGCACCGGCGAGGTGAGCATCACTGAGTGGGGCCGGCCACGTTTGCGTCCTATCGTGGTGAGTTCGAGCACCGGCATATGCAGCACTTCCCAACCGATACGTCCGCCGGTGATCTTCAGCAGTCCGCGATGAACGGCATTCATCACCTTGAACCCGAAGTCACTCGGCATACCAACGAATCTAATGCCGGAACCGCGGTCGAACGGGTGAACATTCGTCATCGTCCGTAGTCATTGACGTCGGTTGCCGGGCAGAGGGTGGACGATGAAGCCATGAGCCAAGAGCACGAGGTGGGACCCGCAGCCAATCTGCCGCCGGGGACGGTGGTTGGTGCCGGACGCTACGCCGTCGGAAATGTCAACGGCGAGCTGTTCGCGGTGTCGCGCCGATGCCGGCACCTCGGCGCGGACCTGGCCAACGGCACGATCGACGAGCAGGGCCATCTGGTCTGCCCCTGGCACCAGTCGGCCTATGACGTCCACACCGGACGGATGGTGCGCGGCCCGCAAGGCGTCTTCGCGAAGATACCCGGGTTGGATGCCATGTACCGGGCGCTGACTCGAGTTCTGCCGTTGCGCCGTGGCCAGGTCGTCGAGCGGAACGGCGACGTATTCGTGGGTTGAGCCCTTGTCCGCTACAGGCGGCACTCGATCAGCTAACGACGCTAGCCGGTGTCCCCATCCTTCGGGACGTCCAGTTCCACTACGTCGGTCTCGGGACGTCTAGCCGAGCGTCGACCACTCGCCGTTTTCCAATAGGTCTCCTTGCCCAGCAACGACTCCCCGAACCGATCGAACTCGGCGATCACCTTTTGGGTTGCCTCGGTCACGGCCTCGCTGGTTCGTTCTCGTAGCTCATCCAGCTGTCGCGTCACTTCACTCTGCACCTGGCCGGCAACCTCGTCCTGGGCCAGCTCTCGAAGCTCTTTCTTGGCCTCGCGCACCGCGGCCCGCAGATCCTTCGTGGCGGCGTGGGCCTCACGAATCATCTCGCGGCACTCACCAATCGCCGCCTCCAGTCGGTCGAGTTCGCTCATTGCTTGCTCCCCGTTCCTCGGCTGGTGTGGTTCGTCCCATTGTCTGCGGGTGCGGGATTTGCTAGCAACGCGGCTTGGCTGCGGTGATTCTGACGACCAGATCGCTAGTCCGTGCCATCGTGCGAGCGAGCACAGCTGACCCCATCACGTCATGCTATGCACCATGAAACATCTTGGGATTCTTGCGCACAGCACTGAAGGTGCGGCGTTGTGCTTTCGGGCCTTCTGCCAGGAGGGGTTTGCTGAGCTGGCGCCCAACGAGCATCCCGACGTGTCCCTGGACTGCATCGCCCTCGCCCGCAGCATGCCGGCCTGGGAGGCCAGGGACTACGCCTCGATCCGCGCCACTTTGGCGCTGAGCGTCCAGCGGCTCGCTGCTGCGGGGGCGGACTACTTCGTCTGTCCGGACAACACGGCGCACATCGCACTCGAACAACCAGGATCCGAGCTTGCCCTCGCCGGCATGCACATCGCCGAGGAGGTCGGCGGCCAGGCGGCTCGCGATGGACGCAAACGAGCCGGGGTGCTCGGGACCGAGTATCTCATGGAGATGCCGCTCTACCCGCGGGTTCTCGGCGGGCACGGCATTGCAGCCGAACTACCGGGTGATGATGACCGCCGGATCGTCAACGAGATCATCTTCGAGGAACTGGTCAACGGCGTCTTCACCGCAAGCTCGCGGGGAGAATTCGCACGCATCATCGCGGAATTCGCAGACCGGGGCTGTGATGCAGTCGCTCTGGTGTGTACCGAGATCCCGCTGCTGGTGATACCCGACGCCTCACCTCTGCCCACGCTGGACTCGACTCGCCTTCTCGCTCGCGCGGCGTTCGATGTCGCGGTTGGACGTCGTGCCATGCCCACGTGGCGAGGTGGCCCGGCCCGCGACATCGACCGGCAAAGGGCACCATGACAACCAACCATCCGGAGCAGGCCCGAGCGCGGGAGGCACCAAGAGTCAGCTCATTGGCCGGTCAGGCCGTGCGCCTCATTTAGCGCATCGGTGTAAAGGCCCATAACCTGGCCACCGTTCTTGATGCGTGACAGTTGGGTGCCGGGGGCTCCTGCGACATCCACGGTGCTGAAGGCCCCGTCGGCGTAGCTGAAGCCGTGGTGGCGGTTGCATTGATGCCCGTCGCGATGCTGAAGGTCGAGCCTGGGACAGTGAGAATCTGGTAGATCCCGCCGATGAAAGTGAACGCGGTCAGTGGCGAGTTGCTACCGGGATCGAACGCGAATGCGCCCACCGCGGTGGTGCCGTCAGTGTCGAAAACCAGCGACTCCGCGGCGCCCGGATAATCGACGCTCGCAAACGCATAGACCTTCGCGTCAGCCAGACCTCGCGCCACGGCGTCGTCGGCGGGCGCCATTGTGCGTTCGAGTCCAATGCTTGGCCGAAGATCCAGTAGTCCGCGCAGGACGGGCCGGCCCGGTCGGTGTGGCGATGACGGTTCCGTCGTCATGTCCATCGCTCGAACCTGTGGGTGCCGCGGTGCGTGCAAGGTGTGGGCCTCGGGTGGCAAGGATCCGTCGCGCGCCTGGCGGCTGAGCATAGCCTCCGTCCGACGTCTCGACCGCACTCAGATTGGTGTCACCGCCTGGAATGCCCGCGATCTTGGGCTGTGGCGGGCACACTGTCGGGCATGGTCCAGACGAGGCGGGACGAACAGCGGCGCGAGCGTTTGCGCGAGTATGAGGCAGTGCTAACCGCCGCACGGTCACCGGTTGAGGTGCTGGTGTTGTTCGCGAAGGTGCGAGAGGACCGCGCGAGCGACGACCGACTCGAGGAGGCGTTCGCGGCCTCGATCCCAGAGGGCGTCGATGACGCGGATCTGCTTCCGGCCGCGGTATGGGTGGCTCTTCGGCAGGGCGACGTCGATGCCGTGGTAGCGGCCTTGGTGCGGACATCCAGTACCGAGTTGGTTCTGTCCGCGCACGAGCAACTCGACGCGGGCTACCGGCTCACCTCGGTCGAGGAGCGCCGAGCCTTGCCAGACGTCGGGCGTCTCGAGGCGCAGGTCGCGTCGTTTCTGCGTATTCCTCGCGACGTGGTCGCCATGATCACGAGCTGGGGCTCGGACGACCCTCGCACCGCTCTCGAGATTGACGCCCTCGTCGAGCAGCGCTTTGGCTCACCACCGCGCGCCACCAAGCCCTCCCGGGCCCGTCGCGAACCGGGTCCGGACGGGTCAGCGCAAGCAAGTTCAAGCGGACCCGGCATCAGCCTTTTCATGTCGAGCGCAGAGTTCACCGCACTACTCAATCTGACACCGGAGCAACGTGCGGTACTGACGACACTCGTCCGCCAGGCCACGATCACCATTGGCTGAGATGGCTAGGCGTGGCGTAATCCGCAGCACGTGATGGCAGCGGCTCGCTGCTACGAGCAACGTGTCGATGCGGTCAGGTCGGGGCTTTGCGCCAGGCCCCCGGGCGGCGCGTGGCAAGCCCGGCGCCGACGGTGACGATCAGAATCAGGCCCGCCGCTACTCCTAACGTGACCGCGGCGCTGGCGTGCATAACGAGCGAGGCCCCAAGCACGCCACCACCGAGCATTGCGGCCACTGACGCGAGCCGCCGGAGCAACACCGTTCGATTGGTGCCGGAGCGGATGTCAGCGGCGATGCCGGTGAGTGTCATGGTCAGGACAGTGGTGGTCAGGTCCGGTACGGCGAGCCGGCGGGCGACGGCATTCTGGATTCCCATCCCGATCGCAAGCAGCGCGGCGATGACATTGCGGACGGTGCTGGTGAACGGGGTGCTACCCACGGCCGCGATGACGCACGCGGCGATGACGAGGACAAGTTCGAGCCCGGCACCAACGCCGAGCAGAAGCGCCCGATCGTGCCCGAGCCGGCCGATCAGCGTCCCGCCGATCATGGCGCCGACCAGGAAGCCGAACAAGGCGAACAGCGAGGCGCTGAGCGAAAAGCCCGGCGCGCCGGCGATCGCGAAGCCGGTGAACACGACGTTGCCCGTCATGTTGGCCACGAAGACCCGCCCCAACTGCAGAATGCTGACGGCATCTACCAGGCCGGTCACCACCGTGAGCGCCAGCAGGAGTGGAGGCAGCGGACCGTGACGCGGAGGGCCTCCGGCCAACTGCCTTATCCCGGACCGGGCGTGACTATCAATGTTCACGAACGCCAATGATGAGGACCGGACCGCCCTGAGGCGGTAGCGGGGTCTAGAACAGCATGGTTAGCAGTAGTCGATGCCCTGCCGGGCAGTGCCGAGCGATCGATCAGTCGTCGGTCTCAGGTCCGACAGCGACTTCGCCGGCTCAGCTCGGACTCCGCCGGTCCATTCGCCGGTCGCACCAATGCGGCGTGGAGATCGTGTCGTGGTGGAAGCCATCACGCTTTCGACGCCACGCAGCCACATTCCGACCGCGGTCGAATCGTCAGCGGCCTACCGTCGAGGGATGAACAGTGCCGCCGCCGTACCGCCGGCGCCGCGCCCGCGCTCCGGTGGGGATGTCCATCTCGCCGCAGTCGGCGCAGTACTGGCCGATCCGGGGCGCTGCCGCATTCTGCTTGCCCTTGACGACGGTCGCGCGCTGCCGGCCAGCCGGCTGGCGACGGAAGCCGGCGTTACCGTCGCCACGGCGAGCAGCCATCTCGGCAAGCTCACCAGTGCCGGGTTGCTCGCGGTCGAGAGGCATGGCCGCTGTCAGGTACTACCGACTCGCCGGCCCGCCTGTCGCCCAGCTCATCGAAACGCTCGGTCAGCTCGCTCCGGCCGTGCCGATCCGGTCCTTGCGTCAAGACACAAGCGCGGCGGCGCTACGCCGTGCCCGCACGTGCTATGACCACCTTGCCGGCCGTCTCGGCACCGCACTCATGCACAGCTTTCTGGATGCAAGGTGGCTCACCGGTGGCGACGGTCACTATTACCCGGACGACGCCGACCCGCGCGCCGGCTACGGGACCGAATACGACTACCGGCTGACGAGACAGGAGTCGACTTTCTGAATCGGTTCGGCGCAAGAATCCCGCCTAGGCGCCGCGTTATCAGCTACTGCGTGGACTGGACCGAACAACGTCACCACCTCTCCGGCGGCCTCGGCCGCGGCCTTCTCGACCGTCTCACCGAACTCGGCTGGATCCGATCCAGCCGCAGCACCCGAGCTGTGGAGATCACCGACGCAGGCTCAGAAGGTCTGCGCGACACATTCGACATCGACCTCACCGAGGCTCCACCGAACCTGCCGATTGAGACCACCAGCAGCCGCATACGCTGATTCGGTGGCGGCGCGGGCTCGGGTCGAGGACATCCACACCCTCGCGACGGCGATGCCGCACGTCACGGTCATCCACGGATCGCAGGACAACCCGATCTACCAAGTCGGGGGCAAGTCGTTCATCTTCTTCCGGACGCCGCGGCCAGATGCTGTCGACCCGCGCACAGGTGAGCGATACCCTGACGTCATCGTCTTCTGGGTCGCTTCGGAAGCCGACAAGCAGGCGCTGGTGCAAGACTTGTCCACGCCTTTCTTCACGACAGCCCACTTCGATGGGCACCCCTCCGTCCTCATTCGCGCTACCCGGATCCGTGAGCTGTCCCGGATCGGGTTGACAGAGCATGTTCAGGACGCCTGGCTTGCCCGAGCATCGCCCAGCCGATCTGCGGCCTGGCTACGTGCCCACGAATTGCGCTAGCGCGCCGCGACCGGAAACGGCTCCACCCGTTGCGAGTATGTTCGCCATGCCGCCGATACCTGACCGCTCGTTGCCGGATGTTCGCGGGATCGAGCCCCGAGCAGCGAGCACTTCAGCCCGACGGTCAACATCTGATGCGGCAGGCCGGTGAGGAATCGAAGTCTCATGGCGTCTCAATTCGACGACGTATTGCAGGCGAACCGGATCTTCGCAACCAGGTACGCCGATCCGCGCCTGCCGGGACGCGCCGCCCGCGGCCTGGCCATCGTTACCTGCATGGACTCGCGGATCGACCCGCTCGCCATGGTGGGCCTACAACAGGGAGACGCCAAGATTCTCCGCAATGCGGGAGCGCGCGTTACCGACGATGTGTTGCGGACGTTGGTCCTTGCCGTCCACTTGCTGGGCGTCGAGCGGGTCATGATCGTCGCGCACACCGATTGCCGAATGGCGATGCAGACTGAAGAAAAGCTGCACGCGGCCATACTGGCGAGTTCTGGTCTGGACACGCGCAGCATCGAGTTCGGGGTCATTGAAGACCAAGACACCGTCTTGGCCCGAGACGTGCAGCGGGTTCGCAGCTCGCCGTTCCTACCGGCTGACGTTCCGGTGATCGGATGCCGCTACGACCTGGGCACCGGTTTACTCGAGGTACTGGTGAGCGAAGCCGACGCCGCCCGACCATAGTGCGCGACCCTCGCGGTGTCGCCAGAGGAGGACGCGACCGTGACCGATCGCATCGAGGAGCTGCTACGGCTGGATGCCCGGCATGTATGGCACCCGTACGCGCCGATTCCGCCAGGTTCGCCACCGTATCTCGTGGACCGCGCGCGCGGTACGCGGCTGCAGCTGGCGGACGGTCGACAGCTGGTGGACGGCATGTCGAGCTGGTGGGCAGCAATTCACGGCTATCAGCATCCTGTGCTCGATGCTGCGTTGGCCGACCAGCTTGGCCGAATGGCCCACGTCATGCTCGGGGGGCTGACCCACGAGCCGGTGGTTCGCCTCGCCGAGCGGCTGGTCGCCATTACTCCGGCCGGGCTGGAGCATGTCTTCTTCTGCGACTCGGGATCGGTGGCGGTCGAGGTTGCCGTCAAGATGGCCGTTCAGTGCTGGCAGGCGGCTGGACGGCCAGCGAAGAGCCGGCTGCTCGCTGTGCGCGGCGGCTACCACGGCGACACGTTCATGGCGATGTCCGCCTGCGATCCCGTCGGTGGGATGCACCACCTGTTCAGCGGGGTCCTTCCGCAGCAGGTGTTCGTGCGACGCCCTCCGCCCGGTGTCGACAGTCCGGTCGACGAGAGTTGGGCGGCGGACACCGAGCTGCTGGTGAAACAATACGCCGACGAGCTGGCCGCGGTCATTGTTGAGCCGGTAGTGCAGGGCGCTGGCGGCATGTATATCTATAACCCGAGTTATCTCAAAGTCCTTCGCGACCTGTGCCACCGCCACGACGTACTCCTGGTGCTCGACGAGATCGCCACCGGTTTTGGCCGTACCGGCAGCCTTTTTGCCGCCGATCTCGCCGATGTGCGGCCGGATCTGCTGTGCGTTGGCAAAGCGCTGACCGGCGGCTACCTGCCGATGGCCGCGACGTTGTGCACCTCCCGGATCGCGGAGGCGATCAGCAACGGCCCGGGCGGCGCGCTGATGCACGGACCGACCTTCATGGGAAACGCGGCCGCGGCGGCGGTCGCGCGCGCCAGCATCGACCTCTTACTCGGGGGCAACTGGCAGGGCGAGGTCAAACGGATCGAGACGGGTCTGCACGAGGGCCTCGTTGGCCTTGCCGGACGGACGGGCGTCGTGGACGTGCGTGTGCTCGGCGC
Organism: uncultured Actinomycetota bacterium; assembly: GCA_963748415.1. GTDB lineage: Bacteria > Actinomycetota > Actinomycetes > Mycobacteriales > Jatrophihabitantaceae > CAVVJA01. Next base: position 377,643 of record CAVVJA010000005.1, on the reverse strand, counting down.
GATCGGGATCGTCCAGCTGGACAGGTCGGTCGACGTTGCCCGGGCGACCGCCGCAGCAGTAGAAAAAGGGGTATGGCTGCGGCCTTTCCGAGACCTTGTGTACACGATGCCGCCGTACATCTGCACCGATGAGGACATCGTCCGAATCTGCATCGGCGTTGCGGCTGCTGTCGACGCGGGCAGCAGGCCGCCCGACACCTGAAGCACCGCGCGGCTTCCGCAATCAGGACCCCGGTCGGCTGGCGCCGACGGCGATGTCATGCGGCTGATCGTCACCGGGACCGGAACCGGCGTCGGCAAGACAGTGGTCACGGCCGCGTTGGCGGCCTGCGCCTCCGACGAGGTCGCGGTGGTCAAGCCAGCGCAGACCGGAGTACGGCCGGGCGAAGACGGCGATCTCGCCGAGGTGAGTCGCCTGTCCGGGATCCAGGATCTGCACGAATTCGCCCGCTACCCCGATCCACTCTCACCCGAGCGCGCCGCCGCCCGCTCCGGCGTCCCGGCACTTGCGCTGGACGACGCGGTGCGGCGGATTCTCGCGTTGGACCGCGCGCTAGTACTCATCGAAGGCGCCGGCGGCCTGCTCGTCCGATACGCCGACGACGGCTGGACCATCGCGGATCTTGCCTGCAGGCTGGGCGCGCCCGCCGTCGTCGTCACCACCGCCGCGTTGGGGACCTTGAACGCCACGGCGTTGACGCTCGAAGCGATGGCAACCCGTGGCATCGAACTTGCCGGATTAGTCATCGGCTCATGGCCGACCGTCCCGGGTCTAGCCGAGCAATGCAACGTCGCGGACCTGCAAGCGGTGGCCGGTGTCCCGCTTTCGGGTGCATTGCCGGAAGGTCTGCCGCGAATGCGAGACTTCGTTGATCGTGCTCGAGCCAGCCTCGCGCCATGGTTCGGCGGCACATTCGAAAGGTTGGTACCAGAGGCGGTGATGTACTGCGACCGGTGTGGAAAGCTGGGCGTGCATCAGATGTGCGTGGCAGCACGGGCTCTGGAGCCGCCCCGGTACTGTGCGCTGTGCGGCCGGCGGATGGTCGTGCAGATAACGCCGGGCGGCTGGACCGCCCGTTGCGTTGAGCACGGCGAGCGCCTATCGGGCCGACCATCGTGATGACCCGACCGAGACCTCACTTGTGGCGCGCGTGAGATAGCCCCCGGTCCGGTGGCTGTGGCTAGCAGCCGTAACCTGGATTGTTGAACAGTCAGGCACAACCGGGCGGGGTGCGCACGTCATGCTTCCAACAACCGGCGAGCTGCTGGAGTTGCTAGCGCAGCGACGGCTGATCGATCTGCGTGCGCGCGAGGCGGATGGCTGATCGAGTGTGATGCACACCCGACAGCACCGCATCGACGAGGCACGGGCATGAGGCAGCTCCCGGGTCTTGATCTCGACCGGCTTTCCGGCTATCTCGATGGGGTTCTTCGCCCCTTTCCTACCGGGCCAATTGACGGTGCCGTCATCGAGGGCGGTCTGTCTAATCTGACCTACGTCGTCTCCGACGGCGAGCACAAACTTGTGGTGCGCCGTCCACCGCTCGGGCACGTCCTGCCCACAGCGCACGACATGGCCCGTGAGTACCGGATCCAGGCTGCGTTGTACGGCTCGGCCGTGCCGGTGCCGCGCGTTCGTCACCTCTGCGAGGATCCATCGGTAATCGGTGCGCCGTTCTACGTGATGGACTTCGTCGAAGGGCAGATCTATCGGTCAGCGGACGATCTTCGGTGGGTTGGCCCGCTGCGGACAGCGGCAATCGGACGACATTTCGTCGAGACGCTGGTGGCGCTCCATGCCGTGGTGGCGAGCGGCGTTGGCCTGAGTGACTTCGGCCGACCTGAGGGATTCCTCGCTCGACAGGTACGCCGCTGGAAGAAACAACTCGATGCGTCGTACAGCCGGCCCCTGGCGGGCGCCGATGAGCTGTACGACAAGCTCGCGCAGAGTGTGCCAACTACCGACGCGCCCGCAGCGATCGTTCATGGCGACTACCGGCTCGACAACGTGCTTATTGATGACGCCGATCATGTCGCTGCGGTGGTGGACTGGGAAATGGCCACGTTGGGAGATCCGCTGACCGACGTTGGACTGATCCTGGCCTACGAGCAGCTCGCGAGCCTCGACGGCGCGTTCGCCGACGCCTGTGCCGCCCCGGGCTTCCTCACCGGATCAGACCTTCTCGAGGCGTATTCGGCCGGCAGCGGACGGACGCTCGAGCACATGGGGTTCTATGCCGGCCTGGCGAGCTACAAGCTGGCAACCGTGCTGGAGGGCATCCACTTCCGGCATCTGCGCGGACATACGACTGGGTCGGGGTTCAGCGGGGTCGGTTCGGCCGTCGAGGGGCTCATTGCCTTCGGCATCCAATCCCTGACGACGCGGTGACAAGGGTCCGTGGCCGTTCGAGCGATGAGCTCGTTAGGTGCCGGCCGGCAGGGCGCCGGAGCTACGATAAGCCGCCCCGCGGTCCCCGTCGGAACCAGAGGGCGTCGAGGTCCGAGGCGTGCGACCGAAGGAGTGGCGGGTGAGCCTGGAGCGAGTTCGCCGAACCGTGGCAGTGCGCGACGAAGCGGGCCTGGGGCGGACCCTGCATCCTCGTCTGAGGAGCGAGGCGATCCTCGACCTGGCTGGCAACGACTATCTCGGCCTCGCACACGATCCCCGGGTGACGGACGCGGCGGCCAACGCGGCTCGGACATGGGGTGCCGGCAGCACCGGCTCGCGTCTGGTGACCGGAACCACGGCACTGCACCAGGAGCTCGAAGAGGAGTTGGCCAACTTCACCGGCGGCCCTGCGGCATTGGTATTTTCCTCCGGCTACCTGGCTAATCTCGGCGCGCTGACGGCGCTCGGTGGCGAAGACGTCACGATCGTCTCCGACGCCGGAAATCACGCGTCCATAATCGATGCTTGCCGGTTGTCCAGGTCGACGATCGTCGTGGTCCCGCATCGAGATGTTGACAAGTTCGATTCTGCGTTGGCTGCTCGCAGCACGAGCTATGCCGTCGTGGTGACCGATGCGGTCTTCTCCGTGGACGGTGATCTTGCTCCGTTGCGCGAGCTCCACACGATTGCCCGAGGGCACGAGGCATTGCTCGTGGTCGACGAGGCACACGCTCTGGGGGTTGTCGGCCAGACAGGGCGAGGTGCGGTTGCCGCGGCCGAGTTGGCTGGTGCGGAGGACATCGTCCGCACAGTCACCTTGTCCAAGTCACTGGGAGCGCAGGGCGGGGCGGTAGTGGCCGCACCTGATGTCATCGAACTGCTGATCAACGTGGCCAGGCCGTTTATCTTTGACACCGGACTTGCACCAGCGTCGGTTGGGGCAGCATTGGCCGCCCTGCGAATAGTGCGGAACGAACCGGAGCTGGCGTCAGCTGCCCGTTCAAACGCGCAAGAACTTGCGGCCATCGTTCGCCGCGTGGGCATCGAGACGGCGGAGCCGGACGCGGCTGTTGTACCGGCCGTCGTAGGGGAGCCGCGCCGGGCCGTCAAGGCGGCAGCGGCGGTGCTGGCGAGCGGCGTTCGGGTGGGGTGCTTCCGACCGCCTTCCGTCCCGCATGGCCGGTCCTGCCTGCGTCTGACCGCACGGGCCAACTTGACCAGTGCCGATCTCGATCTCGCACACCAGGCTCTAGCAACCGCGCTGGGACCCTAGGGTCCGGCCATTCACGCACGAGGTGAGGGAGCTGACACGTGATTCTTCAGATCGCGCGGACGCAAGTACTCGAGGATGGCGTGGGCTTGACTCACGAGCAGGCATCGGAGTGCCTCCGGCTGCCTGACGAGCGGGTCGACGAGTTGCTCGACCTGGCGCACGAGGTGCGCCTTGCGTGGTGCGGGGACCAGGTTGAGGTCGAGGGCATCGTGTCGGTGAAGACCGGCGGTTGCCCAGAGGACTGCCACTTCTGTTCGCAGTCGGGTGTTTTCGATTCGCCGGTCCGGTCGGCCTGGCTGGACATCCCCGCCCTGGTAAAGGCGGCGAAGGAGACTTCCGCCATTGGCGCGTCCGAGTTCTGCATCGTGGCCGCGGTCCGCGGCCCTGATGAACGGCTGATGGCCCAGATCCGAGGTGGCGTTAAAGCCATCTTGGACGAGGTCGAGATCAATGTCGCATGCTCGCTCGGCATCCTTACTCAGGATCAGGTCGATGAGCTTGTCGAGCTCGGCGTTCACCGCTACAACCACAACCTGGAAACGGCACGGTCCTTTTTCCCATACGTGGTAACTACACATTCCTATGATGAGCGGCTCGACACCTGCCACATGGTCAGCAGGGCCGGTATGGAGCTGTGCTGTGGTGGCATCGTAGGAATGGGGGAATCGCTTGAGGAGCGGGCCGAATTCGCCGTCGAACTCGCCGCGTTGGTCCCGGACGAAGTGCCCTTGAATTTCTTGAATCCCCGTCCCGGGACGCCGTTCGGCGACCGTAGGCCCATGTCGGCCGTCGACGCGTTGCGCGCAGTCGCCACATTTCGGCTCGTCATGCCGCGAACGATCTTGCGCTTCGCCGGCGGCCGGGAGATCACCCTTGGCGACCTGGCCGAGCGAGGGGTCCGCGGCGGCATCAACGCGATGATCGTCGGAAACTACCTAACAACACTCGGCCGGCCCGCTGAGCATGACCTCACCATGCTCAAAGACCTACGGATGCCGATCAAGGCGCTGGCCAAGAATCTCTAGCCGAGCGCGCCGGGCGAGCCGACTCCGCGGCGCCGTCAGCGTAGATTGCTCACCCAGCAGCCCCGTTGCGATTTACGTCCAGGTAGCTGAGTAGCACGCCTAACAGTGCGCTTCGTTGAGCTTGCGTCAGGCGGGTGTCGCCTCTGATGGCGTCTTCCGTGGTGACGGGATCGTTTCGCATCGGGACGCCCGCTGCGTAGAGAATCAACTCGTCCGGGCGGATTCCGAGACTGTCGGCCAATGCGCGTAACACGCTCAGACTCGGTTCGTGCCGCCCGCGCTCAAGCTGACTGAGATAGGTATCTGACAGGTCTGCCAATCGCGCGAGTTCTCGCTGAGAGAGCTGGTTGAGCGCCCGCTGCCCCTTGATGAACTCTCCCAACTGCCGCAGATGCTCCTGCCAGAATGGGTCGATCGTGTCCGTCACTTGCTACCGTTTCGCACGCGAGGTCCTTGAGGCGTCGGCCGAGCCCAACATCGAGGCCCTGGAGGGGTTCGACGGCGGACGACCTGCGCCGTCCGCCGCTCTCCGGTCACGGGTCTACTGCTCCGGCTGCTGATCGGCGTTCTTGCTCGGCGCAGCAGCAGCCCATGCGTCCGCCAGGGCCAGTGAGAAATTCTTGTTCTCCTCGAGCATTCGCGCCTGGAAGTCGTAGGAGTCCTCGATAAGCTGCTTGAGATCGGGCACGCCGGCGACCGATGGCCCCGTCCACGTCGGCGGCTCCGGCGCACTCTTCGCAAACGAGGCAACGTAGGACTTGGTTGCGTCGAGGATGCTCTGGTGCATCGACGTCACCCACTCGAAAGTCCGCTGATTCGCTGCGCGCATGTTTTCTTGTGGATCCATGATCAAACCCTTTCAGTAAACTAAACTTTGATCAATGCAAATGATACTACGCGCATTCCAGTAGGCAAGTGCATTGCATCGACTCTGCCGCCATCGCCAGCAGGGCGCGCGGTTCGAATGATCATCCAGCGGACCAGCGGTGCTCCGGTTGAAAGCCTCTCACCTTCGCGTGGTTGACTCAGTCGCACCCGGCAGTGGAAGTAGGAGGCGACGATGCCAGGATCAGTCATCGTCGGCGGCGCTCGGACGCCGATCGGCAAGCTGTCTGGAGCCCTCAAGGACATCCCGGCTGTCGGTCTCGGTGGAATTGCTATCTCGGCCGCGTTACACAAAGCCGGGATCACGGGTGACCAGGTCGAATACGTGATCATGGGTCAGGTCATCCAGGCCGGCACCGGTCAGATCACAGCTCGCCAAGCGGCGGCCAAAGGCGGCATTCCGATGACCGTGCCGGCTATAACCGTGAACAAGGTCTGCCTGTCTGGGTTGAACGCGATCGCCTTGGCCGATCAGCTGATCGGCTACGGCGAGTTCGACGTCGTTGTCGCTGGCGGCATGGAGTCCATGACCCAGGGCCCCTACCTGCTGCCCGGCGCTCGGCCCGGATACCGCTACGGCGACGCTTCGATTGTCGACGCAACATTGCACGACGCGCTGTTCTGCGCGTTCGACCAACTCTCGATGGGCACCGCCACCGAGTTCTACAGCAAGGACAAGGCAATCACCCGCAGCGAGCAGGATGCGTACGCGGCGATGAGCCACGAGCGAGCCATCAGCGCGCGCAAGAACGGGCTGTTCGATGACGAGATCGTTCCGGTGCCGATCCCGCAACGCAAGGGCGAGAGGCTGCTCGTCACTGAGGATGAAGGGGTCCGGGCGGGTACCACAGTGGAAGCGCTGGCCAAACTCAAGCCCGCGTTCGGCCTCGACGGCACCATCACCGCCGGCTCGGCCAGTCAAATCTCGGACGGCGCCGCAGCAGTAGTTGTCATGAGTCGAGCCAGGGCGGAACAGCTCGGCGCACCGATCTTGGCGGAGATCGGCGCGCACGGTACCGTGGCCGGCCCCGATCCGTCGCTGCTATCCCAGCCGTCGAATGCGATCCGCAAGGCGCTCCAACGAGAAAACCTCATTCCCGACAACGTCGATCTGTATGAGATCAACGAAGCCTTCGCCATCGTGGCCATCCAGTCCATGCGCGACCTCGGCGTCGGCTCAGCCAACGTGAATGTCAACGGCGGCGCAATAGCCATCGGCCATCCGGCCGGGGCCACCGGTACCCGCATCGCCCTGCACCTTATCCTCGAACTGGCCCGCCGCGGCGGCGGCATCGGTGCTGCCGGCCTGTGCGGTGGCGGCGGCCAAGGGGAGGCCCTCATCCTCCGCGTTTCCGCCTGAAAGGAGTCACTGCAATGGCAGACATGACCGGACAGGTTGCGTTGGTAACCGGCGGTGTGCGAGGAATCGGGTTAGCGATCAGCGACCGTCTCAGCGCGCGCGGCGTAGAGGTGGCGGCCGGGTATTCGCGAGATAAGGAGGCCGCTGAACGATTCCGCGAGAGGCATCCTGGTTCGTCGGTGCACCAGGGCAACATCGGTTCGGTGGACGACTGTGAAAGGGTCGTGCAAGAAGTCCTCGACACCCACGGCAAGCTGGACATCTTGGTCAACAATGCCGGCATCACCGCCGACAAGACCGTGCGCAAAATGACCCCACAAGAATGGGACCGGGTTGTGCAGGTCAACCTGTCCGGCGCGTTCTACCTGTCCCGAGCCATCCTGCAACACATGCTCGACCGCGGGTCCGGGCGGATCATCAACATCAGCTCGATCATCGGCGAATCCGGCAATATCGGCCAAGCCAACTACGCCGCCGCCAAGGCTGGACTGTTCGGGCTGACCATGAGCTTGGCGCAAGAGACCGCCCGCAAGGGCATCACCGTCAACTCCGTCGCTCCGGGTTACATCTCCACCGAAATGGTCGCCGCCGTCCCCAAGGAAGCCATGGACAAGGTGATCATCAGGATCCCGGTCGGCCGTCTCGGCGAACCCGACGAAGTCGCCCGCGTCGTCGAGTTCCTCGCCGACCCGGACGCCGCCTTCATCACCGGACAGATCTATTCCGTCAACGGCGGCCAATACATGTGACGCGTGGCCCGTTGGCCGGCTCTAGGTACTCAACCGCGAACGTACTCGCCGGGCGCGTCACCGAGGGGAGGATGGCTGCTACTTCCGACGGCGGGCGGGTCGACCATGGCACCGGCGCGAGCGATGGACCAGTCAGTCCAGTCCTCCCACCAGGAACCGCCGCTGCGGGCCGCGTCGGCGCGCCAGGCTTGGGGCGTCAAAGGCTGGCCCGAGCTGGTCTCGTACCACGCTTTTGGGGTTGGCGGATTGACAATGCCGGCGATGTGTCCGCCGCTGGAGAGAATGAAACGCACATCACCGCCGAGCAGGTGGACTGACTTATAGGAGCTTGTCCACGGCACGATGTGGTCATTGATGGCGCCGACGATGTACGTCGGGTTCTTGATGTCGGACAGGGCGAGCCGTTCCCCCAGGATTTCCAGCTCGCCCCGAGCGAGCTGGTTCTGCTGGTAGAACGACCGCAGATAGAACGAGTGCATCTTGGCCGGCATCCGGGTGTTGTCCGCGTTCCAGGCGAGAATGTCGAACGCCGGCGGGGTCTCGCCCAGCAGCCAGTTTGAGACCACATAGTTGAAGATCAGCTCGTTCGCCCGGAGCACATCGAACGTGCCGGCCATCTCGTCGCCGGGTAGGACGCCGGTACGGGCCATCTTCTGCTCGACAGTGGCAATTGTCCTTGCGTCGGTGAACAGACCGAGTTGCCCCGGCTCAGCGTAGTCAAGCAGCGTGTTCAGCAGGGTAAGGGAACCGATACGGGAATCGCCGATCCGCGCCAGATAGGCCGCGCTGATCGCGGTCAACGCTCCGCCGAGGCATAGCCCGACGACGTCGATCACGGAACTGCCGGTGATGTCCTCGACGACGTCCAGCGCCGCCTGCGGCCCTTGGACCAGGTAGTCGTCCATGCCGGTGTCGCGCATGCTCGCGTCCGGATTGCGGTAGCTGATGGCAAAAACTGTCCGGCCGTGCTGTACGGCCCATTCGAGAAAGCTGCGACCGGGCGCCAGGTCCATCACGTAGTACTTGTTGATCCACGGCGGACTGGCCAGCAACGGAACCGCATGCACCTGATCCGTCTGCGGCAGGTACTGGATCAACTCCATCAGATCGCTTCGATAGACGATCCGTCCCGGAGTAGCGGCGAGGTTGCGGCCCAACTCGAACGGCGTGGTGTCCACCTGCCGCGGACGCCCCTTGTTGGTCAGCAGGTCTGTGACGAAGTTGCCCAGACCTCGCGCAACACTCACTCCTCCGGTATCCGCCGCTCGCTTGAGCGCAGCCGGATTCGTGAGGAGAAAGTTCGTCGGCGCCAGCGCGTCGAAGGCCAGTGACATGGCCAGCTCGGCCTTCCTCCGATCCGCCTCGTTCCGGGACAATCCAATCAGTTCGCTGGCGAACCGTCTCGTTGCCAGGAAGCCTTGCAACAGCGCGAAGAACGCCGGGTTATCCTGCCATGCCGGATCCACAAAGCGCTTGTCCTTGCTATCTACGGGCAGCGGCGGCTCGACCGCAAGCTGCGCGAAGCGCGCTAAGGCGGCCGGTCCGACCCGGGCCAGATCTACCCCCATCCGCATCGCCGCAACCATCACGTCACCGGGACGGGCGGCCGCATCCGCCAGCGCAGAGAGTGTGGCCGACCCGAATCCCACCGGATCTAGTCGTGCGAAGACGTTCGATTCCGGGCCCAGAGCCGCAGCCGCATCTTGGGCCGCGGCCCAGGCTTCGTCAGTTCCGCTCATCACACTCAGCTTTGGCCTCGAAGGACGGTAGGCCTTACGGTAACGCCCGCACCGCTATGCGTCAGCAGCCGCGGCTCAACCACGCGGCTGGTCGCAGGCTTGCGCGACGTCCGCATATGCCCGCCAAGGAGCCACGAATGCCTACAACGCACCGCCGACTATGACCCCCACGAGCGGACGTCACGGTGTCCTTTCCGACGTCGACGGCACCCTCGTCGACACCGCGTATCTGCACGCGGTCTGTTGGTGGGAAGCGTTCCGCCAGTATGGGCGGCGCGTCTCGATGCTCGCTCTCGGCCGGGCGATACTCGGCCGGGTCGCACGTAAGCGCGTATCGCTGTGTGCGCTGAGTCCACTATTGGTCCACTGCAACTATGCACCGAGTTATTAACCGGCTACCACAACACACACAGGCTCTGCCCCCGACCGGATAAGCCAGATCGGGGGCAGGCCGCTCAGGGGTTGATCAGCTGGGCTGCGTGGAGATGTCTACTCGATGGAGAGGATCGTTGCCGCGCTGAGGCAGCTGAGAAGTGAGGCGTTGGTCACTAGGGCGTCTCTCATGTTCTTGGGTATGCGCTGTTGCATGCGCTACACCCGCGTGAGTGGTGTGATCGATGCCCGCTCGTCGCGGTACAGCAACTCCGCATGGAAGCCGCGGGCGGCACTGGTCAGGACCCCACCGGATAGGCGAGAGTGGCCAGCATGAGGTCATCGACCACCCCTCGGCGGCACATACCTCGCTGGTCCGACTTCGCTCCGCTCATCTCGCTCGACAGACCGGACCTGAACCCGACGCGACGCCGGCTCGCGCAGGCTCTGACCATCGACGACCTGCGCTCGATCGCACGGCGCCGCTGCCCGACGCTCGGTGTTCGACTACACCGACGGCGCCGCCTCGGCGGAGATCAGCCTGCGCCGTGCTCGGGCGCTGTTCGCCGACCTGCAGTTCAACCCGTCGGTGCTGCGTGACGTCGTCCGAGGTCGACACCTCGACCGCCATCCTCGGCATGCGATCCGAGCAGCCGTTCGCGTTCGCCCCGACGGGATTCACCCGGCTGATGCACCACGAGGGCGAGCGCGCGGTCGCGCGGGTCGCCGAGCGGTACGGCGTGCCCTATGCGCTGTCCACGATGGGCACGACGTCGATCGAAGACGTCGCCGCCGCCGCCCCGGCGCGCGCAAATGGTTCCAGCTCTATGTGTGGCGCGACCGCGCCGCCGCCGAGGACCTGATCGCCCGGGCGCACGCGGCGGGGTTCGAGGCGTTGATCCTGACCGTCGACGTTCCGGTCGCCGGGCCGCGGCTGCGCGACGTTCGCAACGGGTTCTCCATCCCGCCCAAGCTGAAGGCGAGGACGGTCTGCAACGCGATCGCTGCACCCGGCTTGGTGGGTCAACCTGCTGACGACCGAGCCGCTGAGATTCGCCTCACTGATCCAGCTGGAACTCCACGGTCGCCGAGATGGTCGACACCCTGTTCGACCCGACGATGACCGTCGACGATCTGGCCTGGTTGCGTTCGGTCGTGGGACGGACCGCTCGTCGTGAAGGGCATCCAGAGCGTCGAGCGACGCGCGGCGGGTGGTCGACGCCGGCGCCGACGCCGTGGTCGTGTCCAACCACGGCGGCCGGCAGCTCGACCGGGCGCCCGTCCCGCTGCGGTTGCTCCCGGACGTCGTGCAGGAGCCGCAAGGGCGCGCCGAGGTATGGGTCGACACCGGCATCATGTGCGGCGCCGACATCGTCGCGGCCCGGGCTCTCGGCGCCGACGCCGCCCTGGTCGGCCGCGCCTACCTGTACGGGCTGATGGCCGGCGGCGAGCGCGGCGTCGAGCGCGCGGCCCAGATCCTCACTAGCGAGGTACGCCGCACCATGCAGCTGCTCGGCGTGCAGAAGGTCGCCGAGCTTGGACCGCATGCACGTGACCCTGCCCTGACCGCCTCCGACGTGAGGACGCCATGGCCAATGACCGACATCATCGAGTTCACCCCGACCTTCGAGCAGTACGCGTTCACGTTCGGTGGCGTGGCGCCGTCCGCGCAGGTGGCGCCGGGCACCGTGCTGCGGCTGTGGTCCGAGGACGCATTTTGCGGCGCGCTGCGCAGCGTCACGACCTCTCGAGCGACAAGGTCGACCTGCGCTTCGTGAACCCGCAGACCGGCCCGTTCTACGTCGAGGGCGCCGAGCCCGGCGACACGCTCGCGCTGCACCTGGTCAGCATCGAGCCCGCGCGCGACTGGGGCGCATCGGCCGCCATCCCGTTCTTCGGCGGGCTCACGAGTACCGACCGCACGGCGACGCTGCAGGACGCGCTGCCCGACACGACCTGGATCTATCACCTCGACTCGGCCGCGCGCACCGTGCAGTTCCAGGCGCGGCACAGCGAGCACCACATCGACCTGCCCGCTCGAGCCGATGCTCGGCACGGTCGGCGTTGCGCCGGCGTCCAACGAGGTGCGCAGCTCGCTCGTGCCCGGACCGCTTCGGCGGCAACATGGACACCCCGCAGATGCGCGCCGGCACCACCTGCTACCTCGGCGTCAACGTCGAGGGCGCGATGTTCTCCATCGGCGACGGGCACTACCGCCAGGGTGAGGGCGAGTCGTGCGGCACGGCCGTCGAGGGCGCCATGACCACGACGCTGATCGTCGAGCTGATCAAGGGCCGCGCACCGGGCTGGCCGCGGCTCGAGGACGACGAGCACATCATGACCGTCGGCTCCAGCCGCCCGCTCGAGGACGCCTGGCGGGTGTCGCAGGTCGAGATGGTCGGTTGGCTGGGCGAGCTGTACGGCTTACAAGCGATGGACGCCTACCAGCTGCTCTCGCAGATCTCCGAGACGCCGCTCGCGAACGTCGTCGACGTGAACTACAGCGTCGCTGACGAAGGCGCGCAAGTCACTGCTGCCCGCCGCCTCCGTCTTCGGCGGGCTGCACCGCGACCTGCGCGCCCGCGCTGCCGAGCTCGGCCGCGCGTAACGTCCCATCTCGCTCCGCTACCGTCCAGGAAAGGCGATCGCATGGACCTGCAACTCACCGGGCGGCGTGCCCTGGTCACCGGCGGCACCCGCGGCATCGGCCGCTCGATCGTCGAGACACTTCGTCGCCGAGGGTGCGTCGGTCGCCTTCTGCGCCCGTGACGCCGACGCGGTGAAGCGCACCCAGGACGAGCTGAGCGCGGGCGGCGCGACGTCGTCGGCACGGCGCTCGACGTCGGCGACGCCGCGGCCCTCGCCGAGTGGGTGAGCACCAGCGCCGATCAGCTCGGCGGCATCGACATCGTCGTGTCGAATGTCAGCGCACTCGCCATCCCGGACAAGCCGGAGAACTGGACGGCGTCGTTCGAGGTCGATCTGATGGGCGCGGTTCGCCTCGTCAACGCCGCCATGCCGTACCTCGAGGCGAGCGAGCCGCTTCCATCGTCGCGGTCTCGAGCGTGTCCGGGCGCGAGATCGACTTCGCGGCCGGCCCGTACGGCACGATCAAGGCCGCGCTGATCCATTACATGCAGGGGCTGGCCAACCAGCTCGCGGCGAAGGGCATCCGGGCCAACGCCGTTTCACCCGGCAACGCCTATTTCGACGGGGGCGTGTGGGCAATCGATCGAGCAGAACCAGCCGGACTTCTTCGCGCCCGCCTTGGACCTCAACCCGACGAAGCGGATGGCGCACCCCGGACGAGATCGCTCGCACCGTCGTCTTCATCGCCAGCCCGGCGTCGAGCCGCACCAGCGGTGCGAACATCTTGGCCGACGGCGCCCTTTCGCGCGGCGTCCAGTTCTAATTGCCGAAGGTCTGACGATGTTCCGGTCATCCATCGGCAGCGGGCTGATCGCGTGGATCGGAATTCTGACGTAAGCAGTAGTTCTGTGGAGGTCGTCAGACAGCCGAGCCGGCACGCGGTTGAAGGATGACGACCGCGGTTTCCGACGAGCGCCGCGCTGCGTACCCATCCAGCTTCTGATCGATCTCATGCCATCGCGCCCACAGCCGTGACCGTTCGTCGCCCTGAGCTACCCGCCCGGTGACGTCGCGCGTACCGCCGGGTAGGTCCACCGCCGCGTCCGGGTGCTCCTGCAGGTTCAGCCACCAGGCCGGCTCGCCGTCGGCCCAACCGTTCATCGCGAGGGTGACAAGGTCCGGGCCGTCCTCGAAATAGCCGAGCATCACGCTGCGCGCGCGGCCGGTGCGGCGGCCAGTGGTAGTCAACCGCATCGTGCCCCAGCGGTTGCCCTTCGGTCGCCACAGTCCCACCCGGCCGCCGGTCACTCGATAGACGGCGCGGTGCGTGGACCAGGCGAGGCGGACAAACCACCGCGGCGGCAGCCAGGGCGCCCGCTCGCGATCACCCGACACGGCGGACCCCTTTCCCAACGGCGGAGCGACCTGCGCGGCAAAGTCTTCAGGCGACCGCCCAAGTCGTCAACAACCCAGCCGACCGTGCCCGGACGCAGGCACTATCAGCGCCGAGGCTCGACTGCGCGGCGGGACACGCCCTAGCGAAGTCGGATCAGCATCTTGCCGACCGCTCGGCGCTCAGCCAGCTCGCGAATTGCGGCTGCGATGTCGTCGAGCGCGAACACGCGGCCAACAAAGGGGTCGATCGCTTGCGATTCCATGAGCGGAATCAGGTCGTCCCACTGCTGGCGGAGATACCCAGGCTCCCGACTCCACAACTCAGCGGAGCCGACACCGATCACCGCTGTATTGCTGAGCAGTAATCGATTCACCTTGACGGTGGGGATCGTGCCACTAGTGAAGCCGAGCACGAGCAGACGGCCTTCGCTGGCCAACGAACGGAGCGAATCGAGGAACCTGCCTCCGCCGACCGGGTCGACAATGACGTCCACGCCGACGCCGCGGGTGAGACGGCGAACCGAGTCGCGGAATCCGTCGACGAGCACGATCTCATGGGCCCCAGCTGCCTCCGCGATTCGTCCCTTCTCGGCGCTGGACACCGCCGCGATGACTACGGCACCGTACGCCCTCGCAAGCTGGCACGCCGCGGTCCCCACACCGCCCGCCGCACCGTGCACCAAGACCCGTTCGCCGCTGGTCAGCCGAGCCCGGCGCGTCAATGCGAAGTGCACGGTCAGGTAATTCAGCGGTAGTGCCGCACCCTTGTCCAACGAAACGTGCGCCGGAAGCGGGAACACCCGGTCTTCGCGAACCGCGACGGTTTCGGCCCAGCCGCCCAGCATCGGCATGGCGGCCACCCGGTCGCCGGCGCGAAACCGACCGATATCCGCGCGCACGATCCCAGCCACCTCCCAGCCGGGGATGAAGGGCAGGTCGGGACGCTGTTGATACTCGCCGCGCGTCTGCAGTAGGTCAGGGAAACCAACGCCGGCAAACGCGACGTCGATCAGCACCTCATCCGTAGACGTGTTCGGTTCCCGCACCTCACGGACTTCGACACCGGCCGGGCCAGCGAGTGTGGTGATTACCGCAGCACGCATGCGGCCACCCTACGAAGATTCAGCGAATGATTCCGGCATCTTCCGTATCCGGCCGTGACTCTGGTTCGCTTTCATCGAGGAAGAACACCTCCCACCTCGACGTGCGGTTGCGGCGGCGTCGCACAGCGCGCGAACAGGTCCCGCATAGCACATCCGCAGGCGAGTGATCTTTACTGGAGTCGTGGCGATGAGCGCAACCACAGCACCGCCGCGGCGCGCAGCGCGCCGCGGCCGCCGCGGGACACGCTCGAGATGGAACCCAGCGGCGTTCGCGCGGAATGCCGCGCAGCTGCTGCCCTGGCCGACGGTTACTCCGCTGGCGACCGCCATGGTCCTGCTCCTGCTCATAATCGCAATCCTGCTGCGCACGCATCCCAGCGACGTCAATCCTGTGGTGGCGTGGGCGTCGACCAACCTGGACAACCTCGCCCACCACCCCGTGGCGGCGATGCTGGTCAGCATGTTCGTGGTAACCGGCAACCTGCTGCCGGAACTGCTCATTGTCGCGGTCAGCTTCGCCGTATTGGAGCGGGCGGTGGGGGCGTTCCGGACCGCGGTCATCGCGCTGACCGGTCAGATCATGGCGACGTTGCTCACCGAGTACGGCGCTGACCTGGGTGCGCAGTGGCATCTGCTGACTGCGTCTTCGGCCGAGCGACCCGATGTCGGTGTGTCGTACTTGATGTACGCCGTGCTGGCCGCCAGCGTCTTGTTGCTGACCGGCTGGGTCAGGCTCGTGGGTCTGCTGAGCGTCAGTGTCTGCGTGCTGGTGCCGTTTCTGATCGCCCCGGGCATGACCTCGACGGGGCATGTGCTGTCGGTGGCTGTCGGTGCGGCCACCATGGCGCTGATACAACGACGTGCTCGCCGCCACCGGGTGGACTCTGAGCCCGCCAGTCGATGATCTTGGACATCGACGCTATTTGGCATCAAGTCCGAGATCATCGGTGGGTCGCTGACAATCACCGGCGGCTCTAGGCTATGGATGCGGGTACGTGGGTGGCGTGAGATCCGCGGGACGCAGGCGATACACCTGCAAGTGCAGGCTGTGGTACTTGTCAGTTTCGCCGACCCACTCCATGCCCAGGCGGCGGACCATCGCTATGGCTCGCGAGTTTGCTGGCCGTACGACCGCGATGACCTGTTCTATGCCTTGCTCGAAGGCCCACCGCGCCAGCTCTTTACCGGTCTCGGTCGCGTAGCCGTGGCCCCACGCATCGGGACGAAGCTGCCAGCCGACCTCGTACTCGTCATCGGGTGGCAGCGGCAAGAGGGTCGCTCCGCCGAGCAGGCTGCGGTCCTCGCGCAACTCGACGGCCCACCGTCCGGCCGGCGGCGTCATGCGGGCGTCCTCGGCGATCCACTGTTGCAAGACCAGTCGCATCGCGGCCTCGTCGGGAACCCTGTCCATGGTCGGAACCAGCCATCGTGCGACCTGGGAGTCGCCGTAGGAGCCCAGCGCGGCGGCGGCATCGTCAATGGTCCATGGCCGCAATAGCAGACGCTCGGTCACAAGTTCCTTGGCCATCGGCTCACCATAGCCAGGACGATGGAACGACTGGAGTTCGAGAAGGTGCTTCTCCACGGCGGCAGCTACCACCGCGGAAAGCTCTCGTTCGACTGCGTCACCGCCCGGCTTCATCCCAGAAATAGTCGTGGCGTCACATGTCCATGCCGCCGTTGACGGCCCATACCTGCCCGGTGATGTACGAGGACGCGTCGGTGACGAGGAAGTGCACCACTCGCGCGACCTCTTCCGGACGGCCGAGCCGGTGGCACGGAATCTGCAAGACGAGCCGGTCCCCGCTATAGCCAGGGGCGATCGTCGATCCCTGGCTGGCGAGGCTCCGGCATATCGCGGCGCCGATCCCGCGAGTACCGCCGGTCACCGGGGCGACCCGGCCCGCCAGCTTCGTGCCGACGATCCCGCGCTCCGCATCCTCCGGATTCATCGGCTCGCCCTCAGCTCAGAGCCCGGACCCGCGCCATTACCGATTCGGGGTCGGCACGTGCAGGGACGACGGCGAGAACGAGATCAGGCGCGCCGGCCGGGTCGGCACCGGACCAAAACTCGTCAGTCGCGAGCAGCCCCCACATTCCGCTCTCTCGGTCCGGAGGTGCGGAACCGACCCAGCCAGCCACGCCGGGGATAGGACCGTGGGGCCACGCGGCGGTCTCGCTGCATATCAGCACCGCCCATTTGTAGTGCTCGGCCACGTTCAGCACCGGCCGATAGGCGTCCGCTCGGGTGAGGTCGGTTGCCGAGGTCGGACCTTCGTCGAGCACGAGACCGTCGACGGGTGCGGTGGCGAAGATCCGAAGGAAGTCGGCGATGTACATGGCTGCGGTGTCCGCGCTGTCGGGATCGGGCTGAGCGGCCGGTTTCCTGGCTTGTTCGGCGCTGATCGACAACCAGCGTGACGGCGACGGCATCGTCAGCACGACCGGTGTGCCGCCACCTACCCCGCTCGCCGCGCTGACCGCGTCCACCGCGACTGTCCGCGCTTTCTCGTCGGCGAGGAGGGTGCGCAGCGCGTACCCTACCCGGCTTCGGGCTCCCATAGCTGTGCGCAGTTCGCTCTCGACCGCCGTCCGCCACGCATAGAGCTCGGCGAGGTCGACCAGGAGCGCGTCGGAGCGGAACATCCCCTGCGCCTTGCCCGTGAGCGCGGTCAGCTCACCCGGCGACGCCCACGGGACTTGTTCGCCGCCCAGCAGCTTCTCGTGGCAGTAGGCGAGCGAGTCGAACCAGACCGGCGTGGTCCGGCCGGAGGGCGCAGCCGTCAGGGTGGCCAGCAGGTCAGGCATGATCCGCTTCCAGTTCGGCGATGCGCGCCTGCAGGCCGAGGATGGTCAGCAGGTTCGGGTCGGGCAGGAAGATCTGGGGCAGCTCCGCGGTCGGCCCGGCGACCCGGGCCGGTCCGTGTGTGGTCCACGCCGTTGCGTGCACGACGGTGTTGTCCGGCCCCCACGAGCCGTAGTAGGGCAAGTGCGCCGGTGGCTCGTCGGTCACCCAGTTCGCGACGAACTCGGCATAGGGCACGCCGCGCGCCTTGCGAGCGTCCCGCTCCGCCTCGCGCGCCCGTTCGGTCGCGGCCACGTCGACGGCGAGGTTTTCCTCGTCGAATACGACGAAGTAGATGTCGCGGGCCGTCTCGGGTGAGAGGTAGCCGGCCTCGACGTCAGCGACGACGGACTCCGGATTCCGCTCGAGCACGTCGCCGTAGCCGCCGCCGCTACCTTGGCTGATCATGTAGACCTCGCCCTCGTCGACGAGTTCGAAGCCCATGCCCATGTGGTGGGTCGAGTAGCGGGCGTCCGGGAAGGGGCGGTCGTTCATAAGGGTCTCGAAGTCGAACATCCACTTCGCCGGGTCGTCGCGCAGGTAGTCGAGGACGTTCACGCCCTTGATCTTGGCGAGGGGATACGTTGCACAGCCGTAGCCGCCGAATAGGCCTGGCACGGCCGGGAACTTCGAGCCGCTGGACACGGTCGCGAAGCCCCACAGCGGGGTGCCCTTGGCCGTGACGGCGATCTCGTAGCCCATGCCGCCGCGATGCTTGCCGAATCCCTGGTTGTCGCGCTTGATCTTCTTGGAAGTGAGCTGCAGGAAGGGCACGTCCTCCTCGATGATCTCCTGCTCGCCGATGTCGGCCATTGCGGCGAAGAACGGGGCCATGGAGTGTTCGCCGTCGCGGTGCGCCCGGGCGCCGCCGCCCATGCCGTTCAGGTCGGCGCACACATTGCCGACGAACTCGCCGTGCTGGGTGATGCCGCCGAACAGGA
Source organism: uncultured Actinomycetota bacterium (assembly GCA_963748415.1). Classification (GTDB taxonomy): domain Bacteria; phylum Actinomycetota; class Actinomycetes; order Mycobacteriales; family Jatrophihabitantaceae; genus CAVVJA01. The sequence goes on along the minus strand of CAVVJA010000005.1, from coordinate 358,978 downwards.
ACGTGTTGATCTGGTTGAACCACGGTGCGACCACCGAGCCGTACTTCTCCGGGCAGGAGTATTGCATCTTCGCGAACAGCGCCTGGGTGACGCCGAAGGTCTTGAAGACACTCTGCAGGCTCTGGCCGAGCGGTGCGTCGGGTCCCGGGTCGATGCAGCTGCCCTGGTCGGTGAGCACCTCGATCGGGTTCATGACGCTGATGCCGCGCGGCAGGTCGGGCCAGAAGAAGCCGAGGAAGGCCTGGTTCATCCCGCACTTGGCGGATCCGAGGGTGGCGTTGAAGGCCCGGTTCATGATCTGTGGCGCGGCGCCGCGCCAGTCGATGGTGAGCTCGTCTGCGTTGACCGTGATCGCGCACGGGTACTTCAGCAGGACGTTCTCCCGCAACGTGGAGTCGGAGAAGAAGTTGACCCGGTACGTTCCGTCGGGCAGCTCGCGGATTCGCCGCCGGGCCTCGGCCTCGACGTCCTCCAGGGACTTGCGGAGCGAGACCATGAACGCATCGCGGCCGACTTCGTCGACGAGCGCGAGCAGCCGCTCCTTGATCCGCAACGCGGAGTACAGCTTGACCTTCATGTCCTGGTATTGCAGCTTCGGCTCGCGCACCGAGTTTTGCAGGAAGGTGAGCAGGTCGCGCCGGATCTCACCGTTCTCGACGATCTTGAACGGGCTCATCCGGATCCCGTCGTCGTAGGCCGACTCGGAGCTGGACGGCATGCCGCCGGGTTCCTTGGCGCCGTTCTCGCCCTCGTGGATGATCGTCGCCACCCACGCGATGAGCTGACCGTCGTGGAAGACCGGCAGGATCATGCTCTGGTCGGTGTTGTGGATGTTGCCGTAACGCGCGTCGTTGTGGATGAAGGCGTCACCGTCGTGCACGCCGACGGTCGGGTCGTTAATCCAGTACTTGTTGATGAAGCGGACCGGGTAGTGCAGCACGGAGGCGAAGGCCAGCACGCCGCCGGTGCTGATGTGGATCAGGTCGCCGGACGCCGAGTACACCGCGCTCGTCAGGTCGCCCCACTTCGCGCCGGGCGCGGCACCGGTCTGCTCCATCATCTCGAACGCCTCGTCCAGGCCGGCGATGATGCGCTTGCGCACCCGGTCCAGCTCGTTCGCGTCGATCGGGCCGGCGAGCAGTCGCTCCTCTTCCGCGGTCCGTGGCGCCATCCGGTGGTTCGTCATGATCTCCGGGTCAGGTCCCAGGAACAGCGTCGTCTCGGTGAGGAAGCGGTCGACCCAGGCCTGGTCCTCGGCGGAGAATGCCTGCTTCGCGAGATCGGTCATTGTGCGGGCTCCGTGTCCTTGAAGAACCAGATCGCACCGTGGGCGCCGGTGGAAAGGCGCCAGCCGGGTTCGACCAGGTACGTGGTGGTGGGTGTCGTGACCATGGCTGGGCCGGTCACGACCATGCCGGGCTGCAGCGCCTTCTCGTCGTAGACGGGAGCGTCCACCGCGCCGTCCACACCGACGAAGTGGCAGCGGCGCTGGCCCACCGCCGTCGCGGCCTTCGGCGTACCGGTCGGCAACGCGGCGTCGAACTCGACCGTCTCTCCCTCCACGTAGGAGGCCACGCGGATGGTGGTGATCCGGATCCCGGCTTCGGGCGACTGACTGCCCTGCCCGAAGCGCTGGCCGTAGTCCTGGCCGAACAAGTCGATCAACGCGATCACGTCGCGGACGCTGCGCAACCGGGCGCGATCGGCCACCACGGCCATCGTCACCAGCTGGTTGCCGTAGCGCATGTCGAGTTCCAGCCGGTGCTGCACCGACTCGGCGGGCAGGCCCTGGCGTAGCAGGTCTGATCGGCCCTTCGCCTCCAGCTCGTCGACGATTGCGTTGAACGCCTCGAAGTCGTCGAACAGCCGGCGGCTGGTCGCGTCGAACAACATCACCGGGGCGGTGCGCTCGTGGATGTGCAGCTGGGGCATGTTGCCGGCGCCCAGCGCGGAGAACACCGAGCTGAATGGCGGCGCGAGCACCCGGTCGATACCCAGATGGTTGGCGATGCCGCAGCAGTGCAGCGGCCCGTTGCCGCCGTAGGCGAGCATCGTGAACTCCTCTGGCAGATAGCCGCGAACGCGCAGCTCCTTGCGCCATGCCGTTGGCCATCTGCTCGTCGACCTCGGACTTGATCAGCTTGGCGACCTCGACCGGCTCCAGGTCGAGGTGGTCGCCGAACTCCTCCTCGATCGCGAACGCCGCCCGCTTCAGCATTGAGCGGAATGCGGCCGCTGGCGTACTTCGCCGGGTCGAGGTAGCCGAGTAACAGGTCGGCGTCAGTCACCGTCGGCCGCATGCCGCCGCGGTCGTAGCAGGCCGGACCCGGATCCGAGCCGGCGCTCTGCGGGCCGATCGCGATCGACTGGTGGATCCGGTCGTAAGCTCGCGATCGAGCCGCCGCCGGCCCCGAGCGTCACCAGGTGGATCATCGGCACGCTGACCAGCCAGCGGTCGATCACCGGCATGAAGTCGTAGTGCTTGACGCCGCCCTCGGCCGACCAGGCCGATGTCGAAGCTGGTGCCGCCCATGTCGGTGGCGACGACGTTGCCGAGGCCGGCCTGCCTGGCGAGATGCTCGCTGGCCGAGACCCCGGACGACCGGTCCGGAGTGGATGGTCTGCAACGCGTCGGTGGAGTTCAGCTGCGCCATGCCGCCGGAGTTGTGGTTCACCAGCATCGGCTGGTGATAGCCATGCTCGCGCAGGTTCTGCTCCAGCTCGGACAGCGCGTGATACATCGTCGAGTGCAGGAAGCCGTCGACGATGGTCGACGTCGCGCGCACGTACTCGCCCTTGCGGCCGGACAGCTGATGCGAGAGCAGCATCGGGATGCGCGCCGAGCTGGTGCGCCGGGTACTCCTCGAGGAAGATCTCCTGCACCCGCAGCTCGTGCACCGGGTTCTCCACCGCATTCGTCAGGCACACCACCAGCGCCTGGGCACCGGCATCGACCAGTTCGCGCAGCTGGTGCCGGACGTCATCCTCGTCGACGGCGAGCAGCACGCGCCCGGCATAGTCGACCCGCTCGCGTACCGACCGGATCAGTCGCTGCGGGACGAGCGGTTCCGGTCGGGTGCCGCTGGACAGGTCGTTCCGTGCGAGTTCGTCCAGCCCCTCGCCGTAGCCGCGGCCACGGGACAGCGGGATGGTCGCCTCGAAGCCGGCCGTGACAATCGCGCCGACCTGCGGGCCCTTGCGCTCGATCAGCGCGTTGGTGCCGAGCGTTGTCGCGTACCGAACCGAATCCACTCCGGCGAGCACTGCCTCGCGATCCAGGCCGAGCTGGCCACACGCGTGGTCGAGCGCCTCGTTGAAGCCCTGCGCGAGGTTGTGGTGCGTCGTCAGCGCCTTCGCCTGGATGTACTGGTCTTCCCACGCGAAGAAGCAATCGGTGAAGGTGCCGCCGATGTCGACCGAGATGCGTTTCATGACGTCCGACTCCCCTGCTCAGCGCGTGCGGGCCGTTTGCGGGACGTCCCGGCCGAGCGGGATCGCCGTATGCGCGGGGCGCCTGGCCCACTGCGCCTTAAGCGCGTCGACGTCGATCTCCATGTCGAACACCGGCGGGTGGCCGGGCGGCAGGTATTCCGTCTCGATCATGACGTTCCGCAGCCCGGGCAGTAGTACTCGAGGATCCGGCACCAGGCCGGGTCAGGTGCGAACGTGAACTCGTAACGTTCAGGATCGATGAGCGGCCGGTGGATCTCCCGCGGATCACGGTCGTAGACCAGCGTTCCTTCCTTATAGTTGCCCCGGGCCGATCCCGAGATCGCTGCCCGCAGCGCCGGCACAGCCATCTCTCTGCATCGAGGTCGATCTGCAGGTACTCGGTCATCGGGACGCGCATCATGAGCTCCGCTCGTCGGTGAGCAGCAGGTCGCCTGCCGCTGTCGTGTGGAAGCGCCAGCCTTCCGGCAGCCGCATGGTGAAGAACGGACCCTCGATACACCGCCGGACCCTGCCCGTACGCGCCCGGCGGCTGGTCGACGAGCGCGTAGACCGGCAACTCGGCCGTACCGCCGGTGCCGTCAAGGACCGAGCGGCTGCCCGTGGCCACCGCCTCCGAATCGCCGACCTTGCCGTCACCGCCGATCGCGACGTGCGGCAGCGGAGACACCAGGGACAATTCCAACGAGGCGACGTCACGGTCACGCACGTGCCGAGCGACGTCTCCTGGATCGGCCAGTCCCGATCAGGACTTCCTCCTCGCCGCGGGTGATGCTCAGCCGGAAGCTCTCCACACAGGCGTCCAGATCGACTCCCTCGGCGAACATGTCGCGCCGAGCCCGTCCGCGCAGCTGCTCGGCGACCGTCGAGCACATCGTCCACAGCGGACAGTGGGGCCTCGTAGTGCTGGGTGATGTCGGAGAAGCCGATGCCGAACGCGCTGAACACCGCCGCCGTGCGCGGGATGATCAGCGTCCGGACGCCTGCCCGCTCAGCCGCACCGCACACCGTCATCGGTCCGGCTCCGCCGAACGCCGCGACGACCGTGTCTCGGGGTGAGCGGCTCGGTCTGAAGAGCACCCGCGACCCGGTCGAGATACGCCGCCTCCATCCGGAACAGCGCGGCGTCGAGGGTGACGCCGAGCGGATCGGCCACCGTTGCCTGCACCGCTTTGCGGCTGCGCTCGACATCGAGGGTCATCGACCCGTCGAGATACGTGTGCGGGTCCAGCAGTCCCATGCAGAGGAACACGTCGGTAATCGTGGCGTCGGCGCCGCCGAGTCCGAAGCAGGCCGGGCCCCGGGGCCGCGCCCACGCTGTCCGGGCCGACCGTTATCTCACCGCCGGTCACCCGGATCACCGAACTTCCGCCGACCCCGTGGCTGGTGATCGCTGCCAACTCGAACGACGTCGGCACCAGGGCCACCCGGCCGCGATGCTCGACCTGCACGGCGCCGTCGGTGACCACGCCTACGTCGGTAGTCGTGCCGCCCACGTCCACCATCAGCAGATGCCCGAAGCCGTATGCCCGGCCAGCGCCCGCGTTCCCTCCAGGCCGCCCCGGGGTCCGGAACTGTATGTCTTCAGCGCCGCCGACTTCGCCACCCGTGACGAGCCGCCGTCGTTGCGGAAGATCAGCAACGGACGGCGCGTCCGGCTCTCGCGCAGGCGGCTCTCCGCGTTGAACAAGAACCGTTCCATCGCCGGATGGAGGAACGCGTTGAGCAGGGCCGACCAGGTGCGTCGCGCGTCGTCCCGGTCGGCCACGAGCTCCCACGAAAACAGCAACGGAATCGCACCCAGCAGCTGGCGGGGATACAGCCGCAGCAGGTGGCGCTTGACCCGCTTCTCCTGCTCCGCGCCGTCATCACCGCCAATCGCCACCACCACCCGGCCCGCGCCGCGGGCAGCCAGGGCATTGACCCGCGCGACAAGGTCGGCCGCCAGCGCGTCATCCTCGACGCCCACATCGATGACCGCATGCCGATCACCGACAAGCGCCGAAAGCAGATCCTCCTCCTCACTGGTCGCGGCGAGCGCCTCCACCAGCGTGGGATCCGTCGTCAGCAGACCCAGCCGCGGACCCTTACGCTGCACCAGGGCATTCGTCCCCTGCGTAGTCGAGTAACGGATGTACTCCGTCGACTGCAGCAGAGCCGCGAGATTCTCTTCGTCGTAGAAGAGCGCGGATGCCTTCGCCAGGCCGTCGAACAGGCAGCGACTCAAGTCGAACGGCGTCGTCAGCGTCTTCGTGTACCGCACGTCGTCACCGTCGACAACGCAGATGTCGGTCAGCGTCCCACCGTTGTCGATATTGATCAGCCTCGTCATGGCGCTCCGTCCCTTGACAGATACAACGCGGTTGCTTACCGAGAAAGGTAAAAGGCCCTCGCGTCGCGGCCACCGTGCGCGCAGCACGAGGATGTCGACGTGATTGGTGCTGGCAGCCAACAGGCTGATACAAATCCCGAGTGGAATCTTGTGTGCCATGCACGTAGCGGCGTGGTTCCGGACTCGATTACGACCATATGTAGTCCGCCAAGCGCATCGGACGCCCGTTCGCGCTCGTCGAAAAGCACCACGGCCTCAGGAGTGACGTCACTATGACCCTTGCCCACCTTCGTCCGACCTATGACGTGCAGCTGACCGGCGATGCGGTCGCCGATCTCGAAGTACGGCTGGACCATGACGGCTTTCGAACCGCGGTTGAAGCGACGGCGCGCCGACTTGCGGCACTAGGGGTGGGCCAGGGTGATGTGGTTGCCGTCGTACTGCCAAACCGGGTGGAACTCGTCATCACGCTGTATGCCACCTGGTTGCTAGGTGCGGCGCTCACGCCGGTGAATCCCGCTCTCACGCAAGACGAGGTCTCCTACCAGCTGGCCGACGCTGACGCGCAGGTAGCGGTCGTCGATGCAGGAACGCGCGAGCTGGTCAAGGACCTCAAGACGCTGGATGTCGCCGACATCTTGGCTCGGGAGTCGGCGACGGTGACCTCGTCGGAGTCGATCCCGAGCCCACGGCCTGACGATCTCGCTCTATTGATCTACACCAGTGGAACGACGGGCCGTCCGAAAGGCGTCAGGTTGGATCACGCGAACGTCGACGCGATGACAAACGCGCTGAAGGCCGCTTTGAGCTTCACAACGTCCGATCGCGCGCTGCTGGTACTTCCACTCTTCCATGTCAATGCAATCATGATCAGCGTCGTGGCACCGCTGGCCGCGGGCGCGTCCGCGATGGTGCTGCCCAAGTTTGACCACCGAACGTTCTGGAAGTCTGTCGAGACAGAGCGCCCGACGTTCTTTTCCGCGGTACCTGCCATTTACCTTCTCCTCAATGCACTTTCCGAAGACGTGAAGCCGGACACGTCATCCCTCCGTTTCGTCATCTGTGGAGCGGCACCGATGCCGGCGTCGGCGATAGCTGACTTCGAAGCTCGTTATGGGGTGCCCCTCGTGGAGGGCTACGGCCTGTCGGAGTCGACCGTTGCTCTTACGGTCAATCCGATCGAGGGGCCACGCAAGGCCGGGACGGTCGGACCGCCGCTTCCCGGTGTCGAGGTGGGGATCATCAGCGACAGCGGGGTATTGCTCGCTTCCGGGGAGGACGGTGAGGTCGTGGCCCGTGGAGCAACGATTATGCGCGGCTACCTAGGTAAGCCCGACGAAACCGCCGCCGCGCTCAAGGACGGCTGGTTACATACCGGCGACGTCGGCCACTTCGACGACGATGGCTATCTGGTTCTGGTAGATCGCAAAAAGGATCTCATCATTCGCGGTGGCGAAAACATATCGCCGAGCGAGGTCGAGGCGGTCCTCACGTCGCATGCCGGGGTGCTCGAGGCCGCGGTTGTCGCCAAATTAGATCCGGTTATGGGCGAAGAACCCATTGCATTTGTCGTTGTCAATCAGGGTGCAGCGTTGGACATTTCAGAGCTATTTGAACACACGCGGAGCGTCCTGGCGAAATTCAAAGTACCCAAGGAGATTCGGGTCGTCGATTCCCTCCCTCACAACGCCGTCGGCAAGATTCTCAAAGCGCCGTTACGCGAGACCCTTGCCTCCGACAATTGACGCTTCGCCGAGAGCGAGTGACTCTTCCCGAACCGTCAGTGCTGCACCTTGCGCAGGGTTGCGACGGAATCGGAGGGCAGTGCCCATGTCGGCACAGGCGGCGGCGCGGCTAGCGTGCCGACCAGTTTGGCCGGGAAGCCGTCGAGAATCGACCGTTCGTCGAACTGATCGCGCTGCTTGACGCACGCGCCGGCGCGGACGACGGACTCGGCGCCGACAACACTCCAGTCACAGACGATCGCCGCAGGTTCAATCACGCTGCCACGGCCAATGCGGCAACCGTGGATCATCGCGCCGGGTCCGATAACCGCGTCGTCCTCGATGATCAGCTCGTTGTCCGGCAACAGGTGCAACACCGTGTTCTCCAGGATCTGCACCCGGGATCCAATGCGAACCGGACCGTGCGAATCACCGATGATCTTCACGCCGGCGCCGATCAGCGACAGCGGGCCAATGACCACGTCTCCGGTCACTTCGGCGGAGTCGAACAGGACGGTGCCACGGCCGACAACGGGGGTCTTGTCGCGGTAGGCGTATAGCGTCCCCATGCCTTCTCCTGCGCGTATCGGCCCGTTCACCACAATGCCGGGGTAGTCGGTTAAGTCGGTCTGGTGCTGACGTAGCACTGCTAGTCGCTCCCGGTCGGCGTCCGACGCGGACCGGATCACATGCGGTGGGCGCCCCACCAGCACCGAGTCGCTCGGGATTACCGAGTCCGGCGGAATCAGCGTGCCTTCGCCCAGAATGCACCCGTTTCCCAGTCGGGAGCCGGGCATGAGGATTGCGCCGTTGCCGATTTCGCATAAGTCCCCAATGGTGGCGCCGACGATGGTGGCACGATGCCCGAACACAGTGCGCTGTCCGACCCGGACCGGGTGCTCTGGTGTGCCGATGATGACGCCGTTTTCCAGGACGGCCGAGTAGTTTCCGACGCTTACGGCCCCACCCCGCGACCGGATGACCAAGCCTTGCGCCAGGATTGTCCCCGCGCCGACGTGTACGTCACCCAAGAGCGTGGCCGAGCCGGCGATCTGCGGCCGGGGCTGGTCGGTCAGAAGCTGATTGAGGCTCATCGGACCCTCTCCTTCCCCGGCCCTTCGTGTTGTGCGCGCGCTCGCTGCTGACCCTATCCGCCGATGGCTGCGTCCCGCTCTCTGCGCGCTGGAATTGCCGGGAGATCCAGCCGGCCGTGCCGAGAAGTGCTCGCCAGGAAATCAACCGGTGACGGCGCGAAATGCGGCGACGATGGCAGATACCTGATCGAAATGCTGCCCGGGATCCTCAGGCACGCGCAGGGTCAGGCGAACGTCGGTGGCACCCGCAGCAATGAGCCCCGGCACGCGGGCAACGGTGCCCGCGATATCCAACCTGCCGTGCTCGTCCGACACGGCCGGCAGGTTGCCGACCACTTGGAGACTCGCCGGGTCGCCTCCGGCACGGTTGAGCGCCTCTCGCATCCGGGCAACCTCGGCCCCAAGGTCCGCTGCTGGGCCCAACCACGGGATCCACCGAGCTCCGTAGCGAGCGAGGCGCCGGGCCACGCGCGGGTTGACACTGCCGCTGACCCAGATGGGTACCCCACCCGCCTGCAGCGGTTTCGGCATCATGTGTATCCGTTCGAAGCGCAGCGTCGGCGACGTGAAATCGGCGCGCGCCTGTGACCACAATGTGTGGCAGATCCCCAGCGTGTCGTCCAGTGCCTCCCCCCGATGGTCGAAGTCGAGGCCCGCGGCGTCGTATTCTTCTCGCTGCCAGCCCACCCCGACGCCGAGATCCAGCCGTCCGCCCGATAACACGTCGAGGGTGGCTGCGGACTTGGCCAGCACGACCGGTCGGCGTAGCGCCGCGATCAGGATGTTGGTGGCAAGACGGATGCGCGAGGTCCGGCCAGCCAGCAGGGACAGCAGCGTGATGGGCTCCAGCCAGTGGCCGTCCGGACCGGTGGGTTGCGTGCCGCCGGCTTGCCCGCCGATCTCGGGGCGGCCATAGGCGTCCAGGTTCTCGCCGAAGACGACGTGGTCGGAGACCGCCAGCCGATCGACGCCGGCCCGGTCGAACGTCTCGGCCTGGCGAATAACGTGACTCCAACCACCAGGGTCGTGGGCAGCGAACGAGCGCAGCACCATGGACAGTTGGATCTTGCTGTCGACCGTCTCCCCACCCCCAGGACAACGAGACCGGAGCCACTAACCCCGACACCAGCGGCCGGGCCACGCGTCGTATAGGACGACGGGAGCGCGGCACGACACGATTCGTCGTGGGGCGTGGTTTCTACTAGGCGGCCGGCACGCCGGCCTCGGTCGGCACGTCTTCCCTCTTAGCGTTGATCAGGATGACCGCGCAAAGGAGCGCGGCGGTGAAGAGCGCGGCACCCCAGACGAACGCGACGTGGTAACCGTGGATCAGCGCGGTAGGCGTCAACTGACCGATTTCTTGGGGTGTGTGGGCGTTCGCCGCGAGGTATGCGGTCACGGAGGCCGCGAACACGGTGTTGAGCAGGGCCGTGCCCAGGGACCCGCCAACCTGCTGGGAGCTGTTCAAGACGGCGCTGGCGACACCGGCGTCGTGGGGCCCGACGCCGATGAGCGCGGTGCTGGCTGCCGGGATGAACACCGCGGCCAGGCCGACGCTCATCAGGAGCTCGGCCGGTAGGACATATGTCACGTAGGGCGTGTTGTCACCGATCCGGACGAGCAGCAGCATGCCGACTATCGACAGGACGAGGCCAGGGATGATCAAGGGTCGTGGGCCGACCCTCGGCAGCAGCTGTGCCACCACGCCGGCCGCGACGATGATGCCGCCGCTGAACGGCAGGAAGGCAAGTCCGGCCTGGACCGGGCTGTATCCGAGGTTTATCTGGAAGTAGTACGTCAGGAACAGGAACATCGCGAACAGCCCCGCACCGACGAGCAGGAACATCAGGTAGGAGCCGCCGCGGTTGCGATCGAGCACGATCCGCAGGGGTAGCAACGGGTTCGTTGTCCGTTGTTCCCAGAGGACGAACGCCACCAGCAGGATGACGGCGAGGATCAGGAAGGCAATCGTGGATGGCGCCTCCCAGCCCCGCACGGCGGTGTCGTTCGGGTTCGACGGGTGCTTGGGTTTGGCCGCTTCGGTGAAGCCGTAAACCAGTGAAACCAGGCCCAGCGTCGATAACACCGCGCCAGGGATGTCATAGCTGGTGTCGCCCGCGGCCTTGCTCTCGTGCACTTCGTAGACCGCGAACGCGGCGGTGATGAGCGCGATCGGGGTGTTGACGCCCAGGCACCAGCGCCACGAGGCGTACTCGGTCAGGACTCCGCCGAAGACCAGCCCGATTGCCGCACCCCCGCCGGAGATCGCGCCGAACACGCCGAACGCGCGGGCCCGCTCCTTCGGGGCCACGAACGTCACCGTGATCAGCGAGAGTGCCGCCGGGGCGAGCAGGGCGGCAAACGCACCCTGCAGGCCGCGAGCGGCGAACAGCCACGCGGCGGTAGGAGCCAGGCCACCGAGAGCCGAGGCTCCGGCGAACCCGATCAGACCGATGATGAACGTGCGCTTCCGGCCGGTGTAGTCCGCTATGCGCCCGCCGAGCAGCAGCAGGCCGCCGAAGGTCAGGGTGTACGCAGTTACCACCCACTGCCGATCCGCCGTCGAGATGCCGAGATCACGCTGCGCCGTGGGCAACGCGACATTCACGATCGTGGCGTCCAGGACGATCATGAGCTGCGCGACCGCAATCACGGCCAGCGCGCGCCAGCGCTTGGGGTCGTCGGACTGCATGCCCATGGGGTGGTCGGACGAGACGGTACGTTCAGCCACGGCTACTCCTGATGCGCAGGGACCGCTACCGAGGCCGGTGTGCGGGCCGACGACTCACAGCTTTCGAATGATGCTAACGAAGAGCAGCTACAGCGAATACCTGAATAGGCGAGCTCGGTGGACCAGCTGACCTATCTGCGTTAATTCCCCGCTAGGCGGGCGACTACCGGAGCGAAGCTCGTCATGCTGCGTTGGGCAACATTGATGTAGCTGATTCCGAGCTCTTCGCGGCGCTGCTGCAGTCGGTCACACACCTCGTCCATACTGCCGAGGAGTGCGTGCGGGTGTTCGGTCAGCTCCTCCGGGGTGACGCCGAAGCGAGCGGCCATTGCCTGGACCGCGCCGGACGGATCGTCCTCAATGGCCACGAAATACGCTGCGACTTCGAGTTCGATGTCGTCGAAGCGGTCACCGGCGCCGGCGCGCACCCACTCGAGCTTCTCCCGGGTGGCCGACAATGTCGCACTGGTAACGCTCGCCGCCCCGAGCCGTCCTGTCGCGTTGTTGAAGTTGAGGCTGACGATGTCAGCGAGCCGACCGGCCAGTCGGAGGATCCGCGGCGATCCACCGCCGATGAAGATCGGTGGATGTGGCTTCTGCACGGGAATTGGTCGGCCGGCGAAGCCGTGGGCGTGCACGTATTTCCCATCGATGTCGATGTCGTCGCCGCCCCAATGCGCCTTCAGCAGACTGACCACCTCGGCCAGCCGTTCGATTCGGACGCCGGCGCTATCCATCGGTATGCCGAGCCCGTCGTACTCCGCCGCGACCCACCCCGCGCCGAGACCGGCCTCGAGGCGGCCCTCGGACAGCACATCAATCGTCGCCAGCTCCTTCGCGAGCACGACCGGATTGTGGTAGTCCACGCAAGAAACCCGGCATCCCACCCTCAGGCGCTCGGTGACCGCGGCCGCTGACATCATGGCGCTGACCGGAGCGACGTCTACAGGACGATGCCCTGATGTCGCTGAGATCTCACCCGGGCCGAAGTAGTGATCGGTTGTGAACAATGTCGAGTAACCGAGATCCTCGGCTTGACGCGCTAACTCGGTCCACTGCTTGGCCGATGTCGCCTCAAACGCTTGCACTGAGAACCGGAATGGGCGCAGCATCAGGAACTTCCTCTCCGGTGCCAGCGCTGGTTGCGAGCGAGTCGCGCACGTACTGGTCGGTGTCATCCTGCGCTGGCATCGTCAGATACTAACAGGTGACGATGCCCAGTATCTTTCGGTCGGTGAGTGTGTTCCGCCACGGGTGAGGAGAGCCATGACGAGCAGATTGGCCGACATCGACTGGATTCTGTGGTCCGGCACTGTGGGTCTCGAACGGCCAATACCGGAACGAGTCGAGGCGGCTGTGGCTTTCGATTTCACCAGCATCTCGGTGAGTCCGCTCGACATTCACCGGGCCGAGCAAGGGAGTACACCGGCGAAGGAGCTCGGTCGGATGATCCGCGATCAAGGGTTGCGGATCATCGTCGACCCGGTCATGAACTGGCACCCCGGGACATCGGCGTCGCGATTTGCATCGCTCTCGGCCGAGCAGTCCTTGCGTTGGATCGAGGCTCTCGAGGCAGTCTCGCTTACCGCGGTGGCGATGGACGAGACTGACGTTCCGGTAGCGGCGATCGGTGAGCCGTTCGCTGGACTGTGTGACCGCGCGGCCGACGTCGGTGCTCAGGTCCATCTGGAGTTCATGCCGATCTCATGCGTGGCCACCCTGCGCGATGCGTGGACCATCGTCGATTACGCCGATCGCCCCAACGGCGGCATCGTTTTCGACACTTGGCATTTCTTCCGCGGCGACCCGGACTTCGATTTGTTGGCCACGGTCCCGGGCGACCGGATCTATTGCGTCCAGATCGACGATGCAGCCGCCATACCACGAACATCTCTGCGCGACGACACCAAGAACCGGCTTCTCCCCGGAGACGGCGACCTGGACCTCGCCCGTGCGGTCCGTGCGCTCGCCGAGATCGATGCGCTGCGCTGGGTCGGGCCGGAGGTGATTTCCCCGATATTGGAGGCGATGCCCGCTGTCGAAGCGGCGCGGCTCGCCAGCGGAAAGGTACGGGAACTGATCGCTAACGCGCTCGCGTAGCTCGACGGGGGACCGGCGTTCAGCTGTCTTCTTCGGGATGTGGAATGGGCCGTGTCTGTCGCGCCAGGAAGAACTCGGTGGCCATATCCCGCACCGTGTCGTATCCGAGGAGAAACTCGTCCTGTGCCGCTCCGGCACTCATGACGCCGTTCTGCAGCCCATCAAAGGCTTCACGCATTCGCTGCAATGCGGATTCGAACAGGTCCCGATCCTCGGGAAAGTGCGTACCTACCACCTTGAGCGCTCCTGTTCATCCGCGGCGCGCCGCCATCATCTACGCTACCCAGGCTCCAGTCCGAGGCCGCGTCCGCCCGTACGGTGGTGCGGCTAGGTCACGCTGACCGTGACCTTACTTGTCACTGTCTCTAGTAGCTATTGGGTTGAGCGCTGGGTTCCGTCGTCCAGGTACTGTGCGCGAGGCTGCCAATCCGTGTGCGCCGTCATTGACCAACTCAGCGGGGTGACCGAGACGACGCCGTCGAAGACGACGGCTCGGATGTCGCTATCAACCTCGAGCCGATCCGCGTCCACCTCGGCGGCTATTTGCAGTTTCAGCGGATCGGTTGGGACTCGCGTTCCTTCCGGCAGGCTATGCACGTAGTAGGGCTGGCGACTCTGGACTGTCCGGCGAATCCCGGTGTCCGGAGTCGCGCCACGCGGGATATTGACGTTCAGTACGGCGACGTCAGGAGGCAGGCCATCGGCCAGCACCTGGCGGGCAAGCGCTCGGGTGAAGTGCCGGGGCGCGCGCCAATCGAGGTCGTCGAATGTTCGCCAGGACGCAACGTCGACCTGGACCGATGCCGCGATTCCAGGGACGCCGTGGGCCTCCGCCTCCAGCGCCGCCGAGACCGTGCCGCTCACCCCGAGCGCGCCGCCGACATTTTCGCCGTAGTTGATGCCACTGATGCATAGATCCGGCGTCCGATCCGCCAGTTCCAGCAGCGCGTGTGTCACCGCGACGACCGGCGAACCGACGACCGAGTAGCCCGCGACGTTTCGCCCGGCAACGTGCAGGTCGTGACGGGTGATCGCCCCAATGTCATCCCCGGTCACGAAGGCGCGACTCATCGACGTCTGCTGCGTCGCGGGGGCGACGATCAGTAGGTCGCCCAGATCGGTGACCGCGTCGGCAGCTGCGCGCAGGCCCGGTGAGTGCAGGCCGTCATCGTTGGTGACCAGAATGAGTGGCCTCATTGGTCACCGTCCCGCAGGCACCAGATCCCGAACGTAGAGACCGGGAGCCTCTTCGCGGGCTGGATGATCAGCGCTGCCGAGGCCCTCAGGTGCTGGGATGGTCCCGTCCGAGCGTTCGATAACCCAATCCGCCCAGTGCTCCCACCACGTACCGGCGTGCTTGTCCGCTGCGTCCAGCCACGCCTGCGGATCTTCGACCGGCGGAGCTCCGGCAAAGAAGGTTGCCTTCGGGTTGCCGGGCGGGTTGACCAGGCTCTGGATGTGCCCCGCATTGCTGAGGACGAAGGTGCTCGGACCGCTGAAAAGCTGCGTCGTCCGATAGCAACCAGTCCACGGCGTCAGGTGGTCGGTCGTCCCGCCGGTGACGAAGGTCGGAGTCGTGATCGTCGCGAGGTCAACCGGTGTTCCGAGCACTGTCATTTCGCCCGCTCTACACAACACGTTTCGCTCGAAGATGTCCAGGAACTGGCCATGCAGTTTGGCCGGCAGGTTTGTGCCGTCCGCGTTCCACGCGAGGATGTCGAACGCTGGCGGCTTGTTTCCCATCAGGTAGTTGTTCACCCAGTAGTTCCAGACAAGCTCGTTTGGCCGCATCCACGTGAAGACGTTGCCCATGTTCCGCGCGCTGATCACTCCGGCGCGCTGGGAATTCCACCGCGCCAGCGCAAGCAGCCTCGGCGACGAGAACGCACGGATCGGTGCCGCCTGACCGAAATCCAGCAGGGTGACGGCAAAGCTCGCCGTGTGCACGCGCTCGTCCCCTAGGGCAGCTAGGTGGTTGAGCACCAAGGTTTGCAGAATGCCTCCGGCACAAAAGCCGATAAGGTCCACGTCCTCCGAGCCGGTGACCTCCCGGACGGTATCGATGGCCGAGAGAACGCGCCCGGTGTAGTTGTCGAGATTCCAGTCGCCTTCGTGCTTCGTCGGGTTGCGCCAGCTGACCATGAACGTGGGCAATCCGCGGCTCACCGCGTATTCGACGAAACTGCGTCCGGGCCGCAGATCAAGGAAGTAATACCGCCCGATCGGCGGTGGCACGACGAGCACTGGACGAGCTTGCACAGTTTCGGTCGTCGGTTGGTACTGGATGATCTCGGCGTACACGTCTCGATCAACCACCGCGCCAGGAGTAACCGCCAGATCCCGACCGACTTGGTACGCCCCGCGGTCGACCGTCGACGGCATGCCGCCGTTGTGCACCACATCGCCGAGCCAGTTCCTCGTCCCGCGAAGCAGGCTAATGCCACCCGTCTCGAACGCGTGCTTGATGGCTGCGGGATTGCCGAGCAAGACATTGGTTGGGGCAGCCGCGCTCTCCAACATGCCGAGGACGAAACGGGCAGCCGTCGTCTGACGACCGTTACGGCCCAGATCGTCGAGCACCTCGTCGGCGAACTCGCAGCCGGCCAGATAGCTCTGACCAAGCCGACGGTAGATCGGGTGTTCCGACCAGGTTGGGTCCTTGAACCGCCAGTCCTTGGGATGTGGCGCGACGTCCGACGAACCGACCAGAATGCGCGCAAGTTGGCCGGTTAGCTTGCGGCCTTTCCCGCCCACGGTCCCCATCTGGGCGAACGCTTGGCCAAGATCGCTCACGGCCTCCCCCAGCACCGGCATTCCGACCGGGTCGGTTCCCGCGATCGCGTCGGCCGCGACCTCGGTCGTGGGGTTCTCCGGCTCCAGAGGATCAGGCGCCTCCGTCAGCCGGGCCGCGGCAGTGCGCGCCGACGTCGCCCGGCGCGACCGACTCTTGTTACGAGCTGACGCAGCTTCCTCGCTCAACGTCACGGCCGCCTCCTTGGCTGGATTTGGTTTAACTAGTCTCCCTCTAGTTTAGAGGAAAGCCCGTGCCCGGAGTCGCCGAAACCTGCCGTGATCTCGGACATGCGGGATCCGAAATCAGCGGCCCAAGATTGCGGCCAGCGTCACCGCCCGGTGTACGCGGGTGGCCGCTTTTCGCGGAAGGCGCGCAACGCCTCGGACATGTCCTGCGTACCACCGGCCAAGGTCTGGTTGCGGTTCTCCAGCTCAACGGCCGCCTCCAGCGACGGTGCATCGACGTTGATCTGCACGACACGCTTGGTGAGCGCAACGCCGAGCGGGCTGTTCTCGGTGATCATTTCGGCCACCCGGAACGCCTCGTTCAACAATTCCTCCGCCGGCACCACCCGGTTCACCAGGCCGATCCGAGCGGCCTCGTCGGAGTCGACGAACCGACCGGTCAAAAGAATCTCGTAGGCGAGGCCCAGGCCTACGACGCGGGGCAACATCCAGGAACTTCCGCAGTCTCCCCCGGTGAGCCCGACCTTGATGAACGCGGCGTTGAACCGCGCAGCGGGTGCCGCGATCCGGATGTCGGCAGCCAACGCCAGGGAGAAGCCGGCTCCGGCGGCGGCCCCGTTTACGGCGGCGATAACTGGCTTGGCGAGTCGCCGGAATGAGGTGATCGCCTCGGCCCACGATTCCTGTTCGCGCAACAATTGCCCAGTGGTCATGTCGGGCAGCGTGCTGGCGTCCTCCAGATCCAAGCCCGCGCAAAACCCGCGACCGGCTCCGGTAAGTACTAGGACCCGGGTATCTTCGTCGGCTGCGATCTCCTGGCTGAGCTGGAACAACTCCTTGAACGCCTGGAAGCTGAGCGCGTTCCGCCGATCCGGTCTATTGAGCGTGGCTACTGTGATCCCGGCCCGCGGCCGATCCACTAGGAGCGTCTCGTAGGTTGCCATTGCGTCTCCTCCGATGGTCCGACGTGCGATGGTGCGGGTGTCCGGGCCGCTGCAGCCGACCGACGCCGAGCTGGCGGGTGAGCAGCGTACCCGTCCGGATTCTGCTCGACCACGAATCAATTGCCACAGTTTCTTGACGTCAACCACAGTTCGTTCGAGGATTGCCGGATCGCTACCCAGCCGATCGACCGGAGGTGCAGTCGCGGTGACCGAAGCTCCTGACTCGACTGGACAGCTGGACGCAGAGCACGATGCGCTCGTTACCCTCGTCATCCGCGGCATGGTGCGCGGTACCCCGGACGACGCGACGAAGGGACTCGTCGAGCAGGGCTTCGCGATAACAAAGGGCCCGATCACGATGGCGACGCCGCAAGGCA
Source organism: uncultured Actinomycetota bacterium (assembly GCA_963748415.1). Classification (GTDB taxonomy): domain Bacteria; phylum Actinomycetota; class Actinomycetes; order Mycobacteriales; family Jatrophihabitantaceae; genus CAVVJA01. The sequence goes on along the minus strand of CAVVJA010000005.1, from coordinate 341,247 downwards.
CGGCGGAGGCCGGGAAACTCTTGCGAGTTCCGGCCGGGAGCGAGCAGGAGCAAGAGATCGACAAGCTGTTCGACGGGTTCCTGCCGATCAACCGCAGGCTGCGCGACGTCTGCTCGGCCTGGCAGACGCGCGCCGACGGCATGCCCAACGACCACAGCGATGCCGTCTACGACGACGGCATCCGCGAGCGGCTCGATGAGGTGCACTCCTCCATCGGCCCGATCCTTCGCCGCCTCGGGGCCGCAGCCCCGCGTCTTGCTGGCTACCGTCCCCGCCTGCAGGCCGCGCTCGAGAAGTTCGAGGACGGCGAAGCGTCGTGGCTGACCTCGCCGCTGATGGATTCGTATCACACGGTATGGATGCACATGCACCAGGAACTGATCTTGATGCTTGGCCTTACCCGGGCCGAGGACGAGGCGCGCGAGGAGCGGCTCGTCCAGGAGCGCACCGGGTGAACGAGCACCGTCGGCGCCGCAGCGCACCGGGCGTGGGGGGCTCGAGATGACGACAGCCCAAGACAGCGCGGAACGGGAAGCCGAACTCCGGGCGCTCCGCGAAGCGGTCGGGGATCTCGTGGAGGGCTGCGGCGGCCTCGCGCCGGCGCGCCGTCAACTCGACTCGGGGACTGGGTATGACGAGCAGGCGTGGCTGCTGCTCGGCCGGGAAATGGGCCTGGCTGGCCTCGGCATTCCGGAGAACGTCGGCGGTGCAGGCGGGGGCCTGGCTGAACTGACGGTCGTGGCGGAGGAGCTCGGCCGCGCGCTGCTGCCCGTTCCATTCCTCTCCTCGACGGTCGTGGCGGGACAGATCCTCGCGCGTTGCCCGGATGGGCCGGACCTGCTCGGCCGGATGGCCGGCGGGGATGTGCGGGCCTCGTTCGCCGGGGTGGCCGGCGACGGCTGCTGGCGGCCCGATCGCCTGGCGGTTCGGGCCGAGGACGGCGCTGGAGGGTGGCGGCTGTCCGGCACGGCCGAGTTCGTCCTCGACGGAGCCAGCGCTCACCAGCTCGTGGTTGCGGCGACGACGCCCGGCGGATGCGACCTGTTCCTTGTCGCCGGAGACGACCCGAACGTGAAGCGCCGGGCATTGGAGACATTGGACCCGACCCGCGGCCAAGCCGAAGTGAGTTTCGACGGCGCAAGTGCGACCGTGTTGACGAGCGGCGGCGGCGGCGCGGATGTGGTTGGCGCTGCCCTGGACGTGGTGCTCGTCGTACTCGCGGCCGAACAGGTGGGCGGCGCCGCAGCGAGCCTCGACATGGCCGTCGAATACGCCAAGATCCGCCACCAGTTCAGCCGTCCGCTCGGCAGCTTCCAGGCGATCAAGCACAAGCTGGCTGACCTGCTCCTCCAGGTCGAGATGGGTCGCTCGTCCGTTGACCGCGCCCTGCTAGCAGAGCACGACCCACAGCAGCTGGCCGAGGCCGCTGCGGTGGCCAAGGTCTGGTGCAGTGACGCGTTCGTGCAGGTCGCCGCCGAAAACGTCCACGTCAACGGCGGAACCGGTTTCACCTGGGAACACGACGCTCACCTGTTTTTCCGTCGGTCGCGAGCTGACGAGGTGCTCTTCGGCGATGCGTCGGTTCACCGCGAACGGTTGGCCGCGCTGCTCGGCTGGTGACCGCTCGTCGACGCGCGCCTTAGGTGCTGCGGGGCAGTTTCGAGTACGGGACGCCCTTGTCGACGCGCGGCTCGCGGGGCAAGCCGAGCACGCGTTCGCCGATGATGTTGCGCTGGATCTCGTCCGTGCCGCCCGCGAGCCGGTAGCCGGGCGCGCCGAGGATGTGCTCCGTCCACGCGAACGCATCCGGCTCGCCGGTGTCGGCCGCGATCCTCGCTCCGAGCAACGAGGCTGCGAGGTCTCCGATGCGGGTGAGGTTCTGTGAAGCCACGATCTTGCCGATCGATGCGGCCGGCCCGGGCGGTGCGCCGGCCGCGGCCGCGCGGGCGACCCGGTCTGTAGTGGCGGTCCGCAGCTGGGTGCGCACGTAGATGTCGGCCAACTGCTGGCGCACAACCGGATCGCCGGTCTTGTCGAGCCGGCGGGCTAGCCCGAGCAGATCCTCGAACGTGCCGCCCTTGCGACGTTGACCCTGACCGCTGGCGGTGCGCTCGAATCCCAGGGTTGCGTTCGCCACCTTCCAGCCGTCGCCGATCGGACCGACCCGCATGTCGTCGCCCACCCGGACATCGGACAGGAAGACCTCGTTGAACGACGACGCTCCGCTCATTTGCCGGATCGGTCGGACTTCAACGCCGGGCGTGTCCATAGGGATCAGGAACATCGTCAGCCCGGCCTGCTTAGCGACGTCCGGATCGGTCCGGGCGAGGAGCAGTCCGTAGTCGGCGAACCGCGCGCCGGACGACCACACCTTCTGGCCGTCGAGGCGCCATCCGTTGTCCTCCCGCACCGCGGTCGTCGCAACGGCGGCCAGGTCGGAACCTGCTCCGGGCTCACTGAACAACTGACAGCAGAGCAGATCCGAGCGCAGGAAGGCCCGCGCGTACTTCTCCCGCTGCGTGTCGGTGCCGAAGGTCGCGATCGTCGGCCCGACAAGCCCGGTTGTGACGCTGATCAGTTCGGTCGAGGTCGGCGCCTCGAACTGCTGCTCCTCGGCGGTGAACGCGACGACGTAACGGGGCGACAGGCCGGCACCGCCGAGCTCGGTCGGCAGGGCGATCGCGCCGTAGCCGGCGTCGAAACGGTGTCGCCGATAGGCGCGGACCCGGTCCAGCATCGCGTGCTCCGCCTCTTCGGAGATGTTCGCGAAGACCGCGTAGTCCGGTGCCGTGTCGCTACGATCCGATCGCCTGGGCAGCACCGACGCCAACCAGTCGCGAGCCTCGGCGCGCCACTGCTCGATGTCCGGCTCGGCCATCTATTGCCTCCTATACCGTCAGTACCGTGCACGCGCTGATGCCCGGCGCGCCATACACGTGGGTAAAGCCGATCTGAGGCGGCCCCGCCACCTGTCGTGCGCCGGCGCGCCCCTGCAGCTGCAGGACGACCTCCTGCACCTGCCGCAGTCCGGACGCGCCGACCGGCTCGCCGTTGGCCAGGCAGCCGCCGTCGGTGTTGATCGGCAACCGACCGGTGGGCGCGGTCTCGCCTAGGTCGAGCAGCTTCTGCTGGGCGCCGTGTTCGCACAGGCCGGTCTCGGCCATGTGGTAGACCTCGGCCCCGGAATCCGTGTCCTGCAGCTGCGCGACTTGCACCTCCGCCGGGGAAATGCCGGAGGCAGAGAACACGGCCTGGGCCGCGTCGACGCTCGGGCTATTGCCGGTCTCCGGCGGTAACCACGGCGCGAATACCTCGAACGAACCGAACCGCCGAGTCCGCTTGGCCACTGCGGCGAGGCTCACCGGACGATCGCACATGTCCGCAGCCCGATCGCTTCGCGCGAGCACGATCGCGGCGGCGCCCTCAGCAGGGGAACACAGCATGTACTGCGTCAGCGGCGGGTTGATGACCCGGGCGGACATGATGTCCTCCTCGGTGAGCGCCGTGCGTCGCCAGGCCGTCGGGTTGAGTTCGCCGCAGCGGAAGGCTTTGGCCGCTACCTGTGCGAGCACCCGGTCCTTGAGCCCGTGGGTGTGCAGGTAGCGGCGGTCCTTCATGGAGAAGAACTGGGTCGTGATCATCAGACCCGTCTCGGCGTACCAGTCCGCATGGCCGTAGTCAGCCGGCTTCGCGGCGAAGGCGCCCCGCGCATGCTTGTCGAATCCGACCACCAGCGCAAGGTCCGTTTCCCCGGCCCGGATCGCGTTGGCTGCGGTAGCGAGCGCGACGCCACCGGTCGCGCATCCGTTGCGTACGTTCACGAACGGGATGCCGGTGAGGCCGAGGACGCTGACCATGGTGTCCGGCTTGCCGGAAACGTTGCTGCCCCCGACCGCGTAGCCGATGTCGGCCCACCCGACTCCTGCGTCCGCGAGGGCCAGCCGGACCGCCTCCACCCCCATAGTCATGCCGGTTAGGTCCGGGGCGTGCCGACCGAATGGGTGCATGCCCACCCCGACGATGCTTACGCCGGTCATATGGCGCTCCCTTCCGGCTCGAAGGCGTAGGTCACGACGTCGCCCCCACTGCCGTCGGGCCAGACGGGAAGCAGTACGAGGCGCATCGGCAGCCCGATCTCGAGCCCGCTCGGGTCGCCGGCCAGGCGCGACTCGACGATCACCTCGCCAAGATCCACGTACCCAACGCCGTACGGCGTGAATCCGGAGTCGGGAGCGCGGTAGGGCAGCTTCGGTTCGAAGGCCTGCACGGTCCAGGTCCAGAGCGCGCCGCGATCAGGTAGCTCGACTCTCGTCATGTCCGACCCGGTGCACCTCGCGCAGCTGGACTGCACCGGAAAGGTTACGGTTCCGCAGGTGCCGCACCTCGATCCGGCAAGACGGGGCGGATCGAGGGACGCAAACAGCCTGTCGTCGACGGTGGTCAGCGTCATACGTCTGCCTTCCTCGGCGGAGTGAACCGCGGCTGGTCGCCCGCCTCGATCTCGCGACGTCGTCGGCCGATGGCCCGCCGGGCGATCGCCCACCGGTGGACTTCCGACGGGCCGTCGTAGATGCGGAACGGGCGAACCTCGCGGAGGTAGCGCGAGAGAAGCACGTCCTCAGAGATGCCGAGCGCACCGCAGATCTGCACCGCACGGTCGACCACCCGGTTGACTGCCTCCGCCACGAACGTCTTCGCGATCGACGACTCGTTCCCGCCTCTCGCGCCACTGTCGAGCACCGCAGCCGTGTTCCAGATCAGGGCCCGGCTCGCTGCGATGTCGATCTCCGAGTCCGCCACCATCTGCTGAACCATGCCGAGGTCACCGAGCCGACCGCCGAAGGACTTGCGAGTCGCCGCCCAGTCGATGGCAATGTCTTGAGCGCGCCGGGCCAGCCCGAGCCACCGCATGCAGTGCGTCAGCCGGGCCGGGGCCAGCCGTACCTGGGCGTATTCGAAGCCCCGGTCGACCTCGCCGAGGATTGCCTCCGGGCCGACTCGGCAGCTCGTCGAACACGACCTCGCTGTGCCCGCCGAACAAGCCCTGGTCGAGCGTCCCGATGTCGCGCTCGACCCGCATACCCGGGTTGTCGGCGTCGACGAGAAACATCGTCGCGCCGCCCCGGTCGCCCGGAGCTCCGTTTGTGCGGGCCATGCAAATGCTGAACCCAGCGCCGTGCGCGCCGCTGATGAACCACTTGCGCCCGTCGATGCGCCAGCCGTCGCCGTCTTTGGCCGCCATGGTCGACAGCATGGCCGGGTCGGAACCGGCGCCCGGCGCCGGCTCGGTCATCGCGAAGCAGGACCTGATCTCGCCCGTCGCAAGCGGCCGAAGGTACTGCTGCTTCTGCTGCTCGCTGGCGACCACCTCGAGCAGGTGCATGTTGCCCTCATCTGGGGCGGAGCAGTTCAGGGCCAATGGCCCGAGCAGCGAGTACCCGGCCGCCTCGAAGACAACCGACTGGCCCCGAATGTCCAGCCCACAGCCGCCCCACTCCTTCGGCACGTGCGGTGCGAGCAGTCCGGCGTCGCGGGCCTGCTTCTGCAGCGATCGGCGCAGATCGTCCGGCGCGTCGTGCATGACGCCCGCCACCTGTAGCTCCACGGGGATAACGACGTCGCGGATGAACTCGCTCGTCCGGGCGGCTAGCTTCTCGACCTCCGGAGGCACGGTGTTGTCCATGCGGCGCTCCTCATTCAGGTTCAAGCGGTATATGGCTCGTCATCGGATAGACGGACGAGCATCTTGCCGACATTCGAGCCCGACAACAGGCCGAGGAATGCATCGACGGCGTGGCCCAGGTCGTCGACCACGGTTTGCTTCGAGACGAGTTCCCCGGTCCGCAGCCAGTTGGCGACCTGCTTCTCGAACTCCGGTCGCAGATCCTCGTGATCCCGCACGATGAAGCCGCGCAGCGTCAGCCGTTTCAGCACCGCCTGGATGAGATGGTTGACACCGGGCGCAGCTGATGCGTCTTCCATCGTCGAGATCATGCCGCACAACGCAACCCGGCCCTGCACGTTCAACGCGTACAAGGCAGCGATCAAATGATCACCGCCGACGTTGTCGAAGTACAGGTCGATACCTTCCGGCGCCGCGGCGGCCAGCCCCCCGACCAGGTCGGCGCGATAGTCGATACCTTCATCGAAGCCCAGTTCGTCAACCAGCAGCCGTGCTTTGTCGGGTCCGCCGGTACTGCCGATGACGCGCGACGCGCCGAGCAGACGGGCGAACTGCCCGGCCGAGCTGCCGACGGCGCCGCCCGCCGCAGAGACGAACACGACGTCGCCGTCGCGCAGTTCACCCGCCCGCCGCAGTCCCACGTAGGCGGTGAAGCCGGTTTGGCCGAGCACGCCGAGCCAGGTCGACAGCGGGGCGAGACCTGGATCCACGACGGTGGCGGCGGTTACGTCGACGATCGCCCAGTCGCGCCAGCCGAGCCGGTGCCTGACATAACCACCCGGCGCGATGCCATCGGCCCGGCTGGAAACGACCCGGCCGACGGCGGAGCCGTCGAGGGGGCCGCCAATGGTGAAGTTGGTCGTGTAGTGCTTTTCCGTCGGCTCCATACGCCCGCGCATCGCCGGATCGACACTCATGTAGATGTTGCGAACCAGCAGCTGACCCGGCTCTAGTTCGGGGAGAGGTTGCTCCTCGAGCCGGAAGTTCGCCGACGTCGGCCGCCCGCTCGCGCGCGCGGCAAGCGTGACGATCCGAGTGGTCGACGGGATCGGCTCGACGGGCACGCGCGCACCTCCTGGAGACCTCGACCGACCCTATACTGCCGCCGTTCTCCGACGGAAGGAGTAAGTGAATGCCTCCACTAGTTACTTAGTCGTGGGGAACTCGCCGGTGACGGCCCAGTGCAGGCACCGGCTCAGGACCGTCCGATACTCGGGAACCGTCCAGCTGCCGAAGTCGCGTCGCCCGAGGTCATCCACGCCAAGGTCTTGTATGTCGTAGCGCCCACGGCAGTGGCCGAGGCTGAAGAAGCACACTGTTCCCGCGCCAGTGCGACGCAAATACAAGACGGGACGCGGCTCGTCGTCGGTGATGTCGCCTTCCGCAAAGCCACGACAGAACCCGGTGAACCGCGTCTGCAGCAGCACCTCTAGGGGCGGATGCAACTCGCAGACGTAGAGCTCGTCCTTTACCTCGAAGGGCTCGATCCCGGCAACAAGGGGGTGGTCGGGTGTGGTTACCTGCACCGTGTAGGGCGCAATCGGCGGATGGGCTAGGAACTGGCTGCCGAGCAAGGTAGCCACCTGACCAAGCGCGCGCGGAGTGCTGTAGTTGCCTGACGCATCCCGAGGATCGATGGTGGAAATCGTTCCGTGCAGGGCCAACCAGCGGCCACCTCGCTCGACGAAGCTGACCAGCGCCTGTTGCTGCTCCGGTGTCGGACGCACGTCATGGACATAAGTGACCATAAAGTCAGCCCCGTCGAGCGCGTCGAGACAGGCATAGTTCTCGAAAACTCGCGTCCGCACCTGTTCCCAAGCGCCAAGCTCGCCAAGCAATTCGTACCGTGCGTAGTCGAAGTCGTGCCAGTTTCCGCCGCAGACCAATACGGCGTCCAATCGCCCGGCCGGGCCAGCCACTAAAACTGCACCCGGCTGACAAAGCCGCCGTCGACGACGAGGTTTACCGCGGTGCAGAAACTCGCCGCCGGGCTGGCCAAGAACGTCACCGCGCGAGCGACCTCTTCCGGACGCCCGAGGCGGCCGATCGGGATGCGGGCCCGGATGGACTCATAGAACTCTGGCCGGCTGCCGTGCAGTTTGTCCCAGGCACCGTCCGGGAACTCGATCGGGCCAGGTGAGACCGCATTGACGCGAATCCCCTTCGACGCGAGCGAATGCCCGAGACCGGACGCGTGTTGCAGAACGGCGGCCTTGAACGCGGCGTAGGAATTGGCAGACGTGGGTGGCAATGTGTCGAACGCTGAGGTAGTTCCGAGCGCAACGATGGCCGCTGCATCGGACTGTTCGAGGTGCGGCACCGCTGCCTCCACGAGCCGCACGAACGCCAGCAGGTCGGCGTGGAAGCTCGTTTGCCACTGGTCAGGACCCTTCAGTCCGCCCGCGGACACGTTAGAGATCACCACGTCGAGTCCGGACAGTTCGCGGGCCGCACTATCGACGAAATCGGCGACCGCCTTCTCATCCGACACGTCCAGGGCGGCCGTGACCACCTTGCGACCGCTCGCGCGCAAATCGTCGGCGAGCGCCTGAAGGGAATCGACTCCCCGCGCGCACAATGCGAGATCGCAGCCTTCAGCCGCTAGTTGCTCCGCGATGGCCCGTCCGATTCCGCGGCTGGCGCCGGTCACCAATGCCTTGCGGCCGGTCAGTTGCAGATCCATTCGTGCGTCCTCTCTCGGGATTGCGGATTCGGGGCTGGTGCCCCTCGGTCGACCGCCCACGCGTGAGCGTCGGCTGTGCTCACCCACGCCAGGGCGTTGCCGATGAGTCGGCGGAAGGTCGGGTCGGCGAACGTCGGCGCGCCGTCGCCTGGTTGCACGTAGACGACTGGACTCCGGCCGGCCGACGTGGCCCAGGCGATCAGGTCGCTAGCCGGGGGATGCGTCCAAGGTGGGCCGGTCCGCGCCGTTCCGAGTACCTCGTGGAGCGTCTCGCGGAAGGGGCCATCCGGTGCGTCGGCGCGCACAAGCGGGACAACATCCGGCTCGAAGACCGGGCAGCAGTACAGCTCGTCGGCCAGGGTGAAGTCCTCGACGCCGACGCACACCGGGTGGTCGCTGTCGACCACCCGGGCGGTGTAGTCGGCGTATCGGAACCCGGAGTCGGGCCAGCACCGGCCCCGTAGGTCGGCGGGAGCGTAGTGATATCGGCCGCCGAGCACCTCAGCCCAGGCCGGCCACCCGGGCCAGCCGGCGAGAGCGTGATGCAAGAACACGAGTCCCTGGCCGGCCTCGAGCAGGTCGTGCAACCGCTCCGCGACCATCGGGTCTGGCCCGACCGGGCGAGGAGCCGTGCCTCGCTGCAGCATGAGGCCCGGCAGGTCGTGACACAAGATCGCGTCGAACGTGCCGCGGTGCTCCGGCCCGAACCACTGTTGCGCGGCGGGCTGCACCGCATGCGCGAACGCCCAGGAACGCTCGCCGCAGATTGCCGCCAGCATGGCGTTGAAGGCGTCGAGATCGACTCGATGCCCGCCCGTCACGGCGAGTAGCCGGAACGGCCGGCCGTCGCCCATCACGCGACACACCCGCAGCGGTCGGGCGCGACCGGGTGCGCGGACATTACGAGACGGGCAAACCGCGCCGTCCCGGTCATGACCGCCGTGGGCTTCACGCACCTTCCTCGCGGGATGTCCACGCCGCCGATGGGGCTCGTGGAGGGTTCGGTAGTTTGTGGAGGCAGCCTAGTCTTACCTCCTATTGCCAAGTACGGTAACTGACGCGGAACTCCACGCCTGCGGATGCGGAGCAGTGATGACAAAGACGCCCGTCAAAGATGATCCGGTGACCGCCCTGCCGCCCGAGGTGCTGCGTGACCTGCATAGACGGATGGTGCGGATCCGGCTGTTCGAGGAGGAGGCCGGCAAGCTCATGGAGGGCGGCCGGATGCCAGGCTTTCTCCACTTATATGTGGGGCAGGAGGCAGTTGCGGCCGGTGTCATGGCAACCCTGCGTCCCGATGATGTGATCACCTCGACGCACCGCGGGCATGGGCATGCTGTAGCGAAGGGCGCCGACCTGCGCTACATGTACGCCGAGCTGTTCGGCAAGGTGACCGGCTACTGCAAAGGCCGCGGCGGCAGCATGCACATCAACGATCTGAGCATCGGCATGCTGGGCGCCAACGGCATCGTCGGCGGCGGAATCCCGCACGCCGTCGGCGCGGCCTACGCGGCGGTATACAAAGGCCGCGACTGCGGTTGCCGTGCCGTTCTTCGGCGATGGTGCGACGAACATCGGCGCGTTCCACGAATCCGCCAATCTGGCCGCCGTGCTGCGATTGCCTGTCGTCTTCGTGTGCGAGAACAACGGCTACGCCGAGTTCACGCCGCAGGAGCGACACATGTTGCTGAAGGATGTCGCCGACCGGGCGGCGGCCTACGGGATGCCCAGTGAAATCGTCGACGGGATGGACGCCGTCGCGGTCTACCAGGCCGCTGGCCGCCTCGTGGAGCGAGCTAGAGCGCGGTGAGGGACCGTCGTTCCTCGAGGCGAAGACATATCGTTATTACGACCATCAAGGAGTCAAGGGTCTGCGCATCCCCTACCGGACGCAGGAAGAGATCGACACCTGGCTTGAGCGGGATGCGATCGCCGCACTCGAGCAGCGGCTCGCGGCCGCTGACGTGGTTCCGCGCGGAGGAGCTGGCTCAGGTCTGGACGGACACTCGCGAGGAGATCGCGGCCGCGATCAGCTATGGCGAGAACAGCCCTGACCCCGATCCCGCTGACCTACTCGACAACGTCTACACGGTCTGAGGACGTCATGCGCGAGATCACCTATGTCAAGGCGTTTACCGAGTCGCTGATGCAGCTGATGGCCGAGGACGACGACGTGATCGTGATCGGGGAGGATGTCGCGCACTACGGCGGCGTGTTCCACGCCTTCGACGGCCTATGGAAAACCTACGGGGAGCGGCGGGTCATCGACACGCCCATCTCCGAGATGGGGTTCATCGGAATGGGCGTCGGCGCCGCCGCTCGTGGGCTGCGGCCGGTCTGCGATCTGATGTTCTTCGACTTCATCGGCGTGTGTCTCGACCAGCTGTACAACCAGGCGGCGAAGTTGAAGTTCATGTTCGGCGGGGACGTCTCGGTTCCACTGACGCTCACGACGGCCGGTGGGGCGGGACTGTCGGCCGGACCGCAACACAGTCAGAGTCTCGAGGCCTGGCTGGCCCACGTGCCCGGCCTCAAGGTCGCGCTGCCGTCGTCACCGCACGACGTCAAGGGCCTCATGGTCGCAGCTGTCCGAGACGACAATCCGACGGTCGTGGTGCTGAACAAGCGCATGCTGGGCACGAAAGGACCCGTCCCTGAGGAGATCTACGAGATCCCGCTCGGTCAAGCGAACGTGATGCGGTCCGGCACGGATGTAACGATCATCGCGGTTGGCCGCATGGCTCAAGAGTCGCTGGCCGCGGCGTCGCGGCTCGCGGAGGCCGGCATCGAGGCCGAGGTCATCGACGTACGGACCGTCCAGCCGCTCGACAGCGCGACGATCCTCGACTCGGTGCGCCGAACGAACCGGGCGCTCGTCGTCCACGAAGCGGTCACGTTCGGCGGGATCGGAGCGGAGATCTCTTCACAGATCCAGGAAGAGGCGTTCGACTACCTCGACGCGCCGGTGCTGCGCATCGGCGCGCCCTTCTCGCCGGTCCCGTTCAGCCCGGTTCTGGAGCGGGCCTACATCCCCGACAGCAACCGGATCGCAAACGGAGCTCATCGCCTGCTCGAGCGCCCGGGGGCCTGACATGGCCATCGAGGTGCTGCTCCCGAAGCTCGGCTTGACGATGGAGAGCGGGCTGATCGAAGAGTGGCTCGTGAGCGCCGGCACCCTGGTCCAGCCCGGTGAGCCGTTGATGCGGCTGGCCACCGACAAGGTCGAAGTCGACGTGGAAGCCGAAGCTGAGGGCCTGTTCCATCCCGCGGTGGCGCAAGGTTCGGAGCTCCCGCCCGGTGCATTGGTCGGATGGCTGCTCGCGGAGGGTGAGGCGGTGCCTGCGACATCGGCCGCCGCCCCGGCGGCGCCAACGGCAGCGCCGCAGGCCGCAGAGACGGTGGTCGCCGCAGAGCCCGGCGCGCTGACGCCACCAATCCGAACGGGCCGCCAGTTCGTGTCACCCAATGCCCGGCGAGTGGCTGGTGAGCGCGGCGTCGATGTGACTCAACTGCGTGGCACCGGCCCGGGCGGCCGCGTCATTACCGCGGACGTCATCGACGCTCTGGAGCAACCAGCGGTTGCCGCACCAGCTGCCGGGGCGGGGCGGCCCAGCGTCGTCTCGCCGTTGGTGCGCCGTGACGCCGTTGCTGCCGGTGTAGATCTCGGCTCGGTGCCGGCTGGCCCGGGCGGCAAGATCCGTCGTGCGGACGTAACCGCTGCCGCAGCGAGACAGGGCGCGCCCGAGTCCGGCCTGCCAGGGCAAGTGATCCCGCTGACCGGCATGCGCGGCGTAATCGCGTCGCGGATGCACGCAAGCCTGCAGGAGATGGCCCAGCTCACGCTGGGGACGGATGCCACGATGGACGCCGCGGTCGACCTGCGGGCCCGGCTCAAACAACAGTGGTCGGCGGCCGGTATCGCGGTGCCCACGATCACCGACTTCATCGTGCGGGCGGCGGGCCTGGCGCTGGTCAGGCATCCGCGGTTGAACGCGTCGGTGCAGGAGCAGACCATCTTCGTCCAGTCCGACATCAACGTCGGGATAGCGGTTGCGCTGGACGAAGGCTTGATCGTCCCAGTCGTGAAGAACGCGGATCTGCTGCCACTGTCGGGCATCGCTGCCGAGACGAAGCGGCTGGCGACCGGTGCGCGCACCGGGAAGCTGGCCTTGCCCGATCTCGAGGGCGGCACGTTCACCGTGAGCACGCTCGGCAGCTACGGCATCGACTTCTTCACACCGGTGATCACGCCGGGACAAGTCGCGATCCTCGGTGTCGGCCGGCTGCGCGACTCCGTTCGCTGGGACGGGGCAACACCGGTACGCACGCAGGTGTTGACGCTCAGCCTGACGTTCGACCACCGCGCCGTGGACGGCGCGCCGGCCGCCGACTATCTTCGCGCCGTTGTCGATCAACTACAGAATCCGCTGTCTTTGCTGGCCTGATCTGCCCGCCCGGACCACGAGGAGGAACCCGTGCGTGCACTGCAGCTCAAGCGATTCCAATCTGATCCGGAGCTGCTCGACTTGCCCGACCCCAAGCCCGGCCCAGGCCAGGTCGTCATCAAGGTCGGTGGTGCCGGGCTGTGCCACTCCGACCTGCATGTCATGCACGAGTTCCAGGAGGGTATGGCGCCGTGGGGGCCACCATTCGTGATGGGCCACGAGAACGCCGGCTGGGTCTATGAAGTCGGTCCTGGTGTGCGCGGTGTCGAGGAAGGCCTGCCGGTCGCGGTCTACGGCCTGTACGGATGCGGCCGATGCAAACCCTGTGCGGCCGGCGCCGAGAACTTCTGCGTCCACGGTATGGAGGGCCCGCCGGGCATCGGTTTCGGCCTCGATGGTGGGTTGGCCGAGTACCTGCTGGTACACGATCCGCGGCGTCTCGTACCGATCGGTGACCTGGATCCGGTGATCGCGGCGCCGCTCACCGATGCCGGGCTTACGCCATATCGCGCAGTAAAGCGAGTGCTGCCGAAGCTGACGCCGGACTCATCGGTGGTCGTCATCGGTGTGGGCGGCCTTGGGCATCTTGCGGTCCAGATCCTCAAGGCGCTGTCGGTTGCGAGGGTCATCGCGGTGGACGCGCGTGAGTCGGCGCTCGACCTGGCGATGGAGGGCGGCGCGGAGGCCGCCGTTGCCGCCGGCGACGAGGCCGCGTCGGCCGTTCTTGATGCGGCCGGTGGCAAGGCGGATGTCGTGCTGGATTTCGTCGGAGCCGCGCCGACGATCAGCCTCGGCGCCGCGGTCCTCCGTCCGGCGGGTGACTTGGTAATCGTCGGTGCCGCGGCCGGCAACTACACGTGGAACTTTTACGCGCTGCCGTACGAGGTGAACTTGACGACGTCCTTCTGGGGCACGCTGCCGGAGCTGCACGAGGTCATCGCGTTGGCCCAGCGCGGGCTGATCACTCCGCACATCCAACGATTCCCACTCGACCAGGGGGTGCATGCGTATCAGCTGATGGAGCAGGGCCGGCTGTCCGGTCGCGCCGTGGTCGTGCCTTGAGTAGCCGGCGCGGGAGCACACAATGACGTTAGGCGACGCGCCTACCACCGCAATGTCGACGGTGTTCTCCGAACGCCGAGCCGACCTCGTCGTGACTGCCCGCAACATGCGAGCGGAAGGCGTTATCACGCTGAGCCTCGCCGACCCAACCGGAGCGAAGCTGCCGGCCTGGACACCCGGCGCGCACATCGACGTGCTGCTGGACGACACGGTGGTGCGGCAGTACTCGCTGTGCGGTTCGCCGGGTGATCAACACAGCTGGCGGATCGGTGTGCTGCTTGATCCTGGCGGGCGTGGCGGCTCCCGGCGGGTCCACGAGAATATGAACGTGGGCGACGCTGTCGCCATTCGTGGCCCGCGCAACCACTTTCCACTTCTCGCCGCTGATCGTTACGTGTTCATTGCCGGTGGGATCGGCATCACACCTATCCTGCCGATGCTCGAAGCGGCGACCGATGCCGGGGCCGACTGGCAGCTGTATTACGGCGGCCGCAGCCGAGAGTCCATGGCGTTCGTCGGGGAGCTTGCGCAATACGGCGACCGGGTGACGCTGTGGCCCGAGGACACGCGCGGCCTGCTGCCGTTGGACGAGCTCCTGGCATCCCCGTCGGAAGGCGTGCTGATCTACTGCTGCGGGCCGGAAGGATTGCTTACCGCCACCGAGCGGCAGTGCGCGGCGTGGCCGCCCGGCGCACTTCACGTGGAGCGGTTCGCCGCCAAAGCACAGCCCGAGGCGGCGGCCGGGGGAGACTCCGCGTTCGAGGTGTCGTGCCGGCGCTCGGGCGTTACGGTCACGGTCCCGCCCGGCAAGTCGATCATCGAAGTGCTCGAGGAGAACGGCGTGAGCGTGCTCTCATCGTGTCTCGAAGGCGTCTGCGGCACCTGCGAGACCGCGGTGCTGTCCGGAACGCCCGACCATCGTGACTCGCTGCTCACCCAGGAGGAGCGCGAGGCCAACGAGTACATGATGATCTGCGTGGGCCGGGCACTGTCTGATCGATTGGAGCTCGACCTGTGAACGGCTCGGGAAACGGTGTGCGGTGAAGGCATCGCTTGGACGGGACAACTACCCGCTCAACTGTTGGTATGTCGCGGCGACCAGCGACGAGGTAGCTGCGTCCCTTCTTGCGAGACAGCTGCTCGATCGGCGAGTGGTCCTGTTCCGGCAGTCCACCGGCGAGATCGCCGCCCTCGACGACCGATGCGCGCACCGCGCAGTACCGCTCTCGATGGGTTCGCTCGTCGACGATCAGGTCGTGTGCGCCTATCACGGCTTCACCTATGCGTCGACTGGCGCTTGCGTGCGCGTGCCGTCCCAGACGCACGTCCCGTACGGCGCCCGGGTACGCAGCTACCCGGTTCGCGAGCAGCCTCCGTTCGTCTGGGTGTGGTTGGGGAATGTCGCCCGGAGCAGGAGCGTCGAGCCGCCCGATGTACCCGAGCTGCGGGAGTCGGGCTGGACCACGCTGGGCGGATCGCTGCAGATGGCTGCCAACTACATGCTGCTGCACGACAACGCGCTCGACCGCACCCATTTCCCGTATGTCCACCCGCACCGGATCCATCGCGGCTACATTGAGGACCCGCCTCCGCTTCGGATCGAGGTCGCCGAGACAACGGTGTCCTACACCCGCACCTTCGCCCCGGCTCCGTTGGCCGATTGGCAGCACGAGGCGACCGGGTTGGCTGCGGATCGCACATACACGCAGCGAGAGACCGGCACGTTTGTGTCACCAGCGCTGCACGTCGATGAGATGGACATTCTTGGTTCGGAAGGGGATTCGCGCGTCTTCCGCGGCATGTTCATCCGGGCCTTCACGCCGATCGATCCCGCGCACACGATGATCATTTGGCGGGCCGCGCGCAACTACGCCCTCGACGATGAGTCGGTGACCGAACGGTTGCGCGAGGTCTATGAAGGCACGATGGTCGAAGATCGACCGCTACTGGAGACGATCCAGGCCACGGCACCGGATTCCATCGGCAGTGGCGTCAGTGCGGCCGCGGATGCCGCGGCGATTCGTGCCTACCAGATCGTCGACGCCCTGCTCTCCGAGGAGCGCGTACGGTTCAAGACCCGGCTAACTACTGCAGCCCGATGACCATCAAGGCCCCGGCGACCACTCGAGGTCATGTCCTGCGGGCTGCGGCGAGCACGGCGCGCGCACCTTCGGCCATCCGCCCCGCCGCCTCGTCCGGCGGTAGCTTGTCCAGCTCGAGTGAGATCACTTCGATCGAGACGGGCACATCGACGCCCATCCCGTCCAGGGTGCGGATGAATCCGACCAGGTCGAACTCACCCTGACCGGGTACGACCCGGTAACTGGTGCAGTCGGTGTAGTAGTCCGTCTCCCGACGGGTTAGCGGACCGTCGTTGAGTTGCACATCGATGACTCGGTCGCCGGGCACACTCGCCAATTGGTCGTCCATGCCGCGGAAATGGTGCCACGCGTCGACGCATAGCCCACCGTTGTCCGCGCCCGCGGTGCGTACGATGTCCCACGCGCTCACCGCGTCCGGGATATTGCTCATCTCCGGCAGGTACTCGATGGCCGCCCAGGTGCCGCGGTCATCAAGCCAGCGACAGACATGCGCGAACCCTTCGGCGGCGTCGTCCAGATCGCCTTCGTAGGGCCCGATTACCTGCACGTGGTGCGGTGGTCCGAATGCCCCGACCATTTGGTCGATCGTGTCGAGGCTCTGCAAATACTGCTCATGGGCGGCACCGGTAGATGCCCAACCGCGCACGGCCTCGTACTCGACGACGCGCTGATCATGCTCGGCCAGGACATCGCTCAGCTTGGCGTTGCTCAGTCCCTGGGCGCACAACCGCTCGTACTCGGCGATGTTGAGACCGATCCCGGAGAATCCGGCGGACGCTGCGGCATGGACACGATCGCGGAACGAAGCGTGGCGAATGCTGTAGTGGCTCAGCACGAGTTCGCCAGATGTCATATCGCGGTCTCGCCGCCGTCGGCGACCAGAAGTGTGCCGGTGATGAAGCTGGCCTCGTCCGAGAGCAGGAAGCACACCGGGGCCGCAATCTCCTCCGGCTCGGCCACGCGCTTTTGCAGATTGCTCTGCCCGAATGCTGCCGCTCCCTTCTCGATACTGCCGGCCCGCTCGATCATGATTGGCTCCGTCATTCCCGTGCGAACCCGGCCCGGCGCGACCGTGTTCACCCGGATGTCCGGCGCGACTTCGCGGGCCAGCTGCCGCGAGAACGCCATGATCGCTCCCTTGGCCGCGCCGTAGGGCGACATTGTTGGCTTGGCCGACGAGCGCAGCCACCGACGCAACATTGACGATGGACCCCGCGCCTTGTGCGCGCATCACCGGCACGATCTCCCGGCAGACCAGGAAGGTCCCACCGGCGTGGACCGTCATCATCCGTTGCCACTGTTCGAACGACCAGTCGCCGATGGGCGCGAACTCGGCATGCCCCGCGGCGTTGAAAAGGCAATCTATCGACCCGAGTTGCTCCCGCGCGGCATTTACCGCGATCTTCACGGCGGTCTCGTCGGCTACGTCGAGCTCCAATGCGATGGCGCCGTCGAGGTCCGCCGCCGTCGCCTGGGCCCGGCCCGCGTCCATGTCGGCGACGGCGACCCGGCCGCCTTCCGCCGTGAACCGCTGAGCAACGGCGCGCGCCAGCCCGGACGCGCCGCCGGTCGCGAAGAGAACCCTTCCCTCGAAGCGCGCGCCTCCGGCTACGGTCATCGCATGTTTCCTGCCTTCTCGAGTTACTAGCATGCTAGTCCACAAACGGTGCCAGAGCCGACATCCGAGGAGAGGTCATGACCGACGAATCAGCGGTCTACCTGCACGTGAAGATCCAGCTTGTGCGCGGCAAATACACCTTGTTCGCCAAGACGATGGCGGAGATGGCGCCGGTGCTCGAGGACAACGGCTGGCATCTGGTCGCTGCCCTTTCCCCCGCCATCGGCCGGCTCAACGCCGTGTACCACGTGTGGCGGGTGCCGTCGCCGAACGGCGTGCTGAGCGCTCTGGACGTGGTGCGAGGGCATCCTGACGCCCGCCGCTGGCATGACGCCTTCGCTGAGTCGGTGCAGGACGAGGCGCTGGAGCTCGTGCGGCCGACGACCTACTCCCGCGTACCGTGAGCGGTCACCGACCGACGACTGCGTAGGTGGCCATCACCACCTTCTCCGTGCTGACTCGGTCATCGAGCAGATCCCGCGCAGTGTCGACGAGTTCCGCTAGCCCTTCGCGCTGCACCGCAGCAAGTGCTACGGCGAAGGCCCGACTCGCCCGCTCATAGGTCTCGACGACGTCCGCGAGATGCAGGCTGTGCTGCGGACCGTCGTCGAAGACGGCCAGCGCGGCGGTGAGCTCAACGCTGGGAATTCGGGCGTTGACTGCCCTCGCATACTTGATCAGGGCGGCCGTCTCGTCGCTCATCCATGCGATTTCATGGGCTGCCCGCACCGCTGCGTTGCGTAACACAGTCTCGGCCATCGCCACGCGAACCTGCAGGGTCTCGTCGGTCAGGGCCGGTAATACGGCGTCGACGAGGTCCTGGCAGACATCGGCGATGAGCTGATCGGTCGTGGGTCGGGAGATCACGAACCAACTCCTCGTTACTGGCGGTCGCAAATCGAGAGAAACATGTCGTGCTGGTGCGAGATTGCGTTGATCAGGTAGCTCGCGAGGATGCCGGGATGCTGATTGTTCGCGACGGCGTCGGCGGCATCGACCAGCTGCCCGTATAGCGCCGCCATGCCGATGATCAGAAAGTAGTCAACGACGTCAGGGTTGATCTGCTCCTCCGTCATTCCGGTCGCGGCGCGATAGCGAGCGAGGAAACGCTCTGGATCGGACCAGTACAGGTTCGGCAGCACAGGAAACTGGTTGTAGTAGCCGAGGTCCTCGCGAGGGTCGCCGATGTGCGCGAACTCCCAATCGATCACAATCGGAGGCTGGGACTCGCTGATCAGGACGTTCGACGGTTGACAGTCGCCGTGGACGAGTGCCAGTGGGACCGGGGGCGGACGGTGTCCGGCCACCCACCACGTGACGTATCTCAATATCGGCGCGACGGACGGATGCGAAGCGGCCACCCGGTCGTATGTCGCCAGCACGCCGTCGATATATGACGTCCAATCCGGCGGCCGGGCCATTCGCTCCGGCAGCGGGTCGAGCCGGCTACCGTGAATCGTCGCGACGAGGTCCACGAACAGGTCGGACAGCGGCCCGATGCCATCGTCCTCGGCCAGCATCGCCTGCAGCGGAGTGGCATCGACGCTATCCATCACGATGCACTTGGCGCCCAAATAGTCGCCGGACGAGTCGTACCACCGAGTGGATGCTGTTGCGACCGAGTTGAGGTCAGGCAGTGCGCTAAGCAACTCCCACTCCGCGTCCCGGTCGCTGACGAACACGCCGCTGCCCGCGGGCGGGTCACCGCGGAGGATGAGCGTCTCCTCGCGGCCGTCGGCCCCATCGAACGCTGGCGCGCGCACTGATCCGGCTGTATCCGCCGCTGATCGGCTGATACGAGACCACGCGCCCGCCGCGGCCCGGCTCGACGTCGGCCAGGAAGCGTTCGAGCCGCTCGATCATGTCCATTTGTCAACTGCTGGCTCTCTCTAGAAAGTGACCAGTGCGGGATCGACAGCGGTGAGGTGATGAAACTCGTTGAGTGTGTGGATCACCCGGCGTTCGTCCCGCGCCCGCACCTGGCTGACCGAAGCGTGCGCCGGCCGGAAGAACATGTCCTCGTGCAGGCCCAGGATGTGGCCGAGGTAGGAATTGATGACGCCTCCGTGACACACGATCGCCAGGTGCACTCCGCCGTGCAGCGCCAGTATTCCCTCGACCACGGTCACCACTCGATGACGGAACTCTTCGCTGCCTTCAGAGAAAGGCGAGACGTCCCAACGCCGCTCTTGGACGAACCGTTCCTCCACGCCGTGCCATATCACGGGCGGCAGGATGTCCTCGAGCCGGACGCCGTCCGGGACGTCACGGTAGGTTTCCACCTCCCGCAACTCCGGATAGACCACGGGCTCCAATCCATGCGGCGCAGCGATGTGACGGGCCGTCTCCGACGCCCGAACCAGATGGCTGCAGAGCACGGCATCGAGGGGCACATCGGCGAAGGCCGCACCGACCGCCGCGGCCTGTCGCCGACCGAGGTCCGACAGCGGCGGATCCGTCCATAGCGCCGGCGTGAAGGACCCGCTGGGAATGTCCTGCTTGCCATGGCGCACGAACGACAGCGTGACGACGCCGGGCTGATTGGTGAGGAACGGGCGATCCAGCGACGTGGGGGATGGCGGTGCGGCCGGCGGCCTGCGCGGGGGCGACGGTGTCGAGGGCGAGGCCGGAAGCGGGTGCGGCTGCATAGCGGCCGATCGTATGGCACGTGTGAGAGCTGGATGCGCCTTGTGTCTTCCGTCCGAACTGTTGCCCCCCGCCCGAGGCCACGGCGATAATCCGGATCACGTGACGTAGTTTCACAATACGGAGTTCTCTATCTAGGAGACACGCGATGGTCTACATCCCACATCGCGGTGACCTGCCGCCGCGGATCGGTCCAGGTGTGCCGCTCATCCCCGACATCGGACCGGCGGAGCTCGATTCGTCGGTCTACACCGACCCAGCTCGGTTCGAACAAGAGCGACGCAAGGTCCTCAACCGCAGCTGGCAGATCATCTGTCGATCCGAAGATATTCCGAATACCGGCGATCACGTCGTCTGGGAGGGACAGGGCGAGACGATCGTCATCAGTCGGCGTCGAGACGGCGGGGTCAGCGGCTTCCACAACGTCTGCCAGCATCGTGGCGCCCGCATCGTCCCCGAGTCGGGCAAGGCGGCCCGTCGCTTCACCTGCCGCTGGCACAGCTGGAGCTACGACCTCGAGGGCACCGTCGTCGGCGTCCCGGACCGCGAGGACTTCGACGAGAAGGCCCTCGAGGGGCTGTGCGCGCCACCGGTCGAGTGCGCGGAGTGGGGCGGTTGGGTCTGGGCAGTACTGGCCGGTCCCGGCGTCGCCGCCACCGTTACGGGACTGGATCGGCCCGGAGATCACCGCAGATCTCGGTGTCTACCGCATGGAGGACATGGAGCTGCACGACAAGCTGGTATGGGAACTTCCGGCCAACTGGAAGGTCGTCATCGACGGCTTCAACGAGAACTATCACGCGGCCCATCTGCACACGATCTCGCCGCAAGACGTCAAGGACGGCCGGTTTAGCACGTATTTCGTCTTCGGGCGGAATGGGATGATGGTCATCCCGTACAAGGGTGTGTTACCCGAGCTGATGCAGACCGCCGACCATCAGAGCCTGGCGATCTGCCACTACACAATCTTCCCCACCTCGGTGTTCAACAACAACCCCAACCACCTCCAGCTGTTCCGCTCGGTGCCGCTAGCGGTCGACCGCACCCGTTTCGAGGTGTGGGAACTCTGGTACAAGGATGGCGATGACGAGTATTTGGAGAAGGTCGGCGCGCACTGGGAACGGCTGAAGGGCGTCGTCCAGGAAGACGTCGACATCTACCAGGAGTGGGCGGCAGCCAGCCGATCAACGGCGTACACGCGCAACATCTTCAACAACCGTGAGTGCAAGATCACCCACTTCCACCAAGTCGTGCAAGACATGCTCGACACCGACTGAGACGGGACCCCCATGGCCGCTCCCCATTACGTCGCAGGAATCGACTTCAACCCGGCGGTGCGCCAGGACGCCTTTGACGTAATGGCGCGCCTGATCGAGCACTACCGCAACAAGTCGACCGATCAGGTACCGGAGCAGTGGCACGAGCCAGCGCAGGCCTACCGGGACCCACAGCTGTGGGAGCGGGAGATGGCGGTGGTGCACGGAAAGGTGCCGCTGCCGCTCGCGCTGTCCTGCGAGCTCCCTGATCCGGGCACATACAAGGCCATTGACGTCGCGGGCACCCCAGTGCTGATCACTCGGGACTCGGCCGGTGAGGTGCACGCGATGGTCAATGTCTGTCGGCATCGGGGCTCCGAGATCATCAGTGAGGGCACCGGCAAGGCGCATCGGCTGACCTGCCCGTATCACTCGTGGAGCTATGACCTCAAGGGCTGCCTGCTCGGCGTCTATGGCGAGGACACGTTCGGCGGGGTGGACAAGGACAGCATGAGCCTGCGCTCGCTGCCGGCTGCGGAGCGCGCTGGGCTCGTGTTCGTCTCTCTCGACCGCACCGCAACCATCGACCTGGACGAGTGGCTCGGCCCGGAGCTGATCATGTTGCTCGAGGCCATGGCGATGGATCGGTGCTACCACTACTCGACGCGCACCCTCGACGGTCCGAACTGGAAGGTCGTCATCGACGGCTACCTCGAGGGCTACCACTTCGCATCGCTGCACCGCACGACGGTCTACCGGACGAACTTCTCGAACATGGCCGCGTTCAACAGTTGGGGACCGCATAACCGCAACGCGTTCGCGTTACGCCCGATCGCAAACGCAGTCGACCTGCCGCGCGAGCAGTGGGATCCGGCGCTGTGCGTTGGGGCCATCTACTGGTTGTTCCCCGGGCTGGCTGTCGCCGGTGGCTGGCGATCCCAAGTCGTGGTGTCTCTGGTGCTTCCGGGCACAAGTTGGGACACTTCGCATACTCAGCAGATCATGGCTCTGCGCCACGAGCCGCAGGACGACGACGAGCGCAAGGCAGCCGCCCACACCCGTGACTGGTTCCACGACGTGGTCATGGACGAGGACTACGCCTGCGGCTACGGGGTGCAGCGGGGTTTGGCGGCATTCGCCGACGAGGAATTCGTCTTTGGCCGTAACGAGCCGGGCGTCCAGCACTTTCACCGAGTTTTGAAGGAGATGATCCCGTGAGCGGTGGCGGAACGACGGACATCGACGAGGCTGTGATGCCATCTGGTGTTGCCGCGGCGCCGCTTTTGGACAAGCGGGTCGCGGTGATCACGGGCGGCTCGCGGGGGATCGGCCGTGGCATCGCCGAGAAGTTCCTCGCCGAAGGCGCTGCGGTCGTCATCGGAGGCAAGTCCCAGGACAAGGGCCTGCGGGCCATCGAGGAGATGGGCGTCGGCGACCGCGCGACGTTCCTGCAATGTGACGTCCGGCGGGAAGAGGACGTCAACAACTTGGTCGACGAGGCGGCAAAGCGCTACGGGTCGGCTGACATTCTGGTCAACAACGCCGGAGGTAGCGACCGGTGGGCCCTGGTACACGAGCTGTCCGATGAGGCGTGGCAGAACGCCCTTGACCTGAATCTGAACGCTGTTTTCTGGGGCACCCGCCGGGCGCTCAAGTACATGCTCGAGCGTGGGTGGGGCCGTGTCATCAACATCTCCTCGGTTGAGGGCAAGCAAGCCAACAAGCCGGCGGTCAGCCACTACATCACGAACAAGCATGCGATCAACGGATTCACCAAGGCGGTTGCCCACGAGTACGGGCCGCGAGGCATCACCTGCAACGCGATCTGCCCAGGCGCGATCGAGACCGACCTGATGATGGAGGCGGGGCCGACTGTCGCGGCGGAGGCCGGCATCACCTACGAGCAGTTCCTGGACAACTATGCGCAGGAAGCGGCGATCAAGCGGCTCAACACCGTCGAAGAGGTCGCGGCAATGGCGACGCTGCTGGCGAGCGAGGTCGGCGGTGGTATCACCGGCGCCTTGATCAACGTCGACGGCGGCACCTCGCAGTGGTGAACCCGGCAGACGGACCTGCCCGATCGGTGGCTCACCGACTGGGACCGCAGCGACCGCATGCCGTTCTACACCCGGGCCAACGCGGGGGAGGTGCTGCCCGACCCGGCCAGCCCGCTCGGCTGGACGCTGGTGTTCGAGGAGGGCCTGCTACCCGGCTGGTTGCAGGGCCTGGTGGAGTTCGGCATCTACCGGGACGGCGAACTCCCGATGGACCGCCCGCCCGTCGCCGGGCTGTTCGGCGGCTACTTCTACATCAACCTGTCCCACTGCCGGGTCATGGCCATCCGGATGGGGATGACGGTCGAGGCGTTCGACGCGGCGTTGCTGGGCAGCGCCGAGGTTGCCCCGCCCTACAAGCCGCACCCCGACGATGTGAACGAGGCATGCTCGGCGAAGGTCGCTTCGACTATCGGTCAGATTCTGGGTGCATCCTCGTTCCCGGAGATCGATGAGGACCTGGCTCGGGTGCTGGGCAAGCGGCGCGACCGGCCCGATCTCTCGGCTCTGTCCGACGCGGAGCTGGTCGCCTACGCCCGGAGTTTCTTGCCCGAGCTGGACAACGCGTTCGCCCGTCATGATTACTCGACGCTCGGCTCCGCTGTCGGGCCGGCGATGCTGGCCGACCTGTGTGCTGCCGTCGGTGAGCCGGAGGCATTGCTCGATCTGATCTCCGGTCTCGGCGAGGTGCCGTCGGCCTCACCGTCCTGGGGCCTGTGGCAGCTGTCGCGTGCGGCTAACGCGTCTGGCCAGGTCACAGCGTTGTTCGATCGCGGCCCCTCCGCGGTGCTCGAGGCGCTGCAGCGCGGTGACGAGACGATTGCCGACTTCCGGAGCCAGTTCGATCAATTCCTCGCCGACTATGGCCAGCGTGGTCCGAATGAGTGGGACATCCGGGCGATCTCCTGGGAGGCCGGCCCGGAGCAGGCCCTCGCGCTCGTCGACAGCATGCGGCATATGCCGGACGAGAACTCGCCTGACGCTCGTCACGACAAGCTTGCGGCCAGCCGGGCGGCAACGGCCGCACGCATTCGAAACGCGCTCGCCGGCGACGAGACCCGGCGGCAGACGTTCGACGTCGCTTTGCAGTCCGCGGCCCGCACGATCCCGTTACGGGAGCAGACGAAGCTGATCGCGGTCACCACGATCAACGAGGTACGGATGGCGATGCGCGAGCTCGGCCGGCGCGGGGTCTCCGCCGGCCGATTCGCGGCCCCGGAAGATGTGACGATGCTGCTCGAGTCCGAGCTCGACAGCTATGTGACCGATCCTGAACTCTTCGTCCCTATCATCGCCGACACGGCTGAAGGAGTATCGCGCCCTGTTCGAGATCGAACCGCCCTTCATCATCGACGCGGATCCGGAGCCGTTACCGGCCTGGCCACGCCGTTCCCGGCCGCGGCCTCCGGCGGCCCGACCGGGCGACGTGTTGCGCGGCATCGGCGGCAGCGCCGGTCAGTACCAGGGCGCGGCTCGGGTCGTGCTCGACCTGGTGTCGGCGATGGACCTCGAACCCGGAGAGGTGATGGTCGCGCCGCTCACCGATGCCGCCTGGACGCCGCTGTTCCTCGTCGCTGGAGCGGTGGTTGTCGACGTGGGCGCGCTGAACAGCCACGCGGTGGTCGTGTCCCGAGAGCTCGGCATCCCGTGCGTGCTGTCCCTCGACGACGCCACCTTGCGCCTCCGCGACGGCATGCAACTGATCGTTGACGGCACGGCTGGCACAGTGACGGTAGGTGGGGAATGAACGGACGGTTCGAGGGCAAGGTCGCGTTTGTTACCGGTGGCGCGTCCGGCCTCGGCGCTGCCGCGGCCCAGCGCTTCTCCGACGAGGGCGCGCAGGTCGCGGTCGCTGACATCGACGGCGCTGCCGCGGAGAAGCTGGCCGCGAGCTTGCGGGACGGATACGCGGTACAGCTCGACACCTCGGAAGCCCAGTCCGTCGCTCGGGGCGTGGCCGACGCGGTCGAGCACTTCGGCCGGCTCGATGTCGTCTTCAACAACGCGGGCATCACGGGCGCGCAGCAGATCCTGCACGAGCTGGATGTCGAGGACTGGCGCCGGGTACGGGCGGTCAATGGCGACGGCATTTTCTACGTCATGAAGTATGCGATCGAGGCCATGCTGCGGACCGGCGGCGGGAGCATCGTCAACACCTCGTCGACGGCCGGACTGACCGGTCAGCTGAACATCTCGGCGTACACCTTTGCGAAAGCCGGGATCATTGGATTGACCCGCTCAGCGGCGATTGAGTACGCCAAGCAGAACATTCGGGTCAACGCGATCGCACCGACCGTCGTGTGGACGCCGTTGGTGCAGCGCTTCGCCGAGTCGGCGCCTGATCCAGTGGCGATGCGCGCGTTGATGGAAAACTACAACCCGACACCCGGCATACCGACGGCGGAGGATGTGGCGGCGCTCGTGGCGTTCCTCGCGTCAGACGAGGCGCGCTGGATCACCGGCCACACCGTGCCGATCGACGGCGGCTACGTGGCCCAGTGACTCTGTCCGGCGGTAGCCGGAGGAGTCACTCAGCTGGTGATCTCGGACTAGTGCCTCAGAGCGACGATAAGTCCAAAATCACGAGGATAGCGAAAGCCGCTACACCCTACGGGCGCTGCGAGCCGCCAGGGCGACGGCGATGATCAGGGCGGCACCATTGAACAGGTCGTTGACGTATACCGGTGCGCCGGCAAGCTGCAGACCCTTGACACCGGTGGCCAGCAGATAGATGGCCACGAGGGTGCCGATGACGTTGACCCGGCCCGGCTTGATCTGCGTCGAACCCAGAAAGACCGCGGAAAAGGCGGGCAGCAGATACGACGGACCGATATCGGGCGATGCGGTGCCGAGTCGGGCGGCGAGGACAACGCCGGTAAAGCCCGCGACGAGCGAGGAAGCCACGAGGGAGCCAAACACAACGCGGTCGACCCGAACACCCGCGAGCCGGGCGGCCTGGGCATTGCCGCCGGACGCGTACAGGTACCGGCCGATCGGCAGGTATTCGATGATGATGTAGATGATGATCGCTAGAACGATCATCACGTAGAACGGTAGCGGGATCCCCAAAAACGGCTTGGTGCCGAGATCGAGGAAAGTGCTGCTGAAGCCCTCGGTGATCTGCTTTCCGTCGGTGATCCAGTACTCCGCTGCGACGAGCAGGCTGCTCATGCCGAGCGTGGCGATGAATGAGTTGACCCGGAGGTGCACGACGATAAATCCGTTGGCAGCTCCAATAAACGCACCGGCGGCGATCGCGGCGATCGCAGCGATCCAGGCACTGTGTCCGTTGCTCTGGAAGTAAGCCACGATGGCAACCGAGACCCCGAGGACGCTGGCGAACGACAAGTCGAAGACCCCGGCCGCGAGCGGAATGATGATGCCGAGCGCGAGCATGGCGGTAATCGCTTGGTCGCCGGCGATGATCTTCGCGTTGTCGGACGTCGGGAACGTGTCCGGAACCCAGAAGCTGAACAGGATGATCAGCGCGGCCCACACGTAGAGGCCGCTGAAGCGGTCCATGCCGAGGTTGATCCGGCGCCGCTTCCGGCCTTCCTCCTCCCCGCGAGGCTCGGACACGCCGGCGGGCTGATCCGCCTCGACGACCGGATTGGCCGCCTCGGCCGCGGACGGCTGTTGTTCCGGTTCCGGCCTAGTGATCATGACCGAGTCGCCGCTGACGCCTGGGGGATCTGCGCGGCCCTCGGCGGGGTTGCGATCCGAGCCGCCATTCGGTTTTGCGTTCATGCTGCCGCTCCTTGCCCGGCGCCGATCGTCGCGGCCGTGATTCGGTCAGGGTCAATGTGTGGGCGTCGCAATTCCTCAGCGAAGCGGCCACCCCGCAGGACGAGCACTCGCTCGGCGAGCCGGGTCAGTTCGCCGTGGTCCGTTGAGACGACCAGGACCGCCGCACCCTCGGCGGCCGCCTCCTCGACCAGAGTGTGGATATCCGCCTTTGCTCCGACGTCGACCCCCTGGGTGGGCTCATCGAGGACGAGCACGGCCGGCTTCTGCCGCATCCAGCGGGCGAGCATGACTTTCTGCTGGTTTCCACCCGACAACGTGGCGAGCATCCGTTCCGGCTCCGGCGGCTTGACTCTCAATTTCTGCAACCACGAGCGCACGGCGGATACCTCCCGGCGCCGGTTGAGCAGACCGCGGCGCACAAAATCCTGAGGGCTGACGATGGACACGTTCTCGCGCAGGTTCGAGTCCAGGAAGGCCGCGTTGGCGTGCCGCTCGGCCGGGACGAGCCCGAGACCAGCGCTGACGGCCTTGTCCGGACGGTGCTGCTGTATCAACTTCCCAGCAACGCTCACCTCTCCCTGCCGCGGGACCCCGCCGAACAGCGCGAGGGCAATCTCCTCGCGTCCCGAGCCGGTGATACCCGCGATGCCGACCACCTCGCCGGCCTGCACGTCGAGGTCGACGCCCGCTAACACCCCGGTCCGCAGGCCGCGAACCCGGAGCACCGTCTCGCCGTGGGACTCGGGTGCGGACTCGGGCACGTCGAATTTCTCGAGTTTGCGACCGATCATCAGCGCGATGAGCGCATCCTCGTCCAGCCCTTCGGCCGGCCGGGTGATGATGTGCCGGCCGTCACGCAGCACAGTCACCGTGTCGCAGAGGGTGAAAACCTCGTCGATGTGGTGCGAGACGAACAGGACGGAGACTCCCCGGTTACGCACGCTTCGCACGGTCTCGAACAAGCGGTCGATCTCAGCGGCCGGGAGGTTCGCAGTTGGCTCGTCCAAGACCAGGACTCGGGGCGGAGTGGAGCGCGGCGACAGCGCGCGAGCCAATGCGATAGCTGTGCGTTCGCTGATGACCAGGTGACCGGTCGGTTGCCGGACGTCGATGTCGTAACCAAGATCCTTGAGTGTCTTACGGGTGAGCCGCGCCTCGCGCCGCCAGCTGATGAGTCCCATACGGTTGCGCTCGTAGCCATGCCCCATGGCCAGGTTGTCGAGGGCGTCCAGCGTCGGCACCAGTCCGAGGTCCTGATGCACGAAACGCAGACCGGCGTGGTCACCGGCGCCTGCGACCCCGAGCGCGAGCGGTTTTCCATCAACGAACGCCTCGGCACCAGGGTCCGGGTCGTGGTATCCGGCGAGCACTTTGATCATCGTCGACTTGCCGCAGCCGTTCTGGCCGACCAGCGCCCGGATCTCGCCCGGTTGCAGTTCCAGGTCGACGTCGGCCAGCGCTCGCTGACCAGGAAAGGTCTTGGATAGCCCACGGATCTGCAAGGCTGGCGTCTCCGGCATCCGACTCCTTCAGAGCTCACGAGTGCCAGTTACCTTACTGCGCACGCAGTAACCCAGACTGTAGGCCCCAGTCACACAAGTCCGCTAGAGGTGGGGCATATCGATGCGGATCCGGTGTGCCCCCTGAGCAGGAGGGCCCGGACTGATGTACGCGTTATAACGATCCTGCACCCAGTGTCAAGAAACTTGGGCCTAACCGTTGTGAACCCCCAACCGCGCCGGTTAGGTTGCTCGCCACGTAGCCGTGTAGTCATCGGTGGGGGCGGCTATGTCCGGCCCTGCCACGTGCCGCCTAGGCGGCACGCTAACCACGGGGGCGTAGCCCCACTCGAACGAAGGAGTTGCAGGGATGTTGAGCCGAAAAGCAACCATCGGGGTCTTCGTGGCCCTGACGCTGACGGTCGGGGGTGCGGCGGCCTGCAGCAGCAGCAAGGAGAGCAGCAGCAGCGGGAACGGTGGCGGCAGCGGTAGCGCGGGTGGCGGCAGTGCTCAAGCCGCGGCCAACATCGAGCCGCTGCTGAAGGCGCCCACCAGTATTAACATCACCCAGCCACTGAAAGCGAAGCCGCCTACCGGCAAGAAGATCGCTCTTGTGCAAAGCTCCGAGCCGGTCACGCTGGAGACCAACAAAGGCTTCGCTGAGGCAGCGCAAGCGGTTGGCTGGACGGTCAGCATTGTTCCGGAGGGCACTGGCCCGGAAGACCCAGGGAAGGCGTTGGGTCAGGCCATCGACCAGCATCCGGACGCCATCTTCATCTCCGGCCAAACCCTCTCGACAATGCGGGCCCAGATCGAGCGGGCGAAGGCCGAGAAGATTCCGGTGTTCCAGTCGGACAGCGGCGAGCCGGTGTCCCAGGACGGCAGCATCTACGTGCTGTCGTTGGACAGCTTCCAGCAGACTGGTGCCTGGGGCAAGATGATCGCCGACTACATCGCGACCAAGGGCAGCAAGCACACCCTCGTTGTCGACCTGTCCGTTTACCCGATCCTGCACGCATTCTCGGAGGGCGTTGTCAACGAGCTGAAGAGCGTCAGCTCCAGCACCAAGACCACGATGCATGACACCCAGATCAGCGACCTAATCGGCGGCAAGATCCCGAGCCAAGTCGTCAGTGAGATCCAGCGCAACCCGGACATCGACTGGGTGGTTCTGTGCCTCGGTGACATGGCGACCGGTTTGAAGGCCGCGCTGCGCGGTGCGGGCTTGGGGACCAAGGTGAAGATCGGTGGCGAGAGCGCGAGCGTCGCGAACATCACCGCGTTGAAGAAAAAGGACGAGGACGTCTGGACCGGGTTCGCGGCCAAGATCCACGGCTGGCGGCGTATCGATGCGGCCGCGCGTGTGTTCAACAGCGAAAGCCTCGACCCCAATAACAACTCCTTGCTGCCGACCCAGCTGCTGACGCAGGACAACGTGAACTCAGCACCGCTGGACACAGACGGCTATTACCTCGGCGTGACCGACTACAAGGATCAGTACCTGAAGCTGTGGATGATGAGTAGCTGATCTATCGCGGGCAGCGGCGTGGTGCGCAGTTGGGAGATCGCTCCCAGAGCACCGCGCCGCTGTGCGTCGCGGTCTCGGGTATCACGAAGGAAGGTGTCCATTCGTGTCCGATCTAGCGGAACTGCTCGACAAGCAGGCGATCACCGAGACCTGCTACCGCTACGGCATCGCGCTCGACAGCCGTGACTGGGCCGCACTGGCACGCTGCTTCACCCCGGACGCTGGTGCCTATTACACCGGCCTGCCGCCCGCTGTTGGCTATCGGGCCATCGAGGAAACGTGCCGGGTCACCTTGACACCACTGACCGCCACCCAGCATCTGATCGGGAATGTCACCGTCACGCTCGATGGCGACGCGGCCGACTGCGTCAGCTATCTGCAGGCACAGCATGTGAAGACCGGCACGCCAGGTGGCGACAATTTCACCATCGCTGGTCGCTATCGCGATCGGTTCGTGCGCACCGATGACGGCTGGCGCATGCAGGAACGGCACCTCGATGTGATGTGGACGGCCGGCAATCCGGCCGTGCTTGGCGCCTAAGATTGGTCGTCTCGTCGGGCGGCGTCCGGGGTGTCTTGCCACATCTGGGTGCTGTCGAATCCGATGCGGCCCTCGGGAACGACCTCGAGCACCACGCGCCGCGCTGAGTCGAGGTGCCGGGCGAAGGCTGCGGCGGCATCCCGATCACCCGGCCGTACGGCGGCGGCCAGCGCCGGATAGAACCACGCCTTCGTGTCGTCGTCGTCGTGGATGATGCAACGGCCCTTGTAGGTCAGAGATTGGCGGGTGGAGATGCCGGTGCCATGCGAGCTCACCGCGATGCTCACCCGTGGATCGCGCCGCACCGCTGGCACCCGGGCCCGTTGGCTGCTCGCGGTCAGCCAGAACCGGCCGTCGCGGAAGACGAAATTCATGATCACTCCGAGGGGATGCCCCTCACTATTGCTCCAGATGAACGTGCATTCCGTCTGGCTGCCGAGGAGCTCGGATTCGGCCGCGTCGCCGAGTCCGTAGACCGTGACGTCTTCGTAGTCTTTGTCGGACACGATCACCCTTCCGGTAGCGGGTTTACCCTCCCGGGGTCCATCGCGCCCCGGTAGACGAGGTGGAAACGGCGGACACCGAAGCGCCACTCTCCCTCGTCGCGAACGTACGTGTCGTCGTAGTGGCCGAGATGCATCACGCCGGAACCATCGGACAGATGGTTCAGTTCCAGGACGTACCAGCTTCCGCACACCGCTCCATCGACCAATCCGACCGTGCCCGACGCGGGCAGCTGGGCAACCCACGGATACTTGGCGATCGAGTTCTGCCAGAGCGCGAACGTCTCGTCCCGGCCGTGAGTTATCCGCCCGCCGCCGAGATCCCACGTGCAGTCCGCCGCCCACGTGGCGATCCAGGCCGCGGCGTCGCGGCGGCATACCGCGTCGCCGTATCGGGCGAGCAGGTTCCGGATTGCCAGCTCGTCGGCGGAGTCGAGCGGCGTGGTGGCGTTCATCCCGTCCTAGTGTTAGCTCGACGACGCGGATGCAGGCATCTGCAGGGCGGTGAGCTCGAAGTACTCGGCTAGACCGTGCTCGCCGAGTTCCCGGCCGACACCGGACAGGCGGTAGCCGCCGAAGGGGGCTCGGACATTGAATCGCCCACCGTTCACCGCTACTTGCCCGGTTCGCATGCGCCGGGCGACCGCGATGGCCCGTTGCTCGTCGCCGGACCAGACCCCCCCGGACAGTCCGTAATCGGAGTCGTTCGCGATCTGGACCGCATGGTCGTCGTCGTCGGCCGGCAGCACGACGAGCACTGGTCCGAAGATCTCCTCCCGCGCGATCACCATGTCGGGATTCACTCGGGAGAACACCGTCGGGCGTACGTAGAACCCGCGTTCCAGGCCGTCGGGGGAATCGGGGCCGCCGCTAACCAAGGTCGCGCCTTCGGCGACGCCCTGGTCGATGTACCCACGGATGGTGTCGCGCTGCCCAGCAGTGACCACCGGGCCGACGTCGGACGCCGCATCCAGCGGATCACCTACCTGCATCGCGCCGACGAGGTCGGCGAGGCCGTCTTCCACTGCGTCGACCTGCCCCCGCGGCACAATAAGCCGGGTCAACGCCGAACAAGATTGGCCGTTGTTGACGAAGCAGCTTCGCACGGCAACCGGCAAGGCGACGGCGAGGTCGCTGTCGTCCAACAACACGAACGCGGACTTGCCACCGAGCTCCAGCGTGACCCGCTTGACGGTGCGAGCGGCCTTTTCGGCGACGCTGATCCCGGCCTGGGTCGACCCGGTGATGCTGACCATGTCGACCTGGGGATGCCCGGCGAGCAGGTCGCCGATCTCCCGTCCGGGCCCACTGACGACGTTGACGGTGCCTGGCGGCAGACCGAGACCGTCGATGATCTCGGCCAACTCGAAAGCGGCAAGCGGGGCCGCACCGGCCGGCTTGAGGATCGTCGCGCAGCCAGCGGCCAGCGCCGGCGCCAACTTCGCGGCAAGCTGGTACAGCGGGTAGTTCCACGGGGTAATCGCCGCGACGACACCGGCCGGCTGCCGGACCAGCAGGGATGTTCCCATCCGCTGTTCGAGCGGGAATTCCTCGAGGATGTCGGCGATCGAGCGGAACACGTCGACGGACAAACCGACCTGCACGCGCCGCGATGTGGCGATCGGCGTGCCGACCTCGCGGCTCATGAGGTCGGCGAGTTGCGCCTCACGGGCGGCGAGACCATCGGCGATGGCTCGCAACGTTGCCACCCGGTCGGCAACCGAGCTCGCGGCCCAAGCCGGAAACGCCGTCCGGGCGGCGGTGACTGCCTTTTCCACCTCAGCGGCTGCGCCTCGGGGCACGCTGCCCATGGGCTCTTCGGTTCGGCTGTCGACGACCGCGATATCGCCGCTCTGACTGGGGTGCCGTCCAGCGGCCACCGATATAGAGTTCTTTGCGGACCTCCACGGCAACCTCCCAGCACGTCCCTGCGGAGCACAAGTGAAGTTACCGGAGAACACCGCCAGTTACGATCGTTGCGGTCCAAACAGGCGCCGTGTAAGTATCTACAGGACCATTCATAAACCATTGGCTTCATTCGCCGGGAGGCGGCATGCACATCGGTCTGACGTTTCCTCAGCTCGGTGGCCACGTCACGCGTGGCGGATTCCGGGGTTCTGCGAGCAGGCCGAGGAGCTTGGCTTCGGCAGCCTCTGGGTGCAGGAGCACCTGTTCTACGCGCTCGACCCGGTCTCCGGATATTCGGCTCGTCCCGGCCTGACGTGCCCGACGCGTATCGCAGCGTGCTGAGTGCGCTGGAGACGTTGACCGCCGCGGCCGCGTGGACCACCCAGCCGTGGCTGGGCACGAGCATCCTGGTCGCTGGACTTCATCGTCCCGTCGCCTTGGCGCAGCAGTTGGCCACCATCGACCTGCTTTCCGACGGCCGGCTGTCGCCGGGTTCAGCGTCGGCTGGTCCGACGAGGAGCACCAGGTCATGGACGTCGATCCCCGCACCCGGGGTGCGCGCTGTGACGAGTTGATCGACGCCCTGCTCGCCTGTTGGGGGCCCGACCCGGTCGCATTCGAGGGCCGGTTCTTCACCATCCCGAGACCGGACGTAAGCCCAAGCCGGTACAGCATCCGCGACCCCGGTTGCTGTCGGGCATGCGCTCGCCGGCCCGGGCTACGCCGCACCGCCGAGAAGTTCGACATCTGGAACCCGGCGTCTGGCGCGCTCGAGCAGCATCTGGAGATGTTGGCCACCTTGCCGACATGCGACCCGCCGGGTTTCCACCGCTCGAGCTGTACCGCCGGTTGTTCACGACACCGCCAGTCCAGGTTGCCAACCTGCGGGTGGCGACGGTGGACGAGTTGTGCGCCGATGTGGCGAAGTCCCGCGATGCCGGCGTATCGACGGTAATCGTCGACATGAACTTCGACCCGAAGCTGGACAGCCGGAGCGATGGGCGGCGGTTCCCCGAACGCTCGCCCCGTTGCTTGATGCTGCCGCCTGACCTGCGCGTCGCGCTTTGCAGCGGCGAAATGTCAGCGGTGTTCGACCGACCGTCCGCCCTCGCGGCCGCCGCCGACGAGCAGGTTCTGCCCGGTGACCCACGACGCGGCCGGCGATGCGAGGTAGAGCACGGCAGCGGCCATGTCCTGCGGCGTGCCCATGCGTCCGAGCGGCACCGTGTCGATCAGCTTTGGTAGGTCGGCAGCCGTGAACTCGAGGACGTCGTAGAACGAGTCGGTCGGCACCATGCCCGGCGACACCGCGTTCACCCGGATACCCTGCGATGCCAGCTCGGCCGCCATCGTGTAAGTCAGGTTGATGAGGGCTGCCTTCGCCGCCGCGTAGGCACCCGTGTTCGGCGCGGCTCGCATTCCGGCACCGGACGCGATGTTGACGATCGCCCCGCCGCGTGCCATCCGGTGTGCGGCGGCCCGAGCGCCCGCGAATGCCGCGACGAGATTCAGCTCGAGCATGTCTCGTATCTGCGCATCGGTCGTGTCCGCAAGCGGCCGCACACCGCGGTCGTCCGTCCCGCCGGCGTTGTTCACCCATATGTCGAGGCGGCCGAAGTTGTCGACCGCCGCCTGCGCGAGTTGCTCGGTGATGTTCTCGCGCAGGTCGCCCGGTAGCTCTACGGCTTGTCGGCCGCGCCGACGGACTTGCTCGGCCACGCTCGTGACGTCGGCCGCGCGGCGCGCCGTGACGACCACATCGGCACCGGCCTCTGCCAGCGCAACGGCGATCGCTGCGCCGATGCCCCGGCCCGAACCGGTAACGACGGCGGCCCGACCATCGAGCCGGAACAGGTCCAGGATCGACGTCAGGGAGCCTTCTCCAGCCACTGATCGAGCAGGTAGTGGAAATGCCGGATCTTGCTTTCCTGGTAGACGCCAAACGTCACGCCCGGCTTGCGGGTAGTGCGCAGACCCTTCTGCACGGCCTCGAGGTTGAACTCGTCCTGGTCGAAGACCCGGGCGAGTGAGCCGAGCGATTCGACCGCAGTTCGCCATGGCTCGTCAGCGCTGAGGCGGATCTCCGAAACGGGGGCGGTCGTTCGCCCGCGAACGGGGAGAGTAGCAGGACCTCCATGATGCAGCTGCGATGATCGTCGCCGTTGGGCCGGAAGCGGTAGGTGATCTGGTTGTAGCCTCCCCACGGGTGCATGTTCGGGAACACCGTCAGGTAGTAGCTGTCGACGAGTTCGGCGTCCGTCAGCTGCTGCACCTCGTCGCCAAGTAGTGAGCGCAGCGATCGGCGAGCCGCTTCGGCGAGCGTCTTGCGAGCGGTGCTGCCTTCTGACACCTCCAACATCGGCGGATCGTCGATGCGCTGGTCGATCTGGCTGTTGAGCCGCTGCTGCTCGCTCGGATCCCAGGACAGGTAAGGGCTCGGCACGCCTCGCGCAGAGATCGCGCGTGACACGTTGCCGAACACGTCGTACTGAGAGTTGGCATCGCCGAATCCGGCCAGCAGCTGCGGATGCGTTGTGATGACGTGGAAGGACTCCATGAAGGCTTCCTGCGCGACCTTCCAGTTAACCCGCAGGATTTTGGATACGTGTACCCGGGTGTAACGGTTCTCGAGCGGCCAGCGCTCGAAGAACGTCGGTAGTTCACCGAGGTAGTCCTCGAGCGGTTCGCAGTTCGGATCGGGATTCACGTAGACGAAGCCGCCCCAGGTGCCAACCCGAACTTCCGGCAGCCGGAACGCGTTCGGCTTCACTTGCGGGAAGTCCCACGCACTCGGCACGCGCTTGAGCTTTCCGGAAAAGACCAGCAAAAGCCGTGGAACGAGCACTCCAGCTCGCTGACCCGGCCTCGGCCGTCACGCAGGGCGCGGCCCCGATGCAAGCACGCGTTGATGTACGCCTTGATTCCGTTGCGGACCGGGTGCGGCGCGAACCAGCAAGATCGACGTGTCGCAGATGTCGTAGACCTCGGTGTCGCCGACCTCGGCCAGGACCTCCTCGCGGCAGGCGAACTGCCATACCCGCGACCAGAGCCGCTCCTTCTCGAGCTCGTGGAACTCCCGGGACAGATAGCGCTCGACCGGGATGTCGGCCTCGCCGAAATAGCCGGGCTGATTGCGTCGCATGGACGCAGGTACGGGCTTGCTGTCGAGATCCAGTAGGTCTTGGTATGACGGCCCGTTGCCGAGGAATCCGGTCTGCGGCCGTGTCTCGGCGGTCAGGAGAACGTCTCCTCGACCTCGAAGCGGCGACTGCGGGACGCTGCCCCGCCCGCGGTTCGCCCGCCGCTGGCGATCCACCGACATAGCTCGGGATCGGCCCGGCGCACCTCACCGGTCACCCAGCGACCGTTCCGATCGAAGCGCCCTTGCCGACCCTTCCGATCGGTGACCAGCACCGGCCCGAGGTCGTCTTCGGCCCACTCGTACACCGCGCCACTCAGCGCATGTTCGATCTTCCGCATCCTCGCTCCCTCGCCACAGTCACCACCGACATTCGGCCCGGCGTCGCCAGTAACAACAGGAGATGTGTAGAAAGGAACGTAGCAGGCGGCTCGCGGCGGCAACAACACTAATCCGCGGTCCGCGGCGCCTTGCCGGAAGAGTTGCGCGTCGATCGGCATCGGCTCTCCGAGCGGTTCGCTGCGGGTCCATTCGTGCACGCAGACGCGATGGCTGATCGCCCACCGGCCGTCCCGGCACTCGTACTCGTCGAGGTAACGGCCCCACCACGTGTCCAAATAGGCGGTTCCTTCTTCGGCCGTGCGGCGCAGGTACGTCACGTTGTAGACCTCGCCGGTGGCGTGCCGCTCGTCTACGACCTCGATGGCGTGGTTGAGGACGCAGTGCATCGTCGCGTCGTAGCGCCGGTGCGAATCGACCACGCGATCGCACAAGCCTCGCGCGGACCCGACGAAGACGCCATGATCATCGGTCGCGTCCTCGTGATATGCGCTGAACATCAGCTCGGCGTCCAACCGGTCAACGCCGCGGCAATATCGCAACACCGCCTGCCGAATGGCCTCTTCGGCTCCGATCGTCACCGCTCGGCGGGCATGTCGAGGACGCGGCTGATGCGGTGGTGGCCCGAGGGGCGCGGCGCGGCCACCCACACGCACAGCTCCGGATCCGCCTCGAACAAGGTGCCTTCGAGATGTTTCCCGCTCTGGTCGAAGCGCCCCCAACGGGTGCCCATGATCACTCGCACTGTGCCGTCGCCGTCCCCGACGTAATACGCACTCGGGTTGAGCGGATGTTTGATCGCGCCGACGGGCGCGGCTCATGACAACATCCCGCCTGACTGATCGGCCACCCACCTGCTCAACAGATCGTGGCGCCAGGTCAAGATGCCCTCCTGAGCCGTCGACGCGATCACGTAAGGTCGGCGTGTCGTCTCCAGCCCGCGCTGCACTGACTCCATGTTGAAGGTGTCCTGCTCCATCACCAAGCCGAGGGTTTGCAGCTCAGGCGCCTTCGTCCAGGAGTCCTCGAAGTCCAAGTTCGTGACCTCAGCGGTTGCCGGCCGTTCGCCCCGATAGGGCGTCAGGAACATGACCTCGAAGATCGATTCGTCGTGCCGATCGCCATTCGGCCGGAACCGATAGATGATGCGGTTGTAGCCACCCCAGGGATGGAAATTCGGGAACACAATGTAGTTCCAGTGGTCCACTAGCTCGGCGTCGGAAATATCGTCCGCCTCGTCGCCAAGCGCCTGTCGCCAACGCTCGCGGCCGGCTCGGGCCATCGCGTCGCGCGCGGTGCTGCGCTGTGAGAACGGAATCGGTAAGTCCTCGCCCTCGCGGACGTCGAGCATTCGCTTCAAGATGTCGGTTTCCGTAGCGTCGACGGGCAAGTCTTCGATTGGCGTGCCGGACGGGCTGATCTGCCGCGCATAGTTTCCGTAGACGTCGACGGCGGCGTTCGCGTCGCCAACGTAGGGAGCCGACTGGGGATGGGTGGCACCGAGGTGCAATCCCTCGTCGAACGCTTCCTGGGCGATCTTCCAATTGCAGCGGATCTTCTTAGCGACGTGTGCCTGCAGGTAGCGATGCTCGAAGTCCCACCGGGCGAAGTGCTCCGGCATCGTGCCGAGGAAGTCCTCGAGCGGTTCGGCGTCCGGATCGGGATTGATGAACACGAACCCGCCCCACAGGCCGACCTTGGCTTCCGGAAGGCGCCACGCGTCGCGGTCGGCCTCGATCTCCGGGAACTCGGCCGGTGCCGGTGTGTGGCGCAGCGTGCCGTCCAGTCGCCAGGTAAAGCCGTGGAAGCTGCAGCGGAACTCGCTGCAGCGTCCGTCGTAGTCCTTCAGGGCGCGCCCTCGGTGCAAGCAGGCGTTGACGTAGGCCTTAATGCCGTCCCGGGTGCGCACGATGAGGTAGGAATCCCCGGCAATGTCGTAGAGGGCGTAACTGCCAACGTCTGGAATGTGCTCTTCCCGGCAGGCCATTTGCCAGACCTTGCGCCACAGGTGTTCGCGCTCGAGCAGGTGCCACTCCCGGCTCGTGTAGCGATGCACCGGGACGTGTTGGCTCTTCGCGTGGTACGGAGCCCGCTCCCGCAGATATTCAGGTAGCGGACGGTCGTCGTCGAGTACGAGGTCGTACCACAGAGTCGTCCGCTTGGCCCGATCCTCCGTGCGCTCCGAGGTCGTCATGGCTCCCTATTCTCTATCGCCGTGCCGGAAATCGGGACGGCCGGCGGGTCCGACGCCCAAGAGCTAGCCCGGCACACGCGGTCGATCGCATACGGCTTACTTTATGGGCACTCACTCTAATAAGTGGGGCTGACGATGTCGAGGTCGTGAACCCCCGGACCGGCGCCCGGAATCAGCGGGCCAAGTAACCACCGTCGACCGCGAGCGTATGCCCGATGGTGTATGTCGATCGATCCGAACAAAGCCATAACACGGCATTCGCGATCTCGGCCGGGTCACCGAAGCGACCGACCAGGCTCATCCGGCTGATCACCTCGGTTTCGTCCGAGCCACGTGCGGCTATGGCCCCACGCAACATCGGAGTGTCGATGGCACCCGGCGCGACGGCGTTGACCCGGACGCCCATTCCCGCGTACTCGATGGCCGCCGTCTTGGTCAGTCCGATCACGCCGTGCTTCGTGGCGGTGTATGCCGCCTGTTTAGGCAGTGGACGGAACGAATTTGTCGAGGCGATGTTGACAATCGAGCCGCCTCCCCGTTGCAGCATCGCCCGGATCTCATACTTGAGGCACAGGAAGATCGACCGGAGATTTACGGCAACCAATCGGTCGAACGTCTCCTCCGCACAGTCGGCCAACAGCGTCGTCTCCGTCTCGATAGCAGCCATGTTGGCGGCGCAGTCGAGACCCCCGTACTCGTTCACGGCCGTGGCGACCGCTGCTTCGACATCGGACGCATCGGACACGTCGGTACGTACGAAGACCGCTTCGCCACCGTTGCCGCGAATCACCTTGGCGGTCTGCTCACCCTCCTCCACAGCGACATCCGCGGCGACGACCTTGGCGCCGGCGGCGGCAAACGCCTGAGCCGTCGCCCGGCCCATCCCGCCCGCCGCGCCGGTAACCAGGGCGACTTTGCCGGTGAAGTCCTCGCTCATGCCGACGCCTCGGCGGCGTGTCGGCCGGCCAGATAGCCGAAGACGAGCGCGGGTCCGAGGGTGCCGCCAGCGCCGCCATAGGTCATGCCCATGACCGACCCCATCGCGTTGCCGGCGGCATACAACCCAGCGATGGGACGGCCGTCCACGTCAAGGACCTGGCCGTTGCCATCAGTGCGCGGGCCTCCCTTCGTCCCCAGGACGCCGGAGTAGACCGGTACCGCGTAGAACGGCGCAGTGTCGAGCGGGCCGAGCGTTGCCTGCGGCCCGTCGCCGAGGCTTGGATCGCCCCACCACCGGTCGTGCGCGCTCCTACCGCGGCTGAAGTCGGCATCCTCACCGCGCGCGGACAGCTCGTTCCACCGCGCGACGGTGCCCTCGAGGGCCGCTGCGGGGACATCGATTGCCGCGGCGAGCTCGGCGATATTCGGCGCCTCGGTGATCCACTCCGGAGTGGGACCGTCCCCCCGGAAGCCGGCGAGTCCGTAGCGCGTCAAGTAGTGCCGGTCGAAGACCATCCAGGCCGGATGATTGACGTATTCGAAGCTGCTTACGTCGATTACGTGGAACGCCGCGCCGAGTGCGTTGTAATTAGCCGCCTCGTTGGTGAATCGCTGGCCCCGCTTGTTCACCATGATGCAGTGCGGCCGGGTCCGCTCGCCGTTGACCTGCCAGGCCGCCATCCGGTCGCCAACTGGCACGTCGATCGTGGGGACCCACCAGGCCTCGCGCATGTTCGCCAGCCCAGCACCGATGCGCATGACCATCTTCAGGCCGTCGCCCGTGTTGGTCGGGACCGACGCCGAGCGCGCGAGCGGTCCACGGGCGAACGCCCGCACCAGCTCGGGATCCCACTCGAAGCCGCCGGTCGCGATAATCACGCCGCGGCGCGCTCCAACCTCGACTGAACCTTCGCTGGTCTCGAAGCGCACGCCAACTACTCGGCGATCGTCAACGATCAGTTCGACCGCACGCATGCCAGTGCGCGGCTCGATCTGGCGGTCCAAGCAGGCTCGGAGTAGTGGAGCGATTAGTCCTTGCCCGGCGCCGCGTTCATCGCGGATGCGCCGCCGCGCCAGTTCTTCGGGCGCGACCCCGCTTGGCGCGCCTCGGCCAAGGCTCGTCTCGCTCATCGTGATGTTGCCCGACAGCTGCGGACCGACTGTCACCCGGTCCTGCCAGGTTCCGAGATCGGCGAACGGGTACAGCGGGCATTCGAGCGACCGGCCGCCGCCCGGCTTCGCACCCGGGTGCTCGGGGTGGTAGTCCGGAAAGTCCTTGATGATCTGGAACTTGACCGGGGTGTTCGCCTCGAACCACGTCACCATCTCTGGTCCGGCATCGATCAAGGCCGCGGCGAGGTCGGTGTCGATGAGTCCGTGCGAGAGCGAGTTCAGATACGTGAGGGCCTCTTCTCGGCTGTCCTCGATACCCAGCTCAGCCATGTGCGGATTGACCGGGATCCACACCATGCCGCCGGACCACGCGCTCGTACCACCCACCGCGTCGGCTTTCTCGAACAGTCCGACGTGCGCGCCTCCGTCGGACGCGCGTACAGCCGCGGCGAGAGCGGCCGCCCCGGTGCCCAGCACGACAACGTCGAACGTCTCCATGGAACTCCTCGCTGACTGGTGTATGTATAACTGCCGTTACAATATCAGCATCACTAGCTGATTTTCTAGATGATCCAAGAGCTTTTTTTCCAACAAACGTCATGTTATGTCTGCTACAGTTCGTCTGATGCCGAAGTATGTCGACCATCATGCCCGCCGCCTCCTCGTGACCGAGGTGGCGGCGGAGATCGTCGCCGCACGGGGCGTCGAGGCGCTGACGGTACGGACTGTGGCGGCGGCGGCCGGCTTCAGTACGGCAGTGGTCAGCCACTACTTCCTCGACAAACGGGACCTGCTCCGCTCGACGTTTCGCGCGGCGGCGAACCGATCGACATCGCGGTTCGAGTCCGCGGCCGCGGCCGATCGGCGCAGCGTCGTCAGCTGTCTGGAGGCACTGCTTCCCCTGGACGACGACTCGCGCCGCGATTGGCGGGTATTCGTCGCGTTCTGGGGCACAGCGGCGGGTGACCCCGAACTGGCGATCGAGCAGCGCGACCGCGTCCGCAGCGCTCGTGGTCGGATCGAGCACGTCCTGGCGGAGCTGACGAACGCCGCGCTCGGCGAGCCGGAGCGCCGCCTCGTCGCCCGTTCGCTCCTCACCCTGGTTCAGGGCATCGCCACCCAGGCCGTCTTCGACCCGGCTGACTGGACGCCGAGGCGTCAGTCCGAGCAATTGCGGTTGGGAGTTGCGGCACTGCTACCAGACACGACCGTGCGCGCAGCCAGTTGACGGCTTCTGGCCCTTCTCCGGGCAATCCGCAGACCGTTCGGACATCGGTGAGATGAGTTCATGCCAGCAGAGACGGTCACTCTCGTCACCGGCGCAGCGTCGGGTATCGGGCGGGCGACTGTAGAGCACCTCACGCGCATCGGTGGACGGGTGATCGCCGTCGACCGGTCCGCCGGCTCGATGGACTGGCCGGATGAGGGCAGCACGTGTGTGGTGGTGGGAGATGTCACGGACGAGGCGACGAACGACGCTGCGGTTGCGGTGGCGCAAGAGCGGTTCGGCGGTCTCGACGCGGCCTTCCTGAACGCCGGCCTGAGCGTGTCGGGATCGCTGGAGACGCTCGATCTGGCCCGCTTCGACGAGTGTCTGGATGTCAATCTGCGGGCCGTCGTTCTCGGACTGCGTGCAGTGGTTCCGGCACTGCGCCGGCGCGGTGGCGGCGCGGTCGTCGTCAACGCCTCCGTGACCGCACTGGGCGGCGAGCCTGGGCGCTGGCCGTACGCCGCGGCCAAGGCTGCTGCCCTCAATCTCGTCCGGTCGGCGGCCATCGATTTCGCATCGGCCGGAATCCGAGTGAACGCTGTCTGTCCGGGCCCGATCCGGACGGGC
The DNA here is from genome assembly GCA_963748415.1 of uncultured Actinomycetota bacterium. GTDB lineage: Bacteria > Actinomycetota > Actinomycetes > Mycobacteriales > Jatrophihabitantaceae > CAVVJA01. The sequence goes on along the minus strand of CAVVJA010000005.1, from coordinate 298,411 downwards.
ATGACCCATCGAATCGAGAATGCCGACCCCGCGCGTTACGAAGCGTTGCGTCGGGTCGTCCCGCTGCAGCGGTGGGGGAGCGCCGACGAGGTCGCCAACGTGGTCGCGTTCCTACTCAGCCCCAGCGCATCCTTCGTCACCGGCGTCGCGCTGCCCGTCGACGGCGGAGTAACCGCCGGGAGCGGGCAGGTGCTGCCACCACAGTTGGATCCGGGCAGTGGCTAGCGAGTCCGGGCGGTGGCTAGCAGACGGACCACTAGTGGATCCCGCTGACATCGTGGACATTCAGCAGCTCATGGCGCTGTACACGCACCTTCTGGACAACCGCGAATTCAGCCGCCTTGGCGAGGTGTTCGCCGACGATGCAGAAGCCGACTACAGCAGCGGTGGCGTCGCCCGCCGGCTTACCGGCCTCGACGACATCGTCACATTCCTGTCGAGCGCCAATGCGTCGTCGGCGCACCACATCTCGAACGTGTTTGTGTACGGGCAGGACGGAGCGACTTGCGCTCGGACAAAGTTCTTCGTTCCGTACACGCGTTCACAGCATGACCCGCACCGCTGGTACGGCGGCGACTACGAGGACGTGCTGATCCGCACGTCGAACGGCTGGCGAATCCGGCGGCGGATCGTGTCGGGCCGCTGGCAGCTCAGTGCAGATCAGCCAGACACGCCGGCGCATCGCCGTACCTTCTAGTGTCTGTCCGCGATGATCTCGGACTTAACGTCGCTCGGTGGCAGTAAGTCCAAGATCATCACAGACGGAAGCGCGGGAAACGCCCTAACCTCTTACTGAAAGCGGGGTGCAGATTGTCCGTCGCGCGACGCCTTCGGGCATTGGACGCGCCGACGCTCGTCGTGCGGCGCTCGACCCTCGTCGTCGGTTCGGCCGATGTGGGCGAGATCCGGATCCCGGCGCCGGCCTTCCTCATCGAGCACCGGGACGGCCTCGTGCTGTTCGATGCCGGCTTGGCTCCGGAGGCAGTGGCCGATCCGCGCGGCACGTACGGCGAGCGGGCCGAGCGCCTGCAGCTGCGCTTCACGGCGGATCAACGAGTCGACCACCAGGTGCTCGCCGCCGGTTTCCGGCTGACCGACGTCACCCACGTGGTCCTGTCTCACCTGCATTTCGACCATGCTGGCTGCGCGCACACATTCCCGTCGGCTCAGGTGGTCCTCGGTGGCGGGGAGCTGGCCCACGCTTGTTCGGGCGCGGATAAGTACTCGCGGTCCGTGGACGTATCCCGGGTGGTGGCCGGCACAGTCGTCGAGCTCATCGAGGACGGTGATCTGTTCGGCGACGGCTCGGTGGTTACTCTGCGCACGCCCGGCCACACGCCGGGACATGTCAGCCTGCTCGTGCGGCTGCCGGACCGCGCATATGTCCTCACCGGGGATGCGCTCCACGCCCGCGAGGCACTTCTCTCCGAGACGTCGTTTCCCGGCGATCACGACCCGGCTGAGGCGATCAGGTCGATCCGGCGGATCAAGTCCATGGCGGACGAGTGCCGGGCGGACATCTGGATCAACCACGATCCGACCGACTGGGATCGATTGCGGCCGAGGCACTTGCCTTGAATCCCCACCTTGCTAACTTGAGAGCCACACTAGTAACGGGCAGGAGCGTCGATGGCTGAAGAATTCATTATCGCGGGCTGGATGGACTACGGCGAGAATCGCGACAAGGTGCTCGAGCACTTTGCCACCGTTGCTCAGCACAGTCGTGCGGAATCGGGCTGTCTGGACTACCTGGTATCTGCCGATCCACATGCGGCCGGCCGGATCATCATCTTCGAGCGCTGGCAGTCCGAGCGGGATCTGGCCGAGCACTTTCGGACACCACACATTGCTGACTTCCGCGTGGCCGTCGCCCCCTACCCCCGCACGGACCGGTCCATCCATCGTTACTTCATTTCCAGGAGTGAGGATTTCCAGTCCGGGAACGTGGTCGGCTGAGTACGGAAGCCAAATATCGCAGCGGCATCAGCGCGCCCCGTCGACCGGAGGCTCGATCACAACGCATTCGTAATGCGCGAGGCCGCGCTCGCTCCCGCACGTGAGCCGGGTGAAGCTCTCGGCCCACGCATGTTCGAACTCGGTCGAATCGCCCTTGTCGTCGACGACTCGGGTGGGATGACTGACGTCCCAGACCTCGCCTTCCACGTGGAAGTCACCCCGGTACACGCCCTGTCCGAGATGATCGTTGAAGCCGCCGAAATATCCGCCGCCCTGGCAGTACACCCAGCCGAGATCCTCGATGGCGTACGTGCGCTTGACGCCGTCCGCGTCGGTCAGACGGAACCACCCGCCACGGAGCCGACGGCCACCGTCGTAAAAGGTGAGATCGTGTTCGACAGACCGCACTGGGACACTGCGATCCCGATAAATGATCGCGCCCTTGCCCGCCGCGCTGCGGCCGCTCGGGTCCTGGAAGAAGAAGCCGCCATGCGTTTCCATGCTGAACAGGACCCATTGCCGCACGCCGGGGGTGCGCCGCCGCGGCCTGGCCGCCGCGTACAGGCGCGGGCCTCCTCGGCCCGGGTGAACCCCCCAGGAGTGGTTGCGAAAAAAAGAGTCTCGATCAGGATCGAGGACGATCCGCTCGCCGTCCACGCTCACCCAACCCGAGCATCGACCAGTCACCTCATAGGTCACGCGTTCGCTCACAAGGCGGCCGTCCACGCGCGTGGTTTCGATCGGATCCAGATAGGGCAGCGTGGTGCTCCGACAGGTTATGTCCAGCTCGATGCCGAAGTGGTTCGGCTCTAAGACGAGCCGGACCACTTCGAGCGGCTCGACGATTTCCAGCCGTAGCGGCCCGACGCCGAGCTGTCCGATCTCCGGGCGAAGCCGACGCGACAGCCGGATGTTGTGCTGCCGATCTTGGTGACGCAGGCACACGAAGCCGTCGAGCACGTCGTTGTTGTGGTACAGCCGCAGAGTGGCGGCCAAGCACACCTTGCCCGCGGCGTCGGTTACGCAGACGTAGTGCCCGTCGTTCCACTGGGCGTCGCTCGTCGCCGTGGCCGCGAACGGCTGCGCGATCTGATGGAACGGGTACTCGTCCATGCCGAGCAGCACGCCGGCCTCCCTCGCCGCCAGTGGAGACGGGTTACAGTAACTCGACCCTAGTGTCCCGCGAGGGAAGTATGTTCACCGTCTGCGACGCCCGGATGCACGCCGGCTGTGTTGTCCTCGTCGTCCATAGGCTGCTATGGCCTCCTCGTCCGCCTTGCCGGACGCCCATCCGGATCACCGCATCCGGCAAACGACTTCCCTCGCGCGACACTGCCCTACCAGGTACGGCGATGTTCGGGCACCGGGCCGGGGTCGGTCGTGAACTGCCACCGGGCGGTACACGTACGGGACCGAAATCGCCAGCCTTGACCCGAGCGGACTACCACGTCGTCGTAATCGCCTCCGTACCACCGATGTGGTTGATGCCGGGGCCTGGTGTAGGGCGCGACGAACTTGCTCTTCACCCGGGTGAGTCCGTTGTCGTCCCGATAGACGTACACGTTGGTGCAGTAATGCGCGGACGGATGGTTCGCGCCTCGGAAGAATGACTTGATCGCCTCGAGGCCGCGCAGTACCTCAGGTACGTTGACGCCTCGGTAGTCGAGTTCGGCGTCGTGGACGAACAGCTCGTCGAAGCGGGCCCACTCCTCGGCATCGACGATGTGCCCGTAATGGGCGAGGAGCTGATTGATCAAGACGATGTCAGCGATATCCATCTTTCTTGACTCCGAGAACAGTTGTTAGGACGATACGCACGTTCGGGTGATGCCTGTTCGGAGGAATGCCTGTGACGGCTGCGATTCGCGCCAGGGCCGCGACAACGCCCGACGAGCTCGCCCTCGGCGACGACTCCGGGTCGCGAACCTGGGCGCAGGTCGCGGCCGATCTCGAACGCGCCGCGGGGGCGATGCTGGCGGTCGCGTCGGACCCGGTGCACCGGGTCTCGGTTCTTGGCGACAACGCGATTCCAACCTTGGAGGCCCATGCCGCGGGGCTCACCGTCGGGGTCGGCACCGTGGCTACCTCCCGGCAGCTGCGTGCGAACGAGCTCGCCGACCAATACGCGGACGCCGGTGTGGTATGCGCGATCACCGGAACCGCTGCCTTGGCGGAGGTGACGGCCGCGGCAAGAAGCGCGGGCGTTGAATCGCTCGTCGTCCACGGCGCCGGGCCGGACAGGACTACGCCGGATGGCGCCGTTTCGTGGGCTGACTGGCTAGAGTCGGCGGCGCCGGTGCCGCCCGATGCCGAGTCTCGCCCGCCCCGGCCCTTGCTCGTCTACACGTCGGGAACCACCGGCCGGGCGCGCGGTGCCGAGGTCCGGTGGACTGTGACCCTGCCGGAAACAGCACGCGACTACGTCGAGGCGATCACCGCAGAGTCAGCGTTTCCACCTGGCCCGCACCTGGTCGTCGGGCCGCTGCAACACAATGCGCCACTGACCTCGGTCCGGCACCTGCTGGCCGGGCAGCCGGTAATCATCGTCGGCAAGTACGACGCCGAGACGATCCTGCGGCTGATCGAGCAGCATCGTGTCACGTCGTCGGTGATGGTGCCCACCCACCTGCAGCGGCTGCTTGCGCTACCACCCGAGATCCGCGCGCGGTACGACGTGTCCAGCCTGAAGATGGTGAGCCAGACCGGATCGGCCTGCCCGGCGGACGTGAAGCTCGCGATGATCAACTGGTTCGGCCCGATATTCGTTGAGTCGTACGGAGGAACGGAGAGCGGGACGTTGTGCCGCATCGATTCCACGGAATGGCTGACGCATCGGGGATCGGTCGGACGTCCCCGCGCGCCGTTCGAGGTCGTGGTCCTCGACGAGAACAACGAGCCGCTGCCGGCTGGCGAGGTCGGAGTGCTCGGCTTTCGGGCGCCGGAGGGGCGCGGCCCGCGCTACCACGCCGACCCGGAGAAGACCGAGAAGGCCTTTCTTGTGCCCGGCGTGTTCACGCTGGGTGACGTGGGTTACGTCGATGAAGACGGCTATGTCTACATCACCGACCGGATCGCCGACATGGTCGTGTCCGGTGGCGTGAACCTCTACCCGGCCGAGAGCGAGAAAGTGCTCGGCACTCACCCTGCGGTGGCCCAGGTCGCGGTGATTGGCGTACCGAATCCGGACTTGGGTGAGGCATTGCTGGCGCTGATCGTCCCCGTGGGCGAGCCGCCGGATCCAGCTGAGCTCGAGGCGTACGCCCGGGAGCGCCTCGCGCCGTACAAGGTGCCGCGGGCATACGAGTTTCGCGGTGACCTGGTGCGCAACGCCATGGGCAAGCTCGACAAGAAGGCGATGCGGGCCCCGTATTGGCACGACGAGCGAACGATCGCCGGATGACCAGCACCGACGCAGTGTCAGCGATTTTCGTCCCCTACGGGCAGGGTCGCGCGCGGGGGCTGGGCCAGGACGAGCTCGGCAATCACGGGGTCGAGGTCGATCGGCTCGTAGCTCTCGGATTGCCGGTCGTTCCGGGCCTGACCGTTCCGATATCGCACGCAGCGTCGTTAGCCGAGGTCGAGGTGGCCCGCGCTGCGGTCGATCTCCTGCAACAGCTGGTGGGTCGGCACGTCGACGACCCAACCCATCCGGTCCTGATCAGGCTGCTCGCCAGCACCTCCGCCGCCGGTTCTGCGGGCGCGCCGGTCGACATTCCCGGGCTCGGCATTACCGCCAACACGGTCGCCGCTCTCGACGAGTTGGTAGGCAGTGACGGCGCGATCTACGACGTGTTCGCTGCCATCATCCGGTATGTCGGCGAGCATGGCGGCGGCATTCCCGGCGACGATTTCGCCGACGCCGAATACACCGCCTCGACTCTCCCGGAACGGGTGAAGGCATACCTGGAGCTGAGCAGCGCCGAGGGGTTCCCGTTCCCGGACGATCCGGCCGAGCAGCTGGCCCGCGCTGCGACGGCAATGCGCAGGCGCTGGATATCACCCCGAGCCCGCCGCGCGCGCCGCGGGCAGGGGCTGCCTGAGGATCTTCCGCTAGCGTTCCACGTCCAAGCCGTCCGGGTCGGGCCGCCCGAGGCGTCCGGACACGGGGTGGCCCAGAGCCGGGACCCGATTACCGGCGCGTTCGCGGCGACTGGCACGTTCCGCCGGGGTGTGCGGCGCAGCGCTACGGACGACCGCCCGGGTGAGTCGCTGGACACGCTGCCGGGTGGCCGAGACGTCCTGATGTCCGCCCTGCGCACATTGGAGCTGCACTTCAAGGGCGCTGCACACGTCGAGTTCGAGATCCGCGACGGTGAGATGTCGCTGCTGTCCGCCCGCAAGGTGGAACGGCCCGCTCCGCAGACGGCCGTTCGGCTGGCCGTCGAACTCGCGGAACTCGGCGTCCTGGACGACGCCGCCGCCGTGCAGTCGATCCGCGCGTCGGATCTGGAGAGCCTGCTGCACCCCCAACTACAGCTCACTGGTCGGGAGACCGAGTTCGGCCGGGGTCTGCCGGCGTCCGTGGGCGCCGCCGTCGGGCGAGTGGCGCTGAGCAGCGACCGGGCGGTGGAGCTGACCGAGAGTGGCGAACCGGTGGTGCTCGTCGCGGAAGAGACGTCGCCCGGCGATCTGGCCGGCATGCTCGCCGCGAAGGCAATCGTCACGTCGCGGGGCGGTTTGGCCGCCCACGCGGCGGTCGTCGCCCGCGGCCTGGGTCGCCCGGCCGTGTGCGGCGCCACGGGGCTGCGCATCGACTTGGTAAACCGGACGATCACGTTCGACGGCCAGACCGTCGCCGAGGGCGAGTTGATCTCCGTGGATGGCAGCACCGGTACGTTGTACACGGGCGCGGTCCACGTTGTGCCACCTCGCCCGGGGGGCGATCTGGAGGCGTTGCTGCGGCGCGCAGACGGCCTGCGACGCCTAGGCGTTCGCGCGAACGCCGACAATGGTCGGGACGCCGCGCTCGCACTGCAATACGGCGCCGAAGGCGTTGGTCTGTGCCGGACCGAGCATCAGTTCCTCGGCGGCCGGCTCCCCTTGGTCCGCCGCTACCTGCTTGCCACCGATCCGGACGAAGAAGCGTTCGCGCTGACCGAGCTGGCGGCGGCGCAGAAAGAGGATTTCCTCGATCTGCTTACGGTCACCGGCAATCTCCCGGTCACCGTGCGCTTGCTCGATGCGCCATTGCACGAGTTCCTCGGCGAGACAGCGCACGAAGTGAATCCGATGCTCGGGCTGCGCGGCGTCCGCCTGGCGCTTACCCGTACCGAGCTGTACCCGGCCCAGGCTCGGGCGCTGTTCAGCGCATGGGTGGATCTGGCTGCCGGCGGTATCCAGCCGCGGCTGGAGGTCATGGTGCCTTTGGTGGCGCTGGCTGGAGAGTTGGCGGCCGCCATCGAGAGCATCCACCGGGCCGCCGACGAAATCGAGGAAAGCACTGGCGTGCGCGTGCCATACATGGTCGGCACGATGGTGGAGACGCCGCGCGCGGCCTTGATCGCCGGTCAGTTGGCCGGCCTCGCCCAATTCCTCTCCTTTGGCACGAACGATCTGACGCAGCTGACCTACGGTTTCTCCCGAGACGACGTCGAGGCGCAGCTGCTTACGGCGTACGTCGAACGGCAGCTACTTCCGGTGAGCCCGTTCGCCAGCCTGGACCCCGACGGTGTGGGAGCGCTCGTCGAGATCGCGATTCAGAACGCCCGCCAGGTCAATCCAGGAATCAAGCTGGGGATCTGCGGGGAGCACGGCGGTGATCCGGCCTCGATCGAGCTCTGCGAGCAGCTCGGCCTCGACTACGTCTCGTGCTCGCCGTCGCGGGTGCCCGGTGCGCGACTTGCCGCGGCGCATGCCGCGGTGCCAGCTGCTCTTTCGTAACGCTCGATCAGCGCAGCGACAGGATGATCCCGACGCACATCTCTTCGACAGCGCTCACGAGCGGTCCCCGCGGCAAGCGACCGAACGCACCGTCGAGAGCGGCGGCCTGGCTCACCAGGACAGTGTCGAGCAGCACACCAATCGCCAGAGTGTGCGATGCATGTTGCTCGCGTGCCCTTCGGGCACTGCGTGATGCGCGCGCTTCAGGCACGTAGTCGTAGGCGCGTTCGAGATGGCGCAGCTCCCATTCGCGACGTAATTGCAAAGCATGCGCCGTGCTGCCTTCGGAGTAACGCATTACCAGCCGGGCCGCGTCGGGATGGCCATACCAGAAGTCCCACCCCGCCCGCACGACAGTACGCAGGCTCTCGACCGAGCCGGCCGTGGTATCTGGGCGGACCTGGAAGATCCGGTCGCTGAACCCGTTTAACGCCGCGCGCAGCGCTTGCGCGAACAGCTCCTCCTTGCCGCCGAAGTGGTAGTAGATCGCGGTGGGTGCCACTCCGGCCGCATGCGCGATGTCCTCGACGTTGGCCTCGGCGTAGCCCTCGCGCGCGAAAACAACAGTCGCCGCGTCGATGATCTCGCGGCGGCGTGACGGTCGATGCGCAGCCCGCTTCGCTCCGTCAGCAGTCATTCCGGTAACCGACCGGCGGTTTGTGCGTCTAACATCTGCCCATGGTGGCTGATAGCGCCCTCCGCAAGCCTGCGAACCGCCCGTCGCGTCGGCAAGATCTTATCGAAGCGGCAATCGAGTTGTTTTCGCTGCAGCCGTGGGACTTCGTGACGGTCGCCGATATCGTAGAGCGTGCCGGAATGACGCCGGCAGCCTTTTACTACCACTTCTCGTCCCGGGAACAACTTCTCGAAGAAATCGTGGAGGGTTTCGCCGAGGAATGGGTCGCGATGATCGATCGACTGCTCGCCGCGGCGGACACTCCGGAGGCGTTGTCGGTCGTCCCCATTGCACTCCTCGACGACGTTGAGCAGCATGAGCAGGCCGCGAAGATCTTCTTCCTGAGTTCGGCCACCGCGCCACGTATTGTTGACCGGATTCGTCGAGATGCCCGTAATCGGGTGATCAAGTTGGCCACAGCCTCGATTCGTCGATTGGCGCCCGACCGGCCGGCCGCGGAATCGCATGTCAACGGAGTCACGATGATCGTCGTATACGAGACCGCGGTCCGGGCCCGGCTCGCTCTCGACGAGCCTTACCGTACCCTCGGCCCGCGGCGATTCCGCGACGAACTGTGGAACCTCAGCCGCGTTTCGACCGGATTTCCAAACGGCTAGCGCCGCGTCGCCCGGCGCGCGGCTGCGGGGTTCCAAGTGCGGCATCAGCGTCCGGCCACCGCGGCCTCGATCGAGCGGGCCCGGGATCCACCGTCGTGGTAGTCGACCTCCCGCGAGACCAGGTCGCCGTCGAACACGAGATAGCTCATCCCGCTCGCCTGCCAGCGCAGGCCTATCGCCTCGCGGCCGAACGAGTCGTCCCGCACGGTCGCCGACATCACCCAGGTAAGGGCAACTCCGTCCTCGCGGCTCCAGAAATCCCCAGTCGGCACAAGGGTCAGATCCGGATAGCGGTCCAGGCCGCGCTGAAAGTAGGCGCGAATCGCCGGCCAGCCGTGGTAGACGCCTCCGATGACGTCGTCCAGAACGGCATCCGTATGCAGGTGCGGTTGTGGGGCATCTGGGTCGCCGCTGGACCAGGCCCCAAATAGCGCGTATGCCCAGGCGATGTGATCCGCACCTGTCACCGCCGGTGTCCCCCGTCCCTCGAGCGACCGTCGCAATCCGTGCCCTTGCGGCTGCGTTCCGGCGCGGACATGATGGCGACACTTGAAACTATAGGACGTACGCAGTAAGAGGGGAGGGCACCGTGCGTTGCTTGGTCCTGGGCGGCTCGAGCTTCGTCGGAGGACGCCTCGTCGATCGCCTCCTGGCCGGGGGCCACGAAACCGCGGTCCTCAACCGCGGCCGAACCGGCTCTCCGAGGCCCGGGGTGACCCAGGTGATTGCCGACCGACGCGACCCGGCGACGATTCGTGCGGCGCTGTCGCACGGTTACTGGGATGCCGTCTTCGATGTATCTGGGTACATCATGGCCACGGACGCCGAGAATTTCCTGGCTTTGCTGGACGTGCTGGACGGTCGAGCCGGGCGGTACCTCTTCGTCTCGTCGGTGATGGCTTACGCACCCTCTGGTTACTTTCCGTGGCGGGAGACGGCGCCGGTAACGCCTGACCCACCGACAACCTACGGAGGGTTCAAGGCCTTCGCGGAGCAGGCGATACTCGAGCGGTTCGCGGCGAGTGGGTTCGCGGCGACAGTTGCTCGACCTGCAGCGATCTACGGCCCGGAGAACAACATCTACGACATGGAATCGGCAATGTTCCTTCGGCTTCGCCGGGGACTGCCGATCCTGTTGCCGCATCAGGGGCTCGTCGTGAACTCCTTCGGTCACGTGGACGATTTGGCGGCGGCGTTGCTACTGATGGCCACTCATCCCAAGGCGCCCGGCGAGATCTTCAACGTCAGTGGTGTCGGCGTGACCGCGGGGCAGTACGTGCAGACGCTGGCCGACATTGTCGGGGCCGCGCCCGACATTCGGATGGTTCCCGATGAGGTGGGCGAGAAGCTGGACCGGCCTGCGTTCTGCCGGCTGTTCAAAGCGCGCCACCACAGCCTGCTCGACACGAGCAAGGCCGGATCGCTGCTTGGGCTGCCAGCCGAGCGCCCGTTCCGCCAGGGACACGAGGAGACGTATGAGTGGTTCCTGGGCTCGCCATTGGCCGATGCGCAGGTTAACCTCGACGATCCGCTTTGGGGCAAGGGGTTCGACCTGGCATACGAAGCCGGGGTCGCGCAGCGCCTGGATGCCAACCGATGAGCCTGGATGCCAACCGATGAGCTCGGAGCCGAGCCGAGTAGATCGGCCGACCGACGACGCATTGTGGCGATGCGTCGCGGACACCCTGCAGACCGTCATCCTGCCCGCGCTGCGGCCCGGCTTCGAACGCGACTCCGCCCGCCAACTCACCGGAGTGGCGCGCTACGCCATGTCACGACCGCCCGACCGCAGCGCCGAGCGGGCTAGGGAGCTCGCTGGCCTCCTTGGCCTTCCCGCGGAAACCGAGCTGCCTCGGGTGCTCGGGGAGGCGTCGCAGGCGCTTGTGTCTGGCGACGTGCCCGCCGTGCGTGCGCGGCTGCTCCGCTATTTGACCGAAGACGTCGAGGAGGCTGCGCCCCTTCTCGAGACATTCTCCGGCCACGATCCGGCCTCCGACGAACCCGACGTCGTGGCGGCTCCGGAGGCCGCTGACCTGGGAAAGTGGCTTGCTCGCGCCCTCGGTCGTGAGATCGAGGAAATCGACGTCGCCGTCATGGTGGGAGGTCACTCCCGACGCATGCTCAGCGTCTCGGTCACCACAGATGGGGTCCGTCAGGATTTGGTCGTACGGATCGAACAGGGCGGCATGTTCGGGACTGAGGGCGAACCCGAGGCCCGACTAATGCGTGCGTTGGCCGAGAATGGCTTCCCGGCCCCACCGGTGCGATGGATCGAAGCTGATCAATCCGTGCTCGGGCAGCCGTTCTTCGTCATGGATCGGGTGCCTGGCTCACCGGCCGTGGATGACACGATGCTTGATGCGTACGTCCGCGAGCTACACGAACTCCACGAGCTCGATCCCGGCCTTGCGGCTGACGGCCTAGGGCCGGTCCCGGCCGCACCGCCGGACGGCGTGTCCGACGTGATTGACCACTGGCGTGACGTCTACCGACGCAGCGCGGTGGCGCCTATACCGCTTCTGGAAGAGGCGGCCCACTGGTTGCACCGCAATCTGCGCCCGACCGGTCCGATATGCATCGTCCACGGCGACCCGGGTCCCGGCAATTTTCTGCACGACGGCGCCAGAATCACCGCGTTTACGGATTGGGAGTTCGCGCACTATGGCGATGCTGCCGAGGACTGGACCTACTTCGGCGCGATTCGAGCGCGCAAGATTGCAGATGCGCAGGTTTGGCGCGCCAAGTTCGCTGCGCAGGCCGGGGTCGCCTATGACGACGAGACGTGGGGGTGTTGGGAGGCGTTCAACCTGTTCAAGGGTGCCTGCGCGAACTTGTCCGCGCTGCGCCTGTTCCGGGACGGCGTGAGTACCGCGCCGAACCTCCTGGCCATCGGCACGGCGGTGCATCTTCGATTCCTGAAGCAGCTCGTCGAGCGAATTGACGAACTCTCGGTGCGATTCGGGATGTAGCGCCGTGACGGCACTCGATGCGCTGCGAGACAGGCAGGCAATTGCTGAGGTTTGCTACCGCTACGCCTTCGCGCTCGATGCACGTGACTGGGCGGCTCTGCGGACGTGCTTCACTGCAGATGCAACGGCTTACTACCGGGACCAGAACCCAACTCACGGATATCCGGCGATTGAGACGAGGATCCGCAGCGCGCTGGCACCCCTGTCGTCGACCCAGCACCTGATCGGCAATGTTCTCGTCACCCTCACGCTCGCCGGCGCCGAGGCGGATTCGGTGTGCTACCTGCAGGCTCAACATGTAAGGCTGGGCACCGATGGTGGTGACACGTTCGTCATCGCCGGCCGCTATCTCGATCGTTTCGTCCGGACCCCGGACGGCTGGCGGATCGCGCAACGTCGGCTGGAAACGATCTGGACGGACGGCAATCCGGCGGTGACCGCACGGTAGTGGCTACGCCACGGATCCCGGCAGCGGCCGCCGGCCGAGAAGCCCGGCCAGGCGGTCGATCGTCGCCGCGTCGGCATCGACCGGGACCGCGGGTGCGAACGCGCGACCGCGATCACGGAGAAACGCCGCATCGGTGCACGTTTCCAGCACGACGACGGCGAGCTCCTCGTCGACGACGAGGTCGTAGCCGATCGCCTGGGCGAGATCCCAGGTATGCATCACCGTGTCCGTCAGGTTTGTGTCCACCCAGTAGGTCCCGGGAAGCCGACCTGGCGTCTCCAAGGCGCCTGGCTTCCGCCAGGCCACGAGATTCGCGGCAACCGCGGAGCGGAGCGCTCGTGGCGGGTCCTCTGTGAATGCCGCTCCAGCCCAGTCCGCCTTGCCGCCGGCCAGCACCACCGGAAACTGATCGATCACCCGGATCAGGTGATTCAGCAACGTCCGGACATCCCACGCGGTGCATGGGGTCGGACTGGCGTAGGAGTCCGGCGTCGCCGCCGAGACGACTGGCGTGGCCATTGCGTACGCGCGTTCTAATGCAGTCAGCTTGTTCATGCCGGCGTGTCCTCGACGTCGATCCGTCTTACCGCCGAGCCTACAGTTACCGCATTCAGCCTCTATTTCAGCGTGACGAGAACGGAGGGCATATATGAGCGACCGACTCGATGGTCAGGTCACGCTAGTCACCGGTGCCGCCAGCGGGATCGGGAAGGGAATCGTGCGTCGGTTCGTTGCGGAAGCGGCGAGCTGCGTGTCGTCGACATCCAGGACGAGCCCGGATTCGAATTCGCACACGAGTTGGGTCCCGACGTGGCGTACCCACATGCCGATGCGGCGGTGGAGGACGACGTCGCGGGAGCTGCGGAACTCGCCGTCGAACTTTTTCGGCCGGCAGACGTCATGACGGCCCATCACCGCCGGCGCCTGGTGGGGTGCTGACATGCAGCTGTCAGGACGAATCGCCCTGGTTACGGGCGCGAACCGCGGCGTCGGCGCAGCTCTTGTAGACGCGTTGATGGAGCGAGGAGCCAGGAAGGTGTACGCCGGCGCGCGTGACCTGACGTCGCTCGATGTCGCGGTATCCCGGCACGGTCCCCGGCTCGTGCCGATTCAGCTCGACGTGACGAAGCGATCCGACATCGACGCAGCAGCCGACGCGTGTTCTGACCTCGAGGTGCTCGTCAGCAATGCTGGCCTGGCCCCGGCCGGACCTGTTCTGGAGACGAGCTACGCGCTGATGCGAGAGGTGTTCGACGTGAACGTCTTCGCGCCGATGGCGCTCGTCGGCGCATTTGCCCCGGCGTTGACGCGTAACCGGGGTGGCCTGCTTTTCATCAACTCAGTAACCGGGCTCGTCGTCTCGCGCAGCTCGCCGGTGTACGGGGCGAGCAAGGCGGCGGCGCGGATGCTCGCGCTCGGGCTGCGAGAGCAGCTGCGCGGGTCGGGGGTGGTGGTCACGACCTCACATCCCGGATTCATCGACACCGACATGGCTGCAGACGTGCCTTACCCGAAGGCGTCACCCCGATCCGTCGCGGATGCCTCACTCGATGGATTGGCGTCGGAGCAGACAGTTGTCTTTCCGGACCCGCTCGCCAAGCTTGTCGAGGACGCGCTGGTGACGCGAATGCCCGAGGTCTTGGTTGAGCCACAACGGGTCATGACCGAACTGACCGGGCAGCTGTCGGCACGCACTGATTAGGCCGTGCGCGGTCAGTCGTGGGTTAGGCGGACGAGGTCGTGGACCGGACCCGGACCGGATCAGTGACGCCGTCCCACTCCTCGTGGGAACTGCGGAACAGTTCGAACAGATCGTAGATCGTCTGGTTGGCACCGTGCAGCTCGACGAAGCAGCCGATCGCATCGCGGCAGTCGATGTAGGCGACATCGACGTATGACCACAGCGTCGAGGCAACCTCGAATCCGGCGTCCTGGAACCGCTTGACCTCAGCGGCATGCTCGGCTTCAGGAACGAGGACGGCGATGTGGTGGAATCCTTCCTCGTCCGGGCCATACATATCGCGGTAGATCGAAGGAGTGCTGCTGTCCTGCTGAATCAACTGCACGTGGGTAGGTCCGGTGCCGCCAAAGGCGTAGTGCAGCGGCTCATTCCACGGCTGGCCGCGGTAGGTGTGTCGCCGGCCGTAGTGATTGCGGCTAAGCCAGAACGGGCCGGCGCCTGTCGTATCGGTCCATTCACGCATCGCGGTGTCGATGTCGTTGACGACATAGGCGTGCTGCAGAATCGGGTACCGAATGAGCGGCACGCGGATTCACCTCGTTGGATCGAATTGTTGGCCGGCTGTACTCACAAAGCCACGACTTCGTCTGGCGCAGTCTCGCGATAGCGCGCGATCGCCTCCTCTTGCAGCTCTAACGCGGTCGGGTCGGCAAGCAGGGGCGCGACGCGCGAGGCCTCCAAGGCCAGTCCTTCCTCGAGCGGTAAAGCGAGTCCGTCGAGGATCGCCCGCTTGGCCGCAACCAGCGCCGCGGGTGGCCGCGCTGCGATGGGCGCGAGCCAGCGCAGTACACCGTCAAGGAACGGCTCATCGGGCACGAAGCGTTCTGCGATGCCCAGTCGCGTCGCCTCCTCGGCGCCGATCGCGCGGCCGGAGAGTATTAGCTCCGCAGCCCGACCGGGACCGATGAGCCTCGGCAAGCGCTGGGTGCCGCCGCCGCCCGGAATCAGACCGATCGCGACCTCGACGAAAGTGAGGCGGGCCCGAGGACCAACCACCCGCAGCGTGCAGGCGAGCGTCATCTCCAGCCCACCCCCGCCCGCCTGTCCGTTGATTGCCGCGACCACGATCTGCGGCATGCTGCCGAACCGGGCCAGCGTTCGCGGCCAGCTCAGTGCGTCACCGTCGAACTCCTCACCGCGGCCAAGCTTGAGCAAATCCTCGAGGTCACCATGGGCGACGAACCAACCAGCCACATCGCTCGCGAGCACCAGGACCGTGATCGCCTCGTCTTGTCCGACCTCCTCGACCAGCCCTTCGAGTTCGGTCATGTCGGCGAAGGTCATGAAGTTACGCGGCGGTGCCGAAAACGTCGCCACGGCGATCCGGTCACGTCGTTCCAAGCGCCAATGCCCCATGAGCCCTCTCATCGATCGCCGGCGATGCACTGCCCGCATGATTTTTGCAGGCGGTCTCTAGTTATGTCGACACATCGCGATGATCTTGGATCTATCGGATGCTGGAGAGCATTGAGCCCAAGATCACGACTGCGAAGAAGGGTGTGCGCGGGCTGGTGTCCCGACACGGTCTAGCGACCGGGCCAGCCGTCGGCCAAGATGGCTGGTCGTGACCTTTCTCTTCGGTGCCCCTGGCAAGGGACTGGACCTCTATCACATCGGGTTGACGGTTCCTGATCTTCGTGCGGCGATGGAGCAGTACTCGGACGCGTTCGGGTTCGGATGGGCGACCGTGAGGGAATCGACCCACGCCGTCGTTGTCGATGGCGCGCAGCGTCAGGCGCAGATCGCCGTGACCTACTCATTGCAGGGGCCGCCGTATCTCGAGCTGATCGAGGAGCGGCGCGGGGCGGTCTGGGGAGCTGACGGTCTCGCCTTGACTCACGTCGGGTTCTGGGCGGAAGACGTCAGCGCAGCCATGCAGGCGCTCGATGCGTCGGGCGTCATGGTCCGGGTGCGCGCCGATGCCGCCGACGGCCGCCCAATGCGGTACAGCTACCACCGGTTCGGCGGGGGACTGTGGCTTGAGCTGGTACATCCGTCGTTCGAAGCTGACCTGACCGGTTGGATCGCCAAAACCCTGGACGAAGCCGACTAACGACGGGGCAGGGCGCCGTCGACGAGTGCGATGCTCGACGGCATGAGCGAGCAGGCCGCCGGCGTCGCGGAGGGCTTTGGGACAGTGGCCGATGCGTTCCGCCGAAACTTCGAGGACCCGGGTGAAGACGCGGCCGCGGTCGCGGTGTTCCACCGGGGTGTGAAAGTGGTGGACCTGTGGGGCGGCACAGACGTGCTGCACCAGCGGCCGATGACAGACGACGGTCTGATGATGGTCGCGTCCTGCAGCAAGGAATCACCGCCACGGTCATCGCTGTGCTGGTCGAGCGTGGCGCGCTCGATCCTGAGGACGGAGTCACCGCGTACTGGCCGGAGTTCGCCGCCGCCGGAAAGGACCAGATCACCGTCACGATGGTCGCTTCTCACACGGCCGGTCTGCCGTTCCCGCCCCTGGGGACCGGGCTGAGTGGTCTGGACTTGCACCGTGGCGAGGCCGTGACGCGCGCGTTGGCCGCCGCGCATCCGTTGTGGAAACCGGGAACGGCGATGGCGTACCACCCCGTCACCTACGGCACGCTGCTGGACGAGATCGTGCGTCGAGCGACCGGTGCGAGCATCGGCTCGCACGTCCGGACGTTGATTGCCGAGCCGCTCGGAGTGGACATGTGGATCGGCGCCCCCGAGGGGGTAGTTCCTCGCGTGATTCCCGGCCAGTGGGAGGAAAGCAGCCCCATGGAACCCCCGGAAGTAGACCCGGAGCCGGGCAGCTACGCGGCGCTGCGACAGCAGTTCCTGCGGGAGAATCCTCCGATGGATCCGGACTTCTCCCACCCGGACGAAGTCCGCGCGCACTATGTGGCCGAGCGGCCGGCGGTGGGAGCGATCACGAACGCCCGCGCGTTGGCCACCATGTACGCCGCGCTGCTCGGGCCCACAGACGGGATGAGGCTCATCACCGACGAAACTCGCATAGCCGTATCCCGCCCGCGAACCGACGATCTCGAGACGCTGATCGAGAGCGGACCGCCGGACCGGACATTCGCTTCGGCGTCGGCTACCAGCTCGCCTCGCCGAGCATGCCCGGATTCGGGCCGAGCTCCTTCGGCCACACGGGCGCCGGAGGTCGTCTAGGCATCGCCGACCCCGACTACCACGTCGGCTTTGGCTACGTCTGCAGTCGACTGCGAAACATCGGCGCTCAGGGCGACCCGCGATGGGCAAGACTGATTGCTGCCACGAGGACGTGAATCGAACGGTAGTAACCTCTCGATGATCTTGG
The DNA here is from genome assembly GCA_963748415.1 of uncultured Actinomycetota bacterium. GTDB lineage: Bacteria > Actinomycetota > Actinomycetes > Mycobacteriales > Jatrophihabitantaceae > CAVVJA01. The sequence continues at coordinate 280,832 of CAVVJA010000005.1, read as the reverse complement.
ACTTATCGGCGCCCCCGAGGACTAAGTTCAAGATCACGACTATCGACAGGGAGGCACTAGCGTGCGCATTGCCGTTGCTGGTGGGACGGGGCTACTCGGCCGCCACGTCGTGAGGCAGGCCGAGCGACGCGGCCACACAGTGATCGTGCTGAGTCGCTCTCGTGGCGCGGACGTCCGCAGTGGTGCAGGCCTCGAAGATGCGCTCGACGGCGTGGACACCGTCATCGACGTGACCAACGTTGGCACGACCAAGGAGCATCCGGCGACCGAATTCTTTGTTGAGGTGGCGGGCACGATCCAGCGCGTCGGCGCCGAGCGAGGCGTAAGGCACGTCGTCACTCTCTCGATCGTGGGCATCGATCGTGTTCCATTCGGCTACTACGCGGCGAAGCTAGCCCAGGAGCGTGCAGCGGCAAGCGGGTCGGTGCCGAGCACAATCCTCCGCGCGACGCAGTTCCATGAGTTCGCGGGCAAGGTAATCGCATGGGGCCGTGATGGGGCAGCGGCGCACGTCATGAACCTACGCGTGCAGACGGTCGCGGCGCGGACGGTGGCCGCCGTGCTCGTCGAGCTCGCGGAGGGCGCTGCGACGGGCCGTGCGCCCGACCTCGCCGGACCTGAGGAAGCTGACCTGATCGCACTCGCGAGAAGGCTCGTCCAGCACCGTGGCGACTCGATCGAGATAAGCCCAGACCTCGACGGCATTGCCGCGATTCCGCCCCGTGCTTTCCTGCCAGGCCCGGGCGCGCGCATCGAGGGGCCAACGTTTGACGAGTGGCTTGACAGCCAGGACGCGGCCGCGTTGTCGCTATGAGATCGCCCGTGCTTCGGCGTCCGGCGCCCTGATCGGCCAATGGGTCCAGACGTTCACCTCGCGCCGGGCTCCCTCTCGATGATCTTGGACTTATCGATGCCGGGGAGCATTAAGTCCAAGATCACGATCACGACTATGGAGAGGGAGGCACCAGAGCGGGTCAGGCGGCACTTCGGGAGATGATGTCCGTTCTGAGTTTGGCGATCGCGCTGGCCCGAGCACCGGTTAGTGCCGGTTCATCGGCGGCGAGCGCGGGTTGAATCGGAACCATCCTTGGCTGTTGCGCAAATGCATGTTGGATAGCCTCGATCATGTGGTTGGCGGTGCCCCACGGTCCACCGACCACGATGATCTGCGGATCGCACAATGCGGTGGCAGCGGTCAGTACACCGCATATCGCGACTGCCAGCGTGCGTGCCAGTTGACGTCCGCCGGGCGCGGTGAGTTTGTCGCGCACCGTCGTGACATCGATCGCGGTCGATCCGGCGTGACGCAGTCCCAGTTGCGCGAACACGGTGACGAACGAGACTGCCCGCCCGGAGGGGCCGGGGACAAGAACGTGGGCGATCTCGCCGGCGAGCCCGCGATGGCCACGGCGGACTTCGGAGTCGGTGACGACCGCGCAGCCAAGGCCTTCGCCGAGGTGGAGATAGACGAAGTCGTTCAGCTCGGTGCCGTACTCCTGCTGCCGCACTTCGCGTTCGGCCCGCGCGGCCCAGTTGACGTCGTTGTCCACGAGCACCGGACCGCTCACCACTGGCTGCAACGCAGCTGCCGGCGACATGGCGCCGAGAAGGAACGGCGCGTCGGGCAATTGCACGAGGGCGCCGGTGGCCCGATCTACCGGGTCGGCGGCGGCGACCACGGCCACGCGCACCGACTCGCCATCGAGGCCCTGCAGCGCTTCCTGCGCGGCCTTCTTGAGTCGGCGGGTGACGGACTGCGGCGTTGCCGGGCGGAGCAGCGGCTCGACGACCCGGTGGCGCACAGCTCCGGATGGACTGACGGTCTCGGCGACGATTCCGTCCGGAGCGACGCTGACGGCAAGCGCGAGACCGACGTTGTCGGACAGCGCATAGTAGGTGCCGACGCCACCCCGCCCGCTGGTTCGCTCGCCGGTGTCATGCACCAGCCCTGCCTCCTCGAGCCGCCGGATCGCCTCCGCGGCGGTCGGCTTGGACAACCCGGTCGCCACCGCAAGCTCGGCGCGAGTCAGACGTGGTGAGTCCATGAGCGCGCGGAGCATCGCCTCGTCGGAAAGCGAACGAAGCAACGCCAGCGACGGCTTCACGATGGTCATAGGATCAGCCTAGACGATCCAGTAAGGAGACTTGACTGGAGGGCACAAGTTGCCTACAGTCACTTCAGTAAAGAGACTTCACTGAAGGAGCTGGCATGACTCGTACCTCCGCCGCCGACTCAACATCGCTGCCGTCCCTTCCGCGCTGGGAGACCATTCCGGACGACCTTCCGGCCGCTATTCGCACGATCAAGCAGGCTCTGCGAGCGCGTATCGCCAGAACCGGACGGACCGTCGAGGAGATCTTTGCGGTCATCGAGGCGCAGGTGCGTGCAGAGGTAACGGACATCGCGGCGGCGAAGGCGCGCGGGAAGAGCGTCTGGCCGGTCATCGACTACGCCGACATCGCCGCCGGCACGGTGAGCGCCGAGCAGCAGGCGTATCTGCGTCGGCGCGGTTGCCTGATCGTCCGCGGGCACTTCGACCGCGATGCAGCGCTGGCATGGGACCACGACATCGTCGACTACGTCGAGTCCAACCGGTTCTTCGAGAACTACCGGGGCCCGGGCGACGACTTCTTCGGGAGCGTCGGCTCCAAGCCTGAGATCTACCCGATCTACTGGTCCCGCGCGCAGATGCAGGCCCGGCAAAGCGATCGCATGGCGACCGTCCAAGCGTTCCTCAACCGCCACTGGCGCCACGAGTCCGACGGGGTGCAATGGTTCGACCCGGACCGCGACTCGCTCTACCCGGACCGGATCCGCCGCCGTCCCGAAGGAGCCAACTCGAACGGTCTGGGCACCCACCTCGACCCGGGAACCCTCGACCTGTGGATGACCCAGGCCTACCAGCAGGCATTCCGGCATCTGTTCGACGGCACCGTCGAGCAGTACGACCCGTGGGATGCGAGCCACCGCACCGCCGGCCCGCAGTACCCCGGGTCCACCATGTGCTCAGCCTTCCGCACCTTCCAGGGCTGGACAGCGCTGTCGGACATGGACCACGACCAAGGCGTGCTGCACACCGTGCCGATTCCCGAAGCCATGGGATACCTAATGCTGCGTCCGCTGCTCACGGACGTCCCCGAGGACGACATGTGCGGCGTCACCATCAACCGCGTCTTCCCCGCGAGCCAGCAATGGCACTCCGTGCTGCTCGAGGCCCTCACGGGTATCCCTGACGTCAAGGCCGGCGACTCGGTCTGGTGGCACTGCGACATGATCCACTCCGTCGCTCCGGTGCAGGGCCAGAAGGGCTGGGGCAATGTCATGTACATTCCCGCCGCCCCGTGGTGCCCGCGCAACGAGGCCTACGCCACCTCCGTGCGGGAAGCATTCATCACTGGCTCCAGCCCCTCGGACTTTCCGGACGAGAACTATGAGCGCGCGTGGCCCAACCGGTTCCGCTTCGACGATCTGAACGCCGTCGGCCGCCGCGGCCTCGGCATCGATGACTGACCAACCGCAATAGACGTCAATATCGAGATCACGCCTCGGTCCTCCGATTGGCGGACTCCGCGTTCACCCCCGAAAGGGTTCGGTCAGATGTCATGGCCGGGCTGACCACGCGGACAGGCTTGGGACAGATGTCGGCAGGGATCCGACACACCACAAGTCTTCGGAGGAGCCCGATGTCCACTCTGACGTCTACCGCGGCCGCTGCCCCGGCGCGGGTCCGCACCGGTCGCGCTTCGAATGGCGCCGTTCCGCGGTCCCCGTTCCACCTGCCCGAGGTAGCTCCAGCGCAGGCTGGAATCCCGGGCGAGCTGCTCCTGGCTCTTGCCGAGCTCGGTCCGGCGCGCCTCCCGCTGTTGTGATTGAGGAAAGTCCACTGCCATCCGGGCGTTCCTCGGCGACAGGTCCCGGTTTCGGCAGCGCCAAGCCGGCCACCGGTTATTGCGGGCTGACCCCGTCGAACGGGCAGGTGACGGAGCCCGCCGTTCAGCAGCTCGCCACCACCGGGCAACTCAGCGCGCGATTGGACAAGGCGCTGCTTCGGCTCGGTCTGCTACCCCGAGCCGTTCGACGACGAGGTCGGCTTCACCCCGTCCGAACCGGAAGCCGCCAACCCTCATCTGTTCCGGCTTGTACGGTTCACACAGCTGACCGCGTTTCACCTTGTCGGATAGCCTGATTCCGCTTAAACGCGTTGTTGGCTCGCCACCGCTCATGCGAGCTCGGCCAGTTCGCATGACCGCTAGGTGACCACTGAGAAGATCAGGTCGCGTGGCAGGGCGGAAGGTGCTATCGGCACGCTTGTGGGCCCCGATGTGCCGGGGCCCACAAGCTCGTTCAGCCTCCTAGCGTGTGATGGTCGGGATCACGGACTGCTCGAGACCGTCCCGTCGTTGTCGATGGCCAGGGCAGTCTTCTCCAGGCAGGTTGCCGGGATGCTCTTCTGTGCCGGGTTGGTGCTGGTGTAGGTCAGGCGCCACGACACGTTGGCCGCGGTCGTCGAGACGGTGGTGTTGGTTGTGGCCACCGTCTGCGGCGAAGCACCGGTGACCGTGACCGTCTGGGTGTAGATGGCGGTACCGGAGCAGTCGCTGCTTTCGAACACCTCGAACTTCACATTGCCCGCCAGGTTGCCGCCCGCCGGAGCGCTCACGGTGGCCTTGTCGTTCGGGATGAACGACTGCGCAGAGTTCATTGAAGAAGCCACGGCGAGGACCACCACGTCCTCGGCGGCGTCCGAGCAATCGGTGTTGTGCGACGTTCCGTTGGTGTTAGGCGCATCTCCGCTGTAGGTCGCTGCCCAGTGGTAGGTGCCGATCGCGGTTGGTGTGAAGCTCACCGGGCCGTACGTGCCATCTCCGCTCACCGGTACCGCTGCCGAGGTGAACGCCACCGTGGTGCAGTTGTTCGGTCCCAACAGGGTAAAGGTGATGGTCCCGCCCGCCGGACCACCGGCAGTCGTCGGGTTGATCGCCGGCGTGCCGGGCTTGTTCGACGTGCCGGTCAGCGTTGCGGTGTCGGTGATCGGGTTGCCCAGCACCACGTCCGGACCGGCGGTAGTGGCCAATTGTGGTGTAACCGGGGTGACGGTGAAGCACTCGTTCACACCGGTGTCATTGGCGTCAGGCACCCCGGTCGTGGCCGAGGTGAAATGCGCCGACCAGCAGTAGTCCCCGGCCGCAGTCACCGTCGCCGTATTGGACTGGACGGTCGGGGTGCTGTTGCTGACCGCGACGGGCCCACCGATGTCCGTGGACACCTCCAACGCGGTCCCGATCGGGCCGCGCAGGTGGAACTGCACGGTGCCGTTCCAGGTCGTGACGCCCAGCACGGTGACGGTCGCGGAGTCGCTGACCGAGACCGACCCGGTGCCGATCGAGGTGGACCCGGTGATGCTCGACTGGGTCGTCAGGCCGCTGACGCACGTGCCGAACTGGCCGATGATGAAGTCCTTCAGCGTCGCCGTGGTCGACGTGGACGCGCGCGACTCAGATGACACCGACGCGAAGCACCGATCGCCGAGGCCGAGGGCTGTCAGGTTGACCCCGCCCTCGAAGAACTCGCCCTGCAGGTAGGTGTTGTTGCCGCTCTTGTCGGTGTACGGCCACGGCGCCACAGTGCCGTTGGTCGGGTTGACGATGCCGCAGAACTGGTCGTTGGCCGCGGCTGAGGCGCAGTTGGCGTTGGTCGAGGTTCCCTTGATCCGCAGGTTCGCGTCACCACACGTACCGACCGTGCTGCCGGTCGTCTTCGCGCAGGTCGGGTCCCACGTGTACACCGTGATCGTTGACGTGCTGCCGCCGTTGCTGAAGTCGGTGACCACCAGCACATCGCCGGCCTTGTGCACGCCGGTGAAGCCACTGCCGCCGCCGACGCTGTTGTTGCCGAGGGCGATCGAGTTCTGGAAGAACCAGAACCCCTGCTGCGCGTCGCCGCTGTTGTCAAGGCGGTCCGAGCCGAAGTACAGCACCTCGCCCTGGTTTGTCGAATACCGCGCCGCGAAGCTGTGCAGCAGGTTGTCCTTGTCGGGCAGACCGCCGGCGTCCTTCCACGCCCACTGGTTGATGTCCTGCGGGTCCTTGGAACCGCCGCCGGTGAAGATGCTGGCGTTCAGGTTCGGTTCGGCGACCCAGTCGACCGCGGTCGCGCCACTGGTGTTGCTAGTGGTCGAACAATCGGTACCGAGCACCTGATGACAGACGTTGTCCCAGTCATCACCCGCTACCGCCGGGTTGTTGGTCGCGTTGCCATCGAGCTCGAACGCGCCCGTGTCATGGACCGCAGCCGCCGGTCCGACCCCGAGACCCAGCGCGACGACGGCCGCCGTCGTACTGAGCATCGCGATTCCAGCAGTCAACCATCGCCGTCGACGGCGACTCCTGTTGTGTGTGATCCTCATTGGCTCTCTCCTCCGCTTGCTTGTGGCAGCGGTTCCCCCGGAGCTATTCCAGGAGGTGGGACTTGTATCGAATTAATCCGGGCAGCACAACAATGCCCGGTGCGTTTCGGAAAGGAGGTTAAATCGCAGGCATAACGCTTATGCGAGCTTTGCCTACGTCAGCCCGGCGGCTAGAAAGGTGGAGGGCTCGCCGGGTGGCACCGTCGATGCTCAACAGTGCGACTGCTTAACAGTGGACTGCTTTGGACAGGCGGAACTGTTTGGACAGCGAACTGCCGGAACAGAGGTACTGCGTGGACACGGGCGATGCGACAAAGAGATCGATCGTGCTGGAGGCGCACGACATCGGATAGTCGTTCGGCACACCGGCCGCAACCCAGCCACCATCTCGCCCCCTAGCTATCCTGCACCAAGCGCCGCGCAGGTCGAATGGAGGTGGCGGGTCGAGGGTCCTGTTCCCCCGAGGCATCGGATGCTAGTCACCCCAAAGCCGTTACACAATGGCGCACTTCTACACGCGTTTCCCCATCGCCCAGGACGGCGTATCATTACTCGGGAAATTCTGATAAAGAGCATTCCGGGAATGCGAGAAATATACGGTAAGGTTCGTTGACTTCTCTCTTTTCCGACACTCCATAAACGGCTCACCTTCTGTGATCGCCATCGTTGCTGTTCGTCGCCGTTTGCCGTGTGGTGTCGCTTGACGATTATGCGCGGTATTCACGCTGCCCTCTTGGCGTCGCGGGTCGATCTCGCGGGCCCCGGCCTTCCTCACTGTCGAACATGAGGAACATGAACACCCGGTCAGGGCAGCTGCCTGGTGACCGTGACCCGGAATGGCGCGGCCGACAGGTCGAGCAGCGGTGCGTAGGCGCCGGTGGCGCGGCTTCCTGCATGTGCGCGATCCGTGCGCTTCAGCTCAGCCCGCCGACTGGCGGTTCTCATTCGCATGCATGGTGCCGCGCCGGGATGCCTTAGGGCAGGCAGCTGCTGTCGCCTCGCTCGCAATGCACCCCGCCTACGCCTCGAGGTAGACGGTCATCGGCTGGATAACCCCCGTGTGCTTCTGCCTGGGCGGCTACCTCCGGAGGCGTCGAGGCCAGCAGCGTCGTGAGGGCGTCCAGGTCATCGACGTCGAACGCCACCCCGGCATGATTGCTGCCGTCCATGGCCACAAGGTCGGTGACGTTCGTGATGCCCGTGAAGGCCGCAGCGCGCTCGTCCTTACCCCCCAGCCAGCGCTCAACATCCTGCACGGCGTGGGTGATGACGATTCTTGGCATGTGCAGTCCTGTCAGCGTGGCTATTCGGAAAGGCCCGGGTTCTGATGGCCTATGAGGCGTGCCCAGGTCACTTTCGGAGTGGCGGTAACTCCTCCGGCCGACATGGCAGGGCCGAGGCGGGACTGCGTGAACCCGGCTTGCGCCTCTTGGGACTCCCAGACCTCGATCACGTAGGCGCCGCCGCCTTCTTTAACGCCCGCCAGGTGGGTGATAAGCCCTGCCGGCCACTGCCCGGCCCCGGTCTTAGGGTCAAGACCGAGCTGGGCGTTTACCTTCGCGTAGTCAGTCTCGTCGACTCCGTCGAATTCGAGCACGAGCAACTCGGCCATGGGTCCCCCCGTCGTCCTCGCGGGCTGGCATAACGCCCACCCGGAGCCGAACCTATTCCCGGGATCCGACCTCCACCAGACGCTCTTTCTGGCCCATTCGCCGCGATCCACTCAGATCGGCGAGACCAATGATTCCGCGCCACGGGCGCTGCACAAGATCGCGACCGGACTGTCCGGACACCGGCAGCTCCACGGGGATGGCCACGGGACCTGACGGAACGATCTGCACGCACACGAGGCCACTAACAGCGTCCAGAGCGACGGCGATGCGTGCCGGCCCAGCTCGACGGGCGGGTCGTCGGGCGCAGCCGGGTCCCACCCCCGCCCGCCGCCGCCGCCCACCCGCCCATCCGCAGCCTGATCGCCCGCCCGTTGAGCCCGCGGGCAATCAGGAGCCGGTCGCAGCGCCTGTCACAGTTGGGCCGCTAGTTGGCGCATGATGGTCTCGGCGGGATCGGTTGTCGCGGCCCGGTAGCCGGTCCCAGCCCAGAGGTGGACCAGTTCGGGATCGCCGGCCGCTGCGGCGGCCCGGCGTACCGGGCTCGTCAAGTGGTGCAGCGCCGGATAGCCAGGCGGCGCCACAGCGTCGTATCGGTCAATGAACGCATTGCGCAGCCCCCTTGCTGGCCGTCCGCTGAACGCCCTGGTGACGACGGTTATCCGGTCGCCGGCGGACAGTGCCGCACGATGCGCGTCGGACGTACCGGCCTCCGGCGAGAGCATCAACACAGTGCCGACCGCCACCGCACCAGCCCCGGCCGTGAGGGCGGCACGAACAGTGGCGGCATCGGCGATCCCGCCCGCCGCAATGATTGGCAGCTCAGCTGCCGCTCTGACCTCGGCGAGAAGCTGGCCGAGACCAGCGTGCGTCGACGGCGGTTCGCGCGGAGTGAATGTGCCCCAATGGCCGCCGGCGGCCGATGACTGCACGGCCAGAGCATCGACACCGGCCGCTTCAGCCAGACGCGCTTCGTCGGCGGACGTGACGGTCTGCACAAGGACGCTGCCCACAGCGTGGAACGCATCGAGAACAGCCCGCTCCGGAACGCCGAACGTGAACGACACAACCGGGACTGGCGCATCGGTGAGCAGGTCAATCTTGTCCCGCCAGCCATCGTCGTCCTCGACCGGATCCTCGGGCAGGGCGACGCCGAGCCGGTCGGCATCGGCGCGCAGCCGCTCGCGATAGGCGCGATAGGCCGTGCGATCGACCGGAACCGGATTGGGCGCGAGCAGGTTCACTCCGAGGTGAGACGTTCGCCGGCGAACCGCACCGATTTTCGTCTTGAGCGCCTCGGCGGATAGGTACCCGGCCGCGAGAAACCCGATGCCGCCCGCTCGATCTGCCGCCACAACGAGCTCCGGAGTAGTTGGCCCGCCAGCCATGGGCGCGGCAACGATCGGCACCGACAACTCAAGCTCGCTCAACAACGGCATTAATCGATGGTCCTATTGATCGGGGTTTGACGGGCCGTGCGGAGCGGCCCAGGCGCTCACCTGTCCGAAGATGCGCCGAGCTTCTGGCGCACTCGCGCGGCGGCGAGGGTTAGTACGCTCCGGTTGCCGCGGTTCCAGGTCACAACCAGCTTCTTCCCGCTGATCCGCCAGTCTGAGCCGTCCCGCACGAGGCGGTCGGAGTAGTAGCCGCCGAGCGTGAACCAGTTGTCGCCGTCGGCGTTGGTCAAAAAGTGTTCGGCCTGTAAGTAAATCGAGATATCGGCGGTGTCGTCGGTGACGGTGACCAGCGGGTTGTAGAGACAATGCTGGCTGGCGTCGAGCCCGGGGAAGAGCGCCTTGGCCCGGTCCACCCAGTCATCGGCGCGCACGCGTCCGACGTTTCCCGCCCGGTACGAGCTGTAGTCGAGGTCGATCTCGTCGGTGAATACCGAGCGATAAGCGTCCCAATCGCGCTGGTCAATCGCGGCCGCGAAGCGGTAGAGGGTGCGGCAGACGGCCAGTTCGTCCGCTGGATCGGGCGCGCCCGCCGACATCGATCCCACCTCCGCGCAGGTCGCGTTACTGTACCGCCTATCTTGTTAGCCGCCGAGATGCGCACGAAAGGGTGTCCGGGTGGTCGAGAACCATGACGTGCCACCGGGCGGTGCCGCGACCGACGCTTACCGGCCGCGGGTTCGATCGGTCGTCCTGCCGGCGGGCAGGGTCAAAATGGCCGAGGTTGGGTCGGGCCCCCCGCTGCTCCTGATCAACGGTATCGGCGCGAGCCTCGAGACATGGCGCCCGCTGGCCCGGCGGTTATGCGGCAGCCGTCGCCTCATCCTGTTCGACGTGCCCGGCACTGGCGGATCCGGGCGGTTGCGTAGCCCTTTGCGCATGCCCGGGATGGCCCGGCTCGCCGTGGACCTGCTCGATCAACTGGGTGATGAACGGGTCGACGTGCTCGGCTACTCATCGGGCGGTGCTGTTGCGCAGCAGCTCGCGCGGGACGCCCCGAAACGAGTGCGCGGACTGGTCCTCGTCGCGACGTCGCCCGGACGTGGCGGCAAGACACCGCTGCTACCGCTGTTGGCGCTGATGGGCGTGCCGTTGCAGCTTGTGTCCGGCAGCTATCTCTCACGTATCGCACCCGTCATCTTCGGCGGCGACCTGGGGCGTACGGGGAGTGCCCCGCGCGGCGGAGCACAGTCGCCGTGGGATCAGCTGCCCACTCGACTTGGCTACACGCAACAGATCTACGCGATTAGCGGTTGGACGAGCTTGCCGTGGCTGGCCCGGATCACCGCGCCGACCTTGGTCATCAGCGGTGCTGCCGATCCACTGGTACCAGTGGAGAACGCGCGCCTGCTCGCCAGTCGCATTCCGGGGGCTCGCTTGTCCATCGTCGCTGACGGCGGTCATCTGTGGTTGCTGGAACACGCGAAGACCGCGGCAGTACTGATCGACGAATTCCTATCCCGCAACGAATCGTCCAGGAGACTCGCATGACACAACCAACCAGCCCGGCCGTTGGCGACCGCGGCGAGCCGTTCGAGCTGGTGGTCGAGCCAGGCAAGATCCGCGAATTCGCCCGTGCGACAAAGGCGCGCGACCCGAGCTGGTTCGGCGCCGACGCGATATCGCCGCCGACCTTCCTCACCACTGACCGGTTCTGGGGTGGCCAGGACAGTCACGTGCTGGAACGAGGTGCTATCGACTGGTCGCGCATCCTGCACGGCGAAGAGGAGTACACGTTCTACGGGCGGCCGCCGGCGGCCGGCGAGACGTTGACCGCACACCAAGAAGTAGTCGACGTCTTCGCGAAGGCCGGCCGGCGGGGCGGAGACATGAAGTTCATCATTGTCCGCACCGAGTACCGCAATGCGGCTGGCGATCTTGTCGCCGACGTGCGCCACACGGTGATTGAGACGAGCAAGGCGGCGACATGAGCGAGATCGATCCAGCCGTGCTTCAGGTCGGCGATACGTTGCCGGAACTGGTCGACGAGCCGCTCACCCGCACCGACTTCGTCCGCTATCAGGGGGCGAGCGGCGACATGAACCCCATCCACCACGACGAGGGTTATGCGCGAAGCGCGGGGTTTCCCACGGTGTTCGCGGTGGGCATGCTCGGGGCCGGGATCCTGGGTACCTACGTCGCGGAGCTGTTCGGGCCGGAGAACGTTCGCAAATTCAAGGTGCAGTTCCGAGAACAGGCATGGCCGGACGATGTTCTCACCTACACCGGCACGGTCGTCGCGCGCCGCGAGAACGAGTTGGATCTCGAGCTGGCGGCCACGCGACAGACCGGCGGCGTTCACTTGCGTGGCTGGGCCACCGTCATTGCCGGATAGCCGCTCAGGTTGTGCTGCCGATGGCACACTGACCGAGTGGCAGTCGAGGGCAGAGCCGAGCGGCGACAAACGCTGGGCTCGTTCATCCGGACCCAGCGACGGCTAGCGGCCTTGTCGCTGCGCCAGCTCGCCAGCATGACCAGCGTCTCCAACGCCTATCTGAGCCAGATCGAGCGCGGCATTCATCAGCCGTCATTGCGTGTTCTGCGCAGCGTGGCCCAGGCGCTCGATGTGCCGACGACCGTGCTGCTCGAGCACGCCGGCATGGACCCGATCGACGCGGAACGAGTCGACGCCCCACTCCCGACAGTTGCCGCGATCCAGCTGGACCCAGAGCTCACCGAGGCCGACCGGAAATTGCTCCTCGCGGTCTACGAGCGGCTGCGCAGGCCCACTCGCTAACTCTCCTCAGCACTTGCGTACTATCCTACGCAGAAGCTATGTTGGCGGAGCGGGCTGTGCGTTGCGAAGTCCTACGGATACGGCGGAAGGCGAAGGCGAGAGATGGCCAAACTGGACGGAAAGATCGCGCTTGTCTCCGGAGCCGGGCGTGGAATCGGGCAGGCCATCGCGACCAAACTCGCCCAGGAGGGAGCGCGGCTCGTCATCAACGATCTCGATGTCGAGCCGGCCGAAGAGACCTGCCGGGTTGTGCGCCGCGCCGGCAGCGAAGCCCTGCCGGTCATCGGAAGTGTGACTGATCCCTCGTTCGGCGACCGGTTCGTGCAAGCCGCGCTAGATGAGTACGGGCGCATCGATATCATCGTGAACAACGCGGGCTATACATGGGACAGCGTTATACAAAAGATGACCGACGAGCAGTGGTACGCCATGATCGACGTCCATCTGACCGCTCCGTTCCGGATTCTGCGGGCCGCGGCCCCATATCTCCGCGACGCCGCCAAGGCCGAGCTGGCCAACGGGGATCGGGTGACCCGCAAGGTCGTCAACATCTCCTCGATCGCGGGATTGGGCGGTAATGCTGGCCAGTCCGGCTACGCCTCGGGCAAGGCCGGCATCATCGGTCTGACCAAGACCCTGGCCAAGGAATGGGGACGGTACAACGTGACGGTCAACAGCCTGGCCTTCGGCGTGATCAAGACCCGACTAACTGAAACCGGCGCTGGCGGTGACAGCACGATTTCCATCGAAGACCGAGAGATCAAGGTCGGTATCAACTCCCAGCTGATGGCTGCGATGGAGGGCGGGATACCACTCGGCCGGGCCGGTACGCCTGGGGACGCGGCCAACGGCGTGTACCTACTGTGCATTCCGGAATCGGACTACATCACGGGCGAGGTCCTCGTCTGCAGCGGGGGCATGGCGCTCTGACGTCGTCCAGCCGGGCCGCGACCTTCAGGGTGAGTCCCCGCCGTCTACGGTCAGCTCCTGACCGGTGATGTATCCGGCATCTGGGCTTGCGAGGAATGCCACCGCGGCAGCGATCTCCGCTGGCTGCCCAGGCCGGCCGAGCGCGACCTTGGAGATGATGCGCGTTCTCCGGTCCGGCGGCATACGCCCCTGCGTGAGCTCGGTGTTCTCGACATAACCCGGGGAAACGAGATTAACCGTGATGCCCCGTGAACCCAGCCGGGCGGCAGCAGCCGCCAGATATCCGGTCAAGGCGGCCTTGGCCGTGCCGTATGCGGGCGACGCGTTTCCGGCGCGGGCGGACTTCGAGCCGATGAGGATGACCCGCCCACCCGGTGATCGCAATATCGGCTCCAACGCCGTGGTCAGGAGGACCGCGGTCAGCGTGTTTGCCCGGTAGGTCTGAAGCCAGGCCGCGGCGAGGTCGGTGAGGTCGTCACTGTGGCTCACGGCCGGTGCGCCGGCGTTGTTCACGATGACGTCGACGAACTCGAAATCGGCTCCGATCCGCTCAGCGAGAGCGCGGACATCGTCCGGTTCGGACACGTCGGCCCGCAGGCATATGACGTGGGCGGATGCGGTTGCCTCCGCAATTGCGGCGGCAGTCGCTTCCAGCGCCTGGCTGCGCCGCCCGACCAGGATGACAGCGAATCCGGCTGCGGCCAGCCGTTCGGCACAGGCGGCGCCAATACCGCTGCCAGCACCCGATACGACGGCGAGGCGGGTGGTCATCTGCACGATGCGCGAGGTCGCCGCTAGGCCGGCGTCTTGTCCCGGACATAGGCGCCCGGCGCAGGCGCCAGCGGCGGATGCACGGTACTGCCTGGTGACGACGGGGCGGGCACGGAATCGCCGGCGTGTCCGATCGCCCAGTCGGCCCATACCTCCCACCAGGTACCGGCGCGCTTGGTGGCTGACTTGAGCCAGGTGTCCGGGTCCGTGCCGAGATCGCCGTCGGCGTAGTACGACGCCTTGGGATTGCCGGGCGGGTTCACGAGCGCGGCGATGTGCCCGGCGTTGCTCAGGATGAACGTCGACTCACCGCCGACTAGTTCGGTTGTGCGATAGCAGCCTTTCCACGGCGTCAAGTGATCGGTGATCGCGCCGGTGACGAAGGTTGGAACCGTGATGCGGCTCAGGTCCACTGGAGTGCCGAGGATCTCCGTGCCGCCAGGCTGGCAGAGCGTGTTGTTCTTGAAGATGTCGAGGAAGTCCGTGTGCAGCCGCGCCGGCAGGTTCGTGCTGTCAGCGTTCCAGGCGAGGATGTCGAAGACCGGAGGATTCTCGCCCATCAGGTAGTTGTTGACCCAGTAGTTGAAGACCAGGTCGTCAGGGCGCATCCAGGTGAAGACGTTGCCCAGTGTCCGGCCGGTGATGATGCCCTTGCGCCGGGACTGCTTCTGCGCCAATTCCAGCAGGCGCGGCGCGGAGAACGCCCCGATCGCGGCCCGCGAATCGAAGTCCAGCAAGGTCACCGCGAAGGATGCGGCTTTGACCCGCTCGTCAGCCTGTGCTGCGAGGTGGTTCAGTACGCCCGACAGCAGGATCCCGCCCGCGCAGAAGCCGATCATGCCGAGCTCATGACGGTCGCAGATCTCGCCCACCGCATCCATCGCCGTCAGAACGCGCTGTGCATACGAATCCAGCCCGAGCCATCCCATATCGGCCGTCGGATTGCGCCAGCTGAGGATGAAAACCTGCAGGCCACGGCTGACCGCGTATTCGACGAAGCTTCGCGTCGGCCGAAGGTCGAGGAAGTAATAACGACCGATCGGCGGCGGCACGATAAGCACCGGCCGAGCACTGACGGTGGGCGTCGATGGGGTGAATTGGATCAGCTCGGCGAGTTCGTCGCGTTGGACGACCGCGCCAGGCGTCGCCGCAAGGTCGACTCCGACCTGGAAAGCGGTTCGGTCGGTCTGCGCCGGCATGCCGCCGTTCGTGCGAACGTCATGCCACCAATGGCCCGTACCTCGCACAAGGCTACGGCCGCCGGTGTCGAAGGCGCGCTTGAGTGCCGCAGGATTCGTCGGCAGGAAGTTGGTCGGTGCGAGCGCGCTCATGAGGATGTTGACCACGAATCGGGCCCGTTCGGCGTCCTGCCACTTCTTCGTATGGACATCGAGATCGTCGACCATGCGGGCGAGTGACTCGCACAGACCTAGGTACTCCTGATTGATCCGGCGGTACGCCGGATTCTGCGACCAGGCCGGATCGGTGAACCGCCGGTCACCCTTCGCTGGCACCCGGCTCGACCGTCCGACCGCAACTCGCAGTGTCTCCTGGGTCAACCAGCGACTTTCCCGGATGAGGCTGCGAGGCTGGCCCAAGGTGGTCGAGGCAAGGCTCTTTAGCAGGATTGCCGCCGTGGGGACGCCAATGGCCTCACCAGCTTCGACTAGCCCGAGGGCCTCGTCCTCGGTGCTTGGCACTCCGCTTTGCCGCGCCGAGGTCATCGCGAAGCTCCCAGCATCCAGGCTGGGCCCGACTCACGGGATGGATCGGCCGAGCATCGCAACACGTTCACGTGGGCCTCCCGGGCCGCTGCAGGTGACCGTTGCTGGAGTCTAACCACAGTAACGTCCGAGCACGGTGTGGCCTTTGGCGTGAACCAGCCGCCGCGACTCCGCGCTCGGCTGCGACGAGTGATGGGACGGTTGGGCCCACGTCCCTCTACCGGATATGGTGCGCGCGGTGTAGTCATAGTTTCTGTCGGTTCGCTGAGGAAAGTAGGTTTCGATGGGGAAGCTGGACGGTCGCGTAGCTGCGATCACGGGTGGTACAGCAGGCATCGGCCTCGGCATCGCGGAGGCGTTCTTGGCCGAAGGAGCATCGGTAGCACTCAATGGTCGTAGCAAGGAGAAGGGCGACGGAGTGCTCGGCCGACTCGGTGTCGGTGACCGGGCGATCTTCATTGCGGGCGACGTAATGATTCCGGACGACATCAACTCGTTCATCGATGAGACCCGATCGCATTTCGGGCATCTGGACATCCTCGTGAACAACGCCGGCGGGGCTGGGGTCCTGCTGCCGACCGTGGATATGCCGTTCGACGACTGGGAGATGACGATCCGCTGGAACCTGCACTCGACGTTCATTGCGACCAAGCGAGCACTACCCGGAATGATCGAGCAGGGCTGGGGTCGCATCATCAACATCTCGTCCGTCGAGGGCAAGGTGGGCAAGCCGGTGATCACCGCCTACGTCGCGGCCAAGCACGGCATCGTCGGTCTCACGAAGGGAGTAGCACGCGAGGTCGGTACCACGGGCGTGACCGTAAACGCCATCTGCCCGGGACTCATCCTCACCGACATCGTCATGGACAACGGACCCCGTACCGCTGCGGCCATGGGGATCTCGTTCGACGAGATGGTGGCGCTCTACACAGCCGAGTCGGCAATACAACGGCCGAACACGGTCGAGGAGGTCGGCAATGCAGCGGTCATGCTTGCCAGTGATCTCGGGTCCGGAATCACCGGGGCCGCGATCAGCGTGGATGGCGGAACATCGCCTTACTGACTGGTCACTCGCCCGGTGGGGCAGTTGCGGCAATCGACAACACCGGCTCGGACAACTGCCTCGAATCGACAGGTAATCCGGCCCGCAGCGCTACCGCAGCAGCCAAGTTGATTACTGGTTCGGCTGCGACATCAGCTCGCCGATCAGCGCGGCTTCGTAGCAGTTCGAAGAAACGGCGGACTCCCGAATCTGCGGCGGTCGCATCGAGATGAGGTTTACGGGTGGTCAGGGGGTCGCTCTCTCCGGCCGCGTTACTGCTCGGGAGGAGCTCCCACACGAGGATGGACGTTGTCGCCCGCCATCGCGGCAGCGATGTGCTCACCGCCGTCCACGGTCGCCACTTTCCCAGCTCGCCCAAGAGTCGGTCGAGTCCGGCCAGTCCCGGTGCGCCGGCTTCTGCTTGATCCAAGAGCGAGATCGCCCGGTCTTCCTGCCCGGCGCCGTCCAGATTCCGTTGATCTTCGTCGACTGGCGTCGTCAACGGTCCACCGAAGCCGACGGCCACCTGCTCACCGTCATGCAGCGCATGGAACACGGTGTCGAACAAGTCTGCGGACGAGCTGCCGCGCACGGCACCCGGCTTGTCGTCGTCGTGGCGGCGACCGCTCCAGGCGAGATCATCCGATGACGGGGTTGCTGCGCGCACGCCGATGACCAACAACTTCGAGCCTCCATGTCTTGATGACCCGGTTAGCCGCGTAACTAGTGTCCCGCACCGGAAACTCGTTACCTAATTCCGGCCGATCCGCGCCGAACGTCAAGCTGAGCGCGGCCGACCCCACAGAGCGCACAAACGCCCGCTCCGGAGGTCGGCCGCGATTGTTGGCCGGTACGTCCCTAGGCCGCTGGGACCTTGTCGAGGAAGCCAAGCACGGTGTCGATGCGACCGTCGTCGTCGAGGACGACCACGTCGAAGCCGACGATGAGCGGTTCGGCATCGGCCGGGCCGAGTCCCCAGGAGAAGCGGGCCTGCTGATGGTGCGCGTCGACCGTCCGACCGGGCTGAACGTGAATCCGGGGAACTGCTGGTGGACTGCGCCGATCGTCGCATCGATGGCCTCACGGCCGGTCACCTCCGCGAGCGGGTCGGTGTAGCTCGGGCGCGGACTCCAATGCTGCGCGATCAACGCGCGACGCGCCTCCGGGTCGGTCTCGTTCCAGCAGGCCAGGTAGTGGTCGATCAAATCGATCATGACGATTGCCTTTCGGTTGTGGTTGAACCCGCCGACGATCGTGATTGCGCCGAGTGCGGCCGCCTGTCGATTACCCGGCAGGTAAAGGGACGTTCAGCAAGTTCGCAGGTGAGTTAGGGGTCACCGTGGCTGAACACTCGCTAGACGGCGCGCGGGCGCAGCGACCAGGCGACGCTCACGTCGCTATTGGGCCTGGTGCAAGTCACCGCCGCAACTACAGACGAACTTCCTGGTCGGGCACTGCCGTAGGGGCGCAGGACCGCCATGGCCAAGCATGCACGGAAGCACTACGAACCCGGCTGCGCGTCTCTCTCATCCGAACTCCCCGGCGATCTTGAGAGTTCGTCGCCGGGGCAGACGATTTCGTGACGGGCCGCCGGCAGCGGTGATCGTCGTCAGAACGAGGTCAGAACGACAGCGTTCCGCTGAACGCGACCTTGTCCACCTCGTGCAGCGATGGTTGCGTAGTGGAGCAGCTGCCGTCGGGGTTGCGGGACGCCAGCCCCTGGGGGCTGATCGTGCCGGTGAAGGTACCGCTCGCATTGGCGAACAGCCCGATGCCGCCGATGATTTGCGAGTCTTCTTGAAGCGTCCCGCGGAACAGGCAGTTGTGTGGGTTGACAGTGAACGAGGCGCCCACGGTCGTGTTCACGAGGTGCATGGTGCCGCCCCACTTCTCGGAATCCTGTCGGGTTATGGAGTTCCGCAGGAACAAGGTCATGCAGGCTGAGACCGCGCGGGATCTACGAGCCGAACCCGTGCTCACGGCGAGCGGCGCTCCGTTGCCGGCGGGCACCGACTTCCGGGTCCACGCCATCACCGACGCGAAGGTGCACGGTCACAAGATCCCGTCGTATGACCGTGCCACCGGGATATTGCTTGGCGCGACCCCGGCCCCAGGCGACGAGAACGCAGCGCGCCGATGCGTTACCTGGGAGGTAATCGCATCGAGGAATGCGGCTGGCTACCGTCGAGCGAGTGATGACCATCGGGTCCGCACCGGTCGGGCAGCTGCTGCGCGAATGGCGAGCGCGGCGGCGGCTCAGTCAGCTTGATCTGTCAATCCAGGCAGATATTTCGGCGCGGCATCTCAGTTTCGTGGAGACCGGGCGGTCACGTCCCACCCGTGGGATGATCTTGCGGTTGTCCGAGCAACTCAACGTGCCACTCCGCGAGCGTAACCAGCTGCTGCTTGCCGGCGGGTACGCGCCGGCGTATCCGCAGCACGGCTTGGACGAGCCGCAGGTCGGCGCGGTGCGTGATGCGCTGCAGCAGGTACTGCGCAGCCACGAACCGTTTCCCGCTGTCGTGATCAACCGCTGGTGGGACATGGTCGACGGGAACGGGGCGATCGAACTGTTCGTCGCTGATTGCGCGCCACAACTGCTCGAACCGCCTGTCAACGTGCTCCGGCTGACCCTGCATCCCGACGGCGTGGCGCCACGTATCGTGAACCTCGCCCAGTGGCGGGCCCACCTGCTTCAGCAGCTGCGTCAGCGCGCGGCCCAGACTGGTGACACCCGGCTGCACGAGCTCGAGGCCGAACTACGCGGCTACCCGGGCGGCGATGACGAGGCCACCGCGGCGTCCACCGATATCGTGCTGCCGCTCCAGTTGCGCCACGAGGGCAGGCAACTGTCGCTCTTCAGCATCGAGGCACATGTCGGCACCGCCAACGACATCACCGTGGATGAGCTGACCATCGAGGCGTTCTACCCCGCCGATGCCGAGACCAAGCGAGCGCTGACCCGCGGCGGGACCCCTGTCACGCCATCAGGTTAAAAAATCCGGGTCCCCGTCCTGCTCGTACACGGCACCGCTGACACAGACGTGCGGCCCGATCAGACCGAGAACGCGGCCGAGCACATCCCGGATGCCCAGGTCATCCGGGTGCGCAACGGCACACACCTGTGCATGTGGACCGATCCCACCAGCGGCGACATCCAAGAACGCATCGCCGCCACTATGACCGGCGCCCGACCGCCCGGATGACGACGCCGGTCAAGTAGCCGCGACGCAGTCACTCTGGCGGTGACGCTGAGTCATCCGCGTACGGGTCGCAGGAGCGCCTGGCCGAGATATTGGCAAGCACGCAATGCGAGTTCCAGGTCCGCGCCCCGATCGCTGATCGGTCCGCCCAAGGCGTCCTCGGCCTTGCGGATCCGGTACTGCACGCTGTTCTTGTGCAGCACAAGTCGTTCGGCGGTGATCGTATAGCTCCCGGTTGACAGGAAAACCTGCAGCGTTTCGCGTAGCCGAGCATGGGGCTCGTCGTCCAGGGCGAGTTCGGCGAGCATGCCCCATACCCAGCTGCGGGCGGCGCTAATGTCCGTGCAGATCAGCGCGACAGCGCCGACATCAGCGAAAGTGGTAAGCCGACTGCCGGGTTCGGCGGCGAGGGCGAGGCCCTGCGTGCGCACCGCTTGCTGGTGGGTTAAGCGGAACCCGTCCAGCCCGTATCCGGGTTCCCCAGCAGCGATGCGCGCCGAACCGTCGCCGTTGTCGAATCCCTTCGACAACTTCTCACCCGAGACGACTGCGTTGCCGCTGACCGGTAGCCATATCCAGGCGAGGGTCTCGTCACGCGGCACGAACAGCGGACGACCAGGTGAGCCGAGCACCCGAGCCGCGGTGGACGCGAGCTGATCGAGCCGGGTCAGGCCCTCGCTGCCGTTCAGCGTGTCGGTGACCCAGGCGATCAGGCCGATATGACGCTGACGAAGTCGGTAACCCAGGGCTGATTCGGTGGCATCGATGTCCACCGGCTGACCGCCGAGCAAGCTGCGGACGCGTGCGGCTCGGACCGCAGTCTGGGTAAGCAGCCAATTGTCCCGCTCATGTTGATATGCCGAGATCACTTCCTCGGAGACGCGGTCGATATAGCGGAAGCTGACATCGGCCATGCGCGACGTGACGGCAGCCGTGAGGCTAGCGTCCTGGGATCGGGTCGCCACCTCGTCGATGCACCGCGACAGGAACCGGCCGTGACCGACCCGGTAGGCCCGGATAAGCGCGATGATCGGCACACCGCGCTGGGCCAGCCGTCTGGCGTATTCAACTGCTGCCGCTGGAGCGCCGATGTCGTCCGGAGCGGACCCGTGCTCGAAAACATGCAGCAGGGTTGCCACATTCTCCTCGATGCTCGCATCGAGGAGCTTCTCGACGATGTCGTCACCACGCAGTTCCGGAATGTCTGTGGTGACGAGCTGCCAGATGTCATGGGTCACGTCGAGGACGTGGTCGCCGACCGCCGCGGCGACCGCTGACAGCTCACGACCGACGGCGTCTACGCCGGTACTCATGCGGTCATCGTATGGCGCGTGTCACCTCCTCTCGCTGCAGACAACCCTCCGGACGGCGGCCACGCGATGCCGCTACGTCAATACCGGTCGCATCGAGCCGACTCGAGGCTGGAGATTTCTATGCGTGGAGCACAACTACCGACGGCATGTCAGTGCTTTTGGCCGTTGTCGCCCCGTCCCGCGAACGATGCACTAAATAGAGCAAAGAACCCGGAAAGGGGACCCTAGTGAAACCATTGTCC
The DNA here is from genome assembly GCA_963748415.1 of uncultured Actinomycetota bacterium. GTDB lineage: Bacteria > Actinomycetota > Actinomycetes > Mycobacteriales > Jatrophihabitantaceae > CAVVJA01. Next base: position 259,399 of record CAVVJA010000005.1, on the reverse strand, counting down.
GAGCAGCTCAGCGAACTCGCGGCACGCGTCAAGACAGCCGAGGATATTGTGTCGGCGGCGAACGCAAAGAACCGAGTGGCGCTGGAGAGCCAACGAGAGCAGCTGAAGTCCTCGATCAGCAAGGCCAAGGACCAGGCCAGAACAGACGCCGCCGCCACGACGGATCAGGCTCAATCGTGGTGGGACAAGACGCGGGCTGATGTCGATCAACGGTTCGACACGCTACGGGCCAAGCGGGACGAGCACCGCGCAGAACGTGATCTGAAAAGAGCACAGAACCGGGCCGACGACGCCGAGCTGGACGCGGCTGATGCGATCGATTTCGCCGTGTATATGGTCGACCAGGCTGAGTATGCGGTCGTTGATGCCGTGATCGCTCGCGCCGACGCCGACACGCTCGAGGAGCAGCAACAAAACCAAGGCTAAGTATCGTCGCAGGTACTGAGCACGGCCGGGCACATCCCGCGGTCGCACTCAGCGGGCCTGTCGAACGAGGGCCGGCCAACAATGCCCCGTTGTCCGAGGCTAATGGTCGGCCGTGGTTCCGCCGCGAAGCTCCTCTGGCGGAGGTACGCCGTCTGGTGGGGGGTAGCGGAAGCCGCCGGTCCGCCGCCGTGCTGGGCAACACGTTCGCTCAGTTGCTCGTGAACCTCGCGAAGCTTGGTGTGAATCGCCTCTTGTCGCTCAATGTGCTCTCGGTGCAGCCGGGCAATCACCTCGGCATTAGGCTTCTTGCCGTGATAGTCGGGATGGTGGCGCCAACACAGATAGAACTGCCCACCCGCAGCCTCGTGGTTACCCACCCGCCAACAGCCTGGCTCATGACAATTGAATTTCTTTACTAGTTGGTATACGGCAGTTGCGATGGCTCCGATAATGCCGAACTCGGCTATATCCGATCCGAATCCTGACCAGAATCCGTAGTACGGGCCAGGTTCGTTCACTGTGCCGGTATGCACCGCCAACCAGTGATTGAAAGCGGAGGCATTGAGGACCCAAGCGCCAATTCCTGTCGCCACCGCAATGAATACCACGCTAATGATCAAAGCTAGGCGCCGCGTCATCTTCTATGCCACCTTCCTCACCCCTGCCAGAACAGTAGAGCCGCGGAGCGCTACCCGGCGACGATGCGAGATCGGGTGCGCGGGAACGCTACAGCGGCGGCGGCCCGGTTGCCTGGCCGATGGGTGACGGGTCGGTTCAGCTACAAAGTAGGGATAACGCCCGGTCGCCTTGGTGATGAGCGCGGCGACAGACCCAGTAGCCGGAACCGGACCGTCTGCGGACGGTCCGGTCGCATCGGGATTCGTCGCAATGAAGCGGGCGCCGCGCTCGATCAATCGAATCGCCTTGGTGATCGTTTCGAACGAGTAGGTTCGGGTCTCGCCCAAGACGACGAAGTTTGGATTCCGGTCAGTCAGCGTGTAGCCGACTTCGTGCAACGCTGTCGTCATGCCCGCCTCACCGATCACGTACGCCGACCCGTATGTGCGTTGATCGGCAAGAAATGTGGCCGTCGCCAGCGCCGATGTCCAGATCGACTCCTCGGGCACCTCCAATCCGGACTGAGCCAGGCGCGCCGCGAGATCGCGCGGAGTGAAGATCGAATTGTTCGTCAGAACAAGGAATCGCTTGCCACGCTCCATCAAACGGGCGAGGAATTCAACTGCCCCAGGAAGAGCGTGATCCTCACGGACGAGCACGCCATCCATATCACTGAGCCAGCACTCAGCAGGTTGCCGCATCAGACGAGCCTAGCGAGACGTCGGCCGGCGGACGGTCGTGATCTCGCACTTACTGCTCTCCAGCAACATCATGTCCAAGATCATCTAGTGTCCCGGCTCAGGACGGTAGGAAACATGACTACCTGGGCGGCGGTTGAGCTAACGTGCGGCCGGCGGGAAGGAACAGGATCACTTGGGCGGCCGGCCAAGCGCCGGACGGATAGGTGCAATCACCTTGTCCCGGCTACGCCGCGGGCCGGACCAGAGTGCCGGCACGGCGTCGACGGCGTAAGCCACGGCGTAGGCGGGTTGCTCGTAGTTGACCCGCCAGCCGACGAAGTCCACCCACGCTTCGGCCGGATCGCGCTCGATGGGGAACTCGACCTCGCGCAGTCGGGCGATGGCCTCGAGGAACTCCCCGTACGTCAGGGTGATTCCCGCGTCCGGGTCTGGCTCGTCGGGCATGGGGATTCCCATCGCCCGCGCGATCTGGTTGAAGCAGAGGAAGCCAGCACGCAGGCACAAGCGGGCTGGCACAACCGGCGCGGCATTCGGCGACAACGCGAGCAGCATGGCGGCGGAGTCGAGCACCGCGAGCAGCGCCGTCACCCATGATGACAACGGCCGCGGTGATCGGAACCGCACCAACGGCAAGTAGGTGGTGTGGCTCTCTGCCACGTCGGCAGCCCAGCGTTCCCACCGCTCGTATAAGTCGGGCAACGTATTGATGGTCGACACACCCGACCCCAGTGCGTAATGGGTACGCGACAACAACTCCGGCCCCCACGAAGGCACGCCGGCCCGTGCGTTGAGCAGCGCAACCTCGGTCTCCCTGCGGTTGAACGCCGCATACAACGTTGGCAGATAGGCGATCTGCAGAGTGAGGATTGCTAACCCGGTCGCGGCTGCCGTGAACACAATCACTCCGGGCGCGGCGCCGGAAGGCTCGGCGAAGCCCAAGGTGAACAGCGACGACCCGGCCGAGGTGAACGCGGAACTTAAACCGCCGTGGACGAACGGCCACAGGAGCAGCCAGTAACCAACGAAGGAAATCCCTAACCACACGGCTAGCTGACCGAGCAGGATGGCCGGCGCCTGCGCAGCAAGCAGTCGGTCACGCCGTGGGTAATCGCCGATATGGCTGCCCACCATCCGGAATGCCGCCGTCACGACCTGATCAACCCATCGGGTGAGCCGGCTGCTTACCGCCCGGGGCACGATCAGGGTTTCGACGACGCTGGTCCCGGTCGCTAGGACGAGGACAGCGCCGACTACCGCCGCTACCGAGCGGGCGGCAACCGGCACTTCCATCGGGGGCCCCCTGGGACGCGAGTCGACCAGCCGAACGTACTCGGCACCAGCCAGTCGATCCGACGACCGGTGGCGTAACACCGGGACAACGAGCGAACGTCTCGTTGGGGATCGTCGGTCGGGCAGTTGCTGCTCAGGTCGTATTGCCTTGTGTCATTGGGACGGGTCGTCGCGGTTGGCACTGATCTGACTCGAGCGTCGTTGCGCTCGGCTGACGATCTGCTCAGCGCGTATCACGTGCATGACGGCGTTGATCAAGGCGAGATGCGTGAATGCCTGCGGGAAGTTGCCGAGATGGCGGCCGCTGAGGGGATCGATCTCCTCCGCATAGAGTTCAAGCGGGCTGGCGTACGCAAGTAGCCGTTCACACAGCTTCTTGGCGGCCTCGACCTCACCGATCTCGACAAGCGCCGATACCAGCCAGAACGAGCAGATCGTGAAGGTGCCCTCTTCGCCAGTCAATCCGTCATCGGTCTCGTCCACCCGATAGCGCAGGACGAGGCCGTCGACGGTCAATTCATCGGCGATAGCCAGCACGGTCGCGCGGATGCGTGGATCTTCGGGCGGCAGGAAGCGCATCATCGGCAGTAGCAGCAGGGATGCATCGAGGGCCGTCGAGCCATAGCGCTGTACAAACACTCCCCGCTGGTCCACGCCGTTAGTGCAAATATCCTGGTGAATCTGATCGGCGAGCGCCTGCCACTTCTCGGCGTACTCGAATTCTTCATGCATGCGTGCCAGCCGGGCACCCCGGTCCATAGCAACCCAGCACATCAGCTTGCTGGATACGAAGTGCTGCGGTTCCCCGCGCACCTCCCATATCCCGCGGTCGGGTTCCTCCCAGTGCTCCGCGGCGCAATCGACCTGGCGCTTGAGGATGGACCACAACGATTCCGGAAGCTGATCGCGGGAGCGCGCATGCAGGTATACCGAGTCGAGCACGGCGCCCCAGACATCGTGCTGCTGCTGGTGATATGCCCCGTTGCCCGACCGAACCGGAAACGCGCCCTCGTAACCCGAGAGGTGCGGCAACGATTCCTCGTCGAGTTCGCGTTCGCCGCCAACGCCGTACATCACCTGAAGGTCATTACCGTCGCGGCAGGCGTCGGCGACGAAGTAGAAGAAGTCGTCCGCTTCGCGGTCGAAGCCCAGGGTGTAGAGGCCCCACAGGGCAAAGGTCGAGTCGCGCACCCAGGCGTAGCGATAATCCCAGTTGCGCTCTCCGTGCGGAGTCTCCGGCAGCGAGGTCGTGGCCGCCGCGAGCAGGGCACCGGTCGGCGCGTACGTCAAGCCCTTCAACGTCAGCGCGCTGCGTTGGAGGAAGCTGCGCCACGGGTGGTCCGGGAAATCGCCGAGCGTGATCCATTGGCGCCAGTACTCCTGCGTCCGCCGCAGCCGCTCCTCGGCCTCCTCCAGAGTTCGCGGCGGCGGCAGCGGGGACCACGAGAGCGCGACGAAATGACTTTCCCCTTCGGTCATGCGCGTCCTCGCGTGCAGGCCGGCCCCCTCGATACCCGGACGCAGGTCGGTCGTCACGCGCATCGCGACATCGAGCCCTTCAGTGCGCGCCACCACTTCGCCGTAGCCAGCGCCCTCGTACCCCCACAGCGGCTGGCGTCGACCGTAATCCAGCGCCGGCTCGCAGGTCATCGTCACGTCGACCGAGCCGCTTACGCATTCCACCGTCCGCAGCAGGCAATGCTCGGCATCGAAATCCGTCGGCGACCGGCGATGCGTCTTGGACCGCTCGTCGACGTTGTGCCACGGCCCCATGCACAGCGCATCGCGGACGAGCAGCCATCCGGTACGGGTCTGCCAGGTGGTCTCGAGGACCAGACTGCCGGGCAGGTAGCGGCGGGCTGCCGGCACGACCTCGTCGTATGGGCCGATGCGGAAGGCACCGGCGCTCCGGTCCAACAGCGCACTAAAGACGCTGGACGAGTCCGGACGCGGTACACACATCCATTCGACTGCCCCGCTGGGCGCGACCAGGCAGTTGGATTCGCAGTCCGACAGGAAGGCGTACTCGGCGATTGGCGGGAACGGGCTCTGCCCGGTCGGCTGGCCCGGTGCTGACCCGGCGAGCTCGAATGCCGCCATAGTTTCGACCATAACTAATCGTCTCGCATCAGCGCGCGTCAAGCCAGTCCCGGCAAACGGCCGGGCGTCCGCGCGGCGCACCGGTGCAGCTACCGCCCCGCTGAGGTCATCCGGCCTTTCATTGGTGCGCTCGCAGGGACATCTCGCAGCGCACTGTCGATTTCGGGCTCTCCGGTCCGTCGGACATGTGGGCCGGTGACGGTCGCCGGCGGTAGAGGAGATGGAACGATGTCGAATTATGTCCTGGCCTTCCGGGGTCAGCCCGATCGCCAACCGGTACGCGGTGAGAATGAGGCCTGGGGCACCTGGCTTAGCGGTCTCGGCGCGAAGATCGTCGACCCGGGGAACCGAGTCGGTCAGGTCGAGCGTCTCAACGCTGAGCCCGCCGGTAGCGCCGCCGGCGAGGTCCTCACTGGTTACATCGTGGTGGATGCCGCGGACATCGGCGCGGCCACGACGCTCGCGCGGGGTTGCCCAGGACTCAGGTCCGGCGTCAGCGTCGAGGTCGCCGAGACGGTGCCCATGGCCGGCTGAGCCCGTCGATCATCGCGTTTTGTCCGCGCGACGCGCCACCTCCCGGTCCTCTTGGGCTTGCCGTGCGTCGCCCGGACTGCTAGATCATCCGCCAAGGGCGATGTCTCGGCGAGAGACCAGGTGAAACCTGGGCCGGAACGCCTCGGTCACGGACTCCGGGACAACGTTCCACGGAGAAGTGATGCACCACGAGCGGTCATGAAGCGGGATCGAGTGAGTCGGGAGGGCTGAGCGATGACGGCCTACCGTATCGGCCAATCCGCCCTGCCCGGAACGTCCTATCCGCTCGGCGCGACGGTCCGGGCCGACGGCACGAACTTCGCCGTTACATCCAGCACCGCAGACAGCATGAAGCTCTGCCTGTTCGATGCGGCCGGCGGCGAGACTCGTGTCCCATTGGTGGACTACGACGCCGGCGTTTGGCATGCGTTCGTTCCGGGCGTCGGCGTAGGGCAGAAGTATGGCTACCGTGCTGGCGGAACATATGACCCGGACTCGGGCCTGCGCTTCAACAGCGAGAAGTTGCTGCTCGACCCCTACGCCCGTGCGCTTGTTGGCGAGGTCAGCTATGGGCCGGAAGTGCTCGGGTACGCGGCAGACAACCCTGACGCGCCGAGCCCGCTCGATTCGGCCGGACATGTACCTCGCAGCATCGTACTCGACGACGCCTATGAGTGGAGGGGCGAGCGCCCCAGCCATCGGTACGCCGATACCGTCATTTACGAGGTGCACGTCAAGGGCTTCAGCGCGCGCAATCCGGATGTGCCGGCCGAGTTACGTGGCACCTATGCCGGGCTGGGCCACGAGGCGGCCATCGACTATTTACTCGAACTGGGTGTCACTGCGGTCGAGTTGCTCCCAGTACACGAGAGTGTGCCGGAAAGCTTCTTGGTACAGCGGGGTCTGACGAATTATTGGGGATACAACACGATCGGCTATTTCGCACCGCACCATGCCTATTCCGCGGCAGTGCGCGCTGGACGCTTCGGCGGCCAGGTCGAGGAGTTCAAGGCGATGGTCGACGCGTTGCATCAGGCCGGATTGGAGGTGCTGCTCGACGTCGTCTTCAATCACACGGCCGAGGGAAATCAATTCGGTCCTACACTGTGCCATCGGGGCTTGGACAACGCGGCCTATTACCGTCTGGACGATGTCAATCCGCGTTATTACCTGGACACGACCGGCTGCGGTAATGCGCTCAATGTCGGGCACCCAGTGGCCCTGCAGCTGATCATGGACTCGTTGCGCTACTGGCTGACCGAAATGCACGTCGATGGATTCCGTTTCGATCTTGCTCCGACGCTGGCCCGCCAGGAAGGCGAGTTCGGGCCGAGGTCAGCGTTCTTCGATCTCGTGGCGCAGGATCCGGTGGTCTCGCACGCGAAGCTGATCGCCGAACCGTGGGACGTCGGCCAAATTGACAGCTACGACCTGGGCGGATTTCCGCCCGGGTGGCGCGAGTGGAACGGCAAGTACCGCGACTGCATGCGCGACTTCTGGCGCAGTCGCCAGGTCGGCATCGGCGAGTTCGCCACGCGGTTATGCGGATCGGCCGATCTGTACGGCCGGACCCGTCGCCGGCCGACGGCGTCGGTGAACCTGATCACCGCCCACGACGGCTTCACCCTGCGTGACCTCGTCAGCTACGACGGCAAACACAACGAGGCCAACGGGGAGGCCAACCGTGACGGCACCGACGACAACCGGTCGTGGAACTGTGGGGCCGAGGGAGCGACCGACGATCCGGCCGTGCTGACGCTACGGGCCCGCCAATCGCGCGCGATGCTCACCACCCTGCTGCTTTCCTTCGGCATCCCCATGCTGCTCGGCGGGGACGAGATCGGCCGGACGCAGCAGGGCAACAACAATGCGTACTGCCAGGACAACGGGCTCACCTGGTTCGACTGGTCCGCGCCCGATCAGGATTTGCTTGGGTTCACCAGGAGATTGATCGCCTTACGCAAATCCCATCCGGTCTTTCGCCGCGGCCGGTTCTTGGTTGGTGCCGAGGCGTCAGAGCTGTTGTGGTTCACGCCGGCCGGCACTCCCATGACCGGCGCCGATTGGTCAGATCAAAGTGCTCTGGCGGTCGCTGTGTACCTCGACGGATCCGACGACCCGGACCGGGCTGACGACGGCTCGCTCATGGTGGACGACGACTTTCTCATGCTGGTCAACGCCTGGTGGGAACAACTCCCATTCACCATCCCGCCCACGCGTCCCGGCCTCACGTGGCTGATGGAGATCGACAGCTATGACCCCGCCCACGGCGATACTGTCGCCGTGGGCGACCAGTTGACGGTCGGACCTCGATCGATCGTCGTACTCCGCGGCCTGGTCCACGAATCCGCGTAGTGGATCGTGATCTTGGGGTCGCGCCGCATCACTACCACATGTCAGATCGTTAGCGTGCGGCCGTCAGTGGGCCGGCCGGACTCAGTGCGGCGGGGTCAGAGCAGGGCAGAGATAGCTTGCGCCGCCTGCCGTGCGCCGTCGGTCTCGACCGGAAGGTAGTCAACCTTGCGACCGATCTCCTCGGCGATGGCAGCGGCAATCTGCTCCGGACCGTCTTTGGTGAAATCCATGCGCCGGCCCGCGCGGTATCGCTCGAGTCGGTAGCGGACGTGGAGGTTCTGCTCGAAGTGGTGGCGCAACGGGAAGTAGAGGAAGGGGCGCCGGCTGGCGGTCAGCTCCATGGCCGTCGTCAGGCCGCCCTGGACGACCGCGATGTCGCAGGCCGCGAGATGACGGTAGAGGTTGTGTACGTACGAATGGACCTCGAGGCCTTCGGCGGCCGGCAGGCTGGCCGAATCGATGCGAGGGCCGGCGACGACCACCATGCGCAGAGCAGGCAGTTGCCGCTTCGCGAGTGGAAATGCCTCGACGATCAGGCGCAGCAGGTGCGCACCGACACCACTACCGCCGACAGTCACCAGGCATACCTGCTCGTCCGGCTGGTAGCCGAGTTCGTCTCGCAGCCGCTGCCGATCGGCGAACTGGGCCGGGTCAAAGCCGGAGATGTAGCCGGTGAAGTCAAAGTGCTGCTCGGTCCATTCGCGGATCATCGGTAGATCCGGGCCGAAGCGCTCGGGCACGATGTCGCCGGCGTTCCCAACGAACAGCGCACGATCGCGCGTACGCCCGTACCGGGCAATATGTTCGATCATCTCGGCGTTGTAGTCGGCGGTCAGGTACGCCTCGTGTGGACCGCCGTCCGGCATCGGCAACCACCCGACGAAGTCGGTGAGCCACACGTATGCCGCCCGTTTGAGCTCGGGATTCTCGTGCAGGTAGTAGTCGAGTTCCCAGGCCTCGTCGCCGATCCAGAGGTCGAAGTACTCGCGCTCGGCCACCTCGTGAAACACCATGAAGTTGGCCAGCAGGATCTCATCCATCCGTCGCCAGGCCTGGAAGCAGTGCAGGTCGTGTTCTGCGGACTCGGATTCAATGTGCCGGGATTCGTTGGCCAGATATGCGCTTGCCGGGTGGATCCGTTCACCCTCGGCTTCGAGCACCCTCGTCACCGGATCCTGCGCGAGCCACTCGATTTCCAAGTCCGGATGTAGCTGGCGCAGCTCGCGAGCGATGGCGACGTCACGCTGAGCATGGCCCAGCCCGATGGGTGAGGAGATATAGAGCGCTCGCTTCCGCCGCGTGCGTCCGCGCGTCCAGGTGGCGCCAAGGCTACGGCGCCCGGCGGCCGCGTCGATGAAATCGCCGAGCAGCAGGTTAACCTTCACTGGGTCACGCACGTGTGGCGCGTGTCCCGAGCCTTCGAGCAACGCCGGCGGACTGCCGAGCAGATCGGCGAAGGCGACACCGGATTCGTACGGTCGGATTGCGTCCGCCGTGCCGTGGACGACGAGCACCGGGCAGCGCACCCGTGCGGCCAGCGAGCGCACCTGGTCCGCGTCGATACGTGTGCCGAGTTGCGTGGCGATCAGCGTCTCGGCGTCGGTGTCAAGCCCCCAGGCCACCGAGTCCTCGCGTTGCTTGGTCGAGTGCGGCTCGGTGTAGACCTGCGAGAAGAAGAACTCCTGGAAGTCTTCGTAGTCCGACAGCCAGTAGTGACGGTTGTACTTCTCCCAGCCGTCGTAGGCCGCCCGCGGCCGGTTGAAGTCATCGATCCACATCTCGCGCGGCGCAATGGGAGGCAGCGGGACTGACGGGCCGATGAAAACCGCGCCGGCCACGCGCTCGGGATGCTCGGCGGCGAGGAGGAGGCTGCGCTGCGCGCCCATCGAGAAGCCGACCACTATGGCGCGATCAGTGCCGGTGGCGTCCAGGACGGCAAGCGCGTCCGCCGCGAACTCACATTCGCTGTACGCATTCAGGCCAGCGGGGCGGTCTGACCGTCCATTGCCGCGGGGGTCGAACGTGATGACCCGGTGAGAACGGGCGAGGTACGGGACCTGCATTTTCCACGACCGCGAGTGGATGATCGACCACGTTGGCAGCAGCAGGACCGAGGTGTCACCGTTGCCGTACACCTCGTAGAAGAGCTTGACGCCGTCGTGCTCGGCGAAACCGTCGATGTCGGGATAGCGCGCGCGGCTCTGCTCCGTGCTCACTTCCTCGCCTCCAGACAGGCCAGCCAGTCGTCGATCCAGCGGAGCAACTCGCGATGGCCTTCGCAGATGCCGGACAGGCGCTCGAGGAGGAGACCCTGGTTGAAGGTCATCACCAGGCTCACCAACGCCTCGACGGGAAACTGGTCCGGATCGAGGTGGTATTCGGCCGCTGCTTTGCCGAACGCCTCGGTGAGGACGCCGCGCCACTCTGCGGTCATCGCGGCGACGCGATCGCGCATCTCGGGTCGATTCCATCCGAGCGCCTGCAGCTCGAGCCAGACCTTCGGATAGCCAGCGGCCAGGTCCTCGTCGAGGAAACCGATGGCGGTGCGCCACTTCTGGAGGAACGGCACGTCCGCTGCGTACATCGCTCGTTGCCGGACGATCAGTCGCGCGGTGAACCGCTCGAAGGTTTGCATCATCACTTCGTCCATCGACCCGAAGTAGTAATGGACGAGGCCGTGGTTCACTCCTGCCTGCTCCGACAGCCGCCGCGTGGTCACAGCACGATGGCCCTCCGCGATCAGCACCGCTTCGGCGGCGTCGAGGATCGCGGTGACAGCCTCGGTGCGAGCGGTGCCCTCGGTGGTATTGCGGCGTGCGGTCACGGCCGGCTCTCTCGTTAGGTCGATGGATCGTTTGTGCACTTGACTTGGTCAAATGACTAACACGATCTCGAGACGCGGTCAAGACCCTTCGTGATCCAGCCCGCACGCCCGCAAATAGGTCTTGACGCGCCCGGCGAGACATGTTATCCATTCGACTAAGTCAACTGACTAAGACACTCGTCCAATGGAAGGAACCGGGTCATGACCACTGTCACCGAGAGCTCCCGCCGTAATGGGGTGGACACGGCGACGTTGTTCGCCACCCTTGATGCGGTGAAGGGTTCGCCCGAGATCGCGAAGTTCCAGTTCCGGGCCAGCAACACCTGGCTGAGCGGGACGCATAACCGGTCGACCATCTCCGGTTTCTATGGCGCCGGCCAGGAGATGGAACACCAGCAGGTGACGACGGTGGATGCCGATCATCCGGCTGTGTTGGTGGGGGAGGATCACGCCCCGTCGCCGGTGGAGTATCTGCTGCACGCCATCGCGGCGTGCCTGACGGCGGGGATCGTCAACGTCGCCGCCGCCCGCGGGGTGGACCTTGACGAAGGTCACGTCCACGGTCGAGGGCGACATCGATCTGCTGGGCATTTTGGGGTTGTCCGATGGGTCGGTCCGCAACGGCTATCAGCAGATCACGGTCACCTTCCACATCGAAGGGGACGCCGACGACGCGACGCTGCGCCGGATCGTGGAGCAGTCCCGCAACCGGTCGGCGGTGTATGACGTGCTGACCAACGGCACCCCGGTGCACGTCGACGTGGTCACCGGCTGATCGTCGCCTGGTTCGTTGCCCGCCCGGCCAGTCATGGCCGGGCGGCGTCCTTGGAAGGGGGGTACCCATGACTGACACCGACACCGTCATCGTCGGCGCCGGACACGCCGGACTCGCGGTGAGCCGGTTGTTGTCCGCGGCCGGGCGCGAGCACGTGATCCTGGAACGCGGCCGGGTCGGGGAGCGGTGGCGTTCGCAGCGGTGGGACTCGCTGCACCTGCTGACCCCGAACTGGATGACCCGGCTGCCCGGTTTTAGCTATCGCGGGCCGGACCCGGACGGGTACCTGGCCGCGGCCGCGTTCGCCGGCTATCTCGATGACTACGCCACCTCGTTCGACGCCCCGGTCGTCGAGCGGACGACCGTCGAGGAACTATCGCGCGCCCGGCTCGGTCGCTCCTACCGGGTCGTCACCGACCGGGGCACCTGGCAGGCCAGCAACATCGTGGTCGCGACCGGTCCGCACGGCACCCCGCAGATCCCGGGCGCGGTCCGGGCCGGCGGGCTGGGGTCGGTCGAGCTGCTGACCGCGCAGCAGTATCGCAACCCGGCGCAGCTGCCCCCGGGTGGGGTGCTGGTCGTCGGGGCGTCGTCCTCCGGGGTGCAGATCGCTGACGAGCTGGCCCGGGCCGGCCGCCCGGTGGTTCTGTCGGTGGGTCGGCACACGAGAATGCCGCGCCGCTACCGCGGCATGGACATCTTTTGGTGGCTGGAGAGCACCGGCCGGCTCGCCCGGACCATCGACGACATGCCGGACGCCACCGGCGGCGCGCCGCGAGACATCCTTGCAACTGGCCGGGCGCAATGGCCCCGAATCGTCTCGGTCAGAACCTTGACCTGGCCGTTCTACAAGCGAACGGGGTCCGACTCGCCGGGCACCTGCGACGGGTCAGCGGCGGCCGGGCGGTGCGTTCCGCGACGATGTGGAAGACACGGTCCGTGCGCGCCGACCGGCGGATGCTCCGCTTTCTAAATGTCGTCGACGACTACGTCCGCCGGGCCGGCCTCGACGCCGAGATCTGCCCACCACGGCGACCTGCCGCCATCCACCTACCGCCGACGCCGACATCCGTCGACCTCGACGCCGAGCAGATCGGCACCGTCCTGCTCGCCACCGGCTACCGCCCGCATCACCCGTGGCTGCAGCTGCCGATCACCGGCCCGGACGGCAGATCCAGCAATACCGCGGCGTCACGGCCGGCGCGCGGGATGTATGTGGTCGGGCAGCGATTCCAGCACCGCCGCGACTCGGCGTTCATCGACGGCGCTCGGCACGACGCCGAGACGGTCGTCCGGCACCTCCTCGCCCAGGCCGGAGGTCTCGCAGCGCCGTGCGTCGCCTGCGAGGAGCCGGCGGCATGACCCGCTACGACGTGGTGGTCGTCGGTGGCCGGGTCGCCGGCGCCTCCACGGCGCTGTTGCTGGCCCGCGCCGGTGCGCGGGTTGCGCTGATCGACCGATCCCGGCCCGGCAGCGACACGTCTCCACCCACGGGCTGATGCGGGCCGGGGTGCTGCAATTATCCCGCTGGGGGCTGCTCGACCAGATCGTCGCGGCCGGCACCCGCCCATCCGCCGCACCACCTTCCACTACCCGCAACCGGCCAACCGTGCACGTGGCGATCCGCCTAGCCCGGCGTCGACGCGCTCTACGCCCCCCGCCGCCACCTGCTCGACTGGCTGCTGGTCGACGCCGCCGCTCAGGCCGGGGTGCACGTGATCGCCGACACGGCGGTCACCGCGCTGCGGTCCGACAGTCACGGCCGGGTCCGCGGCGTACCGTGGTCAGCCGAGGCGGCGAGCCGGTCGAGGTGCCGGCGTCGATAACTGTGGGCGCGGACGGCATCCGCTCCACCGTCGCGACGCTGACCCGGGCCCCCGTGTTCAGCGCGGCCGGTCCCGTGCGGCGGTCCTCTACCGGTATCTCACCAACATGGCCGCCGACGGGTACGAGTGGGCCTACGGCGCCGGCACCGCGGCCGGCCTGATCCCCACCAACCACGCACAGATCTGCGTATTCGTCAGCACCACCCCGGAACGGATGCGCGCTTTCCGCCGCACCGGCGCCGAGCCGCCTTCGCCGCCGTGCTCGCCCGGCGGCCCCCGCAGTTCTCGAACGCATTGCCGCAGCAGAGCCGGCCGTTCGATCTACGGATGGGGCGGAATACCCGGCTTGTGCGCCGATCCTGGGGGCCCGGGTGGGCCCTCGTCGGGGATGCCGGCTACTACAAAGACCCCATCACCACCCACGGCATGACCGACGCCCTAAGCGACGCCGAACTACTCGCCGACGCGATCATCGATCAATCGCCGGCGAAACGCCTGAGGCACAAGCTCTCGCCCGCTACCAGCAGGCAAGAGACCGATTGTCCAGCGGGCACTTCGCTGCGGCTGAAGGCGTCGCCGCCTACGACTGGAACCCGGACGACATTGACGGACTCCTACGGCGCGTGAGCTCCGCAATGACCGACGAGGTCACCTACCTGGCAGACGCTGCCGAATCTCGCCCGCACAAAGCAGCCGGCTCTCCGCTAGTTGATGATCATGATCGAAAGGGATCGCCATCAGCGGCGACTGCGTCCGACCTCCGACGATCTTCTCCCGGACGCGCACGAGCGCGGAACCGACAGCGCGAAGGTCATCGTCGGAAAGCGCTGCGGCGAACTGCTCCTCGATACCAGTGAGATAGATCGGCGGCGTTTGCGGAACCGCTCGAGTCCTTCCGGCGTCAATACCGCGAAGGCCGATCGCGCATCTGCGGGATTCGCTTGCCGGCCTACCAGCCCGCGTCGTCAGCTCGTCGACGACGCGGCTGATTCGCGTTCGGCTCAACACGACCCGCTCGGACAGTTCGGTCATGGTCAGCTGCCGATCGGTCGCGGCGGACAGCTCGCCACACGTCGTACCACGCAAGCGGCAGCGCCGCGCGGGCGCGAAGCTGCCGGTCGAGGATCAGCACCAGCTCCGCATGCACCTGGAGTAGCGCGCCCCACGCGTCGGCGGCCAACTTCTTCCGCGATGCCGGCAGGGGACCGCCCTTTCGCGACTTGGGCACGGGGACGCCCCTCCGGGCGGGCACGGCGCCGCTTTGGCCGAATCGGATAGGACGCCACCCTTGCGCGAACTGGTCACGTCCGCATCGTAGCATTCCGTGCGCACACGCAGTGATAGCGTGCGCACACACATACTTATTGTTTGGCTCATGGAGGTCACTGTGTTGAAGCTGCTTCATATATCTGCGTCACCGAGAGGAACCGCATCCGAATCGCTGGCGATCGCTGCGACGTTCCTCGAAACGTTCATGACGTCCGTCCGGATATCACCGTCCAGCACTGGGACTTGTGGGATGGCACGCTTCCGCCCTTTGGGACTGCGGCGGCTGGCGCAGATGTCCATCTTCGCGGGCCGGAGCCGGCCGGGGAGCAGGCCGCAGCCTGGCCGCGGTGCACCGGGCGTTCGAGCGCTTCGCCGCGGCCGACTACTACCTCTTCAGCGTGCCGATGTGGATCACGGCGTTCCGTACGTCCTCAAGCAATTTATCGACGTCGTCAGTCAGCCCGGCCTGGTCTTTGGATTCGATGTCAACACCGGGTACACCGGTCTGGTTAATGGCAAGACGGCCGTCATCGTCTACACCAGCGCCGTGTATGGCGACGACCGCGGACCTGAGTTCGGCGTGGACTTCCAGGCGCCGTACTTCAACGACTGGCTGCGCTGGGCCGGGATCACCGATATCGAGCAGATCACCTTCCGGCCGAATCTTGCCGTCGACGATCCCGAACCGGGTCGGCTTGCGGCTCACGCCGCCGCCCGCGACGCAGCCAAGGCCCTCGCGGTCTGATCGTCGTCCCATTGGTGATCTTGGACTTGATGCCAAATAGAGCCTGTTGCGTAATTGGCTGCGTGTTGGTGCCGGTGGCGGTTGGGACTCTGTTGTTGATGATGTTGCCGTGTTGGCGAGGGCGGTGCGGAGTCGCAGGAGGTTGGTGACGGCGGCGGCGAAGCGGAATTCGCTGCGGGCGGCGGTGAGTCCGCGGCGGGCAAAGGCGCGGAGAGCGCGGCGGTCTTTGAGGTGGGCGTGGACCGGTTCGACGATGGCGGCGCGGTGTCGGTAGCGGGCGGCGCCGGCGGGTGTTCGTAGTCGGTGGTGCATGCGTTGCCACGGGGTGGCGTCGTGGGGTGGTTGCCCGTGGGCGGGGTTGTCGCGGGCGGCGGTGTGGTGGTGGTGTCGGGTGCCGAGAGCGATGAGCCGGTCCGGTCCGGGGCAGGTGAGGTTGGTGGTGCTGGCGTAGCCGGCGTCGGCGAGCACGGTGCCGATGCGGCTGCGGCGGCCGGTGGCGCGGCGGATCGCGCGGGCGGCCTGGGCGGCCTGGTCGATCACCGGCTGGTAGCTGGTGACGTCACCGGGGCGGTTGTGCAGGTCGGCGGCCAGGATGAGGTAGTCGCTGCTGACCACCAGTTGGCAGTTGTAGCCCTGCACCCAGCCGTGCCGGGTGGGCATGATTCGCGAGTCGGGGTCGGTGAGGTTGCGTTTGGCTTCCCCGGGCGTGCCGGGCGCTGCTGATTGCGGGTGCACGGCGCGGGCCAGATTCGCCTGCGCGTGGGCCAGTCGGGCGGCGGCAGCCCGGACGTCGTAGTGCTGCTGACCGGCACCGCGCGGCCGGGTAGTCCTTTGCCGCCCCCGGCGCGGATCAGCTGCTCCCAGCGGGCCCGCTCGGCGTTGCGGCGGCCGACCTCGGCCCGAGTGTCGGCTAGCCTGTCGCGGGCCTGCGCGACCCGCTCGGCGGCCCGCCGAGTCCGTTCGCTGTCGGCCGACTTGGCCTCGCGTTCGGCGGCGATGTCATCAACAACCGCCGGATCCGCGCCGCCCGCCCGTCCGGGTCAGCCAACTCCGGCGGCAGCTGATCACCCCGCCGATCCCCGAACAGCTCATCCTCCGCGGCATCGACCGCCGCAGCCTCGGCCAGAATGCCAGCGGCGAGCCCCCGCAGCGCCGACTCGCCGCGGTTGGCGCTCAGCGCAGCGTTCGCGGCGATCTTGGTGCCGTCCAGGGCCACAGCGCCGACCCGCCCCATCCCGGCCCGAGCGCAGACGATCAACACCTGCTCGAACAACCCGCCCAGGCCGGTCTCGTGCTCGGCCCGGAACCGGGCGATCGTCACATGATCGGGCACGTCCTGCGCGCAGGCGACCCGAAACGCCACATCGGTGTAACACAGCCGCTCGATCTGCCGACTCGACCGCTGCCCAACCGCGTACCCGTAGATCAACAAGCCGACCAGCATCGCCGGGTCATACGCCGCCCGCCCAGCCCCGCCGAGCCGACGTCGCCCCCAAAACGCCGCCAGATCCAGGCCGGCCACCGCGTCCAACACAAACCACACCAGATGATCAGCCGGCAGCCACTGCCGCATATCCGGCGGCAACAGAAACACCTGATCCCGCTGCACCGGCCAAACCCCTTCGCCACACACCGATCCTCAACCACACCAAGATCAACCCGCAGAGGCGCGCGGCAATTTTGCAACAGGCTCACTAGTGTCGTGCGCCGTTAATCCGTTGTTGAAGTCGTAGAATTGGTGGGTGGCGAGGACGGGGCGGCCGAAGGCCGTGTTGACGTTGTCCGAGGCGGAACGTGCGCAGTTGCTGCGCTGGTCGCGGCGGGCGAAGTCGGCGCAGGCGTTGGCGTTGCGGTCAAGGATCGTGTTGGCGTGTGCGGCGCCGGGTGCGACGAACAAGCAGGTCGCGGCTGATCTTCGGGTGTCGGCGAACACGGTGAACAAGTGGCGGCGCGGTTCGTGGCCAAGCGTCTGGACGGGCTGGTGGATGAGCCGCGTCCGGGCCGGCCACCGTCGATCCTGCTGGACCAGGTCGAGGAGGTGATCACCGCGACGTTGGAGCAGACACCGGCGGATGCCACGCACTGGTCGCGGGCCTCGATGGCGAAGAGATCGGGGCTGTCGAAATCGAGCATCGGGCGTATCTGGCGGCGTTTCGAGCTCAAACCGCATGTGGCCGACGGGTTCAAGCTGTCCACCGACCCGCTGTTCGTCGACAAGGTCGTCGACGTCGTCGGGCTCTATCACGACCCGCCCGAGCGGGCCGTGGTGCTGTGCGTGGACGAGAAGAGCCAGATGCAAGCCCTGGACCGCTCCCAGCCGGTGATGCCGATGATGCCCGGCATGCCCGAACGGCGCAGCCACGACTACGCCCGGCACGGCGTGACCAGCCTGTTCGCGGCGTTCAACGTCGCCGACGGCACCGTCATCAGCGAGGTCCATCGCAGGCACCGCGCGATCGAGTTCAAGAATTCCTGATCAGCATCGACAAGGCAGTGCCCGCCGAGCTGGACGTGCACCTGATCTGCGACAACCTGGCCACCCACAAGACCCCGGCGATCAACACCTGGTTGGCCGCCATCCACGCTTCCACCTGCACTTCACCCCGACCGGCTCGTCCTGGATCAACCAGGTCGAACGCTGGTTCGGCTACCTCACCGACCAACTCCTCCGCCGCGGCGTGCACAAATCCGTGCAGGCACTGGAGAAAGACGTCCGCGACTGGATCAAGATCTGGAACCAAGACCCGAAACCATTCGCCTGGACCAAGACCGCCGAAGAGATCCTCGACTCCCTCGCCAGATATATCTCACGAATTTCTGACGCAGGACACTAGCGGCGATAACTCCAAGATCATCTCAGTGGAGGAAGTCGCGGTGAGCGAAGTCGGCTCAGGCGCCGATCTCGCTGGCTCTGTCGACCGGGCCGGGTGCCCCGAGCTCCGCGCCGATCCGACGGGCCGCTTCGTGCAGCATCGGCGCCGCACGCGCGACAACGTCGTCCGTCATACGCAGAGCGGTCCGGACATCGACAGCGCCATCGGCCGGGGCGCGCGGGCACGGACACCGCCACGCAACGCACGCCGACCTCCTGCTCACCGTCATCGATGGCGTACCCGTGCTGGCGGTCCTCGATCAAGGAGCGCGAACTTGGCTGGCGCAGCGAGTCCTCGTGTGTTCGGTGCGGCGCGGCATGCCGGTGCGCTGCAAGAAGCGCGCACGTCCCGCTCGGTTCGATCGGCCAGGATCGCCTTTCCGACGTCGGTGGTGTGCGGCATGGTGCGCCGGCCGACCTCGGTGAACATGCCGCATGGAATTGTTGGAGGGCTGAACCTGCGCGACGTAGACGATCGCTCGCCGTCGAGCACAGGCGAGGTTGACCGACTCACCGAGGGCGTCGACGACAGTGGTCATGTACGGGGTGGCGATCGTGCCCACGAGTTCTGGCTGGACTCGGCCAGCCGCATCAGCCGCGGGCCGAGCGCGTACCGCCGAGACGGCTCCTGCCGGACGTAGCCGAGGTCGACCAGAGTGCGTACCAGCCGGTGGATCGTCGCGAGCGGCAGCTTCGCTTCGGCGGCGAGCTGGGACAGCCCAATGATGCCGCCGGCGTCAGCCATGATCTCAAGAATCGCGAACGCCCGATCGAGCGACTGCACCCCCCCTCGGGCGCGACGACTGGGGTCGGACACGACGTCAGCGGACACAGGCTCTCCGGATGGGCAGGGCCGGCTTTCCCGGGTTGGGATGCGGCCTCGAACGTCACTCTACAGTATCACCTTTCCGCATAACGGAAAGCGAGGGGATCATGCCGCGCCAATTTCGTCATTATGCACCCGGTCCCCGACGTCCACTCCGTCGATCCACACGCGAGCCACGTCGGATGGCGTCGCTAGTGCGAAGGTCTTCGCAGGGCGTCATCGGCTCCGTTGGCATGCCGGAGAACCCGGCTCAGGGTCCCACCGTCATCCGGATGCAGCCACAGTCGCGTCGAACCGCTTGCCGACGCTCAGGTCACCGACCTCGTCGCAGTCCGAGCGCCGTCGCGCCCGGCGGCGGTGGCAGGTGGAGCAGGTGCGCGGCGGTCAACGGCGATGCCTCGGCGCCGAGCATCTGCTGGACGAAGTAGGCCTGCAGGCCTTCCTTGAGCAGCGAGAAGCCGGTGCCGGCGCCGACGTCGGACCCGAGCGCGACCCGAACCCCGTGCGCTAGGTGGCGTCGGAGCGGGAACAGTCCGCTGCCCAGAGCGGCGTTGCTGGTCGGGCAGTGGGCGACTGCTGGCGCCCCGCGCGGCGAGCGAGCGCCAGCTCGTCGTCGGTCGGGTGCACGTTGTGGGCCAGCACGCTGCGGCGGCCGACGAGGCCGTGCCGGTCGTACGTGTCGAGGTAGTGCTGACCGCCGAACAGTTGCGGCGACCGCCGTCGATCTCGGCCGGACGTTCTCGTTGATGTGCGAGGTGAACCAGGACCCGGGGACGTCGCGGAGGAGTGCCGCGCACGAGTCGAGCAGGTCGTCGGCGCACGAGAGCGAGAACCGAGGGATGACGGCGTACCGGCTGCGGCCGACGCCGTGCCACCGCTCGGCGAGGCGCAATCCCTCGTCGTAGGCGCGCTGCGGCGTGTCGTGAGCAGGTCGTCCCGCAGCAGCCGGTCGCTGACGACCAGACCGCTCGTGATCCGCAGGCCGACCCGGCGCGGCCTCGCTGAACAGCGCGTCGACCGCGCCGGCGAAGTGCGACGCCGAAGACCAGCGCGGTCGTCGTTCCCGCGTCCGACGAGCCCGCCGACGAACTCCGCGGCCACGGCGGCGGCGTACGCGACGTTCGGCAGCCGCGCCTCCTCGGGCAGCGCGCAGCGCTCCAGCCAGTCCAGCAGCGGCATGCCCAGCCCGCCGATGGCGCGGACCTGCGGGAAGTGGACGTGGGTGTCGACGAAGCCCGGGCAGCACCACGCCTCCGCTCAGGTCGACGACGTCCTCGTCCGGGTGCGCGCGCCTGCACGTCCGCGAAGTCGCCGCGCTCGACGATGACCCCGTCTCGACGAGCAGTGCCGCGTCGGCGTCTGCCCGCAGGCCCCCGCCGGTGAACGGGTCGTCCGGGGTGTCGAGGAAGGTTGCCGCGGAAGAGCGTCATCGGCGTGCCGCGTGGACGCGTCCGGCGTCCGTGACGCGGTCCCGCTCGAGGACGCGCAGCAGCGCAGCCGCGACGCTGACGGCGATGGTCGCCGGTTCCTTGCCGGCCGATCTCGGGCAGGCCGATCGGCGTGCGGATCCGGTCGATGGCCTCGGAGGAGTGGCCCTCGTCGGCCAGAGTCGCGGCGGAACCGGGCCCACTTCGCCGTGCGAGCCGATCAGCCCGATCGAGCCGAGTTGGGCGACTGCGGAGGGCGGCGTCGCACAGCGCGCGTCCTCGGCGTGGTCGTGGGTCATCATCGAGCACGTGGGTGCCGGCCGGCAGCTCGCCGAGCACGAGCTCGGGCAGCACGGGCACGTGGGTGGACGTGCACCCGCGCCACGCGCATCCGCGAGAACGCGCGAGCGCGATCCGGGCGTCAGCTGGTCGGCGCGGGAGTCGACCAGGTGCAACTCGAGGTCGTGCCGGGCCAGGATGCGGGCCAGCTCGAGCCCGACGTGGCCCATCCCGAAGATCGCCACCGCCGGCGACCACGGGCAGCGGCTCCAGCAAGCATCGTCACCTCACCGCCGCAGCACTGAACGCCGTGCTGGCACGGGCGCTTTGTCCGACAGGGCGACGGTGAGCATCTCCGGCTCACGCCGTCCGTTCGAGCAAGCTCGCGAGCGCGCGACGAGCGCCACGGCCTCGAGGTTCCCGCCGCCGATCGTGCCCCAGGTTCGGTCGCAGGCCACGACCATCTTGGCGCCGGCCTCCCGCGGGGCGTGCCCGCGCACCGCTGCGAGCGTGACGAGCACCCCCGGTCGACGGCGCTCGCGCAGGCACTCGAGGGGCTCCAGCCAGTCCACGGAGCGTCCTTCACGCCCGGACGGACACGTGCTGCATGCGTTCCGAATACGGCCGGATGGGCGGCGCGTTCGGGTCTGGCTGCTCCGGCTCGACTCCTAGACCGCCCTCGTCGACGTGCCCACGGGCGAGCTCGTGTCGGGCCTGCTCAACCGCCCAGTAGACGGCCTCCGGTGTGGCCGGCGACGCGAGGTCCACGCTCGTGTCCGGGCAGGCCCGAAGGCCGCCGCGGCCTGGCGCAGCGCCTCGCGCACCGAGAAGGCCAGCATCAGCGGCGGCTCGCCGACCGCCTTGGAGCCGTAGACGGCGCCCTCCTCGGTCGGCGTGCTCGAGCAGCGCGACGTTGAAGACCTCGGGCATCTCCGAGAAGCTCGGCAGCTTGTAGGTGCTGGCCGCCTGGGTGGTCAGCCGACCGCGCGTCCGGCCGGTCGCGTCTCGTCCCAGCGCAGGTCCTCGAGGGTGAGCCAGCCCGCGCCCTGCACGAACCCGCCCTCGATCTGACCGAGGTCGACCAGCGGGGACAGGCTGTCGCCCACGTCGTGCACGATGTCGACCCGCCGCGATGCGGTAGGCCCCGGTGAAGCCGTCGACCTCGACCTCGGTCGCGGCGGCGCCGTAGGCGAAGTACTTGAAGGGCTCGCCCTGCATCCGCGTGGAGTCCCAGTGCAGGCCCTCGGTGCGGTAGAAGCCGGCCGCCCACAGCTGGACCCGCTGGAAGTAGGCCTGCGTGCGACGAGCTCTCCCACGGACCACCTCCCGAGTCGCCGAGAGCCCGCGCACCGACCCGTCGACGAACCGGACGTCGGCCGGACTGATCCCGAGCCGTTCCGCCGCGACCGGCGCGAGGCGATCGCGGATCTGCTCGCAGGCGTTCTTGACCGCGCGCGCCGTTGAGGTCGGCGCCCGGAGCTCGCCGCGGTCGCGGAGGTGTTCGGCACCTTGTCGGTGCGGGTCGGGGCCAGCCGGACCCTGCGCCAGCGGCACGCCCAGCGTGGTCGCGGCGACCTGCAGCATCTTGGTGTGCAGGCCCTGGCCCATCTCGGTGCCGCCGTGGTTGATCAGCACCGAGCCGTCCTTGTAGACGTGCACGAGCGCGCCGGCCTGGTTGAACGCGGTGAGGTTGAACGAGATGCCGAACTTCACCGGCGTGATCGCCAGGCCGCGCTTGCGTGTGCTGGTGCGCGGCGTTGAACCGCGCGATCTCGGCGCTACCGCGCTGACGACGTCGCTCGCGTCGCAGCACCTGCTGCCAGCGTGGCCGACAGCCGCTCAGGGTGCCGCACCGGCTGGCCGTACGGCGTGGTCTGGCCCTCTTGGTAGAAGTTGCGCCGGCGCAGCTCGGCCGGCGTCGAGGCCGAGCAGCGGCGCGCAGCGGCCGAGGATGTCCTCGATGACGAGCATCCCCTGCGGTCCGCCGAAGCCGCGGAACGCCGTCTGCGACGTCTTGTTGGTCTTGGCGATCCGGCCGTTCACGCGCACGTTCGGGATCCAGTAGGCGTTGTCGATGTGGCACAGGGCCCGGGCGAGCACCGGCTCGGAGAGGTCCAGGCTCCACCCGCCGTCGGACGGTCAGCGTCGCGTCCAGCGCCTGGAGCCGGCCCGTCCTCGTCGAAGCCGACCCGCCACCGGGCGTGGAAGCCGTGCCGCTTGCCCGACATCGTCATGTCCTGCGTGCGGTTGAGCCGCAGCCGGACCGGCCGCCCGGTGAGCGTCGCGCCGAGCGCGGCGACCGCGGCGAAGCCGTGCGGCTGCATCTCCTTGCCGCCGAAGCCGCCGCCCATCCGCAGGCACTGCACGGTCACCTCGTGGTTCTGGCCAGGCCGAGCACGTGCGCGACGATCTCCTGGGTCTCGGACGGGTGCTGCGTGCTGCTCTGCACGAAGACCTGCCCGCCCTCGTCGACGCAGCGCCAGCGCGCAGTGCGTCTCGAGGTAGAAGTGCTCCTGGCCGGCGAACTCGATCTCGCCGCTGAAGACGTGCTCGGCTGCGGCCAGGCCCGGCCTCGACGTCGCCGCGCTCCATGTGCGGCTGCGCGCCCTGGAAGCTCTCCGCCGCGATCGCCTCGCGCGACCGTCACGAGCGAGGGCAGCGGCTCGTACGTCGACCTCGACGGCGAGCGCCCCGAGCCGGGCGGCCTCCAGCGTCTCGGCCGAGCACCCAGCACACCGCGTGGCCGTGGAACATGACCTCGTCGGGGAACAGCGGCTCGTCGTGCTTGACGCCGGCGTCGTTGACGCCCGGGACGTCCGCGGCGGTGAGCACCCGGACCACGCCGGGCACGTCGAGCGCCGGCTGCGTGTCCGGAGCGCGGTGATCCGGGCATGGGCGTGCGCGACCTGGACCGGCTAGGCGTGCAGCACGTCCTTCGTCCGCGCGCACGAGGTCGTCGGTGTAGAGCGCCTCCCCGGTGACGTGCAGCGCCGCGCTCTCGTGCGGGATGGCGACTCGCCGACGACTGGATCCTCGTCGGGTCGCGTCCGGACAGGACGAGCTCATGCGGTCACCTCCGTCGGGCGGGATGCGTCGCGTACAGCTTGGGCAGGCGCCGGCCGAGCATCGCCGTCCGGTACGCCGCGCTGGCGCGGTGGTCGTCCATCGGCGTGCCCTCGCGCGGCCATGACCTCGGCGCGCCTCCCGAACCGTCTCGCTCGGTCCACGGCCGGCCGTCGAGCGCCTGCCTCGGTCGCCAGCGCGCGGAGCGGTGTCGCCGCGACGCCGCCGAGACCGATCCGGGCCCTGCCGGACGACGCCGTCCTCGACGTCGAGGGCGAAGCCGACGGCGACGCTGGAGATGTCGTCGAAGCGCCGCTTGGCGATCTTGTGGAACGCCGTCAGCGGGGCCAGCGGGCAGCGGGATCCGCACCGCCCGGATCAGCTCGTCCGGCCGGCGCACCGTCTGCCGGTAGCCGGTGAAGTAGTCGGCCAGCGGCACCTCGCGCTCGCCGTCTGCGCCGAGGCCAGGAGCGACGGTCGCCTCCAGGGCGAGCAGCGCGGGCGGCGCGTCGCCGATCGGCGACGCCGGTGCCGAGGTTGCCGCCGATGCGTCGCGCCGTTGCGGATCAGCCGGGAGGCGAACTGCGGGAACACCTCCGCGAGCAGCGGCACGCCGGCCGTCCAGGCGTCGCTCGATCTCGGTCAGGGTGAGGGCGGCGCCGATCTCGATGCTCGTCGTCGTCGACCGCGAAGCTCGCGCAGCTCGGCCAGCCGGTCGACCGCGACCACCAGGGCGGCGCGGCGCGCCGCGCAGGTTCACCTCGACCCCCAGTCGGTGCAGCCCGCGACGACGGTGGCGTCGGGGTGCGTCGCGCAGCAGGGCCAGTGCCTCGGCGAGCGTCGGCGGGCCGGACGAACTCCGCCTCGGCCGTCGTGCAGTCCGGGTGGCCGCAGGCGCCGGCGGCGGTGGCCGTCGCCGGGTAGGCGAGCGGGTCGTCGGCGGCCGGGTAGCCGAGCGCGTATGCGGCGTCGCGGATCGGCCGGTAGCCCGTGCAGCGGCACAGGTTGCCGCTCAGCGCGTGCAGGTCGAAGCCGTTGGCGCCGTGCTCGTCGATCGGCGGATCGGCGGCCGTCGGTCGACCGCGCGTCCGGGCGCGGTAGTACTCCGCGGCCATGCTGCACACGAACCCCGGGGTGCAGTAGCCGCACTGCGAGCCGCCGCGGACGCGCCATCTCGTGCTGCACCGGGTGCAGGGCGTCGGGCGTGCCCAGGCCCTCGGCGGTGACGAGCTCCTGTCCGTCGAGCGCGGCGACGGGGACCAGGCAGGCGTTGATGGCCACCCACTCGGTCGCCTCGGCGGCGTCGAGTGCGGGCCGGGCGACCAGCACCGAGCAGGCGCCGCACTCGCCCTCGGCGCAGCCCTCCTTGCACCCGGTCAGCCCGCGATCCCGCAACCAGTCGAGTGCCGTCGTGTGTGGTGGCACGCCCTCGAGCGAGGCGCTGTGCCCGTTGACCGTGATCCCCGGCGCCACCATCACCAGCTCCTGTCCGCCGTCAACTGGCCGGCCCACGCCACGCCGGATCGATTCCGACGTAGGCATGGTTGGCGGCGCGAGCGGGGCGGCTGGTTATCCATGCCGAACAGCGCGCCGGGCTGGTGCGACTCTACAAGCCGGATTACATCTTCGGAAGAGTTTTTCCGCATAGCGCACCAACTCTCAGACGAAGCTGCCGGCTGAGTGAGGCGTGGCGGTTGACGTCCTTGTAGAGCAGGTAGCGGAAACGGCCCGGGCCGCCGGCATAGCAGGCCTGCGGGCAGAAGGCCCGCAGCCACATGAAGTCGCCCTCCTCGCACCTCGACCCAGTCGCTGGTTGAGCAGGTAGACCGCCTTGCCTTCGAGGACGTACAGCCCGTGTTCCATGACGTGCGTCTCCGGGAACGGGATCGCGCCGCCGGGCTCGAAGTTGACGATGTTGACGTGCATGTCGTGCCGCACGTCGGCCGGATCGACGAACCGCGTCGTCGTCCAGGCCCGTTCGGTGCCGGGCATCTCGGACCCGTTCGACCTCGCGCTCGTTGGTGACGAATGGCGCCGGTACCTCGATGCCCTCGACCCGCTCGTAGGCCTTGCGGATCCAGTGGAACCGGCCGCGGTCGCCGTGCCGTGTTGCGCAGTGTCCAGTCGCGCCCGGCGGGAGATATGCGTACCCACCCGGCCCCAGCTCGTGGTCCTCGCCGTCGATCGTCAGCTGCAGCGCGCCCTCGACGACGAACAGCACGGCCTCGGCGACCGGGTCGGTCTCCGGCCTGTCGCTGCCGCCGCCCGGCTCGACCTCGACGATGTACTGCGAGAACGTCTCGGCGAACCCCGACAGCGGCCGGGCGATCACCCACAGCCGGGTGTCGCTCCCAGAACGGGAGGCGCTGGTGACGATGTCGCGCATCGTGCCGCGGGGCAGCACGGCATACGCCTCGGTGAAAACCGCGCGGTCGGTGGTGAGCTCGGTCTGCGCCGGGCAGGCCGCCCGTCGGAGCGTAGTAGCTCATCGTCATGCTGCTCCTCTCGTCAGCAGCCGGCCCGCGGGGCTCGCCTCCAGGTCAATGCGGTCGCCGCGCAGCCAGGTCTGCCGGACGACACCGGTCGAGCGCCGGCCGGCGTACGGCGAGACGGCGTTGTCGTGCTGCAGCCGCCGCGGTCGACGACGAACTCTCGTCCGGTGCGAAGACCACCAGTCGGCGTCGGCGCCGACCTCGATCCGGCCCTTGCCGGGCAAGCCCTACCCGGTCGGCCGGGCGGCGGGCCATCCAGCGTGCGACATCGATCAGCGTGCGCCCGCGGCGGCGGGCCGCGGTCCACACAGCGGCCAGGCCGAGCTGCAGCGAGGCGATGCCGCCCCAGGCCTGCGCCGAAGTCGCCGGTGTCGCAGCCGCTTGAGCTCGACCGGGCAGGGCGAGTGGTCGGAGACGACCATGTCGATGGTCGCCGTCGCGAGCCCGGCCCAGAGCAGCTCCCGGTTGGCGTGCTCGCGGATCGGGGGACAGCACTTGAACTGGGTCGCGCCGTCAGGGATATCCTCGGCGTCGAAGGTCAAGTAGTGCGGGCAGGTCTCGGCGGTCACATCGACACCGGCCGCCCGCGCGGCTCGTAGCTGCCGTAACACGTCCGCGCGCCGAGACATGCAAGATATGGACGCGGCCGCCGGTGCGGCGGGCCGCATCGAGCACCTGGGCGACGGCCGGGTTCTCGGCCGCACGCGCGGGCGGGAACGCAGGAACCGCGCATACTCGGCACCCGTGCCGCTGGCGATCGCGAGATCACCGAGGCGTCCTCGGCGTGCACTATCAGCAGGGCACCCGACCGGGCGGTCTCGGCCATCGCGGCGCGAGAATCCGGAGCCGTCCAGCGGTGGGAACTCGGCAACGCCCGAGTCGAGCAGAAAGCACTTGAAGCCGAAGACGCCGGCGTCGTGCAGCGGCCGCAAGTCGCTCAGGTTGTCGGGGACCGCGCCGCCCCAGAAGCCGACGTCGACGTACGCCTGCCCGCGAGCCCGCTCCGCGTTTGGCCTCCAGCGCGGCCGGGTTCGTCGTCGGAGGGATGCTGTTCAGCGGCATGTCGATGATCGTCGTGACCCCGCCCGCCGCCGCGGCCCGGGTGGCCTGTCGAAGCCCTCCCACTCGGTCCGGCCCGGCTCGTTGACGTGGACGTGGGTGTCGACGAGCCCGGGAAGCAGCACCTCGTCGTGATCGAGCTCGATCACCTCGCCGGCCTCGATCGGCGCCTCGACCGGGGCGACGATCGCGATCCGGCCGCCCGCGACACCGACGGCCGCCGAGGTCTCGCCGTCGCCCACGATGGCCCGCCGCGCCCGGAACAGCCGATCCACCGTCATACGCCCGCTCCGACCAGACGTTCGGCCAGACGGGCCCCGATGGCACGCAACAACCGCCCGGCCGAGAGGAATGACTCGTCCGGTTGTTTCGCCTCGTCGACCAAGGTATAGACGCCGTCGAATCCGGCCCGCCGCAGGCTCTGCTCGTCCAACGAGCACCGGCCCGCGACCGCCACGGTAGGCACATGCGCGGCTCTGGCCGCAGCCGCGACCCCGACCGGTGCCTTACCCCGCAACGTCTGCTCGTCAAGCGAGCCCTCTCCGGTGACAACGAGATCGGCACCAGCGACTGCGTCGGCAAAACCAACGAGGTCGAGCACCAAGGTGACACCCGGTCGCAGCTTCGCGCCGAGCACTGCGGCCGCAGCGAAGCCGACGCCACCCGCCGCTCCCGAGCCGGGTTCATCGCGACGGTCCCCGCCGGTCGCCGCTGCCACGACATCAGCCCAATTACCCAAGGCCACGTCGAGTAGCCGCACCTCGTCCGGGTCGGCACCCTTTTGCGGGCCGTAGGTCACGGCGGCGCCGTGGGGACCGGTCAGTGGGTTGTCCACGTCGCAAGCGACCTCCACCGTCGCATGGGCCAGGTCGGCACGCAGCTCGGTGATGTCGAGGCGGGCCGCCGCCCGAGCGCCGAGCCCCCCCGGTCCCACGTCGTCGCCAGCGGCATTCGTCACCCGGGCGCCCAAAGCCTGCAGCATCCCGATCCCGCCGTCGGTCGACGCACTGCCACCGACGCCGAGAACGAGGTGGCGGCAGCCGGCGTCGAGCGCCGCGGCCATCACCTCCCCGACGCCCCGGCTCGTCGCGGTCAACGGGGCGCGCGACTCGCCGAGCCGCGCCAGCCCCGCCACCGCAGCGAGCTCGATCACGGCATCCTGCCCCCGACGTACGAAGCGTGACGGCCGGATGGCGCCGATGGCATCAGCCGCTTCGATGGGCACCCGGCGAAAGCCGGCGGCCTCGAATGCGTCGAGCATTCCGTCGCCTCCGTCGGCGACCGGCACAGTGACAAGGTCGACGTCCGGGCGACGCGAGCGGATCCCGTCCGCCAGGTGCTTCGCGACCTCAGCCGCGGTCAGCGTGCCCTTGAACTTGTCCGGGGCGAGCACCACCCGTGGCATCTCCGCTCCTGTGAAATCAGTCGAGATTGGCGTATAGCGCGGTCGGAGCGTCGGCCCCGGACGCGGCGAGTTCCTCGAACTCGGTGATCGCGTCGATCTCGAGTCCCATCGATACGTTCGTGACTCGCTCGAGGATCACCTCGACGACCACCGGCACGCGGTGTTCGACGATCAGCTTCTTGGCCTGTTCCAGCGCTGGGAGGATCTGAGCCGGCTCGAAGACCCGAATCGCCTTGCAGCCAAGGCCTTCGGCGACCTTGACATGGTCGACGCCATAGCCGTTGAGCTCCGGTGCGTTGAGATTGTCGAAGGAGAGCTGCACGCAGTAGTCCATGTCGAAAACACGTTGCGACTGGCGGATCAGCCCGAGGTACGCGTTGTTCACCAGCACGTGGATGTACGGGATGTTGAACTGGGCGCCGACCGCCAACTCCTCGATCATGAACTGGAAGTCGTAGTCGCCGGAGAGCGCGACAACTGTCGAGTCCGGGTCGGCGGTCGCGACCCCGAGTGCGGCCGGAACGGTCCAGCCCAGCGGCCCCGCTTGACCGGCGTTGATCCAGTGTCGCGGGCGGAAGACATGCAGCAGTTGCGCAGCTTGGATCTGGGACAGCCCGATCGTGCTGACGTAGCGGACGTCCGGACCGAACGCCCGGTTCATTTCCTCGTACACCCGCTGCGGCTTGATGGGCACATTCTCGAAGCTGGTCTTGCGCCACATGCTGCGCTTGCGCTCCTGGCACTGCTCAGCCCAGGCCGCGCGGCTCGGCAGCGCGCGCTCGCGGGCGGCGGTGACGAACAACTCGAGCGCGGCCCGGGCGTCGGACACGATGCCGTAATCGGGCGCGAAGACGCGGCCGATCTGAGTCGGCTCGATGTCGACGTGGATGAACGTGCGGCCTCGGGTGTAGGTGTCGATGCCGCCCGTGTGCCGGTTGGCCCACCGGTTGCCAATGCCCAGAACCATGTCCGAGGCCAGCATCGTTGCGTTGCCGTACCGGTGCGAGGTCTGCAAGCCGACCATGCCGGCGTTCAGCGGATGGTTGTCGGGGATGGAGCCCCAGGCCATGAGCGTCGGAACCACGGGGATTCCGGTCAGCTCGGCGAACTCGACTAGCAGGTCGGCCGCATCGGCGTTGATCACGCCCGCCGCCCGCGACGATCAGCGGGCGTTCCGCCTCGGTCGAGGAGGTCGAGCGCGCGGTCGATCTGGGCTCGGGTCGCCGCCGGCTTATAGGTCGGCAACGGCGAGTACGTTGCGACGTCGAACTGGATCTCCGCCTGCTGGACGTCGATCGGCAGGTCGATCAGCACCGGCCCGGGCCGCCCGGAACGCATCAAGTGGAACGCCTGCTGGAACGTGCCCGGCACCTGGGCCGGTTCGAGCACGGTGACCGCCATCTTGGTCACCGGCTTGGCTATCGACGGGATGTCGACGGCCTGGAAGTCCTCCTTGTGCAGCTTGGCCACGGGCGCCTGCCCGGTGATGCACAGGATCGGGATGGAATCGGCGGTGGCCGAGTACAGGCCGGTGATCATGTCGGTGCCGGCCGGCCCGCTGGTGCCGATGCAGACGCCGATGTTGCCGGCCGCGGCCCGGGTGTATCCCTCGGCCATGTGCGACGCGCCCTCGACGTGGCGGGCCAGTGTGTGGCGCAGGCCGCCGCTCGTCTTCATAGCCTTGTAGAACGGGTTGATCGCGGCACCCGGCAGCCCGAAGACATCGGTGACGCCCTCGGCCTTCAGGATCTCGACCGCTGCCTGGGCCGCCGTCATGCGTGCCATCTGATGGTGCTCCGTTCAGCTAGGTGATGTTGGTGTCCCGGGTCAGCGCCGGTCGGTCTTTGCCGGACAGCCGTTCGACGCCGCGCAGCAGCGCGGAATGGTCCAGCTTTCCGTCGCCGCAGGCTCGGGCGGAGGCCATGAGCTGCGCGACGATCGCCCCGACCGGCAGCACGACTCCTGCTTCTCGGGCCGCTGAGGTCACGATGCCCATGTCCTTGTGGTGCAGGTCGATCCGGAATCCGGGGTGGAACGTGCGGCCGACCATGTTCGCCTTCTTCTGGTCGAGCACCTTGGACCCGGCCAGCCCGCCGCCGAGCACCTCGAGGGCCGCTTCGGTATCGACCCCGTACGCCTCCAGGAAGACAAGGGCCTCCGCGAGCACCTGGATGTTGGCGCCGACGATCAACTGGTTGGCCGCCTTGACCGTCTGGCCGGCGCCGTGAGGTCCGACATGGACGACGGTCTTGCCGACCACGTCGAGGATCGGTTTCGCCGCAGCGAAATCTTCGGCGGCACCTCCCACCATGATCGAAAGCGCCGCGCTCTTCGCTCCGGCCTCACCGCCGGAGACCGGCGCGTCAACGAGCCGGAACCCTTTCTTGGCGGCGATTTCGGCCAGCTGCGCGGTCACGTCGGGCCGGATGCTCGAGAAGTCGATCACAAGCGTGCCAGGCGCCGCCGCCGCGAAAACCCCGTCGTCTCCAGTGAGGACAGCCTCGACATCGGGCGAGTCGGGGACCATGACGGCCACCACGTCAGCGCCCTTGACGGCGTCGCCGATCGACGATGCCTCACGCCCGCCGGCTTCGACCAGAGGTGCGGCCTTGCCGGGCGACTTGTTGTAGCCCGCGACCTGATGCCCGGCATTCTGTAGATGGACAGCCATGGGGCTGCCCATGATGCCCAGGCCGACGAAGGCGATCGCGGTCATGTGCTGGCTCCTTGTTGGTTGGCGACCTGGTGGGGTGCGGCGCGGCGCGCTCGTGGCAGCCACCCCAGGCTCGTCTCGGTGTCGGTGGTGGGCTTGTACTCCAAGCCGACCCAGCCGCAGTAGCCGCGCTCGGCCAGCGCGTTCAGGTACCGGTCGAGGTCGAGTGCACCGGACCCGGGTTCGCCCCGCCCGGGATGATCGGCGATCTGGACGTGGCTGACCACGTCGGTGTGTTGTGCGATCGCCTGGTCCAGGTCGTCCCCGTTATTGGCGAGATGGAACAGATCGCACAGGAATCCGACATTTGGATAGCCGGCGCCGCGCACCGCCTGCACGACTGCGACTGCGTCGTCAGCGGTGCGCAAGGGATACGGCTTCGGTCCACTCACCGGCTCGACGAGGACAGTGGCCCCAATGCGGTTTGCAGCCGTCGCCGCGAGGCCCAGGTTCTCCCGGCCGAGGTCGTCCTGCTCGTCGGGTGAGGCGTCATCGACCCGGTTGCCGTAGAGCGCGTTGAATGCCGTGACACCGAGTTGCTCGCCGATGCCGACCGCCACGTCGATGTTGTCGCGGAAATGCTGCGAGCGACTGGGGACGGACAGCACGCCGCAGTCCGGTCCGGCCAGATCGCCGGCAAAGAAGTTCAGTCCGACCAACTGCACGCCGGCGTCGCGGACGGCTCGCACGAACGCGTCGACCTCGGCGTCGGTGGGCACCGGGCGGTCCGGCCAGGGCCACCAGAACTCGACGGCGTCGAATCCGGCCGCCTTCGCGGCGGCCGGACGTTCTCCGAGTGGGCGCTCGGTAAACAGCATCGAGCAGTTAGCGAGATAGGGAAGTCCGTGGTCAAGCATCGGCGCCTCCATCAGGGTTTGCGGCCGGCTCAGACGAAGGCGGGAACGGCGAGCCATGCGTCACCAGCGTCCGACGCGTCGTCGCGAGCGACGACCGCCTCGATCAGGCCGTACGGCCGGTCCGCAGCAATGAAGACCTCGCCGTCGTTCTTGAGCCCGAACGGCTCGAGGTCGACGAGGAAGTGATGCTTGTTCGGCGCGGAGAATCTGACCTCGGCAACGTCGTCGCGTGACTCGAGCACGCGCTGGCCCATGAGGTAAAGCGTCTCCTGCAGCGCTCGGCTATACGTCGTGGCGAAGGTGGCGAGCAGGGTGTTCAGCACGTCGACATGGGCGGCGGTCCAGTCGACGTCGACACCCTCGTAGCGCCATCGGGCCACCAAAGACGTGGCCAGGATGCGGTCATCGGCCTCCGGCAAAGTGGTATAGCGATCCTTGAGGTAGCCCTTGAACTCGGACCCGGTGGACTTGAGGACGACCAGGTCCTGCACACCGGAGACGACCCAGACGCGCTCGTCCGCGCCACGTCCTTTCACGGTGACGACAGCGGTCCGGACTGCGCCGCCACGCCGCATGAACGCGTGGTCGTGGCCCTCTGATCCGACCGGGATGCGATCCCAGGCGTACTCCTCGACCCGGATCTGCGCCGAGTGCGCGGCGGGGGTGGCTTCGAGGAAGCGGCGGCCAAGGGCGATGGCGTAATCCTCCGGCGAGCTGACGCCGTGTTCCTTGGCGTAAGCAAACGCAGTGTTCTTTTGGGTGTCGGTCGGCAGCACCTCGGCCTGGTCGCCGTCGGTGTGCGCCGCGGTGAATTCGCCCCGCAGTGAGCTGGAGACGTTCAGATCGCGGATCTCGTGTCGCGAGGTGTCGCGGTAGATGCGCACGACCCGGTTCTCTGCCTTGCCGTACTGGTTGCTGCCGAGAGTGATGCCCACCGGTCGCTCCTCACTGATGTATTCCATGATACGAAAAAACGCTACCGTTCTACGGAATTCTAAGGTGTTCTGGTCAGCTCGTCAACGGCCCGGTCGGGCCAACTCGGAGATCGCCTCGATGGATAGGCCGGTCAGCTCCTGCAGCTCGGTGGCGTTCGCGGCGCCACAGTTCGCGGCGCGCAGCAGGTAGTCAGCAAGCGCACGTGCGGTAGCCGGCTCGTCGAGCACCCCCGAACCAGTCTGCTCGAGGTAATTCCGCAAGCGGCCGGCCGTCCGAGGAAGGCCGTCACGATAGAAGCCGAAGGTCGCGGCGTATCGGGTCGGCAACTGAGCCGGGTGCATATCCCAGCCCTGGTAGTAGCCACGCTCGAGCGACCGTCGGACGAGCCCGAGGTGCAGCCGCCAGGCATCGCGCACGGCCTCGACAGCGCCGACGGGCAGGATGTTGGTCGAGCCATCCGACAACCGCACGCCGGTTCCCGCCGCGGCCGCCTGCATCACCAATTTCGCGTGGTCGGCCACCGGATGCGCCATGCTCTGGTACTCCGCGGCGATACCGCAGAACGCCGAATAGTCATAGGTGCCGTAATGCAGAGCCGTGCAGCGCCCATCCGCCGCATGCACCATGCGGGCGACGAGCGCCGTCCCGTCGGGACCAAGGATCGCCTGTGGAGTCTCCACCTGGATCTCGAAGCGCAATGTTCCACCGTCGAGGGTGAACGCCTGCTCCAGCTGTTCACAGACATGCACCATGGCGGCTACCTGGTCGACGCTGGTGGCCTTGGGCAGCGTCGTCACGAAGCCGTCGAGCGGAACCTGTGCCACTACCAGCCCGCGTACCACGATGACCAGCGTGCGCAGGCCGCGGCGCCGCGTCGGCGCTTCGAGGCACTTCATCCGGATACCGAAGAACGGTGCGGCCGTCCCGTCGCGAATACTCGTCGCCAGCTCACGCGCGGCCGAAGATGCGTGCCCGTCCTCGACCTCGTCGCTCCGCGCGCCGTACCCGTCCTCGAAATCCACCCGCAGGTCCTCGATGGGCTCAGTGGCGAGCTTGCTGCGCACCCGGGCCTCGAGATCGACGGCATCTGCACCCTGCTCGTCCATCAGCGCGGCGAACATCGACCTGTGCTCATCCAGCGTGGCGAGCGCTGCATCGCCCCAATCCCGGCACACTGTGCCCCGATAGCGATCGGCCGGCACGTACACCGTATGGACCGGCTGGCGACCCGGACGATCGCCGGGAAATTGCCGAGCGAGGCCGGCGTCGGCGCGGGCAAGCTGCCGGTCGAGGTCGTCGCCGAGCCGATCGAGGTCGACATCGGTGCGGACCGCCATCGGTACTCCCTGCGCTCAAATCTTCTGTCATGCGGATACTATCTTTCGCACAATGGAAGTCAACGGGTACCTCGACGCGCCCGGGGGTCGCGTTCCGCGCATCGTTGGTACCAATGGGGCTGCTGAGGCTTTCCGGTGTGCGCAGCCGTCTCACTCGTGCGCGGGACGCGGCCGGTCGTCTGCCATCGGCGGATCGTTTGTAATCGGCAGCTCGTCCGCACCGCGTCGACCGACGGGAAGGATGTCGCCATGGAGACCTGGGACGCGGTTCGAGCTCGCCGCAACGTGCGCCAATACACCGACGAACCGATCGCCAGGGCGGATCTCGAGCGCATCCTCGACGCCGGGCGACGCGCGCCCTCAGCTGGTAACTGGCAACCATGGGACTTCGTGGTCGTCAGCGATCGAGCCCAGCTCGTCAAGCTAGCGAGGGTCTGGGAGCGGGGCGGACGGCACATCGCGCACTCGGCCGCGACGATTGGGATGGTGGCGGCCGAGCCCGAAGACCAGCGCCGTCGCGACTTGTTGTACTACGACTTCGGCCAGGCGACGGCAAACATGATGCTGACCGCGACTGACCTCGGCATCGGATCCGGCCACTCGTCCGTTGGCGATCAGGAGCAGGCGCAGCGCCTGCTCGGCTTTCCGGACGGCTACCTGTGCGCCTTCCTGATCGGTCTGGGCTATCCCGCCGACCGGCCGCTACGGCCGCTGATCAACCCTAACCGCCGGCCGTTCGACGAGGTTGTGCACTGGGACCGCTGGTAGCAACGGGGGTTCACAAGGGATCAGCTAGCCCGCCATTGGCGATGATGCCGAGCGTCGCCGGGATCGCCGACGAGTCGTCGTGGATTCGCGGACGATGAGCTCCGGGGTAAACGTGACCTGACGGTGGCGGTGATTGCCGGCGCCCATCGACTCTTCGATCAGGAGCTCGGCGGCGGCCTTGCCCAGATCCTCACTCGGCTGGCGCACGGATGACAGCGGAACCGCAGCGGCGGCGGCGAAGTCGATGTCGTCGTAACCGATGATCGCCACGTCATCCGGAACCTGGAGGCGTTCGCGGGTCACGACCTGGAGTACTCCGAGGGCCAGCAGGTCGTTAGCACAAAAGATCGCAGTTGGACGGTCCTTATGCGCCACGTTCAGCATCTGTTCGCAGCCGCGGGCGCCTTCGCTGACCGTGGGCTTCGCAGTCTCAACGACCGTCAGACTCTTTCGGGGGAGTCCAGCACTGGACAGCGCCCGTTGTGCGCCGTGCAGCCGGTCGGCAACCTGGATCAGCCCAAGGGGGCCGCCGACGAAGGCAATTCGCTCATGACCTTGGGCGATGAGGTGCCGCACGGCCAACTCGCCGCCGAAGACGTCATCGACAGCGACGGAACACTCTTTGCCGCTGGTCGACTTCCGGTCGACCAGGACTACTGGCGTCCCTCGGGAGCGGACTCCGGCAAGTCGCTCCTCGGCGTCTCCGACCGGAGTGATGAGGATGCCGCGGACGCGCAGTTCCTCGAGGAGGTGCAAGCAGCGCAGTTCCTTGTTGGGATCTTCCTCGCTGCTGCAAAGGAGCATCGCGAGACCATTGTCATCCCCGCGATTCTCAACACCGCCGGCAACATCAGTGAAGAATGGGTTACTGACGTCGAGCACGATGAGACCGATTGTGCGACTCGAGCCCGCGCGGAGTTGCCGCGCCGACTCGTTTCGGACGAAACCAAGCCGGTCTATCACCGCTCGAACACGTTCTCTGGTGTCCGTAGCGACGAGATCGGGGCGATTGAGGACGTTGGAGACCGTGCCGACTGAAACGTTCGCGGTAGCCGCAACCTCGCGGATGCTGACGCGTCGGCTCATCGCGCTCCCAGGTCGATTGATCGACGTCCAAGTCGATTGATTGAAGTCTTCAAGGCAAGCCCACGCGCTGTCAAGCGTTTCAAGGCAAACATGGCTGTCAAACGTTTCAACTCGGCTCGACTGGATGCCTGAGCGTCGATGGCTCACCGGAACGGCTGCGCGGCGCTCGACTCGCGTACGACTAGATGCGGCAGACACTGAATGAATTGGTGCTAATGCTGCAGGCCATCGAAGATCTCGGTGAGGAACATCGCCCTTGTCAGCTGCGCGATCTCCCGGCGCGGTCGGTGTACCGAGCAGGGAATCGCATCGGACGTCGGCAACAGCGTCCGATGCGAGCACGCAACACCCGGTGTCCGAGGCACGTGACGAACCAGCGCCACTCGCATATCTCTCGGCGCTCGCCGAACATTCTGGTCTCCGTGCGGGCGCTGTGGACGAGGCGTGAGTGCATGAATCTCGAATCGGACAGAAGCCTGCTGAAGTATTGACAGCCGCAAACGACATCCGTAGCTTACTTGGAACGGTTCACCTAAAACGGTTCAGCATTCAACCGGCGTGAGTCCGTCGATCGCTGGGTGCCGTGCGTCCCGTACCTGGAGGTGGGATGAAAATCAAGAACTTGGCGCGGGCGCCCCTAACGTTGCTGATTCTCGCAACGGCGGGCGCGACACTCACTGCATGCAGCGGCATTGGCACAGCAGTGGAGGCGGAGGGGGCGGCGGTAGCGGCGGATCAACGACCGTGTCATTCCTCGTCGACAACGCCGACCAAACCGTGAAGGCGGCCAACTCGGTTGCCGCCGCCTTCCAGGCGGCGAACCCGAACATCAAGATCAGCGTGCAGACCCGGCCGCAGGGATCGGACGGGGACAACGTCGTGAAGACGCGGTTGTCGACTGGCGACATGACCGACGTGTTCGAATACAACAACGGGTCGCTGATGCAGGCACTCAAACCGGCGCAGAATCTGGTCGCGGTTTCCGACCAGTCCTGGGCGTCCGATCTCGACAAGACCTTCGTCGACTCCACCACGTCGGATAGCAAGCTCTACGGCGCGCCCTGGGGTACAGCCTTCGGCGGCGGCGTTCTCTACAACATCCCCGTGTTCAAGAAGCTCAACTTGCAACCCCCACAGACCTGGGCCGACTTCATGAAGGACGCTCAGACCATCAAGTCGGCCGGTACCACGCCGATTATCCAGACCTATGCCGCGAGTTCGACGTGGACCTCACAACTGTTCGTTCTTGGGGACTACCACAACGTCGAGGCGCAAGTTCCGGACTTCGCCACTCAGTACACAGCGGGGAAGGACAAGTACGCGACGACTCCGGCCGCGCTGGCTGGGTTCCAGCACATCGAGGATATGAGGGCATATTTCAACGAGGATTATCGATCCGCCGACCTGAACACTGGTGTCCGTGACGTCGCCACCGGGCAAGGTGCCATGTACCCGCAACTCGGCGGGACCGCGAGCAACATCGACACCGTCGCTCCCGGCAAGAGCAATGACGTCGGTTTCTTCGCGCTCCCCGGCAACGACGCGTCATCATACGGGATGACGGTGTGGCCAGGGGCCGCCGTGTACATGCCGACGAGCACCAAGGGCGCCAAGCTGGACGCGGCGAAGAAGTTCCTCGCCTTCCTGGCGAGTTCACCGGGCTGCAACGCGCAGGCAACAGCTTCGCCACCGCAGGGTCCGTTCTTGGTGAAATCGTGCACCCTGCCGGCGAACGTCTCACAGGTGGCAAAAGACACGACGGCTTACTTCAAGGAGGGCAAGGCGACCCCGGCGCTCGAGTTCAAGTCGCCGATCAAGGGCCCCAACCTCGAGCAGATCTGCATCCAGGTTGGGACCGGTCAAGTCTCCGCAAGCAAGGGCGCTGGGTTATACGACCAGGATGTCAAGAAGCAAGCCCAGCAGCTAGGGCTCCCGGGCTGGTCGTAACCGCTACACCGGCCGCCGACCTTCCGAGGGCCGGCGGCCGGACCGCAGAAAGGTGGCCATCGCTTGTGACCGCAACCGTTACCGAAGCCGGACCGCGGGCAGAGGTCGTCACAGACCGAGGCCACCGACGTAGGCGCGGCATGAACAGCAGCTACCCCCTGTGGTTCTACCTGCCGGCCGCGACCATCTACGCGATCTTCTTCCTGATCCCCACGGTCATCTCGTTCTACTTCGCGTTCACGAGATGGGATCTGTTCACCTCGCATTGGATCGGGCTGGCCAACTTCAAGGAGTTCTTCCAGGAGCAGGCCCTCGTCACTGGTCTGTACCACACGCTCATCTACGCGGTTATGACATCGGGGCTCAAGGTCATCATCGGCATGTTGTTGGCCGTGCTGCTCACGTCGCGGATCATCGCCCGCGGTTACCTCCGCGGGGTGACATTCTTCCCGGTTCTCGTGAGCTTCATAGGCGTCGGGCTCACCTTCACCATTCTGATGGATCCGGAGAATGGCCTGATCAACCGAGCGTTGAGCCATGTCGGCGTGACCGGTCCGGCCTGGCTGGTTGACCCCAATTGGGCGCTGGTCTCGGTCGCATTGGTCGACGTGTGGAAAGGCGTGGGCTTAGCGACCGTGATCTACATGGCCGGCATCGTGTCGATTCCCTCTGACTACTACGAAGCGGCCCGAGTCGACGGAGCTACTGGATTCAAGCAGTTCCGGCACATTACGCTTCCTCTCATCAGGCCGGCAACGGTAACCGTGATCATCCTGTCGCTCATCGGCGGCTTACGCTCCTTCGACCTAATCTGGGTAATGACACATGGCGGGCCTGGCTTCGCGTCGGACGTGATCGCGTCGGTGATCTACAAGGAATACCAGGCCGGTTTCTATGGTCTGTCCACGGCCGGAAACGTCGTGTTGTTCCTCCTCGTGAGTGTGATCATAGTCCCGCTGTTCTGGTTCCTGAATCGCAAAGAGGTGCAGCGATGAAGACGCTGATGAGGAACCGCCGGGGGGTGCTCGCCGGCGTCGTCGCTATCGTGGTCTCGGCGATCTTCTTCCTCGTGCCGTTCGCCTTCATCGCGCTCATGGCGACGAAAGACAGCACCGACTCGGCAAAGTTGAGCTTCTCACTGCCCCACCACTTCGTGCTGTTCGACAATCTCAAGCAGGTCATCGAGGCGCGCAACTACATGATGGTCGTTGCGTTCATAAACAGCACGATCCTCACCGTCGTCAGCGTCACGGCGCTGGTAATCTTTGGTGCCATGGCCGCGTTCGTTTTGCAGCGGCGGGGCGGCCGACTCAGGATACTGGTCAACCTTCTAGTGCTGGCGGGCCTCATCGTACCGCCCGCGGTGGTACCCACCATCTGGGTGCTACAGAAGTTAGGTCTGTACAAGTCGATTTCCGGGCTTATCTTCGTCGAAATTGCCTACGGATTAGCGTTCAGCATCCTGTTGTTCCAGGCCTTCATCTCGACGGTTCCCCGCGAGCTCGATGAAGCCGCGACTATCGACGGGGCGGGGCCGATTCGGTTGTTCTTCAGCGTAATCCTCCCGGTTCTCAGATCGGTGATCGTCACGGTGATCATTCTGCAATCGGTGGCGATCTTCAACGACTTCGCCAACCCGTTGTATTTCGCACCCGGTGACAACAACGCGACCTTGCAGCCGACGTTGTTCAACTTCCAGAGCCAATTCACCACGCAATACAATTTGTTGTTTACTGACATTCTGCTCGTGACCGTTCCACCACTAATCATGTTCCTAGTCTTCAACCGTAAGATCATCGCAGGCCTGGCCGCGGGCGCCGTTAAGGGCTAGGGTTGTTGAGCGGTGAATCGGACTACCGCGCACACCTAAATGCCCGAGAGGAATTCAGGGTAATGAACAGAAATCGATATGAGGCGCTGACTATCCTTCGCCAGCAACGGGTGGAGACCGCGTCGTGGGCGTTCGGCAACTCCGGTACGCGTTTCAAGGTCTTCCCGCACGCAGGTGTGCCGCGCACCCCGCACGAGAAGATCGACGACGCGGCTGTCGTACACCGGTTCACCGGGGTAGCACCGACTATCGCGCTGCACATTCCCTGGGATCGAGTGGATGATTACCGCAAGCTGGGCGCCTACGCTGAGGACCAGGGCATTGCCTTAGGCACAATCAATGCGAATGTCTTTCAGGATGACGACTACCGGTTAGGTTCGGTATGCAACCCGGATCCCGGGGTACGCCGTAAGGCAATCGATCACCTGCTCGAGTGCATAGAGGTTATGGATGGCACCGGATCCTGCGACTTGAAACTCTGGTTCGCGGACGGCACAAACTATCCCGGCCAGGACGACATTCGGGAGCGGCAGGATCGGCTCGCCGTGGCACTGCACGAGACGTATGATCGTCTGGGTGAGACGCAGCGGATGCTGCTCGAGTACAAATTGTTCGAGCCGGCGTTCTACACGACCGACGTGCCGGATTGGGGCACGTCGTTTGCGCATTGCCTAGAGCTGGGGGAGCGGGCAAAGGTTGTTGTCGATACCGGACATCACGCCCCTGGCACCAACATCGAGTTTATCGTCGCGATTCTGCTGCGGGCTGGGAAACTGGGTGGATTTGATTTCAATAGCCGGTTCTACGCCGACGACGATCTGATGGTCGGGGCCGCCGACCCCTTCCAATTGTTCCGCATTTTGTTCGAGGTCGTGCGTGCCGACGCGCTCCGGCGCGAGTCGGAGGTCGCGTTCATGCTCGATCAGTGTCACAACATCGAAGCGAAGATACCAGCGGTGATCCGTTCGGTGATGAATGTCCAGGAGGCAACGGCCAAGGCGCTTCTGGTGGACCGCGATGCACTGGCGACGGCGCAGCAGGCCGGTGACGTCCTCGGCGCAAACGCGGTTCTGATGGATGCCTACAACACAGACGTCCGGCCGCTGCTCGCTGACTTGCGCACGGATATGGGACTCGACCCCGATCCGCTCGGCGCGTACTCCCGGTCGGGGTACGCCGAGCGCGTTCGGGTCGAGCGCGTCGGTGGGCAGGCCGCCAGCTGGGGCGCGTGAGCGATTGGGAAACGCAATGAGCACATATCGAGAGGTCGCCGCGTTGCTGGCCCGAAGCAACCGGCTTGGCTCCGATCCAGCCAACACGAACTACGCAGGCGGGAACGCGTCGGCCAAGAGTATGGCGATTGATCCGGTGACGTCACGACCAGCCGAACTGCTCTGGGTGAAGGGATCGGGCGGTGACCTGGGCACGCTGACCGAACCGGGTCTTGCGGTTCTGCGGTTGGATCGGCTCCGCGCGCTCGTGGATGTGTATCCGGGTGTCGAGCGTGAGGACGACATGGTCGCGGCATTCGACTTCTGCCTGCACGGCAAGGGTGGGGCCGCGCCGAGCATCGATACCGCCATGCACGGCTTGGTCGAGGCGGCCCACGTAGACCACCTGCACCCGGATGCCGGGATCGCATTAGCCACGGCCGCAGACGGCGAGGCGCTCACCAAAGAGTGCTTCGGCGACCGAGTCGTATGGGTGCAATGGAGGCGTCCAGGCTTCCAGCTCGGCCTCGACATCGCCGAGGTGCAGCGGACGAATCCCCAAGCCTTCGGCGTGATCCTCGGCGGACACGGGATCACCGCGTGGGGCGACACAAGCGACGAATGCGAGCAGCATTCCCTCGAGATCGTCGCCATGGCCCAGCGCTTCCTGGACGCGCGCGGCAAGCCCGACCCGTTGGGGCTAGTGCTGCCCGGGTACGAGCCGCTACCAACGGCGGAGCGACACACACGGGCCGCGATATTGATGCCGCTGCTGCGCGGGCTCGCGTCGACCGACGCACCACAGGTCGGGCACTACACGGACAGCGATGTGGTGCTGGACTTCGTCAGTCGTGCGGAGCATCCGCGGCTTGCGGCGCTCGGCACCTCGTGCCCGGACCACTTCCTGCGTACCAAGGTCCGGCCGATGGTGCTGGATCTGCCGGGGACGGCCGGACTGGATGAGGCGGTGGCCCGGTTGCGGGAGTTGCACAGGGCTTACCGCGAGGACTACCAGCGCTATTACGAGCGGCATGCCACGAATGACAGCCCACCGATGCGCGGCGCCGACCCGGCGGTCGTGCTGGTGCCGGGCGTCGGAATGTTCAGTTTCGGAAGGGACAAGCAGACCGCTCGCGTCGCGGGCGAGTTCTATGTCAACGCCATAAACGTGATGCGCGGTGCCGAGGCAGTGTCGACCTACGCCCCGATCCCTGAGTCGGAAAAGTTCCGAATCGAGTACTGGGCGCTGGAAGAAGCCAAGCTGCAACGGATGCCGAAACCCAAGGCGCTGGCAACTCGGGTGGCGTTCGTCACCGGCGGTGGATCAGGCATCGGCAAGGCTATCGTTCAGCGCCTTGCCGCCGAGGGCGCCTGCGTGGTCGTCGCGGACCGAGACGGGGACGCGGCGCGCACCGTTGCCGAGGACGTCGGCTCGACCGATGTAGCGATTGCGTGCGCCGCCGACGTGACCGATGAGGAGCAGGTCGCGGAGGCGCTGCGAGCAGCCGCCCTGGCGTTCGGCGGGGTTGATCTGGTCGTGAACAACGCCGGCCTCTCGATCTCGAAGCCGCTGCTGGAGACGACAACGAACGATTGGGATCGGCAACACGACGTCATGGCCAAAGGATCGTTCCTCGTTTCCCGCGAAGCCGTGCGGAT
This sequence comes from uncultured Actinomycetota bacterium, assembly GCA_963748415.1. Lineage (GTDB taxonomy): Bacteria > Actinomycetota > Actinomycetes > Mycobacteriales > Jatrophihabitantaceae > CAVVJA01. The sequence goes on along the minus strand of CAVVJA010000005.1, from coordinate 216,168 downwards.
CATGCAGCTTCAGGGAATGGGTGGCGACATCGTCTATATATCGAGCAAGAACTCACTGTTCGCCGGGCCTAATAACGTGGCGTACGGCGCAACGAAGGCCGATCAGGCCCACCAGGTGCGGCTCCTCGCCGCCGAGCTCGGCGAGAACGGCATCCGGGTGAATGGCATTAACCCGGACGGAGTAGTCCGCGGCTCCGGCATTTTTGCCGGCGGCTGGGGCGCGCAGCGGGCTGCCGTTTACGGCGTGCCGGAAGAGGAGCTAGGCAAGTACTACGCGCAGCGCACCCTTCTCAAGCGGGAAGTGCTTCCCGAGCACGTCGCCAACGCGGTCTTCGTACTTACCGGCGGCGAACTCTCACACACCACCGGCGTGCACATTCCGGTTGACGCTGGCGTTGCCGCCGCCTTCCTCCGTTAGTCGCCGGATGGCCACCTCCGCGTTCGCCGCCGTCGACCTCGGCGCCTCAAGCGGCCGCGTCATGGTCGGCCAGGTCGGCCTCGACCAGCTTGACGTAACCGAAGTAAACCGGTTTGCGAACGTGTCGGTCGAGGTGGCCGGCACGCTGCACTGGGACATCCTCGCCATCTACCGAGGCGTCTTGGACGGTTTGCGGTCTGCCGGACGGGAAGCGGGACCGCTGCGCAGCATCGGGATCGACGCCTGGGCGGTCGACTATGGTCTGCTGGACGAGACTGGGGCGCTGCTTGGCAACCCGGTGCACTACCGCGACCGTCGCACGCAGGGCCGGGTCGAAGACGTCCTCGCCCGCATCCCGGCGAGTGAGTTGTACGACGTCACCGGGCTGCAGCTGCTGCCCATCAACACGCTCTTCCAACTTGTCGCGGAGCTTACGCAACCGCGGCTTGGCTGGGCCGCGACGCTGCTGCTTATCCCCGACTTGCTGGCTTACTGGTTAACGGGGGAGCGGCGGGCCGAGATCACCAACGCTTCCACTACGCAACTGCTCGACATTCGTACCGGCGATTGGGCCGAGTCACTGATGACCCGGCTGGGGATCAATCGGACTCTGTTCCCTCCGTTGCAACTGCCCGGGGACGAGATCGGAGGATTGATCCCAGCCGTCCAGGCCGGCACCGGTCTGCACGAACCGGTTCGGGTCACTGCGGTCGGATCTCACGACACCGCATCCGCTGTCGTAGGCGTTCCGGCCGCCGATAGCCACTTCGCATACATCTCCTGTGGCACCTGGTCGCTCGTGGGCGTCGAGCTTCCGAAGCCGGTCCTGACCGAAGCAAGTCGGCGGGCGAACTTCACGAACGAAGGCGGCGTCGACGGCACCGTCCGCTATCTGCGCAATGTGATGGGTCTGTGGCTGTTGCAGGAGTCGATTCGCACCTGGAACGAGCGGGGCTTGCCAGCGGACCTTGAATCGCTGCTGCACGAAGCGGCTCGGGTGCCGCCGTTCTCGGCCGTGGTCGACGTGAACGACGCGAGCTTTCTGCCGCCGGGCGACATGCCGCAGCGGATCGCGGATGCATGCCGCCGGACCGGCCAAACCCCGCCGCAGTCGCGCGGCGAAACAGTGCGCTGCATCCTCGACAGTCTCGCAGTCGCTTACCGGCGAACCATTCGGGTAGCGGCCGAGTTGGCAGGCGTCAAGGTGGCCGTCGTCCACATTGTCGGCGGCGGTGTCCGGAATACGCTGCTCTGCCAACTGACCGCGGACGCCTGTGGACTGCCGGTCGTTGCCGGGCCGGTCGAGGCTGCTGCCCTCGGCAATGTGCTCGTCCAGGCCCGGGCCGCAGGAGTGCTCGCCGGAGATCTCTTCGACCTGCGCGACCTACTGCGCCGCACGCAACCGCTGCGTCACTACCAGCCGACCGGAGACGACGCGTCCTGGCAGGCGGCGGAGCGGCGCCTGGCCTAACCCGTACCGGAACACATTGAGAGAAAGGGAGAACGTGGCCATTGCTTCCGCTCCGGCCGAGATCCGTTTCGAGCACTGGGCTGCCGGCCAGCGCGCCTTGGGGTTAGGAGTCTCGGCGCCCCGCCTGTCCTGGATAGTCCCGACGGCGGACCCGGACTACGCGCAGGCGTCGTACCAGGTCGAGATCAGCCGAGATGACTCCGCCGCGGACGTCGTCACTGTCGAGTCGGCGGAGCAGGTGCTCGTTCCTTGGCCGACCGCGCCCCTGCGATCCCGTGAGCGCGTGTCAGTACGGGTCCGAGTCGGCGACGGAAACGACTGGAGCGCATGGAGTGAGGCAGCTGAGGCAGAGGCCGGGTTGCTCAGTTCTTCCGACTGGATCGCGAAGTATGTCAGCCCGCGCAGTCTGGGCGGCCTCGACATGCCGGCCCCGGTGGTTCACTGCTCGTTCGATGTACCGCGCACTGTGCACCGCGCGCGCCTCTATGCGACCGCGCACGGCATCTATCTGCCGTTCTTGAACAGTCAGCGAATCGGTGATCAGCAGCTCGCTCCGGGATGGACAAGCTACCGGCATCGGCTGCGGTACCAGACCTATGACGTCACCGACGTTATTCAGCCGGGTCGCAATGAGCTGTCGGTGCTGCTTGGCAACGGGTGGTACCGCGGCCGCCTCGGGTTCACCGAACAGCGTGCCCTGTACGGCGACCGGCTGGCGTTGCTCGCCCAGCTCGAAGTGGTGACAACCGGCGGTGCAGTCGAGGTCATCGGCAGTGACGGCTCATGGACCGCGACCGAAGGCGTAGTGCTCGCCGACGACCTATACGACGGGCAGCGTATCGACCGGCGCCGTTCACCCCTTCACGAGGGCAGCGAAGACGGCGTCGAGGTACTCGACGAGCACCTGTCGCGCCTGGTCGCCCCGAACGGGCCGCCGGTACGGATGATCGGTCTGCTGCCGGCCGTCTCGGTGTTCCGGTCCCCATCGGGAGCGACGCTCGTTGACTTCGGCCAGAATCTCGTCGGGTGGGTCCGGCTGCGCGTTCGCGGTCACGAACGAGGCGACGAAATTGTTGTGCGCCATGCCGAGGTCCTCGATGAGGGGGAACTGGGCGTTCGGCCGCTGCGCATGGCGAAGGCCACCGACGCCTATGTACTCGCCGGCGGTGAGGAGGTGCTCGAACCGTCGCTCACGTTCCACGGCTTCCGCTACGCCGAGGTCACGGGCGTCGACGACCTCAAAGCCGAGGACGTGGCAGCCGTCGTCGTGGGTTCCGACCTTCGGCGTACCGGGTGGTTCGAGTCCTCCGACTCCTTGCTGAATCGATTCCATGAAAATGTCGTCTGGGGTACCCGAGGCAACTTCCTCGATATCCCGACCGACTGCCCGCAGCGGGACGAACGGCTCGGCTGGACCGGTGACATCTCGGTCTTCTCCCCGAGCGCATGCTTCCTCTTCGACACCGCAGGCTTCCTGACATCGTGGCTTGACGATCTTCGGGCCGACCAGTTCCCCGATGGCACCGTGCCTTTGGTGATCCCCGACATTTTGCCGTTCGAACAGCATCCCGTCGCAGGGTGGGGCGACGCGGCCACCGTGCTGCCTTCGGTGCTCTATCAACAGTTCGGTGACCTGGAGGTGCTTGCTCGGCAACTGGCGAGCATGCGGGCCTGGGTCGATCGAGTGGCGTCCGCTGCCGGACCGGATTACCTGTGGGCGGGCGGCTTCCAGCTCGGCGACTGGCTGGACCCGACGGCGCCGCCTGACAAGCCGTTCCTCGCGAAAGCGGATGCCGATGTAATCGCGACGGCGCACTTCGCCCGGTCGGCCGCGATCGTCGCTGGCGCTGCTGCTGCCCTCGGCGAGAGGGATACCGCCGAACGCTACGGAAAGCTTGCGGCACGGGTGCGGCTTGCGTTCGCCGACGAGTACGTGACGCCTGCCGGCCGAGTGGTCAGCGACGCGCAGACTGCATATGCGCTCGCGATCGAATGGGGCCTTGTTCCGTCGGCGGCCCAGCGGAAGCACGCCGGCGAGCGCCTCGCCGACCTCGTCCGTGCCGGAGCGTTCCGCATAGGCACTGGCTTCCTTGGCACGCCACTCGTCGCCGACGCTTTGACCTCTGTGGGCTGCATCGACATCGCCTATCGGCTCATGCTCCAACGACGCTGTCCCTCGTGGCTGTATTCGGTCACCATGGGCGCGACAACGGTCTGGGAGCGCTGGGACAGTCTGCTGCCGGACGGCCGAATCAACCCAGGCGAGATGACGTCGTTCAACCACTACGCCCTCGGTGCCGTCGCCGATTGGCTGCACCGCACTGTCGCCGGCCTCGCCCCGGCTGCTCCTGGCTACCGGGAGATCCTGGTGCGGCCGCGTCCAGGAGCTGGGCTGACCTCGGCCGCCGCGCGGCACATCACGCCGTACGGTAACGCGGGGACAGCATGGCGGCGGGAGGACGGATACCTCGAGTTCGAGGTCACCGTGCCGGTCGGGTGCCGGGCCGTCGTCGACTTGCCGGGCGAGGATGCGCCGCAGAGCGTTGGGCACGGAACGCACAATTGGCGGCTGCCCGACGATCAGCCACCAGAGCAGCCCAACGGCAGCCCGCCCGGCACGATCCGAGACGTTATCGACCAACCGCGGCTGTGGGATGCAGTCGTGGCTGCGGCAGTGGAAACCGGCGTTGCGAACGACGATGTCGAGGTCGCGAACCGTGTGCGCCGCTTCCTTGACCACCCCGTCGAGGCTCTGGGCCTGGCAGTAGTGATGCTGCCGCAGCCCCCGGGGGCAGCCGAGTTCTACCGGCGCCTCGCGTTCGTGTTGCCGCAATGACGACTGCCGCCGACCGGGAGCGGTTTTGGCTCGACGTGCCGTGGTCGGGCCAATGGATTGCGCCCGAACCACGGCGGCCACGAGGTGGACCGCTGGCCGGCGTGTTCGCAGCCACGGGCCGATAGACAGCGGCGCCGATTATCCACATCTCGTACGGTGTGGACACACACGGCAAGCAAGACCCTGGCGGTCTCAGACCTGCGGACCTTGAGCGACCCGGAATGGCTACTCGGCCGGCTCGCCATCCGCCTCGGGCGCCTCGCTCACTGACCCAGCCAGGCATATCTGATGTCTGGGGCCTTGTCCTCGTTGCCGGCACCGTCGGTGCGGCCCACAATGACAAACCCGTGTCGCTCGTAGAACGCTTGGGCGCGCCGGTTCGACTCGAAGACCCATAGGGCGAGGCCGTTCGGGCTGCGAGTCTTGGCGTGTTCGATCAGCGCCGATCCGACGCCTCGTGACTGAGCCACCGGATCGACGAACAACCAGTCCACCTCGCAACCGTCCGATACGAGCAATCCCAACGCCGTCTCGTCCTCCCAGGCCAGCCAGGTCTCCCGCTGAGCGATCATGACGTTCGTGACGTAGGCGTGTGTTTCCTCGTCGGAGTGGATCCCGTACGGCATCGCCGGCCAGGCGGCGCGGCGTGACCGCAGGTAGATGCCGGTAGCCGTGGACGCATCAGCCGCAGCGGCCCGATCAATCCGCAACACGCACGCATTTTCCCCGCCGCTCCCCTGACCGGCGCGGCTTCGCGCGCCCCTCTGGTGCGAGTGGCTACTCCTGGGTATCACTTCGGTAACTCGAGTCACATCGATGCGCGCGAAGCGAGAGCGGCTACTCGTGAGGAGGACGCGCCGCGTTCGCGTCAACCGTCGCCGGCCGGGCCGGAAACCGAGATTAGGCCTCCTCGGCCGGATCGGCGGCTGTTGGCACAACGACGACCGGACACCGGGCCTGCGATACAACATGCTGGGTGACGGAGCCGACCAGGACGCCGACGAATCCGCCGTGCCCACGCGCCCCCAGAACCAGCAGGTCGGATTCGCCGGCCGCGTCGACCAGAACCCTCGCGGCGTGCCCCTGAACCACGTCGCTGGTGATTATCACCGGTTCCTGTCCGCTCCGAGCGTCTTCCGAGAGGGCCTGCTCGACAGCCATATTCAGGACGTCGTCGACCGCGCCCTTGGCCGCTTCGTCGACGATCGGAATCGTATCTGGCGGAGGCGCGAGGCTCGGCTCCAATCCGCCCGGAAGAGGACCACCAGAAGGCTGGTAGCCAGGAGGAAACATGCCACCCATGCCCGAGTAGCCCCAGTTCGGGTGATGGACCCATCCCAACACCGCGTGAACGGTGGAGCCGCGCAACCGTGCTTCAAGCATCGCCCATTTCAATGCCGCGAGCGATCCGGCCGAACCGTCGACGCCGACGACGATCCGACCATCCGGCTGCATATTCTGAAGGTCAGTGTGCTCCAAGACCGGGGCGGGATTTGCCATGACGCTAGTTTGTCGGATCGCATATCAATCTGGTAGGCCCGCATCGCTCGCGCATGTCGATCACATCAGGCCAGCCCGTTGTCTCTCGCCGGATGGGTGACCCAGTCGGGTCCACGTCGGTTGCTTACCCGGTAACTTCCGTCGGACGCTCGGTGAGCAGGAACACGCCGCTTCCGGCGTAGCCCGTGACGTCCACGGTCTTACCTGCCCACAGGGCGAGCTCGTCGTCCACGCCGAAGGGCGGTCCGCCGACGCGACGCAGTACCCAGCTGCGCTCCGGCGTTTGCAATACGACGGCCGGCTGCTCGCTCTTCGAGCCGCGGGCCACGCGCTGCACCGAGACGACGCCGCGCGCGTGCTGGGTCATTACTTGCGCTCCACGACGCGCACTTCCGGCTCGGCACCGGCCTCGCGTACGACCACTAGCGACGGTGGCCGAGTGCCGGCTCGCGGTAGGTACGCGACATGCGCGCGGGGTGAGATGCCAGCGGTGTCCACGATCGCCTGTGCTTCTGGCGGTGGTTCGGACGGCGTCTCGGCGTCGAACGTGCGTATCGTCGTCCGCCCGGGCAGTGCGCGTCCCAGGAGCCCGGCCAGTGCCGTGGCCGTGAGGCCGGCCCGCCGGCGCGGTAGGTCGGCACAGGCAAACGTCGATCGGGCCAAAGCGGCGCCGATGCTCGCGAGCTGGCCGCGGCGCATGAGGACGACTGGAGATGTCGCCGGTGTCGGAACCGACTTCGGGGCAGTTACTCGCCGACTCCCTCGGAGTGCGGGAGCCGCAGGGGGCGAGGTGACGAATGCCACCGTGGCCGGGTCGCCCAGCAGATTGAACTGAGCCAAGGTCTTGAGATCGGTGGGGTCGAGGAACGACTGCGCCTGGACGAACCGCTGTCGGGCGACGAGGACCGCTCGGCCCAAGGACGCGCCGTTGAGGACCTCGCTGACGAACATCCGGCAGATAACGTCCGCGTAGGCGTTCGACGCCGCAGGACCGTACGCCACGGTCGACGCACCGAACACTCCGGCCGCACCTTCTCGAAGGTAGGTCGTCGCGACACTCGCCTGACCGTGCGCCGCGGATGGCGGCCAATGCGACGTCCCGTAGCAGCATTCGGAGGCGACGACCGCGCCTCGTGGCACCAGGCCAGGAAGTCCGCTCGCCGCGATGGCCACAGGCAGGTTCCAGTTGTTGGGACTTAGCTGGCCGTACCAGTTCGGGTCGAACTCGGCGCCGTGGCAGTTGACGAAGTGGATCGCCGGCGCCATCTCCGCGGCGGTCCACATCGGCCCGTCGGGTGGTGACGTATGCAGATCGGATCCGACGTCTGGGAGAGCGGCGACCGACAGGTGAGTCGAGCGCTGCCACACCTTCGCACTGACCGCGAACACCGGCTCGGGAGACGTGCGCGAGAGCGATTTCCCTTGTGCCGCAGAGGAAAGGTTGTCGACGAACACCGCCAGATCGGCGTCGCCGACCAGGTCCGGTATTCGACCGACAACGCGGGTCGGACCGCGGTAGTCCGCCGGCGACAGCGTCAACGGACCGTCGCAGGCATAGGGAAGATCGCTCGGGATGAACTGGTCCGGATCATCCGCCGGGTTACCCGTCCACAACGGGTTGGTGAGGTTGACGGTCGCGACAAGATCCGGGCCGCCGAGCAGCACGATGTACGCGGGCTGCCAGACCGTGTTGATCTGGTCGACCGCGGCCTTGATCGCCGCGACGTCCGTCGGGGCGCTCACCGCCTGCGCGTGCACCTTCTTGGCGTCCGAGGTGGAGTCCAGTGCATACAGACGGGTGGTGATGCCCCGCACGCGGTCCGCCTTGATCAGCGCGGTCACCGCGTGCCGGAGCTTCGTCCAGCCCGCCCGCCCGTACTTGGCGCGCGCAGCCTCCTGGTGGATCACCAAGACCTTGATCACCGGCACGCTCGGCATCGTCTCGGCTCCTCGATCTGTGCGCTGCGGCGACTGTAGCGCCAATCGCGCACGGGCGGGGGTGCCGGGTAACCGGCGCACGCGCCGCTGCCGCGAGATCCCCGCGCGTCGGGCTTGGGCGCGTCAGATGAACAGGCAGAAAGGATGGCCAGCCGGGTCGAACAGGACCCGCACCCGCTGCTGCGGCTGTACCGGAGCCAGCGACGCGCCGGCACTGATGGCGTGCTCGACCGCCGCGTCGAGATCGCTGACCCGAATGTCAAGGTGCTGCGTCGCGTGTTGTTCCCCGGGCTCACTCGGCCAGGTTGGCGGTGTCCATTGCTTCTCGTACTCGAAGTTGAGCGTGGGCCCGCGGCTGCCGTCCGTTGACCGAATCTGGGCCCAGCCTGCCGTTGGTGGCTCACCGGGACGGGGCCCTTCCTCCGCGGTTACGGGCCGATCGAGTAGGCGAGCGTAAAAACCGGCCAAGGACCGTGGATCCGGGGTACTGATCGTCACCGATGTGACCTGCAGATGCACTTCGCCCATTCAGCGAGGCTACTTCTGATGGTGAGTCTCCTCATCGGACGCTGTAACGATTGTGGTCGGGTCGGGCAGATGACGGAGCCAGCTGCGGGTTCCGAGAAAGCGGCATTTGATCGATGCGATATCACAGGCGGCACTGATAGGCGCGATGATGCCGGTATGGCCGGTTTGGGCGGCGAAATAACAGTAAGCACCATGGAACACGTCGCCGGCGCCGCTCGTGTCGACGGCGCCAACCGCAGGCGGTTTGACCGAACCGGACTGGTCACCATGCCACCATCGCACCGGATCAGCGCCGTGCGTGACCATAACGGTTGGTACACCGAGGCGAACCAGCGCTCGAGCTGACGAATCGGAATCATCGGTTCCCGCATGGCGAAACTCGGCTGAGCAGATCACCGTTTGGGCTCCTGGTATGACCCGGCCCAGAACCGGTTTCCATCGGCCGGCGTCGATGACGAGCAGTATCGATGCCGACCGCGCGGCCCGGCTGGCCGCCTCGGCCAGCGCGGGATGATGTCCGTCGACCAGCACGACGTCGGCGCCGGTCAGGATCGATCTCAGGTCAGGAACGTCGGTAACTTCGGACATACCGGCGTCAACCGAGACCACCGAGCGCTCCGCCGTGCGCCGCAGCACGGTGATCGACGAGACCGCCACGCGATCCACCTGCTCGGGCGCCAGGTCGATGAGGCGGATCCGGAACGCGCGGAGGTCGGCGCGGATCAGTTGGGCTACCGCGCCTTGACCGAGCGCGGTGACCAGAACCGCCTCTCCACCCAACGCCGAGAACGTAACCGCGGCATTCGTGGCGGGTCCGCCGGCGGCGATGGCCTGCGCCCTAGCCGTGACTTTCTGATTGACCGCCGGTGTGGCGTCGACTTGATGGACGACATCCAACGTGCTCAGACCGACGAAGATGCCAACCGGTGCCCGGCGGGTATCAGCGACGCGCCCCGATATGTGGATCACCTACGGACGGCAACGTGGTGAGTGGCCATTTACGGGCACGCCTCGTGGTCCAAGCCGAAGATCCGGGTGCTGTGATCAGTGCGATTGCGGCCGACCCAGTCGCGACCTGGTCTGCTCGACATCCATGCCGTGCAGCCGAAGGAGGTTCTCGCCGAGAATCTTGCGCTTGGCCTGGTCGGTGAGCTGAGGATAGCCGTAGCCGTCGCACAGGTCCTGCGGTATCTCGAAGTCCATGAATGCCCTGATCGCCCACTGGGGATGGAAGAGAGGCGCCTCAGAGCCAAAGATGATCTTATCTTCGCCGCACCAGAACAGCAGCTTGCCGAGGATCTCGGCGAACATGCGCGGCGCCCGGACGATGAAGTTGACGGTCGCGGCGAGCGACGCATAGAGGTTCGGATAGCGGATCAGCTGCCAGCACGTCTCATCGAGGAACGGGAGACCGACGTGGAAGATGACGAAGTTGATGTCGGGGAAGTTGGCGGCGGCTCCGTCCATGTCCCAGGTCTGCGTGTGCTCGATCGGCTGCGGTCCGAGCGGTACGCCCTTGTGAACCCCGATTAGGTTGATACCGAACTCCTGCGCCTTCTCGAATACGGGGAAGGCAATGCGCGGGTCGTCCATCCGCCACGGGAAGGGCTGGCCGTAGTCGTAACGCACGTTGTAGAACTTGAACGCCTTGGCGCCGAACTCCTTGACCTGACGTTCCATAAGGTCGAGCGCGCGGCGACCTTCGAGGGGGTTCACCGAGCCCCAGAAGACCGTGCGGTCCGGGTCGCGCGAGGCGAGCTCGGCGCACTCCTCCCAGGGTGACAGGCCATCTCGATACAGGTCGGTGAGCGGCAATGGCATCGCCACGAGCATGTCCACGTCGGACTCGTCGAAAACCATCTGGTGGATATCGGCGGGCGTCCAATCCTTCAGGAACTCCTCGGCCGAAAGCCTTGTTTCCGAGTCGGGAGTCAGCGCACCGTGGAATGCGTAGAGGTGGTTGGAGAACATCTCCCCAGGCTTGCCGAAGGCGTTCTTCGGAGTGAAGTTGAACGGGTGCGCGACCCCGTCGAAAACGAACGCATCACCTATCATCGGTTTGCCTCCTCGACCGGCTGAGATGGTGTCCGGTGCGCCGCGATGTATGCGTCGCGGTCCGGAACTGATATCGGATCGGGAAGGAAGCGCAGCTTTCGCGCGGCCGACGGGCTGAGCCGATCGGTCGTCCACGCTTCATCCCAAACCACGGCGACTTCGGCGCTGGTCACGCCCGGCGCGCCGACGATTGCCTCCTCGACCTCGTCGAGAACACGCGAGGCAAATGGGCACCAACCCGTGGTAAGCAGCAACTCCACCCGGGCATGCCCATCCGCGACGGCCACGGACTTGACCAGGCCCATCTCCACGACGGAGATGCCCTTCTCCCGGCAGCACGGGTCGTATACGTCCGACAGGGCGTCAAGAGCCCACTCGGGTGCCGGTGCCGTCATGACCCGAATTGTGCTCGGCCAATGCGCTTGTCGGAAGGCGTGGCGCCAGTTGGACTCCGCGCAACCGCCGGCCGCCAGGAGAACCCACTGTCGCGACGAGCTGCATGATCTGATCGGACCGATCCACTCGAGCGCGAGGAGTGGTATGGGCGAGGTAGTAACCCACGCGTCGATGTCGCGAGTTCATCGCCGACCCCAACGACCGCGTCGGACTTCTGTTCGACTGGTATGGCAATGGTGATGTCGAGTTCACGGGCAGTGATCCGGATCGGGTATCTCATTCCTCGCAGGGGCCGTCCAAGCGAATCGGGTGACCCACCTGTACTACCGGCTGCGCTGACGTCCGAGTCGCAAGCCGATTAAACCCTTGCGGTTCACGTGCGGTCGTCGTGACACTCGCTACAACCAGCCTGTGGCCGTGAGCATGCGTAGGGAGGGATCGCCGTGGAGGGCTTTGACCCATTGCGGAGCTTCGGCCCGGAGGTGGCCGCACGGTATGACGAGGACGCGCGAGGTGACGAGCCGGAGACCGTGGAGTTCCTCGCCGAGCTCGCCGGCGATGGCCCGGTCCTCGAGTTCGCCATCGGGACAGGACGGATCGCCCTGCCGCTGACGGAACGGGAGCTGCGAGTCGACGGCATCGAGCAGTCCAGTGCCATGGTGGACCGCCTGCGGGCGAAGCCTGGGGGAGCTGAGCTGGCGGTGACCATCGGCGACATGTCAACGGTCGCCCTTCCTGACCGATACTCACTCGTATATCTCATCTTCAATACGATCCACAATCTGCTCACGCAGGACGGGCAAGTCCGGTGTTTCGAGAATGCGGCTCGCCATCTCCGTGACGATGGCGTTTTCGTTCTCGAGACCGGAGTCCCGTGGGATGGGCCGCGCAAGGGGAGTTACGTCGATGTGATCAAGCTCGGAGTCGAGGAGGTGCGCTTAAGCGCACACCGATACGACGCGATGACCCAGATCCTCGATACCAACCACATGCGACTCGTGAGTAGCGGCATTCAGATGTCGCCGATCTCCTTACGCCTTGTCTATCCGGGCGAGCTCGACCTCATGGCTCGGATCGCTGGACTGCGACTGCTCCATCGGTGGGGTGGCTGGCGGCAGGAGCCGTTCACCATTGACAGTCGCAGGCATGTGAGCGTGTACGGCCGACGCCCAGCCTAGGATTCTCGTTGTCCGTCATGCGGCCGAAATCGTTTGGCGGCCGATCCTGGCGATGAGATCGTGGCGACGTGGAACATCTGAGCAGTGCCGCGCTGGAGGCCGGTCTGGCCTATGTACGCGATTCGCCGTCGGACAACGGCACCGTCGCGCTGATCGTGCGTCGCCCGGCCGTCGACGAACGCGAGGTTCTCACCGAGGCGACTCTGCAGACCGGCGCCGGCTTGGTCGGCGACACGTGGCCGGTGCGGCGCGGCGGGAAGGCCGCGCCAGATCCGGACCGGCAACTAACCGTGATGAACAACCGGGCCGCTTTGCTCGTGGCCGATGAACCGCATCGGCGGCCGTTAGCCGGGGATCAGCTCTACGTCGAGCTAGATTTGAGTCCCGCCAACCTGCCGGCCGGTACCCGGCTGGCAGTAGGTTCGGCCGTCATCGAGATAACCGGCCAGCCCCATCTCGGCTGCGCCAAGTTCGCCGCGCGGTTCGGCCACGATGCGTGGCGATTCGTCAACTCCCGGGTCGGCCGTGAGCTGCGGCTTCGCGGCCTCAATGCGCGAATTGTCAGCTCCGGAACGGTCCGCAAAGGCGACACGATCCGCAAGCTGCCCGCTCATTGAGGGAAGTCGTCTCGCGATCGCCCACCCTGACGCGGCTTCGCGACTACGGCGAAGGCTGGCGTGGTTCGCCGCGGTAGGTGCCGAAGGACCATCGGTTACCTTCGGGATCGCGGATCGCAAAGTCGCGCGAGCCGTAGTCGGTTGTATGCAGTCCGTCCGTGATCTCAACGCCGCGGGCCTGCACGCGTTCGAAGAGTTCGTCCGGATCGTCCACAACGACGTAGCACCCGAAGGTGCCGGGTCGCAGCGGCCATCGGTCGGTGTCGTCCTCCGCCCGGGCGGACCCGAGCATGATCCCGCCACCCAGCGGCCACGACAGCTGCGCATGATGGACGGCCTCGCCATCGCTGTAGACGACCGTCTCCTCGAAGCCGACGACGTCGACCAAGAAGCGGATGAGCGCATGAGCATCACGGGCGCGCAACGTCGGCCAGACCTGCGGGGGAGGTGTCTTATCGTGATCGGTCATGTCGCTAAGTCTGGCTCGCTCAGCGCCGCGCTGACTTGAAGATTTCCGACTTCTTCGGCCAGCCAACGAGTGGGGCTCAGGCCGGTGAACGCAACAAACTCGCGGACGAAGTGGGCCTGGTCGGCATAACCACATTCCGCCGCAACCACCGCGCCGCTGTATCGCGGGAGCAGCCGGCGGGCCCGATCGAACCGGATAACTCGGGCCGCGGCCTTGGGGGGCAGTCCGATCTCACGGCGAAACTCGCGCGCGAGCTGGCGGTCGCTCCAACCCACGTCTCGAGCGACCTGCGCGATGATGGCCGTTCCCGACGAGCGGCGCAGCATTCGCCAGGCTTGGCACACCTCCGCGGGCGGACAGCGGTGCGCGGTTAGCTGACGTCCCAACTCGCGATCTAGTACCTGAAACCGCTCTGGCCAGCTCGCTGCTTCGCACAGCTGCTCACGCACCACAGCCGCCGTCGCGCCGAGCAGCTCGCTCCCGCACACGTCTATGCCGGCGAGCGCACCCGCCGGGACACCGAATAGAGCTCGCGCTCCGAGCGGGCTGACTTGCAGCTGGATACCGGCTTGCGACCCGTCATGCTCGATGACGGCCGGAGACGTGTGCAGACCGCCGACCAGTGTCTCGTACGCGCCGGGTGGCTGGGTCGGGTCGACGTGCCGCGCAATGCGCAGCGGTTCATCCAACGTGAAGATCACCGTGAGAAACGGCGACGGCAGGCCGAGATGCCGCCCCGGAACGACGCCGCGCTGCCGATAGCCGTGGTGCTCACCGACTACCGCCCCAAGCGGCCCAGTCGCCCGGATCGCGACCGCCTCCAAGACCACCTCAGCCACGTCGCCATGATCCCACTCGGCCAGTGAAACAGACGACGGTCGTCTGGCAGAATCCGGTGGTGCTGAGGTCGTCCGATGCCGAGCGCCGTCTCGACGTCGAACTGAGTAGCCCAGCCGCCCCTATCGCGCGGCCGATTGGATGACCGGTGGAATATCGAAGCCTGGGTCGGACCGGGGTACAGATCAGCACGCTGACGATGGGAAGCATGCTGTTGCACGAGATTCCGGACGCGGCCGACGCGGCGCGGCTGTTGGATGAGGCTCTCGACCACGGCGTCAACTCCATTGACACGGCCAATGTCTACGGCCGCGGCGCGAGCGAGGACCGGCTGGGCCAGCTGCTCAATCGCAACGGGCGACGGAACCGTTTGGTGTTGGCGACCAAGTTCCATGCTCGCATGGACGATGACGATCCCAACGCCGCCGGCAGCTCACGTCGGCACGTTATCGATGCGTGCCACGAATCCCTACGGCGGCTGCGCACCGACCACCTCGACATCTACTACATCCATCGACCGACGAGCCAGGTCCCGATAGACGAGACGCTGGGCGCGCTCGACGACCTCGTCCACGCGGGCAAGATTCGTTATATCGGCACAAGTAGTTTCGCGGCCTGGCAGCTCATCGAGTCATTGTGGGTGTCCAAAGAGTTGCACCTGTCGCGAGTCGTCGTTGAGCAGTCGCCCTACTCATTGGTCGATCGTCGCGTCGAGCGAGAGCTGCTGCCGATGGCTCGAACGTACGGAATCGGCATCACCGTCTGGTCTCCGCTCGCAGGTGGCTTGCTCACCGGAAAGTACTCGGCCGAAAGCTGGCCGCAAGATGCCCGCTTCTCGGGCCCTCCGGCCAGCCTGTGGGAACAGCGGCATTTCACCCCGAGCGCGAAGGCACTCGTCGCTGTCGTGATCGATCTCGCGGCGCAGAAGCAGTGCTCGCCGACTCAGCTCTCGATCGGCTGGATCCTGCGCCGACCTGGCGTGAGCAGCGTCATGATCGGTGTACGCAATTCTCAGCAGCTCCAGGATCAATTGGACGCAGTTGCCATCGAGTTCAGCGACGAGGAACTCGCCCGCCTGGACGAGATCGCACCTCCCGGTCGCGCCACCGTGCCGTACTACCTCGACGACGATCTCGCCGATTGGTCGCCTGCGCTGCATCGCTGGTAAGCACAGCGTCGACAGGTATAGCGATCGCCGGAGGACCCGATGCGGCCGATGGGCTGGACAGAGGTGCGCCAGTTCCTTCTTGCTGGCACACGGACCGCAACGATAGCCACTATCGGTCGGGACGGGCACCCGCATGTCGTGCCGGTCTGGTTCACCCTCGATGGGCAGGACGTGGTCTTTTCGACCTCCAGTTCCAGCGCGAAGGCGAAGAACCTGTGGCGCGACCCGCGAGTGGCGCTCAGTGTGGACGATGACACGCCGCCGTTCGCATTCGTGACCGTTAAAGGCCAGGCTCAGCTCATTCGACGTCCAGACGACTTTCTTGCCTGGACCACACGCATTGCCCGCCGTTACGTTGGCCCTGATCGCGCGGCCGACATCGGCACCAAGTACACCGAGATGGACGACACATTAGTGCGAATCCGCGTAGCCTCGTTCATCGCGTACGCCGACATTGTGACGTGAGGCAGTAACGAAAGAGCCTCAGCTACCGATTCAGGATCTCCTTGTACAAATCCGCATTCCGGCAGCAGAAATAAGAGTAGCGGCCGCGTACTACTTAGGCAGTATGCCGCTGGCAGCGTGGGCAGCAGCTCCTCCACGTGCTGCAGTCTGTGCGGGGAGTACGGCAGAGCTCACCTGTACTGGAGACCCCACGGCGAATGCAGTGATGTCCAGTATCACGTGCGTCGTTGCGGCGCTGTAAATAGACACAGTGTCGCCCGCATTGATGCCCGTCACCGCGAAGTTTGCGATTATGGCCCCCGCGGTGAAGTTGATCGAGGATGTGGCCGGCCGGGTACCGCCGGGCCACAGTGTCATATAGCCTGCGCCGAGCGGACTCACCGCGGTGAGGTTGCAGAATGCTGCTGCACCGCCCGCCAAATTGCCCAGCTTGATCACGATGGTGTGCCCTGCGAGTAGCCTGCTGGCGGCGTCCAAGTTTCCGGTGGCAGTCGCAATATTGAGGCGACCATTCGCGTTGCGGGTATCGAGTATCCTTTGCGGCGTGATCGGTGCGAGCTGGTTGGCCACGAAGGGGGTGTGCACGAAGCCAAGGAACGGTCCGCCCGTGCCGCCAGCCGCGTAGTACAGGTCGCCACCGTAGTTCGCCAAGTCGCCGCCGGTCGACGTTGCGTTCGAGCTCGGAGGGTCTTTCTGCACCAAATTAAGGGGCGCGCGTGCACCGGTATTCGCCAGCGCGAGGGTAGGGCCAGCGGTATCGCCGCTCGTCAACGAGGTCGACGAGTTACCGGCGTCGTTAGTGTTACCCCAAGAGCAGGCTGTCTCCGGGCGCCGCATTGGCGCTGGTTGCCGAGATCGTCTCCGCGACGGCAAGCCCGGCGACCCCAGCGACGAGCGCGGTACCTGTCGTGCGCAGGATTGCGCGACGGTCCAAATTTCCGGATGCTTCCTCTTTGCTATGGCGACCGTCTTTAGGCATGCTTAAGTTCCTCCCGGTATATCGAAGCGGTGCACGGCAAGAAATGATCCCGGTTATCGGCCGGGTGCGAGTCGCGCGCAATAGTCCTCGGCCTGGCCGCTTGTGACAAGTACCTTTGATGTCCAGGAGAAATTGGACTGATATGTGTCGCGAACCCGGTTTGAACCATTACGGAGAGATCGGCATCGCTTCCAGCGACCATGAGCGATTGCGGTCCGCGCCAGGCGCGGCGGCCCCGAGTGGTCGGCTGGCCGAAGTCCCCTCCTCGACGGCTCAAGCGAACGAATTCTTCGCCATCCCAGTCACAGTCAATCGACGTCCGGCCGCGCTCCCACCTCCGCGTCGGCCAAGCCGGTCCGTTCTGTCTCGGCCCACTCGGGGTTCCGGGCGCCGCCTGGCCGACGCGGGTTTCATTGACGTTCAGGTGCAAAGCGTGCCGGCATCGCTGCGGTAGGCGACCGCCCGCAGCTGAACCGGTGCTCCTCGAAGCGATCGGACAGCCATTATTTCTCGTCCAGCTGTCACACCATCCCGGTTTCAGGTGTCATAGAAGTGACCCGCTATGGACGATGGATGTGACAGCACACGCAGCCGCGGGCGGGACTCGAGTTAGGCCGGGCGCTCGCGACATTAGGAGGTAGCAGTGGGATCACCCATTCTGGTCACCGGCGGCACGGGCACGTTGGGGCGGCTCGTCGTCCCGAGGCTGCGCGACGCCGGTTACGACGTCCGAGTACTCAGCCGCCGCAGCCGCGAAGGCACTGAGGGGGTCGAGTTCGTGGTTGGCGATCTTGCCACGGGCGACGGGATCGAGGCCGCGGCGGTGGGCGCCGAGACCATCGTGCACTGTGCAGGGAGCAGCAAGGGCGACGAGGTCAAGGCCCAGCACTTGGCACGCGCCGCATCGCAGGCTGGCGCTCGCCACCTGGTGTACATCTCCGTTGTCGGGGCCGACCGAGTCCCGGTCGTAAGCGGCATCGACCGGGCGATGTTCGGCTACTTCGAATCCAAGCTCGCCGCAGAGCGCGTGATTGCCGACTCAGGCGTGCCCTGGACGACGCTGCGGGCAACCCAATTCCACGACCTGATCTTGATGGTTGCGCGGCAGCTCGCCAAGCTGCCCGTGATACCGGCCCCGTCCGGCGTTCGGTGCCAGCCGGTCGACGCCGGGGACGTCGCGACTCGGCTGGTGGAACTTGCTGTAGGCGAGCCTGCGGGCTTGGTGCCCGACTTGGCCGGGCCACGGACGTATGAGCTGAAGGAGCTGGTCCG
Organism: uncultured Actinomycetota bacterium; assembly: GCA_963748415.1. GTDB lineage: Bacteria > Actinomycetota > Actinomycetes > Mycobacteriales > Jatrophihabitantaceae > CAVVJA01. The sequence continues at coordinate 198,041 of CAVVJA010000005.1, read as the reverse complement.
CAGTTATCTTCAGGCCCGCGGCCGACGCCGGCTGATCATGCCGGTCCGGCTTCCTGGCCAAGCTGCGCGCGCCGTCCGGGCAGGGGCGATCTTGGCCGTGGACGGGGCGGTGGGCCGCCGGACTTGGGAGGACTTCCTGGCCGCGCAGGTAAGCGGGCCGGGCGCCGGCGGCTCTGGGCAGGCGTAGGGAGCAATAAGAGCAGCCCGGCTCGGATGCGCGATCCGCGTGGAGCGACGGCCTTGTGCATACGATCGCGAACGTGGTGGACGCGCGCCGGCCGGCGGATACCGGCGAGCAACCTGACGCGTCGATTTCGTCGGCCCGGCCACAGGAGGCCGAAGGTGCGAGCGCCCGCGGCGGAAAGGTGCGCACCCAGCTAGCACGGCTAGTGCAGTACGCGCGGGTCGTCGCCGACGCGGATGCGTCCGAGATCGAATTGGCCGCTCAGAAGTTTGCTGAGTCGAGACGCTATCTGGCTCCGGTGGCGTGGGCGGCCGGCGCCATCGTGCTCGTGATCCGTGGGATCAAGCTACTCATCTTGAACTGGCGGCTCACATTGATCCAGTTGATCCCGGCCCTCTGGGTGTGGCTGGTGATGTGGGATCTCAAGGCGCACGCGCTGCGGGGCGACGCGTTTCGACAGATCACGGTCGGCGGGATCGTCCTCGTCGGGGTGCTGGCTGTGGTGCTGAGCATCGCCGCGTTCTGGTGCAATACGGTCTTCGGCTTCGCTATCGACAACAAGGTGCCGAGAATCGCTCCGGCCGCGCGACAGGCGAACACGCATCTTGGCATGGTCGCGGCGGCGGGCCTCGCCGTCGGCTTGCTCCTGGCCCTCGCCGCAATCGTCGTCCCGCGGATCGGCTCGACGTGGCTCTATGTCGCCGCGCTCGGTGGGGTGTTGAGCGTCATGCTCATCAGCTTCGTCGCGATCCCGGCTCGGATCATCGGTACCAAACGGCAAAGACTTCCGCCGCGGCAAGCGGTCGGCAGCTGGGCCACCGGCGGGGCATTGAGCGCAGTGGCCATGACGCCTGGATTCCTGCTCGACCGCATCGGGCTCATTCTGCTGGCACAGCCAGGCTGGGACATTCTCGGATTAGTGATGCTATCGGCCGGAACTGCGTTATATGCCGCCGGCATGTCGTCCGTAAGGGCGGTGAAACTGAGCATGAAACTGGTCAGGTCCGGTTAGCTTCGCTGCCTCGGACGTAGCCTCTGACGAGCATTCCGACGGGACGAAGGTCCGCACATCGGGAAAGCGCATCTCGGATGCGCCATACATCCGCTGGACGGGGAGAGGACAACAATGGCAGGCAGCGTGAGCGACCTCTCGCAGGACGTGCGTGTCGCTGTTGCGATGACCGGTGGCGTCAGTCTCGCGGTGTGGATGGGCGGAGTCGCCCGCGAGATCAACCTGCTGCAGCAAGCCAGCAATCTGCGCCCGCGTGCCGCGGCATCGGCTGGCGCCGCTGCCCCGCCCGACCCGGGGGCTGACGATATCGCGAACCCGTCGTTGGATCTGCGCTCCCGTGACCTCTACCTGCGGCTGCTTGACGTTCTGGACGTCACCGTCACGGTTGACGTGCTGTCGGGCACGAGCGCGGGTGGGATCAATGCCGCGATGCTGGGGTTGTCCAGTGCCGCGGGCGTCGATCTCGCTGGCCTGCGGGACTTGTGGCTCACCGCAGGCTCGCTAGCGGATGCGGTTGCCTGATCATCGGCTGGTCACTTCTCGGGTGCTCCGCGACTTCGAACGACAGCAAGGTAAGGGACTGGCCGAGCCGCTCTTGGATGAGCTCATGCGCCGACTATCCACGATCGTCCTGCCCGAGAGATGGGCGGCGGAGTTCGCTCCGGGAAGGAGGTCCACCGAGGCCCGGATCGCGGACGAGATGATGGCCGTGCTTGGCCTCGGCTGGCGCGAGGGCGAGAACGAGGATGGCGCGCTGCGGGTTGGTGAGGGCGATGGTTTGACCGACCAGATTCCGGAATCTTTGATACCCATCCTCGCTGCCCGGTTTGGCCTGCCCGCTTTTCACGCCGCTCGCGCCACGGCGGTGCGGCTCGTCAAGTGGACCAACCAGCAGGCGGTTGACCCTGATCAACGACGGGAAATTGCCGAAATGCGGGCCCGGCTGGAGGAGGCATTCGATCCGCCGGAGACCTGGAATGCCCAACAAGACCGAATCCGAAGCCTCGTCGAGTCCGCCGTCACATCGGCGCAGGGCGCTACCGACACGACCTTGCTGCAACTCGCCCACAGTCTCGCCGACACGCGGCGCGCGGAGCTGCTCATCGGCGTCTCAGCGTCGCCGATGTTGGCGACCGGCTGGCTCGGCATCGCGACCGTCGTGGCTGATCTTGTCGAGACGTTACGAGCGACGACCAGCACCACGGCGCGGCCGTCCCGCCTCGACATGCGAGATGCGCTGCAGCCCTACCTGGACTATTTCGACGGGTCCGCCGAGCCGATTCGCGTCTGCGATCGGTTGCTGAACCTGGTAATTGCTGAACGTGCACTGCATCCGGCCGAGCCCAATGTCGATCAACCGGTCGAGTTCATCCAGGTCAGCGCGAACACCCGGACGCTGCTAGCACCTTCGGAACAATCAGTCCCGGCCAGCCAACAGCTCGACTGCGTGGACAAGCTCCACGGGGTGGAATTCCATCACTTTGCCGCGTTCTACAAGAGCTCCTGGCGGGCGTACGACTGGATGTGGGGGCGCCTGGACGGCGCCGGATGGCTGGTGCACATCCTGTTGGACCCGCGACGCATCTTGGCCGTTGTCGAGAACGACCCGGGCGTGTCACCGCACGGCGGGCGGGCCAAGCAGTTCGCCAACCGGCTGCGCACTGAACTTGGCCTGCCTATCGGCCTCCCGGATGACTGCCTGGAAGCCGATCTCGGATTCCTCGATATTCCCGGCGCGCAGCTACCGGACAGCCTGCCCAACTCGGCGCTCTTCCTCGCTGCGGCCTGGCAGCGCATAATCGCCGCGAATGAGCTGCCGGTCGTCGCCGAACGTATCCTCGCCGACAGCGGACGGCTGCAGCCGCTGACCGATCCGCATATTCACGAGCCCGCGAAGGCTGGTCGCATGGCGCACACGACCGCTCGGCTGCGCGATATGTGGTATCGAACCGCCCGAAAGCGAAGGCAGGGCCGACGGCAGTCCGAACCGCCGAACCTCTGGGCCACCAAGATCGTCAATCTGAGTCGCGACAACGCCGTCCCCCTGGAGGTATACGCTCACGAGCTGCCGGATTGCCCTGTCCGCTGGGAGACCGTCGCTAGCCAGATGCACACGGCGGCCTTCGCTCGAACCGCAACCAAGGCAACGGCGGTCAGCACGGCCGCGTTGGAGCACGGCGCCAGAGACGCCAACGACGCTCCGATCGACTCTGGCCGGCGCTCGGTCCATCACCCGAACCGGATACCTGGCGACGAAAGCCACCGGTGGCAGCGGATGGAAGACCTTGCTTGTTGGCTTCGTCCTCGCCGTCGTCGGCATCGTCCTGGCCACCCAAAGCGTGGTTGTGGTCGGTGTGACCGGCACCATCACCGCCCTCGTCGGGCTGTATCTGATCGCCCTGGGTGCCTGGGGCATTCACCGGGGCCTGCTCGGGGCCGTAATCGCGATAACCGCGTTCGCAGCGGTCGGATCACTGGCCCTCGCCTGGGTGCGCCGGGAGCTATGGGGCTCGAATGCGACAAACGGCGTGGTGCCGGAGCACGTCCTCCCGTGGCTGCGGGACAGCTGGTGGGGCGGGCTTGCCATCGTCGGCGGCCTGCTCCTGATCGCCGTGCTTATCAACCTCGTGACCAGACGGCGACCCACCAGCCAGCCAGGCAGCAAGCGGCTCGTCCGAACCGGTGCTTCGGCGGCGCCAGACCACTCAACCGAATCGCGTACGAGGACGATCACTACGCCGAGACGACGATGACTGTGCGTGAGCAGGCGGGGTGTCACTGGTCGTGCCAGCAGGGGCCGCGCAGCTAAGCCGCGGAGATCATCATTGAACGCGCGCCGATTTGCAGACACGCCGCGTAGACGCGTTTGAATCCGACACCTCGGTATGGCAGGCTGCCCCGGGGCACGGGGCCGTTCCTCGCGACGCCCCATGGGCGAAGAGGAGCGGATCCATCAGAGCAGCTCGCCGTGGCATGCGAATTGCGCTGGCCGGCGCCGGCGTGGCTCTGCTCACAGCTTGCTCGAGCGCAGCCGTCGGTCGAGGGCGGGCAGTTGTTCCGACGAGCCTGGATCCACCCAGCCCGAGCTCCACCAGCCCATCGCCCAGCCCCGTCACGACCACGCCGCCGCCGCCGCGCCGTCGCCCCTCGCCGAGGGCGACGAAGCCCAGACCGCGTCCGCAGAGCCTGCTGCCCCGTGGCGGCAGAACGATCTTCCCGCGCTATCGGGTGGTCGCGTATTACGGCGCGGCTGGCATGCCCATCCTCGGCGTGCTCGGCACGGCCGACCCGGACACCATAGCGGCCGAGGTATCCGCCCGGGCCGCGCAGTATGCGTCCGCCGGCCGGACCGTCCAGCCCGCCTTCGAACTGATCACCACGATGGCGCAGCCTTGCCGGGCGAACTTCCCACTGTGCACAAGCGCCGTTTCGCCGCAGACGGTTCAGGCCTATCTCGACGCGGCGCACCGGCACCGGATGATGTTGATCCTCGATATCCAGCCTGGCCGCGGCGAGTTCCTGCCACAGGTTCAAGCATTGCGGCCGTTCCTGAGCGATCCGAGTGTGGGCATCGCGCTGGATCCTGAGTGGAAGCTTGCGCCTTACCAATTTCCGATCGAAAGCATCGGCTCGTCCTCGGCGGCGAGCATCAACGCCGTCGGCGCCTACCTGTCCGGGATCGTCCAGGCAGAAAACCTGCCCGACAAGCTGCTCCTCGTCCACCAGTTCGTACCCAGCGAGCTGCCGGACCGGCAGAACATCAAGGTGTATCCCCGGGTCGAAACGCTGCTGCACGCCGACGGTTTCGGGAGCCCCGGCGCGAAGGTTGGGGTTTACCAGCAACTGGCATTCCCCTCGCCGCCGTATCGGGTGGGATTCAAGTTGTTCTTCAATCGGGACACGGCCCTAATGGTTCCGGCCAACGTCATGTCGCTGCGTCCGCAGCCCGATCTCGTGTCGTACCAGTAGCCAGCGCACGACATTGCCGGCCGGTGTCAGGCCGGCAAAGATCTGCTTCACATGGGGTTGCAGTACGACTACGCAATGTGCATACTATTGATCGAGTCCAGGTGGTCGTTCCCCCGTGCGACCACCTGGACACCTCTATGCACGGGGCCGGAACGTGCGAACCAACCAGCCGATAAGCGCTGGACATAGCGCGTTCGCTCACCGTCATTGGAATCACGTTGTGCCTTAACCGAGATCTTACGCGGGCCGGCAACTGGGCATGGGCAACCGGCAGCCGCGCGTGGGAAGCGGATAAGCGCGATTTCAGCGTGAGCGCCGCTCGACGATCTTGGCGTGCAGCATGGCCAGCGGATCGTATTTTCGGTCGACGACCCGTTCCTTCATCGGGATCAGGGCATTGTCGGTGATCTTGATGTGCTCCGGACACACCTCGGTGCAGCACTTGGTGATGTTGCAATAGCCCAAGCCGAACTCGTCCTGGGCCTGCATCTGCCGGTCGGCCGCGTCGAGCGGATGCATGTCCAGTTCCGCGATGCGCATCAGGAAGCGGGGACCGGCGAACGCCTGCTTGTTGTCCTCGTGATCCCGAACCACGTGGCAGGTGTTCTGGCACAGGAAGCACTCGATGCACTTGCGGAACTCCTGCGAGCGCTCGACATCGACCTGGGCCATCCGGTACTCGCCCGGTGCCAGTCCGGGGGGTGGCGCAAACGCGGGGATCTCGAGGGCCTTCACGTAGTTGTACGACACGTCCGTGACCAGATCCTTGATCACCGGGAAGGTCCGCAACGGGGTAACGGTGATCGTCTCCGTCTCCTCGAACGTTGACATCCGCGTCATGCACATCAGCCGCGGCTTGCCGTTGACCTCGGCGCTGCACGAGCCGCACTTTCCGGCCTTGCAGTTCCACCGCACCGCCAAGTCGCCGGACTGGGTGGCCTGCAGCCGGTGAATGACGTCGAGGACAACCTCGCCCTCGTTCACCTCGACGGTGTAGTCGGCCAACTCGCCACCCTCGGCGTCTCCCCGCCACACCTGGAACTGAGCCTTGTAGCTCATTGCGCCACCTAGCCGTTCGTGTGCAACGTGGCCAGGACCAGACCACAGCGGTTGCCGTCGACAGTGAATCGAACTGGTGCGTTGATCATGGCACGGTCACCGCGGGCTGAGCAGCGCCCTCTGGCTGCGCGGCGCCCTCGGTGTGGCTCGCGCCCTCGGGCTGGGCCGCGACGTCTGGCTCGACCGGAAGTTCTTCCTCGGTGAAGTACTTCGCCAGCTCGGAGCGGTCGAACAGCGCGAGAAGGTCTTCCCGCATTGGGGTCATCGGCTGCTCGAGCACGTCGATATGACCGTTCACGGCCGAGCAGACGAGATTGACCTGCCGCCACCGAGCTTCCATCGTCGGGTAGTCGTCCCGGGTATGACCGCCCCGGCTCTCTTGGCGGAGCAGGGCCGCGCGGGCGACGCACTCGCTGACGAGCAGCATGTTGCGCAGGTCCAGCGCCAGATGCCAGCCCGGATTGAACGCCCGAGTGCCCTCGACGCTGAGCTTCTCCGAACGTGACTTGAGCTCCTCCAGCTTCGCGAGCGCCTCGCGCATCTCCTCTTCCTTACGAATGATGCCGACGAGATCGTTCATCGTCTGCTGGAGTTCTTGATGCAACGTATAGGGGTTCTCGCCGCCGGCCGCCTCGAGAGGCGAGAGTGCGCTCCGCTCGGCGTCGACGACCGAAGCCGGTGAGATGGTCGGGTATTGCGCGTTGAGCCCGGCGACGTAGTCGGCCGCGGCGTCGCCGGCTCGCCGACCGAATACCAGCAGGTCGGAGAGCGAGTTTCCGCCTAGCCGATTCGAGCCGTGCATTCCTCCGCCGACCTCGCCGGCCGCGAACAGGCCAGGAACCCTGGCTGCGGCCTCGGTATCCGGATCGACCTCGACGCCACCCATCACGTAGTGGCAGGTCGGTCCAACCTCCATGGGCTCCGCGGTGATGTCGACGTCGGCCAGCTCCTTGAACTGATGGTGCATCGATGGCAATCGCTTCAGAATCTCGGCAGCGGAGCGCCGGCTCGCTATGTCGAGGAACACGCCGCCGTGCGGCGATCCGCGTCCGGCCTTGACCTCGGAGTTGATCGCGCGGGCCACTTCGTCCCTCGGGAGCAATTCCGGCGGCCGCTTGTTGTGTTCAGGGTCGGTGTACCAACGGTCGGCTTCGTCCTCGGTTTCGGCGTACTGCCCACGAAATACCGCAGGCACGTAGTTGAACATGAACCGCTTGCCTTCGGAATTGCGGAGCACGCCCCCATCACCGCGCACGGACTCGGTCACGAGGATGCCCTTCACCGATGGTGGCCACACCATGCCGGTCGGGTGGAACTGCACGAACTCCATATTCAGCAGCGTCGATCCGGTCCGCAGGGCAAGCGCGTGTCCGTCACCCGTGTACTCCCAGGAGTTCGAGGTGACCTTGAACGACTTTCCGATGCCGCCCGTCGCAAGCACGACAGCCGGTGCGCGGAACAGCATGAACTCGCCGGAAGCTCGGCGGTAGCCAAAGGCGCCCGCGATTCGGCCCGACGAGTCGCGCAGCAGCTCCGTCATCGTGCACTCCGCGAAGACCTGCAGCTTCCCGTCCGGGCTGCCGTACCGACGCTCGTCGTCCTGCTGCAGCGAGACGATCTTCTGCTGCAACGTACGAATCAACTCCAGTCCGGTGCGGTCGCCGACGTGCGCCAGCCGCGGATACTCGTGCCCGCCGAAATTGCGCTGGCTGATCTTGCCGTCGATCGTGCGGTCGAATAGTGCACCATAGGTCTCGAGCTCCCAGACCCGGTCGGGCGCCTCTTTGGCGTGCAGTTCGGCCATCCGCCACGAGTTAAGGAACTTGCCGCCGCGCATCGTGTCGCGGAAATGCACTTGCCAGCTGTCGTTCGGGTTGACGTTCCCCATGCTGGCCGCGATGCCACCCTCGGCCATGACCGTGTGGGCCTTGCCGAACAGCGACTTGCAGATGATCGCCGTGCGCATGCCCGCGTCGCGAGCCGCGATCGCGGCGCGCAGCCCGGCCCCGCCCGCACCGATGATCAGGACGTCGTATGAGTGTTTCTCGATCTCGTTCATCTCTACCTCTTCACGCAGGCGCTCACCGGCAGCTCACGGCATCAACCCTAAAAGAATCGCGGATCGCTGAACGCCCCGGTGGCGAGGCAGCGGATGTAAAAGTCCGCGACCACGAGCCAGACCAGTGAGGTCCAGGCCAGCAGCGTGTGTCTGGTATTCAACTTCGAGATCAGCGTCCAGGCCCGATAGCGCATCGGATGCGCGGAAAAGTGCTTGAGGCGACCGCCCGTTATGTGCCGACAAGAGTGGCAGGACAGGGTGTAGGCCCAGATCAGGGCCGCGTTGATGAGCAGGATCAGGGTGCCGAGGCCCATATGGCCCCACTCGCCATTCGTGTCGCGGAAGGAGTGGATAGCGTCCCAGGACAGCAGCACCGCAAAGAGCATTGCTACATAGAGGAAGTACCGATGAATGTTCTGCACGATGAGCGGGAAGCGGGTCTCACCGGAATAGCCCTTGTGCGGCTCGGCGACAGCACAGGCCGGGGGAGACACCCAGAACGAGCGGTAGTAGGCCTTCCGGTAGTAGTAGCAGGTCAGCCGGAATCCGAGCGGAAATATCAGGATGATCAGCGCCGGAGACAGCGGCCAGCCTCCGTCAGGCACCCACTGTCCGAGGTCCTGGGCCCCGCTGGCGCACTTGTCCGTCAAGCACGGCGAATAGAACGGGGAAAGGTAGGGCTCCGAGAAGTAATACGCAGCCTCGAATGCCCGCCACGTCGCGTAGATCGCGAAAAGGAGGAGCACCCCGGCCGTGACGGCGGGCTGTACCCACCAGCGGTCGACTCGCAGCGTGCGCGCTCCGATCGTCGCCCGACCCGGCGCGTCCAGTCCTCCGGCTGCAGTCTGCTCGGACCGCTCCCGCGCGCGGGTCACTGGTTCCAGCCGCCGTGGTAGCCGCCGACGCCCTCGTCGTCAGCGTCCATCCATATCGTCGGGTCGACGGGCGCGTTGCCCAGCGGGATGACCTCCGGAACGGGTTGCAGCGGCAGATCGAGGTCCGCCGCATCGAGGTCGAGCCGCTCGACGTCCCCGACGAGACGCCGTACCGAAGGAATGTCGCCGTGGCGGTCGCGGAGCACCGCCACGCAACTTCGGACGTCGTCGATCGCGCGCCGCAATGACATGAGTTCGGCGGTCTCGGCCATGCGGACTCCCTGGACTCCCGGGCGACACCAGGCGCCCTCGACGCCCCGAGTCTGGCCCTTCGGACCTGCGGTTGCCAAGATCCAAGAGGCGTGTGCTGGCCCACCCTGCCACCGCGTCTCGGGACGAGGCGCGGCCGATGCTTCGTGTAAGCTCATCGGTCGGCGCTGGCCCCCTTAGCTCAGTCGGCAGAGCGTCTCCATGGTAAGGAGAAGGTCTACGGTTCGATTCCGTAAGGGGGCTCGGACTCCGCCCTCGTCCGCTCGCCCGATCGGCGGTGGTGGGGGAGGAGCCTCGCCTGGCGGGGTAGCTCAGTCTGGCAGAGCAAGCGGCTCATAATCGCTGTGTCGCCGGTTCAAATCCGGCCCTCGCTACATCTGCCCGCGTACGACCGTATGACCATCAAGACGACCTGAGAGGCACCCGTGGCAGCCACCGACATCCGACCGAAGATCACCTTGGCGTGCCAAGTGTGCAAACACCGCAACTACATCACCAAGAAGAACCGCCGCAACGACCCGGATCGGCTGACGCTGAAGAAGTTCTGCCCGAACTGCGGCAAGCACACCGAGCACCGCGAGACGCGATAGCCCCGTCGACACATGGCGCTCGATCCTCGATTTATCGGCCGTGCCTACCCGCCGGCGACCGTGTACGAGGTGGGGCGGGAGAAAATCCGTGAGTTCGCGAACGCTATCGGAGATCCGAACCCCGCCTATCGAGACCCGGACGCTGCCCGCGCCCTGGGTCACCCTGACGTCATCGCTCCGCCCACGTTCGCGATCATCATGACCCTGGCTGCCGCGGACCAGGTCACGCACGACCCGGAGCTGGGCCTGGACTACTCACGCGTGGTGCATGGCGAGCAGCGGTTCGTCTATACCAGACCGGTGCGGGCGGGAGATCGACTTGTGACGACGATCGTGGTCGAGACCATCCGGTCCGCCGCTGGTAACGACATGATCACGACGCGGGCCGACGTGGCGACCGAGGACGGGGAGCCGGTGGTCAGCGCATACTCGACTCTCGTGGCTCGAGGCACCGCCGAGGCGGAGGCCGCGGCATCGTGACCGCGGGATCGGACGTTCAGGTCGGCGACGCTCTTCCGGCGCAGAGCTTTCAGGTGCAACGCGCCGATCTCGTCCGGTACGCCGGCGCGTCCGGCGACTTCAACCCCATCCACTGGAACGAGCGAGCGGCCACGTCGGTCGGGCTGCCGAACGTGATTGCCCACGGCATGTACACCATGGCGGTCGTTGTCCGAGTGGTGACCGATTGGGTAGGCGATCCGGGTGCCGTCGTGGAGTACGGCGTGCGGTTCACTCGTCCGGTTGTCGTCCCGGATCCGGAGGGTGCCGTCCTGGATGTCGTAGGCACGGTCGCGGCCAAGGAGGACGACGGCACCGTCCGCGTCGACCTCACCGCGACGGTCGACGGTCAGACCGTTCTGGCCAAGGCACGCGCCGTCGTCCGTGCGGGAAACTAGGACGAGGAGCTGGATTGCGGGTCGACGTGCCGATGTCCTACCCGGCATCCCCGCACGCGGTTGTCGCCATGCTTGTCGATCGCGGGTACCAGGAGCGGAAGTGTGCCGCACTCGACGCCCGCTACGTGCGAATCACCATTCATCCCGACACCGCGACGCCCACCGTTGTGGCGGACCGGGTGATGCCGCCCTACGGTGCGCCGGACGTCATCCGGGCGATGGTCCCGTCCGGGATCCGTGTCGTCGAGACCGTCAGCTGGGCACCAGCGGCGAGGGACGGCTCGCGGGCCGCCGCGATCCGCCTCGACTTCCCGCACCATCCGCTGATGTTGCGTGGCACCCTGTCGCTGGTCCGCGCTGACGGCGGCACCCGGGCCACGGTGGCCGGCCAGCTCCGGGCGGCGGTGCCGTTCATGGCCGGCCGGATAGAGCGCATGGCGGCAAAGCTGGTCGTCCGGGCGATCACTATCGAGCATGGCGTCGGTCGGGACTGGCTCGCCGGAGACGACCGCCAGCACTGAAGAAGCCTCCCGTATCGTCGCAGCGCGTGAGACGTCCGGCCTGGCGCTCGGCAGTGGGAACCGTCTCGATCGCCGTCGTGCTCACCGGCTGTACCGCGACCCACGAGGGCCAGGGTCACAGCGTCGGGCCTAGCTCGGCCGCCAGCCCGTCCAGTACTCCGTCGTCGTCCGACCCGGCCCGGCCGAGCTGTCCAGCCAGCCACCTCCCACCCAGGCCAGACCGACCGCGCGTCGTGCTCACTTTTGCCGTTGCGCCGGACCTGGCCACGGTGCGCGGCACCGAGCGGATCACGTTCAGGCCGGATCGCCCTATCACCGAGCTGGTGTTTCGGCTCACGGCCAACACCGCACCAACATCGGCGAGGGGTACCAAGATCGTCGTCACATCAACCCACGCCGACCACGCTGCTGGCGAGTCGACTTACTCGGCGGACGGCGCCGATCCGTCGACGCAGGGGGGCCTACTCCATATCCCGTTCCAGGGATCGCTGGCTGCGGGCACCCAAGTGACCGCCGACCTGGCGTTCACCCTGATCCTGGGCAGCGGGTCATTCGACCGCATCGGCCGCGTCGATCAGTCAGGCGGCCGGTTCGCCTGGTTCGCCTCGGCACACCCGCTACTCGCTTGGGAGAACGGTTACGGCTGGCATACCGAGCCGATGCTGCAGTTTGCGGCCGAGAGCGCGACGAGCGAAGCGATGCGCACCGACCTGACCGTGACCGCGCCCGCAGCGGATGCCGTTCTGGCCTCCGGCAACCCCACGACTGGCGACCGGGACGGCGATATGCGGGTGTGGCACGCGACGCTGGACGCTGCTCGGGACGTCAGCGTGGCTGTCGGCCCGTTCCAGGTCAGCGATACCAAGGTCGGTGCGGTGGCGCTGCGCGTCGGCGCACCCGACACGGCGATCCGGGACACGCTCGTCCCGGAGTTCCGTCGAGCGATCAGCGAGCTCTCCCGACGGTTCGGTCCGTTTCCGTTCCCCTCCCTGTCGGTCGCACGTCTCCCGGAGGAGAGCGGCGGGATCGAGTATCCGGGCGCCATTCAGATGCTGACGTCAGCCAACCTCGTTGCCGTTCACGAGACCGCTCACCAGTGGTTCTACGCGATGGTCGGCGACTCCCAGGCCGAGCACGCGTGGCTTGACGAGGCCTTTGCGACGTACGCCGAGCAGTTGGTCGACGGCGCGCGGCCGGGGAGAGGCGACCTTGCGTTGCCGGGCCCGGTCGACCGACCGACGGCGGACTACGGCGCGGACGCCCAGGATTACTACCGCGTCACCTACGGCAAGGGCGCGGCCGCGCTCCGGGCTGCACGCGACGCGGCGGGACCGGCGGCGTTCGACGCTGCGATCCGCTGCTATGTCAACGCCAGTGCGTGGCGCATCGCCGAGCCGTCCGACCTGACGGACGCGCTTCGGGACTTGCCCGCAGCGCTCCGCGTCCTCCGAACGGCAGGCGCGCTGCGCTGACCTCAGCCAGCACCTGCAACCCTCAGCCAGCATCCGCAACGAGCTTCGCGATGCGGCCGATGCCCTCAGCCAGGTCGTCGTCGCCCAACGCATAGGACAGCCGGACGTATCCGGGGGTACCGAAGGCCTCGCCCGGGACGACGGCCACTTCGGCCTCGTCGAGGATCAGAGCCGCGAGCGCTGCGGACGAGTTCGCCACCCGTCCGCGCAGCGGTCGGCCGAGCAGTCCCTCGACCGACGGGTAGGCGTAGAACGCCCCCTGCGGCTCGGGACAGACGATTCCTGGGATGTCCGAGAGCAGCGCCACCATGGTCCGCCGGCGCCGATCAAACGCCTCGCGCATCTCCCGGACCGCCGACAGGTCGCCGCGAACCGCAGCGAGCGCCGCCGCCTGGGACACGTTGGCCACGTTGGAGGTGGTGTGCGACTGCAGATTGGTCGCTGCCTTTACGACGTCGGCGGGGCCGATCAGCCAACCAACACGCCAGCCGGTCATCGCATAAGTCTTGGCCACTCCGTTGACGACCACGATCCGGTCGCCGAGTTCCGGAACCGCGGTTGCCATCGAGACGTGCCGCGCGTCCCCGTATACGAGGTGCTCGTAGATCTCGTCCGTGATAACCCAGAGATCCCGCTCCGCCGCCCAGCGGCCGATCGCAGCGACCTGATCGGGCGGGTAGACGGCACCGGTGGGATTGGACGGCGACACGAACAGCAGCACCTTCGTCCGCGGGGTTCGTGCGGCCTCGAGCTGCTCCACCGTCGCGAGATATCCGGCCGTCTCATCGGTGGCCACGGCCACCTGCACTCCGCCGGCGAGCTGGATCGCCTCGGGGTAAGTCGTCCAGTACGGGGCAACGACCAGCACCTCGTCACCCGGATCGAGGAGTGTTGCGAACGCGTTGTAGATGGCTTGCTTGCCGCCGTTGGTGATGAGGACCTGACTGGCCTCGACCGCGTAGCCAGAGTCCCGCAGCGTCTTGGCCGCTACGGCGTCGCGGAGCGCCGGCAATCCCGCGACCGGCGTGTAGTGGTGGAAGGCCGGGTTGCGGGCGGCGTCGACGGCAGCCGCCACGATGTAGTCCGGCGTCGCGAAGTCGGGCTCGCCGGCGCCGAAACCGATCACCGGGTGCCCGGCGGTCTTGAGCGCCTTTGCCTTGGCGTCGACCGCCAGCGTCGCCGACTCGCCGATGGCGCCGATGCGATCGGAGATGCGTACACCCATGCGTCCATCGTCGCAGAGCGAGCCGTGCGCTTTGCGCGCACGTTCTGTCGCCCGGTTAGTCGCGACCGGAGTTTGATCTTGCGCGAGATCCCGGCCGACGCGCGATGCCGGAATGCAGGCGGCACCGCCAACGTTGCCACTAATATCGCCTGCCAGTTGAGCGTGGCGTACGGGTACGCCGACAACCGGACGGGGCCGTAGCGAGCGAGTTGGAGCCCGCCGCGGCGGCCCCGTACACTCACATCTGGGGTCCATCGGGGCCTTGCGTCAGCATGCGCCGAATGGGTGCCCGCCGGCCAAGTCGCCTGGTCCTCTGCGTGTAGGGGCGTGGCTCAATTGGTAGAGCACCGGTCTCCAAAACCGGCGGTTGCAGGTTCGAGTCCTGTCGCCCCTGCGGACGTGGCGCGTCAGGACGCGCGGCGGGGTAGACCGATCGCCCGCTGACGGAGGTCAGCGGCATCCGAGAGGAGAGCGTGTGACGCAGACTCGCACCGAGGCACCCTCGGCGCGGAGCGCGAGCGCCGGGCGCGGCGGGCGCATCGGGCGGTTCCTGCGCGAGGTCATCTCCGAGCTGCGCAAGGTGCTTTGGCCATCACGGAACGAGCTGGTCACCTACACCATCGTGGTGATCGTCTTCGTCGTGGTGATGGTCTCCATCGTGGCCGGCTTGGACGTCGGATTCGCCAAGCTCGTGCTCGAGGTGTTCGGCTAGCCCGAAACCCGCCCATCTGTGACTGCTTACGTACCTCAAGGAAGAGAGACCGTGTCCGACTACCAGAGCGTGACCTCCCCGGCGGAGAACGGTGAGCCGCGCGACCTGCTCGCCGAACCGGACGCACCGGAGGATCGCGTAGACGAGGAAAGTATCGACCTCGCGAGCGCCGCGCGGGCGCTGGGCGCCGATGAGTCCGAGGCCGTGGAGCTTGGCGCATCAGCCACCGAAGCCGAGGTCGAGTCCGACGGCATCGTCGAACCAGCGACCGCTGGCCAGCCCGAGGCTGTCGAGGGCGCGGAAGCGCCCCGGCTCAGCGAGGTCGAATCTGACCACACGGTCGAGTTAGCGGCTGGTGCCGAGCCCGAGGACGCGACTGCGGTTACGGCCTCCGAGCGGAGCCCGCTCGAGGAAAGCTCGCTCGATGAGAGCTTGCTCGAGAAGAGCGAGGTCGAGGAGGAAGACCCGGTCGAGGCCCTGCGCCGTGAACTGCGTACTGCATTCGGTGACTGGTACGTGGTCCACTCCTACGCCGGCTACGAGAACAAGGTGAAGACCAACCTGGAGAGCCGGATCTCGAGCCTTGACATGGAGGAATACATCTTCCAGGTCGAGGTGCCGACCGAGGAAGTCGTCGAGATCAAGAACGGCAAACGCCAGCAGGTCCAGCGCAAGGTGTTCCCCGGCTACATCCTGGTTCGGATGGATCTCAACGACGAGTCATGGGGTGCGGTTCGCAACACCCCCGGTGTCACCGGGTTTGTGGGCGCCACCTCCCGCCCGTCGCCGCTGTCGATCGATGAGGTCGTGAAGATCTTGGCCCCGGCCACCCAGCGGGCTGACCGGCAGGCTCGCGGCGGAACGGCAGGCCCGGCGGACAAGCCGAAGGTCGAGATCGTCGACTTCACGATCGGAGAGTCGGTGACGGTCATGGACGGTCCATTCGCCACTCTGCCGGCCACGATCAACGAGATCGATACGTTGCATCAGAAACTCAAGGTGCTGGTGTCGATCTTCGGCCGCGAGACCCCGGTCGAGCTGGCGTTCAGCCAGGTCTCCAAGCTCTAGACCAGCCAACACACAAGACAGGAAAGCCAGGGAATGCCTCCCAAGAAGAAGAAACTGACGGCGATCATCAAGCTGCAGATCCAGGCCGGCGCCGCCAACCCCGCACCGCCAGTCGGGCCTGCCCTTGGGCAGCACGGCGTCAACATCATGGAGTTCTGCAAGGCCTATAACGCGGCGACGGAATCGCAGCGCGGCCAGATCGTCCCCGTCGAGATCTCGGTCTACGAGGACCGGTCGTTCACGTTCGTCACCAAGACGCCACCCGCCGCGCGTCTCCTGCTCAAAGCGGCAGGCGTCGAGAAGGGCAGCGGGGAGCCGCAGAAGACGAAGGTCGCCAAGGTCACGATGGAACAGGTTCGGGAGATCGCTAAGACGAAAATGGAAGACCTGAACGCCAAGGATCTGGACAACGCCGCGAAGATCATCGCCGGTACGGCACGATCGATGGGCATCACCGTCGAGGGCTGACCTCGACGTCTCGTCTGACATCAGGCGGCGCTGGCAGTGGATCAGTTGGCGTCGCCGATCCGGGCGAGCGCCTGTGGGAGGGCGCCGAAGGCCGGCGCCTGCTCGACCACGAGTATGAAATGGAGCATCACGCGTGAAGCACAGCAAGGGCTATCGGCAGGCCGCAAAACTCGTCGAGGCGGGCCGGGTCTACAGCCCGCTCGAGGCGGCCAACCTGGCCAAGACGACGTCACCGACCAAGTTCGACGGCACTGTCGAAGTCGCGCTTCGGCTGGGCGTTGACCCCCGCAAGGCCGACCAGATGGTGCGTGGCACCGTCAATCTGCCGCATGGCACCGGAAAGACCGCCCGCGTCATCGTCTTCGCTACCGGCGACAAGGCCGCCGACGCGGAAGCAGCTGGCGCCGACCGGGTCGGCAGCGACGATCTGATCGCAGATATCCAAGGGGGTTTCCTCGATTTCGACGCCGCGATCGCGACGCCGGACCAGATGGCCAAGGTCGGCCGGATCGCTCGAATTCTCGGCCCCCGTGGCCTGATGCCGAATCCGAAGACGGGCACCGTGACCCCCGACGTCGCCAAGGCGGTATCCGACATCAAGGGCGGCAAGATCAGTTTCCGGGTCGACAAGCAGGCCAACCTGCACCTGGTGATCGGCAAAACCTCGTTCAGCGTGCAGCAGCTGGTGGAGAACTATGCAGCGGCTCTCGAAGAGGTCATGCGCGCGAAACCATCAGCGGCGAAGGGCAGATATCTGAAGAAGGTCACCTTCGCCACCACGATGGGGCCGGGCATTCCGGTGGACGCCAACCGCACCCGGAACATGCTCGAGGACCTCAGCACCTCGGCCTGAGCGGGTCAGCGGGCCCGCTGTCGCGAGCGATTGGCAGCCTGGGCCGCCCGGTGCGTACCATCACCGCAGTTCCACCAAAGACCGCTGGTCGTCGCGTACGTCTACGCGACCGAACGCCTCCGGAGCGCCGGAGCGGCCCGCGCAGGTAGGACGGTTCGGCTCTGCCGCCCCGTGCCCTGCGCCGGGGCGTTCTCGTCTCTCTCGGTGTGGCCAGCCCGAGACACCGAGAGGAGGAATCATGCCGAATGCCGAGAAGGTCACCGCGGTAGCCGATATCGCCGAGAAGTTCAGCCAAGCCTCCGCCGCGCTGATCACTGAGTACCGCGGCCTCACCGTGAAGCAAGTCACCGATCTGCGCCGGACGTTGGGCAACGAGGTCACCTACGCCATCGTCAAGAACACGCTGACCAAGCGTGCGGCCCAGGATGCGGGCGTCGGGCTCGACGAGAGCCTGCTCGTCGGCCCGACAGCTATCGCGTTCGTGACGGGTGACCCAGTCGTCGCCGCGAAAGGCCTGCGGGACTTCGCGCGCGCCAATCCGCTGCTGGTGATCAAGGGCGGCGTACTGGACGGGAAGACGCTCAGCGCGGCCGAGGTCGCGCGGATTGCCGACCTGGAGTCGCGAGAGGTCATGCTCGCGAGGCTCGCTGGGGCGATGCAGGCGCTGCCGAGCCGCGCGGCCGCGCTCTTCCAAGCCCCGCTGTCCCAGATGGCTCGTCTGGCGAGAGCTCTTGAGGAGAAGCAGGCAGCGGGCGCTCCCGCTGCTGCCACCGCAGACCAGCCGGATCCCGAAACCCCCGCCGAGCCGGCGGAATAACCCACCGACACACCTGCCGGCTCATCCGGCGACATACAGAAAGGACGCCATACCATGGCGAAGCTCAGGACCGACGAGCTGCTCGACGCGTTCAAGGAAATGACCCTGCTCGAGCTGTCGGACTTCGTGAAGCAGTTCGAAGAGACCTTCGACGTGACCGCAGCGGCGCCGGCCGCCGTCGTGCAAGCTGCACCGGGCGGTCCCGCGGCGCCGGCGGACGTCGAGGAAGAGAAGGACGAATTCGACGTCATCCTCGAGGCCGCGGGCGAGAAGAAGATCCAGGTCATCAAGGAGGTCCGCACGCTTACCAGCCTGGGCCTGAAGGAGGCCAAGGATCTTGTCGACGGCGCTCCCAAGCCAGTCCTCGAGAAGGTCAACAAGGAGGCCGCCGACAAGGCCAAGGAGGCCTTGGAGGGTGCTGGCGCGACCGTCACGCTCAAGTAGCTGCGGAACTCTTGTACTGGGGTTGTTCGGCCCTCGATGCCTGACACGGTGAGGGTCGAACAACCTGGTGAAGTCCACAACAGAGCGCGGCGTATCGCCGGAAATACCCCATATAGTGGTATATATCTGCTGTGGCCCGCGGGCAGGTATGCCGAAGCGCTTGACGGCGGGCCGCTGGCGAGGCACAGTTTCCACGGACCTGCGATTCAGCCCGCGCAAGCCTCCCCGAAGGCAGCGGAGCGGCGGGCGAGGTAGGTTCACGGCCCCCCGAGGGTGAGGCCTTGCTTGGCATGCCCAACTTTGTTACTCTTGGATGTTGCGCTGCCTTCTGACACCTATGCGGCCCGTGACGGGTCCTCTTCGTGATGCCCGACGGTAGCCCCCGCAGTCTCACTTTTGTCCTCGGAAGGACGAGTCTTGGCATCCTCCCGCTCCGGTAAGTCCACTGCTGCACAAGAGAAGGAATTCGGGATCCCGGGCTCGCCCACCCGGACCTCCTTCGCCAAGATCCGGGAGCCGCTGGAGGTGCCTAACCTCCTCGCGCTGCAGACCGAATCTTTCGACTGGCTGGTCGGTAACGACCGGTGGCGGTCTCGCGTAGCCGCCGACGGCGCGCCCGACCCGCAGTCAGGCCTCGAGGAGATCCTTGGCGAGATCTCTCCAATCGAGGACTTCTCTGGCTCGATGAGCCTCTCCTTCTCCAACCCACGCTTCGAGGACGTCAAGGCGTCCATCGAGGAGTGCAAGGACAAGGACATGACCTACGCGGCGCCGTTGTTCGTTACCGCCGAGTTCACGAACAACACCACCGGCGAAATCAAGAGCCAGACGGTGTTCATGGGCGACTTCCCGGTAATGACGCCCAAGGGCACGTTCATCATCAATGGCACCGAGCGCGTCGTTGTGAGCCAGCTCGTCCGCTCGCCGGGCGTGTACTTCGACCGGACGCTGGACAAGACGTCCGATGTCGACGTCTACAGCGTCAAGGTCATCCCGGGCCGTGGCGCCTGGCTGGAGTTCGACGTCGACAAGCGCTCGACGGTCGGTGTGCGTATCGACCGCAAGCGCCGCCAGCCGGTCACCGTGCTGCTCAAGGCCCTCGGCTGGAGCTCAGATCGCATTCGGGAGCACTTCGGCTGGTCCGAGACGCTTCTCGCCACGCTGGAGAAGGACCACATCGCGACCACGGACGAGGCGTTGCTGGACATCTACCGCAAGCTGCGTCCGGGCGAGCCGCCGACGCGCGAATCCGCGCAGGCCTTGCTGGAGAACCTGTTCTTCAACCCCAAGCGATACGACTTGGCCAAGGTGGGCCGGTACAAGGCGAACAAGAAGATCGGCTCAACCCAGCCGATCTCGCACGGCACATTAACCGAGGACGACATCGTCCGGACCATCGAGTACCTCATCCGGCTGCACGCCGGCGAGGACGGCTATGAGACCGACGACATCGACCACTTTGGCAACCGCCGGCTGCGGACAGTCGGCGAGCTGATCCAGAACCAGATCCGCGTCGGCCTGTCGCGCATGGAACGGGTTGTCCGGGAGCGTATGACGACCCAGGACGTCGAGGCGATCACCCCGCAGACGCTGATCAACATCCGCCCTGTGGTGGCGTCGATCAAGGAGTTCTTCGGCACCTCGCAGCTGTCGCAGTTCATGGACCAGACCAACCCGCTCGCGGGTCTGACCCACAAGCGGCGGCTGTCTGCGCTAGGGCCAGGTGGGCTGTCCCGGGACCGCGCGGGCATGGAGGTCCGCGATGTGCACCCGAGCCACTACGGCCGGATGTGCCCGATCGAGACGCCGGAGGGCCCGAACATCGGCCTGATCGGGTCGCTGTCGTCCTACGGCCGCGTCAACTCGTTCGGTTTCGTCGAGACGCCGTACCGCAAGGTCGAGAGCGGCCGGGTCACCGACACGATCGACTATTTGTCGGCCGACGAGGAAGACCGGCATGTCATCGCTCAGGCCAACGCCACCATCGACGCGCACGGCCGGTTCACCGAGTCCCGCGTTCTGGTTCGCAAGAAAGGTGGCGAGGTCGACCTGATCCCCGGTGACGAAGTCGACTACATGGATGTCTCGCCGCGGCAGATGGTGTCCGTGGCTTCGGCGATGATCCCGTTCCTCGAGCACGACGACGCCAACCGTGCGTTGATGGGCGCCAACATGCAGCGCCAGGCCGTTCCGCTGCTGCGCAGCGAGGCGCCGCTGGTCGGCACCGGCATGGAGCTGCGGGCCGCAGTCGACGCGGCCGACGTCGTTGTCGCTGACAAGCCCGGCGTAGTCGAGGAACTGTCCGCTGACTACATCACGATCATGGCCGATGACGGCACGCGCAACACCTACCGGTTGGCCAAGTTCGCGCGGTCGAACCAGGGCACGAGCTTCAACCAGAAGCCGATCGTCTACGAGGGAGAGCACGTCGAGGCGGGCCAGGTGATCGCGGACGGGCCATCCACCGACCGCGGTGAGATGGCACTGGGCAAGAACCTGCTGGTGGCGTTCATGCCGTGGGAGGGCCACAACTACGAGGACGCGATCATCCTCAACCAGCGCCTCGTGCAAGACGACGTGCTGACCTCGATCCACATCGAGGAGCACGAGGTCGACGCGCGTGACACGAAGCTGGGTGCCGAGGAGATCACCCGGGACATCCCGAACGTGTCCGAGGAGGTGCTCGCCGAGCTCGACGAGCGGGGCATCGTGCGGATCGGCGCGGATGTCCGCGACGGCGACGTGCTGGTCGGCAAGGTCACGCCGAAGGGCGAGACAGAGCTGACCCCGGAAGAGCGACTACTCCGCGCGATCTTCGGCGAGAAGGCCCGCGAGGTACGCGACACCTCGATGAAGGTGCCGCACGGCGAGTCCGGCAAGGTCATCGGCGTTCGTGTGTTCAGCCGTGAGGACGGCGACGAGCTGGCTCCGGGCGTCAACGAACTCGTGCGCGTCTATATCGCCCAGAAGCGCAAGATCCAGGACGGCGACAAGCTCGCCGGCCGGCACGGCAACAAGGGTGTGATCGCCAAGATCCTGCCGCCGGAAGACATGCCGTTCCTGGAAGACGGCACTCCGGTCGACGTGGTGCTCAACCCGCTCGGCGTGCCGAGCCGAATGAACGTCGGCCAGGTGCTCGAGACGCACCTCGGCTGGGTGGCCCGCACCGGTTGGGAGATCGAGGGCAAACCGGAGTGGGCGGGCCGCCTGCCCGAGGACGCGCGTTCCGGCGCGCCCGGCACCAAGGTCGCGACGCCGGTGTTCGACGGCGCCCGGGAAGCGGAGATCACCGGCCTGCTGGCATCCACCCATGCCACACGGGACGGCGAGCAGCTGATCGGAGCCACCGGCAAGGCCAGGTTGCTCGACGGTCGGTCTGGGGAGCCTTTCCCGGAGCCGGTCAGCGTCGGGTACGTCTACATCCTCAAGTTGCTGCACCTGGTCGACGACAAGATCCACGCCCGCTCGACCGGTCCGTACTCGATGATCACCCAGCAGCCGCTGGGCGGAAAGGCCCAGTTCGGCGGGCAGCGCTTCGGCGAGATGGAGTGCTGGGCCATGCAGGCCTACGGCGCGGCGTACGCGCTGCAGGAACTGCTGACGATCAAGTCCGACGACATCAACGGTCGCGTCAAGGTCTACGAGGCGATCGTCAAGGGCGAGAACATCCCGGAGCCAGGTATTCCTGAGTCCTTCAAGGTGCTCCTGAAGGAGCTGCAGTCGCTGTGCCTCAACGTCGAGGTGCTCTCGTCCGATGGCGTCGCCGTCGAGATGCGGGACAACGACGACGACTTCTTCCGCGCCGCCGAGGAACTCGGAATCGACCTGTCGCGGCGCGAGCCGAGCTCGGTCGAAGAGGTTTAACCGCCTCCCGCTTCGCACCCAAGAAGTACCATAGAAAGAAGGACAAAGTTGCTCGACGTCAATGTGTTCGACGAGCTTCGGATCGGTCTTGCCACGGCTGACGACATCCGCCAGTGGAGCCATGGCGAGGTGAAAAAGCCCGAGACCATCAACTACCGGACCCTGAAGCCGGAGAAGGATGGCCTGTTCTGCGAGAAGATCTTCGGTCCCACGCGGGACTGGGAGTGCTACTGCGGCAAGTACAAGCGGGTGCGCTTCAAGGGGATCATCTGCGAGCGGTGTGGGGTTGAGGTCACCCGGGCAAAGGTACGACGCGAGCGGATGGGCCACATCGAGCTCGCCGCGCCGGTTACCCACATCTGGTACTTCAAGGGTGTCCCGTCCCGCCTGGGCTATCTGCTCGACCTGGCGCCGAAGGATCTCGAGAAGATTATCTACTTCGCGGCGTACTTGATCACCGCGGTGAACGACGAGGAGCGGCACCGCGACCTGCCTACGCTCGAGGCCGAGGTCAGCGCGGAGAAGTCGACGCTGGAGAAGAAGCGCGACGCCGAGATCGAGGCCCGGGCCAAGAAGCTCGAGACGGACCTGGCCGAACTCGAGGCCGAGGGCGCCAAGAGTGACGTGCGGCGCAAGGTCCGCGAAGGCGGCGACCGCGAAATGCGCCAGATCCGTGACCGGGCCCAGCGCGAGATCGACCGGCTGGACGAGGTACTGGACACGTTCCGCAAGCTTGACGTCAAGCAGCTGATCAGCGACGAGCTGCTGTACCGAGAGCTGCGCGACCGGTTCGGGGAGTACTTCGAGGGCGGCATGGGCGCCGAGGCGCTCCAGACGCTACTGCAGAACTTCGACCTGGAAGCTGAGGCGCAAACCCTGCGCGAGACGATTCGCACGGGCAAGGGGCAGAAGAAGCTCCGGGCCCTCAAGCGGCTGAAAGTCGTCGCGTCGTTCCTGAATACCACGAACTCGCCGCTCGGCATGGTGCTTGACTGCGTTCCGGTGATCCCGCCGGACCTGCGCCCGATGGTGCAGCTCGACGGTGGCCGGTTCGCCACCTCGGACCTGAACGACCTGTACCGCCGCGTGATCAACCGCAACAACCGCTTGAAGCGGCTCATCGACCTGGGTGCGCCGGAGATCATCGTCAACAACGAAAAGCGGATGTTGCAGGAATCCGTGGACGCGTTGTTCGACAATGGCCGCCGCGGCCGCCCGGTCACGGGGCCGGGCAACCGCCCGCTGAAGTCGCTGTCCGACCTGCTGAAGGGCAAGCAGGGCCGGTTCCGTCAGAACCTGCTCGGCAAGCGCGTCGACTACTCCGGACGATCGGTGATCATCGTCGGGCCACAGCTCAAGCTGCACCAGTGCGGCCTGCCCAAGGGAATGGCGCTCGAGCTGTTCAAGCCGTTCGTGATGAAGCGGCTGGTCGACCTATCGCACGCGCAGAACATCAAGTCTGCCAAGCGCATGGTCGAGCGTGCCCGTCCGGTCGTGTGGGACGTGCTCGAAGAGGTCATCAGCGAGCACCCGGTGCTGCTGAACCGCGCTCCGACGCTGCACCGGCTGGGCATCCAAGCGTTCGAGCCGCAGCTGGTCGAGGGCAAGGCGATTCAGATCCACCCCCTCGTCTGCACCGCATTCAACGCTGACTTCGACGGCGACCAGATGGCGGTCCACCTGCCGCTGTCCGCCGAGGCGCAGGCTGAGGCCCGCGTGCTCATGCTGTCCACCAACAACATCCTCAAGCCCGCCGACGGCCGGCCGGTGACCATGCCGACCCAGGACATGATCCTGGGCCTTTACCACCTGACCGCGCTACGGCCGGAGCAGGAGGGTGCCGGTCGGGTGTTCTCGTCCGAGGCCGAGGCGATCATGGCCCGCGACGGCCGGACACTCGCTCTGCAGGCCCCGGCGAAGATCCGCCTGACCGGCGTCACGGTGGTCGACAACGGCGTGAAGGGCGAGCCCTGGGCGGCGCCGGACGGATGGCAGCCGGGTGAGCCGCTCCTCGTGGAGACCACGCTTGGCCGCTGCCTGTTCAACGAGGCGCTGCCGCTGGACTACCGGTTCGTCAACTACGAGGTGACGAAGAAGGAGCTCGGGCAGATCGTCAACGACCTGGCCGAGCGGTACCCGAAGGTGGCGGTCGCCTCGACGCTGGACGCGCTCAAGGCGGCAGGTTTCTACTGGGCGACCCGCTCCGGCATCACGATCGCGATCGACGACGTCGTCACGCCACCGAACAAGGCCGAGATTCTCGACCGGTACGAGAAGGACGCGGAGAAGATCGAGAAGCAGTACCTGCGCGGCGTGATCACCGAAGAGGAGCGGCGTCAGGAACTGGTGGAGGTCTGGACCAAGGCGACCAGCGAGGTCGCCAAGGAAATGGAGAACAACTTCCCCAAGACCAACCCCGTCTACGTCATGGTCAACTCGGGTGCCCGGGGGAACATGATGCAGATGCGCCAGATCGCCGGCATGCGTGGCCTGGTCGCCAACCCCAAGGGCGAGATCATCCCGCGGCCGATCAAGGCGAACTTCCGCGAGGGCCTGTCCGTGCTCGAGTACTTCATCGCGACGCACGGCGCCCGCAAGGGTCTCGCCGACACGGCGCTGCGCACCGCCGACTCCGGCTATCTGACCCGTCGGCTCGTAGACGTCTCGCAGGATGTGATCATCCGGGAGGAGGACTGCGGAACCGATCGCGGCGTCATGCTCCCGATAGCGCACGCCGCCGCCGACGGCACCCTGATCAAGGACGTCCACGTCGAGACGTCTGTGTACGCGCGGGTCCTGGCCGAGGACGTCGTCGTTGACGGCGCCACGGTGGCCGCGGCCGGTGCGGATCTCGGTGATGTGCTGATCGACGAGCTCATCGCGCGGGGTGTCTCCGAGGTACGGGTGCGGTCCGTGCTGACCTGCGAGTCGGCGTTGGGGACCTGCGCGGTCTGCTACGGCCGGTCCTTGGCATCGGGCAAGCTCGTGGATGTCGGCGAGGCTGTCGGCATCATCGCCGCGCAGTCCATCGGCGAGCCGGGTACCCAGCTGACCATGCGGACGTTCCACACCGGCGGTATCGCCGGTGAGGACATCACGCACGGTTTGCCCCGCGTCGGCGAGCTGTTCGAGGCCCGGGTACCCAAGGGCGTGGCCCCGATCAGCGAGGCCGCCGGGAGTGTGCGGGTCGAGGAATCTGACGGCACGAAGGGCTCGACGCGTCGCATCGTCATCACCCCAGATGACGGCGCGGAGGAGAAGGAGTATCCGATCTCCCGTCGTGCTCGCCTCCTGGTCAGCGACGGTGACAAGGTCGAGGTCGGCCAGCAGCTCATTGCCGGTGCGGTAAATCCGCACGACGTGTTGCGGATCATGGGCCCGCGTGAGGTGCAGCTGCACCTGGTTCGCGAGGTCCAGGAGGTCTACCGCAGCCAGGGCGTCGCGATCCACGACAAGCACATCGAGGTCATCGTCCGACAGATGCTCAAGCGCATTACGGTGATCGACTCCGGCGCGACCGAGTTCCTGCCCGGCTCGCTCGTGGAGCGGTCGGCGTTCGAGTCGGAGAACCGGCGAGTGGTGGCCGAGGGACACGAGCCCGCGTCCGGCCGGCCAGTGCTGATGGGCATCACCAAGGCGTCTCTCGCCACCGAGTCGTGGTTGTCGGCAGCCTCGTTCCAGGAGACGACCCGGGTGCTCACGGACGCCGCGATCTCGGCGAAGAGCGATTCGCTCGTCGGCCTGAAGGAGAACGTGATCATCGGCAAGTTGATCCCGGCTGGTACCGGCATCGCCCGGTACCGCAACGTCGAGGTCAACCCGACCGAGGAGGCCCGCGCTGCCGCGTTCTCCATGGTCGGATACGACGAGAGCGACTACTACGGGTTCGGCAACGCCAACGCCACGCTGGGCCCGGCGGTGCCGCTCGACGACTACGGCTACGACGACTACCGGTAGCCGCCGTCAGCGATCGGGGACGGAGGTGCTCGCCTCGCGAGCATTTCCGTCCCCGATTTGCGTTTGCCTTCCGAGCGCATGTCAATCGTGATCTTGGGCTGGTAGCCCTGGCGCGACGGTAAGTCCAAGATCATCACCAGAAGAGGGGCCAGTTAGTGGGCGCGCGACTGCTTGATCAGGGACTTGCCGAAATCCCAGATCATCGCGTTGCCGGCATGTGCCTCGTCCATCACCGACACGAACGCGGTGAGGAAGCGATCCACCTCGGCCTCGCCGATGATCAGCGGCGGGATGAGCTTGATCACCTCCAAGTGGTCGCCGGAGACTTGAGTAAGGATGCCGTGCCTGTGATAGAGCGCGTGCACGATCAGCTGCGCGAACAGGCCTTTGCGGGCCGCCTGTAGCGCCATCCACGACGCCCGCAATCGCCACGACGAGGGGCGGCCGAACTCGATGCCGATCATCAGGCCGCGACCGCGAACGTCGGCGAGCAGTTCATATCGATCGACGAGCTCGGTCAACCGTGACAGCAGCAGGTCGCCCATCTTTCGCGCGTTGGCTACTACGGCGTCCTGCTCGAAAACCTGCAGAGTAGCCAGCCCGGCCGCCATGGCCTGGGCGTTCGACCCGAATGTGGAGTCGTGGACGAGTACCCGGTCCATTGACGAGTAGACCCTCTGGAATATCCAGTCCCGGCCGAGTGTCGCGCCCACCGGCACATAGCCGCCCGACAATGCCTTGGCAACTGCGACCAGATCCGGTTGCACGGACTCGTGATCGTAGGCATAGAAGTCGCCCGTGCGCCCCAACCCGCATTGCACTTCGTCCGCGATGAGCAGGGCCTTGTGATCGGCCAGCAACTCCGCCGCGGCGGGCAGAAACCCGGGTGGGCTCACCGCGACGCCTTTGCCTTGAATGGGTTCGATGAGGAATCCGGCGACGTCTCCCTTCGCGAGTTCCTGTCGAAGCCGATCGATATCCCCGAACGGGATCACCGTGTCGGGGAGCAGCGGGTCGAAGCCGCGGCGGAATTCCTTGGCTCCGTTGACCGAGAGGGAACCCGCGGTCAACCCGTGGAACGCGTGGTCGCAATAGACAATGCGTCGGCGGCCAGTGGCGTAACGGGCGAATTTCAGCGCGGCCTCGACGGCCTCCGTGCCGCTATTGCCGAAGTAGGCCCGATCCAAGTGCGGTGTCGTAGTGAGCAGCCGCTCGGCCAGTACCCCGGCAAGCGGCGGCGCGTCGAACTGCGTCAGGTCGGCAAGATCGGCATCGATGACATCGTGAATGGCCTGGCGGACGACCGGATGGTGGCGCCCGAGAGCGAACACCCCGAAGCCAGCGAGCATGTCCAGGTATTCACGGCCGTCCGCGTCGTAGAGATAGGCCCCTGAGGCGCGCGTGTAGAACTGATCGAACCCGATAGTGTGCAGCATGCGCGACAGCTGGGGGTTGAGATATCTCTGCTGCAACGCGTAACGTTCCCCGCCGCGCTGCCGCAACACCTCGGTCACGTCGAACTGATCCACGATCCGTCCCCACTCGTCCGGCCCCGGCCGCGCACCTACGATGGTCCGCGGCGCCCCGACGCCGCCGAAACCTGGTGCGTCCTGCGCACCTAAGCTTAGGGAGTAGCGACATTGGGTTTGACCGGAAGAGGGACGGACAGGACGACGCCGTGATCCGACGTGGCTCCCCGGCCGAGGCGTCGCCGGAGCAGCAGCGCGTGCTCGATGATCTCGCCGACCGGGCCGAAGCCCAGGCTACGGCCGAGAACTTCCCCGTGGCACTGCGGATTCTGCCGCGTCGTGCTCGCGAAAACCTCACGCACACCTACCGTTACGCGCGCTTCGTCGATGACGTCGGCGACGCGGCCGTGGGTGATCGGCTGGCTCTGCTGGATGCAGTCGAGGCAGACGTTCACGCGTTGTGGACCGGCGGCGCGCGGCTCGCACCGGTGACTGGTCTCGCGGGCTTGGTCGCCGATGGCCTGCCGGCGCAGCCACTGCTCGACCTGATCCACGCCAATCGCATGGACCAGACCATCCACGGGTACGCCACGTTCGAGGATCTGCTCGACTACTGCCAGTACTCGGCGGCGCCGATTGGTCAAATCGTGCTGCACATAGCGGGCCGTGCCACTGCGCAGAACATCGCCGACTCCGACGTCGTGTGTAATGCCCTGCAGGTGCTCGAGCACTGCCAGGACGTCGGCGAGGACGCGCGGGCCGGACGGGTATACCTGCCCGGAGAGGACCTCCGAGAGCAGGGCGTCGGTGGTGCGGCGTTGCGCTCGGCTGTGGCGAGCCCGGCACTGCGCCGGGTGATCGGCCGCCAGGTTCGGAGGGCCTGGACGATGCTCGAGACCGGCGACGCGCTCGTCGCTCGGTTGTGGGGTTGGCCGCGGATCGCGGTAGCCGGCTACGTTGCCGGCGGTCGCGCGACGGCGGACGCGTTGCGGGATGCCGACTACGAGGTTCTCGCGGCAGCGGTCCGACCGACGAAGCGGCGAACCGTGCGGCATGCCCTGCCGTTGCTGGTCGCGCGGTGACCGCCGGGGCAACGTTGCCGGCCGACATCGCCGCCGCATACCGCACCTGCGAGCAGATCACCGGCGATCAAGCACGCAACTTCGCGTGGGGTATCCGACTGCTGCCCGGCACCAAGCGGCGCGCGTTGTCAGCCGTGTATGCGATGGCTCGGCGCATCGACGACATCGGCGACGGTCAGCTGTCCGCCGAGCGCAAGCTGGCCGAGCTGGCGGCGGCGCGGCGCGCCGCGACCGACCTGACCGACCCGGACGACCCGGTGCAGGTGGCTCTCGCCCACGCGGCAACCGTGCTGCCCATTCCTCTCGACGCCTTTGAGGAACTGGTTGACGGCTGCGAGATGGACGTGACCCATCGCAGTTACCGTGATCTCACGGAACTCGTCGACTACTGCCGCTGTGTCGCCGGGTCGATCGGCCGGCTCTCGCTGGGCGTGTTCGACCCGCCGTTGCGCGGCGGCGACGACGCCGAGGCGAAACGGTTGGCCAATACGCTGGGTGTCGCCTTGCAGCTCACCAATATCCTGCGGGACATCCGGGAAGACCTCGCCGCCGGCCGGGTCTACCTGCCCACGCGGGATCTCGAGCTGTTTGGCGTCGAGCTGCGGACGGCGGACGACGGCTCGCTCGACCCGCAGGACGGCCGGCTCGCGGAACTCGTTCGGTTCGAAGCCGCACGGGCCGCCGGGCGTTACGACGAGGGATTGCAACTGCTGCCGATGCTGGACTGGCGCAGCGCGGCCTGCGCGGGAGCGATGGCCGGCATCTATCGAGAACTGCTCAGCCGCATCGCTGCCGACCCGACCATCGTGATGCGCCGACGAGCTGCTCTGCCGACGCGGGACAAGCTCCGGGTGGCGACCCGGGCGATGGCGCGGAGAGGCTGAGCATGGGCACAAGCGCGATCGTTGTCGGAGGCGGGCTCGCAGGGATCGCGGCGGCACTGCGGTTGGCCGACGCGGGCGCAACGGTTCAGCTCGTCGAAGGGCGCCCGCGGCTGGGCGGAGCCGCGTTCTCGTTCCGGCGGGGCGATATGTCGGTCGACAACGGCCAGCACGTGTTCCTGCGCTGTTGCGAGGCGTACCGCGAGCTGGTTCGCCGCCTCGACGGCGAGGAGAACGTTGTGCTGCAGCCCAGGCTGTCCATTCCCATCCTGGCGCCGGGCGGCCGTAGTACGAAGCTGTCCCGGCTACCGGGCGTGCCAGCGCCGCTCCACCTCTCGGCGGCGCTCGCCGGATACCGCCTGCTGTCGGTAACCGAAAGGGCGCGAGCGGTCGCTGGCGCGCTGGCATTGCGCCGGCTCGATCCGGCCAACACGGCGCTTGACGCGCAGACGTTGGGTGCCTTTCTTCGGGATCACGGGCAGACCGATGCGATCATCGCCGCGCTGTGGGGTGTCGTCGGTACAGCGACGCTGAACCTGGACCCGGACGAGGCGTCGCTTGCCCTTGCGGCGAAGGTGTTCCGCACCGGCCTGCTCGACCACGCGCCGGCGTCCGACGTCGGCTACGCCGCCACGCCGCTGGGCGCTCTGCACTCGGAGGCCGCGGCTCGGGCTCTGGACGCTGCCGGCGTCGAGGTGCTGCTCGCCCACCGAGCGGACCGGGTCGAGCCCGTCGATGCCGGGATGAGCGTTGCGGCCCGAAGCCGCGACGGTTCCCGCCGGCTGGTGGCCGACGCTGTTGTTCTCGCCGTACCGCACTACGAGGCATTTCCGGCGGCACCGGTTCTCGCGGATACGCGGGCGGCGGTCGCGGCGGGTCTCGGCTCCAGTGCAATCGTCAACGTGCATGTCATTTACGACCGTCGTGTCACCGACTTGCCGTTCGCTGCCGCGGTTCGCTCGCCGGTGCAGTGGTTCTTCGACCGCACGGATACGTCCGGGCTCACGCAGGGGCAGTACCTGGCGGTCACGGTGTCGGCGGCCGACGGGATCGTCGACGAACCCAGCCGGTCGTTGCAGACGCGATACGTCGCCGCTCTGGCCGACCTGCTGCCAGCCGCGACCCGCGCGACCGTCGTCGACGCATTCGTCACGCGGGAACGGCGGGCGACCTTTCGCCAGGCGGCCGGCAGCGCGTCCCGGCGCCCAGTGGCGAACACCGGCATCGACGGGCTGTGGCTTGCCGGCGCCTGGACCGATACCGGATGGCCGGACACGATGGAGAGCGCGGTACGCAGTGGGGTGGCGGCTGCGGACGGCCTGCTCGGTGCCGCCGGCACTCGAGGATCGGAGCTCGCGGCATGACCCGTTCGATTCCCACCGCCATCGGCCGCGCCCGAGAAGTGGTCATTCCGGCGCTGCGCGCTGCCGTCGCCCAGCTAGAGCCCCGTATGGCGCTGGTGGCGGGCTACCAGCTCGACTGGAACGACGAATTCGGCAATCCGATCGAACACGGGGGTGGCAAGGCGCTGCGGCCCACGCTCGCCATCATCAGTGCCGAAGCAGCGGGCGGCACGATCGCCGACGGCGTGCCTCCCGCGGTCGCGGTTGAGCTCGTCCACAACTTCTCGCTGCTGCACGACGACGTCATGGACCGCGACCTGGAACGGCGGCACCGGCCGACCGGGTGGGTGGTATTCGGTGACGGTCAGGCGATCTTGGCCGGCAACGCCATGCTCACGCTCGCGTTCGACGTGTTGCTGTCCTACGGCGAGGCTGGGGTGCGGGCCTTGCCGTGCCTGACCGAGGCGGTGCACCAGCTGATCAGCGGGCAGTCCGACGATCTGGCGTTCGAGGGATCAGCAACGGTTGACCTCGCAGCGTGCTTGCACATGGAGGGCGGCAAGACGGGGGCGCTTCTCGCCTGCTCGGCAGCGATCGGTGCGGCGGCGGTGCGCGGTCGAGATCAGCTCGTCACCGCGCTGTGGCGTTATGGTGCCGAATTGGGCATGGCCTTCCAGCTGGTCGACGACATCCTCGGCATCACCGGGGACCCGGTGATCACCGGGAAATCGTCGTCTTCTGACGTTCGTGCGGGGAAACGCAGTGCACCGGTCGTCGCTGCCCTGACGTCGGGAACAAACGCCGGCCGGCGGCTGGACTCGCTGCTCGGGGATGGCCGACCCGACTCTGAGGAGGAGGTGCAGCTCGCCACGGAACTCATTACTGAGGCGGGAGGCCTGGAGTGGGCAGCCCGCGAGGCGGATCGCCGGCTGGAGGCGGCCCTGGCCGCACTGGACGGCGCGTCGTTGCCCAACGCTGCGTTACAGGATCTTGTGACGTTGGCGCGATACGTTGTCGAGCGCGATCATTAACAACTGGAAGCCATCACCGTGACGATTCAGCTAGGGGCAGCCCTCGGCCACGACGTGGGCGAGGCACTGACGAGTGCTCGGGCGTACCTGCTGGGGCGACAGAATCCCGCGGGGTGGTGGAAAGGCGAGCTGCGCACGAACGTCACGATGGATGCCGAGGACCTGCTACTGCGGCAGTTCCTGGGCATTTTGCAGACGGAGGAGATCGAGCAAGCCGCGCGCTGGATTCGCTCACAGCAACGGGCTGACGGCACCTGGGCGAACTTCGAGGGCGGCCCGGCGGATCTGTCGACGACGGTCGAGGCCTACGTAGCGCTTCGCCTGGCCGGCGATGCCCTTGGTGATCGCCATCTCGTTTCGGCCCGGGAGTGGATCCGCGAGCACGGCGGCCTCGAATCCACGCGAGTGTTCACCCGGATCTGGCTCGCATTGTTCGGTGAGTGGTCCTGGGACGAACTGCCGACGATGCCCCCCGAGATCGTGCTGTTCCCGCGGTGGCTGCCGCTCAATCTGTACGACTGGGGCTGCTGGGCCCGCCAATCGGTCGTCCCGATCACCGTGGTCGCGTCGCTGCGGCCGGTGCGCCCGTTGCCGTTCACGGTCGCTGAGCTGCGTACCGGCGGCCTGCCGGCCGAGCGTCGTCGAGCGCCAGCGCGCAGCGTTGCCCGCGCCTTTCAGCGACTGGACGCCGTGCTGCATCGCTACGAGCGCTCGCGGGTGAAGCCGGGGCGGTCGGCGGTGCTGCACCGCGCCGCCGAGTGGATCATCACCCGGCAGGAAGCCGATGGCGGGTGGGGCGGGATCCAGCCGCCGTGGGTGTATTCGATCCTGGCCCTCCACCTGCTCGGCTATCCCCTCGACCATCCGGTGCTGGCGGCCGCCATCCAGGGACTGGAAGGGTTCCTCGTCCACGAGCGGACGCCGGCCGGCATCGTGCGGCGCCTCGAAGCGTGCCAATCACCGGTCTGGGACACCTGCCTGGCCGTTATCGCCCTTGCTGATGCGGGCGTGCCGCCCGACGACCCAGCGCTGCGCCGCGCGGCGGAATGGCTGCTGCGCGAGGAGATCCGGGTGCGTGGAGACTGGTCCGTGCGGAGACCGGATCTCCCGCCGGGAGGGTGGGCGTTCGAATTCGCCAATGACGGCTACCCCGATGTCGACGACACAGCGGAAGTCGTTCTGGCGCTCGACCGGCTCGAATCGACGGTGCCTGCCGCAGATGCGATCGAGCGCGGGGTCGCGTGGGTCGTCGGCATGCAGTCAGCCGACGGTGGTTGGGCCGCCTTCGACATCGACAACACCCGGCGGCTTATCGAGAAACTGCCGTTCTGCGATTTCGGAGCCGTCATCGATCCACCGTCGGCCGACGTGACCGCGCATGTCGTCGAGATGCTCGCCGCCCGGGGCCTGGCGCGTACCGACGCGGCCCAGGACGGCGTGCGGTGGCTCCTGGATGCGCAGGAGCCAGACGGCTCGTGGTTCGGCCGATGGGGCGCGAATCACATCTACGGCACCGGCGCCGCCGTTCCGGCACTCGTCGGCGCCGGAGTCGCCCCGGATTCGGTGCCGGTTAGACGGGCCGTTCGCTGGCTGCACGGAGTGCAGAACTTCGATGGCGGTTGGGGTGAGGACCTGCGCTCCTACGACGACGCATCGTGGCGAGGCCGGGGTGCCTCAACGGCCTCTCAGACGGCATGGGCGCTGCTTGCACTGCTCGCCGCGGGCGATGAGGGCGACGCGGTCGACCGCGGGATCAGGTGGCTGGTGGATACCCAGCAAGACGACGGCGGGTGGGAGGAAGCTCTGTACACGGGCACCGGCTTTCCCCGCGCCTTCTACATCAACTATGAGATGTACCGGCACCTGTTCCCCGTCAGCGCTTTAGGCCGCTACGCTCGCCGGCTCGGGGTGATGACGGGGTGACCGAACTACTGGTCGTGACTGCGCTGCGCACGGAATACGCCGCGTTAGCCGGGCAGGTGCCAGGTGCGCTGGTCGAGCGGTGCGGCATGGGAATGAAGCGCGTGCAGGGCTGGGTGCCTCGGATCGCCGAGCTCGCTCCGGAGGCGGTCGTGGTGGCCGGGGTCGGCGGCGGCGTGAGCCCGGAATTGCGGGCCGGAGACGTGGTCGTGGCGAGCGAGGTGCGTGACGACATCGGGCGCACCGTCCTGCGCGCTGCCGCGCCGCTGGTGGCCGCGTTACGGCAGCAGGGCCTGCGAGTGCATATCGGGCCGATGGTGAGTACGGATCACATCGTGACCGGGCATGAGCGCGAGCGGTTGGCCCGCACTGGAGCGCTCGCCGTCGATATGGAGTCTTCAGCGGTCGTGCGAGCCCTGCCTACGCGGGACCTGTCGGTGGCGGTCGTGCGCGTGATCGTGGACACCGCGTACACGCCGTTGGGTCGATTGCGCACGGTGGGTGCGGGGGCGAAGGCACTACGGGTGCTGCGCCGGATCGGCCCGTCGCTGCGCCTGTGGGCGGACCTGGCCGGGCCGCGATCGATCGTATTGGCCGGGCCTCGGTCATTCTGCGCCGGAGTCGATCGGGCGATCGACATCGTCGAGCAGGCCTTGCGCCGATACCCGCGTCCGGTGTACGTGCGCCGGCAGATCGTCCACAACGCGCATGTCGTCGCCGATCTGCAGCTGCAGGGCGCGGTGTTCGTCGACGAGCTGGACGAGGTGCCCGACAACACCGCCGTCGTGTTCTCCGCGCATGGTGTTCCCCCCGCCGTCCGCGCGGAGGCCAAACGCCGCAACTTGACGGTTGTGGACGCGACCTGCCCGCTGGTTGCGAAGGTCCACACCGAGGCGCGACGGTTCCTGGGCCGGGGGGACACGGTTCTGCTCGTTGGGCATGACGGCCATGACGAGACCGAGGGGACCCTCGGCGAGGGTGACATCCAGCTGGTGCGCACCGCCGTAGACGCGGCGCGGGTCCAGGTGGACGACCCGTCGCGGGTGTCGTACCTGACGCAGACCACCCTGGCCGTTGAGGAGGTAGCTTCGGTCGTCGACGTGTTGCGCGAGCGGTTCCCACTCCTGCAGGGGCCACCGACGGAAGACATCTGCTACGCGACCACCAATCGCCAGCAGGCGGTACTCGCCATCGCCGATGACTGCGACGTTGTGATCGTGGTTGGGTCGCAGAACTCGTCGAACTCCAAGCGGCTGGTCGAGGTCGCTGAGCGGGCTGGGACACCCGCCTACCTCGTCGACGACGCGTCCAGCATCGCACCAGAATGGATCATGAATGCCCGCCGGATCGGCCTGACCGCCGGCGCTTCCGCACCGCCTCACCTCGTCGACGAGGTGATCGGTACATTGCGTGCGCTCGGTCGGGTTGACGTCGTCGAGCGTGAGGTGACCCGCGAGGATATCCGGTTCACACTTCCCAAGGAGGTCTCGGACTGATGGCCATTCCCATGCGGCAGAGTGCCCGCATCGGTTGGTACCTGATTTCGAAGAAGATCCGGCGCGTCGAGAAGTTTCCGCTGATCGTCGAGCTGGAACCGCTGTTTGCCTGCAACCTCAAGTGCCACGGCTGCGGCAAGATCCAGCAGCCGCACGATCTGCTCCGGCAGCGGATGCCGGTCGAACGCGCGGTTGCCGCCATCGAGGAGTCTGGCGCGCCGATGGTGTCGATCGCCGGCGGCGAGCCGATGATGCACCCGCAGATCGACGACATGGTCAACGAGCTCGTCAAGCGGAAGAAGTACGTCTACTTGTGCACCAATGCGGAGCTCGTCCGCAAGCGCTGGGACAAGTTCGACTTCACCCCGTCGCCGTACTTCGCCTTTGCCATCCACATCGACGGCCTCCGGGAACGGCACGACGAGTCCGTCGCCAAGGAGGGCGTGTTCGACGAGGCCGTCGCGGCCATCACATTCCTCAAGGAGAAGGGGTTCCGGGTCACGACCAACTCGACCTTCTTCAACACCGACACGCCGCAGACCATCATCGACGTCCTGAACTTCCTGAACGACGAGGTCAAGGTCGACCAGATGATGATCTCCCCGGCGTACGCATACGAAAAGGCGCCCGACCAGGACCATTTCCTGGGCGTCTCCGAAACCCGGGAGCTGTTCGCCAAGGCCTTCGCCGGCGGGAACCGCAAGCGCTGGCGGCTCAACCACTCGCCGCTGTTCCTCGACTTCCTCGAAGGAAAGGTTGACTTCGAGTGCACGGCGTGGGGCATCCCGTCGTACTCGCTGCTCGGTTGGCAGCGACCGTGCTATCTGATGTCGGACGGCTACGTCTCCACCTATAAGGAGCTGGTGGAGACGACCGACTGGTCTAAGTACGGTCGCGGCCGCGACCCGCGCTGCAATAACTGCATGGCCCACTGCGGCTACGAACCGACCGCCGTTCTTGCCACGATGGGGTCACTGAAGCAGAGCTTGCGGGCCATCCGCGAGCAGGGCTAGCGCCGTAGGCCACATCAGACCCTCACCGGCTGAGCGATTCAATCAGCTAGACCAACCCGATCCGCGGTCGGCCGCGCGGTTGCGGCGAGGATGTCCGTGCCGCAGTCGGCGAGCGCCTTGGACCGGCCGATGAAGATGACGCCGACGATCATGGCCACGATGCACGCGGCCTCGGCGGCCAATCCGGCGACCGACAAGGAGACCTTGTCACCCAGAAGTACTATGCCGAGCGCTATCCCGGCGATGGGTTCCGCGGCCGCGATAGGTGGTAAGGAGAAGTCGAGCCGAGCGGCTTGGAACGCGCTTTGCGAGATAGCGATGCCGACGATTGCGGCGCCGATAACGACGTAGACCCAGGCGTGCAGGAATACCTGCCCCACGCCCTCCCGGTCGAACGTGAAGGACGCGGCCCGGGTGCTGACGTCCTGGAGCCCGTACAGCAGGCCGGCGCCTGTCGCGAACAGGACGGAGCGGACGACGAGCCCACGGCGATTGCCGATCATCACCAGCGTGGCGACGACACCGGCGACGACCGCTATGGCGAGCACGACCACAGCCCGGTTGGCCTTCGGGTGGTCTGAGGAGAGTGGATCGCCGACGGCGAGAAATACGCCGAGTGCGGAGCTCACCAGCAGGGCGCCGAGGATCTCATGCCATCGCACGCGTTGTTTGGACAGGAACGCCGCGATGACGAACGCGAACAGAAGGCTCGCGGACAGCAGCGGCTCGACGACCGCGACCGATGCGAGCCCGAGCGCGAGGCCACCTAGCAACTGGCCAATGATCATGACACCGATACCGGCCCACCACGCCCGTTGGTGCATCAGGTCGAGGAGCAACCGGAACGCATGCCCGGACGATTCCTGCGACCGCGCTGCCACGCGTTGCTGGAGTACATAGCCGAGACCGAGGCAGATAGCCGCGGCAATCCCGACAAAAAACACCATCCGGTCACCTATCCGCAAGCCGTGGCGAACTGGCAGACGGCGCGCATGGGTTCAACGGTACTGGGCCAGCGACTCCTACGGGCTGTGGATGGCTGTGGAGTGGGCTCGGCGGCGAGCTCGTATGAGCCTGGAGCGGCCGGCCAAATGATGACCAGCGGACCGAATGTTGACAAGCGCCGTTGTCGCCCGACTCCGGACGGATCGCCCGCGGCGGAGCGGCCAGTCGGCGGCTTTGACCGCTCCAACCCCCACGAGTATCGTTGTAGTCGTGCCCGGAGCGATCCGGGCCTAGACTCGTGCCCGCCGACGGCCGGTCGGTCAGCGGTCCCGCCCGAGGACCGGGCCACCGGCGACGAGCAGGACCGGGCACACCGTCCAGACCGGAATATTCCGGGCTGGCCTGCGGGTTGGGTGCGACACACCCGACCTCGGGGACCGGTGAAGCAACATCCGCACCATCCGTATCACCCGCGGCGACGCTCGACAACCGCTGACGACAGAGGAGATTGCAGGCCGCATGCCTACGATCCAGCAGCTGGTCCGCAAGGGCCGGCAGGACAAGATCGGCAAGACGAAGACGCCGGCTCTGAAGGGTTCCCCCCAGCGCCGGGGTGTCTGCACGCGCGTCTACACGACGACGCCGAAGAAGCCGAACTCTGCGTTGCGCAAGGTCGCCCGGGTCCGTCTGACCAGCGGCATCGAGGTCACCGCCTACATACCGGGCGTCGGCCACAACCTCCAGGAGCACTCGATCGTGCTGGTACGCGGCGGCCGGGTGAAGGATCTTCCGGGCGTCCGCTACAAGATCATCCGTGGATCGCTCGATACCCAGGGCGTCCGCAACCGGAAGCAGGCCCGAAGCCGCTACGGCGCGAAGAAGGAGAAGAGCTAATGCCCCGCAAAGGCCCAGCTCCGCGTCGTCCTCTGGTCATCGACCCGGTCTACAACTCCACGCTCGTCAGCCAGCTGGTCAACAAGATCTTGGGTCGCGGCAAGCGTTCGGTAGCCGAGAAGATCGTCTACGGGGCGCTCGAGGGGGCCCGGGAGAAGACCGGCACGGACCCGGTGGTGACGCTCAAGCGAGCGCTCGACAACGTCAAGCCGACGATCGAGGTGAAAAGCCGCCGGGTCGGCGGTGCCACCTATCAGGTGCCGGTCGAGGTCAAGGCCAGTCGAAGCACGACGCTGGCTCTCCGCTGGTTGGTGGGCTACTCCCGTCAGCGCCGCGAGAAGACGATGACCGAGCGTCTGATGAACGAGCTGCTGGACGCCAGCAACGGCCTAGGCGCGAGCGTCAAACGCCGTGAGGACACACACAAGATGGCCGAATCCAACAAGGCATTCGCACATTACCGCTGGTAGCGCACCCCACGAAGTTGCTCGCTGCGCTCGAGAAACTTCGCCGTACCCGCTCCAAACCTAACGTTTAGCAAGAAGGAAAGATGGCCAGGAACGCCGAACTCGCCAAGACCCGCAACATCGGGATCATGGCGCATATCGACGCGGGCAAGACCACGACCACCGAGCGCATCCTCTTCTACACCGGCATCAACTACAAGATCGGCGAGGTGCACGACGGCGCCGCGACGATGGACTGGATGGAGCAGGAGCAGGAGCGCGGCATCACGATCACGTCCGCGGCCACCAAGTGCACGTGGAAGGGTCACACGATCAACATCATCGACACGCCCGGCCACGTGGACTTCACCGTCGAGGTCGAGCGGTCGTTGCGGGTCCTGGACGGCGCGGTAGCCGTTTACGACGGTGTCGCGGGCGTCGAGCCACAGACGGAGACGGTGTGGCGGCAGGCGGACAAATACAACGTCCCGCGCATGTGCTTCGTCAACAAGCTCGACCGTACCGGCGCCGACTTCTTCCGATGCGTACAGATGATGATCGATCGGCTCAATGCGACGCCGTTAGTGCTCCAGCTGCCAATCGGAGCCGAGAGTGACTTCATCGGAGTCGTCGACCTGATCGGCATGCGTGCGCTGACCTGGCGTGGCGAGACGAAGAAGGGCGACGACTACACGATCGAGGAGATCCCGGCCGAACTGGCCGGACAAGTGGCCGAGTGGCGCGAGAAGCTGTTCGAGACGCTGTCCGAGGCCGACGACTCCATCCTCGAGGCCTACCTGGGTGGCGAGGAGCTGTCCGATGCGACGCTGAAGGCCGCCATCCGCCGGGCCACGATCGCTGGCGCGTTGAATCCGGTCCTCTGCGGATCGGCGTTCAAGAACAAGGGTGTTCAGCCGATGCTCGACGCGGTGATCGACTATCTGCCGTCACCGTTGGACATTCCGCATGTCGACGGCACCCTGATGGACGGCGAGACGCCGGCCAGCCGAAAGACGGACGAGACCGAGCCTCTTTCCGCTCTGGCGTTCAAGATCGCCACTGATCACCACCTCGGCAAGCTCACGTACCTGCGCATCTACTCGGGCGTGCTCGAGAACGGCTCGCAGGTCCTCAACTCCACGAAGGATCGCAAGGAGCGCATCGGCAAGATCTACCAGATGCACGCGAACAAGCGTGAGGAGCTACCGCGCGCTGGCGCAGGCGACATCATCGCGGTCGCCGGGCTCAAGCAGACCACGACCGGCGACACCCTCTCCGACTCGCAGAAACCGATCGTGCTCGAGTCCATGACGTTCCCCGCGCCAGTTATTTACGTGGCAATCGAGCCGAGGACCAAAAGCGATCAAGAGAAACTCGGCACGGCTATCCAGAAGCTCGCCGAGGAGGACCCGACCTTCCAGGTACGAACCGACGAGGACACTGGCCAGACGATCATTTCCGGCATGGGCGAGCTCCACCTGGAGATTCTCGTCGACCGCATGCGTCGTGAGTTCAAGGTCGAGGCCAACGTCGGAAAGCCCCAGGTCGCCTACCGCGAAACGATCCGGGGCACGGTAGACCGCGAGGAATACACCCATCGGAAGCAGACGGGTGGCTCTGGCCAGTACGCGAAGGTGCAGGTCAAGCTCGAGCCCCTGGAGATGACGCCGGACGGCCCGAGCTACGAGTTCGTCAATGCCGTGACCGGTGGGCGCATACCGAAGGAGTTCATCCCTTCGGTAGACGCCGGCGTCCAAGAGGCCATGCAATACGGGGTCCTGGCGGGCTTTCCGCTGGTCGGCGTCCGGCTCACCCTGCTCGACGGCGGCTACCACGAGGTCGATTCGTCCGAGATGGCGTTCAAGATCGCAGGCTCCATGGTGCTCAAAGCCGCGGCCCGCAAGGCCCAGCCCGTGCTGCTCGAGCCGATGTTCGCCGTCGAGGTCACGACGCCCGAGCCGAACATGGGCGATGTAATCGGCGACCTGAACTCACGTCGAGGTCACATCCAGGCCATGGAAGAGCGCGGCGGTCTGCGTGTCGTCAAGGCGCTGGTGCCCCTGTCGGAGATGTTCGGTTACGTGGGCGACCTGCGCAGTAAGACTCAAGGCCGCGCGAGCTACTCGATGCAGTTCGAGCGGTATTCGGAGGTGCCGAGCAATGTGGCCAAGGAGATTATCGCGAGGGTGACGGGCGAGTGAGCATGCCCAGAGTTTCCGTACCAAGTCCAACCAGCCGGACCTAGAAGACCGGCACAGCCAAGAGGGAAAGGGATCCACAGTGGCGAAGGCGAAGTTCGAGCGGACCAAGCCGCACGTCAACATCGGCACGATCGGTCACATCGACCATGGCAAGACGACGCTGACGGCCGCGATCACCAGGGTGCTGCATGAGAAGTTCCCGGCGATCAACCCGTTCACGCCGTTCGACCAGATCGACAAGGCTCCGGAGGAGAAGCAGCGCGGCATCACGATCTCGATCGCGCATGTCGAGTACCAGACGGAGAAGCGGCACTACGCGCACGTCGACTGCCCTGGTCACGCCGACTACATCAAGAACATGATCACCGGCGCGGCCCAGATGGACGGCGCGATTCTGGTTGTCGCTGCCACTGACGGCCCCATGCCGCAGACCAAGGAGCACGTGCTGCTCGCCCGCCAGGTCGGTGTGCCCTACATCGTGGTCGCGCTGAACAAGGCGGACATGGTCGACGACGAGGAGATCCTGGAGCTCGTCGAGCTCGAGGTTCGTGAGCTGCTCAACCAGTACGAGTTCCCGGGCGACGATGCCCCGATCGTGCGGGTCTCGGCGCTCAAGGCGCTCGAAGGCGACGCCGATTGGAGCGCGAAGGTCCTGGAGCTGATGGACGCGGTGGACGATTCCATCCCGCAGCCGGTGCGCGAGGTCGACAAGCCGTTCCTCATGCCGGTCGAGGACGTGTTCACCATCACCGGTCGCGGCACGGTCGTAACCGGCCGCATCGAGCGCGGTGTGCTCAAGGTCAACGAGCAGGTCGACATCGTGGGCATCCACCCGCAGAAGCAGTCCACGACGGTCACTGGCATCGAGATGTTCCGCAAGCTGCTCGACGAGGGCCGCGCAGGCGAGAACGTCGGCCTACTGCTGCGCGGTGTGAAGCGCGAGGAGGTAGAGCGCGGCCAGGTTGTCATCAAGCCGGGTACGGCGACGCCGCACACCAACTTCGAGGGCACCGTGTACATCCTGTCCAAGGACGAGGGTGGCCGGCACACGCCGTTCTTCAACAACTACCGTCCGCAGTTCTACTTCCGCACGACCGACGTGACCGGTGTGGTGACCCTCCCGGAGGGCACCGAGATGGTTATGCCCGGTGACACCACCGAGATGAAGGTCGAGCTGATCCAGCCGATCGCCATGGAAGACGGGCTGCGGTTCGCTATCCGCGAGGGCGGCCGAACTGTTGGTGCGGGTCGAGTCACCAAGATCGTCAAGTAACGAAATCGATCAGCCAATGCAGCGGATCTTGATGTGCCAGGCGAGTGCCGCCCACTTGGGCGCATCAAGATCCAACGCAGCCAACGCGCTCCGGCGTCAGCCGCGAGCTCGGACCTGCTCGAAGCGACCAGCACAGTGAAGGTGAGCTAGCCCCATGGCGGGACAGAAGATCCGCATCCGGCTCAAGGCCTACGACCACGAGGCTATTGACGCCAGCGCACGCAAGATCGTCGAGACGGTCACCCGGACCGGCGCGCGTGTCGTCGGCCCCGTGCCGTTGCCGACCGAGAAGAACATCTACTGCGTGATCAGGTCGCCGCACAAGTACAAGGACAGCCGCGAGCACTTCGAGATGCGGACCCACAAGCGGCTCATCGACATCCTCGACCCGACGCCGAAGACGGTCGACGCGCTTATGCGTATCGACTTGCCGGCGAGCGTCGATGTGAACATTCAGTAGGGCTGGACATGGCAAGCGACAACACCGCCGGCAGGCTCCGCGAGCCTCGCTCGGCAAAAGGCATTCTGGGCGAGAAGCTCGGCATGACCCAGGTTTTCGACGAGAACAACCGGATCGTGCCGGTTACTGTCGTGAAGGCCGGGCCCTGCGTCGTCACCCAGATCCGCACGCGCGAGAAGGACGGCTACAGCGCCGTCCAGCTCGCCTACGGGCCGATCGACCCGCGGAAGGTCACCAAGCCGGTGGCCGGCCATTTCAAAGCGGCCAACGTCACCCCGCGCCGGCATATCGTCGAGCTGCGGACCGATGCTCTGGACGGCTACGAGATCGGCCAGGAACTCGGTCCGGACGTGTTCGACGCGGGCGCCATGGTCGATGTCACCGGCACGACCAAGGGCAAGGGCACCGCTGGGGTTATGAAACGGCACGGCTTCCACGGCCTCGGAGCGGGGCACGGCACCCAGCGCAAGCATCGGGCGCCGGGCTCGATCGGTGCGTGCGCCACACCAGCCCGCGTGTTCAAGGGCGTGCGCATGGCCGGCCGAATGGGCCATGAGCGCCAAACTACGCCCGGCCTCATGGTGCACAAAGTTGACACCGAGCGGGGCCTGCTGCTGATCAGGGGTGCGGTTCCCGGCCCCAAGGGCGGCTTGGTCATCGTTCGCACCGCGGCGAAGGGGGCGTGATCGTGAGTCTCTCCGTGACCGTCCAGCGTCCGGTCGACGCGACGCCTCCGACGTCGATGGTCGAGCTGCCCGCCGAGGTCTTCGACGTGCAGACGAACATCGCGCTGATCCACCAGGTTGTCGTGGCGCAACTCGCGGCCGCCCGCCGGGGGACTCATTCGACGAAGACCCGCGGCGAAGTCGCCGGCGGCGGGCGGAAGCCGTATCGGCAGAAGGGAACCGGTCGGGCTCGGCAAGGCTCGAACCGGGCACCCCAGTTTGCCGGCGGCGGGATCGTCCACGGACCCCAACCGCGAGCGTACGAGCAGCGAACCCCCAAGAAGATGAAGGCGGCCGCCCTGCGTGGGGCGCTATCCGACCGGGCCCGCAACGATCGCGTCCATGTCGTGTCGTCGATCGTCAGCGGTGATACCCCGTCGACGCGGGCGGCGGCGCAAACTCTGGCCACAATCGTCGAATCGCCGCACATTCTCGTCGTCGCCGAGCGGGACGATGAGCTGACCTGGAAGAGCCTGCGCAACGTCCCGAGCGTGCACCTGCTCGAACCGGGCCAACTCAATACCTACGACGTACTGATCAGCGATGACGTGGTCTTCACCGAGGCCGCGCTCACGACCTTCCTCGGTGGCCCGCCGCCCAGCACCCCAGTATCGGCACTGCCGGATGCGGTCGTGGTCGACGAGGCGGTGGCTGCCCCGCCAGACGAGGACGAGGTCGCGGTCGACGATGTGGCGGCGTCAGCGTCGGATGCGGACGCAGCGTCAGACGCAGATGCGGGCGACGACGCGGCGGCCCCAGCGTCGGATGACGGCGGGGCGAAGGAAGAGGACAGCTGATGTTCGACGACCCGCGCGACGTGCTGCTCGCTCCGATCATCTCGGAGAAGAGCTATGGCCTGCTGGACGAGAACAAGTACACCTTCGACGTACACCCCCAGGCCAACAAGACGCAGATCAAGATCGCGGTGGAGCGAGTGTTCAACGTGAAGGTCACCGACGTGAACACCCTCAACCGGCCAGGCAAGCGCAAGCGCACCCGGCTCGGCTACGGCCGGCGCCGGAACGTGAAGCGGGCGATCGTCACGCTGCGGTCTGGTGACCGCATAGACGTGTTCGGGCAATAGGACGGGTAGACCAATGGGCATTCGTAAATACAAGCCGACGACTCCAGGGCGGCGCGGCGCGAGCGTGTCCGACTTCGTCGAGATCACTCGCGACGAGCCCGAGAAGTCGCTTGTCCGCCCGCTGCACAACCGCGGTGGCCGCAACAACTCCGGTCAGATCACGACCCGACACCAAGGTGGCGGCCATAAGCGTGCCTACCGGCTGGTCGATTTCCGCCGGGACGACAAGGACGATGTTCCGGCCAAGGTCGCGCATATCGAGTACGACCCGAACCGCACCGCTCGCATCGCGCTGCTGCATTACGCGGACGGCGAGAAGCGTTACATTCTCGCGCCGCGCCTGCTCAAG
The DNA here is from genome assembly GCA_963748415.1 of uncultured Actinomycetota bacterium. GTDB lineage: Bacteria > Actinomycetota > Actinomycetes > Mycobacteriales > Jatrophihabitantaceae > CAVVJA01. The sequence continues at coordinate 153,114 of CAVVJA010000005.1, read as the reverse complement.
CAGGGCGACACCGTGGAGAGCGGCCCGCGTGCGGACATCAAGCCGGGTAATGCCCTGCCGCTGCGCAACATCCCGGTCGGCACGGTCGTACATGCCATCGAGATGCGGCCAGGAGGCGGGGCCAAGATCGCCCGGTCGGCTGGCGCCAGCGTCCAGCTGGTGGCCAAGGAGGGCCCGTACGCGCAGCTGCGCATGCCGTCCGGGGAAATCCGCAACGTCGACGTACGGTGCCGAGCCACGGTAGGCGAGGTGGGCAACGCCGAGCAGTCGAACATCAACTGGGGCAAGGCCGGCCGCATGCGCTGGAAGGGGAAGCGGCCGTCCGTTCGCGGAGTGGCGATGAATCCTGTCGATCACCCGCACGGCGGCGGCGAGGGCAAGACATCCGGTGGACGCCATCCGGTCAATCCCGGAGGCAAGCCCGAGGGCCGTACCCGGCGGCGCAAGGCCAGCGACGCATTGATCGTCCGCCGTCGACGCACGAACAAGAAGAGGTAATCAAGCGATGCCACGCTCGTTGAAGAAGGGTCCGTTCGTTGACGATCACCTGCTGAAAAAGGTGGATGCGCAGAACGACCGGAACACCAAGGCCGTGATCAAGACATGGTCGCGCCGCTCGACGATCATCCCGGACATGCTCGGGCAGACGATCGCCGTGCACGACGGTCGCAAGCATGTTCCGGTGTTCATCACCGAGGGCATGGTCGGCCACAAGCTCGGTGAGTTCGCGCCGACGCGTACCTACCGAGGCCACGTGAGGGACGACCGTCGCGCACGGCGCGGCTAGAGAAGACGAAGAAGAGGACATCATGGCTGCCAACACCGACACGGACGAGGTCCGCACCGCCTTCGCGCGGGGGACCTACGTACGCGTCTCGCCGATGAAGGCGCGCCGCGTCGTGGATCTCATTCGCAATCTGCCCGCGCAGGAGGCGCTGTCGGTGCTCAAGTTCGCTCCGCAAGCCGCGAGCGAGCCCGTGGCGAAGGTGCTCGCGAGTGCGATAGCGAATGCGGAGCACAACTTCTCGCTCGACCCGGACACGTTGTTCGTATCGCAGGCGTACGTGGACGAGGGACCGATGCTCAAACGATTTCGGCCGCGCGCTCAGGGGCGGGCCTACCGCATCCGCAAGCGCACCTCCCACATCACCGTGGAGGTCGAGAGCATCGAGACGCCGGCACCGAAAGGACGCGGACGGTCATGAGTGATCAACGCAATGCCACGAGCAGGAATGAGGCGCGGAAGTAAATGGGTCAGAAGGTCAACCCGCACGGGTTCCGCCTCGGTATCACCACCGACTTCAAGAGCCGGTGGTTCGCCGACAAGCAGTACGCCGACTACGTCAAAGAGGACGTGGCGATCCGGCGGCTGATGACCAAAGGCATGGAGCGCGCCGGCATCGCCAAGGTCGAGATCGAGCGCACGCGGGATCGCGTCCGAGTCGATATCCACACGGCCCGGCCCGGCATCGTGATCGGCCGCCGCGGGGCGGAAGCCGACCGCATCCGGGGAGAGCTGGAAAAGCTGACCAACAAGCAGGTGCAGCTGAACATCCTCGAGGTGAAGAACCCTGAAGGTGACGCCCAGCTGGTGGCGCAGGGCGTGGCCGAGCAGCTGTCGAACCGGGTGAGCTTCCGGCGAGCGATGCGAAAGAGCATGCAGTCGGCCCTCAAAAGCCCTGGGATCAAAGGCATTCGGGTGCAGTGCTCGGGCCGCCTCGGCGGCGCCGAGATGAGCCGGTCGGAGTTTTACCGCGAGGGCCGGGTGCCGTTGCACACGCTGCGCGCGAACATCGACTACGGCTTCTACGAGGCGCGGACCACGTTCGGCCGGATCGGCGTGAAGGTCTGGCTGTACAAGGGCGAGGTCCCGACTGGATCTCGGGCTGAGCGGGAAGCGGCCGCGGCCGCGGAAGCATTGCGGCAGCGCCGGGAACGCCCGGCGACGAGTCGTCCGCGCCGTTCCGGCTCGCAGGGCACGACGGGGACCGGCACGGATGCCGGCCGGTCAGCGGCGGAGCCGACCGCTGCCGCCGAGCGGGCGCACGTGATCGAGGAGGCTGCCGTCGTGGCTGACGAGGCAACGCGGATCACGGCCGAGGAGGCCAAGGTCGAGGCCCGGCAGGGCAGCGACTCGGCGGCCACGCTGGTTGCCGAGACCGACACGCCGACGAGCGGAAGGGAGAGCTGACCCATGCTCGTCCCACGGCGGGTCAAACACCGCAAGCAACACCACCCGAGCCGCAGCGGTATGGCGAGTGGCGGCACCCGTGTCGCCTTCGGGGAGTACGGCATCCAGGCGCTGGAGCCGGCATATGTCACGAACCGGCAGATCGAGTCGGCGCGTATCGCGATCAACCGGAGGATCCGTCGTGGCGGCAAGGTCTGGATCAACATCTATCCGGACCGTCCGCTCACGAAGAAGCCCGCAGAGACCCGGATGGGCTCAGGCAAAGGTTCACCGGAGTGGTGGATCGCCAACGTAAAGCCGGGCCGGGTGCTCTTCGAGCTTTCGTTCCCGAACGAGGTCGTTGCTCGGGAGGCGCTCACTCGCGCGATTCACAAGCTGCCGATGAAGTGCCGCATCATCACGCGCGAAGCAGGTGACTTCTGATGACCCAGCCCAGCGAGCTACGCGAGCTGCACGACGACGAGTTGGAGACCCGGTTGCGGGAGGCCAAGGAGGAATTGTTCAACTTGCGGTTCCAAATGGCGACCGGGCAGCTCGACAACAACCGCCGGCTGCGCACCGTGCGGCATGACATCGCCCGGATCTACACCATCCTGCGTGAGCGGGAACTCGGGCTGTCGGTGGCACCAGACGAAACAGAGGTTTCGGCATGAGCGAGCATCGCAGCGAGAGCGTGCGGACGTCGCATCGCAAGACCCGCGAGGGCCGGGTGGTGGGCGACAAGATGGACAAGACCGTGGTGGTGGCCGTCGAGGATCGGGTCAAGCACTCCCTGTACGGCAAGGTGATCCGCCGCACGAGCAAGCTCAAGGCGCATGACCCGACCAACGCGGTGACGATCGGAGACCGGGTACTGATCATGGAGACCCGGCCCCTGTCTGCTACCAAGCGGTGGCGAGTTGTCCAGGTTCTCGAGAAGGCAAAGTAGTCGCGATCGCGACGTGCGGGTACACCGCGCGGCTCGGTCCAGAGGCATGGAGTAGGCAGTGATTCAGCAGGAGTCGCGACTGCGCGTCGCCGACAACACCGGAGCCAAGGAGATCTTGTGCATCCGGGTGATGGGCGGCTCCGGCCGGCGCTACGCGGGCATCGGCGACATCATCGTGGCTACGGTCAAGGATGCGCTGCCCGGTGCCGGTGTGAAGAAGGGCGATGTCGTCAAAGCGGTTATCGTGCGCACCGTCAAGGAGCGACGCCGGCCGGATGGCAGCTACATCCGCTTCGACGAGAACGCGGCCGTGCTCATCCGGGCGGATGGCGAGCCCCGCGGGACGCGCATCTTCGGTCCGGTCGGCCGCGAGCTGCGCGACAAGCGATTCATGAAGATCATTTCGTTGGCTCCTGAGGTGCTGTGAGATGACTGGCAACAGCAAGGTGAAGGCATGAAGGTCAAGAAGGGCGACGAGGTCGTCGTCATCGCCGGCAAGGACCGCGGCATCAGGGGCAAGGTGATCGCCGCTGACCCGATCCGCAACCGGGTCGTCGTCGAAGGCGTCAATCGGGTGACCAAGCACACCCGGGTGTCGACGACGCAGCGCGGGGCCAAGGCCGGCGGCATCGAACACGTCGAGGCGGCCATCGCCGCCAGCAACGTCATGGTCATTGATGGCGGGGTAGCGACCCGAGTCGGCTATCGGCGCGACGAGGAGACCGGTCGCAACGTACGAGTTTCCCGTCGCTCGGGGAAGGATCTGAAGTGACCGTCGCGACCGAAATTCCGGTGCCACGGCTCAAGACCCGCTACCGGGACGAGATCGTGCCGCAGCTGACCAACGCGCACAGCTACGCCAACCCGATGCAGGTGCCGAGGCTGGTCAAGATCGTCGTCAACATGGGCGTGGGCCAGGCAGCGAAGGACGCCAAGTTGATGGACGGCGCCGTGCGCGATCTCTCGCTCATCACCGGGCAGAAGCCTCTGGTGCAGCGCGCACGCAAGTCGATCGCGCAGTTCAAGCTCCGTGAAGGGATGCCGATTGGCGCCAAGGTGACATTGCGCGGCGACCGGATGTGGGAGTTCCTGGACCGGTTGCTGACCCTTGCACTGCCGCGCATCCGGGACTTCCGGGGCCTGTCGTCCGCTCAATTCGACGGCCGGGGCAACTACACCTTCGGCCTCACCGAGCAGTCGATGTTCCACGAGATCAACCCGGACACGATTGATCGCCAGCGCGGCATGGACATCACGGTGGTTACCACAGCCAAGACCGACGACGAGGGGCGAGCCCTGCTGCGCGCGCTCGGCTTCCCGTTCAAGGAGAGTTGACGAATGGCGAAGAAGGCACTGGTCAACAAGGCGGCAGCCAAGCCGAAGTTTGCCGTCCGCGGCTATTCCCGCTGCCAGCGCTGCGGGCGACCCCGCTCGGTGTATCGCAAATTCGGCCTGTGCCGAATCTGCCTGCGGGAGATGGCGCACGCCGGCGAATTGCCCGGCGTGACCAAGGCCAGCTGGTGAAGACCGACAACTGAATATCCGTTTCCACCGCTTCGCGGCAGGCCGCACGCGGAACCGCTGCGAGAAAGAAGATCCAATCATGATCAAGCTCTGCTCAGGCCGAAGAGTCGAGGCCGCCTGATGACGATGACCGACCCCATCGCAGACATGCTTACTCGGCTGCGCAACGCGAACTCGGCGTACCACGACGAGGTCAGCATGCCGGCGTCGAAGTTGAAGAGGAACATCGCCGAGATCCTCAAGCAGGAGGGATACATCGCGGGGTTCCACGTCGGCGACGCGCCCGAAGGCCAGGTCGGCCGGGTGCTCACGCTCGACCTGAAGTATGGACCGAACCGGGAGCGCAGCATCGCTGGCGTGCGCCGGGTATCCAAGCCCGGCCTGCGTGTCTACGCGAAGTCGACGGGGCTGCCGCGGGTGCTCGGCGGCCTGGGCACGGCGATTATCTCGACGTCGTCCGGACTGCTGACCGATCGGCAGGCCGCCAAGCGAAGGGTTGGCGGGGAAGTCCTCGCCTATGTCTGGTGAGCGACGAATGAGTCTGTGTGTTGGCCGCGCGCGCGGCGAAGTGTGGGGTTCGAAATGAGTCGAATTGGCCGGCTTCCGGTCGCCGTCCCAAGTGGGGTCGAGGTAACCATCGATGGCCAGCAGGTGACAGTGACCGGTCCGAAGGGGACGCTGCGCCATGTCGTCGCGGAGCCCATCTCAGTGCGTCGTGGAGACGATGGTGCGCTGGAGGTGACCCGACCGGATGACGAGCGGGAATCGAAGGCGTTGCACGGACTGTCGCGCACGTTGATCGCAAATATGGTGACCGGAGTCACTGCCGGGTACACGAAGACGCTCGAGATCGTGGGCACCGGTTACCGGGTCCAGGCGCGTGGAAGCGATCTGGAGTTCGCGTTGGGCTACTCCCACCCAGTGGTGGTGCGCGCACCCGACGGCATCACGTTCCGGGTCGAGGCGCCCACGCGTTTCGCGGTCGAAGGCATCGACAAGCAGAAGGTCGGCGAGGTGGCGGCGAACATCCGCAAGCTACGCAAGCCCGATCCGTACAAGGGCAAGGGCGTGCGGTATCAGGGCGAGGTCGTCCGCCGCAAGGCCGGGAAGACAGGTAAGTAGCGATGGCCGCAGCAACGATCCTCAAGAAGGCTCGCCGGTCGGCGGGCGTGTCCGCGTCACGGCGCGTCGCGCGGTCACGTCGGCACTTCCGGCTGCGGAAGAAGGTCGTCGGTACGACCGAACGTCCGCGGCTGGTAGTTACCCGATCCTCGCGTCATCTCTACGCGCAGATCGTCGACGATTCCACCCAGACGACCCTGGCCTCGGCATCGACCTACAAGCTCCGCGAAGGCGACAAGACCGCAAAGGCCAAGGCCGTAGGGACGTCGCTTGCCGACACGGCGAAGGCCGCGGGTATCTCCAAGGTTGTCTTCGACCGGGGAGGGCACACGTATACCGGACGAATGGCTGCCTTCGCCGATGCGGCCCGAGAGGCAGGCCTCGAATTTTGAGCGAGCGGAGCAACGTCAATGAGCGCCATCACGATGGAAGGAAATAACTGATGCCCGGACCGCAGCGGGGACCCCGCACGGCTGGCACCGAGTCCGGCGGCCAGCGTGACCGTCGCGACCGCCGAGAGGGTGGTCGGGGCGGCCGGGACGGGGGCGCCCCGGAGAAGAGCCCACATCTCGAGCGGGTTGTGACCATCAACCGCGTCGCCAAGGTGGTCAAGGGTGGGCGCCGGTTCAGCTTCACCGCGCTGGTCGTCGTCGGTGACGGCGATGGAACCGTCGGTGTGGGCTACGGCAAGGCCAAGGAGGTCCCTGCGGCGATCGCGAAGGGCGTCGAAGAGGCCAAGAAGAACTTCTTCAAGGTGCCGCGGATCCAGCAGACCATTCCGCACCCGGTGCAGGGCGAGGCCGCCGCCGGCGTGGTCTTGCTCAAGCCGGCGAGCCCCGGTACCGGCGTCATCGCCGGCGGCCCGGTGCGAGCGGTGTTGGAATGTGCGGGTATCCACGACGTGCTGTCGAAGTCCCTGGGCTCGGACAATCCGATCAATATCGTGCATGCGACCGTGGCGGCGCTGAAGGACCTGGTCCGGCCGGAGGAGGTCGCGGCCCGGCGCGGTCTCCCGCTCGAGGACATCGCGCCCTCCGGGCTGCTTCGGGCCCGCGCCGGACAGGCCGGATAAGCGGGACCATGACACGGTTGAAGATCACCCAGATCCGGTCCGGAATCGGGAACAAGGAGAACCAGCGCCAGACCTTGCGTTCGCTGGGCCTCAAGCGGGTCCATGACGTGGTCATCAAGGAAGACCGACCGGAGATCCGCGGCATGGTCGCCACCGTGCCGCATCTCGTTTCGGTCGAGGAGGTCGACTGACATGGGCGGACCGCTCAAGGTTCACCACCTGCGCCCGGCAGCGGGCGCGCATACGAAGAAAACCCGAGTGGGGCGTGGTAACGCGTCCAAGGGCAAGACCGCGGGACGCGGGACGAAGGGCAGCAAAGCTCGCTCCCGGATTCCGGCCACCTTCGAGGGCGGTCAGATGCCGATCCACATGCGGCTGCCCAAGCTCAAAGGGTTCAACAACACCTTCCGGACCGAGTATCAGGTCGTCAACGTCGCCGCGCTGGCGGAGCTGTTCCCGCGTGGCGGCCCCGTCGATATCGACGCCCTGGTGGCTGCCGGGGCGGTACGCAAGGGCGCGCTGGTCAAGGTACTCGGCCACGGCGAGTTGGGCTCGGTCAAGCTCGACGTCACCGCGAACGCATTCTCCAGCACGGCCCGTGACAAGATCGAGGCTGCTGGGGGCACGGTCACCAAGCTGTAAGCCCTGATCGTGGCCACTGCGGCTGTTAATCTGAAGGTCAGAGTCGACCTCCGCAGCCGCATTGGCCGGGATCTGCGGGGACCATAGCTCGCGACGACCGTCCGGTCGGCCGCTCAACCCGCACAGGAGGATGCGTGCTCAGCGCTTTTGCATCGGCGTTTCGAACGCCCGATCTGCGCAATAAGCTGCTTTTTACGCTGGGCATCATCGTGCTCTACCGGCTCGGGGCCTCGGTGCCGACGCCGAACACGGACGTCAAGAACATCAACGACTGTATCCAGATCGCCGGTAGCGGAGCGTCAAAGGATGTTTATTCCCTGATCAACCTGTTCTCCGGCGGCGCCTTGCTCAGGCTGTCCGTGTTCGCTCTGGGCATCCTGCCCTACATCACCGCGAGCATCATCATCCAGCTCCTCGTCGTGGTCATCCCACGGTTCGAGCAGCTGAAGAAGGAAGGCCAGGCCGGTCAGCAGAAGCTGACTCAGTACAGCCGATACCTCACGATCGGGCTGGCGGTCCTGCAGTCGACCGGCTTCATCGCCCTGGCCCGATCCGGTCAGCTGTTCCAGGGCTGCAACGAACCGATTCTCTACAAGACGGACGTCTTCACGCTCTCGACGATGGTGATCTGCATGACCGCCGGCACCGGTGTGATCATGTGGCTGGGCGAGCTCATCACCGACCGTGGCGTGGGCAACGGGATGAGCGTGCTCATGTTCACCTCGATCGCCGCTCGAATCCCCAACGAGGGTCAGACGATCCTGCAGAACGGGGAGGCTTCGCGTTCACCCTGATTCTCGCGCTGGGCCTCGCCATCATCGCCGCGGTCGTGTTCGTCGAACAGGCCCAGCGGCGCATACCGGTGCAGTACGCCAAGCGGATGATCGGCCGGCGACAGTACGGCGGTACGTCGACGTACCTGCCGCTCAAGGTGAACCAGGCCGGTGTCATTCCCGTCATCTTCGCCTCGTCGTTGCTGTACATCCCGCAGCTGATCAGCCAGCTGCAATCCAGCAATGGCGGCGGCTTCCAACGTTGGGTGAACAACTATCTGATCAACCAGCAGTCGTGGGTGCACATCACGATCTACTTCGTGCTGATCATCTTCTTCGCCTACTTCTACGTCAGCATCACGTTCAATCCGGAGGAACGTGCCGATGACATGAAGAAGTACGGCGGGTTCATTCCAGGTATCCGGCCGGGCCGCCCGACCGCCGAGTACCTGCAGTTCGTGCTGTCCAGGATCACACTGCCCGGGGCCTTGTACCTCGGTATCGTGGCTATTTTGCCGAACTTCTTCTTTGCGATGACGGGCGGTAACAACCAGAACTTCCCATTCGGCGGGACCGCGGTGCTGATCATGGTCGGTGTGGGGTTGGACACCGTGAAACAAATCGAGAGCCAATTGATGCAACGTAACTACGAAGGGTTCTTGCGTTAGCGCGATCCGACTGATCCGCAGGGAGATCAGGCCAATGAACGAGGAGGCAGTGCTTGTGCGAGTAGTCCTCGTCGGGCCGCCCGGAGCGGGTAAGGGCACCCAGGCCGAATTCATCTCGGAGCGCTACGAGATCCCGAAGATCTCCACCGGTGACATCTTCCGGGCGAACGTCTCCGGAGGAACGGAGCTCGGTGTGCTGGCCAAGAAGTTCATGGACGCCGGGGACCTGGTTCCGGACGAGGTCACCAACGCCATGGTCCGCGATCGGTTGGAGTGGCCTGATGCCGCGGGTGGCTTCCTCCTCGACGGATTCCCTCGCAATGTCGCCCAGGCCTACGAACTGGACGGCATACTCAATAATCTCGCCACATCGCTTGACGTCGTTCTTGAACTGGAGGTCAGTGACGACGAGGTGGTGCGCCGCTTGTCCGGCCGTCGGACCTGCAAGAAGTGCGGGCACGTCTGGCACCTCGAGTTTGACCCGCCCAAGGTCGCGGACATCTGCGACCGGTGCGGCGGACAGCTCTATCTTCGCGACGACGACCTGCCGCAAACGGTGCGGCACCGGCTCGAGGTCTACGGCGAGCAGACTGCGCCCCTCGTCAATTTCTATGCATCCCGCGAGCAGCTCCGGCAAATCGACGCCTATGGTCCGGTCGAGGACGTGACCGAGCGGGCGATCGCCGCGCTCGCTTCGTTCGCCGAAGCCCGAGCCGGGGCCGACCGGGGCACCTCCGATGGCCTATGAAGCGGCGCCGAGGGCGTGATTCCTTCGAGCTGAAGTCCGTCGCGGAGCTCGCCCTCATGCGGGAAGCCGGCTTGGTCGTCGCCCAAGCGTTGTCCCAGATGCGGGACGCAGTGGCGCCAGGCGTATCGACGCAAGACCTCGATGGCATCGCCCGGGAGGTGCTGCGAGCGGCCGGCGCGACATCGAACTTTCTCGGCTACGACGTGGGGTCAGGACCTTATCCGGGTGTTATCTGCGCCTCGGTGAACGACCGGATCGTGCACGGCATCCCGTCTTCGGAGGTACGACTCCGGGACGGCGATGTGATCTCGCTCGATGTCGGCGCAGTCGTCGGGGGCTGGCACGGCGACGCCGCGATAACCGTCCCGGTCGGCGAGGCGTCGGCCGACGCTCAGGCGCTTTCCGACGCCTGTGAACGCGCCCTCTGGGACGGCTTGGCTGCCGTGCGAGCTGGGGCGCGCCTCGGCGATGTGTCGCATGCTGTCGAGACGTCCGTGCGTGGCTCCGGGCAGTACGGCATCGTCACCGGCTACGGCGGGCATGGCATTGGCTCGCGGATGCACATGGACCCGCACGTCCTGAACTATGGCCCGCCCGGACAGGGACCACGGCTCGTTCCGGGCATGGTGCTCGCCATCGAGCCGATGGTCACGCTGGGCAGTCCCAACTCTCGCGAGCTGGGCGATGGATGGACCGTCGTGACGGCTGATGGCTCACTCGCTGCGCATTGGGAACACACCGTGGCCATCCTGGCTGACGGGCCCTGGGTGCTCACCGCCGAGGACGGCGGCCGAGCCGAACTGCAGATGCGCGGCGTGACACTGTCCGATCTCGCCGCCTGAGTGGCGGATTAGCGAACCGGGCCGAGGCTCGGTACAGTGGGATGCGGCGCCAGCCGCCTTTTAACCATGCCTGCTGTGGCCGCGGGTCGGTGAGGTGGGACCCTCGGGACGCCGCCGGTGAGTTCGAGCCAGCCAAGCAGTAGCAGTACGACGTGTGACGGTCAGAAAAGCGGAGGATATGCCCAAAAAGGATGGGGCCATCGAGGTCGAAGGCCGAGTGGTGGAACCACTTCCTAATGCCATGTTCCGCGTGGAATTGAGCAACGGGCACAAAGTGTTGGCACATATCAGCGGGAAGATGCGCCAGCACTACATTCGCATCCTGCCTGAGGATCGCGTGGTCGTCGAACTCTCACCGTACGACCTGACTCGCGGGCGCATCGTTTACCGCTACAAGTAGCGCCCGCACCACCGAAGCCGACCCAGCCCAGGAAGTCACGGCCGTGAAGGTCAAGCCCAGCGTCAAGCCCATCTGCGACAAGTGCAAGGTGATCCGTCGCCACAACCGGGTCATGGTCATCTGCGAAAACCCGCGCCACAAGCAGCGGCAGGGCTGAGCAGACACGACACCTTCAATGCGCATGCCTAGCCGCCGCCCGGGCGGCGATCACCCTCGGTCGGAGGCCGGGGCCGGCACTCGAGCCGCGCTCGAGGTAAGCCCGGACGGATGCGCACCACACCTCCACTGAGCTCAAGGAGAGCTGCTACCGCATGGCACGACTTGTCGGCGTCGATCTCCCCCGCGACAAGCGGATGGAGATCGCGCTCACCTACATCTACGGCATCGGGAAGACCCGGGCCCAGCAGACGCTCGAGGCTACGGGCGTGAGCCCGGACCTGCGGACGCGCGATCTGTCCGACGAGGACCTGGTCAGGCTACGCGACTACATCGACGCCAATTACCAGGTCGAGGGTGATCTGCGGCGGGAGGTCGCGGCCGATATCCGACGCAAGATCGAGATCGGCTGTTATCAGGGGATCCGGCACCGCCGCGGTCTGCCCGTACACGGTCAGCGCACGAAGACCAACGCCCGCACCCGTAAGGGCCCGAAGAAGACCATCGCCGGCAAGAAGAAGGCAGGAAAGAAGTGAGCGAGCAACTCCGCATGTGCCGATTCGTGACGAGCGGAGTGATCTAACATGCCGCCGAGAGCTCGCGCTGGGGCCGTGAAGAAGGTCCGGCGCAAGGAGAAGAAGAACGTCGCACACGGTCACGCGCACATCAAGAGCACCTTCAACAACACGATCGTGTCGATTACCGACCCGCAGGGGAACGTGATCAGTTGGGCGTCGGCGGGCCACGTCGGCTTCAAGGGCTCCCGCAAGTCAACGCCGTTCGCGGCGCAGATGGCTGCGGAGAGCGCAGCTCGCAAGGCCCAGGAGCACGGGTTGCGCAAGGTCGACGTCTTCGTCAAGGGCCCCGGTTCCGGCCGTGAGACTGCTATCCGCTCGCTACAGGCGACCGGACTGGAGGTCGGGATGATCTCCGACGTCACACCGCAGCCCCACAACGGCTGCCGTCCACCGAAGCGCCGGAGGGTGTGACGCAGATGGCCCGCTACACCGGACCCGCAACGCGCATCTCGCGCCGTGAACACCGACCTCGTCGGTGGTGGACACCTCATTCGAGCGGCGGCCGTACCCGCCCGGCCAGCACGGCCGCTCGCGGATCAAGCAGAGCGAGTACCTGCTGCAGCTGCAGGAGAAGCAAAAGGCGAAGTACAGCTACGGCGTGCTGGAAAAGCAGTTCCGTCGCTATTACGAGGAGGCAGTGCGCCGCCCCGGCAAGACCGGCGACAACCTGCTGCAGATCCTTGAGTCGCGATTGGACAACGTCGTGTACCGGTCAGGCTTGGCGCGCACGCGCCGAGCCGCGCGTCAGCTCGTCAGCCACGGCCACTTCCTCGTCAACGGCGAGAAGGTGAATATTCCGAGCTATCGGGTGACCCAGTACGACATCATCGACATCAAGCCGAAGTCGCTCGAGACGACACCGTTCCTCATCGCGCGGGAGACCAAGGCGACCGGCCGATTCCCGGTTGGCTTCAGGTCGTGCCGAACCGGCTCCGCGTGCTCGTACACCAGCTCCCCGAGCGAAGCCAGATCGACGTGCCGCTGCAGGAGCAGCTGATCGTCGAGCTCTACTCGAAGTAACCTGCCGCCTCCGCCACCCGCGTTGGAGGCCACAACTGAATAAGCCCATTGGTGGACGTCATATAGCGGGCGTCCCTGCGGAAGGATCCAACCAGTGCTGATCTCTCAGCGTCCCTCGCTCACCGAGCAAGCCATCGCCGACAACCGCTCCAGGTTTATCATCGAGCCGCTCGAGCCCGGCTTCGGATACACGCTCGGTAACTCGCTGCGCCGTACCTTGCTCTCCTCGATTCCCGGTGCCGCGGTCACCAGCCTCCGTATTGACGGCGTGCTCCACGAGTTCACCACGGTCGAGGGGGTGAAGGAGGACGTCACCGACATCATCCTGAATCTCAAGGAGCTCGTGGTCAGTTCCGAAAGCGATGAGCCCGTCGTCATGTACCTGCGCAAGCAGGGACCGGGCGAGGTCACTGCCGCCGACATCGCGCCGCCCGCAGGCGTTGAGGTGCACAACCGTGACTTGAAGATCGCGACGATCAACAAGAAGGGACGGCTGGAAATCGAGCTGGTCGTCGAACGTGGGCGCGGCTACGTCACCGCGGTGCAGAACAAGCAGGCTGGTCAAGAGATCGGGCGGATTCCGGTCGACTCGATCTACTCGCCGGTGCTGAAGGTGACCTATGCGGTAGAGGCGACCCGCGTCGAACAGCGCACAGACTTCGACCGCCTCGTGGTCGATGTCGAGACCAAGCTGTCGATGTCTCCGCGCGACGCGGTGGCCAGCGCCGGACACACCTTGGTCGAGCTGTTCGGCTTGTTCCGCGAGCTCAACGACGACGCCGAGGGAATCGACGTCGGGCCCTCCCCGGCCGAGGTAGCCGATATCGCGGCGTTCTCGATGCCGATCGAGGAGCTCGACCTGACCGTGCGGTCGTACAACTGCCTGAAGCGTGAGGGCATCCATACAGTGGGTGAGCTCGTCGGGCGCAGCGAAGCGGACCTGCTCGACATTCGTAACTTCGGATCGAAGTCCATCGACGAAGTCAAGATCAAGCTCGCCAGCCTTGGCCTGTCCCTCAAGGACAGTCCGCCCGGATTCGAGCTGGCCACGGCGGTCGAGAGCTACGGTGACGACGACTTCGACGGCGGTGACTCGGACTTCGCCGAGACGGAACAGCTCTAAGCACCCCACGAAATCGCTCCGCTGGCGCTCCACGATTTCGCGGGTCCGGCCTGCGGGTGAGTACCAGCCCAACGCTCTCAGGAGTAACAGATGCCTACGCCCACGAAGGGTCCGCGCCTCGGCGCGGGTCCTGCGCACGAGCGGCTGATGCTTGCGAACCTCGCGACATCACTGTTCACCTACGACCGGATCACGACGACCGAGGCCAAGGCGAAGCGGCTGCGGCCGCTGGCTGAGCGCCTGATCACCTTTGCCAAGCGGGGAGATCTGCACGCCCGGCGTCAGGTGATCAGCGTGATCCGCGACAAGGACGTGGTACACAAGCTCTTCGCGGAGATCGGGCCCAAGTTCACCGAGCGCGCCGGTGGCTATACCCGCATCGTGAAGATCGGTCCGCGCAAGGGCGACAATGCGCCGATGGCAGTCATCGAACTGGTCGAGGACCGCACGGCTGCCCAGCAGACAGTCCGCGAAGCCGAGCGAGCCCGCGGCACGAAGTCCGCGCCTCGTAAGGCACCGTCCAAGCGGACGGCGGAAATCGCCGAGGAGGCAAGGGCCGAGTCGCCGACTGCCGATGCGGTTGCGGCGGGGCCGTCCGCCACGACGATCGCGGCGCCGGCGGATACTGCGGATCTGGTCGACACCGACACTTCCGTGGAGACCGAGACCTCTGTCAGCGAAGCCTCGGCGACGTCCGACGATGACGAGGCCGAGCCAACGGCCACCGATGTCGAGCCGGATGCCACCGAAATCGAGCCGGCGGCCAGCGCCGAGGCTGCCGATGTCGCGGAAGGCGCCGGTCCGGACGCGTCGACCCCCGATGATCAGGCGAACGAAGACGCCGGCTCGAAGGACACGCGACCCTAGGGTGTTGACTCGCGACGAGCCCGCTGCCCCGACCCGGGACGGCGGGCTTGTTCGTGTTCGGTTGGATTTGAGCTATGACGGAACGGCATTCTCCGGCTGGGCCGTCCAAGCCGGACGAAGAACGGTCCAAGGCATCGTTCAGTCCGCGCTCGAGCGCATTACCCGCATCGCGCCCATCCAGCTAACGGTCGCTGGCCGAACCGACTCCGGCGTGCACGCTACGGGGCAGGTCGCACACGCCGACCTCCCCATGGCAACCTGGTCAGAACTGGGGACAACCGCGTTGCGCCGTTTGGCTGGTGTACTGCCCGCGGATGTACGTGTCTTGCGCATTGCCCAGGTGTCGTCTGAATTCGACGCCCGCTTCTCCGCGCTGTGGCGACGCTATGTCTATCGCGTCGACGATGCCGAGGGCGGGGTGGACGCACTGCGCCGCCATGTCGTGCTCGGTTGGCGCCGTCCGTTGGATGTCAGCGTGATGGCCCACAGCGCGGAGTCCCTGCTCGGCGAGCACGACTTCGCAGCGTTTTGCCGTCCGCGCATAGGCGGTTCGACGATTCGGACGCTGCAATCGCTCGACGTTCGCCGTGAGGCCTGCGGGGAGGTGAGCTGCACCGCCCAAGCCGACGCGTTCTGCCATTCAATGGTGCGATCGCTCGTGGGGGCGTTGCTTGCGGTCGGTGATGGCCGTCGGCCGCCGGAGTGGATGGACACCCTGCTGGCCCGCACGTCCCGGGCCGACGAGATTGCGGTCGCTGCGGCCCACGGGTTGACGCTCGTGGCCGTCGGCTATCCGACGCCCGATCAGTACGCAGCTCAAGCGGTGGTCGCCCGCACACGACGAGGCGGTTAGGGGCTCATACCAGGAACGCGAGTTTGTCTCGGCTGCACCAGTCCAGCATCGCGGGCCATGGCCCATATCCGGCCGCCACGTTCAGGTGGCCACCGCCGGGCACCATCGTTGTCGGCAGCCTCAACGGAAGTCCATAGGCGACCTGTGCTCCCTCGGGGCAGTACGGATCATCCGTTCCGCAGGCCAGCACAGTTCCGTCCGCCGCCCGGCGGACTTCGTCAATGACCAACGGGACGGGCAGGAAGTCCGCCAGTGCGGGAACAGTCACGCGGGGGGACGGCGGGGCGACGAGAGCGACCCGCGCAGGTCGCGGCGTAGTCGGGCCGCCGGCGACGTGGTGCAGCCAGAGCAGGCAGCTGAGCGAGTGACAGATGACGTCGAATTCCCCGTCGGTCAAGCCGTCGAGCGTGGTGCGAAGGACATCGAGCCAGGCCAACTGCTCGGGTTGGGTCGCGTCGGGTAGCTCGGGATATCGAACCTCGCGGCCGGCGGCCCGCAACTGCTCGGCCAGCCAGGACTGCCAGTGCTCGGGTTCGTTGGCGTCCAGTCCGTGCAAGATCACCGTGGGCGCCGTCCGAGTCGCACGTCTGGGCACGTCCGGCAGCGTAGATGACGCTCCTGCTGATGATCTTGACGATGTCGTCGCAGACACGGCCCGGCCGCCAGCACCGATACTCTGAGTCCGTCGCGTTCCGCGCACGCTTGGTGCCAGCAGGCGTTGTTGGGATGCTCATCAGTCCCACCGGTACCAACAGCGCGCGGGACACGACGCGAGCGGTGGCGACCCGCTCGAAAAGTGTCGACAGCGGAGGATCACCGTTCGGGTACGGACCGCGAAGGCCCGACCGTCAGTCACCGGTGAATCACGCATCCACAGGTTGAAGTTTCTGTAGGTCGTCTATCGCGAGGCTGGGCCGCTAGGCAGGGCAGTTGGTAATCGCACGGTGATGACGTCGGCACCACTGGTTACAGTCTCGGGCCGGCACCCCCGATCTGGCGTCATGCGCATCTCGTACCGTCCGGCGATGGTGAGTAGTATCCCGCGGATATGCCACGTGATCGGGGCAACTCGTCCCGCCCGTGCCTAAATGGCCTTGGAGGCGCCACCTGCGATGACTGGCAGGCACAGCGCTCGGATCGCCAGCCGTGTTCGTCTGCGGGCCCCTTCGCCCCACAGAGGTCGACGTATCGCTTTAGTAGCCGCCGTGGCCGTCGTAATCGCAGCGGCAGCGGTGACGGTCACGGTCATGCGAACGGACCACACATCTGGACCACCTGCAGCGGTCACGAGTTCTCACACCTGCCAGAACGGAGTGCCGCTCAGTGTCATCACCGCGCCGCAAGTTCAAGCGGCGACTCAGGCCGTCGCCGACGCATGGGCCGCGACCAGGCCGACCGTGAACGGAAAATGCATCACGGTCAGCGTCGACCAGGAAAACCCCAGTGCGGCAGTCCAATCGCTTGGCGTCTCGCCGGCGAACACGGTCTGGATTCCCGATTCTCGATTCTGGGCGGACCAGTTGCGCGGGGCCAATCCGGCGCTCCACTCGACGGTCACGGTCAGCGGCTCGGTCGGCAGTTCACCGCTCGTGGTGGCAACGGCGCCATCCCGCGCGACGTCAATCGCCGCTGCCGCCAAGACGGGATGGGCCGGCGTCTTGATGGGGCCGGCCGTTATCGCCGTGCCCGATCCCCTGACCACCACAGCAGGCGCGTTGTCCGCTCTCGCCGTGCAGTCGGCCGTCGGATCGCGCGCGGACTCGTCGGCCATGTTGGTCGGCGCATTTGGTGCGACTGGCGACGACTGCGATAGCAGACAGTCCGACCGGCTTCAACGCGATGCAAAGTAGCCCGGCATCGGCGCCGGCATTCGTGGCCAGCGAGCAGGACGTGGTGCAAGCCAACCGGGGCAAGAAGGCGCCGATGGTGTCGGCCGTATATCCCAATGGTCCGACGCCGGTGCTCGACTTTCCGGTCGTCCGGATCACCCTGCCGACCGCCGACCTCAACGTAGCCGCGGCCCAAACGCTGTTCGTCTCGCAGCTCGGCACTACCGCCGCCCGTATGGCGTACTCCGAGGCCGGGCTGCGCGCAGACCCTCGCCTGCCGCTGGGGGCCGGGGAGGACGCCATCGGGGCGGCGCAGCGTCCAGTTACTGCGGCTTCCTCGCCCGCTGCCGCTCAAGTCGCCGTAGCCTCACGGCTCTGGGTCGCCGCAGTCAAGCCGTCCAACCTGCTCGCCGCCATCGACGTGTCAGGGTCGATGGGGGATACAACGGGCACGGGGCTCAGCAAGATCGCATTGGCGGCCGCGGCAGCCCGGACGGCGATGACGATCGTGCCGGACAGCTGGACGATCGGCCTATGGGCGTTCTCGGCTCACGATCCGCCCGCAACGGACTGGACCGAGATCGCACCGCTCGCCAATGTCGGTAGCTCCCGAGCGCAGCTGTCCGCAGCGGCCGCGACCTTACCGGGGCGCGTCGGCGGCAACACGGGGCTGTACGACACCGCATGGGCCGCGTACCAGTATGTGACCCGCAATTACAACCCGGCCGACGTCAACGTCGTAGCCCTCCTTACTGATGGTGCGAATGTCGATCCGAACGGCATTGACTTACCCACCCTTACGTCGAGACTCAAGGCGACCTACAACCCGGCGCGGCCCGTGCGGATAGTGACGATAGGGATCGGGGCACAGGCAGACGCTGGTGCGTTGCGTGCGATATCCAATGCCACTCACGGTCAGTCGTACATCGTGCTCAATCCGGTAGACATCAGGAGCGTGCTTCTGCAGTCGATCGTCGCGAACAATTGACGGCCGTTCGCTACAGAACGGCACCCGGATTCAGAATCCCCTGCGGATCAAGCGCATTCTTTATCCGACGGCTGACCTCCATGACGTCCGCTCCGACATAGCCTGGCAACCATGCCTTCTTCAGTCGTCCGACCCCGTGCTCACCGGTGATCGTGCCTCCGAGCGACGTTGCGAGGTCCATAACCTCGCCGAATGCCACCTCGGCGCGGGCAGTGGCATCCGGATCGGTCGCGTCGTAGACGATGAGCGGGTGGGTGTTTCCGTCGCCAGCGTGGGCAACGACGGCAATGCGGGTATCGCGGGCCGCCGCGATCCGCTCGACGCCACGAACGAGCGCCGGGAGGGCGGGTAACGGAACGCCGACATCTTCGAGCAGGAGGTCGCCGAGCTTCTCGACCGCGGGGAAGGCCGCCCGGCGTGCCGCGGCGAACATCTCGCCCTCAGCCGGATCGTCAGTCGTGAACAGCTCAGTTGGCTCGTATCGCCCACACGCTTGGGCCATCAGGCCGACCTCGGTCGACGCGGCGCCACCTGGCGCATCCGACCGCGCGATCAGCAACGCGCCCGCGGAGCGATCGAGACCCATGCCAATGAAGTCCTCGACCGCGTTGATCGACGCGTTGTCCATCAGTTCGAGCATGGACGGACGCAGCGTCGACACGATCGCCAGAACCGCGCCCGCCGCAGCCTCAATGGAACTGAACGACGCGACCAGAGTGCTCGCCGGCGGCGGGGCTGGAACCAATCGGAGCGTCAGTTCGGTGATGACGCCGAGCGTCCCCTCACTTCCCACGAACAACTTGGTCAGCGATAATCCGGCGACGTCCTTCAACCGTGGACCACCGAGATGCAAGGCGGTGCCGTCGGCCAGAACCACCTGCATGCCCAGCACGTAGTCGGTCGTGACGCCGTACTTGATGCAGCACAGGCCGCCGGCGTTGGTGGCGGCATTTCCGCCGATCGAACACATCTCGAACGAGGAAGGATCCGGCGGGTACCACAATCCTTTGGCGGCCGCGGCTTGCTTCACTTCGACATTGAGCGCGCCGGGCTGGGCCACGGCAACGCGGGTGGGGACGTCGACAAAGACTTCACGCATTCGTTCGAGGCTGAGCACGATGCAGCCGTCGACCGCACTCGACCCCCCGGACAGTCCGCTACCGGCGCCGCGCGGCACAACCGGTATGCCATGTCTGGACGCCCATACGAGCACTGCTTGGACGTCCGCCGTGCAGGTGGCACGCACGACAGCCACGGGTCGGCCGGCGTTCGGATCCCGCGCCCAGTCCCGGCGGTACCCCTCCGTGATAGCAGCGTCGGTGACTAAAGCACCGGCTGGGAGCGCATCCCCAAGTTCGGACAGCTCGGTCGCAGTCGCCGTCATACCGGCGATTGTGCCCTCATATCCGATGCCAGGCAGGTGGCCGTACGGGAAACTGGTCAATCGTGGGGTACATCGAGGTCGTCGGCGCACGTTACGTGCTCCCGGATGGCCGAGTGTTGCTCGACGACGTGAACTTCCGGATCGGCGAGGGCAGCAAGGCCGCTCTGGTCGGAGCAAATGGTGCCGGCAAGACGACCCTGCTGCGGGTCATATCGGGTGACCTGAGCCCCCAGGCGGGGAGCGTGGCCCGCTCAGGCGGTCTCGGCGTGATGCGCCAATTCATCGGTTCCGTGCGGGACGCCACCACCGTGCAGGAATTCTTGGTGGGACTGGCGCCTGCGCCAGTGCGCCAGGCCTGGGCTGCCGTGGAGGCCGCGGAGCTTGCCCTCATGGACTGCGAAGATGAACGGCGCCAGTTGGACTACGCGCATGCCCTCACGCACTGGGGCGATATAGGCGGCTACGACGCCGAGGTGCTGTGGGACACCGTCGTTGTCGCGGCACTGGGAATGCCGTTCGACCGCGGCAAGTACCGTGAGATTGCGACCCTGTCCGGCGGTGAGCAGAAGCGGCTCGCTGTCGAGGCCTTGCTGCGTGGGCCGGATGAAGTGCTCCTTCTCGACGAGCCCGACAACTATCTCGACGTCCCGGGCAAACGGTGGCTCGAGGATCGCCTGCGCGAGACGGCCAAGACCGTGCTCTTCGTGAGCCACGACCGGGAGTTGCTCGCGCAGGTTGCTGACCGGATCGTCACCGTTGAGGGCGCCACCGTCTGGGTGCACGGCGGCGGGTTTGCGTCCTACCACGAGGCAAGATCGGCAAAGCATGAACGAATGGCCGAGCTGCGTCGTCGATGGGAGGAGGAACACGCTCGGCTGATCGAGTTGGTGCGCACGCTGCAGCAGCAGGCGAAAGTCAGCGACGCCATGGCTGCGAAGTATCGCGTCATGGCGCGCCGGCTCGAGCGATTCGAGGCGGCTGGACCCCCGCCCGACAAGCCCACCGAGCAGCGGGTCACGATGCGGCTGCGCGGCGGCCGTACCGGCGTGCGCGCGGTGATCTGCGAGGGCCTGGAGCTCGTCGGGCTGATGCGGCCATTCGACGCGGAGATCTTCTATGGCGAACGGATCGGGGTTCTCGGTGCGAACGGGGCCGGGAAGTCGCACTTCCTTCGGCTGCTTGCTGGCGAGCCGGTGGCCGCGTCTGGCGCATGGCGGCTTGGCGCGCGGGTCGTGCCTGGCCGATTCGCTCAGACCCATGCCCACCCCGCCTGGACCGGCCGGACGCTCGTGGATCTGCTCTGGCATGGCGAGCCCGGACGAGATGGGGTTGATCGTGGACGGGCGATCGGGGCGCTACGTCGGTATGGACTGCAGCAGCAGGCGGACCAGACGTTCGGTTCCTTGTCGGGCGGGCAGCAGGCCCGCTTCCAGATCCTGCTGCTTGAGCTGTCCGGAACGACATTGCTCCTCCTCGACGAGCCCACTGACAACCTCGATGTGATCAGCGCCGAAGCACTCGAAGAGGCCCTGGCAGGTTTCGAGGGCACCGTGCTCGCTGTCACCCACGATCGGTGGTTCGCTCGATCGTTTCAGCGCTTTCTGGTATTCGGTGCCGACGGCGCGGTGTACGAATCGGACGAGCCGGTGTTCGACGAGGCGCGAGTCAATCGGCCGGCGCCGTAGACACTCCGGACGTCGTCGGACCTGCGTTAGCTGACGGTGGCGCACACCCACGTCGCTGTCGCCGGGATCGGTTGGTGGTCGGCCATTGTTTGCATAACACCAGGCGGCTGCTGGCCGCGCGTAGACTGGCGCGCGAACGTTGGCGGCTTTCCCGCCATCCCCGGCGCTCGGAGACCGATGACGAGCCACACCAATAACGACGGACATCTCAGCAGCGGGCGTGAGCGGATCAGCCAAGCTGCATACGAGTTGTTCAGTCGCGACGGTACGCAGAGTGTCGGTATCGACGCCGTTATTGCTCACGCCGGCGCGGCGAAGATGACGCTGTACCGCAACTTCCGCTCGAAGGACGAGCTGATTCTGGATTTCTTGAGGCGGCGCGAGCAACTGTGGACGCGGGAATGGTTGCAGGCCGAGGCGCAGAAGCGGGGCCGCACGCCGCAGGCGCGGCTGCTGGCGATATTCGAGGTGTTCGGCGAATGGTTCGCCGATCCGGAATTCGACGGCTGTGCATTCCTGACCACAATGATCGAGATCAAAGATCCGGAGAGCCCGGTGCGGCAAGCGAGCGTGCAACACCTGGCCAACATCAGGAAATTCATCAAGGCGCTCGCGGCCGACGCCGGTATCCCGGACACCGACATGTTCGCTCGACAGTGGCACATTCTCATGAAGGGCTCGATCATGGCCGCCCACGAGGGCGACCTTGCGGCCGCCTGTCACGCTCGGCGACTCGGCGTGCTGCTCTTGCGCAGTCATGGCTTAGACGTCGAGTAGCGCTCATTGCCCGGCCGGGCATCGACGGTCAGGGACTGAAGAGAATCGAGATACCGGATCCAAGGGCGTGTCCGCCTATGGTGTTGGGTGTCCGCGCCGGCTTCGGCTAGATTTGGCCCGGGTCCGGATCGGCCGGTATCGTAGATATCTGGTGCGTCGCACCCCGCGTTGTGCTGTGCGCGCCGAGCAGCCGCTAGCGAGTACCTCCCGGCGTGGCGTGCCGGAGGCCGGCTCGCGCTCATACGTTCACGAAGAAGGCAGGACAGTGTCGCTCAGCACCAGGACGTACAGCCCCAAGCCCGGCGAGGTGACGCGCCGGTGGTACGTGATCGACGCTGACGCCGCGGTACTTGGCCGGCTGGCCTCGCACGCCGCTACCCTGCTGCGCGGAAAGCACAAGCCGCAATATGCGCCGCATGTGGACACCGGCGACTTTGTGGTGATCGTCAACGCGGAGAAGGTGTCGCTGTCCGGCTCCAAGCGCGACGAGTTTCGTTACCGCCACTCCGGCTACCCAGGTGGCCTGTCGAAGCGGACGGTCGGAGAGCTGCTTGAAACCAAGCCGGAGCGGGTGGTCGAGCTGGCCGTCAAGGGAATGCTCCCCAAGAACACGCTGGGTCGTAAGCAGTTGAAGAAGCTCAAGGTGTACGCCGGCCCGCATCACCCGCACCAAGCCCAGAAGCCTGAGCCGTTCCAGATCACCCAGATCGCCCAGTAACTCGAGGATATTGATGACCAGCCTTCATCCCGCTCCGATTGTCGGTCGCCGCAAGGAAGCCATCGTTCGAGTCCGGCTCATGCCGGGCACCGGTCAGTTCACGCTGAACGGCCGCAGCATGGACAGCTACTTCCCGAACAAGGTGCACCAGCAGCTCATCCGAGAGCCGCTTGTCACGCTCGACCGGGATGGGCAATACGACGTGATCGCCAGCCTGCGGGGTGGTGGCGTCACCGGCCAAGCTGGCGCACTTCGGCTGGCCATCGCGCGGGCACTCATCGATCTGCAGCCGGACGACCGCCCAGCCCTCAAGAAGGCAGGTTTCCTCACTCGCGACCCACGGGTGAAGGAGCGCAAGAAGTACGGCCTCAAGAAGGCGCGCAAGGCCCCCCAGTACTCGAAGCGCTGATCCGGTCCGCGCGTGGGCCGCTATTTCGGCACTGACGGCGTTCGCGGTCTCGCGAACGGTGATCTCACTCCTGAGCTCGCCCTCGGCATCTCCGGCGCGGCTGCCCGGGTGTTGATAGGGCACGATCCCGCCCACCGTCCGGTCGCGGTAGTTGGGCGGGACCCTCGAGCGAGCGGCGAGATGCTGGAAGCAGCCGTCGTGGCCGGCCTTGCCGCAGCCGGCGCCGATGTGGTGCGGGTGGGAGTGTTGCCGACCCCGGCCGTCGCCTTCCTGACCGCCGACCTACGGGCCGACCTGGGCGTCGTCCTGTCGGCCAGTCACAACCCGATGCCGGACAACGGGATCAAGCTTTTCGCTCGGGGCGGTCGCAAGCTACCGGACGACCTGGAAGCGGAGATCGAGGAGGTCTACGACGCCGGAGTAGCGCTCGATCGACCGCTCGGAGCCGCGGTCGGCCGAGTCCGGGACGCCGCCGGGGCCACGGATCGCTACCTCGATCACCTGCACCATGCCATGCCGCGGCCACTTCGCGGGCTGCACGTCATCGTCGACTGCGCGCACGGCGCTGCCTCGGTCGTCGCACCTCTGGCATACCGACGAGCCGGCGCCCGCGTCACCGCGCTGGCGGCGGAGCCAGACGGGTTGAACATCAACGACGGCGTCGGCTCAACCCACATCGACCAGCTGACCAAACACGTCGTGGCCGAGGGCGCGGATCTGGGCATTGCGCACGACGGCGACGCCGACCGCTGCCTTGCCGTCGATGCGAATGGCGAGATCGTCGACGGTGACCAGATCCTCGCGATGTGCGCGCTGGCATTGCAATCGGCCGGGCAGTTGCGAGAGAGCACGGTTGTCGCCACGGTGATGAGCAATCTCGGACTACATCTGGCCATGCAAAAGGCCGGCGTTCGCGTGGTGACCACCGCGGTCGGCGACCGCTACGTGCTGGACGCGCTGGTCGAAGAAGGACTGTCCCTCGGCGGCGAGCAAAGCGGACACATCGTCTTCATGGACGCGGCGACGACCGGCGACGGGCTGCTCACCGCTCTTCGGGTGATGGGCTGCATGGCGTCGTCCGGCCGCCCCCTCGCCGAGCTTGCCGCAGTTGTCCAGCGACTGCCCCAGGTCCTGCTGAACGTCCCAGTCACGGACAAGACGGCCGTGTCCGCGTCGGCGGAGGTGGCCGCTGCTGTGGCGGACGCCCGGACGGAGCTCGGCACCGATGGGCGGATCCTGCTCCGTCCGTCAGGCACCGAGGAGCTTGTCCGCGTCATGGTCGAGGCGCCCACCCAATCACAGGCGACGCAGGTCGCTCGACGCGTCGCGGACGTGGTCGAAGCCCAATGACAGACGGCCCTGTGAGGCCGTTGAACCGGATTTCGCCGACCCTGTGGTCGTCCGCGATCCTAGATAGGTCATGCCAACTACAACCGACGCCAAAATGAGTCAGGATGACCCCCCTCGCCAGCGGAACCGCCTCGATCTCTCGGCCACGCAGGTGGTCGCCAGCGCGTTCGCCGCGGTTACCGCGACGATTGGCGCCTCCTTTCTCGGCGTAGCCGGGACGGTCATCGGCGCCGCGGTTGCGAGTGTTTTGACCGTCGTTGCCAATGCGGTCTATATCGCCTCACTGCACCGCACGCGAGACCGACTTGCCGGCATGGTGCCCGCCCAGACCGGATCCCGCGCCATCCCGTGGCCCGGCGCACGCGGTACCGCGTGGCGCAAGGTCCGAGGTCGACCCATTCCCTGGCGAGCTGTCGCCGTGGGGGCGGTGGCTGTGTTCGCTGTGCTCGTCGGATTGATCACCATCGTCGAGGCCACCGCTGGGCGTCCGCTCAGCAACATTCTCCGCAACCAATCCGGGGACGGCACGTCGTTCCTCGGCGGCGACTCTGGTGGCGGTGGATCCAGCACGCCGACGCACGCCCCATCTGCCTCGGTGACCACTTCACCGCAGGCTCCTGCCTCGGGCTCGGTGACGGCGACACCGAGCACGCCGAGCAGCGTGCCGAGTTCCAGCTCACCGGCCGCAAGCGTCTCGACGGTCCCTCCGTCAAGCGCGCAAGTAACTGGCACGCCTACGCCCGGAGGAGCTACGGCGTCGCGCCGTCTCGGGTGACGGCATCCTCGGGCGGCGGGACAGAAATGGCTCCGGACTCGTCGCCAGGCAGCGCTTCAGCGAGCTCCGGCGCCTTTGTTGGGGCACCGGCGATGAGGTCCATCGTGCGGATTCGAAACCGGTCCATTCTGCGGTGCCACCGTGCCTCGCGGCGCGCAGCCCGAGCCATGCGCTTCGGGCGCGCTTCATATCGCCAGCGCCACCAGACGCTCCGCGGCCGGGCGAGGCGAATGGCCCCAACGAATACGAATAACGGGATCATGATGCCCAACAGGGCAGTCCACATCTTGCCCTTGAGCAGCGTAATGACGACCAGGAACAACGTGATCGTCCAGGTAACGGCAAGCGTCCAGTGCGTCTCATCCGGACTTCGCCCGCCGAGCGGGACCTCGCCGATCAACAGCAGCGCGATGAGCAGCACCGATAGGAGTACGGCGTCGAGGGAACGCCTGCCCTCCTCGGACCAGTAGACATCCTCCAGATGGAGGATCAGCGCGAACTCGTCCAGCACCAGTCCGACGCCAATTCCGAACAGCAGTGCCAACAGCTCACGGAACGGACGCCCCTCGCCGCGCAGCGCGAAGTTGGCGATGCCGCCGATGAGCAAGAAGACGAGGCCGAAGACCACGTGATGTAGGTGCATGCCGCCCGGGGTCACGTTCCCGGGCCACCACTTCACCTGCGCACGGATCATGCGGGTGCTGAATCGGATGAACAAGAACGAACCAACCACGCCAACGAACACCCAGAACAGCAGTTCGCGACCGGACCGCACGATGTGGTGTTGATAGGCGTCAAGCAGCCAGTTCCACATGGGCGTCCTCCTCTCGCCCCATGGTCGCCCCCCGGTGACCGGTGTCCAGCTTGACACGTCGCGTGAAGATCCGCGCCCGGGCCGGCCGGGTGCTCGCACGGTCGTTGGAAACCCGTTAAGTGCCGTACCCTCTCTTCCCATGTGCGGAATCGTGGGCTACGTCGGACCCCGCGACGCGTTGGAGGTCGTTCTCAACGGCTTGCGACTGCTCGAATACCGCGGGTACGACTCCGCGGGTGTCGCCGTAATCGACCGCGACGGCGCGTTGCAGGTCGCCAAAAAGGCCGGACGAATCGAGAATCTCGAGAAGGAGCTCGGCGACCGCCCGATCAACGGGACGAGCGGCATCGGGCACACTCGGTGGGCAACTCACGGTGCGCCCAACGACTGCAATGCCCACCCACACACCGACATGACTGGCCGCATAGCGGTCGTGCACAACGGCATCATCGAAAACCACGGCGAGCTGCGAGCTGGCCTGGAAGCCGACGGGGTGGAGTTCACGAGCGAGACCGATACCGAGGTCGTCGCGCATCTGCTGGCCCAGACGGTGCAGGTCACGGCTGGTTCACTCGCAGACGCCGTTCGGGCTGTGTGCCGCCAGTTGGCCGGCGCCTTCACGTTGGTCGTTCTCGATAAGGACCAGCCGGACGTGGTTGTCGGAGCCCGGCGCAATTCACCCTTGGTGCTCGGTGTCGGCGAAGGTGAAATGTTCCTCGGCAGCGACGTGGCCGCCTTCATCGAGTTCACCCGGCAGGCGGTCGAGCTCGGCCAGGACCAGGTCGTGGAGATCTGGCCCGATCGTTACGCGATCACGTCCTTCGATGGGCAATCCCTGGATGGCAGGCACTTTCACGTCGGCTGGGATTTGGCCGCCGCCGAGAAGGGCGGCTTCGACTACTTCATGCTGAAGGAGATCCAGGAGCAGCCGCGCGCGGTCGCCGACACCCTGCGCGGCCACCTGGCCGGTGGGCAGATCGTGCTGGACGAGCAACGAGTCGACCGTCAGGACTTTCGCGATGTCGACAAGGTGTTCGTTGTCGCGTGCGGCACCGCCTACCACTCTGGTCTCATCGCCAAGCACGCGATCGAGCACTGGACCCGGATTCCCGTCGAGGTCGAGATGGCCTCCGAGTTCCGCTACCGCGATCCGGTCCTGGATCGGCAGACGCTCGTCGTGGCGATCAGCCAGTCCGGCGAAACCGCCGACACGTTGGAGGCGGTGCGACATGCCAGATCGCAACGCGCGAAGGTGCTGTCCATCTGCAATACGAACGGGGCGCAGATCCCACGGGAGTCCGACGCCGTGCTCTACACGCACGCCGGGCCAGAGATCGGGGTGGCCGCGACCAAGACGTTTACCGCCCAGATCGCAGCAGTGAGCCTCGTGGGGCTCGCGCTCGCGCAGGCGCGGGGCACCAAGTATGGCGACGAGATCAGCCGCGAGTATGCGGCGCTCGCCGGGATGCCGGAGCTGATGGCCCAGACGCTCGGAGTCGTGGAACCAGTCCGCGAATTGGCGCGCGAGATCGCGCCGGCCAAGGCTGTGCTGTTCCTTGGCCGAGGCGTGGGCTATCCGGTTGCACTCGAGGGCGCACTCAAGCTGAAGGAGCTCGCCTACATGCACGCCGAGGGCTTTCCCGCCGGAGAGCTGAAGCACGGTCCGATCGCCCTCATCGAAGAGGGGCTGCCGGTCGTCATCGTCATGCCCTCACCGACCGGTCGGCGTGAGCTGCACCGGAAGATGCTGTCCAACATCGCCGAGATCCGCGCTCGTGGCGCGCGCACGGTAGTCATAGCCGAGCTGGGTGACGAGGCTGCTCGCGCGCATGCGACCCATCTGATCGAAGTACCGGCGACGCCAAGCCTGTTCGCCCCGCTGGTCACCACGATCCCGTTGCAGGTCCTGGCCGCCGAGATCGCCCAGGCCCGAGGCTACGACGTCGACAAGCCACGCAATCTGGCCAAGTCCGTCACCGTCGAATAGCCGCCTCACGCGCAATTCATCGTTGACGCCGGATCGACGTACGCGGATCGTGTCCGCATGGCGACGCTGATGACGCAGTACGTAATGGGCAAGATAGGCGAACTCCGCTTTCAGCCGACGGCCAAGCGCATCCGGGTGCTGGCCGACGGCGAGACCGTCGCCGATACCACCCGCGCCGTACTCGTGTGGGAGCCCAAACGGGTGACCCCGCAGTACGCCGTTCCCACTGCCGACCTCCAGGCCGACCTGGTCGACGCGGCACGGGATGAGGATGCCCGGGAGGTGCGCGTCGTGATATCGGCTGGCGGGCCGTCCGTGGTGGACCCGCGAAGCTCGTTCGGGTTCCATACGACCGATGGTCAGCAGCTAACCATCCGCACTGCGCGCGGCGACCGGGTCGGCGCCGGCTATCGACTTGCCGACTCAGACCTCGACGGCCTCGTGGTGCTCGACTTCGACGCCTTCGACTGGCTGGAGGAGGAGGAAGCTCTCCTCGCGCATCCGCGGGATCCGTTCCACCGCATCGATGTGCGTCGCAGCTCCCGTCGCGTGCGCGTCGAGTTGGCTGGCGAGGTGCTTGCGGAGTCCGAGCGACCCCGGGTCCTGTTCGAGACGATGCTGCCGGAGCGCTTCTACCTCCCGCCCGAGGATGTTCGATTCGACCTGCTCACCCCGACCGATAGCGCGACGTCCTGCGCCTACAAGGGAACCGCCCGCTACTGGTCCTATGCAGCGGCCGGGGACCTGGGCGTCGACATCTGCTGGCAATATCCCGAGCCGCTCGACGACGCCGACAAGATCCGCGGGATGGTGGCTTTCTTCAACGAGCGCGTCGACTTGACCGTCGACGGCGAGCCGCGGGAGCGGCCAGTCTCTCCCTGGTCGCCCAGACGCTAGCTGGATGGTCCCGAATCGCCGTCGCTGACTCGACCGTCGGCTCTCGCGCATCGGTGTGACTGGTGTTGCCGCTGAGGCGCTGACAAACGGACTCGGGTACCACCGCAGCGCGGGAAGCGACGGTCCGGCGGGACGGCGGGCGCGGCGCGCATGAGCTCGGTCACGCGGTCGGGCGGGCGCGGGCCGCTAGCATCGCCAGGGTGAGTGACCACCCAACTTCCGAGTCGGTCGACGTGCTGATCGTCGGCGCTGGTCCCGTGGGCCTGTTCGGGGCCTACTACGCCGGGGTGCGCACTCTGTCGGTGGCCGTGCTGGACTCGCTCGAGGAGCCCGGCGGGCAGATCACCGCGATGTACCCGGAGAAAGCGATCTTCGACGTTGCGGGGTTCCCCGCGATCCGGGGCCGCGAGCTGGTCGATCAGCTCGTCAAGCAGGCGGCGCCGTTCTCGCCGAGCTACTGGCTCGGACACCAGGCCGTGGGGCTCGAGCGCGGCGACGGGAAGTTCGCGGTCACGACCTCAGCCGGCGAGCGGATCGAATGCCGGGCGATCGTGATCACCGGCGGAATCGGGACGTTCACGCCCCGGCCGCTGCCGGTGGGCCAGGAGTATCTCGGCCGCGGCTTGGTGCACTTCGTTCCGGACCCGGCTGCCTACGAAGGACAGCACGTCGTGGTCGTCGGAGGCGGCGATTCGGCGGTCGACTGGGCGTTGATGCTCGAACCCATCGCCAAGGCGGTGACGCTCGTGCATCGCCGGGCGCAGTTCCGGGCCCACCCGCACTCCGTCGAGTTGTTGCGTACCTCGACGGTCGATCTGCTGACGGACGCCCAGATCGCGGCGGTGCTCGGCGATCCGGACGTGACCGAGATCGATATCAACGTCGCCGGGGACATCCGCCGGCTGTCCTGCGACAAGCTGGTCGCTGCCCTCGGCTTCACCGCCAATCTCGGGCCGTTGCTCGAATGGGGCATCGAGATCGCCGGCCGGCGGCACATCGCGGTCGACACCAAGGGGGCGACGTCCGTGCCCGGCGTGTACGCGGCCGGCGACATCGTCGACTACGACGGCAAGGTCCGGCTGATCGCCACTGGCTTCGGCGAGGTGGCCACGGCGGTAAACAACGCCGCGGCGTACCTCAACCCGTCGGTGTCGGCGTTCCCAGGGCACCTGTCGGACTACGCGCCGCCGGGCGCCACAGCGTCGCCGACCGCGTGATCGTCGGCGTCGGGATCGACGTGGTTCCGGTGGAGCGGTTCGCCGGTGCCCTCGCCCGCACGCCGACCCTGGCCGACCGGCTGTTCACCCTGAAGGAGCGCGTTACCGACTCCGGTGGCACGCGCTCGGCCGAGTCGCTGGCTGCGCGGTTCGCGGCGAAGGAGGCGCTCGCCAAGGCGCTGGGCGCACCCGGTGGCATGCGCTGGACGGATGCGGAGATCGTGGCCGACGACGCGGGGCGTCCGCACCTCATCGTCACCGGAACCGTCGCGGCCCGAGCTGCCGCCCTAGGCGTTCAGCACTGGCACGTCTCGCTGTCGCACGACGGTGGCATAGCGTCGGCCACCGTCATCGCTGAGGGAGGCTGACGTGTTCGGCGTGTGGACGGTCGAGCAGGTCCGGGGCGCCGAGACGGCCCTGATGGCCACGCTGCCCGAGGGCGCACTCATGCAGCGTGCCGCGCACGCGGTCGCCCGCCTTTGCGGTGACCTCCTCGGATCGGTGTACGGCGCCTCCGTCGTGCTGCTCGTCGGCAGCGGATCCAACGGCGGCGACGCCCTCCATGCCGGCGCAAAGCTCGCCCGCCGCGGCACGCAAGTCACCGCGATCTTGCTGCAGCCGGATCGCGCCCACCCTGGCGGACTCGCTGCGCTGCGCCGCGAACATGGCCGGGTCCAGGATGCGGCGGACGCGGAACCCACCATCGAGCGGGCCGACGTCGTCATAGACGGGATTCTCGGCATCGGTGGCAAGGGCGATCTGCGTGGCGCGGCCGCCAGGATGGCCGCAGTCGCCGCCGACCGGCTGACGATCGCCGTAGACCTGCCGTCCGGAGTCGACGCTGATACGGGCTGGGTCGGCGAGCACGCCATTCGAGCCGACGCCACCGTGACGTTTGGCGCGCTCAAACCAGGCCTGGTGAGCGGCGCTGGAGTGCAACGGGCGGGCGAGGTCCGGCTCGTCGATATCGGGCTGGCGAAAACGCTGCCTGAAACGACGATCCACGTACTCGAGGAGGGCGACGTCGCTGGCCTCCTCCCGCAACCGACTGCGGCCGACGACAAGTACACACGGGGCGTGGCCGGCATTATCGCCGGCTCACCGCAGTACCCCGGTGCGGGAGTGCTGTGCACCGGATCGGCGCTATACGGCGGTTCCGGAATGGTGCGCTACCTCGGGCTAGCTCAGGACGAGGTACGTGCCCGCTACCCGGAGGTGGTCGCGCATCCAGACACCTGGCCGCACGAAGTTCAGGTGCAGTCCTGGGCGGTGGGCTCTGGTCTGGGGACCGGCGACACCGCGTTGGCGTTGCTCTCTGACGCGTTAGGCACCGACATCCCCGCCGTCGTCGATGCTGACGCGATCACGCTCGTCGCGCAATCACCCGGCCTGGTGCGCAACCGGAGGGCGGCCACCGTGCTCACGCCGCATGACCGCGAGTTCGCGCGACTGGCCGGCGAGGTGACCGCGGACCGGATCGGATCCGCCCGACGGGCAGCCGCCGACCTCGGCGCAACCGTGCTGCTGAAGGGCAACGCCACCGTGGTCGCCGACCCCGATGGTCGGGTCTTCGTGAACCCGACCGGAACTCCATGGCTCGCCACCGCCGGCAGCGGCGATGTGCTGAGCGGGCTGATCGCGTCACTCCTCGCCGCCGGTCTGGCGCCAGGTGCGGCAGCCGCAGTCGGCGCCTATGTCCATGGCGTTGCCGGCCAGCTGGCCGGCGCGAGCGGTCCTCCAACGGCGGCCGACGTTCTCCGCGCGCTGCGCCCCGCCCTGCATCGGATCGAGCGACGTCTGGAAGCCTGAATACGACCAAGGCTCGATCATCCGCAAGACTGGACAGCGTGTCGCGCACCGAAGCCGTGATCAACCTGGATGCCGTCCGGAGCAACGTGGCCACCCTGAAACGAGGCACGCCCGCTGAGGTCATGGCCGTCGTGAAGGCCGACGGCTACGGGCATGGTCTCCTGCCAGTAGCCCGGGCCGCGCTCGCCGGCGGTGCGACTTGGCTTGGCACGGCGATCATCGACGAGGCCCTGTTGCTGCGCGCCGCCGGAATCGAGGTCCCGATTCTGGCGTGGCTGTGGACCCCGAGTGAATCGGTGGCCGTCGCCGAGGCAATCCGCGCCGGCATCGACCTGAGCGTCAGCAGCACGTGGGCCCTAGACACCGTGGTCGCCGCTGCGCGCGATGCCGGCCAGCGAGCAAACGTGCACTTGAAGATCGACACGGGGCTGTCCCGCAACGGGGCATACATCGACGATTGGCCCGATCTCGTCGCGGCCGCGATCAAGGCGGAGACGGGCGGCGAAGTCGCCGCGGTCGGCGTGTGGAGCCATTTCGCCTATGCCGATGATCCTGGGCACCCGACTGTCGCCCGGCAGCTGGAGCGGTTCCGTGAGGGAGTCGCGCTCGCCGAGCGCAGCGGGCTGCGCCCGCGGCTGCGCCACCTTGCGAACTCGGCGGCAACGCTCACGAACCCGGATACGCATTTCGATCTGGTGCGTCCCGGCATCGCTGTCTATGGCCTGTCGCCGGTGCCGACGCATGGAACCTTCGATCTGGTCCCGGCCATGTCGCTTCGGGCCGAGGCGGCATTGGTCAAGCGGGTTCAGCCCGGCGAAGGCGTCTCCTACGGTCACATCTACCACACGGCCGCCGCCACGACGCTAGTGCTCGTGCCGCTCGGCTACGCCGACGGCATCCCGCGGCATGCGGGCAACCGGGCCCCCGTGCAGGTCGGCGGCACTCGGTTTCGGATCAGCGGAAGGGTCTGCATGGACCAGTTCGTGATCGACGTCGGCGATCAAGCGGTGGTTGCCGGCGACACGGTCCTGCTGTTCGGCACCGGCCTGGACGGTGAACCGACGGCGCAAGACTGGGCAGACGCAGCAGACACCATCCACTACGAAATCGTCACCCGAGTCGGGCCGCGCGTGCCCCGTCGATACGTCGGAACCGCCGGGTGAACGTGCGGATCGGCCTCATCGGTGGCGCGGTCGGACTGGTAGCTACGACGGCCGCAGTGGCGGTCGCCGTCGATCGGGCCGCAGCGGCCCGTCGCCGAGCCGAGGAGAGCGGCGGCACCGAGAAGTTCGCGGATCTGCCGGTCGACCGCAGTGGGGTGATCGTCGCGGAAGACGGCGCCGGGCTCTACTACGAAGAGGTCGGCCCGCTCGCTGCTCCGTTGACGGTCGTGTTCGTCCACGGATTCGCGCTCAACCTGCGGAGCTTCTTCTTCCAGCGACGCGCGATCGCCGACGAGCTCGGCGATCGCATCCGGATGGTGTTCTACGACCAGCGTTCCCACGGTCGGTCTGATCGCAGCTCTGCCGAACGAGCGTCGATAGACCAGCTCGGCCGGGATCTCGGCGTGATGCTCTCCATGGTCGCCCCCTACGGACCGATCGTCCTGGTGGGTCACTCGATGGGCGGCATGACAATCCTGGCGCTGGCCGATCAGCAGCCGGATCTGTTCACGCGCCGGGTCCGCGGCGTGGCGCTCATGTCAACGTCGACCGGGAAGCTCGCCGCCGTGACGCTTGGCCTCCCGGCGCTGTTCGCTCGCGCGAAAGGGCCATTGCTGCCACTGGCGTTGCGCACCGCTCGCAATCACCCGGGCTTGGTCGAACGAGGTCGAGCGCTCGGGGTCGGCATCGCCTGGGAGATTACCCGTAGGCTCAGCTTCGCCACGAACGAAATCGATCCGGCCACCGTCAACTTCGTTACCTCGATGATCGCCGCTACTCACATCGAAGTCATCGCGGATTACTACCCGGCGCTGATGGCGCATGACAAACTCGCCGCGTTGAACCATCTCGTCAGTACCCAGGTGCTGATCCTCTGCGGCGACCACGACCTGCTGACTCCGCCGTCACACAGTAGGGAGATGGCGGACCGGCTTCCCGACGCTGTGCTGGTACTCGTCGAGAATGCTGGCCATGTCGTCGTGCTCGAACGTCCGGAGCCGACGAACGGTGCGGTGATCAAGCTCATCGAGGACGCGCTCGCCGACGTTGGCGTGCCGCGAGGGCCGCGCCGTCCGTGACAAGCAGCTCGATCGCCCGGCAGCTCCCGACGTCCGACGACACTCGTCGCCTCGGCCGCGACCTTGGGGCGCTGGTCCGCGCCGGCGATTTGATCGTGCTCACCGGATCTCTTGGCGCCGGCAAGACCGTATTCGTCCAGGGGGTCGGCGCTGGCCTCGGCGTGCACGGCCCGGTCGTGTCGCCCACGTTCGTCATCGCGCGAGTCCATCGCGACGGCCGGGTTCCGCTCGTGCACGTCGACGCCTACCGGCTGAGGTCCCTGGCCGAGGTCGACGACCTCGACCTGGACGTGGATCTGACCGACAGTGTGCTCGCCGTCGAATGGGGCGCAGGGTTGGTGGAGCAGTTCACCGACAACCGGGTTGAGGTGCAGCTGACCATCGCCACCGACGGCGAGCAGCGCTCCGCCGTGCTCGTCCCGTACGGTGCCGACTGGGCCGCTCGATTGCAGAAATTAGGCTGACGGCTGTGTTCGTCCTCGCGATCGATACCTCCAGTGCCGCCGTCACGGCCGCGGTGGCGGAGCTATCTCCGGGCGGCATCGAGGTACTCGCGGAACGAGTGACCATTGACGCCCGGGCGCACGCCGAGGTCCTGACGCCATCGATCGAGGCCTGCCTCCGCGAAGCCGGCCGGACCGTCCGGGACCTGGCCGCGGTCGTGGCAGGAGTCGGACCCGGTCCGTTCACCGGCTTGCGAGTCGGACTTGTGACGGCCGCGGTCCTGGGCGACACGCTGGGCATCCCGACGTATGGCGCGGGCTCCCTGGACGCGATCGCGGTGCGTCTCACACCGGACCCGCTGCTTGTCGCGGGTGACGCGCGTCGCCAGGAGATCTACTGGGCTCGCTACGCGGACAACTCGCGCCACGCCGGGCCGGACGTCGGCTGCCCGCAGGCGATCGATACCACCGGCCTCGCGGTCATGGCGGGTGCCGGAGCTCGCCGCTACGCCGACGTGCTGGGCCTGCCGCTGCTCGATCGCGATTACCCGACGGCGATCGGACTGGTCACGCTCGGCGCGGAGCGGATCCGGCAGGGTGCGGACTCCGAGGCGCTCACGCCGCTCTACCTGCGCCGTCCGGACGCCGTTGAACCGGGCGCGCGTAAGGCGGTGCTGCAGTGAGTGAGCCCGGGACGGTGTCGGTGGTGCCGATGACGGCTGGTCACGTCGGCGCGCTGATGCGCTACGAGGACGAGCTGTTCGGGAGCGAGGCCTGGAGTGCGGACGCGTACCGCGACGAGATCGCCGACACCCGCTCGCGGCGTTACCTCGCTGCGGTCGACGGTGCCGGGGAGTTGCTCGCGTGGGCCGGTATCCGGGTGGTCGGAGACAGCGCCGAGGTGCTGACGGTGGGCGTGATCCCGGCCGCTCG
This sequence comes from uncultured Actinomycetota bacterium, assembly GCA_963748415.1. GTDB lineage: Bacteria > Actinomycetota > Actinomycetes > Mycobacteriales > Jatrophihabitantaceae > CAVVJA01. The sequence goes on along the minus strand of CAVVJA010000005.1, from coordinate 117,350 downwards.
GCGGCGAGGCATCGCGCGGCGGATGCTCCGGACGCTACTTGGGGAGGCAACGGCCCGAGGCGCCGACGAAGCCTTCCTCGAAGCACGGGTGGACAACCTGGCCGCGCGCCGGCTCTACGAAGCGGAAGGGTTCGTCCAGGTGGGCCGGCGGCGCGGCTACTACGACGCCGGTCGCGTGGACGCGGTGGTCATGCGCAAGGAGCTGCCGCGATGACTAGGACACGCCTTAGCGAACAGGAACAACCGTGATGCCGTCACCCGCACCCGAGGCGTTGGTCCTGGGCATCGAGACCTCGTGCGACGAGACTGGGGTGGGCCTCGTTCGGGGCCGGACACTTCTGGCCGATGCGGTGGCGAGCAGTGTCGACGAGCACGCCCGGTTCGGCGGAGTCGTGCCCGAGGTCGCCAGCCGGGCGCACCTGCAGGCGCTGGTCCCGACGGCCCGCCGGGCGTTCGCGACCGCGGGCCTGACGCCGAGTGACATCGACGCGGTAGCGGTCACGGCCGGCCCAGGGCTCTCCGGCACGCTGCTCGTCGGGGTTGCCGCGGCCAAGGCCTATGCTCTCGCCCTCGACAAGCCGCTCTACGCCGTCAACCACCTGTCGGCGCATGTCGCGGTGGATCTGCTCGGTAACGGCCCACTCGAGGAACCCTGCGTCGCGTTGCTCGTCTCGGGCGGCCACTCGTCCCTGCTCCTTGTCCCGCGTATCGGGGGCGAGGACGTGGTCGAGCTCGGCGCGACGGTCGACGACGCGGCGGGCGAGGCCTACGACAAGGTGGCCCGGCTGTTGGGCTTGCCATTCCCTGGAGGTCCGCCGATCGACCGGCTGGCCTCGTCCGGCAATTCGGCCGCGATCGCCTTCCCGCGGGGTATGACCGGTCCGCGTGACGAACCGTTCGCGTTCTCCTTCTCGGGGCTGAAGACGGCAGTTGCCCGGTGGGTGGAGGCGCGTCAGAAGGCCGGCGAAACGGTATCGGTCGCGGATGTCGCGGCGTCGTTCCAGGAAGCCGTCGTCGATGTGCTCACCGCCAAGGCGGTGCGGGCCGCCCGGGAGAGCGGCGTCGACTACCTCGTCATCGGCGGCGGAGTCGCCGCCAACTCGCGGCTGCGCGCCCTGGCCCAAGAACGGTGCGATGCCGTCGGGCTGCGGCTGCGGGTTCCGCCGCCCCGGCTGTGCACCGACAACGGGGCCATGGTGGCAGCACTAGGCGCTCAACTGGTGCAAGCCAACGTGGCCCCGTCCCTGCTGAAGGTGACCGCCGACCCGTCGCTGCCCATCACCGAGGTGCTCATCTCAGAGGCGGTGGCAGCATCCCGATGATGAGTGTGCTGATGTGGGAGGTTCGGGCTGCGGCCGGCCGACTCGATGAGCTGTTGCACCATGTTCTCGGCCATGCGGATCCGGCCGCCGAGGTGTATCGAAGCAGCGAAGGAGAGCCGCGTCTCGTCGTCATCGACCCCACCGGTCGGGGCATTCCGGACGTCCCCGCCGGGCTCGCCGCGCGCGCCCCGCACTCCTGGAACTTCGAGCCGGTGCCCCGGGACACCCCCACGTTGAATCGCTGGCACTCGGAGGGTTAGAGTGCCAGTCGGGCCCGGTTGACCCCCGCGACGGCAGCCGGCGGCCCGCATCCACCTGACTGGATAGACCCGAGAAGGGGAGATCGACTCATGACCGCCACGAAGGTCAGCATCAAGCCGCTCGAGGACCGCCTCGTCGTCCAGGCCAATGAGGCCGAGACCACGACCGCCTCGGGCATCGTTATTCCCGACACCGCCAAGGAGAAGCCGCAGGAGGGCACGGTTATCGCCGTCGGGCCCGGCCGCTTCGACGACAACGGCAAGCGCGTCCCGTTGGACGTGCAGGTCGGCGACGTCGTCCTCTACAGCAAGTACGGCGGCACCGAGGTCAAGTACGCCGGCGAGGATTACCTGGTTCTGTCGGCTCGCGACGTGCTCGCGATCATCGAGAAGTAACCACGCCGAACGACCCTGGCACGCCCCGGACGCGCGCATCGACGTGCGGACCGGGGCGTTCTCGGTCACCTGGTAAACCTCACATGAACCGGTAGAAAGGAATTTAATGGCGAAGATCCTCAGCTTCGACGAGGACGCCCGCCGCGCCCTAGAGCGCGGAGTCGACCAGCTGGCCAATGCGGTCAAGATCACCCTTGGCCCCCGCGGCCGAAACGTAGTGCTCGACAAGTCCTTCGGGCCGCCGGTCATCACCAACGACGGCGTGACGATTGCCCGCGAGGTCGAGCTGGCCGATCCGTACGAGAACCTGGGCGCCCAGCTGGCCAAGTCGGTAGCCACCAAGACCAACGACGTGGCCGGTGACGGCACGACCACCGCCACCGTGCTCGCTCAGGCCATGGTCAACGCCGGCCTGCGCAACGTCGCGGCAGGCGCCAACCCAATATCGCTCAAGCGGGGTATCGACACCGGCGTCCAGGCCGTTACCGCCGCGCTCGACGAGATATCCACACCGGTGAGCGGTGAGAAGGAAATCGCCTATGTAGCAACGGTTTCTGGGCAGGATCCGCGGATTGGCGCGCTCATCGGCGAAGCGTTCACCAAGGTCGGCAAGGACGGCGTGATCACCGTCGAGGAGTCCAACACGCTGACCACCGAACTCGAGTTCACCGAGGGCATGCAGTTCGACAAGGGCTACATCTCGCCGTACTTCGTGACCGATCTCGACGCCCTCGAGACGGTGTTCGAAGATCCGTACATCCTGATTACGACCCAGAAGATCTCCGCCATCGCGGACCTGTTGCCAGTGCTGGAAAAGGTGATCGAGCAAGGCAGGCCGCTCGTCGTGGTAGCCGAAGACGTCGACGGTGAGGCGCTGTCCACGCTGGTCGTCAACGCCATCCGCAAGACCTTCGCATCGGTCGCGGTGAAGGCGCCGTTCTTCGGCGACCGGCGGAAGGCCTTCCTGCAGGACCTGGCGATCGTCACCGGCGCCCAGGTGGTCGCGCCGGAGGTCGGCCTGAAGCTCGACCAGATCGGGCTGGACGTCCTGGGCCAGGCGGGCCGGGTCGTCGTCAGCAAGGACACGACGACGATCACGCATGGCGCCGCGGCGCAGTCGGCGATCGACGAGCGGATGGCCCAGATCCGCCGCGAGATCGACGAAACCGATTCCGACTGGGATCGCGAGAAGCTGCAGGAGCGGCTGGCCAAGCTCGCCGGCGGCGTGGGAGTGATCAAGGTTGGCGCGGCGACCGAGGTCGAGCTCAAGGAACGCAAGCACCGCATCGAGGATGCGATCTCCGCGACGCGGGCAGCTATCGAGGAAGGCATCATTGCGGGCGGCGGGGCGGCGCTGCTGCATGCCGGCGGCGTAGCGCTGGACGACGTGAACCTGGCTGGCGACGAAGCGACCGGTGTCGAGGTGGTACGGAGCGCGATCTCCGAGCCGCTGCGCTGGATCGCCGCCAACGCTGGTCTGGAAGGCGCGGTCGTCGTCGAGAAGGTGAGGGGCCTGGACACGAACCGCGGGTTCAACGCCGAGACCGGAGACTACGAGGATCTGCTGGCGGCCGGGGTGGTCGACCCGGTCAAGGTAACCAAGGCAGCGCTGCTCAACGCGGCCAGTATCGCCGGCACGATCCTGTCGACACAGGGCGCGGTCGTCGAAAAGCCGAAGGAGCCCGAGCACGAACACGCGATGAACGGCCACGGGCACAGTCACGGGCCCGGAGGTCACGTCCACTAGATCCGGTTGCCGGTCGGTCTAGATCCGGATGCCGATTCGGATCTAGGTCCGGTTGCTGGTCCCATCCGCAGTCGTGATCTTGAACTTATCGCCCCTGGGAGCGCATCAAGTCCAAGATCATCGACGGGAAGCGGCCCGTTCGACGCTCCCCGGCATCGAACGGGCCGCTGTCAGGCCAGGCGCCGCTCGGACTGCAACGCCTGCCGCTCCTCGACGGACAGGCCGCCCCAGACGCCGTACGGTTCGCGGGTCTCCAGCGCCCACTGAAGGCACGGTCCGACCACCGGGCAGGCCTGGCAGATCCGCTTGGCTTCCCACTCGCGGCGGTGCCGGGTCGGCCCGCGTTCGTTCTCGGGGTGGTAGAAGATCGCTGTGTCCATGCCACGGCAGGCAGCCAGGGATTGCCATGCCCAGTCGTGTCGCGCCGTGAAGTACGCCACCGCTGTTCCGCCCATGCCTGCTGCCCTCCGCCGGTCCGCCGATGAGGAGGGATTCGTGCCCTATGCGCCGACCGGTTCCGTTCAGCCGAGAAATTTCTAAGGATTTGCACACCCGCTTGCTGGCGGCGTCCCGGGCGACGTCCGGCCGAGGTTCCGGATGAGGATCAGTCAGCGGGCGCTACTTTGCGCGAAGCGGGCGGGAACAATGAATGTGGCGGGGCGCGTCAGCGAGGTCGAGCGGCACCGTCGGTCGCGTCGGTGAAGCCGCGGGCATAGTCCCAGCTGACGTACGCGTCCGGGTGTGGCTCGAATGCCGGCTCGTGGACGTTGGTGCGTCCTTGACCGATCAACGCCTGTAGGTTGGCCGCCATGAGGGCCCAGCCGAAGTAGTGTTGCTCGCCGCAGTCGGCGCACTCGACGGATATTCCGCGGATGCCGCGCGGCTCGAGAGCGGCGCGAAATTCGGCGAGCTCCTCGAGATCGGCGAGCACGTCAGCCCGCTCCTCCTCGCTCAGCGGCTCGACCGGATCGACCTCGTCAAGGACCGCGGTCGGATCAGCCGGATCGTCCAAGAAAGGGTCGAGCGGGCCTTCGTCGAACGTCACAGCACCACGGTAGAGGGAAAGCACCGGTTCTGGCCAACTTCTCATCAATCCGGCGGTGTGCCACCTTCGTCGGATCGGGCTGGGGTCTCTAACGATCGTAGGATGGGTTTCCGGCGCACCCAAGGAGTTCCGTTGAGTAGCGACAGTGGTCTGCCCGTTCGATTCGGCATGCTCGGCCTCACCTTCGACGACGTCCTGCTCCTTCCTGGAGCCTCCGACATCCTGCCCAGCGAGACCGATACCACGGCCCGGGTCACGCGCCGCATCTCGGCGGCCATCCCGCTGCTGTCCTCCGCCATGGACACGGTGACCGAGGCCCGCATGGCTATCGCCATGGCCCGTCAAGGCGGCGTCGGCGTGCTGCATCGCAACCTTTCGGCCGAGGACCAGGCCTCCCAGGTCGACCTGGTCAAGCGGTCCGAGGCTGGCATGGTCACCAACCCGGTGACATGCGGCCCGGACGCCACGCTGGCCGAGGTCGACGCGCTCTGCGCGCGATACCGGATCTCCGGAGTGCCGGTGGTCGACGCCGAGGGTCCTCCTCGGCATCGTCACCAACCGCGACATGCGCTTCGAGACCGACGCGTCCCGGCCGGTTCGCGAGGTCATGACGCCGATGCCGCTGCTGACCGCGCCGGTCGGAACGTCGGGAAGGATCGACGCCCTTGCCCTGCTGCGCCCGGCACAAGGTGGAGAAGCTCCCGCTCGTCGACGAGACGGGACGGCTGCGCGGGCCTGATCACGGTCAAGGACTTCACCAAGAGCGAAGCCTTCCCGAACGCCACCAAGGACGCGCGCGGCCGGCTCGTGGTCGGCGCCGCGGTCGGCGTCGGCGAGGACGGCGTACAAGCGCGCCCTGGCTCTGGTCGACGCGGGCGTCGACTTCGTGGTGGTGGACACCGCGCACGGCCACTCGCGAGCCGTGGTGGAGATGGTCGCCCGCCTGAAGAAGGACACGCCCGTCGATGTCGTCGGCGGCAACGTGGCCACCAGAGCGGGCGCGCAGGCGCTGGTCGACGCCGGCGCTGACGGGGTCAAGGTCGGCGTCGGTCCGGGCTCGATCTGCACCACCCGGCGTGGTCGCCGGCGTCGGCGTGCCGCAGGTTACCGCCATCTACGAGGCATCCGCTCGCGTGCCGCCCGGCCGGCGTGCCGGTCATCGGCGACGGCGGCCTGCAGTACTCCGGCGATATCCCGAAGGCGATCGTTGCCGGTGCCGACACGGTCATGCTCGGCAGCTTGCTGGCCGGCTGCGAGGAGATCGCCGGGTGAGCTGATCTTCATCAACGGCAAGCAGTACAAGACCTACCGCGGGATGGGCTCGCTCGGCGCGATGCAGTCCCGCGGCGCACGGCCGGTCGTACTCCAAGGACCGCTACTTGCAGGGCGTTGCTCGACGAGGACAAGCTCGTCCCCGAGGGCATCGAGGGCCAGGTGCCCTACCGGGGCCCGCTCGCCGCGGTCGCCGCACCAGCTCGTCGGCGGGCTGCGGGCCGGGATGGGCTACGCGGGCGCGCCGACCATCGCCGAGCTGCAGCAGAGCGGACAGCTGATCCGGATCACCGCCGCCGGGCTGAAGGAGAGCCACCCGCACGACATCCAGATGACCGTCGAGGCGCCCAACTACCCCGGCCGCTGATCGGCCGGTCCTCCATACGGGTAGCGACGCGGCCGTCATGCAGACTGGCGCTGGTGCGAGACACCGCAGGATTGGACAAGACGCGCGCCCGCCGCGGCTACCACCTCGACGACCTTGCGCTGGTGCCGACCCGGCGGACCCGGGGCTCGGCGACGTGTCCACGCCTGGCAGCTAGACGCGCACCGGTTCGACCTGCCGCTGGTAGCCGCTCCCTCCGACGCGGTGGTCTCGCCCGACCACGGCCGCGGTCGTGGTCAAGCTCGGCGGCCTCGCCGTGCTCAACGGCGAGGGCCTGTGGACCCGCTACGAGGACCCGAGCCGGTGCTCGCCCGCATCGCCGAGCCGCCGGGGCGACCGGCGGCAGCGCAGCGCGTGCTCCAGGACGCGTACGCCGCACCGGTCCGCCCGGACCTGGTCGCCGCCCGGATCGGGGAGATCCGCGGCACCGGCGACGGTGACCGCGGTCCGCTTCTCCCCGCAGCACACGCTCGTCTCTCGCCCCACCGTCCTGGACGCCGGCGTGGACCTGCTCGTCGTCCAGGGCACGGTGATCTCGGCCGAGCACGTGGCCGCCGGCCGGGAACCGCTGAACCTCAAGACGTTCATCGCGCTGCTCGACATGCCGGTCGTCGTCGGCGGCTGCACCGACTACCAGACCGCGCTGCACCTGATGCGCACCGGCGCGGCCGGCGTGATCGTCGGCTACGGCGCGCACGCCGGCTCGACCACGCACGAGGTGCTCGGCATCGAGGTGCCGATGGCGACGGCGATCGCGGACGCGGCGGCGGCCCGGCGCGACTACCTCGACGAGACCGGCGGCCGCTACGTGCACCTGATCGCCTACGGCGACCTCGTGACCGGCGGAGACATCGCCAAAGCGACTCGGCTGTGGTGCCGACGCGGTGATGCTCGGCGAGGCGCTGGCGCAGTCCGCCGAGGCCCCCGGCGCCGGCTGGTACTGGGACACCACGGCTGCCCATCCGGGCTGCCCCGCTCGCCGTCGACCAGCTCGCCTACGGGGAGGCGCTCCCGCCCCGGGTCCGAGGTTGCTGCTCGGTCCCGACCGCGGACCCGTCCGGCCAGCGCAACCTCTTCGGCGCACTGCGCCGGGCGATGGGCGAAGTGCGGCTACTCGAGGGTGAAGGAGTTCCAGAAGGTGGAGCTGACGGTCGACCGGGCGTACCTGATTTCGACCTGATGGCACGCCGAGTCACCGCGACGGGTGAAGCTCGGTCACGTCGATTTTCGGCGCCCGTTCGACACGTATCTCACACCTCGACGCGTAGGTTCGCCGCATGACGGCGACCGCGGCGCAGATGCCGCGGCTCGGGGGACGGGTCGCGGTCGTTACCAGGAGGCAGACTCCGGCATCGGCCGAGCGACCGCACCGAGCTGGCCCGGATCAGGCTCGCGTCAGCTCGCGTGCCGCGACGTCGAGCGCGGCAAGCAGGCAGCCGACGACATCCGCAACGGGGTACCCGGCGCCGACTCGAGGTCCGGCACATCGACCTCGCCGACTGACATCCGTCTGCGAATTCGGCGAGGGCTACGACGGCCCGCTGCACCTGCTCGTCAACAACGCCGGAGTCATGAGCCCACCGCGGCGGACCGTCACCGCGAACGACTTCGAGCTGCAGTTCGGCACGAATCACCTCGGGCACTTCGTGCTGACCGGCCTGTTGCTGCCCGCCCTGCTCGCGGCCGAGAAGCCGCGCGTGGTCACCGTCTCATCAAGCGCGCATCACGGTGGCACGGCGGACGTTCTCGACGGCAATGCCGTCGGCCCGTACCGACCGCAGCGAGCCTATGCGAACTCAAAGCTCGCCAATTTGTTGTTCGCGTTCGAACTGCAGCGGCGAGCCTCGGCCCACGGCCTACCGCTCACCTCGACCGCTGCGCACCCCGGCTCCTCCGCGACCGGACTGGTTGCCGACCCGGAAGGCGCCGGAGCGAACCGCCTGGTGCGGCCGTCCTCCCGCCGCTGGTGACGGCGTTCACCCAGTCCGCAGCGACGGGCGCCCGAGCGATCTTGTTCGCAGCATCGGAGGCCGAACCCGGCAGCTTTACCGGGCCGCAGCGACTGCACGAGACCCGAGGGCCGATCGGCGCCGCCGAGGCGTCAGCGCTTGCCCGCGACGAGAAGCTGGCTCGGCAGCTGTGGCGGGTGAGCGAAGAGCTGACGGGATTCCGTTACCGGTGTCCGTCCAGCGTCTGTAAGCCCTTCGTAGACTGGCGCGATGAAGCCGGACCTCGTCCTGGTCGTCGACTACGGAGCGCAATATGCGCAGCTGATCGCGCGCCGGGTGCGCGAAGCCCACGTCTACTCCGAGATCGTGCCGCACGACGACGCCGGTGGCCGAGATGCTGGCCCGCGAGCCGAGGGCGATTGTCCTCTCCGGCGGCCCGGCCAGCGTGTACGTCGAGGCTGCGCCGCAAGTGCGACCCGGCCTTGTTCGACGCGGCGTGCCGGTGTTCGGCATCTGCTACGGCTTCCAGGCGATGGCGCAGGCGCTCGGCGGCCAGGTGGCGCGCAACCGGCAGGTGCGAGTTCGGCCGCACCACCCTCCGGTGCTCGACCCAGGCGGGCTGCTGCGTTGATTGCCGGGGCAGCGGTGTGGATGAGGCACGGGGACGAAGTCTCCGCGCGCCCCGGACGGCTTCGCGGTGACGGCGTCGCTCGGCCGGCGAGCCGGTAGCCGCGTTCGAGGACGTCGCCCGCGGGCTCGCCGGGGTTCAGTTCCATCCCGAGGTGCTGCACACGCGGCACGGACACGCAGATCCTGCGAGCGGTTCCTGTTCGACATCGCCGGAGTCCGCCCCCAATGGACCGAGGCCAACATCGTCGACGAGCAGGTGTCGCGAATCCGCGCCCAGGTCGGCGGCAAGCGGGTGATCTGCGGGCTGTCCGGCGGGGTCGACTCCGCGGTCGCCGCGGCGCTCGTGCAGCGGGCGGTCGGCGACCAGCTCACCTGCGTGTTCGTCGACCATGGGCTGCTGCGGCTCGGCGAGGCGCGAGCAGGTCGAGCGAGACTTCGTCGCCGCCACGGGCGTCACGGCTGAACGTGGTCGAGGCGCGCCGACCGGTTCCTCGCGCGCGCTGGCCGGCGTGATCGATCCGGAGGAGAAGCGCAAGATCATCGGGCGGGAGTTCATCCGCGTTTTCGAGGCGGCCGCGCGCGAGGTCGTCGCGGAAGCCGGCGAGACCGGTGCGGCGTCGACTTCCTCGTGCAGGGCACGCTCTACCCGGACGTGGTCGAGTCCGGCGGCGGCACCGGCGCGGCGAACATCAAGTGCCACCACAATGTCGGCGGACTGCCGGACGACCTGCAGTTCGCGCTCGTCGAGCCGCTGCGGACGCTGTTCAAGGACGAGGTACGCCGGGTCGGCGAGCAGCTCGGCCTGCCGCCGCGAGATCGTCTGGCGGCAGCCGTTCCCGGGACCCGGCCTGGCGATCCGGATCGTCGGCGAGGTCACCGCCGAGCGGCTCTCCGTGCTTCGCGCGGCCGACGCGATCGCGCGGGCCGAGCTGTCCGTCCGCCGGGCTGGATCGGGACATCTGGCAGTGCCCGGTGGTGCTGCTCGCCGACGTGCGGTCAGTGGGCGTGCAGGGCGACGATCGCACGTACGGGCATCCGGTCGTGCTCCGCCCGGTCTCGTCCGAGGACGCGATGACCGCGGACTGGACCCGGCTGCCCTACGACGTGCTCGAGCGGATCTCCACCCGCATCACCAACGAGGTCCGCGAGGTCAACCGGGTCGTGCTCGATCTGACTTCCAAGCCGCCGGGAACGATCGAATGGGAGTAGCCGGCCGGCTCAGCTGAACAGCGCCGCGATCAGCGCGCCGGCCGTGAATGAGGCAGCGGCAATCCAGATCCAGGTCGGCAGCCGGTCCACAATCATCATCACATCACCCCGCTACAACCGAGTTGTCGACGATGTGAACCTGCACGGCGGGCAACGGCGAGGTGGCCGGCCCATTTCGCACCGCACCGGTTGTTGCGTCGAACGCGCTGTCGTGGCACGGGCAGCTGATCAGCCCGTTCTGCACCTTGTTCACCAAGCAGGCCTCGTCAGTGCACACCGCGGAAAACGCGGCTATCTGATTCCCGGTACGGGTCAGGACGATCTTGGCCTTGCTGAGCACCACGCCCCCGCCGTCCGGGATCTCCGCCACCGGGGCAAGGACTGTGCCGCTGCTATTCCCGCCACTCGACGTGTACGGCGCATCGTGCCCGCCCGGGCCGTACACCGTGTAGCCCACGGCGCCGAGCACGCCCGCGCCGACCGCGATCCCCCCACTCTGGAGGAGATTCCGACGTGAGACGCTCTGCTCGCTCATGTCAACGACCGCCCGGGTTGGGTGAAGTACCAAAGGGACGCGGTAAACCACAGCAGGACGAGCAGCGCCGCGAGCAGGCCGCCGAGGACCGGCAGCGTCCAGCCGGGCAGGCCGCGCAGGCGCAGCGAGAGCATCTTGGCCGCGAACACGCCGTAGAACAGGCAGCCGGCGATCGAGTGGATCAGCGTGCGGGCCGAGTCGGTCGCGAACCCGAGCGACCAGACGCAGTGGAAGACCACTGGCATCGTGATCACGAACGCCAGGGTGCCGGACCAGCGGTGGAGGGGGGCGGCCCAGGAGGGCCGTAGGCGGCCGAGGCGTCCCCACATAGAGCACGCGGTGAGCAGCTGCACGATGACGAGCGCGGTGGCTGCGCTGGTCAGCCACGCCTTCATCGGCAGAAGGGCTGAGAAGCCAAGCGTGGTAATGGTTGCGCCGTCGCCGGGGCTTGCGTGCGCGTAGCCGGCCAGGGCGGCCGCGACCGCGATCCCGAGGCCGCCCACCGCGGCCAGGCCCCACTGCGGCCGCGATCGCGTTGAGGAGGCATCCTCAGCGGCGGTCATCGCTCCCCCAATCCGCCCCCACGGTCGAGCGACGTGATCAGCATGGCACGAGAGGCGGTCCCGGCCTAGATCGACCGGGACCGCGTCTGCGCATCGGACCACTAGGCCACGCGGGCGATGCTCACCTGACCGTCGGATAGATCCACGTCGACCGTCAGCCGGTCGACGTTTCCGGGACCGAACACGACGTCGCGGTCGAAGTTGAAGCCGGATTGCACCTCGATGCCGTCGACCTCGACCTGACCCAGCCAGATGTGGTTTCGCATGGTCACATCCATGTTCGGCGGGACGATGATCCTGACCTGCCCGGCCGCCTGTCGCACATGCACCGTCTGGGTGCCGTCGAGCTGACCGACGCGGGTCAGATCCAGCGTGACTCGGCCGAATGCTTGGTGATAGGTCGGCCTCAGCTCGGTGCCGGAGGTGGGTACATAGGTTCGGTCACCGGATCCGTCGTGGAGGCTGGCCGACGTCCCGCCCAGCACGAACGCCAGCAGGAACGCCGGGACGAGGATTGCCGAGAAGCCCCACACCGGGCGGCGGATCGCCGCGCCGACGATCAGTCCCACAATCACGATGCCAACGACGACCCACAAGTAGGTCGGAATGGCAACGCCGGCTACCGCGTCCGCGAGGCCGAGGCCCAGCAAGGCCAGGGTCAGCGCGCTCCAGACCGCCAGTCGCATCGGCCGGTTCGCGGTGCGGCGCCGAACGCGAGCGTTGCGGGACTCTGACATCCAGGCATGAAACTCGGTCTGCGCGCCGGTCGCCGGCGCTTGTGGGTAGGGAAGGGTCGGTGCGGTCTCTTCGACTCCGGCTGCGCTGCTGGCAAACGGATAATCCGCCAGCGAGGTGCTCGTCGGGGCAACGTTCGGCGGAGCGACCGGCGGGACGGTGCCCGCTCCGTGCGCCGCGAGACGCTGGTTTCGATTGCGCTCGAGTACTACGACAAGCAGGATCGCGACGATCAGTAGTGGGAAGAACGGCCACGGTCGCCACCAGCTGAACAGCGCCACCCAGGCCACGATGGCCGCGGCCGCGACCGCGACACCGAACGGAACGCGACGCTGACGCAGCCACCGGGCGGCCCCGTCGAGCGGAGCCGACGGAGCACCACGCTCGGGAATGACCGCCCAGGCGACCAGATAGGCGATGAATTCCGACGCCGCCAAAGAACGCCGACGTCGCGAACAGCACCGGAACAGCACCGGGTCGACGCCGAAGTACTCGCCGAGGCCGCCGGAGACACCGGCCAGCACCCGATTGGTGTTGCTGCGCCGCAGGGGCGGGCGCGGCAGTGGCTCGGGCGATCCGTACGGGCCGGCCGGACCCGCGGCCGGCGGTAGCGGCGGAATGTGCGGCATATCGCCGGGCGGCGGCGGGGTGGATCGCGGCGGCGGCGAGCCGGGCGGCGGCGTCGAGCCGGGGCGGCGGCGTCGAGCCGGGCGGCGGCGTCGAGCCGGGCGGCGTGGCAGTGGAATCGGACACGGTAGTCATGCATCCCACGATGCGGTCGAACGGGTTGTCGGGGCATCGGGCACGCCCCTGATCTCACCCTGAATCACGCGACTACGCGAGATCGGGGCAACGCCCGATGCCACCGTGGCTGCGAACCGGCGATCATGGTGGGGTGACCACCGCCGATCACACCGCACCCGAGGCAACGCCCGCGACCCCGCGGCTGTATCGGCGCAGTCAGCATCGCATTCTCGGCGGCGTGGCCGGCGGGATCGCCGACCACATCGGGGTGTCCGCCCGGTCGGTGCGCATTGTCTTCGTCCTGCTCACCCTCTTCGGCGGCGTGGGCGTTGTTCTGTACGGCGTGTTCTGGATCGTGACTCCGCCCCCTGGCCACCCCGAGCGGATCCGGGCGACCTGGCTGCAGTGGATGCTGGGCGCAATCCTGGCCGTCGTTGCTATCGGCGTCGTCGCGTACACCCTGCCCCTCGGCTCGTTGTTCGTGCCGTCGGTCCTCAGCGATCTTCGGGGCGGCATTGATCTGGCGGCAGGCCTCGGAGACGCAGCGCGCGCGTTGGTGGCGGCTATCGAGGTCGTCGCGAAGCCGAATCTGGCCAGCGGATCGGCTTGCTACGATCCTGATCGGCACTCCCTGGTCGTGCTGGCGGCCGGTGCCTCGTCGTCGGCACGGATCTGTCCGCCGCGCGAGAGGCATTCGTTGCCGCATTGTGGCGGTGATCGGACTTGCGCTGATGACCGGCCCCTGGTGGATCCGGCTGGCCTCGGAGCTCAGTCAACAGCGGGCGGAGCGCATCCGGTCGCAAGAGCGAGCCGAGATCGCCGCACATCTGCACGACTCGGTGCTGCAAACGCTCGCACTCATTCAGCGCAACTCCTGATTCGCCGCGCGAGGTGGTCCGGCTTGCCCGCGGGCAGGAGCGGGACGCTGCGGACGCTGCTCTACGGCACGGCACCGTCCAGCGGCCAGCTGGCTGGACGCTCGTCAGCGGCGGCTGCCGGCCGAAGTCGAGGACGACTACGCGGTCTCAGGTCGACGTCGTCGTGGTCGGTGACGCGGCGGCCGATGACGAGCTCGCTGCCGCGGTGGCCGTGCGGCGCGCGAGGCGCTGGTGAACGCGGCCGAACACGCTGGCGTCGCGACGGTGTCGCCTTATCGTCGAGTCGAGACGGAGCGGCGTCAGCGTCGTTCGTCAGCGACCGCGGGATCCGGGTTCGACATGGCCGCGGTGGCTGAAGACCGACACGGCATCCGCAGCTCGATCATCGAGCGGATCGAGCGGCACGGCGGAAAAGTGGACGTGCGCAGCACGCCGAGGGACGGGACCGAGATAGAGATCAGCGATGCCGAGATGAAGTCTGCGGCGCAGAGCAAAGGACAAGGTTGTGAGGGAATGAGCGCGCAGCAGCGCGCGGGTGTATCTCGTCGATGACCACGCGATGTTCCGCGCCGGTGTGCGAGCCGAGCTGGGCGCGCTGGTCGACTCGTCGGCGAGGCGGGCACGGTCGCCGACGCCGGTGCCGGATATACCGCGACCGCAGCCGGATGTCGTGCTGCTCGACGTGCATTTGCCGGACGGTGGCGGGCTGGCGGTCCTCGACCGGCGTGGGAGAGACCAGAGTTCGATTTCTGGCGCTGTCGCGTCTCGGACGCCGCCGAGGACGTGATCGCGCATCATCCGGGCCGGCGCTCGTGGCTATGTCACCAAGACGATCTCCGCCGCGGAGTTGGCCGACGCTGTGCGCCGGGTCGCCGACGGCGACGTCGTGTTCAGCCCGCGGCTGGCCGGGTTCGTCCTCGACGCGTTTCGTGACGCCCGGTCATGCCGTCGGTCGACCCCGAGCTGGACCAGCTCACGCCTCGCGAATGCGAGGTATTGCGCCTGCTCGCGCGGGGCTACGCCTACAAGGAGATCGCGACGCGAGCTGTTCATCTCGATAAAGACAGTGGAAACGCATGCGTCGAACGTGCTGCGCAAGCTCCAGCTCTCCAACCGGCACCAGCTGACCCGCTGGGCGGCCGACCGACGCATGCTCTGAGTCGAACCTGAAGGGGCGGATCCGCGGGCGAGGTCAGGCCGACGACGTGAACACGATCCGCTCGGCCCAGGCGGCGTTCGCCACTATGGCGGGCTGACCAAGGTCGCGGCCGAGCACAGCCTGTCACTGACCCAGTTGCGCGTACCTCGGGCTGGAGAAGTCGACGATGACCGGGCTGGTCGCGCGCGCCGAGAAGCGGGGCTCGTCCAGCGGGCGGCCAACCCGAGGACGGCCGAGCGGTGGATGTCTTCCTCACCGATGCTGGCCGCGCGTTCGCCGACGAGGTCAGCGCCCGCACCGCCGACGCGCTCGCATCGCTCACCGGTGAGCCGGCGCCACTCGCGCGACGCCGCCTGCAGGCGCTGCTCGAGCGGGTGCTAGCTCGGCCGACGGCTCCGACCAGCGTGTCTCCTACCCAGGCGCAACGTCATCGATGGGTCTTCAACGGCCTCAAATACTGGCACGAGTTAGGAGACGCTAGCCAGTGCACGCCGCGAGACACCCGCAGCACGGCCTCACCGAGCACAGGCCCGTCAGGACCGAGGGCGGCCCGGTAGCGCTCGAGGATGATCCGCTCCCGGCCGAGCTGCACCCGGGTGCCGCCCGAATCAGGCGCAGCGTCTGGATGCGCCGGGAAAGCCGGACCGTTCGGCGACGAGCCGCGCGATGGCCGTATCGATCGCGTCGATGTGGTCTCGCAGGATCGGGATCGTCTCAGCCGATTCCGGATCGGTCGGCAGTTCCGGCGACGGTGTCATCTCCTCGGTGTCGGTCGTCGTGACGGTGTGCATGGTTCCGTCCTCTGGCTGGTCGGCCGGCCCTACACCCCGGGCACCAAAAACGCCCCGGAGGCGTGAGGCCCGGGGCGTCGTCGGTTGTCGTCAGCCGCAATCCGACGGGCACCGGAGGCCGGTACCCGTAAAGAACCTGGCAGTGTGGCTTGACACGCTCCACATGGTGACACGCGCGTCGCCGCCCGGCAAGTTCGATGGCGTCGTGGTGTCCTTTAAGCTGAACGGGAGATGAGCCAGGTTAGCCAGTGAGCGCAGAGGTCGGCGGCCTATTCGTGCGCCCGTAGACGAGCCGGGCGCAGCGCCCCCTCCCCGTAAGCGGATGGCCGCCGATCCGGCCAAACTGCATGCGGGGCTCAACCCACAGCAGCGGGCCGCCGTCGTGCACGCCGGCAGCCCGCTGCTCATCGTCGCCGGCGCGGTTCGGGCAAGACGCGGGTGCTCACCCACCGGATCGCCTATCTGCTCGCGGAGCACGGCGTGCAGCCGGTGCAGATCCTCGCGATCACCTTCACCAACAAGGCCGCGGGCGAGATGAAGGAACGGGTCGCGGCGCTGGTGGGCCACCGCGCGCGGGCGATGTGGGTGGCACGTTCCACTCGATGTGCGTGCGCATCCTCCGGCGCGAGGCAAGCCGCTGGGGTTGCGGTCGTCGTTCTCCATCTATGACGCGGACGACTCGCAGCGACTGATGACCATGGTCGTGCCGCGAGCTCGACCTCGACCCCGACGCTATCCGGCCGCGCACGCTGCGCGGCGCAGGTCAGCAACCTGAAGAACGAGCTGGTCGTCGCCGGCGGCGTGCGCGGACCAGGCGACGATGGCGACGAGAAGTGCTCGCCGAGGTCTACGCCCGGTACCAGCTCCGGCTGGCCGAGGCGCAAGCGCTCGACTTCGACGACCTGATCATGACGGCGGTCCGCCTGCTGCAGGCGTTCCCCGCGGTCGCTGACCATTACCGGCGCCGGTTCCGCCACGTCTCGGTCGACGAGTACCAAGACACCAACCACGCGCAGTACGTGCTGGTGCGTGAACTGACGCGCCCGGCCGAGGACTTGCCACCCGGCGAGCTGGCGGTCGTGGGTGATGCCGACCAGGCAATCTATGCATTCCGCGGCGCGTCAATTCGCAACATCCTCGAGTTCGAGCGCGACTACCCGAACGCGAGGACGATCCTGCTCGAGCAGAACTACCGATCCACGCAGACGATCCTGTCGGCCGCCAATGCCGTGATCGCCCGCAACCCGGACCGCAAGCCAAAGAACCTGTGGTCCGAGGCCGGTGCGGGCGAAGCAGATCGCCGGATATGTCGCTGAGAACGAGCACGACGAGGCGGCCTGGGTGACGCAGCGCATCGAGGAATTGTCCGACGCCGGCATCGCCAAGCCATCGGATGTCGCCGTGTTCTATCGGACGAATGCGCAGTCCCGAGTGTTCGAGGAAGTGTTTATCCGCGTCGGCCTGCCGTACAAAGTGATCGGCGCCGTGCGCTTCTATGAGCGGCGCGAGATCCGCGACGGGCTGGCGTACCTCCGGGTTGTCGCCAATCCAGACGACATGATCAGCCTGCGGCGCATCCTGAATACTCCACGCCGCGGGATCGGCGATCGGGCCGAGGCGGTGGTTGCGGCCTTCGCCGCGCAGGAAGGCATCTCCTTCGGTGCTGCGCTCGATCGCGCGGATGTCGCGCCGGGCATGAATCCCCGATCGTTGCACGCGATCCAGGACTTCCTCATCATGATGACCGAGATCCGGGCTGTCGCCGTGGCGGGCACACCAAGCGAGATTCTCGAGGCCGTTCTGGACAAAACCGGATACGTACGGGAACTCGAGGCGAGCCGTGACCCGCAAGACGAGGGGCGCGTTGACAACCTACGTGAACTGATCAATGTTGCTCGCGAGTTTGAACAAGCGCGCGAGGGGACGGCGGAGGCCGGCGATCTGAACGCATTTCTCGAGCAGGTCTCGTTGGTCGCGGACGCTGACACGGTTCCGGATGCGTCGGGTGGCGTGGTCACGCTCATGACCCTGCACACCGCGAAGGGGCTGGAGTTCCCGGTCGTTTTCCTGACTGGCATGGAGGAAGGCGTCTTTCCGCACGCCCGCACGCTCAGCGACCCGGGCGAGATGGCCGAGGAACGGCGGCTGGCCTACGTCGGCATCACGCGGGCGCGTTCGAGGCTGTACCTGTCGCGAGCGCTATCACGCACGGCTTGGGGCGCGCCGCAGTGGAACCCGCCGTCCCGGTTCCTGGATGAGGTGCCGGCCGAGCTCGTCTCCTGGACCGGCGAGGTTCATCGCGCACCGTTTGTCCCTTCGTATGGTGACGATGTCCCGTCCCGTTACTCCGATCACGGCTATCGCGCGGATTCCGGGGTTCGCCGGTCAGCGCAAGAACAGCTGGCCGCGTCGCGACTGGGGAGGGGCGCCGGCGACAGTGCGGGCCGGGGGTTGCGCGGCGGCGTCGGGAACCGGCCGATACTGCAGCTGCAGCCGGGTGATCGCGTCACGCATGACTCGTGGGGCCTCGGCACGGTCGTTGGGCTCCGTGGCGCTGGCGACAAGGCCCAGGCCCAGATCGACTTCGGCAGCGCAGGCGTCAAGTGGCTCGTGCTTCGCTACGCCGCCCTCGAGAAGCTCTGAGCCGGATCAACGGCGATGATCTTGGACTTACCGTAGCCCCAGGGCGACAAGCCCAAGATCACGATTGACGTATCGCGGCAGCGACCAGGGCGGATCGGTCCGAACAGTCGGACTACGCCGGGCCGGAGCCAAGTGAGCGACAGCGACTCGACGGTCCCCGATAGTTCGGCGACTGCAGCAGAACGACCTGGTCCTGACGGAAGATCTCGCGATACCCTGCGGCCTCGACGGTTGCGAGCGCTGCGGCCGGCTTGGCCCCGAAGTTGCCGACGTCCTTCTGGGTCAGATCGATCGCCACGAAGTCGGCGGCATCGTGCTGCATGCCGAACAATGTGACGTAGTCGCGGTCAGTGAGGTGCCCGGCGAGCCGATCGTCCGCCTCGATGCATACGTTCCGGGGAATCCGATCAACCACGGCCTGCTGAGCTTGCATGTGCGTGGTCGTGCTGAACAGGTTGCCGTTCAGCATCGAGTGCAGTGCCGCTACCCGCCGCCCGGAGAACGGCGGATTCACGACGATCAGCGCGATGGGAATGACGGTGATCACTGTAAGAACAGCGAGGCTGAGTCGCGGTCGGGACCACACGCCGAGTCGTGCGGCCCCGTCGATCATCGCGAGCACGAAGATGACCCAGGGCAGCGCGTTGTAGTGAAAGCTGGGGTACCAGAGGTTGTCCCGTACCGCGGGTTCGAAGAACCGCTGGGCCAGCAGGGGAAGCGCGAGAATCGAGTATCGCGAGCGCAGGGCGAGGAAGAGCACAGGTACCAAGAACAGCAGGAGAGTCTGCGTCTTGATCATCGGTGAGAAGAACAGCCGCGCAGTGTCGAGCGGATGCAGCACCACATGGCCTAGGGCGCTGCCCAGGTTCGGACCGAGCGTCGGCCCGTACTGCCAGTACGCGAAGTGCTGATCGGGCGAGAAATGGGGGAGGATCACCGCGGTCGCGAGTTCGTACACGATGACGCCCGCGGCGACGAAGATGAGGCCGAGCCATCTCCGCCGCCGATTGAACAGGCGCAGGATCCCCAGCAGCGCAACGAGAATTCCCATGTCCTCGCGGACGAGCAAGAGCAATCCGGTGAAGATCAGTAACTGCTTATCGTCGGCGCGATCGAGCGCATCGATGGCCAGGGCGAGGATCGGAACGCCCCAGGCAACCTCGTGGACTTGGAAGTCGACGAGAGTTTGGAAGGCCCAGCTCGACGCGTAGGCAAAGCAGATGACAAGTGCCGCCCGCGAGGTAGTCCGCCGGCGGGCGAACCGGTAGATGACGGGAACCGAGGAGGCAATAAGGGCAGCTTGGAGAATCAGCAACGTCTCCGGGTGACCCCAGATCCAGTACAGCGGCGCGGCGGTGGCGATGATCGGGTGGAAATGGTCGCCCCAGATGTTGTAGGACATACCTTTCAACGGGACGATCGGCGCTTGGAAATGCGCGTAGCGGCGCACGGCTTGATCGAAGATCCCCAGGTCGTAACCCGCGGTGTTGAACTGCCGGTGGCGCTCGAGCGCGAACAGGGTGTAGACGGTAAAGGTCGCCACCGTGAGCAGCCAGACGGGCCAGGCTTTGACGATGCGCCAGGGCGCGGCGTCAGCCGCGACCGACGGCTGCCGGGACGCCGTGGCGGTCATCGGGTGCTGACGGCAGCCGAGCGCCGGGCGAGAACCCATACCCGTTTACACGCCTGCCAGGCGAAGACCGCAAGCAGCACGTTGCGCGTCTCGAGCACCAGGGTGCCGAACTGGACCGGGAAATTGCCGTTGACCAGCCACGGGTACAGCAGCGGGTAGTTCACCTGGGTGAGCAACGCGATGACGAGCAACAACCGCATCGCGACGCGCAGGTGATGATCACCCATCTGCCGAACAGCGAGGGCCGCGAGCGGTCCACCCAGCCACAGGATGTACTGCGGGCTGAGCACCTTGTTGGTGATCGTGGCCACGGCTGCGGTTGCTACCAGCAGCCAGCCGACAATTTCGACGGTCACGGTAGGAGCGAGCCGAGCCCGGTTCCACAACACGACGAGGACCGCGATGCCGGCGATCATCAGAATGGTGCTCGCGGTGAGGAATGCCGATACGCCCGGCCCGGTCAGCTCGCGCGCCTTGTACAGCGACAGCGGTGCGTTCCACGGTCCTTTCGGATCGAACATGCGAACGAGCATCAGCGGTCCGGCCGGCAGTGACTCGATCTGCAGTCCGCGGTTGGCCTGCCACTGCAGGGGCGACATCAGACGTTCGACGCCGCCGGCTAACAGGCTGGCGAGGGCCAGCGCCCCACCGGTCACCAGGAAGCCGCCG
The DNA here is from genome assembly GCA_963748415.1 of uncultured Actinomycetota bacterium. Classification (GTDB taxonomy): domain Bacteria; phylum Actinomycetota; class Actinomycetes; order Mycobacteriales; family Jatrophihabitantaceae; genus CAVVJA01. The sequence goes on along the minus strand of CAVVJA010000005.1, from coordinate 96,785 downwards.
AGGACGCGGCGTCGATTCGTGCGGCCCAGCAAGAAGATGGGAAGCATGATGGCCGGCCACAGCTTGAGGGCTGCCCCGATTGCGGTGAGCGTGCCGCAAAGCGCCGGTCGTCGCATCAGCGCGAGAACAGCGCCCCCCGCCAGGACGGCCGGCACGAGGTCGAATCGGAAGTACGCCGTCGGACCGACGAGCGGGACGAACCACAACCAGAACGTGACCGCGTCGCTCCGTCGCCGCCCGCTGGTTCGCCAGAGGAGCCAGCTGAACGCGCCGTCGGCGGCGAGCATCGAGAGCGCGAACAAGACCGTGAACGCCACCGGGTTCGCCAAACCGAGGAGAAACTGCGGCAGCATGACGCCAAAGACCGGCAGCGGGTACTCCTGAAACGTTTCCCGGATGCCGGCCCCGTTGAAGAACAGCGCGCGCAGGCTGCGCGAGTAGTAGCTCACGTCGCCGACGACGGACGGCTCGATCGACACCATGAGGGTGAGCGTCAGGGCCCGGCTGATGAGCCAGGCAAACACCGTCGACCTGCTGTCGTCGCCGGAGAGCTCGGCCGGTAGCGCGAACCGCCGTCGTGCGGTCCTCCGCGCACCCAGCGACGGATGGGCGTCGCTCGGCGCGGGCGCGAGCTCAGTGGTCGGCATAGTTGAGTCTCGATTCTGTCAGACCGAGCTGGATGCGACGTTCGAGCGCGACGGTGGCGAGCCCACGGCCGTGGCCAAGTGCGGATCTCGGCGGTCATCGGCCGGCGGTGATTTGCGTCGCGGCCGCCTCGGCAAGATGACTGAGCGTGGTGATCATGGACCGTGAGGTGAAGTATGGCGATCGTCTTCGTGTGATCAGGACTAAGCCGGGGCGCGGTCGAGTCAGATCGCTTGGTGTGGAGTGTGGGTATGGCAGAACGCATCCGGGTCGTCGTCGCGAAACCAGGCCTGGACGGGCATGACCGGGGAGCCAAGGTCGTGGCTCGGGCGCTTCGCGACGCTGGTATGGAGGTCATCTACACCGGCCTGCATCAGACCCCCGAGCAGATCGTGCAGACGGTGATCGAGGAGGACGCCGACGCGGTCGGCCTCTCGGTACTGTCCGGCGCCCACATGACGCTGTTTGCACGCTTGATGCAGCTGCTCCAGGAACGCGGCGTCGCCGACGTCGTCGTCTTCGGCGGCGGCATCATTCCCGACGCAGACATCCCGGAGCTGGAGGCGATGGGCGTGGCCAAGGTCTTCACCCCCGGAGCCTCGATGGACGACATCGTCCAGTGGGTGCGCTCCACGCTCAGTGCCCCCGCGGCCGGGTGAGCCCGGTCTCAGCGCCGACGCTGGTCATGTCCCTAAGGCATAGGCTGCCCGGGCGACAAAAGGAATCTTGAAGAACGGTGGCGGCACGTGGATCTTTTCGAGTACCAGGCCAAGGAGCTGTTTCAGCAATACGACGTCCCGGTCGGGCTCGGGAGCGTGGTGAGCACGCCGGAGGACGCGGAGCGGGCGGCCCGTCAAATTGGCGGCATCACGGTCGTCAAGGCTCAGGTCAAGACCGGGGGACGGGGCAAGGCAGGCGGAGTCAAGGTAGCGAAGACCCCGGAGGAGGCCCGGCAGCTGGCCGGGCAAATTCTGGGTATGGACATCAAGGGTCACCCGGTGCACCGCGTGCTGATCGATCCGGCCGCGCAAATCGAGGAGGAGTACTACGTCTCCTTCCTGCTCGACCGGGCCAATCGCAGCTATCTGGCGATGGCGTCCTATGAGGGCGGTATGGAGATCGAAGAGCTTGCGGTCGAGCGACCCGACGCGCTGGCCCAGGTGCCCGTGGACGCACTTTCCGGGGTCGACGAGGCGAAGGCGCGCGACATCGTCGCGGCGGCCCGCTTTCCGGACGAGGTGGCTGACCAGGTAGCCGATGTGGTCCTTCGGCTGTGGTCAACCTTCGTCGGATCGGATGCGACGCTGGTCGAGGTCAATCCGCTGGCGAAGCTCGCCGACGGCAGTGTCAAGGCGCTTGACGGCAAAGTGACGCTGGACGACAACGCGGACTTCCGGCACGCCGTGAATGCCGATTACGTAGACACTGATTCCACTGACCCGCTCGAGCGGCGCGCCATCGAGAAGAACCTTAACTACGTCAAGCTCGACGGCGAGGTCGGCATCATCGGCAACGGTGCCGGTCTGGTGATGTCGACACTGGACGTCGTGGCGTACGCGGGCGAGCGGCACGGCGGAGTCAAGCCGGCGAACTTCCTTGACATCGGTGGCGGCGCGTCGGCCGAGGTGATGGCGAACGGCCTCGACATCATCCTCTCCGACCCGTCCGTGCGGAGCGTATTCGTGAACGTCTTCGGCGGCATCACCGCGTGCGACGCCGTCGCAAACGGCATCGTCACCGCGTTGGGCATGTTGGGATCGAGCGCCACGATGCCGCTCGTAGTTCGGCTCGACGGGAACAACGTCCTCGAAGGGCGGCGCATCCTCAACGATGCCGCCCATCCGCTGGTCACGCTAGTTGACACGATGGACGATGCGGCCGACAAGGCCGCCGAACTAGCTGGGGCAGGACACTAGATGGCGATCTTTCTGAACGAGACGTCGCGGATCATCGTGCAGGGCATGACCGGTTCGGAAGGTACGAAGCACACTCGGCGGATGCTGGCGTCTGGTGCCGCAGTAGTCGGTGGTGTGAACGCGCGCAAGGCCGGTACGAAGGTCGACTTCGACGGGACAGTGCTACCGGTCTTCGGCACGGTGGCAGAGGCGATGAGCGAGACCGGTGCCGACGTCACCGTTCTGTTTGTGCCGCCGCCATTTGCAAAGGACGCCGTGCTGGAGGCGATCGACGCCGCGATCCCGCTCGCCGTGGTGATCACCGAGGGCATCCCGGTACAGGATTCCGCCTACTCCTGGGCGTACGCGCGCGGCAAGTCGACCCGGATCGTGGGGCCGAACTGCCCGGGCCTGATCAGCCCCGGCAAGTCCAACGCCGGCATCATTCCCGCCGATATCACCGGCCCCGGGCCGATTGGGCTGGTGTCGAAATCGGGGACGTTGACCTACCAGATGATGTACGAACTGCGCGACATCGGATTCTCCACGGCAATCGGCATCGGTGGGGACCCGGTGATCGGCACGACCCACATCGATGCCCTCGCCGCGTTCCAGGCCGACCCGGAGACCGAGGCGGTGGTCATGATCGGTGAGATCGGTGGCGACGCCGAAGAGCGTGCAGCCGCATTCATCCGGGAGAACGTGACAAAGCCGGTTGTGGGCTACGTCGCCGGCTTCACCGCGCCGGAGGGCAAGACGATGGGGCATGCCGGCGCGATCGTGTCCGGATCCTCCGGCACGGCTCGGGCGAAAAAAGAGGCGCTCGAAGTGGCGGGCGTGCGGGTCGGCAAGACGCCGAGCGAGACCGCCCGGCTAATGCACCAGATTTTGGCCGGCTAGAGGTCGGTCGGACCGCAGTCGAGCGAGCCGGGCAGTTCCACAGAAACCGGCGCGCGAAACCCTCGTAAGGTGATGTTGAACGGGGTGATCGACCGCTAGTTTTGGCGGCAAGGTCCTACTCGTCGAGCACGACCGAGGAGCCCGGATGACAAACGAGCCGCCGGAGGACGATCCCCGGAAGGCGACGCCACCACCTCCACCGCCGGGTCCGACACCGGGTGGACCACCACCGGGCGCACCGCCCGCCGGGCCGCCGGGTCCCGGCCAGTACGGCCCGCCACCCGGCTACGGGCCTCCGCCGGGGGCCGGCCCACCGCCGGGGTACGGTGCGCCGCGTCCGTACGGCCCGCCGTCCGGCTACGGAGCGCCGCCGCCAAGCGGTTACGGACAGCAACCGGGATACGGTCCGCCACCCGGCTACGGGCCACCACCTGGTTATGGGGGGCCACCACCGTCAAGTGCACCACCCGGCTACCGTCCACCACCCGGGCAGCCGGCAGACCCCCGGTGGGCCGCGGCGGGCTCGCAATACCCGGCGCCTGGCCCTGGCACCGATTTCAAGGCGATCAACCCGTTCGACTGGTGCATCATGGGCGCGGGCGTGCTCGCGATCATCTTCTCCTTCTTCAGCTACTACACGGCGAGCGCGCGCACCGCAGTCTTCACGATCACCGAAGCCTTTTGGGCTTGGCACGGATTCTTCGGCTGGTTTGCTGCGGTCGTTGCCCTGGTGGCGGGGGCGGTACTAGCGACGGCCGTTCTGGGCCAGGTCCACGTGCCGTTTCACCGACAGGTGACGATGGGCGGTTTCGCGATCGCCACGATCTCGGTGATTGTGGCGTTGTTGGTTCTTCCGGGCGATGTTCCGCATGGGGCGGGCGTTTCCAACGGGCGCGGCGCCGGGTACTGGCTCAGCCTGATCGTCATCGTGATAGGACTGGTATTGTCCCTCATTCGGCTGCGCGACACCAGCCACATCACCGTCCGCCAGAACCCTGGCGCGGTGGGTCGCGATCCGGAGATGGGGACATCTTCGGCGAGCTCTAGCCCGCCGCCGGCTGCTCCGCCGGGTCGGCGCCCGGGTGCCTCGCCGAATCTGCCACCCGGCTGACGTCACCCACTGGCTCGGGTGCGGTATGCGCGCCTGGGCCGTCACGGCTGATCCGATACGGTGTCGCGGTCTGCCCGTTTCCCGTTCACGGGGGCACAGGCCACGCATACGCCATGACGAAGGAGGCCGTGATGTCGGGCTACCCGCAGCCGCCCGCCCAACCCAGCAGCCGAGCACGAGGCGGCGCGCGGTTTGCGGAAACGCCCAAATCAGTGTTGTTGGAGCGGGTGGGAGCCGGACTGGGCGTGCTGATGTTCGTCTGGGGTTTCCTCCCGTGGTACGGGCTGCCCGCGACGGACGTCAACGGCTACGGCTTCGGCAGCCCGGCGCCCGTTGTGATCGGGTTGTCGCTTCTCGCGTCGGGCGTTGCCGCGGCGCGGGCGCTGGATCAGAAGTCGGCGTCGTCACTCCTACCACTAGCAGCCGCCGCGGTTGCGGCGCTTGTTTCCCTCGGTCTGCTGGTCGACCGCGGCGATAACGTCAGCATCAACGTCGGTTTGATCCTCGCCCTCGTCACTACGTTGCTCCAGGCGGCTGCTTTTGCCCTGGCCTGGCTGCACGAGACCGGCCGGCTCGGGGTCGCGGCGCGATCAGCCCGCTGGTCGGGAAGCACGCCGTATGGCTATGGAACGCAGGAGGCTGGCAACGGTCCCGGCTCGTCGGCCTACCCGGCGCCGACGGGCTATGTCGGGCAGTCGGGATACGCCCAGTCGGGGTACAGTGCCACGTCCGATTACGGTCAGACCCAGGTAATGCCGCAGGGGTCGGCGAATCCCTACGGCTACTCACCAGCCGGAACGCCATCGACCTACCAACCGTCTCCGACCGGATACTCCCAGCGGTACGGGCAGCCGGGCGAGGCCTCGCCATATCCGACCAGCGGCTCCGCGCCGCACCCTGGTGCTGCCCCGAACCCGTCGCCATCCTCCCGGTCGACACCCGCGGCGCCGGCCGCGCCAACGGCGCCGACGTCGTTCGGCCAGCACAGCCTCCGTGAGCCCGACGACACTGACGGGACGAGTGGGTCTTCCGGTACCGGACGGTAACGCAACAGCGCAGGCTCCTGATCGTTGATCGGCGTGCCTGACCGCGACGGCTAGCAGCGTTTGCAAGCCTGAGCGCGTGACTGCGCGCCGCGACGACCCGTCTCGCCGCGCGGACCGCTCCGCGCGCGACGCGATCGCGCACCAGGCCGAGTCCGCTCGCCGGGGCTCCGGTTCCCGCGCAGCGGCCAGTCGGCCTTCGATGGCAGACCTCGACATGTTTCGCGGCATCCCGGCGTCCGTCCGCCAGTCGCCGTGGCGGACCGCTGCCTGGACCGGCGCCGTCGCCGCGATCGTCGGCGCGTCCGTCGGCGTGGCAGTGGCAGTCGCGTGCTGGCTGCCCAACGCCGGTGCCTCGGGTCCACCGATGTCGGCAATACGGGCGGGCATGCTCGCTTTCCTCGCCGCGCAGCACGGCGGCATCGACCTGGACGGCACCCGGGTCGGTTTCGTTCCGCTCGGTATGACGGCGATCGTCGCGATCATCGTATGGCGCGCGAGCGTCGTGCTCGCTGACGTTCTCGAGCGACTGCGTAGGACGTCGCGACGTGACCTGGCCGAGGCCGGCACGGTCCAGGCCGGCAGCTACGCCGCGACCTGTGCCGCACTCGCCGTACTTGCTCGATTGGGCACAACCTCCGTGCCGCCGATCTCGGTCGCGGTCGGCGCGACCATGCTCTGCGGCATCATTACGGCGGCGTCGCTGGCCTGGACGTCGATCCGCCGCAGATGGTCAGCCCTATCCGCCCCGGACTACATTCAGCCCGGGCTGCGCGCGGCGATGGGCGCGCTATGCGTCTACGTCGGAGCGGGCGCTTTGCTCGTCGCCGGCTCGCTGCTGGCCCATGCCGGTCAGGTCAGCCAACTGTCCCGGATGGTGGGTGGCGGGGTGTCCGGCATCCCGCTCCTCGTCGTGGGCGTGCTGTGTGCGCCGAACGCGGTGATCGCGGCAGCGTCCTTTCTGGCTGGGCCGGGCTTTGCGGTGGGCACCGGCACCTCGGTGACGGCGTTCTCCGCGAGCCGGGGGACGCTGCCGGCATTCCCGATCCTCGGCGCGATCCCGAGCGGCCAGATCCCCTCGGTTCTCGCGGTGCTCCTGCTCGGCGCCACACTGCTTGCTGCGGGATGGGTGACCGCGCGTCTGGTCCAAGGCCCGGCCGCGGTCGATTTCGGCACCCTGCTCTCCCGCCTCGCGGTAGCCGCGGCCGGCGCCGGTGCTGCGATGGCGGCGCTCGGTTGGCTGTCCGGGGGCGCCCTCGGGCTTGCTCGGCTGCACGCGGTGGGACCGTCGCCGTGGCAGCTCGGTATCGCGGTCGCCGGCGAGATCGCCGTCATGGCGCTGATCCTGATCGGTGGTTCAGCCATGTGGGGATGGCTGTCGGTTCGCGCGGTCACGCTGGTCACGGCGGGCCGGCTCACCCTGGTCAGTGCTTGGCGGCGCCGTGCGGATGGCAAGCGCGACGAGCGGGACGAGGATAGCGCCAACGATGACCGCGACGAGGACAAGGACGAGACGGCGCTCGCCGGATAGCCCAGGTAGGTCTCGCCGCACGGCCCACTGGGTAATGTGCGTGAACGTGCCGGAGCCCGTTCACCTCGTCGTGTTGGCGTCGGGGACTGGCACCACCTTGCAGGCGCTCATCGACGCGTCCGATCTGGGCGGTGAGATCGTCGCTGTGGGATCGGACCGGGCCGGTACCGGCGCCCTGGAGCGAGCCGCCGCAGCCGAGATCCCGACCTTCGTCGTACCGTTCGACGGTTATCCGGATCGCGGCGACTGGAACCGGGCATTCCAGGCTGCGCTGGCCGCGCACCGCCCCGACCTGGTTGTGCTGGCCGGCTTTCTGCGTATCTTCGATCCGCAGCTGGTCCGCGCGTTTCGCATAGTCAACACCCATCCGTCGTTGTTGCCGTCATTTCCCGGCGTCGGCGTACGCGCGGTCCGCGCGGCCCTGGCCCACGGGGTCAAGCTGGCCGGAGCAACGGTGCACTGGGTCACGGAGGACGTCGACTCCGGGCCGATCCTGGCTCAGGTAGCGGTTCCGGTGTATGAGGATGACGACGAGCAAAGCCTGTTCGCGCGTATCCAGCTGGCGGAGAAACCTCTCTACGTCGACACGATTCGCCGACTTTGCAAGGAGATTTCCGCCTATGAGTGAGCGAGTTTCGCAGCAGGTCCACGCACGTGGCGTGCAGGTATATCTGCGCGACGAGGTTGTCGAATGAGCAAGATCGCCATCCAACGGGCGCTGATCAGCGTGTACGACAAGTCCGGGCTGGACGACCTGGCGCGCGGCCTATCCGAGGCGGGTGTGGAAATCGTGTCGACCGGGTCCACCGCGGCACGGATCCGGGAGTTGGGCATCCCGGTCCGATCGGTTGACGAGGTGACGGGCTTCGCCGAGATCCTTGACGGGCGGGTCAAGACGCTCCATCCGCATGTGCACGCTGGGCTACTTGCTGATCAGAACGATCCGGAGCACATGGTGACGATCGAACGGCTCGGCATTGCGCCATTCCAGCTGTTGGTATCGAACCTGTACCCGTTCGTCGAGACGGTCAGATCGGGCGCCACGCCGGCGGAGATCGTCGAGCAGATCGACGTCGGTGGTCCGGCGATGGTCCGGGCGAGCGCGAAGAATCACGGTTCCGTCGCCGTGGTTGTGGACCCGCGGTTCTACCCCGACGTGTTGCAGGCAGTCCGCGACGGTGGCTTCGATCTGGCGGCGCGGCAGCGGCTCGCCGTCGCGGCGTTCCGGCATACCGCGGATTACGACATCGCGGTGGCCTCGTATCTGGGAAATGTCGTCGCGCCGGATGACGCCGGCAGCGGCTTTCCGGGCTGGGTGGCTGGCTCCTGGGAGCGAGCCGCCGCCCTCCGCTACGGGGAGAATCCCCACCAGCGTGCTGCTCTGTACATGGCGCACGGCGGTCCGCCCGGGCTCGCTCAAGCCGAGCAGCTGTCCGGCAAGGAGATGAGCTACAACAACTACATCGACGCCGACGCCGCGCGCCGGGCCGTGTTCGACTTCGCCGAGCCGTGCGTCGCGATCGTCAAGCACGCCAACCCGTGTGGTATCGCGATCGCGACCGACGCGGCTGATGCCTACCGAAAGGCACAGGCCTGTGATCCGGTCAGCGCCTATGGCGGGGTCGTCGCAGCCAATGTCGCCGTGTCGGCCGAGATGGCCCGCCAGGTGGCCGAGATCTTCACCGAGGTGATCCTGGCCCCGTCCTATGCACGAGGACGCCCTTGACATCCTGTCCACCAAGAAGAATCTGCGCGTACTCGTGGCCGCAGCGCCGCCCGCTCACCCGACGGCGGAGTCGCGTCCGGTCTCCGGCGGCCTGCTGATCCAGACGTCCGACCGGCTCGATGCCGCTGGCGACAACCCCGGCAACTGGAACCTGGCGGCCGGCGCGGCGGCCGATGACGCGACCCTTGGCGATCTCGTGTTCGCCTGGCGCGCAGTACGGTCGGTGAAGTCGAACGCGATCCTCGTGGCGCGCAGCCGCGCGACGGTCGGCATCGGCATGGGTCAAGTCAACCGGGTGGACGCAGCCCGGCTGGCGGTCGCGCGCGCAGGCGAGCGAGCCCTCGGGGCCGTCGCATCCTCGGACGCGTACTTTCCGTTCCCGGATGGGCTGGAGGTGCTGGTCGATGCGGGCGTTCGCGCTGTGGTGCAGCCGGGCGGATCAGTTCGGGACGCGGACTGCATAGCCGTGGCTCTCGCCGCGGGAGTGACGATGTATCTCACCGGCACCCGCCACTTCGCCCACTGACCCGGACCAGCCGCGATGACCGCCACGGTGCTCAACGGCACGGCCACCCTGGCCGAAATCAAACGCGAACTGACCGAGCGGGTTCGGGACCTGGGCGCCCGCGGGGTGATCCCCGGACTTGGCACGATCCTGGTCGGCGACGACCCGGCTAGCCGCTGGTACGTCGGTGCGAAGCACAGGGATTGCGCGGAAATCGGAGTCGCGAGCATTCGCCGCGACCTTCCGGCGACGGCGACTCACGCCGAGGTCGAGGCAGTGATCGACGAGCTTAATGCCGATCCGGCGTGCACGGCGTTTCTCGTCCAGCAGCCCACAGGACTCGACGAGTTTGCCCTGCTGTCGCGGGTCGATCCGGGCAAGGACGTCGACGGGCTGCACCCGGTGAACCTAGGTTCGCTGGTCCTTGGCCACCCGGCACCCCTGCCATGCACACCCACCGGCGTGCTGGAGTTGCTCCGCCGGTATGACGTGCCGATCGCCGGAGCGCACGCGGTGATTATTGGCCGGGGTATCACGGTGGGACGACCTCTCGGACTAGTGCTCAGTCGTCGCAGCGAGAACGCGACGGTCACGCTGTGCCATACCGGTACTCGCGATCTCGCGACGTTCACTCGGCAGGCCGACATCCTGGTGTCCGCGGCCGGTTCGCCGAACCTGATCACGCCGGACGTGGTCAAGCCCGGCGTAGCTGTCCTTGATGTCGGCGTGAGCCGCGTCGATGGCAAGGTGGCAGGGGATGTGCACCCGGACGTCGCCGAGGTCGCCGGATGGATCAGTCCCAACCCGGGTGGGGTCGGGCCGATGACCAGGGCGATGTTGCTGCGCAACGTCGTCGACGCGGCGGCTCGGAACGCGACCCAGTGACCCCGATCTCGGTGACCGTGCGACAGGCGCTCTCCGGCAATCTGCCGTTCGTCGTCGTGTTGGGCATCGTCGCGGCCGGCATCTTGTATTCGACGGTTGTGCCAGAGCACTGGTTGCGCGGCGTGGTGGTAACTGCGATCGGAGTGCTGGTCGCGGGAACATGCCGACTCGCGCTGTCCGATCGCCGGGCCGGCCTGCTACGAATCCGGAATCGGATCTTTGACGCGGTGTGCTACTTCACGCTTGGCGGCGCGCTGATCCTGTTCGGGTCCCTACTCCCGCGCTGAGCCGCAAGACTAATGTGCGCCCCATACCGGCGATCACCGAGACATCGAGGAGCGTTCCGGCATGTCTGTACCTGCCACCCGCGACCGCGGCGGCAAGATCACCGTCGTCGGAGCCGGATTCTACGGTTCCACCACTGCGCAGCGACTCGCCCAGTACGACATCTTGGATACCGTCGTGCTCACCGACATCATCGAAGGTCGCCCGGAGGGGTTGGCCCTCGACCTGAACCAGTCCCGCCCGATCGAAGGGTTCGAGACCGAGGTCATCGGTGTCACGACGACGGCCGACGGCGGCGGGTATGACGCGACCGCCGGGTCCGATGTCGTCATCGTCACCGCCGGGCTGCCGCGCAAGCCCGGGATGAGCCGGATGGACTTGCTCGAGGTCAATGCCAAGATCGTGCGCGGCGTGGCCGAACAGATCGCGCGCTACTCGCCCGACGCCGTGATGATCGTGGTGTCGAACCCGCTCGACGAGATGACCGCCCTCGCCCAGCTCGCGTGCGGCTTCCCGAAGCAGCGGGTCTTCGGGCAGGCCGGTGTCCTCGATACTGCGCGCTTTACCAACAACGTGGCGACGGCGCTCGATGTGCCGGTCAGCTCCGTCACCACCCTGACCCTCGGCTCGCACGGCGAGACGATGGTGCCGGTGCCTTCCGCATGCTTCGTCGACGGCAAGCCGCTGTTCGATGTGATGCCCGCGGCATCCGTCGAGGAGCTCGTCACCCGAACCCGCAACGGGGGCGCGGAGGTGGTGGCGCTGCTGAAGACGGGATCCGCCTTCTATGCCCCGTCCGCGGCTGCGGCCCGGATGGCCCGAGCCGTCATCGAGGACACCGCTGAGACGATTCCGGTTTGTGCCTGGGTAGCGGGCGAATACGGCATCAGCGGTGTCTACCTGGGCGTCGAGGCTGAGATCGGTGCCGGGGGCGTGGAGCGGATCGTGGAACGGGCACTGACGGACTCCGAACTTGCCGCGCTGCGTGAGGCGGCCGAGGCGGTGCGGGCCAAGCAGGCCGACGTCGCGGACCTTTGAGCTCTGCCCCGGCCGTAAGCCGCACCCTGCGGTCGGTCGCCGTGCTGTCAGACGTCCACGGCGTGTTGCCGGCGCTCGATGCGGTGCTGGCCGAGCCTGTCGTCCAGACCGCCGATCGGCTGGTCGTGACCGGCGATCTCGCGGCCGGTCCGATGCCAGTGCAAACGCTCGATCGGCTCGTCGGGCTCGGAGATCGGGTGGTTCTGATCCGCGGGAACGCCGACCGCGAGCTCGTCAGCCTGGCCCGCGGCGAGGTCGATGACGTAGGCGACCCGATTGCGCCCTGGGCGGCCGCGCAGCTGCGCCCCGACCAGCTCGACCTGCTCGCCACGCTGCCATACCCGGTGACGCTGTCGGTCGAGGGATTCGGGCCGGTGATGTTCTGCCATGCCGTGCCCGACGATGACGAGCAGGTGGTACTGGTGGACACCCGGCTGCCGCGTTGGGCCGAGGTGCTGGCCTGGTTGCCCGAAGACGTGACGACACTCGTGTGCGGGCACACGCATATGCCGTTCGTGCGGCTGGCGCATCGCCGCCTGATCGTCAATCCGGGCAGCGTAGGCATGCCCTATGGCCGGGCGGGTGCGCACTGGGCGTTGTTGGCGGACGGGGCGGTCACCCTGGGCCGCACCATGTTCGACGTTGCCGCCGTTCGCGCCGAGATCGTTGCGGCCGGCTCGCCACTCGCGCCGGCGTGGGTCGAGGAATACCTCGACGAGGTGGCCAGTGACGCGGAGGCGATCGAGGTCTTCGGCCCGCGAGACGGAAGACCTTCGTCGTGACAAGATCATCAAGTGGTTAGTGCCCACTAGCCACCGGTCACCGAGGGCCACGGGTTGGGCCGGCAGCCTTGCAGCGCGATCGTCTGCTGCTGCATGACCGGCGCCGGCTGGCCGGCGCTCGGGCAGTACCGGTGATCATGACCCAGGCCGTGCCCGACCTCGTGGTTGACGAGTTCGCGCCGGTAGTCAGCGAGGTCCGAGCCATAGTTCGCCGACCCGACGAACCAGCGGTCAGAGTTGATCACCGCCCGACCCCGGCTCCAGCAGTCGAGCCAGCCACCGGTGTCCAACGGGGCGCAGAGCTGGTCGGTCGTGCGCGGCGTCGCCAAGGTCACAATGACGGCCGCGGCCGCGGCCGACGTGACCGCCAGGAACGCGACATGGTCAACGCCCTGCCATCCGCGGGGATCGGTGAGCGTGGCGTGCACCTGGACCGCGAAGTCGCGCGCGTCAGTGGGGATACCCTGCTCGATCTGGACCGCGTAGCGCACGATCCGGCCCGTCGCCGTGGCCGGAAAGGCCAGAGGCACTGTGGCGAATACACCGTCGCCAACCAACCCGGCCCGTCGCGGGTCGGCCGCGAGGCGCGGTGGCGCGCTCGTGGCTCGGCGCGGCGCGCTGGTGGGTGGGCGCGTGGCGGGCGACGCCAACTGACTCGCGGAAGCAGCGTGGGCCGGCGAGGCCCCGCTACGGGCCGGAGCGTTGGGCCGGGTCTCGGAGCCCGAACGGCTCATCGTGCACGCCGTGAGGACGAGGACCGTCGGGAGAACAGCCGCCGCGCCAGCGGACCGGATCAGCCGCCCAGCAAGGAGCTCAGTAGGCATATTCGCCGAGCACGGCTCCGCGAAGCACATCCAGGCCCACGCTCCCGATGTCCAATGCGCGGCGATGAAAGGTCTTGAGGTCGAAGTCGTCGCCAGCCTTGGCCCGCGCGTCGTCCCGCAGCTGCAGCCACAGCCGCTCGCCGATCTTGTAGGACGGGGCCTGCCCGGGCCAGCCGAGATAGCGGTCGAGCTCGAAGCGCAGGAATTCCTGAGCCATCGATGCGTGCGCGAGCAGGAACTGCCAGGCCGATTCGTACCTCCACGGCCCGCCGCCCACCTCCGCCGGGGCCGAGAAGCCGCAGTGCACGCCAATGTCGATGACGACGCGCGCCGCCCGCATCGACTGACCGTCGAGCATCCCGAGGTAGTCGCCCGGGTCGTCGAGATAGCCCAGGTCGGCCATCAGGCGCTCGGCGTAGAGAGCCCAGCCCTCGCCGTATCCAGAGGTCCACGATGCGAGGCGGCGCCACCGATTGAGCAGTTCGCGCCGATACACGGTCTGGGCGACCTGCAGGTGATGACCGGGCACGCCTTCGTGGTAGACGGTGGTGAGTTCCCGCCAGGTCGAGAATTCATCGACCCCTTCGGGCACCGCCCACCACATCCGGCCGGGACGAGAAAAGTCCTCACTCGGCCCGGTGTAGTAGATGCCCCCGGTCGACGTCGGCGCGATGCGGCATTCCAGAACCCGGATCGGATCGGGAATGTCGAAATGAGTATCGGCAAGCGCGCTGATTGCCGCGTCTGACTTGCCTTGCATCCAGTGCAGCAGTGCGTCGGTGCCCTGCAGCTTGCGGGCCGGATCGTTGCTGAGGAAGGCCATGGCCTCGCGAGGGGTCAAGCCGGGCCCGATGCGATTGGCAACGGCCCGCATTTGCTGTTCGATTCGCGCGAGTTCCGCCTGCCCCCACTCGTACGTCTCTTCGAGATTGACCTCGGCTCCCAGGAAGTGGCGCGAGAAAAGGGCGTACCGGTCCCGCCCGACCGCGTCATCGATCGGAGCGAGTGCGAGGAGCTCGTCAGCCAGGAACATGGCGAGCCGGTCGTAGGCTCGCGCCGCATCCGCTGCACCGCGATCGACGTCCTGGCGGATCGTGCTCGGCAACTCGCCGTCGGCCGTTGCCGCCCGCGCCGCGAAGGTCGCAAAGAAGCCGTTCGGAGCAGCGCTCTCCCGGCTCTGGGCGATTCCTGCCTCCACCTGCCGACGCGGTACCACGTCGCCGCGCGCCGCTGCGGCCGAAAGCGACGCGATGTAGCCGTCGATCGCGTCGGGCAGGCGGCGCAGGCGCCGGGCAACAACCGCCCAATCCTCGGTGGTGGCTGTCGCCATCAGATCGAAGACCAGACGCAGCACCTGCACCGGACTCTCGATGTTGTTCAGCCGGGCCTCCTCGGCACCGGTCGCTCGGATCTCCTCGTCAGTGCGCAACTGCTCTGACGCTGCGGCCACCGTGATTCGGTCGGTTTCATCGACGGCCGTCGCCTCGTCGAGCTCGGCGAGGGTGCGGCGACGGAGGGCGGATACCTCGGCCAATCCGTCAGGGGAGAGGTCCGGAACCTCGTCGTCGTGCCCGGATACGCCGAGATAGGTCGCGCTCAGCGGGTCGAGGGCCAGGTAGTCGTCGAGATACCGGTCCATGACGTGGTCGACCATGCTTGCCGGGCGTCCGGTGGCTTGCGTCATAGCCCGAGAGTAGGGGCAGCCCGATCGCCGGGACGTCACCGGCATATCTTGATACCAAGAAGTCGTCGTCGGAGAGGCATTGGCAGATGTCGAAGATCACGGTCAGCGGAACGGTCGTCGAGCTCGACGGCGACGAGATGACCCGCATCATCTGGCAGTTCATCAAGGATCAGCTGATCATTCCCTACCTCGACATCAACCTCGACTATTACGACCTCAGCATCACGCATCGCGACGGGACCGACGACCAGGTCACGATCGACGCGGCCAACGCCATCAAGCGGCACGGCGTCGGCGTCAAGTGCGCGACGATAACTCCGGACGAGGCCCGAGTGGCCGAGTTCGGGTTGAAGAAGATGTGGCGCTCGCCGAACGGAACGATCCGCAACATCCTCGGCGGCGTGATCTTCCGAGAGCCGATAATCATGCGCAACGTTCCTCGGTTGGTTCCCGGGTGGCTCAAGCCGATCGTCGTCGGTCGCCACGCGTTCGGCGATCAGTACCGTGCCACCGACACGGTGATCCCTGGCCCAGGCAGGCTCACCCTGACCTTCACGCCGGACGATGGCAGCGAGCCGATGGAGCTCGAGGTCTACCACTTCGAGGGCGGCGGGGTGGCCCTCGCGATGTACAACCTCGACGATTCCATCCGGGACTTCGCCCGCGCGTCCATGCGTTACGGCCTGGCCCGCCACTACCCGGTCTATCTGTCGACGAAGAACACGATCCTCAAGGCGTACGACGGGCGCTTCAAGGACCTGTTCGCCGAAGTGTTCGAAAGCGAGTTCAAGGCCGACTTCGAGGCCGCCGGCCTCACCTACGAACACCGGCTCATCGACGACATGGTGGCCGCGTCGCTGAAGTGGGGCGGCGGATACGTCTGGGCTTGCAAGAACTACGACGGCGACGTGCAGTCCGACACCGTCGCCCAGGGGTTCGGCTCGCTCGGGTTGATGACCTCGGTGCTCATGACGCCGGATGGCAAGACCGTCGAAGCCGAGGCCGCGCACGGCACGGTTACCCGGCACTACCGGCAGCACCAGGCCGGGCAGCCGACGTCGACGAATCCGATCGCGTCGATATTCGCCTGGACGCGTGGCCTGGCGCATCGTGGCTCGCTGGATTCGACTCCAGAGGTCACCGGATTCGCGGAGACCCTCGAACGGGTCTGCATCGAAACCGTCGAAGGCGGTCAGATGACCAAGGACCTGGCTCTGCTCGTCGGCCCGGATACCCCCTGGCTGACCACCGAGGACTTCCTCGCCGCGATCGACGCCAACCTGCGCCAGGCCATCGGCTGACCGTCGCCGGCCCGGGCGGCGCGAGTCAGCCGGCAGCGGAAGCTACGACCGCTGGTGGCCGCCCCTCGGGAATGGCATATCTGTGATCCCCCCGCGCCCGTAAACTGTGCGAGGTGTTACCACAGCGGCTGACGGCCCGCCCGCAGCCCCCGCCGTCCGCGGAGTAGTAACAGACGCCGATGAACTCAACCTTGCTCAACATCGCCATCGTGCTGGCGCTGATCCTGGTCGAAGCGTGCTTCGTGGCGTCTGAGATCGCGTTGGTCTCGTTGCGCGAGGGTCAGGTGCGGGCAATGGCGGAGCGAGGCCGCCGAGGCCAGGCCGTGGCCCGTCTGATCAAGGACCCGAACCGCTACCTCGCAACCGCGCAGATCGGGGTCACGCTCACCGCCTTGCTGTCGAGCGCGTTCGGTGCGGTCACATTGAGTGAGCAGGCCAAGGACCGTCTGGTGAGTCTGGGCATGGCGCCCGGCCCCGCTGGCGTATTGGGCTTCGTCGGCGTGACCTTGCTCATCTCGTTCGTCACGCTCGTCGTCGGCGAGTTGGTACCCAAGCGGCTCGGCCTGCAACGCCCGGAAGCAACGGCGACGCTGTTCAGCCCGGCCCTGAACCGAGTCGCCGCGATTTGTCGCCCCATCATCTGGCTGCTGTCACGCAGCACGGACTTGCTCGTGCGGGCGCTCGGCGGCGACCCGGCTAAGGGTCGCGAGGCGATCGGCGAGGAGGAACTGCGCGGACTGGTGGCGGCTCATGAATCGTTGACGACGGACGAGCGCCGGCTCATCGACGATGTCTTCGCGGCGAGTGAACGCTCCGTGAGCGAGGTCATGGTGTCCCGCACCGAGGTCACGTTCCTCGAGGCGTCGATGACGGTGAGCCGGGCCAGCAAACTCGCGATGCAGGCGCCACATTCCCGCTATCCGGTGATCGAGGGTAGCCAGGACGAGGTCCGCGGTTTCGTTCACATCCGCGATCTGGTCGTCGGCGCCGCGCGCGACGACCGTGGCCAGGCCGTCGGCGACCTGGTGCGCGAGGTGAAGCGGGTTCCCGGCTCGAAAAACGTGCTGGCCGCACTGTCCGAGATGCGGCGGGAAGGACAGCAGCTGGCGATCGTCGTCGACGAGTACGGCGGAACCGACGGCATCGTGACCCTCGAGGACCTGATCGAGGAAGTCATCGGTGACATCCGGGACGAGTACGACGCTGACGTCACGGGACCACGGCGGCTGATCGATGGTGCGGTCGAGGTCGACGGTCGGCTCAACCTGGACGAGTTCGCCGAGTCGACCGGGTTGGAACTGCCGGATGGACCGTACGAGACCGCGGGAGGCTTCGTGATGGCGGCGCTTGGGCGGCTGCCCGCGGTGGGCGATGAAGTCACCTACGACGGCTTCCAGCTGGCCGTGACCGCCGTCGACGGGCACCGAGCGGCCGCTGTCCGCGTTACCCCGCCCAGCGTCGGCGATCCCAACCAGTCGGAGGCCGCGGGAGGCGCCGCCGGCGTGGCGGAGTGATGATGAGCCCTCCAAGGAGCCGCCCGGGTGCGCATGCCTCGACCGGGCTGTCAGAATCGAGTTCTATGTCGGGCGTGGATACGCGGATGCCGCGGGTGCTATCGGGTATCCAGCCGACCTCGACGTCCTTTCACTTCGGCAACTATCTCGGCGCGTTGCGCCAGTGGGTGGCGTTGCAGGAGACCTACGAGGCGTTCTATTGCATCGTTGACCTGCACGCGATAACGCTCGATCCGCCGACTCGGGATCAGCTGCGCGAACGCAGCCGGGCGTCGGTGGCGCAACTGCTCGCCGCCGGCCTCGATCCCGGCCGCTGTGTGCTGTTCATGCAGAGCCATGTTCCCGAACACACCCAGCTGTCCTGGGTGTTCGAGTGCCTCACCGGCTTCGGCGAGGCCAGCCGGATGACCCAGTTCAAGGACAAGTCGGCCCGCGCCGGAAGCGCTGGCGTCTCGGTGGGCTTGTTCACGTATCCCGTGCTCCAGGCGGCTGACATCCTCGTCTACCGGGCCAACGCGGTGCCCGTCGGTGAGGATCAGCGCCAGCATCTCGAACTGACCCGGAACCTGGCTGCGCGGTTCAACAGCCGATATGGCAATACGTTTGCCTTGCCGGAGCCGTACATTCCCAAGGAGACAGCCAAGATTCTCGACCTGCAGGATCCGGCGGCGAAGATGAGCAAGTCGCTGCCCGACGCCGGCACCCTGAACCTCCTCGATCCTCCTGATGTGCTGGCGCGCAAGATCAAGCGCGCGGTGACGGACACCGGGACCGAGATTCGCTATGACCCGGACAGCAAGCCGGGGGTGTCGAACCTGCTCGGCATTCTGTCCGCCGTGACCGGTCGCGGCGTCGACGCGTTGGCAGCCGAACTGGCCGGCCAAGGGTACGGAGGCCTCAAGGCCGCCGTTGCCGATGCGGTGGTCTCGTTCACCGAGCCGCTGGCTGCGCGGACCGCCGAGTATCTGGGCGATCCGGTGGAGTTGGACAAGATCCTTGCCGATGGCGCAATGCGCGCCAGAGAGGTCGCCTCGGTGACCATCACGGACGTCTTCGACAAGGTCGGCTTCCTGCCCAATGTTGCGGGCCATGGCGAGGCGCACGGGTGACCGCCGACCGGGCAACGGTGGGCGTGGCAATTGCGATTCCGGAGCCGCACGCGACGGTGCTCACGAATTGGCGCCAGCGGGTCGGGGATTCGCAGGCTGGCCTGACCTGGCCGCACGTCACGCTGCTGCCGCCGACGCCGATAGCGCGCGGTGACCTGCCCAAGGTCGAACAGCATCTCAGCGAGGCTGCGTCCATCGCCGCGCCGTTCGTCATGCACTTGCTGGGTACCGGAACGTTCCGGCCGACGTCGCCCGTGGTCTTCATCCAGGTCGCGCGTGGAGTCGCCAGTTGCGAGCAGTTGGAGCGAGTCGTTCGCAGCGGGCCGTTGCTGCGAGACCTCGACTTTCCGTACCACCCCCACGTGACGATTGCCCACGATGTGTCCGACGAGGCACTGGATCTCGCCTACGACGGGCTGGCTGATTTCGTGGCCCGCTTCGTCGTAGACGCGTTTACGCTGTTCGAGCGGAGCGACGACGGTGAGTGGCACCGGCGTCGCGACCTCCCGCTCGGTCTTCCGTGAGCGAACGAGCATCGCCGGCGCGTAGCGCCGAGGCGGTACCGGGTTCCCGGCGAAACCGCGGAGCGATCCGTGGTTTTGTGGGTGCGTGTGCGCTCGCGCGAAGCGGCGGTGTTGGTGAGTGAAGTGGGAGCGAAATGAGCAAGCCCGGCCGGCTCACCCAGCTCAAGGAGCGGGCCAGCGATAGGTGGCGCGGCGCCCAGGGCCGCTTTCCCTGGCTGGCCCATGTCGTCCGTGCCTGGGGCCGGTACACCGAGAACAACGGCAACCAATACGCCGGGGCGATCACGTTCTTCAGTTTCCTGGCACTGTTTCCGCTGATCCTGCTGGCTGTGTCGATCCTCGGATTCGTACTGCACGCCAATCCGGAACTGCAGAACGAGTTGCTGGACAAGATCGGCGAGAACCTGCCCGGCAGTTTCGGAGACACCCTGCAATCCGCTGTCGACTCCGCAATCGCCAACCGGACGGCTGTCGGTTTGGTTGGCCTCGTCGGCCTGCTGCTCACCGGACTGGGCCTGGATCGCCAACCTGCGGATGGCGATCAACTCGGTGTGGGGCGGCAAGCGTTACAAGCGGGCCTTGGTCACCGCCAAGATCTCCGACCTGGTCGTCTTGGCCGGACTCGGGTTGGGAGCACTCCTCTCGCTGGCGTTCACCGCCTCGGCCACGTCGGTTACCGACCAGCTGCTGCGCTGGGTGGGCCTGGACGACCTTCCCGGTGCCGGCACTGCCACGACGATCTTGGGACTGGCCATCGCGCTCCTCGGGGACATGATCATCTTTGGCTGGCTCCTCATCCGGCTGCCCAGGGCCACCGTGCCGCGCAGCATCGCCATCCGAGCCGCGCTACTCGCCGCGGTGGGCTTCGAGGCGCTGGAAATCATCGGCAGCTACACGATCGCGGCCACGTCGCACAGCGTTGCTGCGGGCCCTTTCGCAGCGGTTGTCGCGATCTTGGTGTGGATGCAGCTGGTCGCGCGGTGGCTGTTGCTTTGCGCCGCGTGGACGGCGACGTGGATAACTCCGGCCGGTGAGGTCGAGCTCGACCCCGTCAGCGTTGTGGTCGCACCCCCCGAGGCCGAGAAGCCTGATGAGCGCTCTCGGGTGTCCCCCGCAGCCGTGGCGGCGTCTCTTGTCGGGGCCGGCGCCGCGGTCGGAGGCGGCACCGTAGCGTGGCTCGCGGCGCGGCGAACCCGTGCCCTCGAGCGCCCGGAACGACGTCAGACCCGGCGGTAGAGCAGGGCGCGCTTCACCTCCTGGATCGCCTTCGTGACCTCGATGCCGCGCGGGCAGGCATCGGTGCAATTGAACGTCGTCCGGCACCGCCACACGCCCTCTCGGTCGTTGAGAATCTCCAGACGGTCGTCGGCGCCCTCGTCCCGGCTGTCGAAGATGAACCGATGCGCATTGACTATCGCCGCTGGTCCGACGTACGAACCGTCGGTCCAGTAAACGGGGCACGATGTCGTGCACGCCGCGCAGAGAATGCATTTCGTCGTGTCGTCGAAGCGAGCCCGATCCTGCGGGGACTGGAGGTGCTCCCGGGTCGGTGGGTTCCCGTAGGTGATCAGGAATGGCAACACCGAACGGTATGCGTCAAAGAAGGGCTCCATGTCGACGACGAGGTCCTTCAGCAAGGGCAATCCCTTGATCGGTTCGATGGCGACTTCGTCGGGGAGATCCCGCACGAGAACCTTGCAGGCCAGGCGATTCACGCCGTTGATGCGCATCGCGTCCGATCCGCATACCCCATGGCCGCATGACCTGCGAAACGTGAGTGAGCCGTCGATCTCCCACTTGATCGTGTGCAACAGATCGAGGACGAGGTCGGTGGGCTGCGCGGGGACGTCGTAGGACTCCCAGTGTGGCGCCGCGTCCCGCTCGGGGTCGTATCGCCGGATCCGGGCCGTGATCGTCCGCGGCGGTGGCAGCACTCCGAACGCATCGTCTGCGGTCACCGTCAGTACTTCCTATCTGTCGGTTGGTATCGCGTCTGAACGACGGGCAGGTACTCGAGCCGCACAGTGCCGTCTGGGTCGAGATAGGCCATGGTGTGCCGCATGAACGTGTCGTCGTCCCGGTTCGGGAAATCCTCACGAAAATGGCCACCACGTGACTCGGTGCGAGCGCGAGCGCTGACGACCAGGATCTCGGCGAGGTCCAGCAAGAAACCCAGTTCGATCGCTTCGACTAGGTCAGAGTTGAAGCGTTCTCCCTTGTCCGTGATCGCCGCGCGCCGGTAGCGCAGCTTGAGCGCTGCGATGTCCTCGGCAGCTTGCTCGAGCGACTCCTCAGTCCGGTACACCTGAGCGTTGCGATCCATCGTGTGTTGTAGCTCGCGGCGGATCGTGGCCACCCGCTCGGACCCGGTCGATGTCAACAGGGCATGCACCATCTCGGTGACGAACAACTCCGGCTGCGGTGGCAGGTCGGGCTGTGGCACTTCCCGCTGCATGCTGCGCCGCAGCGCGACCGGCCCGGCGGCCGAACACGTTGATGTCCAGGAGAGAGTTGGTGCCGAGCCGGTTGGAACCGTGGACAGACACGCATGCAACCTCGCCGGCCGCGTACAAGCCAGGGACGATCTCCGTGTTGTTTCGCCGTACCTCGGCCCGAACCGTGGTGGGCACGCCCCCCATCGCGTAATGGGCCGTGGGATACACCGGCACCGGTTCGACATAGGGCTCGACCCCGAGATAGGTGCGGGCGAATTCGGCGATGTCCGGAAGCTTCGCATCGATCTGCTCGGGCGGCAGGTGCGTGAGATCGAGGAGCACGTAGTCACGATTGGGACCGGCACCGCGGCCCTCGCGCACCTCGCTCGCCATCGACCGGGCAACGATGTCGCGCGGGGCGAGATCCTTGATAGTCGGTGCGTAGCGTTCCATGAACCGTTCGCCGTCAGCGTTGCGCAAGATGGCGCCCTCGCCGCGCGCCGCCTCGGACAACAGGATGCCGAGGCCGGCGAGGCCGGTCGGGTGGAACTGAAAGAACTCCATGTCCTCCAATGGCAAACCCTTGCGCCACACAACAGCCATGCCGTCGCCGGTGAGGGTGTGTGCGTTCGAGGTCGTCTTGTAGACCTTTCCGAAGCCACCCGTCGCGACAACGACCGCCTTGGCCGCGAAGACGTGGATCTCGCCGGTAGCAAGCTCGTAGGCGACGACGCCAGCGGCTCGCCGGTGCTCGGGCGGTTCATCGGTCAGCAGCAGGTCGAGCACGTAGAACTCGTTGAAGAACTGAACGCCCTGTTTGACGCAGTTCTGGTAGAGCGTCTGCAAGATCATGTGCCCGGTCCGGTCGGCCGCGTAGCAGGATCGGCGGACGGCCGCTTCGCCGTGGTTACGGGTGTGACCGCCGAACCGGCGCTGGTCGATCCGACCGTCGGACGTGCGGTTGAACGGCAGCCCCATCTTCTCCAGGTCGAGGACGGCGTCAATAGCTTCCCGACACATGATCTCGGCGGCGTCCTGGTCGACGAGGTAGTCCCCGCCCTTGACGGTGTCGAATGTGTGCCACTCCCAGTTGTCCTCTTCGACGTTCGCGAGGGCTGCGCACATGCCGCCCTGCGCGGCACCCGTATGCGAGCGCGTGGGGTACAGCTTGGTCAGCACCGCGGTGCGGACCCGATTTCCGGCCTCCAACGCCGCCCGCATGCCGGCACCGCCGGCGCCGACAATGACTACGTCGTACCTGTGCTGCTGCATCGGCGATTCTCTCTACAGCGTCGGATCGAAGGTGAAGATCACAAGCGTGCCCAACGCGATCACCACGGTGGAGGCGACGTACAGCACGGCCTTGAGCCAGAGTCGCGTCGCATCCTGACGGGTGTAGTCGTCGATGATCACGCGCATTCCGTTCGCACCGTGCAGCATCGCTAGCCAGAGCATGAGTAGGTCCCACACCTGCCAGAACGGGGACGCCCATCGTCCGGCCACGAAGGCCCAGTTGATGCGCTGCACACCACCGTCGAGGATGTTCATGATGAACAGGTGGCCGAGTACGAGCACCACCAGCACGACGCCGGACACCCGCATGAACAGCCACGCGTAGAGCTCGGTGTTGACACCACCGCGCGACCGACGATAGGGCGAGCGCGGCGGCTCGATCACCGGCGGGGTCGAGGAGTCCATCGAGCTCATTCGCGCACCTCGTCACTTGCTCCCGAAGAGCACTTCGAACGAGTGTTTGAGCATGAAGTAAGCCGCGGGGACCATCACGATCACCCACACCACGACAATCGTCCACAGCATCTGGCGTTGATAACGCGCGCCTTTGGACCAGAAGTCAACGGCCATGATCCGCAGGCCGTTCAGTCCGTGGAACATCACCGCGCCGACCAGCCCGATCTCCATCAGGTTGATGAACGGGTTCTTGTAGGTATCGATCACGACGTCGTAAGACTCGGGCGACACCCGCACCAACGCGGTATCGAGAATGTGGACGAACAGGAAGAAGAACGTCAAGACCCCCGTGATCCGGTGAGCCACCCACGACCACATGCCTTCCCGGCCCCGGTACAGCGTTCCCGCCGGGCGGGTTGGCTGTCTCGTAGGCGGCGTGGTGGCGCTGCCTCGGGACCCGGTCGACACCCCGCGATCCTAAACAGCGCCCGGCTCACCGATCTCACCACCAACCTGAGTGCAGGCCTTCCGGTGCCGTGACGCTGTCATGATCTTGGACATATGGTGAGTTCCCGGGCAATAAGTCCAAGATCATGACAGTTCGTCGGGAGTCAATGGGTGGGCCGTAAGGGCGGGACTGCAGAGCTGCCGCCCCATGGGGAAGGCGGCGGCGGCCGTCCGTGACCGGCTGGAAACGGCGCGCGTGCAACGATCGGATGACGACAATGCGTCGATTCGCGCCCGGCACGGTGCGCGGCGCTAGCGTGACGACACGTGCGCTCGTCGCCGATCGGCGTCGGGTTGCTGAGTTGAGGGGAGAACGATCTTGCGCGTATCGCGTGGGGTGAAGCTAGGGGCAGTAGCGGTTGCCGTCGCCATGGTGCTTGCCGCCTGCAGCAGTAGCAGTAACAGCAGCAGCGGGGGCGGTGGAGGCGGGGGATCGACTTCCGCGAGTAGCGCCGCCAAGAAGACCGTCAAGGTGGGCCTCGCATACGACATCGGCGGTCGAGGCGACAAATCCTTCAACGACCTTGCGGCCGCAGGCCTGGAGAAGGCCAAGGCTGACCTGAGCATCCAAACCAAGGAACTGTCTGCGGTCGCGGGCGAGACTGACCAGCAGAAGGCCGACCGGCTGACCCTGCTTGCCACGTCCGGTTACAACCCGATCATCGCCGTCGGGTTCTCATACGCCACTGCGTTGGCGAAGGTAGCGCCCAAGTTCCCCAACGTGCACTTCGCGATCGTCGATGACAGCAGCGTCAAGCAGCCGAACGTCGAGGGCCTGATCTTCACCGAGAACCAGAGTTCCTACCTCGTCGGCGTCGCGGCCGCTCTGGCGACCAAGACGAAGAATGTCGGTTTCATCGGCGGTGTCAACACTCCGTTGATCAAGAAGTTCGAGGCGGGCTACGTCGCGGGCGTTCACGCGGTCGACCCATCGATCAAGGTGCAGGTCCAGTACATTACCCAGCCGCCTGACTTCACCGGATTCAATGACCCGGCCAAGGGCAAGGTCATCGCCGAGGGCATGTATGACAACGGGGCCGACGTGGTCTACCACGCCGCCGGTGGCTCGGGTTCCGGTCTGTTCACCGCGGCGAAGGAGAAGAACAAGCTCGCCATCGGCGTCGACTCCGACCAGTACCAGAGTGCCCCGGCGGACCAGAAGCCGCTCATCCTGACCTCCGCGCTCAAGGGTGTCGACGTCGCCGTCTTCAACTTCATCGAGGACGACGCGAACGGCAAGTTCCAGGCCGGGTTCACTACCTTCGACCTGAAGGCGAACGGTGTCGGCTATGCGACGTCGAACCCGAAGCTCGACGCCTACAAGGCGAAGATCGAGGAGTTCAAGCAGAAGATCATCAACGGCCAGATCACGGTGCCAGAAAAGCCGTAGTTCACGCACCGCAAGCTGCCCTGCCAACGCTACGGCGGCTGGCGCACGGCCCGAGGGGACCCGGTATAGCGTCTCCTCGGGCCGTGTTGTCCGCCTGCCGTCCGTCCGCATCCAGGAGCGTGCGTCATGGTTGCCCCAGCGTCGCCGATAGTGAGCGAACAAGCCACCTACGCCGTCGAGTTGCGCGGCATCACGAAGCGGTTCCCCGGGGTCGTCGCGAATAGAGACATCGACATCGCGGTGCGACCCGGTCAGATACACGCGATTGTCGGCGAAAACGGCGCCGGAAAATCGACCCTGATGAAGATCCTCTATGGCATGCAGAAGCCAGATGAAGGCACCATCAGCGTCAATGGTCTCGAGGTTCACTTCTCTTCGCCGGCCGACGCGATCGCCGACGGGATCGGCATGGTCCACCAGCACTTCATGCTGGCTGACAACCTCACGGTGCTGGAGAACATCGTCCTCGGCAGCGAGCCGACCCGCGGCGTCCGCCTTGACACCCGGACGGCGCGCGCGCGCATCAAGGAGATCTCCGACTCCTACGGCCTGGGGCTCAACCCGGATGTGCTAGTCGAGACCCTTGGGGTCGGTGCTCGGCAGCGAATTGAGATCTGCAAGGTGCTTTACCGTGGGGCCCGCATCGTCATCCTGGACGAACCGACTGCGGTTCTCGTGCCGCAGGAGGTCGACGAGCTGTTCGACAACCTCCGCGGGCTGACCGCCGAAGGCCTGACGGTGCTGTTCATCTCCCACAAGCTTGACGAAGTGCTGGCGGTGGCGGACGAGATCACCGTGATACGCAGAGGCACCACGGTCCGTACCGTCGATCCGAAGGCCGTGACGGCGCGGCAACTCGCCGAGCTGATGGTCGGCAGTGAACTCCCGGTGCCCGAACTGCGCGAGTCGACGGTGACTAATGTCGTCGAGCTAGCAGTCGAGGAGGTCACCGCGCGAGCGCCGGATGGCCGGGTGATCGTCGACAATGCCAACTTCGTGATCCACCGCGGGGAAATCGTCGGGCTGGCCGGCGTCGAAGGCAACGGGCAGGCCGAGCTCGTCGAGACGATCATGGGCATGCGCCCCGCGGAGTCGGGCCGGATCATCCTCGGTGATCGCGACATCTCCGGGTGGCCGACCCGGCACCGGCGGGAGGCCGGTATCAGCTACATCCCCGAGGATCGGCACCGCCACGGGCTGCTTCTGGAGTCGCCGCTCTGGGAGAATCGCATGCTGGGCCACCAGACCGAGCGCCCCAACGCGAGAGGTCCCTTGATCGATCGGGCCGGGGCCCGTCGTGATACCCGGCGGATCGTCGAGGAGTACGACGTGCGTACTCCGAGCATCGATGTCGCTGCCGCCTCGCTCTCCGGCGGCAACCAGCAGAAGCTCATCGTCGGCCGGGAGATGACCGGCGAACCGAAGGTGCTCATAGCATCGCACCCCACCCGGGGCGTGGACGTCGGGGCCCAGGCTGCTGATCCGGGCCCACCTGCGCGATGCTCGCGCCAAAGGCCTCGCGGTGCTGCTCATTTCCGCCGATCTGGACGAGTTGATCGGTATGTCGGACACCCTCTGGGTCATCCTCCGCGGCCGGTTGGTGACCCAGGTCGATCCGCACACGGTCACCCCGGAGGATCTCGGAGCCGCTATGACCGGCGCGGGGGAGGAGGGGTCATGAGGGATCGACTAAGCCGGCTACTGCTCTCGATCATCGCCGCGGTCGTGGCGCTGGCGTTCGCGGGCGCGGTCACGTCGGTGCTGCTGTTTCTGACCGGACACAGCCCGGTCACTGCCATCCAGCAGATGTGGGACTACGGAACGCAGCCAAACAGCATCGCCTCGATCCTGAACAACGCGACGACCTACTACATCGCCGCAGTCGCAGTGGCCATCGGCTTCCGGATGAACCTGTTCAACATCGGGGTCGACGGCCAGTACCGGCTGGCTGCGCTGCTCGCCGCCGCCTTCGCCGGCTCGGTGGCCCTCCCAACCGGGGTGCGGCAGATCGCGACCATCGTCGTAGCAATGCTCGTCGGGGCGTTCTGGGCCGGCATCGTCGGTGTCCTCAAGGTCACCCGGGGCGTCAGCGAAGTCATCTCGAGCATCATGCTCAACTTCGTCGCGACCGGCATCATCGCCTACCTGCTCAACCCAGCCCGCCTAGCGGTATCTACCCAAGGCAGCAACAACCTCACCACGAAGACGATCCCGCCGTCGGGACGGATTGGTGGACTGAGCCTCATCCCAAGCTCGGACACGAAGTTGTACGGGCTGATTCTCCTCGCGGTCGCTGTAGGCGTCGGGTTCTATTTCCTGATCTCCCGTACCCGGTTCGGGTTCGATCTGCGCGCCACTGGCCTCTCGTCGACCGCGGCGCAGGCGAGCGGCGTGAACGTCAAGCGGATGGTGCTGTCCACGATGCTCATTTCCGGAGCAGTGGCCGGGCTCATCGGCATGCCGAACCTGCTCGGTGACGCGCACCAGTACTCTCTCGACTTCCCGGCCGGGCTCGGCTTCACCGGCATCGCCATTGCGCTACTCGGTCGCAACAGCCCGATCGGCATAATCTTCGCCGCGCTGCTCTGGGCGTTCCTCGATCAGTCCTCGTTGATCCTCGACATCAACGACATACCCAAGGAGATCGTGCAGATCACCCAAGGCGTGGTGGTGCTGAGCGTTGTGGTCGCCTACGAGGTCGTGCGCCGCATTGCCCTGCGCCGCCAGCAGCGCATCGTCGGGCGAGCGCAGACCGCACCGCCTCCGCCTCCATCCAGCGAGGTCCCAGCGAAAGCGGGGATACCGGCATGAGTAGGAGGCCGGTGAGCCCGCGCGAAGCGATTAGCCAGGTGAGGCGGCCAGTTACGGGTGTACGGGCCGGGGGTGTTGGCTGATGTCGTCACTTCAGGATCCATTCCTCCCGTCCCCGTACACGCCGGAGGTAACCCGGCGGGTGCCGCTGCGCCATACCCGCATCGCCGGGCCACTCGCGGTGTTGCTCCTTGCGCTCCTCGCCATGTCGTTGGTCCGGGTCGTCACCGGCGCGCAGGACATCACCTCAGCAGGCACGCTGGCGGCCACGTTGACGCTGGCTATGCCGATTGCTTTGTGCGGACTGGGTGGTTTGTGGTCGGAACGCTCAGGTGTGGTGAACATCGGCCTGGAGGGCATGATGATTCTGGGCACCTGGTTTGGAGCCGACCTGGCGTATATCAGCGGTAACGCGTGGCTGGGCGTGATTGGTGGGCTGCTTGGTGGGCTCATTGGCGGCGCTATACACGCCGTCGCAACCGTCACGTTCGGGGTCGATCAGATCGTCTCCGGCGTGGCAATCAACATCCTCGCTCTCGGGATGGGCCGTTACCTGTCCGGCGTGTTCTTCAGCGGGACGTCAGGCGGCGGCCCGACCCAGTCGCCGCAGGTTCCGACCTTCAAGCCGCTGCGATGGGGTTGGGCGGACACCACGCTTGGCAAGCTGGAGCAACATCACTGGTTCTTCGTCTCGGACGTCGGCGGCCTGCTGCGAGGCATCGCCACCGGTCTGACCGCCTTCACCATTCTCGCCCTGCTGCTCGTTCCGCTGACCTGGTTCATCCTGTGGCGGACTGCCTTCGGACTGCGGCTGCGGTCGTGCGGCGAGAATCCCGCCGAGGCCGAGACCCTGGGCGTCGGCGTGTACCGGATGAAGTACGCCGCGGTACTCACCTCCGGAATGCTGGCCGGACTCGCCGGGGCATTCCTGGTCAACTTCACCGGAATCTACCGAGAGGGCCAGACGGGCGGCCGGGGATACATCGGGCTGGCAGCGATGATCTTCGGCAACTGGCGTCCCGGAGGGATGTTGGCCGGCGCGACGTTGTTCGGTTACACGGACGCGGTGCAGTCACGCCAGGGCGCCACGTCGGTGCACGCCCTGCTGCTGTTCGTCGTCATCCTGCTGGGCCTGGTCGGCATCTACACATTCTGGTTGGGCCGTCGGCTCGGCGGCGTCCTGTCCATCGTGGCCGCGGCTTTGATCTTCCTGTGGTACCAGACGACGGACTCCATCCCGTCGGAGTTGGTCACCTACACGCCTCAGGTCATCACGTTGCTCGTCCTCGCGCTAGCAGCTCAACGCCTTAGACCGCCGGCGGCCGATGGCATCCCGTGGAGACGGGGGCAGGGCACCTGACATGCCGGTGGTGACGTCGCTCCCCATCACATCGATGGAGGTCGTCACCGACCCGTATCCGCTGTTCGCCCAGGCCCGCGCGCAGGCGCCCGTCCAGTGGCACGAGGGCCTGGGCATGTGGCTTACCTTCACGCACTCGGCGGCGAACTCGGTGCTGCGGGCCCGCACGTTGGGCCGGATCTGGACTCCGCGGTGGCCCGACCATCCGATGCCTGCGTTCGCCCTGATCCATGTGCACTCGCTGCTCGAAAGCGAGCCGCCGGAACACACCCGGCTGCGGCGCCTGGTAGCCGGCGCGTTCGCACGCGGTCACGTCGAGCGGCTGCGGCCCCGGATTGCAGAGCTGGCCAACCGGCTGGCCGATCAGGTCGCCGACGAGGGGTCAGACGGATCCGTCGTCGACCTGATCAGCAGTTACGCGGGGCCGTTACCCGTTCAGGTCATCGCCGAGCTGTTGGGGGTGCCATCTGCCGACTGGCACCTGCTACGACCGTGGTCCAACGCCATCGTCAAGATGTACGAGTATGACGTCTCCGCCGCGCAGAAAGCGGCCGCTGAGCAGTCGGCGCGGGAGTTCGTCGAGTACCTGCGCGATCTGGTCGCGGTGCGGCGACGCGCTCCGGAGCAGGATCTGATCAGCTCGCTGATCGCCGAGGTCGACAGTGATGGCGCCCGCCTCACCGAGGATGAACTTGTCACCACCTGCACGCTGCTGCTCAACGCCGGCCACGAAGCGACCGTAAACGTCGTCGGCAATGGCGTCACCGCGCTGCTCACGCACCCCGAACAACTCGAGATGTTGCGCAGCAGCGCGGACTTGCTCGACCTGGCGGTCGAGGAGCTGATCCGGTATGACTCGCCACTGCAGCTGTTCGAGCGCACCGCGGTCGCTGACACGGCAATTGGCGAGGTCACCGTCGAGCAAGGCCAAAAGGTCGCGGCGTTGCTCGGGGCGGCAAATCGGGATCCGGCCGTCTTCGCCCAGCCTGACTCGTTCCGCGTCGACCGGATGGACAATCCGCATCTCGGCTTCGGTGCCGGCATCCACTTCTGCGTGGGCGCACCGCTTGCCCGAGTCGAGTTGCAGTCGTCCGTGCGCACCCTTCTGGCCAGGTTCCCCAATCTTGCGCTGCACCGTCCGCCGGTCCGGCGGCCAGAGTTCGTCATTCGTGGGGTCACGTCCTTGCCGGTGACCCTCTAGTGTGCAGCGCGGGCCACTAGCATTTCCGACCACCGTCGGGATTTCCGAGCACGATCTAGCGTTACGGAGCGTCATGAAAGAGGACGACATCGACTGGGCCGCCTTGCGCCGCGCGGCCCTCGAGGCGATGGGCAACGCCTATGCGCCGTACTCGCAGTTTCCAGTGGGTGCGGCCGCCCTCGTCGACGACGGTCGGGTCGTTGTCGGGTGCAACGTCGAGAACGCCTCCTACGGACTCGGGCTGTGCGCGGAGTGCGGTCTCGTGTCCGCCTTGCACGCGTCTGGCGGCGGGCGGTTGGTGGCGCTCGCGTGCGTCGATTTCCACGGCGAGGTCCTCATGCCGTGCGGCCGCTGCCGGCAGTTGCTGTGGGAACACGGCGGGCCAGATCTCGTCGTGGACACTGTTGAGGGCGCCCGGCCGATGATCGAGGTACTCCCGCTGGCCTTCGGCCGCGAACACCTCGGCTGAGTGAGCATCCGCGAGGAGGGCGGTCATGAGCGAGCCATTCGCTGCGGTTGATGTGATCGCCACGAAGCGTGACCGCGGCCGGATTCCGGACGAGCAGCTGGACTGGGTGATCGACGCCTACACGCGCGGGGTGGTCGCTGACGAGCAGATGGCGGCCCTGGCCATGGCAATCCTGCTCAATGGCATGGCGCCCGACGAGCTGGCCCGCTGGACGGCGGCAATGATCGCGTCGGGGGAGCGGCTGGATCTGTCCAGCGTGTCGCGTCCGACGACGGACAAGCATTCGACCGGCGGGGTCGGAGACAAGATCACATTGCCCCTAGCCCCGCTGGTCGCCGCATGTGGCGGCGCCGTTCCGCAGCTGTCAGGACGAGGATTGGGCCACACCGGCGGAACTCTGGACAAGCTGGAATCGATCCCCGGCTGGCGGGCCCAGCTGTCCAACGCCGAGTTCCTGGCTCAGCTCGAGGACGTCGGCGCCGTCGTGTGCGCCGCCGGGGAGGAACTGGCGCCGGCCGACCGCAAGCTCTACGCCCTCCGGGATGTGACCGCGACCGTCGAGTCGATCCCGCTCATCGCGAGTTCGATCATGAGCAAGAAGATCGCTGAGGGATCGGCGGCATTGGTGCTGGACGTCAAGGTTGGCTCGGGCGCGTTCATGAAGACGATCGACGACGCTCGCGAGCTTGCCCGCACGATGGTCGAGCTCGGCGCGGCGCACGGCACGCGGACCGTTGCCCTCCTGACCGACATGTCGACACCCCTGGGCCGGACGGCGGGCAACGCGCTGGAGGTAGCCGAGTCGGTGGAGGTCCTTGCCGGCGGCGGCCCACCCGATGTCGTGGAGCTGACCCTGGCGCTTGCCCGGGAGATGCTCGCCGGCGCCGGGCTCGTGGACGTGGATCCGGCCGACGCGTTGCGGAACGGCAGCGCGATGGACGTCTGGCGGCGCATGATCAAGGCTCAGGGCGGCGATCCGGACGCGCCGCTACCGACCGCGCAGGAGCGGCACCTGGTGTCGGCGCCGGCCGACGGCGTGCTCGTACAGCTGGATGCCCTCGCGGTCGGCGTAGCGGCATGGCGGCTAGGCGCGGGACGGGCGCGGAAGGAGGATCCCGTCTCGGCGAGCGCCGGCGTGATCATGCACGCGAAGCCCGGCGACATCGTCCACGCCGGAGATCCGCTACTCGAGCTGCGTGCCGACGACGCTGGTCGATTCGAGCGGGCCTTGACCGCGATCGAGGGTGCGTGCCCGATCGGCGTCGACTTCACCGCGCAGCCCTTGATCATCGAACGGATAGCCGCTCATTGACCGGGCTTCGCCGCGAAACTCGGTGGACGCCGAGTCGACTGGGCTCCGCATCCCGATACGGTCTTGCCATGCCCGTTGCGCTGTCGCCCGATTCGCTTCGCCGTGCGCCCAAAGTGCTGCTACACGACCACCTCGACGGCGGAGTGCGGCCGGCCACCGTCGTCGAGCTCGCCGAGCGGGTCGGTTACCGACACTTACCGTCGACGGATGCGGAGGAGCTGGCCCGCTGGTTCCGGGAAGCGTCCGGCTCGGGTTCGCTCGAGCGCTATCTGGAGACGTTCGTGCACACCGTTGCGGTCATGCAAACCGGCGAGGGTATCGCCCGAGTGGCCCAAGAGTGCGCCGAGGATCTCGCCGCCGACGGCGTCGTATACGCCGAAGTGCGCTGGGCGCCTGAGCAGCACACGGACCGCGGGCTCTCGCTCGAGGAGGTCGTCGACGCTGCCCTGCTGGGTTTCCGCCGCGGTGAGGACGCAGCCGCCGAGCGAGGCCACCGCATCCGTATCGGCGCGCTGGTCACGGCGATGCGACACGCGGCCCGGTCCCGGGAGATCGCCGAGCTCGCCGTCGAATACCGCGACCGTGGCGTTGTCGGCTTCGACATCGCTGGGGCCGAGGCGGGATTCCCACCGACTCGGCATCTCGACGCCTTCGAGTACCTGCGACGGGAGAACTTCCATTTCACGATTCATGCCGGCGAGGCGTTCGGGTTGCCGTCTATCTGGGAGGCGATCCAGTGGTGCGGCACGGATCGGCTCGGCCATGGCGTTCGGATCGTCGACGACATCCAGGCGACAGGCAACGGTGCCGCCCTCGGCCGGCTGGCGCAATACGTGCGCGACCGGCGCATTCCGCTGGAGATGTGCCCCTCGTCCAATGTCCAGACCGGAGCAGTGGCGTCGATTCGGGACCATCCGATCGGGTTGCTTCGGCGGCTGTACTTCCGCGTCACGGTCAATACCGACAACCGGTTGATGAGCGATACGACCATGAGTCGCGAGTTCGCGCTGCTAGCCGAAGCCTTCGGCTACGGCTGGGCTGATCTGCAGTGGTTCACCTTGAACGCGATGAAGAGCGCGTTCATCCCCTTTGACCAGAGACTCACCTTGATCAACGACGTCATCAAGCCTCGTTACGCCGAGCTGATGAGCGACTGACCTGGTGTCGCGCCCTCGGGCGATCCGGCCGGATCGCCGCGTGCCAGAGTAGGCACCATGGACTATCGACTGCTCGGCCGCAGCGGTGCGGCCGTATCCACGTTCGCGCTCGGCACGATGACCTTCGGTACCGAAACGGATGAAGCCGGCTCCCACGCCCAGCTGGATCGATTCCTCGACGCCGGCGGCACGTTGATCGACACCGCCGATGTGTACTCAGGCGGAACCAGCGAGCAGATCATCGGGTCGTGGCTCGCCAGCCGGTCCGGTGTGAGAGACCAGGTCGTGCTCGCCACCAAGGGCCGATTCCCCACCGGGAAGGGAGCCAATGACGTCGGTCTGTCCCGGCGCCACCTCCGGTCCGCGCTCGATGCCTCGCTCCGCCGGCTCGGTGTCGATGTCATCGACCTGTATCAGCTGCACGCGGCTGATCCGCTCACCCCGCCCGAGGAGACGCTGCGCTTCCTCGATGACGCCGTGCGGGCCGGCAAGATCCACTACGTCGGGCTGTCCAACTTCACCGGCTGGCAATTACAGCGCGTCATCGACATCGCGGAGTTTCGAGGGCTCACCGTTCCGGTCACGTTGCAGCCGCAGTACAACATGCTCGTCCGTGGCATCGAGTGGGAGATCGTGCCGGCCTGCCAGGCAGCCGGATTGGGGCTGCTGCCCTGGTCGCCCCTCGGCGGCGGTTGGTTGACCGGCAAGTACGAGCGCGAGACGCCGCCTACCGGCGCCACCCGACTCGGCGAAAATCCGGACCGAGGCATGGAGGCCTACGGTCGGCGCAGTGGCGTCGAGCGGATCTGGAACATCGTCGACGCGGTGCGTGAGGTGGCCAAGGACCGGGGAGTGTCGATGGCGCAGGTCGCCCTCGCCTGGCTCGTCAACCGGCCCGCAGTGACGTCGGTGATCCTGGGCGCCCGTAGCGTCGAGCAGCTCGACGACAACCTTGGTGCCGTCCGCGTGCAGCTGTCGGAGGAGGAGCGGGCGCGCCTCGACGTCGTGAGTGCGCCCGAGATCGACGACTACCCCTACGGCGAGATGGGCGTCGAGCAGCGCGATCGCTCGTTGCGCTAGGTCCGGCTCGTCGGCGCCGCCGACGGTTGATTGGGGATCGGCGGATGTGGCGGGGCCGGCGAGTCGGGGAGCAACGGAGGTGCCGGGCGCAGTTGGGCCGGCACTTCGGATGGCGCGGGCGGTGCTGCTGATGGGGCCGGTGCCTCGGGCGGTGGCGGCATCGGCGTGGCCGGGGGTGGCCATACCGGCCCGGCGGCCGGGAGCAGCGGTGCGGCCTTCGTGCCCGTCTCGGCCGGTGCCCTCGGTGCGGGAGTCAGTGGTGGACCAGCCGCCGGCAGCGGCACGGACGCCGTGCGAGGCGTCGCGGCCGCAGCCGCCAGCCTTCGGTGCCGGATGATGAGGGCGTTGACCTCGGCGCCGAGCAGAATGGCGATGCTCGAGAAGTAGATGAACACCGCGGTCCCGATCGATGCGCCGACCGCCCGTCCGATCAGCACAACCTGGGCGTCGTTGCTCCGCACGCCCGTCGGAGCCCCGGAGCCCAGCATCAGATAGGCGCGGAAGATTGCCGCCGCCCCCGCCCAGAGCAGCACCCCGAGAGCCGCGCCGGGGAGGCAGTCGCGCCAGCGATGCCGGACATTCGGGCTGTAGCGATAGAGGCCGACGAGCAATGCGACGAGGATCAGCACGAGAATCGGCCATCGCACGATGTTCCAGATGTCCGCCGCTATCGGGACGCTGGCGAGCCACTGGTCGATGCCGTGCTTGTTACCTCGCCACCCGACCACCATGAGGGTGAGCGTGATGAGGATCGCTACCAGTCCGGCGGCGGAGGAGGCCAGCGCGATTATTCGATTGTGGACGTTGGACCGCCGGTCCGATACGCCGTATGCCTTGTCCAGGCCGTGCTGGGTGGCCGTAAACAGTCGCCCGAACAGCCACCAGGCGACGATCAGGCCGCCGACCGCGACGCTGGAGTCCTGCTGGGTGAGCTGGGCCCGAACGAACGGCCCGACGACCGAGTCGGCGAGGGTTGGGCCGATGAGCAGGCGGATGCTGTCAATAGCGCCCTGGCGACCCTGGTCGGCGATGTCCGGGCCCATGGTCTGGGACACCAGCTTCAGTGCCGCCCCGATGGTCACCGTCACCGGGATCAAGCTAAGCAGCGCAAAGAAGGAAATCTCGGCCGCATGCCCATTGAGCCGGTGCCGGATCGCGGAGCGCGCGATGTAGGTCGCCGCGTCCCACGCGGTGCGCACGTGCGTCGGTACCTGCATCGCGACCTGCCGCATCCGATCGCCGACGGGGGTGTTGCCCCCAAGAGCGTATCGCCGAAAGCGATGCCGCCGGGCGAGTGGTTAGTACGCGAATGCCAGCGCGCTGATTTTCACCCCAGACGGATCAGCTCCGTTCTGCGACAGTCCGCAGCATGTCGTGTCCGGTCCGTGCGCACAGCCGCCCGTTCTGTGCCAATTGTCGGGTGGGTGGAGCCCTACCCCGCCGACCCCGCTCAGCGGAGCAGCCCGAGGTGCTGCTTGGCGAGCAGCACCCGTAGCGCCGAGGCGTCGACCTGCGCGCGGAAGCGCGGGTCGGCCTGCGCTCGGGCGAGAACGGCGCCGACCATGGCGGCGGTTTGGCTGTTGTCGAGGGTGAGCACCAGGTCGCCGCCGGCGGCAAGGAACCGCAGCGCGCGGTCGGGCACCGAGACGGCCGCGACCTGCCGGGCGTTCCCGAGATCGTCGCTGATGATGACACCGTGGAAGCCGAGATCACCGCGGAGCATGCGCTGCACGATGGTCGGTGAGAAGGCGGCCGGATTGTTCGGGTCGATCCGCGCGTAGACCGCCGTCGACATCATCACGAACGGCGTCCCGGCGTTGCTGGCCGCGGCAAACGGGGCAAGGTAGGGATCATGTCGGGTAGTGACCGAGTCGACGACTCCGCTCGACGTGTCGGTGTTCGCCGCCACTCGGCCCAAACCTGGGAAGTGCTTCACACTGGTCGCGACCCCGGCGGCAGTCAGCCCTTGCATGACGGCGACGCCGTGCGCCGCTACCGTCGCTGGGTCGTAGCCGAATTCGCGCTCGAACCCGCCGATCGGCGGGTTCCGCCCGGCGACCGCGGCGCTGGGTACGGTGTCGAGCACCGGAGCCAGGTCGAGGTTGACTCCGGCGGCAGCGAGCTGGTTGCCCCACTCGGTGGCCTGCGCCCGAAGCGTCGCGGGCGCCATGGTGCCCTGGACTAGGGCGGTGGGGATGGCCGAGAAGCCGGGACCGGTGAAGCGCTGGATCTCGCCGCCTTCCTGGTCGGCTGAGATGAACAGGGGTGGCCCGGAGCCCACCTGCCGCTGCAACGCCGCCGTGATTGCCGCCGTCTGCTGCACGGACAGGCTCGTCTGACCGCCCAGGTACAGCGACCCGACGTGGTACCGGGTCACCGCCGTCACCGCGCTGGGGTCGAGCGCCGATGCGGTCGCGTTGACCATGAACAGCTGTCCGACCCGCTCGGCGAGTGACATCTGAGCGAGGATCCGGCGGGCGGCGTCTGACGTCGGCGCGGGGCCCGGCGAGGAGGTCGGCGCATCGCTCGGCTGCCGGCTCACTCGGGCGGTGCCGCTGGGCGAACTCGATGACTGCCGGTTCGGCGAGCTGGGCGATCCGAACGACGACTGGCCCGAGCCATTGTCGACGGCCGAGCACGCCGCGAGGATCAGGGCAAGCAGGGTGCCCGCTGCACCCTGGCGCACACTCCGCATCGGCACCGCGCAACTATCGCAGGCGGATCGAAGAGGTCGGATCGCCAGAGTACGAAGGCGCCGGTCGTCAGTCCTGGCGCTCCAGGCAGGTCTCGAGCTCGAACACAATCCGATCCCAATCGGCCGGATTGATCGGATCCTCCAGGGCGGACTCCTCGGCGTCGAGTTGGCAGAAGTCAACCAGTTCGCGGAGCAGCTCAGCTCCGCGGGCGGTCACCGTTCGCAGGTCGTAGCTCGCGTCGAGGGCCGGCGTGAAGACCTCGTCGTCCGGCTCGTCTGCGAGTTCCGACCACCACTCCAGGCGCGTCAGTTCGTGCTCCTCCGCCGTGCGGCAGTATCGAGCCAGGCCGGCGACATCAGCGAACACCGCGACCGTGTCCTCGGAGCCGAGGAACAGCATCTCTGGCTCGTCCCGATCGTCACTGTCGGTCTCCACTTCCGCACGTATCGTGAGAAATGTGCCCGCGGGCAACACGACCTGGATTGGCTCGGCGCCGATCCGATCCCATACCGTCTCGGCCTCGAGATCCGTGGCGGAGAAGTCACCGCGCCAGGCGAGCCAGCGCTCGACGCGAGTGATCGCCCGTTCCCACGTCTCGGCGATCACGTCTCCGAGCGCGTTCCATTCTCGTCGACCTTCCTTGCCGTGGTAGCTGACATCGTCGCTGACCAGGAGCTCGTACTCGGGTGTGTTGCCGACGAGCCGCCGCAGCGCTCCGTCGTCGCAGCAGTCGGCGATCTTCGTGACCATGTCGACCGAGTTGGCAAGCGCCGATACGTGCACCGGGTCGGGCTCGTCGCCCGCCCACTCGTACACCGCGTCGAGGTCGTACGCGTCATCTGGTCCGGGGCGCAGCTGGTCCGGCGTCAGCCGCTGCACCCGGCCCCACGCCGGGTGGTCGGAGAGGTCGTTCTCCTCGCCGGAGGCGATGAACTTCGCGAGTTCTGTCGCATTCGGAAAGAGCACGATCTTGGCGCCATCGCCAAGGAAGCCCTGCCACTGCTCTCCGTCCTCGTCCTCCCACGGCGGCGCGTACAGGGTGAGCCCGATCCGCCCATTCACGGTGAGAGTGATCGGGACGATGGACGCGTCGAGGGGGCTGGCCATACCCGGAAACCTAACGTGCGGTCGTTGGCCCGGTTGTCACCGGGCAGGTCAGACTCCGACCGGATGCCACACCGTCTTGGTCTCGACGAACGCGGCCAGCCGGGCGGTACCCGGGTCAGACCGCCAGTCCTCGTCCACGGGCGCGTAGACCCGCTTGACGTTATCCGCGGCCGCCTGCTGCAGGGCTGGGCGATCGGCCGGGTCGACGCCGGTGAGGTCGATCGCGTTGACGTCGCGGTGGCTGGCGAGCCACGGTGCGAGTTCTGCGGGGTAGCCGGTTAGCAGGTTGACGACTCCGCCCGGGAGGTCAGACGTGGCCAGGACCTCGGTGAGCGACACGGCCGGGAGCGGCCGCTCACGCGAGGCCACGACGACGGTCGTGTTCCCGGTGGTGATGATCGGGGCGAGCAGAGACACGAGACCGAGGAGGCTGGACTGTTGCGGCGCAAGAGCGCCGACCACACCGGTGGGCTCGGGCAGCGAAAAGTTGAAATACGGCCCCGCGACCGGGTTAGCGCTCCCGGTGACCTGGGCGTACTTGTCAGCCCAGCCCGCGTACCACACCCATCGGTCGATGGCGTGCTCCACGGTTGTGACAGCGGCTGCGGCACTGCCGCCCTCAGCAATCCGCACCTCCCCGGCAAACTGCTCTCGCCGCCCGTCCAGCATTTCCGCGATCCGGTACAACACTTGTCCGCGGTTGTACGCAGTCGCCGCGGACCAACCCGGGAACGCTTTTCGTGCGGCGACGACTGCGTCCCGGACGTCCTTGCGCGAGGCCTGAGCCGCGTGGGCTAGCAGTTCGCCGGCTGGACTGGTCACGGGGTAGGACCGACCCGATTCCGAGCGCGGGAAAGCCCCGCCGACGTACAGCTTGTACGTCTTGCGCACGCGGAGCCGGTCGCTAGCCGTCCGGCTAGGCAAGGTACGGGCCCAGACCGTGCCGGCCACCCTCGCGGCCGAAGCCCGACTCCTGGTAACCGCCGAAAGGCGATCCCGGGTCGAAGCGGTTGAACGTATTGGCCCACACAACTCCGGCGCGGAGTTTCCCGGCGATGGACAGGATGCGCGATCCCTTATCGGTCCAGATTCCGGCCGAGAGCCCATACGGCGTGTTGTTGGCCTTCTCGACGGCTTCGGCTGGAGTCCGGAAGGTCAGCACGGACAGCACGGGTCCGAAGATCTCTTCCCGGGCGATGCGATGGGCCTGGCTGACGTTGGTGAACACGGTCGGAGCGAACCAGAACCCGCGGTCGGGCAACTCGCAAGGCGGCGACCAGCGCGTTGCACCCTCCTCCTCGCCGGCGTCGGTCAGCTCGCGGATACGCGCGAGTTGCGCGGCCGAGTTGATCGCGCCGATATCGGTGTTCTTGTCCAGCGGGTCGCCCAGTCGCAGCGTGGTCAGCCGGCGGCGCAACGCTGCGATCACATCGTCGATCACGGATTCCTGGACCAGCAGGCGCGATCCGGCGCAGCACACGTGGCCCTGGTTGAAGAAGATCCCGTTGACGATGCCCTCGACGGCCTGGTCGAGCGGGGCGTCGTCGAACACGATGTTCGCCGCTTTGCCGCCCAGCTCCAGGGAGAGTCGCTTGCCGGTGCCGGCCACCGCCCGCTGGATGGCCTTACCGACCTCCGTCGAGCCCGTGAACGCGATCTTGTCGATGCCGTCGTGGTCGACGATGGCCTGCCCGATCGACGGACCACCGGCCAGGATATTGACGGTGCCGGCAGGCAGGTCGGCCTCGGCGATGATCTCGGCGAGTGTCAGCGCCGTCAGCGGCGTGGTCTCGGCCGGCTTGAGCACGACCGTGTTCCCGGTGGCGAGGGCGGGCGCGATCTTCCAGGCGGCCATGAGCAGGGGAAAGTTCCAGGGGATGACTTGCCCCGCGACGCCGATCGGTCGCGGTCGAGGCCCGAAGCCAGCGTGCTCCAGCTTGTCGGCCCATCCGGCGTAGTAGAAGAAATGGGCGGCCGCCAACGGGATGTCGACGTCGCGCGACTCACGGATGGGTTTGCCGTTGTCCAGCGATTCCAGCACGGCTAGCTCGCGAGCCCGCTCTTGGATAGCGCGAGCGATCCGGAACAGGTATTTGGCTCGTTCCCGGCCCGCCATCCGGCCCCATGCGCCATTGAAGGCAGTGCGCGCTGCCCGGACGGCGTCATCCACGTCGGCGGGGCCGGCTTCAGCGACCTCGGCGAGCGGCTCCTCGTTCGCCGGGTTGACGGTCTTGATGGCCTCGCCGGCTCCGGCCCGGAACCGGCCGTCAACGAAGATGCCATAGGAGGCTCGAAGTCTCGCGACATCGCGTGATTCCGGTGCGGGGGCGTACTCGAAAGCTGGCATGTTGATCAGTCCAGGGTTACGTAGTCGGCGCCGTCGTAGGCACCAGTGCGGAGTTTGTGCCGTTGGAGCAACAAATCGTTCAATAGGCTCGATGCCCCGAATCGAAATAACGAGGGGTCGAGCCACTGCTCGCCAGCGATTTCGTTGACCATCACCAGGTAGCGGATCGCCTCCTTGCTGGTGCGAATTCCGCCCGCGAGCTTTACGCCCCGTAACTCGTAGGTGGTCTGCGCGAAGTCCCGCACGGCTTCGAGCATCACCAGGGCAACGGGAGGGGTCGCGGCTGGTGTGATCTTGCCGGTCGAAGTCTTGATGAACTCGCCGCCCGCGAGCAACGCCAACCATGACGCGCGGCGCACGTTGTCCAGCGTGGCAAGTTCGCCGGTTTCCAGGATGACCTTGAGGTGTGCGGCGCCGCAGGCCTCTCGGGTGGCGACGATCTCCTCGTAGACCTGCAGGTAGCGGCCGGCTAGGAACGCGCCGCGATCGATGACCATGTCGATCTCGGTAGCTCCGGCGGCGACGGCATCGCGGACGTCGGCGAGCTTTGTCGGGAGCGGGGCTCGGCCAGATGGGAACGCCGTGGCAACGCTCGCTACCTGCACGGTCGTGCTCCGTAGGGCGTTGACCGCGGTTTCGACGAGGTCAGGGTAGACGCAGACTGCAGCAACGGACGGCGTCGTGAGATCGCTCGGATCGGGATGCACGGCTTTCGCGCACAGCGACCGCACCTTGCCCGGCGTGTCGGCGCCCTCGAGGGTTGTGAGGTCGACCATGGAGATCGCGGTGTCGATCGCCCAGGCCTTGGCCGTGGTCTTGATGCTGCGGGTCGCCAGTCCGGCTGCGCGCGCTTCGGCGCCAACCTGATCGACGCCGGGCAAACCGGACAGGAACCGGCGTAGCGCAGTGTCGTCGCGGGTGACGTCCCGCAGATCGAGCCCGCTGAGAGTGGAGCTCATCGCCTCAGACTAGAACGTCTGACGCAGATAGGGTGTGGCTTCGTGGAGACCGTAGTCGTCGATCACCCCATCGTGCGGTCGCGGCTCACGGTCATGCGCGACGAGCGCAGCAGCAACGCCGAGTTCCGCGCCGCGCTCCGGGAGCTGGCCACCCTGCTCGTCTATGAGGCGACTCGCAACCTGGCGTCGACGGATGTCCGGGTCATCACCCCGATCGGGCCGGCGACGGGAAGCACGCTCGCGAACCCCCCGCTGCTGGTGCCGGTGCTGCGGGCCGGCTTGGGCATGGCCGAGGCGGCATTCAACCTGTTGCCGGAGTCGCAGATGGGATTCGTCGGGCTGGCCAGAGACGAGACGACCCACGAGCCGACTCCCTACATGGCGTCGCTGCCCGACTCGCTGGCTGGCCGATCCGTGCTCGTGCT
Source organism: uncultured Actinomycetota bacterium (assembly GCA_963748415.1). GTDB lineage: Bacteria > Actinomycetota > Actinomycetes > Mycobacteriales > Jatrophihabitantaceae > CAVVJA01. The sequence continues at coordinate 54,538 of CAVVJA010000005.1, read as the reverse complement.
CGATCCGATGCTCGCGACCGGGGGCTCGTTGCTGCATTGCCTGCAGCTGCTTGCCGCGCGTGGCGCGGTCGACGTCACCGTGGTCTGCGCCTTGGCCGCGCCCCAGGGGGTGGCCCGGATCGCCGACAGCGGTCTTGCCGCGCGATTGTTCACGGCCAGTGTGGACGAGGGGCTCGACGCCAACGCCTTCATCGTGCCGGGACTTGGAGACGCCGGCGATCGGCAATTCGGCCCGCGCTGACGTCGTCGTCGGCGAGAGGCAACCTAGCGGCGGCTCACGCGTCCTTGGAACATGAGCGCAATAACGGCCGCAAGCCGCTCTCGGCTTGGCTTGGGTGGGGGAACCGGGGTAATGCGCGGGACCGCTGGGCTTGACGAGAACGCGGTGTCGATGTTGTACGCGTCGCATCGGCTCGCTCTGGTCCGGCTCGCGGTACTACTCGTGGACGACCAGGCGAGCGCCGAGGACGTCGTGCAGGATGCCTTCGTTGGCTTACACCGGCACCGGACCCAGGTCCGGGACCCGGGGGCCGCGGTGGGTTATCTCCGGACGGCGGTCGTCAACGGGGCGCGGTCAGCCCTCCGACGGCGGGGCACGCAGCGGCGCTTTCTGCAGCGCCGGACAACTCCGGAATACCCCGAGGAGGCCGACTTTGCCGTGCTGCTGGCCGAGGAACACCGTACGGTGCTCCGCGCCGTCCGTGGCTTGCCCCAGCGCCAGCAGGAGATTCTCGCGCTGCGGTACTGGTCGAACCTGACCGAAGCCGAGATTGCGCAGACCCTTGGCATATCGCGTGGCGCAGTAAAGTCCCAGGCCAGCCGCGCGATCGACAAACTAGAAACGATCATGAAGGGTAGCGAACGATGAGCCGCGACATCGAGGATCGGCTGCGCGCGGCATACGCGGCCCGAGCCGATACCGTCACCGAATCCTCACTTCGTGTGGCTGAGCCGCCGAGCGACGACATCCAGCCCATTGGCGAGGTGATCGACATCTCCACCGCGCGCCGCCGCTGGATTACGCCGGCGCTCGCGGCGGCTGCGGTGGCAGCGCTCGCGATCGGCACGTCGATCGCGCTGACGGTCCGTTCCGATCACCATCACGCCTCACCAGCCGTCACGCCGAGCACAATCGCGCCGACGTTCCCGTCGCCGAGCGTGCCGCATCAGTCGCCGACCACCGGCGCGCCGACGTCCCCAGCTCCGACGTCGCCAGCGCCGACCGCCTCGGCAACGACGTCTGCGACGCTGCCAGCGCCGCCGGCAACCGCCCCGGCGTACGAGTTCGGCTATCAGCCGCTGTGGCCGTTTGCCAACCTCGCATCCGCACAGGCCTGGCAGGCAGCGCATCGCAGCAGCGGGGTCCAGCCCTGGCACGCCGATCCCAGCCAGACCGCGCTGTCGTTCACGCAGGGATATCTCGGCCTGACCGAGATCAACCTCGTGACCTCAACTCGCGTGACGTCGGAGGGCGCCTACGTCGGCGTCGGCTACCGCGACCCGAACGGGGCTGCGCACACCTCGGCCGTGCTCTTCCTGGTGCGATTCGGTCCGGACGCCGATTCGCCGTGGGAGGTCGTCGGAAGCGACGACACGACCTTCTCCCTCGAACAGCCCGCCTACGGGTCCCAGGTGCAGTCGCCGATGCTGGTCGGCGGCCACATCACCGGCGTCGACGAGAACATTCGGGTCGCGGTGCGTAGCCTCGGCAGCTCATCGCCGGTTGGCGGGTCGTGCTGCCAGCCCGCCGGAGGCAACGGCACCGCGTGGGCGATGTCGGTTCCGTTCTCCGCACCCGCGGGAACGGTGCTTACGATCGTCGCGACGACGGGTGGGCACCTGCAGACCGTCGAGCGGTTCGCGATCCAGGGCGTGCACACCTGACCATCCCGGCCGCCGCCCCCTCCGCCTCGTGACGCTTGGACTTGTGCCACCTAACGACATCAAGTCCAAGATCACGAGTGGGGGTACGAGCTAGCGCTCGGTGTCGGCAGGACAGCCTCGATGGCCTCGCGCACGTGCGTCGCGCTCGGCAGGGTCTTGTGATGGAAGCGGGCGGTAATCCGACCGTCCGGGCTGATGAGGAACTTCTCGAAGTTCCACCTGATATCGCCGGAGTATCCGCGCTCGTCGGCGACCTCGGTCAGCGCCTGATAGACCGGATGGCGACCCGGTCCGTTGACCTCGATCTTGCTCGACAGCGGAAAGGTGACCCCGTAGGTCGTCGAGCAGAACGCGGCGATCTCCTCGGACGTTCCGGGCTCCTGGCCGCCGAACTGGTTGCAGGGGAAGCCCAGGACCGTGAATCCCCGCTCCGCGAGCTCCTCGTGCAGGGCTTCCAGATCGGAGTACTGCGGAGTCAACCCGCACCGACTTGCCACGTTGACGACCAGCACGGCGCGATCACCGACCGCGCCACCGAACGTCGTGTTGGCACCGTCCAGCATCGTCATAGGCAGGTCGCGTACGTCGCTCATAGGTACCGTGAAACCTCTCCCTGATTCGCGTGCCGACCCTAAGGCGCGTCACTCGTCTGGCTGACCCAGCAGGTCCGAAACCTCGGACCGCAGCTCCGCCAGCCGCGACTCGGCAACGGCTCGCGAGCCGTCCGGGACGACTATCTCAAGATAGGCCTTCAGCTTCGGTTCGGTGCCGGACGGGCGTAGCACGACCCGACCACCGGGGAACGTCCAGCGCAGGGCATCAGTGTCGGGGAGCAGATCCGAGACCTCGACCGGGTGACCGAGCAACCGGTGGGGCGGGTCCGCTCTCCGCCGGGCCATGATCTGGTCGATCATGGCGAGCTTGTCGACCCGCACGGAGATCTGATCGGTCTGGTACCGCCCGTATTCGGCGGCGAGGTCATCCAGCCGATCCACGAGCGACGAACCGGCCGACTTGAGCGCAGCTGCTCGCTCGGCGACGAGCAGCGCAGCACTGATCCCGTCCTTGTCCCGCACGATGTTCGGCGCGACCGCATAGCCGAGCGCTTCCTCATAGCCGAACACCATGTCGGGAGCGGCGCGCATGATCCACTTGAAACCGGTCAGCGTCTCCGCGTAGCCGACCCCGTGCCGTTCGGCCAGCGCATGCAGCATGGTGGACGAGACGATGGTCGTCGCGTACGTACCCCGAACCCCCCGGCTGAGCAAGGCGTCGGCCAGTAGCACGCCCACCTCATCGCCCCGGAGAACTCGCCAATCGCCACCCTCCGGCACCGCGACGGCGCAGCGGTCGGCGTCTGGGTCGTTGGCGATGACGAGATCGGCGTCCCGGTCCCGGGCGAGCGCCAACGCGAGATCGAGCGCGCCGGGTTCCTCGGGATTCGGGAACGCGACCGTCGGAAACCGCGGGTCTGGCGCCGCTTGACGGCCTACCGACATCGGTGCCTCGAATCCGGCCACGGCGAAGGCCCGCAGGACGATCTCGGTGCCTACGCCATGCATGGCCGTGTGCACGATTCGCAATGCAGTACGCGGCGGACCGACCAGACCGGTGACAGCGGCCACGTACGCGTCGACGATCGCGTCGTCCAGAACCGTATAGCCGGTTGACGTCGGTATGGCTCGAGTGGCATCCACCTCGCGGATCGCCGCTTCGATGTCCGTGTCCGTTGGCGGGGCGAGCTGGGCGCCGTCGCCGAGGTAGACCTTGTAGCCGTTGTCCCGTGGTGGATTGTGCGAGGCGGTGACCATGATGCCGGCAACGGCGCCGAAGTGCTGCACGGCGAACGCCAGCACCGGGGTCGGCAGTAGTCGGGGCATCATGCGAGTGTCGAAGCCGGCCGCTGCGAAGACCGCCGCGGAGTCAGTCGCGAACTCGGCCGAGCGGAACCGGCCGTCGTACCCGATCACGACCACGCCACCGCCGTGGCCAGCTCTCGCCAGCCAGGTCGCAATCCCTGCCGCGGCCCGGCGCACAACGGTGGCATTCATCCCGTTCGGTCCGGCGCGCAGTGGTCCCCGCAGCCCCGCGGTCCCGAACGTCAGCGGAGCGCGGAACCGATCGGCGAGCTCTTCCCACGCTCCACCGTCGGCCAATGCCTGCAGCTCGGCCGCGTCGCCGGGGTGGACGTCGTCGGCGATCCAGGCCGAGACGTCGGCTGCTAGTTCGGTCAGCTGGCTAGCCATGCGTGGCGCCCGGTCACGGCCGGCCGTGGCGCCCGGTCACAGCCGGCCGATGACGTCGGCTAGCAGCGCGCCCATTCGCGAGGCTGCGGCCTTTCCGGCCGCGAGCACCTCCTCGTGGTCGAGGTGGTCCGCGAGGCCGGCGGCCAGGTTGGACACGAGCGACAGGCCGAGTACCTCGCATCCTTCGGCGCGGGCGGCAATCGCCTCCAAGACCGTGGACATCCCGACCAGGTCCGCGCCGAGGATGCCGGCCATGCGTACTTCCGCCGGGGTCTCGTACTGCGGTCCGTGGAACATGGCGTAGACGCCTTCGGGGATCGACGGATCGATCTCGCGCACCACGGCCCGCAGTCGCGCCGAGTACACGTCGGTCAGGTCTACGAACCGCGGACCGACGAGCGGCGTCTGCCAGGTCAGGTTGAGGTGATCTCGGATCAGCACCGGATCACCGACCTGCATGTCGGACCGCAGGGCACCGCAGGCGTTCGTCAGGATGACGGTTCGGCACCCGGCGGCGGCGGCCGTCCGTACACCATGCACGACCGCGTCTACGCCGGCGCCCTCGTACAGATGCGTGCGGCCGAGAAAGGCCAATACCCGCTGGCCCGATACCGTGACGGCGCGAAGCCGGCCGGCATGCCCCTCGACCGCGGGCGGGCGGAAACCCGGCAACTCGGTCGTCGCGATGTCGGTTGTCGCCGGTCCGAGGGCGTCGACGGCCGGTATCCAGCCAGAGCCGAGGACGATGGCCACGTCGTGCTCGCTGCTACCCAAGCGTTGCGCAAGAGATCGCGCGGCCTCCCGGGCCGACGCCATGGGATCCGTCACGTCGAGGAGCCTAGTGGCCGACTCGCTCACATCCAGTGCCTGGCAACCGTGGGCAATGGCACGCTTAGCGGGTGACTCGCGAGTCGGAATCCGGATTCGAGATCGAACCGCTGTACGCCGCGCGAGGATGTCGCGCCCGGACTGGACGAGCGGCTGGGCGAGCCCGGTGCATTACCCGTTCACCCGCGGCGTCTACCCGACGATGTACACCGAGCGGCCGTGGACCATGCGCCAGTACGCGGGCTTCGGCACCGCCGCCGAGTCCAACGCGCGCTACCAGCAGCTGATCGCGAGCAGGCACGATGGGCCTGTCGGTCGCCTTCGACCTGCCGACCCAGATGGGCTACGACTCCGACGCCCCGATCGCGCACGGCGAGGTCGGCAAGGTCGGCGTGGCGATCGACTCGATCGAGGACATGCGGATCCTGTTCGACGGCATCCCGCTGGACAAGGTGTCCACCTCGATGACGATCAACGCGCCCGCCGCGGTGCTGCTGCTGCTCTACCAGCTGGTCGCCGAGGAGCAGGGGGTCGCCCGGCGCGACGCTCACCGGCACGATCCAGAACGACGTGCTGAAGGAGTACATCGCCCGCGGCACGTACATCTACCCGCCGAAGCCGTCGCTGCGGCTGGTCGCGGACACCTTCGCGTACTGCCGGGACGAGATCCCGAGGTGGAACACGATCTCGATCTCCGGCTACCACATGGCCGAGGCCGGCGCGACGCCCGCGCAGGAGATCGCGTTCACGCTGGCCGACGGCATCGAGTACGTCCGAGGCGGCGCTCGCGCCGGGCTGGACGTGGACGACTTCGCGCCCCGGCTGTCGTTCTTCTTCGTCGCCCGGACCACGCTGCTGGAGGAGGTCGCGAAGTTCCGCGCGGCCCGGCGGATCTGGGCGCGGGTGATGCGCGACGAGTTCGGCGCGAAGAACCCGAAGTCGCTGATGCTGCGCTTCCACACCCAGACCGCCGGCGTCCAGCTCACCGCGCAGCAGCCCGAGGTCAACCTGGTCCGGGTGGCCGTGCAGGGCCTCGCCGCCGTGCTCGGCGGCACCCAGTCGCTGCACACCAACTCCTTCGACGAGGCGATCGCGCTGCCGACCGAGAAGGCCGCCCGGCTGGCGCTGCGCACCCAGCAGGTGCTCGCCTACGAGACCGACGTGACCGCCACCGTCGACCCGCTTCGCCGGGTCGTACGTGGTCGAGTCGATGACCGACGAGATCGAGGCGGCCGCGGTGAGCTGATGGACCAGGTCGACGAGCTGGGCGGCGCGGTCGACGCGATCGAGCAGGGCTTCCAGAAGCGCGGAGATCGAGCGGTCGGCGTACCGCATCGCCCAGGAGATCGACTCCGGCGAGCGGGTGGTCGTCGGCGTGAACCGGTTCGCGCTCGACGCCGAGGAGCCGTACGAGCCGCTGCGGGTCGACCCGGCGATCGAGGCGCCCAGCGGCGAGCGGCTGGCCAAGCTGCGCGCCGACCGGGACGCCACAGCGGTCGACGCGGCCCTCGGGGCCGTCCTGGCCGCCGCCGGTGCACGCAAACGTGCTCTACCCGATGAAGGACGCCCTGCGGGCCCGCGCCACCGTCGGCGAGGTCTGCGGCGCGCTGCGCGAGGTCTGGGGCACGTATCGGCCCCCTGACACCTTCTGACTCCATCGGCCGAGCCACTAGGCTTCGCGGCGTGCACATCGATTTCTCCTCCTCACAGCGAACGAGCCTGGGCGTGGAGTGGGAGCTCGAGCTCGTCGATCTCGATACAAGGCAACTCACCGCAGGGTCCGATGAGATCTTGATAGCGATCTCGCCTAACGGGGACGGCGTGCATCCGAAGGCGAAGCACGAGCTGTTGCAGTCCTGCGTCGAGGTCATTACCGGGATCTGCCAGACGGTTGCCGAGGCGCGCGCCGACCTGGCCGAGACGGTGGCCCAGGTCGCCAAGGCGGCCGAGCCTCGCAACCTAGGGGTGATGTGCTCTGGCACGCATCCGATGACCGACTGGGCGACCCAACGCATCACCGCTGACGAGCGCTACGCCACGCTCGTGGAGCGCAATCAGTGGATGGCCCGCCAATTGCAGATCTTCGGCATCCACGTACATTGCGGGATCCGGTCGCCTGACAAGGCAATCCCGATCCTGAACGGTCTACTGGCTTACGTCCCGCACTTCTTGGCCCTTTCCGCCTCCAGCCCGTATTGGATCGGCTCGGATACCGGGCTGGCGTCTTATCGCAGCAAGGTATTCGAGGCGCTGCCCACGGCAGGCCTGCCGTTCCAGCTGTCGGGGTGGGACGCGTTCGAGAAGTACATGGACGCGCTGATCTCCTCACAGGCGATTCAGTCCATCCGCGAGGTGTGGTGGGATATCCGGCCGCACCCCGGCTTCGGAACGGTCGAACTGCGGATCTGTGACGGGCTGCCGACGTTGGACGAGATCGCCTGCGTCGCCGCCTTGTCGCAGTGCCTGGTGGAACGGTTCGACCGCCAGCTCGACTATGGCTATACCCTGCCCGAGCCGCGACCGTGGCTGGTCCGAGAGAACAAGTGGCGAGCCGCTCGATACGGGTTGGACGCGGAGATCGTCGTCGACAACACCGGTCGGGTGCAGCCGCTCACCACCGCAATCACGGACCTCGTCGAAGACCTGCTTCCGATCGCCCGGCGCCTTGACTGTTCCGAGGAGCTAGAGGACATCCCACGGCTCATGGCGCGGGGTGCGAGCTACCACCGGCAGCGGGCCGCTGCGGCGGCTAACAACGGCGACCTCACGGCGGTCGTCGATCTGCTGCTCGCTGAGATGCGCGACGGCCTGGACCTATGACCGCTCGATCTCGCCGTGGAGCGAGCCCATCCGGGCTCCATCACGTGCTCGACAACTGGCTCGCCGAACACGAGTCTGACCTGATCGACACCCGGCATGACCTGCATCGGCATCCGGAGACTGCGCACGAGGAGCACCGCACCACCGACCTCATCGTGCGGCGGCTCAAGGAGATCGGCCTGTCCTGTGTCGTCCTCGCCAGCGGCACCGGGGTGATCTGCGACATCGGGTCCGGCGGCCGTGTCGTCGCGTTGCGGTCCGATATCGACGGGTTGTCGCTACCCGATCTGAAGGACGTGCCCTACCGGTCCGAGGTTCCGGGCGTCTGCCACGCGTGCGGCCACGATGCGCACACTGCGATCTTGCTCGGTACCGCGGAGGTGCTGGCCGAACTGGCCGCAGACGGAGGTTTGCCCGGAACGGTCCGGCTGCTCTTCCAGCCGGCGGAGGAGCACCTGCCTGGCGGGTCGCTCGACGTCATCGCCAATTTCGGGATGCGCGACGTCGACCAGGTCTACGCACTGCACTGCGATCCACGAATCGAGGTCGGTCACATCGGGCTGCGGGCCGGCCCGATCACGGCGGCGGCCGACAGTGTCGAGGTCCGGCTGTCCGGTGCTGGAGGACACACCGGGCGGCCTCACCTGACCGTGGAGCTCATCTACGCGCTGGGTCGGGTCATCACCGACCTGCCCGGTCTGCTCAGCCGCCGAGTCGATCCGCGATGCGGGCTGTCCATGGTCTGGGGCTCGGTGCAGGCGGGCCAGGCCGGCAACGCCATCCCATCGTCCGGGGTGGCCCGCGGCACAATCCGGCTGCTCGATCGCAACGCGTGGGACGGCACGGAGGGCATCGTCCGAACCCTGGTGGAGCAGCTCGTCGTGCCGACCGGTGCTCACGCTGAGGTCATTTACCTGCGCGGCGTGCCGCCCGTCGTCAATGACGCCGCCAGCGTTGAGGTGCAACGCGCTGCGGTCGTCGCCGCCCTCGGCGCCAGCGCGGTCACCGGGACCGAGCAAAGCATGGGCGGCGAGGACTTCGCCTGGTATCTCGAACGTGCGCCGGGAGCCCTCGCTCGGCTCGGCGTGCACACGCCCGGTGCGCAGCGGGTCGACCTGCACCAGTCGACGTTCGACATCGACGAGCGCGCCCTGGCGATCGGGGCGCGATTCATGACCCACCTCGCGCTGACCGCCCTGCAGCACCCGCCGCGCTGATCGAGAGCGTGAGGGCTCAATCCCCGAGGGAGCGGCACGGCCGAGCCCGCAGCTCCGCGATGTACTCGTCCGGTGCGCCGGCCTTCTCGGCGGCCTCGGCGATGAGCCCCAAGTATCGGGCCGACGGCAGGCCACCCTCGTAGGCGTCGAGCACGTAGACCATCGCCAGCACATCGCCGTCCAGGGTGGAGACGCGCACGTGAATCTGGTTGTAGACGCCGGTGTCCGCTGACTCCCAGTGGTCGAGCCGTTCGTGGTCGTACGGCGACAAGTCGTACAAGGCGACGAATACGGCGCTCGCGGTGGCGTCGGTGGGGACGATTGTGGCAAGTGCGCCTTCCCACCCCAGGTCCTCGCCGCCGAACGTCAATCGCCAACCAGTCAGCCATCCGGTGCCGGCGAACGGGGAATGCGGGCAGCGCTCGAGCATCTGCTCCGGGTCCATGTTGGATCCGTACGCGGCATACAGCGTGCTAGAGGGTGCCACGACCGCGCAGCGTACCCACTTCGTTCGCCGCCCCTACCGCGAGACGGGACAATGGCGTGATGACACGCGTCGTCATCGTGGGCGGTGGCCCCGCCGGGTACGAATCTGCCCTGGTCGCAGTGGAGCTGGGCGCCGAGGTCACGCTCGTGGAGCAGGACGGAATGGGCGGGGCCTGCGTGCTCACCGACTGTGTTCCCAGCAAGACGCTGATCGCGACCAGCGCGAGCGTCACCGCCTTCCGGGATGCGCCGCGGCTTGGGCTGTATACCGGGGACGGCGAGGTGGGGGTCGACGTCATTGCCGTGAACGACCGGATCAAGAAGCTTGCGCACCAGCAGTCCGACGACATCCGGGCCCGGCTGCTCCGAGAAGGCGTCACCCTTATTGCGGGATCGGCGCGCTTCAGCTCACACCAACCGAGCCGTGCTCATCGGCTCGAGGTGGTCGGATTCGGAGCTCGATCGGCTGAGGTCCTCGAAGCTGACGTCGTGCTGCTCGGCACCGGGGCCACGCCGCGGATACTGCCCACGGCGCGACCCGATGGTGAGCGGATTCTGTCCTGGCGCGACGTCTATGACCTCACCGCCCTGCCGGAGCGGTTGGTGGTTGTCGGATCCGGCGTCACCGGGGCGGAGTTCGCGAGTGGCTACTCCGAACTCGGGGTGCCGGTGACGTTGGTGTCCAGTCGCGACCGGGTGCTGCCCGGTGAAGATCCAGACGCGGCTGAGGTTTTGCAACAAGTGTTCACCTCGCGAGGTGGCACCCTGCTGAACCACGCCCGCGCGAGCGCGGTTCAGCGGGTCGACGATGGTGTCCTTGTCGAACTGCAGGATGGGCGGACCACGACGGGGTCGCACGCGCTCATGTGCGTCGGGTCGGTGCCGAATACCACCAGTCTCGGCCTGGAGCACGTCGGCATTGATCTCGACGAGCGGAGCTACATCCCGGTCGACCGGGTCTCGCGAACCGCGATCCCGTCGATCTACGCGGCGGGCGACTGTACCGGCGTGTTGCTCCTTGCCTCGGTCGCGGCCATGCAGGGCCGGATCGCGATGTGGCACGCCCTCGGCGAGGCCGTGAGCCCGTTGCGGTTGAAGACCGTCGCGGCCAATGTGTTCACACATCCCGAGATCGCCACGGTGGGTCTCGGCCACGCCGCGATTTCCTCCGGCGAACTCGCGGCACGAACCGTGACGCTTCCGCTTCGCACCAACGCCCGGGCGAAGATGCAGGGCACCGATGCCGGGTTCGTCAAGCTGTACGCCCGCAAGATGACTGGCATCATCGTCGGTGCGGTCGTGGTCGCGCCCAACGCATCGGAGCTCATCTTCCCGCTGACGTTGGCGATCCAACGTGGTCTGACCGTCGCGGACGTCGCGGCGACAATCGGGGTATACCCGTCGTTGTCAGGATCTGTCGCCGAGGCCGCCCGCGGGCTCATGCACCACGACGACCTGGACTGACTGGACTGAGAGGACCGAGTGATGCCCGACCTGTCACCCGAGGCCCAGGAACGGGCCCGGCGCACGATCATGGTCGCGGCGGTGTTCGACGAGCACGCCGACGAAATCGAGGCCGCGGTTCTCGAGGTTTCTGACGGCGAGGTACTCGTCGCGGTCGTCGACGCCCAGCACGAGTTCGCCGGGCTGCACCGGGTCGAGACCAATGATTTGATCGAGCGCGTCGCGGCGCTCGAAGGCCCGGGCTGGGCCATGGTTTTCTCGCCCGGAGCCGACGCGGCCTCAATCCGGCGGCGCACCGCCGAGATGGCCGGCATCGCGGCCCAACGGATCGCCGCCATCGAGCGGATCAATGCCCGGCGCGAGGGAGGCTGACCGCCGGCCTCAAGTCGGCCGGTGCGGAAATTCGGGGTCTGGTCCCGACGGGGGCAGCAGGCCGTGCTGGCGCAACCGGTAAGCCCGTAGCTCGTCGGCATAGGCAGCGCCCACAAACAGTGGTCCGAACACGAGAAACGACGCCGTCATCAGGCGCAAGCCGATACCGGCTGGCAGGAACATGATCCCGATGATCGGTGGCACCGCCACGAGCATGACTCGGGCCACCTCGCGGATCGCCCACCCCCGGGAGTTCAGGTCATGGAAGACCCACTCGTCGTAACGGTCGGGCAACCGGAATCCGAACGCGTACATCAGCCATCGGCCTAACGGCGGACGCTGCGCCACCCTCCCATCGTGCGCCTATCCGCGGTACCGGGACGGTTTTCGGCCGCGCCGGGGTGCCTCGGCCGAAAACCCAACCCACCGAACCAGGCCGGGATCGTCAGTCCTTGATGTCGCAGATGGTCGCGCCGGACGTCACGACCGCGCCGACCTGCGCAGCCAGCCCGGTGATGGTGCCGCTCTTGTGCGCATTCAGCGGCTGTTCCATTTTCATGGCCTCGAGGACGACGACGAGGTCACCCGCAGACACCACGTCGCCGTCACTCACGGCGACCTTGACGATCGTGCCTTGCATGGGCGCGATCAGCGAGTCACCCGATGCGCCGGAGCCTGACCTCTTGCCGGCCGATCGTTTGGGCGCCGCCTTCCTGGGCCCGGACCCACCGCCGCTGCCGAATCCGGCGGGCAACGAGACTTCGAGGCGCTTACCACCGACCTCGACCACGACGATCTCCCGCGGTGCGGTTTCCTCGGCCGCCTCCGCCGCGCCGGCGAATGGTGGGATCTGGTTGTCGAACTCGGTCTCGATCCAGCGCGTGTGCACGGTGAATGGGTGTGCGGTGAAGGCCGGATCGCGGACCACGGCCCGGTGGAAGGGCAGGGCAGTGGCCATGCCGTCCACGACCATCTCGTCCAGGGCGCGGCGGCTGCGGGCCAGCGCTTCGTCGCGGGACTCCCCCCAGACGATCAGCTTGGCGAGCAACGAGTCGAACGCGCCGCTGACAACCGAGTTCGGCTCGACCCCGGAGTCGACCCGAACTCCGGGTCCACCCGGCTCGAGGTAGGTCGTCACCGTGCCCGGGGCTGGGAGGAACTCCCGGCCCGGGTCCTCGCCGTTGATCCGGAACTCGAACGCATGGCCGGTCGGCGCGGGATCCCCGGTGAGCCGTAGCACCTCACCCTCGGCGACGCGGAACTGCTCGCGGACGAGATCGACACCGGTCGTCTCCTCGGTCACCGGGTGCTCGACCTGCAAGCGGGTGTTCACCTCGAGGAACGAGACGGTCCCGTCCAGGCCGACCAGGTACTCGACCGTCCCCGCGCCCCAGTAATGGGCCCCGCGGCAGATCGCCTTCGCACTGCTGTGGATCTGCTCGCGCTGCGCGTCACTGAGGAACGGCGCGGGCGCCTCCTCGACCAGCTTCTGATGTCGGCGCTGTAGGGAGCAGTCCCGAGTTCCGACGACGATGACGTTGCCGTGCTGATCGGCCAGCACCTGGGCCTCGACATGGCGCGGCTTGTCCAGATACCGCTCGACGAAGCACTCGCCGCGGCCGAATGCGGCCTGCGCCTCCCGCACCGCACTCGCGAATAGCTCCGGGATCTCCTCCATCGTGCGGGCAACCTTCAACCCCCGCCCGCCGCCGCCGAACGCGGCTTTGATCGCCACCGGCAAGCCGTGCTCGGCCGCGAACGCCAGCACGTCGTCCGGCCCGCCGACCGGATCGGGTGTGCCAGGCACCAGCGGGGCGCCGGCGCGCATCGCGATGTGCCGGGCGGTCACTTTGTCGCCGAGGTCGCGGATCGCCTGTGGACTGGGTCCGATCCAGGTGAGGCCGGCGGCGATGACCGCCTCGGCGAAATGCGCGTTTTCCGATAGGAAGCCGTATCCGGGGTGCACGGCGTCGGCTCCGGAACGCTCGGCGGCGGCAAGAACCTTCGCGATGTCGAGGTAGGAGTCGGCCGGCGTGTTTCCACCGAGCGCATACGCCTCATCGGCCATCCGGACGTGACGGGCGTCCCGGTCCGGCTCGGCGTAGACCGCGACCGAGCCGTAGCCGGCGTCGCGGCAGGCCCGGATGACGCGGACTGCGATCTCGCCCCGGTTGGCGATGAGCACCTTCTGCACGATTGGCCTCCTGTCGCGGCGGCATCCTCGCAGCCCGCCTGGAGGTTACCGCGTGTGGTGTGGGTCAGCCGTCGAGCTCCGCGAGGCGCGTTCGGCATCGTGCGGCCACCTCGTTGACCTCGTCGAGCGTGCGCTGCAAGGCGGACTGGCGGGCCCGCAGGTCGGCGGCAATGTCGTCCAATCGGGCGAGCAGCATCGCCAGCTGTCGTCGCTCGGAGGATGCGGCGCCGTCGTACATCTCGACGATCTCGCGAATTTCGGCCAGCGACATGCCGAACCGTTTGCCGCGCAGGATCAGCCGCAGCCGGGCCCGGTCCCGTGGACTGTAGATCCGGCTGGTGCCTACGCGTCGCGGGCTGATCAGGCCCTCGGCCTCGTAGAACCGCAGGGTCCGGGTCGTAACGCCGAGGTCGTCGGCGAGCTCGCCGACGGTCCAGGTGCGGTCTGTTCTTGCTTCCGCTGGCGTGATCACGGTGCTAATCTTGCTTAACGTTAACGTAAACGTCAAGCAAGCTAGCGCTGGCGGCGAGGCGTCGGGAGGACGAGTCATGTTCGAGCTGTCCGAGGATCACGAGCTGTTCCGCAAGGTGGTCCGGGAGTTCGCGGAGGCCGAAGTGGCGCCCCATATCGCGGAGTGGGACCGCGACCACCGCTTCCCGGTGAGCTGATCGGCAAGATGGGCGACCTTGGGCTATTCGGCCTGATCGCGCCCGAACAATACGGTGGCTCCGGTGGCGACTTCACGTCGGTGTGCGTCGCCATCGAGGAGCTGGGCCGCGTCGACCAGTCGATCGGCATCACCCTCGAAGCGGGCGTTGGCCTGGGCATCAATCCGATTCTCACGTTCGGGTCCGATGCGCAGAAGGACCGCTTCCTGCCCGACCTCGTCGCCGGCCGGGCTCTTGCCGCCTTCGGGCTCACCGAACCCGAGGCGGGCTCGGACGCCGGTGCCACGCGTACGCGTGCCGAGCTGGTCGACGGCGAATGGGTCATCAACGGCGCGAAGGCGTTCATTACCAACTCGGGAACGGCCCTCACGTCCGTCGTCACCGTCACGGCGCGCACCGGGCCGGACGAGATCTCCACGCTGCTGGTGCCTTCCGGCACGCCCGGGTTCACCGTTTCCCCGGCCTACGACAAGCTCGGCTGGCGCAGCTCCGACACGCATGGCCTGACCTTCGACGACTGCCGGGTGCCCGAGGCCAACCTGCTGGGGTCGCGCGGTCGCGGGTTCCGGCAATTTCTCGCCATCCTGGACGATGGGCGGATCGCCATCTCCGCGCTCGCGGTGGGCCTGGCCCAGGCCTGCCTGGACGAGTCGCTTCGGTACGCCAAGTCCCGGAACACCTTCGGCGCGCCGATCGGCTCCCGCCAAGCCGTGGCGTTCGCGATCAGCGACCTTGCGGTCGCGCTCGATGCCGCGCGGCTGTTGACCTACAAAGCCGCCTGGCTGAAGGACGCCCACCGGCCGGCCGACGAAGTGAAGCACGCGGCCGCAAAGGCGAAACTGTTCTCGTCGGAGGCTGCGATTGCCGCGACCCGCACCGCGACCCAAGTCTTCGGCGGTTACGGCTTCATGGAGGAATATCCCGTCGCCCGCTTCTACCGGGATGCCAAGGTTTTGGAGATCGGCGAAGGCACGTCCGAGGTGCAACGTATGCTGATCGCCCGCGGCCTGGGACTGCCGGTCTCGTGAGCTCCTTGCCTCCGGAATCCGAGACGCGAGTGCGCACCGGCGGCGCCTTGGCGTCCCGGATCGGGGCCGCTCGCGAGGCGACGCTCGCCCCGTCGCCGCGAGCGGCGGAAAAGCTTGCTGGCCAAGGGAAGCGCTACGTCCGCGACCGCATTGCGTTGCTCCTCGACGACGGGACATTCGTGGAGGACGGTCAGCTCGCCAATGCCCAGGTTCCCGGGTTACCCGCGGATGGTGTGGTCACCGGGCAGGGCCTGGTTGACGGCCGGCCCGCGCTCGTGGTCGCCAACGACCCCACGGTCAAGGCCGGCTCGTGGGGGGCTCGGACCGTCGAGAAGATCATCCGGATCACCGAGCGGGCGCTGGTCGAGGAACTTCCGGTGTTCTGGCTGATCGATTCGGCGGGCGCGCGGATCACCGATCAGGTTGCCTTGTTCCCCGGCCGGCGTGGCGCGGGCCGCATTTTTCACAACCAGGTCATGTTGTCCGGCAAGGTGCCGCAGATCTGCTGCCTGTTCGGCCCGTCGGCTGCTGGGGGCGCCTACATCCCGAGCTTTTGCGACGTCGTGATCATGGTCGAGGGCAACGCGTCGATGTATCTCGGCTCGCCCCGGATGGCCGAGATGGTCGTGGGGGAAACCGTGAGCCTCGAGGAGATGGGCGGCGCCCGAATGCACGCCACGGTGTCCGGCTGCGGCGACAACCTGGCCGTCGACGACGAGGACGCGATCGAGCAAGCGAAGCTCTTTTTCTCCTACCTCCCCACGTGCTGGCGGGAGCTACCGCCCGACAGCCCGGCGGAGAAAGCAGCCGTCGAGCTTGCCGACGACCTTGTCCCGCCGGACGAGTCGGTGCCCTTCGACGTCCACGCGGTGATCGACGGGCTGGTTGATGCGGACTCGTTCTTCGAGGTCAAGCCGCTGTTCGCTGCTGAGCTCGTCACCGGGTTCGCGCGGATCGACGGCCGGCCGGTCGGGATCCTCGCGAACAACAGCGCGGTCCGCGGTGGGGTGCTGTTCGTGGATTCCGCCGACAAGGCGGCCCGGTTCATCTGGCTGTGCGACGCCTTCAACGTGCCGCTGCTGTACCTGGCTGACGTGCCCGGGTTCATGATCGGCAGTGCGGTCGAGCGACAAGGCATCATCCGCCATGGCGCCAAGATGATCACCGCGGTAGCCGAGGCGACCGTACCGCAGCTCTCGGTCATCCTCCGCAAGGCCTATGGCGCCGGGCTTTATGCGATGGCCGGTCCGGGCTTCATGCCCGACGTGTGCATCGCGCTGCCCACTGCCAAGATCGCCGTCATGGGTCCGCAGGCAGCGGTCAACGCCGTGTATGCCGGGAAGATCGCGGAGATCGCCGATCCCAACGAACGCGACGCGTTCGTCGTCGACCGGCGCGCGGAGTACGAACAAGATGTCGACCTCATGCGATTGGCGGCCGACCTCGTTATCGACGCGGTGATCCCGCCGGGCGAGTTGCGCGCCGAGATCATTCAGCGATATCGCGTGCTCGTTGGCAAGGTCCGGGACGGCGTCGCGAAGCGGCATGGCGTTCCGCCGACGTGACGTCGCCGGAGACAGCCGACGAATTGGTCATCGTCCGCGGTCATGCCACCGACGAGGAGGTGGCCGCCGTCCTCGCGTCGCTCCGACACGTGGGCTCGCAGACCTCCCGTGACCGGTACGAGCACTGGCGCACCACCCGGCTGGCCGCGCTCAACCTCCCGTCGTCCCGCCCGATGCGCTGACATCGGTGTCGCGGATGAACCCGGCCACGAGATCGGCAAATCGTTGCGCGTGCCGACGGTGTGGCTCATGACTGGATCCGGGAAGCAGGGCCAGCGTGCTCCCGGGCAACCGGTGATGCGCAGCGTACGCATGGCTAACCGGGATGATCGCGTCCTTCTGAGACCATACGATGAGTGTCGGAACGTCCGGGGCGAGGAATCCCATCTCCAGCATCGAGCCGCGTTGCCCCAACGGATACATGACCGACCGGGCGGCGGTGAAGAACGCCGACCGGCCATCGGCGGAGACCAGCGCCCGACCCATCCGGCTCAGGTTGACGACGGCTTCGGGCCGAAGTCGCAGTGACGCGATGCAGGCGAGGCGCCCGATACATCGGAGCCGTCCGCTCGTTGACCATCGCGCGGAGGATGTGGCTTGCACCGGGGACGGTCGGCGGCGCGCAGGATCAGGTGTACTTCGCGGCCGAGGCCTCCGCTCGAGACGAGGACCAGCCGGTGCAGCTGGGCGGGGTGGAAGCGACCGAAGTACACCGCGATTGCGCCGCCGAGGGAATGACCGGCCACCGTAGCGCGCGGGATCCCGAGCGCGGTGAGCAGCTCGCTGAGGCTGGTGGCAAAGAAGTCGAGCCCATATCGAGCGCGCGGCTTGTCCGATTTGCCATGACCGAGCAGGTCGGGCGCGATGACCCGAAGCCCGTGCTCGGCCAGCGGTCCGATTGCTTGGTCCCATGTCGAGCTGTCGGACATAAGCCCGTGCAGGAGCACGATCGGCTCGCCGTCGACGGGTCCCGCGTCGAGATACCACAGCCTATGACCGGACTGCAGCACGCTGTCCCGCCGCACCTCGGTCACCCCTGGGACGTTACGTCACCGCGCTCCCGTCCCGCTGCGGCAAGTCGGCGACGGTGAAACCTAGCTCGCCCAGCAGCTGACGAACCAGGGGGAGCGAGAGCCCGACGACATTGTGATGGTCGCCTTCGACCGTCTTCGACGTACCAGCCGCCCCGGCCGTCGATCGTGAATCCACCCGCCACGTTCAGCGGCTCTCCGGTCGCCACATAGTCGGCGATTTCCTGGTCGGTCAGGTCGGCAAACTCGACTGTCGTCACGCTGACATCGGTCGCCCGGCCGACCACGCGACCGGCGCAGATGTGCACCAGCGCATGCCCGGTGTGCAGCTCGCCGAGCTTGCCGCGCACTTGGCGCCAATGGGCAACGGCTCGATCGACAGTAAGTGGCTTGCCGTATCCGACGCCCTCGATCTCCAGCAGGGAGTCGCAACCGAGCACGAGCGCGTCGCCTGCGACACCGTCCGCGACGTCTCGCGCCTTGGCCTGGGCGAGGCAGTGGACTTGGGCGCTCACCTGGCACTCGTGGTATGCGGACTCGTCGATCGAGCTAACTATTACCTCGGGTTCCACTCCGGCCGCGCGCAGCGTAGCCAGCCGGGCCGGTGAGGCGGACGCGAGGATGAAGCGGATAGGCGGGGAGTCCTCCAGATTCCGGTTCACAGGCCCAAGGACTTGCCGATGACGTCCTTCAGGATCTCCGTGGTCCCGCCGTAGATGCGGGTCACGCGGGCGTCGGTGAACGCCCGGGCGACGGGGTACTCGAGCATGTAGCCGTAGCCGCCATGCAGTTGCAGGCATCGGTCGACGACCCGGCCCTGCAGCTCGGTCGCCCACCACTTGGCCTTGGCCGCATCCGGAGCCGAGAGCTCGCCCGCGTTGAGGTCGTCGACGCATCGGTCGACGAAGGTCTGGGCCACGTCGATCTCGGTGGCGATCTCGGCGAGGACGAATCGCGAGTGCTGGAACGATCCGATGGGCTGCCCGAACGCGCGACGTTCCCGGACGTAGCGAAGCGTGTTCTCGAACGCCGCACGAGCCTCGGCGACCCCGGCGACGGCAATCGACATTCGCTCCTGCGGGAGCTTGGCGACTAGCTGGAAGAAGCCCCGGTTCTCCTCGCCGAGCAGGTTAGCGAGCGGAACGCGCACGTCAGAGAACGACAGCTCGGCGGTGTCTTGCGAGTGCATACCGACCTTTTGCAGGTTGCGACCACGCTCAAAGCCAGGCATGCCGCGTTCCAGAATCAGCAAGGACAACCCACGATGCCGATCCGGGCCGGTTCGCACGGCGGTGATCACGAGGTCGGCGTTGATGCCGTTCGTGATGAACGTCTTCGACCCGTTCACGATGTACTCGCCGCCGTCACGCACCGCGCTGGTCCGAATTCCCGATAGGTCCGAACCCGCGCCCGGCTCGGTCATTGCGACCGCTGTGATCAGCTCGCCGGACACAATGCCGGGCAACCAGCGCCGGCGTTGCTGGTCAGTGGCATAGGTGAGGAAATACGGCAGACACGTGTCGTTGTGCAGCGTAAGTCCGAGACCCGCGCCGGTTACCCCGGCAAACGCCATCTGCTCGTTCATGGCCTGGTTGAACCGGAAGTCGGTGACGCCGCCTCCGCCATATTCCTCAGGCACCGCCATGCCGAGGAAGCCGTTTTGGCCGGCCACCTGGAACAGCTCCCGCGGGGCAGACCCGATCTGCTCCCACTCCAGGAAGTTGGGCACCATCTGCTTGTCGATGAATGCCCTGACCGCCTCGGCGAACGCGATGTGCTCGGATTCGTAGTGTTTGCGGTGCATGCGCTCTCCCACCCCACAGATCACCCCATCTTGCCAGCCTCTGCTTCCTCCTCGAGGCTGGCGGACGGTATGGGCGTGGGCGGCGGGCGCTTAGCGACCGTCGAGGACGTGCTTGGCGGTGACCGTCGAGCCGCTCCTGATGCCGCTGACGAGGATGTTGTCGCCGGTCTTGACGTCGCTGATCGTGCCGGCCTTGCCGACTCGCTTCCCAGTGCTGGAGGTGTCGCGCACGCGCACCTTGGTGTCCGCATTGACGGCGAAGGTCAGGCTATAGCCGTCCGAGGCCTTGACCGAGACAGACGTCGCGCTGACCGAACTGACGGTGCCGTGTATCGCGTCATGGGTCACGTTCGCAGTGCCGTCCTTGCTGACCCACTCCGCATGCTCGAATCGACCTAGCGCGCCACCGAGGCGAAACCCGCGGCCGGGGTGTCCCGGCTTGGCCGGTGCGCTTGCTCCGCCGCTCGGGCTGGCGCTCGGGCTACTGGCTGTTCCGCTCCCAGACGTGTCGGCGCTAGCAGCAGCGGCGACGGCCGCCGCCCCACCGCCGATGAGAACGGCACCGGCGCCCGCGGCGATTGCGATCTTGTTCCACATGGGACTCGACTGCTCCTTTGCCGGTCGTAGTTGGCATCGCCAACAGTCCGCCCGAGATGTCAACGCGCGGAGCGCACAACGTCAAGGTTTGGTCAGGACACCAGAGAACCGGAGCGAGGGTCGGGGGGTCCCGCGCTCCGGTCCACCTCCATCATGAACGCATTCTGGGCGGACCGGCAACTCACCATGCCGGAAGGCGGGACGCTAACGTCGTTCGAGTGCGCCAAGTCACGCCGCTAGCCGATATCGGCGTCATCGGGGGAACCGGCTTCTACTCCTTGCTCGACGACGCGAGCCCGGTGGGCCTCGACACGCCCTTCGGACCACCGAGCGGCGACGTCACCGTCGGAACGCTCGGCGGCCGTCGGGTCGCGTTCGTGCCGCGGCACGGCGTTGGTCATCGCTTCGCGCCCCACCGCGTTCCGCACCGCGCCAATCTCTGGGCACTACGGTCGGCTGGCGTCCGCCAGATCCTGGCCCTGTCGGCAGTCGGCTCATTGCGGACCGATCTGCCGCCCGGATCGCTGGTCATCCCGGATCAGATCCTGGACCGAACGTCCGGCCGCGCGCACACCTACATGGACGCCGAGAACGGGGTATTTCACGTCGCGTTCGCCGATCCGTACTGTCCGGTCGGCCGAGCCTGCGCGCTGGCCGCCGCTGGCGTGACCGGGCTGCCCGTCACGGCGGAAGCGACGATGGTCGTCGTGAACGGCCCACGGTTCTCGACCCGGGCCGAATCGGGGCAGTTCCAGCAGGCCGGAGCCGCGATCATCGGCATGACCGGCATGCCGGAGGCCGGGCTCGCCCGGGAGCTCGCCCTGTGCTACACGACGCTGACCCTGGTGACCGACCTGGACGCCGGCATTGAGATCGGTTCCGGGGTCACGCAAGCCCAGGTGTTCGAGCAGTTCGCGGCCAACGTGCCTCGCCTGCGGACCTTGCTCGTCGCGACAATCGAGCAGCTGCCCCCCGGTCAGACCGAACTGTGCGAGTGCGCGCGCGTGTATGACGACGTCCCGCCGCCGTTCCCGCTGCCGTGAGCGTCCGTGGCGGCTACCCGCGCCGCCGCCGAAGAATGATCACCAGAGCAAGCACGGCGAAGAGCAGCGCTACCGGCGCCACGCGCTTGACCACAGCCGGTCCGGCCGAGGCCATGAGGTCGATAGGCGCGACGTCCTCGGCCGGCGCCTCGGGCGCCGTGGTCCCGCTGACCGCCTGGTCCGTCGCCGGCTGATCGGCTGGCCCGGCAGCCGGCTCGTCACCCCTGGCTAGCTTTCCGGCAAGGCAATCGGCGAACTGTCCGATCAGCTTGTTGCCGACGTCCACCATCACGCCGCGGCCGAACTGCGCCGGCTTGCCGGTAATCGCGAGATCGGTGTTCACCTCGACCCGTGTCCCGCCGTCCTGCGGATGCAGCGTTGTGGTAACGGTGGCCGCTGCGGTGCCGTTGCCGCGGGCGTCCTTGCCCTGGGCGTCGATGACCGCGCGGTGCGCTGCCTCATCCTTCTCGACGAAGCGGGCTTTGCCCTTGTAGGTCAGGCCGATGGGGCCGAGCCGCACTTTGACGGAGCCGGTGAACTCGTCACCGTCGAGGGTGTCGAGCGCGGCGCCGGGCATGCAGGGCGCAACCTGCTCGATGTCGACGAGGACGGCCCACGCCCGATCGACATCGACCGGAACCGAGAACGAGTGCTGAAGCTCCACGCGACCTCAGATTCCAGCTGCCGCGGAAACAGCTCGTCGCGTCAGTACGCGCGCGAGGTGCATCCGATAGTCAGCTTGCGCGGAGAGGTCGCTCGGGGGGCTCGTGCCGTCTGCGGCCTGCTCACTTGCCGCACGCACGTTGTCAGCGGTGGCATCGCTACCGGCCAGAGCCTGCTCCACTCCGGTCGCTCGGACCGGAGTGCTGCCCATGTTCGCCAGTCCGACCCGAGCCTCGTCGATCCTCCCGTTCGAACGCTTGACCGCCGCGGCGACCCCGACCACGGACCAGGCCTGGGCCACCAGATTGAACTTCTCGTAGTGCACTGCCCAGCCGTTGCCGAGCTTCGGGATCCGAATCGCGGTGAGCACGTCCGCTGGTTGGAGGGCTGTCGTCAGGTAATCCTGGAAGAACTCAGCGGCCGGAATGCGCCGGACGCCGGACGGGCCCTGGATGACCATCTCGACGTCGAGGGCCCGCGATACCGCCGGCAGGTCGCCGGCCGGGTCCGCATGCGCGACCGAGCCGCCGAAGGTGCCGAGGTGCCGCACCTGCCGGTCGCCGACGGTGGCCGTTGCTTGAGCGACCAACGGCGCGTGCGCGAGCACCAACGGATTGTGCAGCACCTCGTCATGCGTGGTCATGGCGCCGACGACGATCGCGTCGCCGTCATCCCACACACCGCGGAGGTCCGCGATGCCCCCAAGATCGACCAAGATCTCGGGCGCGGCTAGGCGCAGCCGCAAGATCGGGATCAGCGACTGCCCGCCGGCGAGCACCTTGCCGTCCTCGCCGGCGCTTTCGAGGGCCTGCACCGCCTCGTCCACAGAAGACGGGCGCACGTAGTCGAACGGCGCCGGGATCACAGCCGCTCTCCTTTGCTCGCGTCGGACGCTTGATTGATAGCGCGCCAGATCCGTTCCGGCGTGCACGGCATCTGAATGTCCGTGACGCCGAATGGACGCACCGCGTCGAGGATCGCGTTGACGACGGCCGGGGTGGCGGCGATCGTGCCGGTCTCGCCCACGCCTTTCACGCCAAGCGGATTTGTTGTGGACGGGCTCACCGTGCGGTCCGTGATGAACGACGGGACGTCCGCCGCCGATGGCAGGAGGTAGTCGACGAAGGAGCCGGTGGTCAGGTTGCCGTCGGCGTCGTACACCGCCTCTTCGAAGAGGGCTTGAGAGACGCCTTGCACCACTCCGCCGTGCACCTGGCCGTCGACGATGAGCGGGTTGATCACCTCCCCGACGTCGTCCACGCAGACGTACCTGCGAATCGTCGCCCGCCCGGTTTCGGTATCCACGTCCACCGCGCACAGATGCGTGCCGTGCGGGAACGACAGTGCCACCGGATCGAATGTCGCGTCGGCGTCCAGGTTGGGCTCGACGCCGTCGGGCATGTCGTGCCCGGCGAACGCCGCGAAGGCGAGGTCTTGGATGGTCTTGCCGGTGCCGGGGGCGCCCCTCACGCTGAAGGTGCCGTTCGCGAACTCGACGTCGTCCTCGCTGGCTTCCAGCATGTGCGCCGCGATCCGCTTCGCCTTCTCGACCACCCGCAGGGCGGCGTTCGACACCGCGACGGCCCCGACAGCCACGGAACGCGAGCCGTAGGTGTCCCAGCCCCGGGGCGAGGACTGCGTGTCGCCATGCAGGATCTGGACATCCTCGAACGGCACGCCGAGCCGGTCCGCAACGATCTGGCTCCAGGCCGTCTCGTGACTCTGACCGTGCGGACTGGTTCCCGTGACGACCTCGACCTTGCCGGTCGGCAGCACCCGGACGGAGGCGTGGTCCCACCCGCCGCCGGCGTACCGCAGCGCGCCGAGGAGCCGGGACGGCGCCCAGCCGCACAACTCGGTATAGGTCGAGATGCCCAGGCCGAGCCGAACCGGGTCCGTGCGCTCGAGCCGATCGGCCTGCTCGCGGCGCAGGTCGTCCCACCCCATGAGCTCGAGCGCCCTGTCCGTCGCCTCCTCGTAGTTGCCGCTGTCGTAGGTGATGCCGGAGATCGTCGTAAACGGGAAATCGTCGTGGTTGATCCAGTTCTTGCGGCGTAGCTCCATGGGGTCCATGCCCAGCTCGACCGCCATTTCGTCGACGATCCGTTCGATGGCGAACGTCGCCTCCGGCCGGCCCGCCCCGCGGTAGGCGTCGGTCGGCGTCTTCGTAGTGAACACGCCGTCGCACACGAACCGGTAGGCGTCGAACTTGTAGCTCCCGTTGAACATGAACGCGCCGAGGAGCGGGATGCCCGGCGTGATCAGCCGGAGGTACGCGCCCATGTTGGAGAAGATATGCACGTCCAGACCGGTGAATGTGCCGTCTCGGCTGGCGGTCAGCGTGATGTCCTGGATCTGATCTCGGCCGTGGTGGCCGCTCATGAGCGATTCGGAACGCGACTCGGTGTACTTCACCGGCTTGCCCAGCTTGCGGGCGACCAGGGTGCAGATGAACTCCTCGGGCGTTATCTGCAGCTTGCCGCCGAACCCGCCGCCGACATCGGGCGCGATGACCCGCACCTTGTGTTCGGGAATGCCCAGCGACAGGGCGAGCAACGTCCGCAGGACGTGCGGGATCTGCGTCGACGACCACAGCGTGACGCCGTCTCCGTTCGGCTGGACGACCGTCGACCGGGGTTCCATGAACGACGGGATGAGCCGCTGCTGGACGAACCGGCGTTTGACCATGACTTCGGCGGCCTGCAGCACGTCCTCGATCGGCTGGCCGGTGCCCGCCGCTCCCGACTCGAACGTCCAGGTGAAGCAGCGATTCGACTCCGTGTTCGGATGGACCAATGGTGCGCCGTCGGCCAGCGCGGGCTCCATGTCGAGGACGACGGGCAACGGCTCGTAGTCGACGTCGATGGCTTCGAGCGCGTCCTGCGCCGCGGGCTTGTCGCGGGCGACGACGATTGCCACGGCCTCACCCACGTGGTTGACCTGGTCGACCGCGATGCTCGGGTGGCCAGGATTCACGATGTCGGCCGTTACCGGCCACGCGCACGGGATGGTGCCTTGAGTTTCGGCGAAATCTTGTCCGGTGAACACCGCGACAACGCCGGGCCGGCCGGCCGCGGCCGTTGTGTTGATCGAGGTGATTCTCGCGTGCGCCATCGGACTACGCAGGATGGCGAGGTGCAGCAGGCCGGGCAGAGTGATGTTGTCTGTCCAAACGGTGCGGCCGGTAATGAAATGCGCGTCCTCCTTGCGGCGGCGCGGTTGGCCGATCTCAGCGGGCGCCGGACGCTCCTCGAGCGTGGTCATCGAGCCACCGCCGCGGCGCGCTCCGAGTCAGCCATGGTCCGGGCGGCGGATTGCACCGCTCGGACGATGTTCTGGTACCCGGTACACCGACACAGGTTTCCTTCGATTCCCTCGCGAATCTCCGCCTCGGATGGGTCCGGGTTTTCGCCGAGCAGGTCGCAGGCGGCCAAGATCATGCCCGGCGTGCAGAATCCGCACTGCAGCGCGTGCTCGTCGTGGAACGCCTGCTGGACCGGATGCAGCCCTCCGTTCTCAGTGGCGAGCCCCTCGATGGTCGTAACCACTCGTCCCTGGGCCTGGATGGCGAGCATCGAGCAGCTCTTCACGCTGCGACCGTTGAGCAGGACCGTGCATGCGCCGCAGTTGCTGGTATCGCACCCTACGACGGTGCCCACCTTGCCCAATCGGTCGCGCAGGTAATGAACCAGCAGCAGCCGAGGCTCAACGTCGTCCTGATAGGCGACCTCGTCGACGGTGACGCGCAGCTGTGTCATCGAGCCTCCTGATGTAGTTGTGTCCTGCACTACAGACAAGCCTCTGCGTCGTGCCAGCGCAAGGGGAACCGATTCGCTCAGCCTGATGGGTTGAGCTTGCCGATCAGCGGATCGAGGTCCTCTGGACCGATCGGCATGAGGGGGAACCGGGCGAGTCGGATCATGGGTATCGAGCCGATGAGCTTGACCATCTCGGCATTCATCCCGAGCACACCGGTCTCCGACGGCGCAACCGACTCCAGCGCTTCCCGCCCGGCCGGATTGGCCAGCCATTCAGCGAGCGTCGACTCGGCGGTGAGCGGCAGGTCCGCGGCTTCTCCGACGACCGTGATGACCGCGCGCTGCCGGATGTCTCGCGACGACGATCCGACGGCGATCTCGAACTCGCCACCCTCGACGACCCAGCGCCGCAACACCGGGTGCCAGAAGGCAAGATCCCGAGCGCCCAACGTGAATGAGACCGGGACCGTCGCCCCCGCATCGACGGCCACTTTGGCGAACCCACGAAGCTCGCGCACCGGGCGCATGACGGAGCATTCGACGTCACCGACGTACAGCTGGACGACCTCCTGGCCGGGGCGCCCCCCGGTATTGGTGACGGTCAAGGAGACCGAAACCTGCGCACCAGCGCCCGACCCGGAAACGATTGCGGTAGCCGGCCCGTACTCGAAGGTGGTGTACGAGAGGCCGTGCCCGAACGGGTACGCCACGCCGACGTCTCGCGCATCGTAGGAGCGATACCCGACCAGGATGCCTTCCCCGTAGCGCACGACGCCGAACTCGCCCGGGAAGTTGCCGAATGACGGATTGTCGGCCAGCCGCCACGGGATTGTCTCCGTCAGCCGGCCAGCCGGGTTGGCGACGCCGAACAGCACGTCGGCGAGCGCACCCCCGCCACCCTGGCCGAGCAACCATCCCTCGAGAATCGCCGGCACCCGCTCGGTCCAGTCGGCGACGGTAACCGCAGCGCCGTTCGACAGGACGACCACGAGTCGCGGATTGGCGTCGACGACGGCGCGCAGCAAGTCAAGCTGCTCGGCCGGCAGGTCCATGTCCTCCCGGTCCCACCCTTCGGACTCGTAGCTCGGCGGCAACCCGAGGAAGAGCAGTACGACGTCAGCGCGAGCCGCCAGGGCCGTGGCATCCGATACGAGTTGTTCGCCAGCCGTCGCGTGGCTGCGTGTGGCATCGACCAGGTAGCCCGGTGCGAAGTCGATGCTGACGGCCGACCCGGCCAGCGCGCGGAGCTCGTCGAGGGCGTTGCTGACCCGGGTCGGGTTGACCTGCGAGCTGCCCGCGCCCTGGTATCGCGGCGTCCGGGCGAACTCGCCGATCACGGCGACCGTCGCGTCAGCTGCGGGGTCGAGCGGCAGTAGCGGCGTGCCGTCCACCGGGTCGTTCTTCAGCAGAACGGCGCACTCCCGCGCTACGTCGCGGGCCAGCTCGTGGTGCGCGTCGCGATCATAGGAACCCTCTTCGGTCCGGGCGCTCCGGGTTCGCTCGTGCAACTGCAGCAGCCGGCGCACCGCCCTATCGACCACCCGTTCGTCGAGCCGGCCGGCGCGCACGGCGGCGACGATATCCCGGTCCAGGACGCCCTCGGACGAGGGCATCTCGAGATCCAGACCGGCTGCCAGACCAGCCACTCGGTCGTTGACCGCGCCCCAGTCCGACATGACCAGGCCATCGAAGCCCCATTCGTCGCGCAGCACGGTGGTCAGCAGCCACGGGTGCTCAGAGGCGTACGTCCCGTTTATCTTGTTGTAGGAGCACATCACCGTCCAGGGTTGGGCCGTGTTCACGATGCGTTCGAACGCAGCAAGATAGATCTCTCGCAGGGTGCGCTCGTCGACCTCGGCACTCACCCGCATGCGGTCGGTCTCCTGGTTGTTCGCTGCGTAGTGCTTGACCGACGTGCCGACGCCCTGGCGCTGGATTCCGCGCACCAGAGCCGCGCCGAGTTCGCCGCTTACGAGCGGGTCTTCGGAGAAGTACTCGAAGTTGCGCCCGCACAAGGGCGAACGCTTGATGTTGACGCCGGGACCGAGAAGAACGGCAATCCCCTCAGCGCGCGCCTCGGCGCCGAGGGCCTCGCCGACTCGTTCCACCAACTGCCGGTTCCACGACGAGCCGAGGCCGACGGCCGGCGGGAAGCAGGTGGCCGGCACGCTCTCGCCCAGTCCGACGTGATCGGCCGCTGCCGCCTGCTTACGTAGGCCGTGTGGTCCGTCGGACAGCAACAACGGGCTGACGCCTGTGCGTTCGATGCCTTCGGTGTGCCAGAAATCCGATCCCGAACACAGGGAGGCCTTCTCCTCGAGCGTAAGTGCGGCAACGGCGGCGTCGATGTCCAGTTCGGTCATGATCGGATCATGGTGGACCGGCGTTGGCCGGTCCAGCGTCACCGGGGTGCGACGGCCTCCGCGACGCGGTCTCGGTGAATCGGGCCGTTGGCAAGGCGCAGCGCCTGGCCAGTACCACCCCAGCGCTGCCCGATGAGCTCAGCCGCAATCGAGACCGCGGTCTCCTCGGGGGTGCGCGCGCCCAGATCGAGCCCGATCGGGGCGTGCAGCCGGGCCAGCTCGGTCGCGGTGAGTCCTCGCTCCCGCAACTTGTCCAGCCGGTCCTCGTTCGTGCGGCGGGAGCCCATCGCGCCGACGTAGGCAACGGGCAGCCGCAGCGCTACCTCGAGAAGCGGCACATCGAACTTGGGGTCGTGGGTGAGCACGGCCACGGACGGTGCGCCCGTCGACCCTCGGTGTTGGCCCAGATACCGGTGCGGCCATTCGACGACCACCTCATCGGCGTCCGGAAACCGTCGCGCCGTCGCGAACGTCGGCCGCGCATCGCACACCGTGACCCGGTAGCCGAGGAACGACCCCACCCGGGCGACCGCTGCCGCGAAGTCGATCGCGCCGAAGACGATCATTCGCGGGCGAGGCGCATAGGAGGACACGAACACGCTGATGTCGTCGAGGCGACGTTCTCCGTGGGCGCCGTAGTGCAATACCCCGGTCCGACCCTGCTCGAGCAATCCCCGGGCGTCGTCCCGGACTGCGGCGTCGAGCCGCGACGAGCCCAGGCTGCTCGACACGGAATCCGGCCGGATTACGAGGTGGTCGCCCGAGGCGGTTCACGCCGGCGACGACCGTCGCGACCGCCACGGGCCGGCCACCGCGAATGTCGTCACCGACCTCGTCGAGATCCGGGAACGTGGTATGGCTGATCGGCTCGACGAATACGTCGATGATGCCGCCACAGGTAAGACCGACGGCGAACGCGTCGTCGTCGCTGACGCCGTAGCGCTTCAGAACCGGCTGCGCACCATCACGCACCCCAGCGGCGAGCTCGAAGACGGCGCCCTCGACGCAGCCGCCGGACACGCTGCCGACGGCAGTTCCGTCGGGGCCGACGAGCATCGCGGCTCCCGGCTGGCGGGGCGCGGACTTCCACGTCTCCACGACCGTGCCCATGCCGACGATGCTCCCCGCCGCCCACCAGGGCAGGAGCTCATCGATCACATCACGCATGCGCGATCACGTCGGCCAGCTGCTGCAGGGCGGCGAAGCTGTGTCCGGCGACGAGACGGGAGATGTGTGGCAGCGCGGCGCGCATTCCGCCTGTAGCCGGGGTGAAGCCGTCTTTGCCCATATGCGGGTTCACCCAGACCACGGTATGCGACAGCCGAGCCAACCGCCCGAGTTGTTCGCCCAGGAGGGAGGGGTCGCCGCGCTCCCAGCCGTCAGAGCACAGCACGACGACGGCCCCGCGGGCGACACCACGCTGGCCCCAGCGGTCGAGAAACGCCTGAAGCCCGTCTCCTAGCCGGGTCCCGCCACTCCAGTCCGGGATCGCCCGGCCGGCGCCGGCCAGCGCTCGGTCGGGGTCGCGCCGACGCAATTCCCTGGTGACCCGGGTCAGCCGGGTCCCGAGCGTGTAGACCTCGGTGTTGAACGGAGCCACCCGCACGGCCGCGTGGGCGAAGCGCAGCAGCGTGTCGGCGTAGGGCGCCATGGAGCCGCTGACGTCGATGAGCAGGACCAGTCGCCGGGGCTTGGTCCGCCGGTCGCGCCGGGCGAGCCGGCTCGGCTCCCCTCCCTGCGCCAGCATGCGGCGCACGGTGCGCTCCAGATCGACCACCCCGGCGCTCGCTGCGACATATCGCCGGGTGGTCCGCTGCGCGACGCGGGGGGTCAGCAGGGCGAACAGCCGAGCAAGCTCCTCCCGTTCGGCGTGCGTCAGTTCGGCCACGTCACGGTGGCGCAGCACCTCCTGGCGGCTGGCCTGCACGGCGTATGGTTCCCCTTCCTCGCTGTCATCCGCCCCGTCCGCGCCATCGGGGGAGTGCGGGTCGAGCGACGCCACCAGGACCTGCTGCAACGCGGCTGCGCGCGGAACGGACCGGGGCAGCTGGCCGCCGAAGTATGCGGCGAACGCGGCGTCGTAGCGGTCGAGGTCGGCCGGGTCGGCGCAGAGCGTGAGGCGCCCGGCCCAGAACACCTGCTCCGGGTCGAGCACATCGAGGTGTCCCAGTGCCGACACCATGGCCTGAACGCGGTCTGGCGACGCGGGCACGCCAGCGTGTCGCAGCGTGCGGGCAAAGCCGAGAACGATTTCGGCTACATCCCGCTGCCGGTCGGTCATCTGAGCAATTCGGCCAGCACGGTGTTACGTGCGCGCACCGCGTCCTCCTGGTACTTCAGCACGGCGCCCAGCGTGGCCGCAGCCCGTTCCGGATCGAGCGAGCGAGCTCCCAACAGGTGCAAGGCCTGGGCCCAGTCGATCGACTCGGCGACCCCTGGCGGCTTGAGGAGATCGGCGTCCCGCAGTCGCTTGGTCGCAGCGGCGACATCCCGGGCGAGCCGCTCGGTGATATCGGGCAGCCGGCGACGAAGAATGGCCACCTCCCGATCGAAGCCCGGATGTGGCACCCAGTGGTAGAGGCAGCGACGCTTGAGCGCGTCGTGCACTTCCCGCGTGCGGTTGGACGTCAGGACCACCAGCGGGGGCACCTCAGCCCGAATCGTGCCCAGTTCCGGGATCGTCACGGCATTGTCGGCCAGAACCTCGAGCAAAAAGGCCTCGAACTCGTCGTCTGCCCGGTCAATTTCATCAACGAGCAGCACGGACGGCGAGTGTTCGATCGAGCGGAGGATCGGGCGCGCGACGAGATATCGGCGGTCGTAGAGCGAGCGCTCCAGCTCGGCCTGGTCCAGGCTGCCGTCGCTCGCCGCTTCGGCCGCGCGCAGGTGCAGCACTTGCCGCGGGAAGTCCCAGTCGTAGAGGGCCTGCGCGGCGTCGATTCCCTCGTAACACTGCAGCCGAACGAGCTCGGCGCGGAATACGTCCGCCAGGGCCAGGGCGAGGCTGGTCTTGCCGACGCCTGCGTCTCCCTCCAGAAAGAGCGGACGGTGCATCCGTAAAGCGAGATAGGCCGCGGTCGCCAGGCCCTCGTCGGGCAGGTAGCCCGCCGCCTCGAGCGCGGCCGCCAGTTCACCAGGATCGGCCGGATGGCTCCCGGATGCTGCGGTCACCCGTCCAGCATGCCGCACCGAGCCGGCTCGACTCGCGACGAGCACCGGTGTCTGACAGCGCCTAGGCTGAAGCGGTGACTGCCCTACCGCTTGCGTCGCGCGTTCTCGCCGATGCGTACGGCCGAGTGGCCACCGATCTGCGGGTCTCGCTGACCGACCGGTGCAATCTTCGCTGCGCCTACTGCATGCCGCCCGAAGGTTTGGACTGGCTGCCGAAGGACGAGGTTCTCCGCGACGACGAAATCGTGCGGCTCATCGCCATCGGGGTGGAACAGCTCGGCATCCGTGAGGTGCGGTTCACCGGTGGCGAGCCGCTTCTGCGCCCCGGGCTCGTCGGCATCGTCGCAGCCACCGCGGCGCTCCGGCCGCGCCCGAACATCTCACTGACCACGAATGCGATCGGCCTCGCCCGCCGCGCTGCCGGACTGGCAGCCGCCGGACTCGACCGCATAAACGTGTCCCTGGACACCCTCGACTCCGAGCGATTCAAGCGGATCACCCTGCGGGACCGACATGCCGACGTGCTCGCCGGATTGGCTGCCGCCGCTCGAGCCGGCCTCACGCCGGTCAAGGTGAATGCCGTCTTACTGCGCGATGTGAACGATGACGAGGCCGTACCGCTCCTGCGATTCTGCTTGGACCACGGCTACCACCTCCGGTTCATCGAGCAGATGCCGTTGGACGCTGGGCATGCCTGGGACCGGACGCGCATGGTGACGGCCGACGAGATCCTTAGCCGGCTAGCCGCGGAGTTCCGCCTGCAACCCGACACCGGTGAGCGCGGGTCAGCCCCAGCCGAGCGGTGGCTTGTCGACGGCGGCCCGTCCACGGTCGGGGTTATCGGTTCGGTGACTCGGCCGTTCTGCGGCGCCTGCGATCGCACTCGGCTGACTGCCGACGGCCAGATCCGCAACTGCCTGTTCGCCCGCACCGAGACCGACCTGCGGGCACTGCTGCGTGGGGGCGGGTCGGACGAGGCAATTGCTCAACGGTGGCAGGCGGCGATGGCAGCGAAGCTGCCTGGGCATGGCATCGACCAACCGGATTTCCTGCAACCGGCGCGGCCGATGTCAGCGATAGGCGGCTAGTGGTCCACTAGTCGCAGCGCCGTCTCGCGGCGAGCAAGATCGGCGCGCCGCCCGGTGCTGGCGCTCGGCCGACGCCACAATGTCCCGATGCCGGCGGCGCACGCCTACGCCCGGCCCGCCGACCCTGGGTGGGCGGCGGCCGCGCCGTCTCCCGGGCCGAAGGCCGCTCGGTCGCCCGAGGCCTGGCACAGTCGCGGCGCAAGTGGCTGGAGCACGGCGACCTATCACGGGCGTCCGGGTAGTGATGACCGTCGGGACGAGACGAGCACCACCCCAGCCGCTGGAGCAGAACATCTCGGGCCGACGCTGGGTCGAACATTGCGCTACGCCGGTGGTCTCGACGGTCTACGAGCGTTGGCGGTCACCGCCGTGCTCGTCTACCACCTCAACGCCGGCTGGCTGCCCGGAGGTTTTCTCGGCGTCGATGTGTTCTTCGTCCTCTCCGGATTCCTGATCACGTCCCTGCTGGCTGTCGAGTGGGTGACCAACGGCCGGGTGCGCGTCGGCCGCTTCTACGTGCGGCGTGCGCGGCGGCTGCTTCCGGCTCTGATCACGATGCTCGCCACGGTCGTCCTCGTCACGGCCGCAGTTGCGCCGGACGAATTGCGAAGGCTCCGGGGTGATGTCGCCGCTGCGCTGACCTACAGCACGAACTGGACGCAGATCGTCTGGCACCGGTCGTACTTCGAGCAGCTAGGCCGGCCCTCGCTGCTGCAGCACCTGTGGTCGCTTGCGGTCGAGGAGCAGTTCTACCTCCTTTGGCCGCTTGTCCTCGTCCTGTGCCTCAGGACGGGCGGTCGGCGCCGGGCGTTGCGGGTCACGCTTATCGGCATCGTCATATCGACGGTGCTGATGGCGTGGCTGTTCCAGTCGTACCCAGATCCAGACCGCGCCTACTACGGCAGTGACACGCACGCCAGCGCGCTGCTCGTGGGTGCGGCGCTCGCCCTCGCGACCGCCCTGCGACGACCGGCTCGGGGCGACCGGCCGCCGGCACCACTCCGGATGACGGTTAACAGCCCGACCTGGCCGCTGGATGCCGCGGCCCTGCTCGGTTCCGTTGTCGTCGGGTATTTCCTGACTCACGCCAACTACTTTTCCGACGGGCTCTATCGCGGCGGATTCCTACTGGTTGCGATCGGATCAGCGGCGATTGTCCTGGCGGCGGGCCGGCGCGGCACAGTTACCGCGCGGCTGCTCGGCACGCCCCTCCTGCGCTGGATCGGTGTCCGGTCGTACGCGATCTACCTATGGCATTGGCCGGTTTTCATGCTTAGCCGGCCGCGGCTGGACTATCCGTCGGATGGCGTGCCGCTCATGGTGCTGCGCGTCGGGTTGACGGTCGCGCTCGCCGACCTGTCGTACCGGTTTATCGAGCGTCCGATCCGAACCCAGGGTTTCGTTGTCTACGTCCGGTCCGTGCTGGGTCGTTTTCGCCGGCGCCGCTTCGCTCGGATAGCTCTCCTGCTCGTCTCCGTGGCCGCGCTCGTCTTGGTTGTCGGTCAGGTCGTGGCGTTGCCTCGCCCGGTGGCCGATTCCGCGTCCGGTATCCCCACGAACGGCGCGCGTCCGTCGCTAGCCGTTACGCCAAGTCCGTCGGCATCTCCGACGCCCGGTGCGCCGGCGGGGGCCTCCGGCTCGCCCTTCGCCCGTCCGGTGCACGTCACGGTGTTCGGCGACTCGCAAGGGATGACCTTGCTGCTCAACAAGCCGGCTGGCCTGGACGGATCACTGACACTCACCGACGGCACCGTCGAAGGATGTGGCTTCTTGCTCGGCAAGATCACCAGTCGTCGCGGGCCGAGCCGAGACCTCAGCGCTTCCTGCAGTTCCTGGGCGGATCAATGGCGGGCCACCGAAGCGCGCAGCCGTCCGCAGCTCGCGCTCGTAGAGGTCGGAGCCTGGGATGTGTTTGACCTGAGCATTGGCGACACCGGAACGATGTCGTTCGGATCGGCGGCCTGGGACGGGTACTACGGGCAGCAACTCGACCGGGCTGTGAGCTTGCTCATAGCCGGCGGCGCTCAGGTCGCCCTACTCGGCGTTCCGTGCTACCGGCCGATAGACGCTGGCGGACAGACCGCACTGCCGGAACGGGGCGATGATCAGCGCACCCGGCACCTGAACGTGCTGCTGCGCGCTGCAGCTACGAAGAACCCGCAGCGGGTCTTCCTGGTCAATCCGCCGGATCAGCTCTGCACCGATCCGGCCGTCGCCACCAACACCGCCTATCGCTGGGATGGAGTGCACTACGACAAGCTCGGCGCTGCATTGATGTTCCAGACGATCACCCCGCAGTTGCTGGCGATTCCTCGTCCGCCGAACTAGGTCCCTTTGCATTCCCTTGCGCCGTCATGATCCTTTGCGTGCCCTTGCGCGATGATCTTGGACTCATTGTCGCTGGAGGCCCAGGTTCAAGATCACGAGGAAGGGTGGCTCTTAGCGGGCGGTGCGCCAGCCATCCGGACCGACTGGCCAGTCACGGCGGTGCCCGTATCGCGGGTCATTCCATCGGCCCCGCGGAGGCTCGGACCGCGGTGCGTCGGTCGGCGGCGGTTCGCCGGCGGCGCCTACGACCGTCGTCAACGCGGCCAGTTCCTCCAGCGTCGGCGTGCCACGGACGACGCGCAGCCGCACCGGCAGGTCCAACGAATCGCTCGTCATATGCACGATCACCTGGTCAGAGGGGGATGTTCCCGTGTTTCTTGGGGGGCATGGTCTCGCGTTTGTTGCGCAGCATACGTAGCGACCGGATCACGTAGGACCGGGTGTGCGAGGGCGGGATGACCGAGTCCACGTAACCACGCTCGGCCGCCATGTACGGATTGACCAGGGTGTCCTCGTACTCGAGTGACCAGCTCGTGCCGTCGCTGCTCCGGCGACTCGGTCTTGGCTAACTCCCTGCGGTACAAGATGTTTACCGCACCCTGCGCCCCCATCACCGCGATCTGGGCAGTGGGCCAGGCGATGTTCACGTCGGCGCCGAGATGCTTGGAGCCCATGACGTCGTACGCGCCCCCGAACGCCTTACGGATGACGATGGTGATCTTGGGCACGCTGGCCTCGGCGTAGGCGTAGATGAGCTTGGCGCCCCGCCGGATGATCCCGTCCCATTCCTGGTCGGTACCCGGAAGGAAGCCGGGAACATCGACGAAGGTCATGACGGGAACGTTGAACGCGTCGCACGTCCGGACGAACCGCGCGGCCTTCTCCGAGGCGTTGATGTCGAGGCAGCCGGCGAACTGGGTCGGCTGGTTGCCAACGACGCCGACCGGATAACCCTCGATCCGCCCGAAGCCGACGATGATATTCGGCGCAAAGAGTGCCTGTATTTCCAGGAATTCTCCGTCGTCGAGCAAATGCTCGATGATGTGATGCATGTCGTAGGGCTGATTGGCGGAGTCCGGAATGAGCTGTCCAGGAACGCGTCGTCCTCATGGACCTCGTCGGACACATCCGTGTCGTAGATCGGCGCGGGGTCCCAGGTTGTTGCTAGGCAGATAGGACAACAGCGCCTTGACGAAGTTGATCGCATCGTCCTCGTCGCTCGCGAGGTAATGCGCGTTGCCGCTCTTCGTGTTGTGGGTGCGGGCACCACCCAGCTCCTCGAGGGTCACGTCTTCGCCGGTCACGGTCTTCACGACTTCAGGTCCGGTGATGAACATTTGCGAGGTCTTGTCGACCATCACGATGAAGTCGGTGAGCGCGGGCGAATAGACATGTCCACCGGCCGCGGCACCCATGATCAGCGAGATTTGCGGGATGACGCCGGACGCCTGAACGTTCCGGTAGAAGATCTCGCCGTACAGCCCCAGGCTACCACACCCTCCTGGATGCGGGCGCCGCCCCCTTCGTTGATCCCGACGACCGGACAGCCGTTCCGCAACGCGAAGTCGAGGACCTTGACGATCTTCTCGCCGTATACCTCGCCCAGGCTGCCGCCAAAGACCTCACGTCCTGGCTGAACACGCATACCGGCCGACCATCGACCGTGCCGTAGCCGGTCAGCACCCCGTCGCCGAACGGGCGATTCCGCTGCATGCCGAACGTCGATGACCGATGGCGGGCGAACTCGTCGAGTTCGATGAAGCTGTCGTCGTCCAGCAGATCAGTGATCCGCTCCCGAGCTGTCTTCTTTCCCTTTGCGTGCTGCTTCTCCACGGCGCGAGCCGAGCCGGCGTGCACCGCCTCGTCGTAGCGTCGCTGCAATTCGGCGACCTTGCCGGCGGTGGAGTGCGGATCGACACCGGACAGTTCTGGATCGGGCGCGGCCATGGCTTCCGAGCCTAGCCGCGATAGGCCCGATACGGTGCCGTCGTGGCTGAATCGCACCGTCCGGCACTCGATCCTGACGTCGTCGCGCCGGACGTCCGGGATCCGTGGAGCCGGCTCATGATCGTGGAATCCACCGCCTCCACGAACGACGACCTGCTGCGCGCGGCGCCCACCCTGCCGTCCGGGGCAGTGCTCGCGGCCGAGTACCAGGCGGCCGGTCGGGGGCGGCAGAACCGTACCTGGACCTCTCCGGCTCGAGCTGGCCTGACTTTCTCGGTCCTGCTCCGGCCCGAGGTTCCGCCTGGTCAGTGGGGGTGGCTGCCGCTGCTCGCTGGCGTCGCGTTGTGCGACGCGGTGCGCGAGGTCACCATCGTCGACGCGGCGCTCAAATGGCCCAACGATCTGCTCGTCGGCGACGAGTCGGCCAAGGCAGGGGGAATTCTCGCCCAGAGTTATGGGGAGGCGGTGGTCGTCGGGATCGGGGTCAACGTCTCGACGACCCGCGCTGAGCTGCCGGTCCCGGAGGCGACATCCCTCGAACTCGCCGGCGGTACACCGGTCGATCGGTCCCGATTGCTCGGCGCAATCCTCGGGCACTTCGGGGAGCGCTATTCGGACTGGCTGTCGGTCGGCGGCGATGCCGCGGAGAGTTTCCTTTCGGCCGACTACCGGGCGCGGTGCGCGACCCTCAACCGGCCGGTCATCGTCACGCCCGTCGTTGGCTCGCCATACCGAGGGCTGGCCACCGACATCGACGACCAGGGCCGCCTGCTCGTTTTTCGCGAGCCCGGAGGTCTGGAAGCAATTGCCGCCGCTGATGTTCGCCATCTTCGGGAGCCAACAGACTAGCGTGATCGATACGGCGCGCCCTGCGTGTGCGGCTGGCCAGGGAGGTAGTGAGTCGTGAGCTACCCGGAGAAACTCCTCGCGGACGATGAGCAGGTCGTCGAGCACCTACATCCGCACTGGATCACGCTGGTTCCGGCGACGTTGTGGTTCATCCTCATCTGCGCACTCGTCGGCGTGGGTATCCCGCTGTTGCCGACCAACAGCACCCAACAAGGACTGCTGCTCGCGATCGTCGCTATCGCCGTGATCCTTGTCAGCTGGCTCACAGTCAAACCCTGGCTTGGCTGGCGGACGACGCATTACGTATTCACCACGCATCGGGTACTGATCCGGCGCGGCATCCTGCATCACACCGGCCGGGACATCAGCCTGCAGCGAATCAGCGATGTCGGGTTCCGGCAGAGTCTGTGGGACCGCATCGTGCGGGCGGGCACGCTCACCATCGAGTCGGCCGGTGAGCAGGGCCAGGAGACCCTGCACGACATCCCGCGCTCCGATCAGATGCAGCAGACGCTGAACCAGCTCATCGAACAAGATCACGATCGGCGAGCTCGGGTGGCGAGCACGCCGCCGCCTGGTCATGTCCCCCCGCACTATGGCCAGTCGGGCTACGACCACTACGGTCACCAACCGGACGACTATTACGGCCAGCAGCCCGGCTACGGCCAGCAGCCCGGCTACGGCCAGCAGCCCGGCTACGGCCACGATCCGGGCTACAGTCAGTACCCGGGCTACGGTCAGCCCGGGTACCCGCAGCCCGGCTATGGCCCTGGTGGCTATCCGCAGTCAGGAGACAGGCCGACACGCCCCTGACGGTTCGGACGCACGAGCGAAGGCCAACCCGATTACCCGTAAGCGGAAGCCGAATAGCGAGGCTGCCCCGGTCAGCCGTGGGTGATGTAGCCCTCCAGCTGCACCCGATCCTGCTCGAGCTGCCGGATCCGGCCGGCCACGACGTCGCCGATGGTGACGATGCCGGCCAGCTGGCCACTGGTCAGCACCGGCATGTGCCGAATCCGCAATTCTGTCATTGCGGCGCCGATGCTGTCGACCGAGTCACCGGGAGCGCAGCTCACGACCGAACTCGTCATTACCTCGCTGACGCTCCGGGACAGTAGCTCTGCGCCGTCGGTGTTCAGCCTTCGGACAACATCCCGCTCGGAGACGATGCCCACGACGGCGTCGCGATCGACGACGACGAGAGCGCCGATATTGTGCTCGGCCAGCCGCGCGAGCAGGTCGGTCACCGGGTCACCCGGGCCGATGGTCACGACGGAGGAGCCCTTGTGCCGCAGAATGTCCGAGATCTTCACGTTGTACCTCGATCCGGTGGCCGATGACCGCGCCCACGGTCTTCGCTGACTCACGGTAGCCAGCCATCGGAGTCACCGGAAGGGCTTACTTCGGTGACGACGGACCGTAGCCACTGGGAGTAGTGCGGCGGCGCGTAGGCGCCGTCACGATAGCGGCGCAAGTAGTCCCTGTACAGGTCCGAGTCGAAGCCCGACAGCCACTGGAGGAAGTGCTCGCGCGTCCCCGGCCGCAGGTGCAGGGCCGAGACCCCGACTACGTGGCCGCCGTTATCCAGGATTGCCTGCGTCAGCTCGCGTAGCTGTTCGGGCTGATCGCTCAATCCCGGCAGTACCGGCGCGATGAGCGCGCCGGTGCGAATTCCGGCCTCGGCCAACGTGCGCAGGGCACGGAGCCGGCGACGTGGATGGGGCGTCCCGGGCTCGGTTGACCGCCAGACCCGCTCGTCCAGGGTGCCGATCGAGAGATTGACCTGGACGGATGTCCGCGCGGCGGCGTCGGTGAGCACGTCCAGGTCGCGCAGGACGAGCGGTGACTTGGTCAGGATGGAGACCGGATTGCCGCGCTCGGCAAGCGCCTGCAGGACGCCGCGCGTCAGCCGGTATTTCCCCTCCGCACGCTGGTACGGATCAGTGTTCGTGCCCATGGCGATGGAGTCACCCTGCCAGCGGGGATCGGCCAGCTCGGCCCGAACCCGCTCGACCGCGTTGATCTTGACGACGATCTTCCGGTCGAAGTCCTCCCCGATGTTCAGTCCGAGATAGCTGTGCGTCGGGCGCGCGAAGCAGTACGTGCAGGCGTGGCTGCAGCCGCGATAGACGTTGATGGTCCAGCGGAACGGCACGGGCGACCGGCTGGGGACCTCGTTGATGATCCGCTTGGCGGCGACCTGCAGGAACTCCAGGCCCGACAACCGCCCGGTGCTGCGGTCTGGCCCGGTGAGTCCGTCGAGGCCGAAGAGCGCGATCTGACCGTCGCGTTCCTGATCGGCCAGGTGCCAGCGCAGCTCGCTCGGCGTGGTGACGGACCCGACCACCCGTTGGTTCATCGGAAGTCCCGGGATTTCGTGTGCAGCCCGAGCGACAGCTTCTCGATGCGTTCGGCCACGATGTTGGTTACCCCCTCGGCGCGTTCCAGCATGCCGCGGATCAGTAGCCCGCCGGACTCGCGGGCCACCCGCCTGTGGCGCGTCCACACCACCGGGTCACAGATCACGTTCACCATCCCGGTCTCGTCCTCCAGGTTGAGGAACGTGACTCCACGTGCGGTCGCTGGGCGTTGCCGATGGGTCACGACGCCGCCGACCGTGACCCGGGTGCGGTTCTCGATCGAGCGAAGTGCACTCGCCGGCACGATGCCCAAGGAATCCAGGCGTGAGCGGATGAGCGCGGTCGGATAGGCGTCTCGGGTAATGCCCGTGGCCCACAGATCGGCCACGAGTTGTTCAGCCTCGCTCATTGTCGGCAACGGGGGCGTGCTCGATTCGTCATAGGCGGTCACGTTCAACTGACCAGGGTGGTCGGCGGCGACCGCGCCGGCGGCCCAGAGCGCAGTCCGTCGGGACAGGCCGAGGCAGTCGAATGCTCCGGCAGTAGCCAGGGCCTCGACCTGGTCGACGGTGAGACCCACGCGCCGGGTCAGGTCGGCCATCGAGGTATAGGCACCGCCGCGACTCCGCTCGGCGACGATCTGCTCGGCCAGCTCGCTGCTGATGGTGCGCACGCTGGACAATCCCAGCCGCACCGCCGGTTGCGGTGGTCCCGGACCGGTATAGGGCGGGTCGACCGGGTAGCCATCCGGCACCGCTTCGAGCCCGGCGGCCGCAGGCGAGAGGTTCACGTGCGGGCCGAGCACGACGACGCCGTGTCGCTTGGCGTCGTGCACAAGCGTCTGCGGCGAGTAAAAACCCATCGGCTGCGCGTTGAGCAGCGATGCGCAGAATGCAGCCGGGTGGTAGAGCTTCAGCCAGCTCGAGGCGTAGACCAAGAAGGCGAAGCTGATCGAGTGGCTCTCGGCGAAGCCGAACGATGCGAACGACTTGATCTTGAGGTAGATGTCGTCGGCAGCTGCTCCGACGATGCCGTTGCGCGCCATTCCGGCGTAGAGCCGGTGCCGCAGAGCTTCCATTCGCTCGTGCGAACGCTTGGACCCCATGGCCCGCCGCACCTGATCGGCTTCCGACGGCGAACATCCGGCGGCGTCGATGGCGAGCTGCATCAACTGTTCCTGGAACAGTGGCACGCCGAGCGTTTTCTCCAGGTGCTTTTTCAACTTGGGATGGGGATAGGTGACCTTCTCCAATTTGTGCTTGCGGCGAATATAGGGGTGCACGGATTCGCCTTGGATGGGGCCGGGCCGGATCAACGCAATCTCGATGACCAGGTCGTAGAACTTCTCCGGGCGTAGTCGAGGCAGGGTGGCCATCTGTGCTCTGGACTCGATCTGGAAAACACCGATGGTGTCAGCCCGTTGCAGCATTTCGTAGACAAGCGGATCTTCTGGTGGCACCTCGTGCAGGCCGTAATGCACCCCGAACCATTGCTCGACGAACTCGAAGCAGTAGTGCAAAGCCGAGAGCATGCCTAGCCCGAGCAGGTCGAACTTGACCAGCCCGATGGCGGCACAGTCGTCCTTGTCCCACTGCAGCACGGTGCGTTCCGGCATGCGGCCCCATTCCACCGGGCAGACCTCGACTACCGGACGATCACAGATCACCATGCCGCCGGTATGGATCCCCATGTGTCGTGGGGCGTTCTGCAGTTCGGCGGCGAGATCCACGACGCGCTGCGGTACTTCCGACTGCACTGAGGTCGGCGCCTCGTCCTCGCGGGTGAATAGGTCCGGCGCCCAGTAATAACTCTGCTCGATCTCCTTGCTCCACGCATCCTGCTGACCGGGGGAGTAACCGAGCGCCTTGGCGATGTCACGAATGGCCGACTTGGGCCGGTAGGTGATGACGTCGGCTACCTGGGCCGCGTGGTCGCGGTCGTGGCGGCCATAGACGTACTGAATAGCCTCTTCACGCCGGTCGGACTCGATGTCGACGTCGATATCAGGTGGCCCGTCCCGGTCCGGGGAGAGGAACCGTTCGAAGAGCAATTCGTAGCGGACTGCGTCGACGGCGGTGATTTGCAGTGCGTAGCAGACTGCTGAGTTGGCGGCAGATCCCCTGCCTTGGCAGAGGATTCCCCGCGAGTGGCAGAACTTCACGATGTCCCAGACGACGAGGAAGTAGCCCGGGAATCCGAGCTCGTCGATGATGGCGAGTTCGTGTTCGATCTGCGCGAAGGCGCGTTCGCGTTCTTCTGGCTTGCGGTCGCCGTACCGTTCGACGGCACCGGCGCGGGCTAGCTCGGCGAGGTAGGTCATCTCAGTGTGCCCAGGTGGGACGGGGAAGGGCGGCAGCTGCGGGGCGATGAGCCGTAGCGGGAAGGCCAGCTGGTCACCCAGCGATGCCGCTCGCTCGACCACTCCCGGCCAGCGGGCGAATCGGGCCGCCATTTCCGCACCGGACCGCAAGTGCTGGTCGGCGAATGCGGGTAGCCACCCGTCCATCTCGTCGAGGTTGCTACGTGCGCGTACAGCGGCCATGGCAGTGGCCAGTGGCCGTCGCGGTGGACCGTGGTAGTGCGCGGCCGTGGTGGCGACGACCGGCAGGCCCGCTTCCTCGGCGAGCAGGGTCAGCGCGTCGTAGCGTTCGTCGGCAAGTGGGTCGAGGGCGTAGGTCAGTTCGACGACGACGTTGTCCCGCCCGAACCGGTCGATCAGGTTGGCGAGTGCGCGTCGCGCCGAGTCGAGCCCACTCGCCAACGCTGCCCGTACCAGCCCCTTGCGGCACCCGGTGAGCACCAGCCAATGGCCGTTAGCCAGCTCCGCCAGCTCATCACCGTCGTACACCGGGCGGCCCTTGACGCCGCCACGTTGTTGGGCGGTGCTGATCGCTCGAGCCAGGCTGGCATAGCCGGTCGGGTCGCGGGCCAGCACGAGCAGGTGGTGCCCGGTCGGGTCGGGCTTACCAACCCGGGCGGCGACCATCCGCTCGGACTGGGTAGTCGGCATCGGGACGTCCATACAGAGCTCGGCTCCGATCACTGTCGGCAACCCGAGAGTGTCGGCTGCCTCCGAGAACCGCACGATCCCGTAGAAGCCGTCATGGTCGGTCAGGGTGAGTGCCGAGAGACCGAGCCGGACCGCCTCCTCGACCATCTCCTCCGGTGAGCTGGCCCCGTCGAGGAAGCTGAACGACGAGTGCGCATGCAACTCCGCGTACCGCACCGGGGGGCTCCGCCGTCGATCGGACGGGCGTCCCCGGCGGGGATGTACGCGGTGCGTTTGCGCGACCAGGCCGGCGAATCACCGCCGTCGCCCACCAGCTCGTCGCAGTCATCGGGCTCGGCTCGGCCGGACAGGCGGCGCTCCAGCTCCTGCCACGGCATCGGAGGGTTCTGCCAGCCCATCTGCTCAGTATTCGAACAAATGTTCGACTAGTCAAGCCGATCCGCCGCCATTCTCGATGATCTCGGACTTATCGGCGCCCCGGGCTGAAAGTCCAGGATCACGACCGAGCAGCGGCTACGCTCGGGGAGGCTGGCGCTGCAGGTACCGGCGACGGATAGGGGTGGTCACCGTGTCAGCGGCGGAGCAGGTCACAGGCCCGTCCCGGATCGCGGAGATCGGCGAGGGCATCTCGCAGGACGAGCTGCAGCTGGCCGGACGCAACCATGGCATGCCGTTGGAGGCGCTGCGCTACGACGTCACACCGATCGGGCTGCACTATCTGCTGATTCACTACGACATCCCCGATGTCGATCCGGCGGCGTGGCAACTGCATGTCGGCGGCGTTGTCGATTCGCCGTTCACCTTCGACCTGGACAGCATTCGGGCGATGCCACGCGCTACGCGCCGGGTAACGATCGA
This sequence comes from uncultured Actinomycetota bacterium, assembly GCA_963748415.1. Taxonomy (GTDB): domain Bacteria; phylum Actinomycetota; class Actinomycetes; order Mycobacteriales; family Jatrophihabitantaceae; genus CAVVJA01. The sequence continues at coordinate 10,896 of CAVVJA010000005.1, read as the reverse complement.
GTGTGCCGGCAACGGACGGGCTCGCCTTCTGCCGCGCCCAGTGAGCCAACCCTGGCTCGTCGAGGCCGTGGGGAACGCCGAGTGGACCGGCACTCCGCTCGCACCGCTGTTGCGTCGAGCGGCGCCGACGACCGAGGCCCGCGACGTCGTCTTTACCGGCAGCGACCACGGGGTTGAGCGGGGCGTCGAGCAGACCTATCAGCGAAGCCTGTCGCTGGCGGATGCGTTCGACGATGACGTGCTGTTGGTGTACGAGATGAACGGCGCCCCGCTGCCTCCCCAGCATGGCTTCCCGCTGCGATTGCTCGTACCGGGTTGGTATGGCATGGCGCATGTCAAGTGGCTGACGGACATCACCGTCATCGATTCTGCATTCACCGGATTCCAGCAGGATGTGGCCTACCAGCTACGAGTGGATCCCCACGAGCCTGGCGTCCCGGTGACTCGGATGGAACCTCGCGCGCTGGTCATTCCGCCGGGCTGGCCGGACTTCATGACCCGCACGCGCTTCCTTCACCCCGGGCCGGTCAGCCTGCACGGGCGCGCCTGGTCGGGCTATGCGCCAGTCACTGCAATTGAGGTCAGCAGCGACGGCGGCCGCACCTGGCAGCTAGCCACTATTGACGGCAACGTCGCGCGATGGGACTGGTGCAGCTGGACATGGAGTTGGGAGGCCCAGCCTGGCCAGCACACGCTGTGTGTACGCGCCACCGACGCGTCGGGCCGCCGGCAACCGACCGAGCAGCCCTGGAACCGGGGCGGATTCGCCAACAACACGATTCAGCAGGTTCCCGTCGTAGTCCTTGCCGACTAACCGAGCCTGCGCCCATTGCGGCGCAGGCTCGGAGCATTGTTAGTGCGCGAGTTGGGTGGCTGTGCTGTGCTGGCGGATCCGGCTGACCACCAAGCCCACGAGCAGAGTGACCGCGACCGCGGCCGCGGCGACGAGGACGAAGGTCCACCAGGGGGAGCCGCTGTCCACGACCGGATTGGTGGGCGTCCCGGTCGGCGGCTGCGGCACCGAGGTGGGGAAACCGTTGCCGTCGTTCGGTGCGACTGGGGAGGATGCGGCAACGCTGGCTGCGGCAAGCAGCCCGAGGACAGTGCCGACCGTAGCGACGACGGTGGCGGTGATGCGGCGGATGGCGGTCATGGTTGCTCCTTTTCGGGTGAGCCCGCCGGTTTCCCCGGCGGATGCGGTAAGCGCTGCCCAAGGCCAACGGCACAGCGTTTCGGACGCCGGTCGCGGTCTGGACGGGCTGTCGGTCGGGTTTGGAGGGGCTCCGCTAACAGTTCATCGGCCGGGCGGATGGCGTCCGCGCTGCTGCTCGGCGTGACGGACCCGGCACAGCCACCTGGCTTGCCGACCTGATCCAGGCGCGGATCCCCCCAGTCGTCGACCGACTGGTGATCGTGCCGCGGACGCGTCGCGGCCCAGCCGATGACGTTGCGCTCTGGCAAGGAGTTCTTGGCGATGCGCATCGACCGCGCGCGCCACGAGGTATGAGGTCATGATCACTCCAATGGTCCAAATGGGTGCGGCGAATGTCGATCTCTCGGTGGGGGAACTCCGCGCTCGCCTACGGGGGATGGCGTCTCGAGGAGCGTCCGACTCGCCGAACTCGCCGCACCCTTCTGCTTGGCTACGCGGGCTCGTTTCCCGAACCGACGCTTCCGACGGTAGGAGGCGTCTTTGGAAGCGCCATCGGTGAACGGTGCCTATCTCGACCGAACGCCGTACCCACCTTGGCGGGTGGCCGCCGAAGCCGCGGGCCATGTCGACGAGGGGGTCCAGCAGGCCGCGGAGGCGACGGCGGTGGCACCATCCGATGAGGACTTGGGCTTGCGCCGCAATCGACTCGGTGAATGTCCGTACCAGCAACGACTTACCCGCGCCGGCCACCCCGCCGATAAAGACGAGATGGCCGAAGCCGAGGGTGGCCTGCTCGAACAAGTACTGGAGGCGCGCGACCTGGTCGTCACGCTCGAGCATTCGAACCGCGCTCGATGATCCCATGGCCTCCGGCCACCGAGATCCGTCTGGCATCCGGCCAGGTTGCAGCGCGCGGAAAATAGCCGCGCACGTTGATGGATGATCGCAGGTATGACAAGCAAGCCTGTGAACCTGACCGCCGCACTCGCGTCTTTCGAGGAGGTCTACAGCCCTCGCATCGTGGCGCGGATTAACGACTATGACGTCCGCGTCGCCCACGCCCGGGGCGAGCACGTCTGGCACGTCCACGAAGACACCGATGAGTTCTTCCTGGTGCTGGATGGACGGTTCGCTGTGGCGACCCGGGATGCCGACGGCAGGGAGACCGTCATCGAACTCCATCCGGGCGATACGTACGTGGTCCCGAAAGGCACCGAGCACAAGCCGTCCTCGCCGGGAAGCTCAATTCTGATGTTCGAGCCGACCGGCACGTCAAGCACCGGAAACCGGCATGAGGGCGACATTCCCGACCATGTCGATAGCACTACTGGCCACGAGCTCTAGGCGCACGGAGGGACATTCGTGACGGTTTCGTCGTTCACCGTCGTTCCGATCGGATGGGTTGCCAGTCCGCTGGTCGACCGCTCGGCGGCCCCGCGGCAAGGCGACGAGGGCGCGCCGGATTCCGTTCTCGTGTTCGAAGAGGCCGTCACGCCCGGGCTCGCCGGGCTCGTGCCGGCCGAGGAATTCCTCGTCTTGACATGGCTGCACCAGGCTCGCCGAGACGTGCTGAAGACGCATCCGCGCAGCGACCCGTCGCGTCCCGAACAGGGTGTTTTCAACACGCGCTCGCCGGACCGGCCCAACCCGATCGGACTACACCGCGTGCGGGTTCTCGCCGTCGACGGCAACCGGGTGCGGGTAGCGAACCTCGAGGCGATCGACGGGACGCCAATCCTCGACGTCAAGCCCGTACTCGGCGACGTCGGCGACCGCTAGCCTCGTCGGCGAGCCGGGCTCGCTTCATTCGATGGCTGCGGGCGCGTCGACATCGGTGCGCATCATGGCAATCCCTCGTCGCAGAGTCAGCATGGTCACGCTGGCCTGAACCTCCGCCCGGGTCACCTTCCGCCGCACGGCGAGCGGCAGCCGACCCCAGACCGCATCAACGATCTCAGCCGCTGTCACATTGGCAACGACCTCATCGCGCTCGCGAGCATCTCGGTCGTGACGCGCGAGCGCGTCCTCGATCCAGCCACGCAGCTCCGCCCGATCCACGGGCTCAGTCTGCCTGGCGATGCCTACCACGGCAGCTCCATACCAAACCCTGACATATCGATGGCACATCGTGCATGTGCATGCTCGACGGTGGCGCGGTGACCCAGCCGACCGAACCTATCCCGTTTGTGCCACCGCCACCCAACCGAGCGACGCGGCGCGAGTCCTGGTTCCGCCGACCCGCCACCTCCATGGCAGCGATAGCGGTCGCCGTCGCTGTCGCCGCGGTGGCCATCTGGTTCGGTGCGACGGCAGCGGTGTCCGGTGACTCGACGTGGACAGCGGTGAGTGCAGCGCCTCCGGAAATGGCCTCAGCCACTCCGACTCCGGTCGCGACGTCCCCTGGCAACGGTGCGTCGGCGGCCGGCGCTCGCACTATCGTCCGAGCGGTCATTGTGAACCAGTCGGGCTCGACCTGGACCGTCCGTACCCGGGCGGATGCGCTGACCAGGATCACCATCACCCCGCGGACTCGGTTTGGCACGGACGGCACGGCCGGGGCGTCGAACCGATTCCGACCCGGCGAGGACGTCGTGATCCTCGGCGCAGTTGCCAACGGGCTGGTCACGGCTGACTGGGTCATCTCCGCGCGGCCCCATCGGTCGGCGGCGTCGGCGACTCGGTAATCCTGCGAACGCGGTCGGGCTAACCTACCCAACGGTCAGGTTTGGTAGGGCGGCGCGACGCCCCAACCCCACCGCGGCACCGGCGCGTGCTCGACAACGGGCGCACCGGGCTGTGAATTGTGCATTGCCAGCCGGGTGCCCCACTCGAGATAGCCGATAAGCGCCGCTCGAAACTCGGGGTCGTCGGGAAGTTCGGCGTCATCCGCGGCTCGGCTCATCAGGGTCGCGAACCGCAGCCGTTGCTCGGGCGTGATGTCGAGGCCCCGATGATGGGCCAGCATGCGCCCGTATCCGCCGAGAGTTCGGGTGTATTCAGCCGGGCCGCCGAAGACCTCACGCCACCAGGTCGTGACGTGCGCACGGTGTTCCTGGCCCACTCCGCCGGGGAAAAACGGGCTAAGCAGGTCGTCTTGTTCGACGCGGTCGTAGAACGCATTGATCAGTCGGGTGAAGGCATCGTCGCCGCCCGCCCAGTCATACAGTGTGGGCACGTCTAGAGCCATGGGCCGGAGCGTAATGTGCGGTGGCCGATCGCATGGGGTGATTTCCTACGACAGAGACGGTGACGTGCTGAGTTCCCCAGACAGGCGTGCCCTGCTGGTCGTGCATCACACGACCTCGCCGTCGCTGCAGGCGATGCTCGAGGCCGTGCTCGACGGCGCGCAGACCGAGGAGATCAAAGATGTCGATGTGCGGGTGCGTCCAGCCTTGGCCGCAACGGCGGTCGATGTCCTCTCCGCCGACGCATTCCTACTTGGCACGTCGGCGAACATCGGCTACATGTCCGGGGCCCTGAAGCACTTCTTCGACCAGATCTACTACCCATGCCTGACCGCCAAGGTGAGTGCCGGCTATGGCGTCTACATCCATGGCGCCTCCGACACCGGTGGCGCGTTGCGCGCGATCGAGTCGATTGTGAAGGGCATGGGCTGGGTTGCGGTGCACGAGCCGGTGACGGTACTGGGCACGCCCGGCCGTGCGGATCTCGAAGCTTGCTGGGATCTGGGCGCCACCACGGCGGCGACGCTGATGCCGTCATGACGAGCCGAGCGACCACGATCTGAGCGACGCAAGACGGCCGGTAAGACCGCGGCAAGAGGGGCGGCGCGAGCGGCGCCCTACCTGCGTACGGCCGCCACACATGCGATATTCGAACATGTGTTCGGCATAGCGAGCAGTTTGATGGGACCGTCGTTGAGATCCGCCCAAGCGATGCCTTCTTCAGCCCGAGGTGGCTTCTCCTAGCCAGGCGTTGATCGTGATGGGCGCGATCCTGGGCGCGCTCGTGACGGTGCTCCCGCGAACACGTGCGCCGCTGACATCGCTCAGCCGGGATTGCGCCCGACGACGACGAGGCCCGTGCCAGTGGCGGGCCGCAGCCGCTGCAAGCCCACGAACGGCAGTACACCTGCCTGTAGCACCTTGCCGAGCGCGGCCTTCGGCTGCAGGACGCGCCCACTGCCCGCCGTGCGCTGTTGCATCGAGCTGCCGTCGTCCTCGCTGGCTGATTGTGTGCGGGACGCGATTCGCTCGCGAACCGCCTCGAGCACGTACCCGAGCGGCCATCCGTACAGCGTGGTACGGATGTTGACGAGGCCGGCGTTCTCGACCACGCGCCGCGCCTGCTCGGGCGAATAGCGGCGGTAGTGGCCGGCCAGGCGGTCCCATTCGTTGAAGCGTTCCTGCCAGGCCGGCATCGACAGCAACAGGTGCCCGCCCGGTGCAATGTGCGTGGCCCACGACTTCAGTGCAGCAGCGTCGTCCTCGAGGTGCTCGAGGACCTCGAACGCGATACCAGGTCGAACTTGCGGTCGTTGTCGAGGTCCTCGGCCGCTGTGTTCAGCACCTGACCGCCAGCGGGCTTGATCCGCGACTCGGCGACAGTGAAGCAGGTGGGATCTCGGCTCGACGGCGAGATAGGAGGAGTGACTCCGGGCCAGGCGGACTCCGAAACGAGCCTTGGCCGCAGCCGATCTCGAGCAGCGTCGTCGGGCTGAGCTCGTCGACGATCCTCGTGACGACGGCCCAACGCATCCGCGCGTTCGGGGGTAGCGGGGGGCGGTGCTCATGTGGAGTTCTCCTCGGCAAGTCGCTGGCGCAGCCCGCCCACTATGGCAGACGCCGTGAACCGAGAACACGCCACTAGCAGATCCGCTAACTGGGTGCGGCGTTTCCCCGGCAGCGAATCGAGCGACGCCGACGGCGCCGGTTCCCGTCGTCCGACGGAGGCGCTGAAGGACAGTAAACGGCGCCACGCCGGCCCGAATCGACCGCGCCGGCGGCACGCTTTGGCTGCAGCAGGCGTCCACTTGTCGCTGAGCGCGCGTGCATCGAGTCCTCGCTCGCGGTGCCGCGACGCTGAGCGATCCCGTTGCGCACCGCCTCGAGCACATAGCCGAGCGGCCATCCGTAGAGGAAATGCCTGACATCGGCAGCGCCGGTTTTAAGCAGCACCTCGTCCAGCTGCTCGGGGGTATAGCGCCGAGAGTCGACCGACCAGCTTGTCCATCGGGCCGTACCGAACCGGCCAGGCTGGTACGGAGACGAGGATCGCTCCGCCTGGGGCGACCCTGCTCGACCAGTCGACGAGCGCACCGACGTCGTCCTCGAGGTGTTCGATGACCTCGAATGCGCAGACCAGGTCGAACCGGTCGTCGGCCCGGACCAGATTGGACGTCCCGTGCAGCACCTGCCCGCCGATCGGTTCGATGCGGTCCCGAGCCACTTTGTAGGACTGCTCGTCCGGTTCGACGCCGACGTACTGGTATCGGGTCGCCAGCCGCGCTGCGAATCCGCCCTGCCCGCAGCCGATTTCGAGGACGCGGCTGGGCCGGAGCTCGTCGAGGATTCTCCGCACGACCGACCAGCGCAGCGTCGCCATCGGGCTCAGCGGGGGGCGGCGCTCACGTGGAGTTCTCCTCGGCTAGTCGCTGACGCAGCCCGCCCACTATGGCAGAAGCCGTGAACCGGGCGGCACTGCGGCGGCGAGAAGCCTCGCGCAGCGCAGCCACACGTGCGCGGTCCGCAGCAAGCTGCTGCAGCTCCTTGGCAAGTGCCCCAGGGTTGCCCGGCGGGACATAGACCGCGTCGTCGCCGAGGGCTCGACGCTGCGGCGGGGTATCGGACGTAACGATCGCGCACCCGGCGGCCGCTCCTTGGTACACCTTGTTGGGAACCACTCGTTGGGCCTTAGGCGTCGTACCGAAAATGCCGAGGCAGACATGGTGGGCCGCGACGATTGCGGGCAGCTCGGCCGGCGCGATCCAGTCGTACCAGGTCACGGTCGAAACGCCGGCAGCGAGCTCGCGGGTCACCTCCCAGTCCTGGCCCTTGCCGACGAGTGTTATTGCGATGTCGGCGCACGCTGCGAGCTCTCTAAGCGCTTCTCCGATCACGGTGGTGCCCTGTAGCGGGGTGAAGAGGCCGAAGAACACCACCCGCAGCGGGCCGTCGGCGATCTTGGAGTCGGCCGCGAACCAAGCGGCCGGGCTGCCGACTGGTACCACGACCGACTTGCCGCGCTGTCGGGCGGGTAGCAGTTCGATCTGCTCGTCGGTATCGAGCACGACGAGGTCAGCCCCTCGAACCGCAACCGCGTCGATCAGACCCAACAGCCGCAGCTTCATCCCGGACGTGACACCACGATCGATCGCGGTGTCAGCGGCGAAGATCAGCTGATCTAGCACGATTAGGTCGCGCGGGAACAGCAACCGAGCCAGTATCACGTCGAAGTGCCCGAGGTAGCCGACGATGACCGCGTCGAAGCGGCCCGTCCGCCGAGCTCGCCGACCGGCGCTCGCCAGGGTCACCCACCTGCGCAGCACCCGAATCACGAAGCGATACGCGAACCACGGCTTGCTCAGCATCGTAACCCGCTCAGCGGTCGTGAAACCCAGCGGCGCATTCACCTCGACGACTGTGTCGCCGTGCGCGCGCAGGCCGTCAAGGATCGTGCCGACGCGCGGATGCGTGGCCGTGTCGTAGGTACCGAAACCGATGACACGCATGCGGGCTCCCTCGACGCCGAATGTGGGCCGGTGCGGTGTCACGTTACGGTGCCGCCTGGTAGCAGGAGTGGACGTGCGCCCCGGCGCGGAGGAGCCGGTCGCAGGATCCGAATAGCGGGGTCAGCCTCAGGTCGCGCCATCGGCGCCGCCGCCCGCTGCGCGGCTGGGCCGCCGCTGCGGGGCTGGCCGAAGTGTCTGCCGAATGGCCGAGTGAGGCGAGCAGGCCGAATGGGTGCGTCATCGTGGCTTAGACGATCGGACGTTACGATTCGCGGCAATGGCCAGAGTAGCTGTGCGCCGGGAGGCCACGGAGGTGACCGACGAGCCGACGACTGCCGGACGCGGCAGTCGGCGGCGCAGCGCGCTGGCGATCGGTTCGTGGCTCTGGTCGTCGCGGCGGCCGGTTACGCGATCGACCGTGAGCGGGACTCCTCCGCCGCTGCCCTGCGCCGCATCGGCATATGGCCGAGATCCGCGCTCAGCTGCCTGGTGGCCCTCGTCGGTGTGGGGCGGCGACGTTCCGCATCTGGCGCGAGGTCCTCGCAGGGCTCGGTGGAGCCGCCCACGGGGTTCTGCGGCTCGCGTCAACTTCACGAGCCAGTCGGCACAATTCTGCCCGGTTCGGTGTGGCCGGTGCTGATGCAAATGGAGGCGGGCCCGAGCGCACGGTGCTAGCCGCCGCTTCACGATGCCGGCCGGGAACCCTGCTGACTATCGTCTTGCAGCCGTCGCGTCGGCTTGCTTATCGCGTGGTGCCGCTCTGCCCGCCTAGAGCACGCATGCTCGTCCCACTTCTGGGGGGTGTTCCGCAGCTGCCGTTCCTCGTGGCGCTGCTGCATCCGCGTGCGTTGCCCGCTCTGCTCGACAAGGCTTTCGCGCCACTCCACAGGCCGTCGCTGAACGAGAGGCTGTCAGCCGCTCGACCGTGCGCGCGGCGACCTGGTCGTTTTTCAGCTGCATCGGCTCGGTCTGGACCTGTACGTCCTGTGCGCCGCGCTCGGGCACGGGGGGCTCGAGCCTGGCGTCGTGCATCGGCGGCATGGCCCTGGCGACGTCCGCTGGGCGCGCTGTTCATCCCGGCCCCGGTGGTGCCGGCCTGCGTGAGCTGATCCTCGTCCTGGTGCTCAAGTCGGTGCCGACGTCCGGCGAGGCGCTCGCCGTCGTCCTCGGCCCGCGTGCGCCGCTGATCATCGTCGATCTCGGTGCTCGCCGGGATCGCCGGAGCGGCCCGGGTGCCGCCCGGGCGAGGCCCGGTACTGCCCAGGTTCCTCGCTGATGCACGCGCAGGTGCCGCTGCTCGAGGCGGCCGCCGTCGCGTAGCCTGTCCGCCATGCGGCGAAGGATCTTGCTCCGGCAGGCGCTGCGCCACGACAGCGGCGACGTTCATGCCGACGTAGGCAGGCGCTTAGTCGTAGCAGGCTTCGAGCTGCCAGCGTGGGCCTGGTCGGTGTCGATCTGCAGCTGACCAGGTACGCGTGGCCCTGCACGTCGACGAGTTGGAAGCGAGCCACTGCCGGGCCGATGCTGGATCCCACCAGCGTTCTCGTCCGACCGGCCATGGGCCGGCCGAGGACGTGATCGCGATGGTGGAGCTGCCGTCGTCGAACGCGAACCGTGCCGGTGGCATCGGCACCGTGCCACGGTCGGTCACCCGTATGGACCGAACGTCGCCGTCGAGCACCGTCCGGCCGCGGTGGACCGATCAGGACCGAGGGAACGGGCGCTGGTATCCGCCCGGCGACGGCTGTTCCGGCGACCGGATGGCTCAGGGTCATCGCCGCAGGAAGAAGCTGGGCGCGCTGTCCCGGCCCATGCCTACCCTGCACCGTGGGGACGAGATAGATCCGGTGCCCGAGCAGGGTCGGCACCCGGGCCAGGGCTCGTGCGCTCGCTCGTCCTCCGCGCCGAAACCGCCCACAGGCCGGCTGGTGGGCTCCGGTGGGCACGGTCTCGATCGGTACCGAGCGCAGCTGGGCCACGCCGCCGTGGGTCGCGCTGTGCCGACCGAGCCATCCTTCGAGCTGCCACCGAATCCGGTCGAGCACGTCTACCGGGCCTAACACGCCGGCGTGCCGCCAGCGCCGTAGCGTCTCCTCGCCGTTCTCGCTCTGCGCCTGCAGCTCCAGGCAGGTGCAGGCCAGGCCGTGCCCAGCCAGGTCGCCGATGAAGCGTTCGGCGAGGTTTCGGGCGCCGAAGGCGCCGAGTCCACCCGGTCGACCGGTGGTCGAGGTCGAGCGTGGCGGTCAACTCCACCGGGGGCGCCGGGCCGCCACCGCGCGATCGTCCCGTCCGCCGGCCTGCCGATGCGCCCATGCGTCTTCTGGCCGAACCGGGCGAGCACATCGCGGGCGGGAACTCGGCGAACGCGCCCAGGGTACGCAGTCCCAGCCGACGCAACAGGCCGATCAGCGGCGAGTTGCCGGACGGATCCAGCGTGCCCACCGGCAGGCCGGCCAGGAACTGCGGCGATCCGCCGTACGGTATGACCAGGCCCCGGCGGGCGGTTTGCTCCGCGGCAAAGGCGCCATCCGCGACGCCGATCAGCACGTCGGCGCGCTCGTGGCGAGGTCGGTTACCGCCCGGGACAGGCCGTGCAGCACCCGGCTCACTTCTGAAGTATCGCGTGGGGCAATGAACCCGATCGCGGCCAGGCCAAGCCGGCTGATCTTTACGGCCGGGGCAACGGACTCCAGAGCGAGCACGACCGGCTCAAAGGTGCGGTCCTCGGCCAGCCCGTCCAGGGGAAACACGGCCAGGTCGGGGCAGCGGGCTGGTGCCTCGCGACGCGTAATCCGCGGCGTATCCGGCGACGCGCGCCGATGTGAGCAGGCGATCACCCGGTTGGCGGTGATCACCGCTGGGTACCTCGGTGTCGACGGGCAGGTCGGCCGACAGCCGGGCTGCGGTGACCGGCCAGTCCGGGCACCAGACGGCCATTGTCCGAGGAGGCGGGATGACGGCCCGAGAGAACGGGGAGGGCACAGTTGGTCACCCGGTTCCAGCGGTCAGATCGAGCACCGGGGCCACTGGCTCGTACGTGTCGACTCCTCCT
>CAVVJA010000004.1:0-261018 GCA_963748415.1 uncultured Actinomycetota bacterium | reverse complement strand
GGCCAGGAGGAATGACATGTCTGACAAAGTTGACGCGCTGGTGATCTTCGGTGCCACCGGAGACCTGGCTAAGATCGAAACCTTCCCGGCGCTGGTGGGGCTCGTCGAGCGGGGCGTGCTCGACGTGCCGGTGGTGGGGGTGGCGAAGAGCGGGTGGGGGCTGGAGCAGTTCCGCGACTACGCCACCGCCTCGCTGCGGGTCAACCACATGGACCCGAACAGCGCGGCGGCGCAGAAGATGCTGGGGCTGCTGCGGTACGTGGACGGGGACCTCGGCGACGATGCCACCTATACGGGCGATGTCGGACGCCATCGGAGCTGGCAGCCAGGTCCTGTTTTACCTGGAGGTGCCGCCCCCGCTGTTCGGGCGGATCGCCCGGAAGGAATCGCCACGGCCGGTCGGGCCAAGGACGCGCGGGTGATGGTGGAGAAGCCGTTCGGTGCCGACCTGGCCAGTTCACGGCAGCTCAACGACACCATGCACCAGTACTTCGCGGAAGAGGCCATCTTCCGGGTCGATGACTGGCTGGCCTTGGATCCCGTGGAGAACGTGCTGTTCGTTCGGCTCGCCAACTCGGTGATCGAGCCGCTGCTCAACCGGACCTATGTGGAGAGCATCCAGATCACCATGGCTGAGGCCTTCGACGTTGCCGATCGCGGCCGGTTCTACGACCGGACCGGGGCCATCAACGATGTCGTCCAGAACCACATGCTCCAGTGCTGGCCACCGTGCTGGCCGACCCGCCGGCCAGACCGGGCCTGGCAGACTGGCGGGATGCCAAGTCACGGGTGGTAGCCGCGCTGCGGCCCCTGGTCGCCGAGGACACGGTGCGCGGTCAGTACGAGGGTTATCACGAGGTCGAGGGGGTCGACCCGAAATCGACCACGGAGACCTTCGTCGCGGTCCGGCTCGCCGCCGACAACTGGCGCTGGGAGGGCGTGCCGATCTTGATCCGGGCCGGCAAGTGCATGCCTGTCACCGCCACCGAGGTGGACATCCGCTTCAAGCGACCTCCGCATGACGTGTTCGGCATCGGCCCGTTCGCCGTCCGCGACTCGCTGCGATTCCGGATCTGGCCAGAAACCGCGGTCAGCCTCACGCTGGCGGGCAAGAAGCCGGGCGCCGAAATGGAGCCGCTGCTGGAGGAGTTGACGTTTGCGGGGCAGTCCGGCTGGACATGCGTCCCTACGACCGGCTCATCGGCGCGGCCCTGGACGGGGACCGGTGGCTGTTCGCCCGCCAGGACACGGTCGAGGCGGCCTGGCGGGTCGTCGACCCGGTGCTCGGCGACGTCACGCCCGTGCACCCCTACGCCCGCGGCAGCTGGGGCCCAACCGAAGCCGACCGGCTGCTGCCCGACCGGGATGTCTGGCACGACCCGGCCGGCTGACCGGACACGGCAATAAAGACGACCGGATCAGGGACGCGCCACGACCAAGGTAGCCAGCGCCGCGTGGTGATCATCGGTGGCGGATTGGCCGATCTGTTCGCCGCCAGGGCGCTGGGCCGCGCACCGAGCCTCGAAGGAGCACGGTTGGACGGACATTACGACGTTATCGTGATCGGAACCGGGGCAGGCGGCGGCACGCTCGCCCGTCACCTCGCGCCCTCGGGCAAGGATCCTGTTGCTTGAGCGCGGCGACTGGCTGCCCCGTGAGCCGGCGAACTGGTCAACCGTGGACGTGTTCGTCGACGGCCGCTACATCTCGCCAGACACTTGGTACGACGTGAAAGGCAAGTCGTTCTTCCAGCCGCAGGTGCACTACTTCGTCGGCGGCGCCACCAAGCTGTACGGAGCCGCGCTGTACCGGATGCGTGTCGAGGACTTCGGCGAAGTGCACCATCATGACGGCCTGTCGCCGGCCTGGCCCATCTCCTACCAGGACATGGAGCCGTACTACACCGCGGCCGAGACGATGTACCAGGTGCACGGCGCGCGGGGTGAGGATCCACGGACCCGCCGGCCAGCGCGCCCTACCCCTATCCCGCGGTCTCCCACGAGCCGCGGATCCAGCAGCTCTCTGATGACCTGGCCGCCGCCGGCTATCACCCGTTCCACGCGCCATGCGGGATCCTGCTCAACGAGGCGAACATGCCGTACAGCATCTGTGTGCGCTGCGCGGACTGCGACGGCTTCCCATGCCCGCTGCACGCCAAGTCCGACGCCGAGGTGCTCGGCGTCCGTCCTGCCCTCGAGCATGCCAACGTCACGCTGCTCCGAAACGCGCGGGCGGTGAAGCTGGAAACCAACCCGGCCGGCACCACGGTCACCGAGGTGGTGACCGAGCGCGACGGCGAAACCGAGCGTTATCAGGGCGACATCGTGGTCGTCTCCTGCGGCGCCGCCAACTCCGCCAAGCTGCTGCTGCCTCCGCCAACAACAAGCACCCGAACGGGCTGGCCAACGGCTCCGATCAGGTCGGCCGCAATTTCATGTACCACGACAGCCAGGCCGTGCTCGCCCTGTCAAAAGACCCGAACCCGACTGTCTTCCAGAAGACCCTCGGCGTCAATGACTTCTATTTCCGCGGGCCGGACTTCGACTACCCGATGGGCAACATCCAGATGATCGGCAAGTCGCAGGCGGAGATGTTCCGCGGCGAGAAGCCCATCGAGACCAAGTTCGCGCCGAACTGGGCGCTACGCGACGTCGCGGAGCACGCGGTGGACTTCTGGCTGTCCACCGAGGACCTGCCGCAGCCGGACAACCGGGTCACCCTCGGTCCGGACGGCGGCGTCCACCTGGCGTACACGCCGAGCAACCCCACGGCCGCCAAGCGGCTGTACCACCAGCTCCATTCGATGCTCGGCTCGCTCGGCATGCACCCCGGCCACCTGGCTCACCGGTTCGCGTACATGAAAACCGACATCCCGATCGCCGGCTGCGCACACCAAGCCGGGACCTGCCGGTTCGGCTCCGACCCGGCCACATCGGTGCTCAACACCGACTGCCGGGCCCACGAACTCGACAACCTCTACGTCGTCGACACCAGCTTCTTCCCCAGCATCAGTGCGGTGAACCCGGCCCTCACCGCGATGGCCAACGCCGTCCGAGTCGGCGACCAGCTGCTTCAACGGCTCGGCTGAACAGGAGACGTGGCAGCCTCCCGCGAATACCTCAAGGATCTGCAAGTACCTAGTGCAGATCAACGCACACGCTCGAATCACGAGCTGACCTGGCGGGATGAACAAGAGCGGATCGGACCGGATGACCAGCCAGCAAGGGTCCGGATGGATATGGGCTGACGTGCTGCGGCTGGACGTCGAGGACATGAAGGACTCCCCGTGAGTGAACCTCCCCCAAAACCGTGAAGGCATGCGCTATGAGGAGTAGTCATGCCAGAGACGCGAAGGAAGTTCGACAAGGAGTTTCGTGAGGGGGCTGTGCGGATCGTCCGGGAGACCGGCAAACCGATCGCGCAGGTCGCCCGTGATCTCGGGATCAACGAGGGCACGCTGGGCAACTGGTGTGCCAAGGATCGTGCCGAGCGGGAGGGCACCGACGGGCTGTCCGTCGCGGACATCGACGAGTTGAAGCGGCTGCGCAGCGAGAACGCCGAGCTGCGGATGGAGCGCGATGTCCTCAAGCGCTCCGTGGTCCTGTGGGTGAAGGAGGCGACGAGGTGAGCGTGGCACGCTTCATCGCCGACCAGAGGACCTTCTACCGCGTCCCGTACGCGGTGTGCTGCGCGATCCTGGGGGTCAGCGTGTCCTGGCTCTACAAGTGGGTTGACCGGCCGGCCACCGCACGTCAGCGCCGCCGCGCCGCGTTGGACGCCGAGGTGCTGAAGATGTTCAAGGCCTCCAAGCGCACCTACGGCTCGCCGCGCATCCACGTCGATCTGCTCGAGGCCGGCTGGACAGTGAGCGTGAACACGGTCGCGGACTCGATGCGCCGTCAAGGACTGCAGGGACGCAAACCCAGGCACAGCAAGGGATTGACGAAGCAAGACAGGAAGGCACCCAAGTTCCCGGACCTGCTCGAACGCGACTTCACCGCCCCGGCGCCGAACCTGAAGTGGTGCGGGGACATAACCGAGATCCCGACCGATGAAGGCAAGCTCTACCTCGCGACCGTCCTTGATCTTTTCTCTCGCAAGTTGCTGGCCTGCCCGACAAGTGAGCATCCGAACGCGCAGCTGGCCTGCGACGCGATCAAGATCGCCGCTGCGGTGCGCGGCGGCCGCGACGAGATCGACGGCGTGATCTTCCACACGCGATTACGCCGAGCCCTGCGTTATGCCGAGGGATCGTGTGCTGGCCTGTGCTGGCGGGGTTGCCTGACTGATTCCTCGGCTTAACGCCGAGGTGCTATCGGAGGCTGTAGAGGGCTTGGAGCCTGTCCTCGGTGAGTCGCTGCGCGGGCGGCGAGTTGATCGCGGGCGTGGCTGCGTTGACGGCTTCTCGCATCATGTCCACGGTGGCGAAGGCGTAGAACGCTGCCGTGGTCGACACGTTCTCGTGGCCGAGGAGTCGCATGATGATCGGCATCGGGATGCCCTGCTGGTAGAGGTCCATGGCCTTGGTCTTGCGCAGCATGTGGCAGTGGATGTTCTCGGGAACCGAGGGACAGGTCCGGCGCGCGGTCGCGGCGGCAGTCTTGAGCACTGCGGCGACGGTGTCGGTCGACAGCGCTGTCGGTTTCCCGTCGTGCAGGCTGTAGAACACCGGCCGCGTCGCCGGAAGCGTCGCCGTGTTCGGGTGGAACTCGGCGAGGTAGACGCCCAGGTGCTCGATCGTCTTGCCGGTCAGCGGGACGATGCGGGTCTTGTTGCCTTTGCCGGTGAGCCTGACGTGCCCGGGCTTGTCCAGGCGGAGGTCCTGCAGTGTCAGGCTGGTGATCTCACCGACGCGGGCGGCGGTGTCGTAGAGCAGGATCAGCAGCATCCGGTTCCTGCGCGATTTCGCGGTGCGGCCGGTGAACGCGGCGAGCACGGCCCGTGTCTCGGGTTCGGTGAGGTACTCGATCGGCTTCCTCGGGCTGGCTGGCGCCCGTAGGGCCTTGGCTGCCTGGCTGAGCGCGACGAGGGTGATGTCTTCGCCGGAGCAGTAGGTCAGGAACGCTTTGACGGTGGTGAGCCGCAACGCGATGGTCCTCGGCGCGTAGTGCCGCTGGTCGGTCATCCAGGCCAGCCAGCCTTTCAGGTGGTGCCGGTCGAGGTGGTCGAAGCTGACGTGGGCGCGTTCGATGTGCTGGTGATCGGCCAGGTAGTGGAGGAAGCATTCCAGGCTGATCCGGTAGGCCTCGATCGTTTTCGGTGAGCGTCGGGCCACCGTGGGCAGGTAGGTGTGCAGGTAGTCCCTGGCGAAGCCGTAGAAGTCCGGGGCGCCGGTTGTCGGGTCGCGTTTCATTCGAACCCGACCTCCGGCAGCAGCGACTGGCTCTCGGCCGTGATGTGGGCGTAGGCGTGCATGAAGTCCGGCGAGGTGTGGATGTAGTAGTAGCTCGACTCGATGCTCGCGTGCCCCATGTAGCGGGCCAGGTAGGGCAGCATCGCCGTGACGTCCCTGCCCTGCCTCGCCCATCGTTCGACGTTGGCGTAGGCGAAGTGATGGCGGAAGTCGTACGGCCGCGGCTGCTGACCTCCCGCCGGCCGCGGGAGACCGGCCTGGTCCCAGATGCGGTGGAAGATCTTCCCGACGGTCGCGGCGGTGACCTGGTTGCCGGTCGCGGAGACGAAGAACGTGCGCCGCGATGGGCCGAACCGCGTGGCCGATACCCGGTCGCAGCCGGCCAGGACCTCGGTGACCTCGCTGGTCAGCGGCAGCCGGCGGGAGCGGTTGCCCTTGGAGGACACGACGTCGAGGTTGCGGTCGCGCAGGTGCACGTGCTCGGGTCGCAGCAGTCGGGTTTCCCCGGTCCGCAGCCCGCAGGAGTGCATCAGCGTGAAGAACGCGACCGCCTGCCACCGCCACGGGGAGTGCGCGTTCAGGCTTGCCGCGGCGGCGAAGAACGCCTCGATCTCCTGGCTGCTCAGCAGGTAGGGGTGGGCGGGGACGACCTGTGCCTTCCACCGATCCGACAGGACGTAGGCGTCACCGCGGCCCGTGGGCCTGCAGCCACCGGCCGACGTCGCGGATGTAGGACATCCACGACCGGTACCGCCCCGATCGGGCCAGCCGCTCGCTGACCCATCCTTCGACCGTGTCGCGGTCGAAGTCGGCCCGCTCGTGTGCGGTGCAGTAGGCGTCGAACTGCCTCAGGTACCAGATCCGGGAGTTGCCGTAGCAGCCCATCTTCTCCTTGAACGCGAGGTAGGCGTCCAGCTCCGGCGCGAAGGCGCTGGTGAAGCCGTGGGCGTTCATGACCGCGAGCCTCCTTGGGCACGTCGAGCACGCACTCGAGCAGACGGTCCCGGTCGACGCTCAGATACAGGTCGGTCGATTCCGGGCTCGCGTGGCCCAGCACCGCGGAGATCGTCGGCAACGGGACCGCCGCGCGCAGCAGCCGTGACGCGGCGTTATGGCGCAGCAGGCGAGTGCCGGCCTTCACGTCGGTGGCGCCGGCCTTGCCGAACACGTCCGCGATCACCCGGTAGACCGCAGCGTGGCCGGACAGCCGCGCGTGTGGGGCCACCGAACGTAGGAACACGTGGTCGTCGGGCGAGTCAGGCCGTTGATCGAGGACGTAGTCGGCGAGCTTGCCGACCAGCAGATCGGTCAGCGGCACGGTCAGCGGGTTGTTCGTCTTCTGCTGCACGATGCCGGCGGTCCGTGACGCGCCAGTCGATGTTGGCCAGCCGGAGGTTGACGATGTCGCACGCGCGTAGGCCCGTCGTCACCGCCAGCAGAGTGATCGCCGCGTCCCGCGCGGCGATCACCGCTGACGCGCATGCTTGCACGACAAGGCGTTCATCGTCGTCGGAAAGAACCGGCAGGATCGGGTGGGAACGCTTGACACCGGCCAGCCCGGCCGCGTCGACCAGGTCGCTGCGGCCGGTGAACTTCAAGAACGGGCGGAAGTTCGACACCACCCAGAACAACGAGGACGTCGCCCACCTGCCCGACAGCGATTCGAGGAACCCCAACACGCTGGCGCCGTCGGCGTCACCGAGGCAGCGGATCCCGCGTGATTCCAGGAACACCAGGTAGGCGCGGGACACCCGGCCGTAGGCGTCGCGGGTGGCCGGCGCCAGGCCACGATCGTCCATGTCGGCGTCCCACGCGGCGGCCAGCGCGGTGAACTCACTCGAGTCCGGCCGCGCGCCACCGCCGCCGCGTTTGCGGCACGACAGCTCCACCCGGCCGGTGCCCACGTAGGTGTCGAACACGCTGACCAGCCGGCGGTAGTCGAAGCTGCGCTGCGCACTGAATCGGCCAGTACGCGGACTGATCGTCATCGACGCGAACGCGGCACCGAGTGAGGGCGTGTAGGTGCCGCCGCGCTCCTCGGCGAAGCCCGTCAGCGCTTTGATCGTCTTCTCGTACTGGCCGATCGTCGATTCCATGTAGCCGGCCGCGCGCAGCTCCGCGACAACAACCGATCCGATCCCTGTGACCGTCGTGTCCATGGCCGTCTCCTCTCCGCAGGGCGAATGGACACGGCGGACGGTAGCCACGAACAGCGGATCGCTAAGCCGAGGAATCAGTCAGGCAACCCCGCCAGCACAGGCCAAGCACACGATCCCTCGGCATAACGCAGGGCTCGGCGTAATCCGTGCTAAACCGAATTCGGCTTAGCACCGACCGCGGCTCCACCTACACCGCGTCGAGTTTCACTTTGCTGTGTAAGGACAAACTCGGTATCAGGCAGTCGATGGGCAGGGTCGGTTCATGTTTCGACAACGCCGCCGCGGAGTCGTTCTTCTCCACCCTCGAGCACGAGGTCCTGTCCCGGCACCACTTCACCACCAAAGCCGAAGCACGCACCGTGGTCCTCGCGTGGTGCCACGAGTTCTACAACACCAGCCGGCGGCACAGTTCGGCGGCGATGATGACGCCGAACGACTACGAGCACGCCGCCGCACAACCTGGCCAGGGGCAGGAGGCGGCCTGATGAGCACACCGACCCCGTCGAGTGACGTTTCCGTGACGGCAGCAGGCTGCCCAGCCTGCGGACAGCAGCTGCCCGCAGGGCGATCCCGACGCTTCTGCTCCCCGGCGTGCCGCCAAGCGGCTTACCGCCGACGCCACCAACCAGACACGCGCGAGGTCCCGTTGGCGCGCAATCGGTCACGGCGGGAAGGCACCGTCCACCAGTGCCCGGACTGCGAAACGCGCTACTTCGCCGAACAGTGGTGCCCCGACTGCTCACGGCCCTGCCGACGCCTCGGCCCAGGCGGCATCTGCCCCTGCCGTGAGGAGGTGATCATCATCGCCGAGCTCACCGGTGAACCGCCGGCGCAAGCTAACACTTGCCCATGATCAGCAACTCCATCCATCATTGAAGAAGCCTCCACGATTCGAGGGGAAGCTCAGAGTGATCGTGAAGGGCGCTGCTGTTGTCGCGTGCAAGGGGCTCGCCTATAGCGTGTCGCTGAGCAGCTTCCGCGGCGGCCCGGTCTTTCCGGCGATGTTCCTCGGCGCGGCGGGCGGTGTCGCCATGTCCCACCTGCCCGGGCTTCCACTCGTGCCCTCGGTAGCCATGGGCATCGGCGCGATGAGCGTGACCATGCTCCGGCTTCCGCTCACGTCAGTGCTGCTGGCCACTCTGCTGCTGGGATCCGACGGACTGGCCGTGACACCGCTGGTGATCGTGGCGGTCGTCGTGGCCTACGTGGTTGCCGCGCGAATCGCACCGCCAGCGGACAAAACTCCGGCGGCCGAATCCGCGCCTGCGCCCTTCGCCCCGGAAACCGCGGCCACGCCAGACGCTGCGCCGGCGAGCGGCACCTCACGGTGACCGCAGGCGTCTTCCGGATCCGCCCGGGACCTCCTGAGGTTTTCGGTCAACCCCCCGGGCGCGCCAGAGGAGGCCCAGGCGGTGAGACCGGCTCTGGCTGAGCAGCCGGCTCCGGCTTTGGCGCAGCCCCGCTGGCTGCGGGCGGCCGGAAGTCGCTGACGCTGACCCGCTTGCGGAACACCTAGTAGGTCCAGCCCTGGTAGACGATTACCAGCGGCAGGAAGATGATCACGACCACGGTCATAGCCTTGAGCGAGTACGCCCCGGAGGCCGTGTTGTGCACGGTGAGGTTGTAGGCGGAGTTGGTGCTGGAGACCATCACATTCGGGTATAGATCTACGAAGATCGAGCCGATCGACGCCGCGATGGTAATCGTGGTGGCGACGAAGGCGAACCCGTCGCGGTGCTCGTAGACCAGCCACACGGCCGCAATGACGGCGAGTACCGCCAGCAGTTCGATCACATTGAGGAAGAAGGTGTCGCTGGCGGTCACGTGGGTCCAGATGATGAAGGCGATGACCGCCGCGCCGGTGAACGGCGCCACCCGGCGCGCCAGAACCCCGGACCGTTCGTGCAATTCGCCGGTGGTCTTCAAGCAGAGGAACGTCGCACCGTGCAGCAGGCAGATGAAGACCAGGGTGATGCCGGTGAACAGGGCGTAGGGCTGCAGCAGGTCCCAGAACGAGCCGGTGTAATCCTGGCTGGAATTTATCGGCAATCCATGGAGCAGATCGCCGAGGGCCACGCCAATCAGCAGCGGGGCCAGCAAGCTACCGACGGTGAGAAGGACGTCCCAGGTGCGCCGCCAGCGGCGGGTGTCGTGCTTGCCGCGGAATTCGAAGGCCACACCGCGGACGATCAACGCGGCGAGCAGCGCCACCATTGCCAGGTACAGGCCGGAAAACATCGTGGCGTACCAGCCGGGAAACGCCGCGAACATGGCGGCCCCGGCCACGACCAGCCAGACCTCGTTGCCGTCCCACAGCGGCCCGATGGTGTTGATCACCGCCCGGCGGCTGGCCTCGTCGGTGCCGACCGCCTGGTGCAGCATGCCAACGCCGAAGTCGAACCCCTCGAGGACGAAGAAACCGATCCACAAGATCGCGATGACGATGAACCAGAACGGGACGAGATTCATCTTGAGACCTCAGTACTGAACGGCCGGTATTGGTGTGTCTATCTCCGCCTCGGTGCGTTGCGGCGGGAGCTGTTTGCGCGAGTATCGCAGCATCAAGATCAGGTCCACGGTGCCCAGCGCACCGTACAGCAAGATGAATCCCACCAGGCTGATCCACAGCCACGTGGTGCTGACGTTCGGCGATATCCCATCCTTCGTCAGCATGATCCCCTGCACGATCCACGGCTGCCGACCGCTTTCAGTCAGCAACCAGCCCGCCGTGTTTATCAAGAACGGCAGCACCGCGCCCCAAACCGCCACCCACAGAAATACTCGGGATGTGGCGAGTTTCTTCCGCCGGATCAGCCACAGCCCCCACAGCCCTATCAGCAGGACCAGGACCGCCAGGTAGGCCATCACCCGCATCGCCCAGTATTGGATGAACACGTTCGGCACGTAATAGCCGGGCCCGTACTGCTGGCTGTACTGGGCCTGTAATGGGTCTAGCCCGACTACCTGGCCGTTCCAGCTGTTTGTGGCCAGCAGCGACAGCAGGTGCGGAATCGCGATGATCTCGGTCGGGGTCTGGTCGTTGTTACCGCCGCCGATCTGGAACAGCGAGAACGAGCACGGCTGGCAGGTGGTCCACTGCGCCTCCGCGGCGGCGATCTTCATCGGCTGGTACTTCGCCTCGATCACCCCGAGCTCGTCGCCCACCAGCATGGTGAACAGGATCGCCGGCACCAGGACGATGATCGCGAGCCGCGCCGCCCGGGTAAACACGTCACGGTCGCCGCCGTGCCGCAGCTGCCAGGCGGCGACCGCCAGCATGACAACGGCGCCCGTTGTCCACGACGCGAACAGGACCTTGGCGTATCCCCATATGAACACCGGGTTGGTGAACAGGGCCCAGATGTCGTTCAGCTGAGGTTTGCCGTTGACCATGGCGTAGCCCACCGGATGCTGCATCCAGGAGTTGGCCGCCAGGATGAACAGCGCCGACAGCGCGCTGCCGAAAGCGACCGCCCAGATCGTCGCCAGGTGCACTCGCCGCGACAGCTTGTCCCAGCCGAACAGCCAGAGCCCCAGGAAAACCGACTCAAGGAAGAACGCCCCGAGCCCCTCCATCGCCAGCGGTGCTCCGAATACATTGCCGACCAGCCGGGAGTACGCCCCCCAGTTCATCCCGAACTCGAATTCCTGCACGAGGCCGGTCACCACGCCGATCGCAACGTTGATCACCAGCAACGTGCCGAAGAACCTGGTCAGCCGCAGGTACTCGTCCTGCTCGCTGCGGTACCACGTCGTCTGCAGCAACGCGGTCAAGAAGGCCAGTCCGATGGTAATCGGGACGAAGAAGAAATGATTGATCGAGGTGAACGCGAACTGAATCCGCGCTAGATCCTCATTCAAGGTTTACCCTCCGGGCAGTCATTTCTCTTCGGTCTGCACGGAGATCCTGCCAGGCCGGTCGTGCGTGAACCCGGCCCAGCTCCAGTCGATCATCGCCTTGGCCCGGTCCTCCCCGGTCGATAGCAATGCGAGATGGATCGATCCCCACGCGAGGGAGGCGGTTTTCCCCTTCATCGTTCGCCCGTGCGGCCCCTGCATGACTGCGGCACCGCGGCCGATGGTCGCCATCGTGCCCTTGTCGAAGTACTTGAACGGCTCGGTTTTCTTGCCTTCGACGAGCCTGGCGATGTTCTCGCCCGCGTGATGTCCGGACTCGAGCGCGACCGATCCGAGCTGAGGCAGGATCGTGTCTGTCTTGGTGTCAGTGATCCAGGCGATATCCCCGACCGCGAACACTTCCGGGTGGCCCGCAATGCTGAGATCCGGCCCGACGGGGATCCGGTTTCCCCGCTGCAACTCCAGGCCGAGCAACCGGACGACGGGGTTCGCCTGCAACCCCGCGCCCCACACGAGCGTATGGGCCGGGATCACCCGTCTGGACTTCAACGTCACCCGGGTGGGCGTGACCGACTCGACAACTTCGCCGACCTGCACCTGCACATCCCGTCCCGCGAGCGCTTTCTTCGCGTACGCGCGAAGGCTCGGCTTGAACATGGTGAAGATCTCCGGGCCGGCCTCGACCAGCAGGATCTCGGCCTTCTCCTGGGGAATGTCCGGGTAGTCCTTCACGAAGAGAGCTCGGTAGAGCTCGGCGATGGCGCCAGCGCTCTCCACCCCGGTCGGCCCGCCGCCGACGATCACGACATTCAGCGCGCCGTCCTCGATCAGGGACGGATCCTTATCCGCAGCCTCCCAGCGCTCGAGAATGTGCTCCTTGAGACGTACCGCGTCCGCGAGCGTGTAGAGCGGGAAGGCGTGCTCGGCGGCGCCCACAACACCGAAATAGTTCACCTCAGCGCCGAGCGCCAGCACCAGGTAGTCATAAGTCAGCGGCGCCATCTCAGCGAACCCGACCTCGTGCTTGTCCAGATCCACCGACGTCACGTCAGTCGTATGGATACGGGCGTTCGGCTGGTCGTCGAACAGGTCACGAAGCGGATGCCCGACAGTGATCGGCGAGAGCAGGTCGGTGGCGACCTGGTACAGGAGCGGCTGGAACGTGTGATAGTCGTGGCCGTCGACGAGCACCACGTCGACATCCGCCTTGCGCAGCTTGCGCGCGGCGCCGATCCCGGCGAACCCTCCCCCGAGGATCAGCACGCGAGGACGTGATTCTGATTTCGGGCCGTGCTCTGCATCGGTCGCGCTCATTGAAGTCCCCTCAGCCATTCGGGCGGCAACGAGCGCTCGCCCACACGTTTCACCGTCCAGAGTGCTGAAGCTGGCCGCATCACCCAGCCGGTGAATTCAGCCGCCTGCTCGTTTCCTTCCGCCGGGTGAATGCGGCCCGTTAACTCGCTGATGGGACGTTTGTGCGTCACATTATCGACAGGTCAGGCTAACCGGCAAGGCCGTCTCATGCTGGCGCAGTTACCACAGAGCTTGCCCTTAACACAACCTCCAGGCGGGATGACGTCATTCGGCGATGGTTCGCGGGTACAAGACAAACTCGAGCGCTCCTCCGGTCTCAGCGCTGCGCTGCCTCGGTCCGGGTGAGCGCGGCATGGGGATCGGCTCCCGCGAGGCTGGCCTTCTTCGGGTCGAACGCCCGCGTCCACAGCCCGGCCGCCCAGGCCGCGCCGATCTCGTGATCGGTGCAGGATTGCCCGGACGCTTCCTGGTAGGCGGTCAGGAAGTTTTCCGTCTGGGTAATGGAGGCGACCTCACCGGGGCGCGCGATTAGTCGGACGGCATCAAGACCCAAAGAATTGGGTAGATCACAAGTTGGCTGCCCGGGACTATCATGAGTAGCAGAATGAACAGCAGCCGAGCGGGCCACGGGTCGATGCCGAGACGCCGGCCAAGCCCGGCAATCACCCCTCCGAGTACGCGGCCCTCTCTCGGACGGGTAAGTCCCTGACGCCGGAATGTGTCGTGGATGGACTCCATAGTCGTCTTCCTCCATCGCATGAAGTTGATACGACGAGCATCCGACTCCAACCTCACCACCGCATCGGGGAACGACCTGCCTCCACCCTGGACTTTGCCGCACCAGCTCAGGGTCACCGGTGGCCGTTCGCGTGCAGACATGTGCTCGATCCGTCGCTCGACGTAGCGGTTGCCTCTGCCGTCACAGCCTCCACATATGACCCAATGCTCAGCTGGAGACGATGTCGCAAGCCACAGAGGGGATCAGGATGCCCGACACCGTCACGCTGACCTGCCCGAAATGCGCGGCGTCGATGCGCAGCTACGAACGCAATGGCGTGACGATCGAACAGTGTGTCGAATGCCGCGGAGTGTTCCTCGATCGTGGCGAACTCGACCACCTGATCGACGCCGAAACGACCCACTACCGGTCGCGATCGGCCTCGTCACGACCCGACTACGACAAGGCCGCTCACCACGGCAGTGGCGGGTGGGGCAGCAGCCGCAAACGCGGCGGATTCCTCAGCGAACTGTTCGAATGATCGTCAGCGCGCAACGCTATGCGCGACCGCCGTGACTAGCGCCGCGTCATCCGACGAGGTACGTCTCGTAAGTCACGTTGGCGGCCTGGCGGCCGTCAACGCTGATGAAGATGCCCTTGTTCAGCCAGTCGAGCTCCGGTGAGGCGGTCTCGATCTGGGTGGCGGCGCGAAACGTGTACTCGCTGGGGGCGACGGCCTCGCCGCGGCTCAGACGGGCGAGCACCTCGGCCGGGCCGTGGCGCACTCCACGCGATTGGACATAGAGCAGATCGCTGGCGTCCGTCCGCAGCGTGTAGCGGATGTCGCCGACTGAGGTGCCGTCAGATAGGACTGTCTGCCAGTCGGCGCTGGCACCCGGGACGAGCGTCCCGCTGATCTCCGAACCGGTGAAGGTTCCGCCGGCCGAGCGGCACAATGCGGCGACGACCTTGCGCGGTCTCGCCGAGATCGAGTGGTTCTCCCACAGTGGCCTCGAGACGGTAGACCGGTGTCAGGAGGGGGTCGGGGAGCTGAAACAAGCTGGCTGGCGTTCTGGTCGGGTCGTTGGGGTGCGGATCGAGCGGCGTGACAGCGACCTGCATCCAATCGCTGAACGGTAGGGCGCCGAGGAGGCCGTCGAGCTGCGCTTCGCTGGCTGCCCGTACAGAGCCCACCAACCTTCCTCACCCCTCGAGCGACATGGGGCTTCCAGAGCCGGGCGAGATGCCTCTCGCGAGCCAGATTCGCGGCAGCGGCGGCCTCGGCGCGCTCCCGCCGCTCGACCTCGGAGTCCGGCGTCTCCTCCGGAACGCTCGACCTGGAACTCAACGAGGAGCTCCACGACCTCCTCCGTCAGGCCGGACAGCCGGCGGCCATCCAGCCTGCGAAAAGCTCGATCTGCCCCCGAGCCAAGCGCCGTCGCAGGGCATCGAGCCACCCGACAGTCTCTCGAGGATCTTGTCCGCGTTGGCCGCACATCGCTGTAGGACGAGAGATCGAAAGACCTCCGCATCGCGCCGACGTCCCTCGGGCGAAACAGCGGACGAATATCCCGCTCGTATCCGACTGGTCCTGAGCCATCTCTAACCTCCGGTTGGTGTCGTCTGCTCATCACGAGACGAGCTGCTGGCCGCCGTCGATGTCGTATGTCGCGCCCGTGAGTGCCGTGTTGGCCATTATGTGAACGGCGAGCGCGGCGACGTCGCCCGGTCCGACGATGCGCCGGATAGGCAGCGTCGCGCGGAGCCCATCGCGCCGCTTGTCGAGGTCGTCGCCGAGGATTGCCGCCGAGAGGGGCGTGTCGACGAAGCCTGCGGCGATCAGGTTGACGCGGATCGGCGCGAGCTCCAGCGCGAGGTTGGCGATGAGGTTGGGAAAGCGACAGTGGCGGTCGACGCGATTGCGAGCCCAATCGGGGGCGGCGAGCGCCCGTGCCACCCATGAACACCAGGGAGCCAGGCAGGCCGGACCTTGTCGGCGGCGGCACGTGCCACATTGAGCGCCAGCAACAGATGCTCGCTGAGGCCGCGCCGCGCCTCCTCCGGCGCCACCTCGAGCGGAGGCCCGTAGTGGGGAGCGCCGGCGGTGACCATCACGTGGTCGATCGGCGTTGGGAGATCCTGGAAGAACGACTGCAGGGAGCCGGGATCGTTGGCGTCGAAGGCCGCGGTGCGCTGGGCGCCGACGTCGAGCGCGGCCTGCTCGAGGCGCTCGGGATTACGGCCGGTGAGGACCACCATACATACGGTCTCTCCTCGCGCGCCCGAACGAGCGAGGAGAGGCCATCGTGTCAGCGCGTCCCTCCGTAAGCCAGCCGGTAACGGGCGCCCGGCGCGTCGCAGGCGGCGAGGAAGGCCCTTCCCGTCGCTTGCTGCGCAGCGGCGGTCCAAGAGTCCCGCGCGGCCGTCGACAGCGTTGCCAGCCGGATGAAAACGCGCGAGTCTGCTGCCTACACCAATCAACGGAGGGTGGACATGGCTAGCACCGAGGAAAGCGTCGCTTCTCTCGCCGACCTTCTGCACGAAACGTCCTTACGCCACGGCAGGTTCGAGGCAGTCGCGCCACCGCACGACTGGTGGGATTGGTACGCGGCGTACCTGAACGCTCGTCAGGGCGGGCGTACCTCAGACGAGGCCTCCGCAGCCGCTGACCGCTACATGGCGGAGGTCAAAAACGTCGTCGTTTCGCCGGCGTAGCGCGCACGCTCCGACCGCGTCGCGCGCCGTCTCGCGTCCTTCGATCGATCTAGCCGAAGGTGAACGCGTAGGCCTGAGCGCCCGGATCGGAGAAGGTGATCTGGAGGGTGCGGTCGGCGATAGGACCCTCCTGGCGGATGAGCTGGTGCAGCCGCTGATCGATGATGGTGCCGTTGCCTTGGGGATCGACGTCGGTCCCATGGGCTGCGCCCGGGGGCTGTCCGTCGATGCGCACGCGGAACCCGATGGAAGATCCCGGTGTTGCTGGCCCCAGGACCATGTGAAGATCGCGGGCATGAAAGCGGTAGGCGATCTGCCCGTTGGCGGTATTGAGCGTGGCGGCCTCTTCTTCAATTGTCCAGTCACCGGACAGGGCCCAGTCGTTCAGCCTCAGCTCGGGTGGCAGGGTATAGGCGTGGCGCTGGCCCGGTCTGGCGCCGCCGGGAGATGCGAAGTTCTCGGTTCGCTCGAAGCCGGTATAGGTTTCCGGTGATCGGAGGGTCGCCCAGTCCGCGGGTACTTCAATTCCGCGGGCGTCGGCAGAAACGAGTTCCGTGCCGACACCGGCGGATCCAGCCGCGGCGAGCAGATGCTGAATGACCATTTCTGATTGCTGATACTCGCCTTCGCCGAAGTGGTGATGCCGGATACGTCCCTGCGCATCGGCGAAGTAGAGGGCCGGCCAGTAATGGTTCCCGAAGGCAGTCCATATCGCGTAGTCGCTATCGATCGCTACCGGGTAACTGATGCTCATGTCCATCACGGCGCGACGGATGTTCTCGACGTTGCTTTCGAATGTGAACTCCGGGGTGTGGACGCCGATCACCACCAGCCCGTGTTCCGCGTATTTGGCGGCCCAGGCCCGGACGTAGGGAAGCTGGCGTAACCAGTTGATGCAGGTGTAGGTCCAGAAGTTGGCGAGGACGACCCTTCCGCGCAGCTCGGCGGCCGTCAGGGGCGGCGAATTGAGCCACCCGGTCGCACCGCCGAACGAGGGCAGTTCACCCTCGACAGGTAGCCGGGCCGAGGGCGTGTGCAGCCCAGCAGGCGAGAGCCAGTGTGCGTCCATGACAACGCCCTTCTCTGTAGCTGTATCTCCCGGCCGGCGGCCTCCCGATGGCGCCGCGTATTCCCGGAGGCTAGCGGAGCCAGCCGGTTCGGTGCTCGTAGCTACCGCGCTATATGTGGCCGTCGGGCTCGGGTGCGGCGATGTCTGGGCCGCCGGTGAGCTGGAGGCTGCGGTTCCAGAGTTCCGCTCGCGCTTCGCGGTCGTAGGCCTGGCGATGCGCCCGAGCGCTATGCGTTCGGTTGAAGAACTGACCGGTCACGCCGTCCAGTGCAGGATCGCTGACGAGCCGGTAGGTGGCGGCCACGCCGGTATCGAGGGTGTCGATGCTCGAGCCGGCTTTCTGCGAGGACGATCTTGGTGGGCATGTAGGTGGCGGGGTGCAGGCTGTTGACCGTGACCTCGGCGGCCGAGATGCGGCTGGCCAGCTCGAACCCGGACATGATCTGCGCGAGCTTGCTCTGGCCGTAGGCGCGGGTGCCGGTGTAGCCGCGGGTGAGCATGAGATCGGTGAAGTCGAGCAGGTGCTGCCCGATGGAAGCAACGTAAACGATGCGGGCGGGCGCGGACGCCCGGAGCAGCGGCAGCACTTCCAGGGTGAGCAGGAACCCGGCGAGATAGTTGACGGCAAACCGCAACTCGTATCCGTCAGCGCTAGTGCGGCGGGTCCGCCCGTCAGGCTGTCCGCTGCCAATGCCGGCGTTACTCACGAACACGTCAAGCCGATCCGTAGCCTGGCGGGTCTCGGCCGCGAGCCCCCGGACCTGGGCGAGGTCAGCCAAGTCGGCGCGCAGTCTGTGCGTGCGGCCGCCGCCGTGAGTGTCGCGGATTTCGGCGGCGGTTCGGTCAAGCTTTCCTTGGTCCCGGCCATGCAGGAGCACGGTGGCACCGTCGGCGGCGAGCCGGTGCGTCAGCGCTCGGCCCAGGCCGTCGGTCGCGCCGGTGATGAGGATCGTCCGTGGACCGGTCATGGCGGCGATCCTCGCTTATCAGCCTCTTGCGCTATCGGCAAGGCCGCACAGCTACGCCACCGCCCCGCGCTTCGACAAGTGTCGTTCAACCGTTTTCAGCAATGTCTTGTCCGGTTCGAGCCACTGGACAGTAGCCAGCTCATCCATCGTCAGCCATCGGAGGAGATCGTGGGTTGCGCTCGAGGAGGGTTGGCCTTTCGTCAGCGTCGCGGCGTACAGGACCAGTTCGATGTTTTCACTGATCGGTGCGCGACCCAATCGCCGCTCGACCGCGACTGATACACCGAGTTCTTCGCGGCACTCACGTGCGACTGCGGTCGGCTCCGATTCACCGGGTTCCACCTTGCCGCCCGGAAATTCCCATAGTCCCGCGAGGTCAGCGGGCGTCCTGCGGCGTGCGGCTAGAACACGGCGCTCGCGAACGATCGCTGCGCCGACCACCGTGGCCATGAAGCCCCGGCCCATACCGTCGGGTTCTGGTGGCACGAGCGGTCTTGACATGCCGGTTAGACGACAGCCGCGGCATCTCCCGGATCGGGCAACGGCTGGCCGCTGGGCAGGGACGAGGAGTGCACGACCGGATGGGATCGCGGCATCACGAGGTACGCCGCGATGTACAGGGCTGCGGCGATGACGAGAAGCGCGTGGTAGCCGTAGACAAGCGACAGGTACTCCAGGGCGCCTCCGAGCATCGCGCCGAGCAGATTGGTGCCGAAGGCGAGCGGAGCGTCGGCGGTCGCGCGGAAGCGGCGTGCGAAGATCACATTCGCCGCGGTTATGGGCAGGAAAGCAATGATGATCGCGACGACCGCCCTGGGTGCGAGTGGCAAGGACAGCAGCCAGGACGTCGGCACCAGCCAATTCAGCGCCAGCGTACCCAGCAGGACGCCATAGGCGACAGTGAGCGGCGGAGCCCAACCTCGACGTGTTAGTTCCACCGCACCGAGCACGGCGAGCAGAATGCCCGCGAATACCAGGGAATTCACCACCCAGGTGGTGCCGAACAGCAGCGCGAAACCGGTAACGCTCCTGGTCTCGAGCAACAGAAACGCCGCCCCGAGCAGGAACAGGTCCCGGTAGGACCACATCCCGCGCAGATCGCCCCCAACCCGGCGCCAGTTACGCGCGGACCTCGCGTTGCCGAGCAGCACACCGAGCACCGCGATGACGCTGGTGAGCAAGACGAGCCCGAGCGTCGTGGTGTAGAGCGACGGGATCGTGTTGTCTTTGAGGTACAAGAACGGCTTATCGTCTGACGCCGGGGCCGGAGCGTCGGCCGGACGTGCCCACGTCGCCGCGCATTGTTGGTCGACCGGCGTTCGGCCGACCACGAGAACGGCGAAAGTAGCTTTGAGTGAGGCGGGGAAGATGCACGGCGGATGGCCGAACACCGTGTCGAGTGTGCCGGCGAGCCGGTCAACCAGCCAGTGCTCGCGGTAATAGTTGTACATCGCGAACGCACCGCCCGGCGCGAGGTGCGCCCGAGCTGATTGAACGGCTTGTTCGGTGAAGAGATAGCTCTCCAGCCGTAACGAGCTCGCGCCCGAAACCAGGGTGAGTGAGTCGGGGAGTGCGAACAGGATCAGGTCGTATTGAGTCTTCGTCTGTTGCAGGAACGCCCGTCCGTCGTTGACATGGGCACTCACCCGCGGATCCTGGTAGGCCCGGTCCGGGCTGTGCTGGCGACCGAACCGCAGCAACGTCGGGTCGATCTCCACCGCGTCGACATGGTCGACGCCCTTTCGCAACGCGACGGCGACGTCGGTGCCGGTGCCAGCACCGACGATGAGCACGTTGCGCGGAGTTCGCGGGACGCGGTTGTACGGTTCGATGTAATAGCTGCCTTTCTTATCGCGCACCGCGGCCGAAACAAGTAACTGGTGCGGTATGCCGTTTACGTCGATTTCCCAGGCGTGGCCGTTGATTTTGTCGTTGATCGGCGTGGTGTGGACCCGGTAGTACGGCGACCAGAACTCTCCCTTGTCGTGCCGGAGCGGATACCCGAACAGCAAGATCATCGCTACGAGCAACGCGACCGTGACCGAGCGCGCCGGACGCCCCAACAGCACGAGGAACAACACTGCAACAATCACGAACCAGACGAGCGGCGGCGCGTCGAAGAACGCGAGCAGGGTGAACGCCCCGATGCCGACCAGACTGCCGAGCAGGTCAAGCCGATAGGCCTCGAGCCGCGGCAGCTCCCGGAAGCAGGCGCCGACAAGCTCACCCGGACCAGCAAGCACAGCGGCAACCGCCAGGAACACCGCGGGAAGCGTGAGCCAGATCGGTGGTCCGTTCGTACCGAGGCTAGTAAAGAAGATCAATTCCGCGCCGGAACGATTGACCGTCACCGGATACGCGCTGACGAAGCCCACCAATCCGAGCAGCACCACCGGCGAGTACAGAGGCAGCGGGCGGTCCGGGTGGGTCGGTCCGGCGGCTCGCAGGAATCCCAGGCCGACGCCGAGAAAGGACCCGAGCAACACGAAGTTCGAGAAGTACGACAGGTGCAATACCTTGGCGCCCAGCCACCGGATCAGGGCCAGTTCGAGGAACAACATCAGCGTGCTCGCCGCCAGCAACCGCCAGCGCGTCACAGAGCGGGCCCGGTCGTCCGACACTTCGGGCAACCGTCGGGACGTCTCCGATACGCCCGGCGCTCTAGATACGTCCATCGTCCCCATGCTCCTGACCTGAACCGGCAGATCGGGCTCAAACTGTACGCACCGCCGTGGGAGGACGAGGATGGCGAGAGTGGCCGGGTGTGTCCCCGGGCGACCCGGTCATTGCGTCATCGCGACAGCCAGGGCTCGCCGAACGCGCTGACCGAGTTCTGGGTGAACCGGAAGTATGGCGCGTTCGTATTTCTACATAGCGCAGGGTGCGGCATAGAGAGCCCCCCGCGAGCGCCATAAGGATGAATGGGTGTGGTTTGAGATGACTGATCGCGGCTGGATCGCTGTGCGCACGGTATTGACGCTGGTAGTCGCTGCTGGCCTAGCCATAGATGCGTATGTGCACCTTGACCTCGCCTCGACGTACGACGTGGTCAAGACCAGCACGCTGAGCCAGGGAGACCTGTTCCGAGTGGAGGCGGCCCTCGCGATCGTCGCCGGAGTCGCCCTCTTGGTCCGGCCGCGCCGCTATACCGCGTGGTTCGCGTTTCTGGTCTCTGCCGGTGGGGTGGCGGCCGTGCTCGTGTATCGCTGGGTCGACGTCGGCAAGCTGGGACCGCTTCCGAACATGTATGAGCCCTACTGGTACGGGGAGAAGACGCTGAGCCTCGTTGCCGAAGCGATTGCCGCAGCCGCCGCAGCCGTTCTGTTGGTACTTATGTACATGCGCGCGCGAGTCGTAGCGAAGCCGGCCGTGGCGAACGCTCCATCGGCCGTATAGCTCACACCGTGGAGTACATCGCGGACGGCAGCGGCTCGACGCCGAACCGGATCGCCACCGTTTCTAGGTCGTGACGAAATCGGTTACGTCGGCGACCACGTCCGGGCTGCTCAGCAAGCGGCGGTGGCCGAGGCCGGAGGTGAGGCGTAGCCGCGATCCGGTCCACGCTGCCGCAATCGCGGCGCCGTCGCTGGCCGGCGTCGAGGTGTCGTCCTGGTCGTGGATGATCAGGGTCGGTGGTAGTGCGCCCGTACGACCCATAGCGGGTACATCGAAGTGGTCCATCGGCGCGCCGACGCGATGTTCGACTCGGGCGATCAGCCGCCGGTAGGTCCGGTCACCGAAACCGAGTGCGGCCGCGAATTGGCGGGCGAACAAGAGCGGGCTGGCCAGCGGGGCGAGCAGCACGACCCGATCGGCGGGAAGCCCGTCGCGCACCGCGGCGGCGGCGGCCGTGCCGCCGAGGGAGTGGGCGATGAGGGCGCGCGCCGGCCCCTGGGCCGCGGCGACGGCCGTCAGCGCCGCCGCGAACTCAGGTATCGACGAAGATCGTGGCCCGAAGGCACCTGGCGCGGAGGCGCCGTGACTCGGTGCGTCGAACGCCACCACACGGTAGCCGTGGGCCACCAGCGGTGGACCGAACGCCGCGAGTTGGCCCCGGTGGCCGGCCCAGCCGTGGACGAGGTAGACGACCGGCCCGGCGCCCCAGGACTCCCCGACGACCCAGTGGCCGCCGACATCGACGGCGAACGGCAGCCCCGGCGCCAGTTGGGCGATGCCGGCCGGCTCCCCGCGGCGCGGGAGGGTGAACCAGATGCGCTCGGCCCACCGAGCACCCAGTCCGGGCGCCGTGTGTTCGAGCAGCCGGAACAGGCCACGGACCGATCGCGGAGCGACAAAGAGACGAACGATCGTGCTTTTCTCTGGCTTCGTGGGAGCGATAGCAGTCATCGGAGGAACCCTTCTTTTCAGCCCGACGGTTGGGGGCGGGCCGCGGCCAGCAGCGCCTCAACGGCGCGCCGGGCCCGCTGCTCCGCCTGCCCGTCGCCGAGCAGCCGGGTGGCATGGTGGGAGGCCAGCATCACGCCGTAGACGTCCTGGGCGAACTGGTCCGGATCGGCGTCCGCGCGGAACTGTCCCTCGGCGATGCCAGTGCGGAAGACCGTGGCGATCATGTCGAGCATGTCGCGCTGGTCGCGCACGAGCCGGTCTCGCACCGCGCCGGGCTGGTCATCGAACTCGGTTGCCGCGGCCACGAACGGACAACCCCCGGGCGCCGCGTCCCACCGCAGCCAGCGATCGACCAGCTCACGCACCCTCGGCTCGCCGCGCGCCGCGCGCAGCGCCGGGCGGGCCACTGCCTCCTCGAAGCGCTCCCGAGCCCGTTCCAGCACCTGAAGCTGCAACGCTTCCTTAGAATGGAAATGGCCGAACAGGCCGCTCTTGGACAGCTGCGCCTGCTCGGCGAGCGTGCCGATGGTCAGTCCACTCAAGCCCACTCGACGGGCCACCTCAACCGCCTCGTCGAGCACCGCGAGTCTGGTCTGCTCACCCTTGCTCACCAGCACAGAAAAGCACGACCGTACGGAAAATGCAAACCTGGTTTGGTCGATTGGCTCCGCAGGAGCAAGGGCGGTTCAAGCCGAACGGATGCCGACCCCCCGGGGTGTCGCGGGACACTAGGTCGGAAGTGACGGTTCGTCTGGGGCGGATAGGCTGAGCACCGCGCCCGCGACTGCGGGTGAGGCACTGATTTTCGCCTCGAGGGCGCGCAGCCGGACGGCCAGGTGCGATTCGGTGTCATCGCCGGTCAGGTCGACGTCACCGATGACCGAGACCATCCGCGGGCCGACGATCTCCAGCCGCAGATAGGTGACGCGGGAGACCTCGGGTGCGTTCATCAAGGCGCGGATGGTGGCGGCACGCACCCGGGGGTCGGCTTCCTCCCCGACCAGGAACCGCCGATTGCGGTTGATCAACAGGCCGGCGACCCAGGCGAGCAGGAGGCCGATAAGGATCGAACCCACCGCGTCAGGAACCGAGGAACCGGTCACTTGGTGAGCGGCCAGGGCGCTGGCAGCGATGATCAGCCCGACGAGGGCGGCGCTGTCTTCCGCGAACACCGCCCGTAGCGTCGGATCGGAGGTAGCAAGCACGTGCTCAATAAGATCCCGCTGAAACGACTCGGCTTCCCTTCGTGCCTGCCGCGTCGACTGCAGAAAGGAAATCCCCTCCAACACGAACGAGATCGCCAATACGACATACCCGACGATAAAGTCGGTCGCCGGCTCGGGATGGCGGAGTTCCTGAACTCCATGCGTGACTGATACCGCGGCGCCAGCGACGAACAAGCCCAGCGCCGCGAACAACGACCACACGTAGGCCTCGCGGCCATGACCGAATGGATGGGTAGCATCCGGTGGGCGGTGGGCCCGCCGGTTGGCCGCCAGCAGGAAGATCTCGTTTCCGGAATCCGCCCACGAATGCGCGGCCTCGGCCACCAGCGACGCAGACCCGGTGACCACCGCCGCGGCCGACTTCGCCACCGCGATCAGCACATTTACGCTGAACGCCACCAGCACCGTGACAAGACTCTCGGACCCATCCACCTCCTGCGCACCCAGCACCAGCTGGCTCAGATCATCCGACCCGCCGGACACATCCCCATCCCCGGCAGATGCCGACGCCGGCCCGCCGTCACCCCTGTGCGCCATCCACCGATCCTGGCAGCCCGGTCGATGTTCCGCACCGCGGCGCCGACGGCGACGATTAGCTCGCGAGGCCGCGGACTAGGGCGTCGCGTCGCGGGCCACGAACGCTGCTACGCCGTCGGGTGGGCGGTCGCCGTGCCGGTGCACGATCCGCCATGCCCCGTCCTCGCGGCGGTAGACGTGGGTAACGCGCAGCGTGTATGTGGTCGGCACGCCCTCGACCTTGACCCGGTTGCGCTCGTACCCGACTGTGTAGGCGAGGTCGCCGCTGGCGCCGGCCGCGATGATCTCGAATTCATAGGCTTCCGAGTCGGAGAACCACGACGCGACGGTCTTGAAAAGCGGCTCGACCTCGGCCCAGCCGAAGCCGTTCATGCCGGCGCCGAACACGGTGACGGGGTCGTCGCGGGTCCACAGGGCCAGGCGCGGCTCGGGATCGCCGTTGTGGATCGCCTGCTCGGCGGCCCGCTGCTTGGGCAGCATGTCGGCCAGGAACAGCTCTGTTTCGGTATTCATGATCGCCTCCGATACAGCTACACTGTTTTCAATATAGTGAGGATGGAACGAATGAGTGGGACTGTCAAGAGGCGCTACGACTCGACTCGGCGAGACGAGCAGGCACGCGAGACGCGGGAGCGGATCATCCGCGCGGCTCACGATCTGTTCGTCGTGCAGGGCTACGGCCGCACGACGATCGCCGACGTCGCACGGGCCGCGGCCGTCTCGGCCGAAACCGTGTACGCGACGTTCGGCAACAAGGCGACCCTGTTGCGCCAGGCCTGGTTCCTGAACTTCCGCGGTGACGAGGCAGACGTGCCGTTCTACGACCGGCCGCCGATGCAGGAGATCCTCGCCGTCCCCGACCTCGTCGAGCGCACTCATGCGCACGCCGCCCTCGTCACCGAGAACAACCGGCGCAGCGCGCCACTACTTCGCGCCATGGAGGGCGCGGCCGCCAGCGAACCGGGAGCTGCCGACATGCTCGCCGAATGGGCGCAGCGGCGGCTCGACGTCGCCACCAAGTACGCACACGCCGCCGCCGAGACCGGGCAACTCGCAGTTACTGAAGAGGAATGCCGCGACATTCTCTACGCCACCATGGACGGCGCGCTCTGGCAGCGCCTCGTCGAGCAGCGTGGCTGGTCCGACCAGCGATACGCCACCTGGCTCACCGCGGCCTGGCTGGCGATGTTCGTTCGGACCGACCCGAGCTGACCCACTTCGCAGCCTGGCCGGGGCGGCCCGCAGCTCAGGTCCGCTGTGACAGGCTCGGGACGTGATCGTTCATCTCGTCGACGGGACCTACGAGATCTTCCGGCAGTACTACGCGCCGCGGCCCGGACATCTCGACAGCGCCGGCATCGAGATCGGCGCGACCCGCGGCGTCGTCCAGTCCGTGTTCACGATGCTGCAGGACGGCGCAACCCACCTCGGGGTCGCGACCGATCACGTCATCGAATCGTTCCGCAACGACATGTGGCCGACGTACAAGTCGAGCGCCGGCATGGACCCGCTGCTGCTGGCGCAGTTCGACTGGCTGGAGGACGCGTTGCGGGCACTCGGCGTGGCGGTCTGGCCGATGGTGGACGTCGAGGCGGACGACGGCCTGGCCAGCGCAGCCGTAGTCGCCGCCGTCGACCCTCGGGTCGAGCAGGTGATCATCTGCACGCCCGACAAGGATCTCGGGCAGTGCGTCGGCGGCAAGGTCCTCCAGTGGGACCGCCGTCAGGACAAGCTGATCAACGCCGACGGAGTGCTGGCGAAATTCGGCGTACCGGCCGAGTCGATTCCCGACTGGCTGGCCCTCGTCGGCGACAGCGCCGACGGTTTCCCGGGCTTGCCAGGGTTCGGCGCGAAGTCCGCAGCGACGCTGCTCGCCCGGTACGGGCACCTGGAGGACATCCCCGCCGACGCCAAGGACTGGGACGTCACCGTACGCGGCGCGACCACGTTGGCGGCGACGCTCGTTTCCCGGCGTGCGGATGCCGAGACATTCAAGCTGTTGGCCACGGTGCGCACCGACGCCGCCGTCGGCACAGTAGACGACTGGGAGTGGACCGGCCCGACGGCAGACTTCCCCGCCTGGTGCGAGCGATTCGGCTGGCCGCGGCTGGCCGACGAGGCGGCCGCCCTGGCCGCCGCCCGCAAATCGTGAAGCGTGGCCGGCCGAACGCAAAGGGCGACCTCGAGGAACTGGACTTGACGGTGGATCTGGGCATGCTTGACCTGGAGGTTGGCGATGGCGCTAAGGATCATCTGCACGTGCGGGTATGTCATCCAAGGCGACAATGACGACGAGCTGTGGAAGAACGCGCAAGCGCATATGGGCGTGTTGCACCCCGAGCTGGTAGGCAATGTGAGCCGGGAGGACATCCTCGCCCAGGCCGAGCGGCTCTAACCGTCGGCACTCAGCAGCAGTAGACGTCGGTGGACCACCTGAACGGTGGGGCTGGGCGCGATCCCGAGCTCGTCTCGGAGCAGGAGTCGAAGCCGCTCGTAAGCGAGAAGCGCTTCGGCAACGTTGCCTCGGCGCTCGAGAGTTTCCATGAGGATGCGGTGCCCAGTCTCGCGATAGGGGGCGAGTGTGGTCAGCATCCTGGCGCGTTCCTCCGCTTGCGCCAGTGCCGGGCCGCCGAGGCCTAGGCCAGCGGCGGCAAAGCACTCCAGCCCGCGCAGCCGGACCTCCTCCAACCGGTGCCGCCACTCCTCGATCCAGGACGCCTCCAACCCGGTGAGGAAGCGCCTGGTGGCGACGTGGTAGGCGATCCCGGCCGGACCCCACGCCTGGGCCCAACGCCCCGCGGCGATATCGGACTCGGCCCGGTGGGCGCCCTCCAAGGCGGCCTCGACGTCGACGAAGATCGCCTGCGGCATCAGCAGCTCTATCTCCGACCGCCCCCGGAGCCGGTCGTCGCCTAGGCCGTGCCGCAGTTTCGATAGCAGCACGCTGAGCGCATTTCTCGCCTCTGCCGGGGCATCCTCTCCCCAGCCGGCCATGAGCAGCTCATCGCGCGGCAATGCCCGGCCACGGTTGAGCACCAGGTAGGCGAACAGGATTCGCCCTTTGCGCCCGGGCAGGGTGTCCTCGATGCGGGAACCGTCGATGTCGACGACGAAGCGACCGCACAGCTGGATCTTGGCCGTGGCCCATCCGCTCATCAAGCGACCTTGGTCGACGATCGTTGTGCCCTTTGGTGACAGCAAGCATACGAAAGGATGGGGAAAGGTCAGCGAAGGGTTGGCGGAAACCGCGGCTGCCACGATCTGCTCGCCAATCTCCCCATCAATCGATGGTGAGCGCTGCGGAGGAGGAGCCATGGCATCCAGGAACGTCGAGACTCACCGCGCTGGTCATGAGGCCTTCAACCAGAGGGATTTCCAGGCCATGACGAAGAACTACGCCGATAGCATCGGCTGGACCGACCACTCGCAGGGAAGGACATTCACGACGCGCCAGGAGTTCAAGGACGACTTCCTGCCTGGGTGGATCCAGACGTCGTCCGACATCCGAATAACCGACCCCCACTACATCGACGCTGGTCAAACGGTTGTATGCACCTTCAACGTGGTGGGCACACACGACGGTCCACTCGGACCGTTCCCCGCAACAGGCAAGCCATTCGCGCTGCCGCTCTGTGAGATGTGGCACTTCGACTCGAGCGGGCAGGTTGTCGGTGGCGACCTCTACTACGACCAGGTTTCACTGCTCACCCAGCTCGGACTGATGCCTCAGCCGTCCAGCGCGTAGCCGGTTTCTCGAGGTGGCTGATCGCGGAGGTCAGTGTCGCTAGGCGAGCTGGGCGAGTTGCGCTCGCGCGGCGAGAACGAGCTCGTCGCTTGTGTTGGCGTGTCCTTGTAGTCCCCATCCACCGTCGGGCGCCTCGGTGAGCAGTACCCAGGTCCGCTCGGACAGGAACGGATCATTGGCATGGTCGGCGATCATCGCGGTGACCCGCGCTACGACGGCGAGTTGCTTGTCGCGGCTCAGGGCTGGCCGGCCTGTGCGAGTTCTAAGGCGAAACTGCTCTCGCCTGCCGGGCTGGACTCCGCGGCGGCCCGCGTGGCGGTGGCAGCGTCCAGCGCTTCGCCGGTGCGACCGGCCACCACCAGGTTGTGCAGCACGATGGCCGCTAGCCAGCGAGGCCGCGGCGGTGGCCACCCGCTCGGCGGGCTCCGGCATCCTCGACAACCGGTCGCGCATCGTGTCGCTGACCCGACTCGGGAGACGGTCGGTGATCAGCCTGGCTCGGCCGTCGGTTACGGCGACCAGGCTTTCCTCGTCGAGTCCCCCGAAGAAACTCCACCAGCAGGAACGGGTTGCCCCGGACCCGTTCGGCTTGACGCCGCAGCTCCGCGTCCGGCTCCGCCTGCAGGATGTCGGCCACGACCTGGGCAACCGCATCCTGCTGCAACGGGCCGAGCCGCAGCAGGTCCGCGCCGGAGTCGACCAGCCCGGCGAGTGTCGCGACCAGCTGCGGCGAGCCCTGGCCGGGTCGTGTCGTGACATGCCACGCTACCGGGCGGCGCGCCAGCCGCCGCGGAAGCAGCCGCAGCGCGGCTGCGGTGCCGCTATCAACCCACTGCATGTCGTCAAGGCAGATGAGCAACGGGTGGTCCAGGGCCGCCTGGTCGAGCAAAGCCTCGATATCGCGCAGCAACCAGAACCGCTGTTCCGGCATCGCGTGCACATCACGCAGTGCACCCCGGTCCACCAACGGTGGGTCAGAACCGAACAACGCCTCCATCAGGGGAGCCAGCTCGACAATGCTGTCGATCGGATCGGCCATGCCGCGCCCCGATCGAAACGTCATGCTCTCGGCGCTGGTCCACGCCGCCTGGTGCAACCATGTCTTGCCCAGACCTGGGCCGCCTTCAATGACCACACGGAGCCGATGCCGTCGCGTGCCTGCTTCAAGCGCTCGTCGAGCACGGCCAGCTGCGCGTCTCGCCCACGGACCGGCAGCGACGGTAAGGCTGCCATGGCGGCCTCCATGGTTTGGTCCCGCCACTTCGACGAGCGGCATACCGCCCAGGATTCACGACAACCTGGGGGCCGTTGTCTTCGGCGAATCAGATTCCGCCACGGAGGCCAGCGACGTTGCCTCCGACATTCGGCCCGCTAGATCGCTCGACGTCGTAGAGATCCTTGCCGCAGTGCTTGCATTGCAAGTAGACCTCGCGGTCCGGGTTGAGTCGCCGTACCCATTTGTGGTGCACGTTGAGCCGACACAGCAGAGGCTTGCGGGGCGCGACGACGGGCATGATGAGCTCCAAGGTCGAGGATTGGCGCTCGCGATTGACGGCGGCGCGCAAGACGAGGGATCGACTGAGCAGCTGAGCGGCATGGCGCATCTGCCGGGTGGAGCTCATGCCGTAGAGCTCGGCGAGAAACTCGTGACGGTAGCGATCCCGGGTGTGCCCCGGCGGCAGGACCCGAACGGCTAGCCGGACGGCCCGACTGGGCCACGGCCCAGGTGGCCGAGGCATCCGCGTGTTCATGGATGATCAGCGATCGGAGAGCCCACGCGGTGGCGGCGCTTGGCCTGGTACGCGCTGGCCAGAGCCTGGTGCGCCGCTTCGGCGCCGTCCGCGGTCAGCCGGTAATAACGACGAGCCGGACGCCCTTCCACGGTCGGATCGATTTCTTCCCACCGCGACTCGAGCCAGCCCCTGCCCTCCAACCGGGCAAGGATCGGATGCACGGTACCGCTCGGCAACCCAGCGCCGTCACCGATCTCCACGCCATACAGTTCGCGAGTCGGATCCTCGAGGAGCAGGCGCAGCACCAGCTCAGTCGGGATCGTCATCCGCAGGGTCCGACCATCAACGGCCATGCTTGTACTCTACCTACCTCCTAGGTAGAATACAACTTAGTTCCGGTGCTGCCACCAATGCCGGGCTGCGTGACCGGGCATCTTCGGACGCCGACCTGGACGGCGCTCGGAGCAGCCGTAAGCACCGACTAGGTGCTGTCGTTGTCGAGTGCCGTCATCAACCGGGTGACGAGGTGGGTCAGCACGAGGGCGATGATCGGAGCGACGATAGCCGAGATGGGGATGCGCATCGGGTCGGTGCCCGACACCCACTCAGGGCCGGCCACGCCCAAAATCATGCAGATCGCCCAGATGACGCTGACAGCGATCGCCATCAGACGGGCGGAGTCGACAACGCCGGGGGAACGACGTCGGCGGAGTATGGCGACGGCGACCGTTCGCGAGGCGATTACGCCCAGATCCACGCCAGGATGGCTGCGAGCGGGACGTGATCCTGCGTGGTGCCGGTCACCAGGTCCGGCGCGTACACACTGATCAGCGTGACCGCGATCCAGATCGCCGCAATCGCCAGGCCGGTCCAAGCCGCCGCCTGGTTGCGCTTTACGGCCGGTGATGGGACTGGCCGTTCGGCACGGGCAGACGTTGGAGATAAGACTGGAGCGCTCATCGCAATCTCCTTTGGTTGCAGTCCTCCGACTTCGGCTAACGAGGCCCGCTCGCCTTTCCGCCAGGTCTTAGGTCACGCCGGGGCGTGACCCGACACGTCGTCGCACGGCGCGCCGCTTTAAACGCACCCAATGTCACGTCTGGGACTACGCGAACGCCCGGACCTCCGAACAAAGACATCACCTGATCAATACCCAAGTCGGCAGGACGAGTAACTCGGCCCGACGCGGCACCACCCAATCGCGACGCTTCGCGTTGTCCGAACGGATTCACGCCTCCGGCGACGTAGTCGCCTCGTTACCGGGTCGCAACGGCATCGCCCCGAGCTACGGGATGCGCGACACTCAACACGTCACCTGGCCGCAGGTCGCTGCTGGCGGCGTGCGCCGGCACGTGCCATCAACGACCATCGTGAAGTAAGGGACTTCGACATGACCACAGGGACGCCTATCGCGGAGACCGTAACGATCGGGGGCGACCTGACCGTCGGACGCATGGGCTACGGGGCGATGCAGTTGACCGGACCGAAAGTCTGGGGCGAATACCCCGACCATGACAGGGGTGTCGCCTTGTTGCGCGAGGTCGTCGCGGCAGGCGTGACTTTCATCGACACAGCCGACGTCTACGGCCCCCACTCCAACGAGGAACTCATCCGCGAGGCGCTGCACCCGTATCCGGAGCACCTGGTGATCGCTACCAAGGGTGGGTTCGTCCGCGGTGGTCCCCAGTACAGCGACATGGGCGCTGTCGGGAACCGGGAGTACCTCCGCCAGGCGGCTCACCTGAGCGCGCGCCGACTCGGCCTGGAGCGCATCGACCTCTACTACCTGCACACGCCCACCATGACCGACGCCCCCTTCGAGGAAATCATCGAGACCCTCGCGGGCATGCGCCAGGACGGTCTCATCCGCCATATCGGTCTGTCCAACGTCAGCGCCGACCAACTCCGCACCGCCCTGACGATCACCGACATCGCCGCCGTGACCGTCCACTACAACGTCGCCGTCCGCCTCGGCGCCGCCGTGCGGCGGGTCGCCCGCGACATCGGGATCGTCTTCTCTCCATGGCATCCGGGCGCCGTCCCCCGAGGCACCGACGGTGAGCCCTTCCACGCTGTGATCGATCCGATCGCCGAGAAGTACGACGCCACCCCTCAGCAGATCGCCCTCGCTTGGCAGCTGCACCGCAGCGAGCAGGCGCTGCCCATCCCCGGCACCACCAGCATTCAGCACCTCAAGGAAAACCTCGCCGCCGCTCACATCTCGCTGACCCAAACGAGGTCGACGCCATCACCGCGCTTGCGCCGGAAGAGAACTGATAGTCGAGGATCAAGAGCGTGCCGTCCCGTTTCGAGCCCGAGAACGCGGAAGGGAAGATCCGCGGTGGCCGGGTGCGTCGGAGACGATGACCAGCCTTCAACGACTCCCGGCCGTGGTCGGGTAGTCGCTCGCGCGGAAGCACCCATGGAGGTGGTCGTTGACCACGCCGACGTTCTGCATGAACGCGTACACGCTTGTGGGCCCGACGAAGCGGTATCCCTGCGACTTCAACTGCTTCGCGAACGCCTCCGCCTGCGGAGTCGACTTGGGTAGGTCGGCGAGCGACCGCGGTGCCCGCTTGCGGGTGATCTCGTAGGACTTCGCGAGCGCCACGAGACTCGGCGACGCGGACATCATCGCGCGGGCGTTGTCGACAGTGGCCTGGATCTTGGCACGGTTGCGGATGATCGAGGCGTCCTGCACCAGCCGGTCGACGTCCCGCTCGGTCATCGCCCCGACCTTGGCGACATCGAATCCCCGGAACGCCCTCCGGAACGCGTCCCGCTTCCCGAACACGATCGACCAGCTCAGCCCGACCTCGAACACGCCCAGGGTGAGTGCCTCGAACATGGCGGACTCGTCGTAGGTGCGGGTGCCCCAGACCTCGTCGTGGTAGCGGACGGAGGCGGTATCGCCGCCGCCGACCCAGCCGCAACGGGGCGTCCCGTCGTGCCCGATGATCACGTCGCTGCTCATCCGGCCCTCCAGCGTCGCGCTCCGGATATAGCGTCGTCCGTTGACGTCAGGGATGGCATCACCCGAACGAGCGACTTCTCCCGTGGCGCGACCACACGTTGGTTATGTCGGCGCGGTTGGCGGTCACCGCACGCGCCGATGCGGTGATGAGATCGAGGCGACTCATGGTCGGCATCACCTCAGTCACGACGTCGGATCGGCAGTAGCGGATCTCGTCAGGATCCGCCACAGCTCGCCGGCTGCC
This sequence comes from uncultured Actinomycetota bacterium, assembly GCA_963748415.1. Classification (GTDB taxonomy): domain Bacteria; phylum Actinomycetota; class Actinomycetes; order Mycobacteriales; family Jatrophihabitantaceae; genus CAVVJA01. The sequence goes on along the minus strand of CAVVJA010000004.1, from coordinate 228,058 downwards.
GGGTTGCTGGGTGCCGGGCCGACCGCGACGGCGCAGATCACCCAGTCGATCGCACGGCCCACAAGCGGCACCGTTCGCAGTCCGCGACGACGCGTCGCGAGTGCTTCCGCGATGAGGACGACGCCGAGTCCGGCCTCGACGAGGTCCAGCGCGGTTGGCGTGTCGTTCACTTCGAAGTGGGTGTCGACGGCGATTCCGGATCGTCGCAGAAATCGTTCAGCCAGGCTGTGCATTGCCCAGCCTTCGGGGAACCCCACGAGATGCCGGTCGGCGAGATCTTTCGCCGCGATGGCGCGACGCGGGGCCAGCTGGTCCTCGACTCGACAGACGAGGACGAGTGGGGTCCGCATCAGGGTGACGGTCGTCAGCCGGGCGTCAGGTGGCTCCGACAGCCAGGTGACGGCGATGTCGAGTTCGCCTTTCAGAACATCCTCGGCATCGTTCTCGGTGTGATCGCGAGCGGTGGTCTCAGACCGTACTGCTCGGCGCCGGCTTCGCTGCAGCGATTACCGAGTCGATCTCCATGGGCGCTGTGGGATACACGTCCACGATGGCCGACCGCGACGACTACTACCGAGCGGTGCGGCAGCGCGAGCTTGACGCGATCGACACCGCGCCCCACGCAGGACGCGAGGAGATACGGCGCACCTATGCGGCGAAAGGCTTCGGCGGCGAGCTGCTCGATCAGATCGTCGACACGCTGACCTCGCGTCATGATCGCTGGCTCGCCACCGTCACGGACGATGTGCTGCATCTGCAGCCGGTCGAGTCGCATGACGCGCTACGCAGCTCCGTCGTTATCACCGCCGCGACGCTCATCGGACACCTCATCCCGCTTGTTTCGTTCCTCTGGCTGGCGCGGACGCCAGCGGTCATTGTCGCGATCGCGCTGAGTGCGCTCCTGCTGTTCGGCGTCGGCGTCTACTCGGCGAAGTCGCTCGTCGGCGACTGGCGCCGCAGCGGTCTGAAGATGGTCGTGATCGGCCTCGGCGCGGCCGCGATCGGCTTCGCCATCGGTTCGCTGTTCCAGCCGACACCCTGACGGGCGGACCCGTTCGTCTACAGTGACGGAGTCTCGCCGGGGTCTCGTTATCACCGGGCCGGGGCTGCGGCGGCGCGTTCCAGCTCGTCGCGGAGGTGGTGCGCGGCGGCGCTGAGTGGCCTATCCCGTCGGCGGATCAGCGCGATCGGCGGATGGGGCTCGGCGGGTTGCGGCTGGTGCACTCCGACCGGCGGCCCGGGCGCGTCGGCCACCGACTTTGCGACTAGGGCGACGCCGAGCCCAGCGTTGACCAATTCGCGGATGCTGCCGGGGCTATATGTTTCGAACCGGACGTCGGGGCGGAAGCCGGCGCGGTGTGCAGCGGCGTCGAGCAGCTCCCGTAGCCCGCTGTCAGCGGGGAGGCAGACGAACGGCCGTCCCGCAGGTCGGCGAGGCGGATCCGGTCAGCTCGAGCCAGCCGGTGGCCGGCGGCGTGATCACGACGAGCCGCTCGCGGGCAAGGGGCCGGGCGACGTAGCGCCTGGGCAGTCCAGGGTGGACAGGTCCGACAACGAGGTCGAGCTCGGCGGCGTCGAGCGCGCCTAACAGTTGCGCCACCAAGCCGGTGCGCAGCGCGAGCTTGACCGTCGGAAAGCGGGTGTGAAATCGGGCGAGTGCGGCGGGCAGGTCGAGCCCGCTGAGCACGAGGGTGGCCCCCAGCGTCGCGGTGCCGCGCAACACGGTGGAAAGGCTGTCTAGTTCGGCCCGGGCGTGGTCGAGTTCGGCCAGGGCGCGGTCAGCGTGGGCGAGCATCGTCGCGCCGGCGGCCGTCAGGCTCACCCGTCGGGTGGTGCGGGCCAGAAGCTGGACGCCGAGCTCGCGTTCCAGTTGCCGGATCTGGGCGGAGACCGCGGGTTGGGCGACGTGCAGCTCGGCGGCAGCGCGGGTAAACCCGCCGGCCCGGACGACGGCGACGAAGTAGCGAAGCTGGCGCAGCTCCATCGCAATCGTGCGATGCGATGAATTCCAGCGCAAATGTGTCTTGGACTTATCGCTGCCGCCCCACCCAGACTGGTGGCATGGATCGGCGGTTGTTGCGGCCAGGCGACGGCCAGTCCTTTGCCATCTACCGCACCTCGCGCCCAACTGTCGAGCACCGGCAGGCGCTACCGCCCGGTGTATGACAAGCATGGACACCAATTCGTACAACCGCTTCTCGGGCCTCAGCGTGCCGCGGATACAAGCGCTCAGCGATGGCGTGTTTGCCGTTGCGATGACGCTGCTGGTGCTCGACCTTCGGGTACCCGCGGAGATCCTGGACTCCGATAGTCGCTTGTGGCAGGCCCTGCAACACCTCGGCGCCAGGTTCGCCGCGTACCTGCTCAGCTTCACCATGTTGGGCACCTTTTGGCTGGCTCAGCACACAATGCTGAGCTTCTGCGCTCGAGCTAACCGGACTCTGACCTGGATCCAGCTGGGCTTTCTATTCGTGGTCACGCTGCTGCCTTTTTCCGCGTCGCTGCTTGCCGAGTTTGCCGCGATCCGACTCGCGGTAGCGGCGTATTGGCGGAACATCCTGCTGCTCGGGGCTTGCTTGGCCCTCACTTGCCGGTACGTTCCCCAAGCCGGCGTCATCAACCCAGGCAGCTTCGATCGCCTATCGCTGTTTCGCCGCCGGATAGCTGTCGCTCAAGCCGGCTACGCAGCCGCGGCGCTGATCTGCGTGGCGAACACGTACGCCAGCGTCGCCACGCTCGCCGTCGTCGAGCTGTACTTCATCGTCTCGCCGCGGGTACCGACATTCGAGAAACTGCGGCGCCGCAGCGGCAACCATTTGCGCCCTCCTCGCTAGCTCGGTCGATGGCCGGTTCCGCCGTTAACCCTTCCCGTCCTAACGAGTCCGGATCCGGCCAGCCCGGGCGGGTGCCACTCTGGCGGCCGGCTCGTCGGTCACATCCCCGACGTCCGAGGTGTCTTCCCAGTGACCACGTGACTGAGTGACGAAACACACCATGCACCGATGAGTTTCGAAACGCCTTGTCGTCGTACCTACAACGACGTCGTCGAGTCGTCGCCGGGTTCGGAAAGGAGCAAACCAATGACGATCACACACCAGGCAACCACAGACCGAACCTACGAGCAGGCGGTTGCCGCGATGGGCAACGCCGCACGCGCGCTGTACAACGCCGAGGTCGCGCTGCACGACGCACATCAGACACACATCGACCAGTGGATCGTGGCGGCGCAGGATCACCTGCACCTCGCCGTCGCGGAGCACTCAGCCGCCGTCGCGCGCGTCTCGGGCCTGCGCGATCGGGCGCTCGCCGCCTAGCCGCGCCCAGCAAAATGCATCGAGCCGATGACCCCGAACCACCCAGACAACGTGAGCGTGGCGTCTTGACTAACAACCTGTTGGCGCAGGACATGAACCAGCCCAGCGAGACACGCGGCGGCAGCCGCATGGCCGCCGGGGCGAGCGTCGAACCCCCGGGCTCACGGACTCGGCGCGCCACCTCGATCCCGCGCCTATGGAGCCGATCGGTGGGCGATCACCACGCGACCTGCCGTGCCACGTGCACGATCCAGACCTCTGGTTCGCCGACTCACCTGCGGACCTCGAACGGGCGAAGGCGCTGTGCGCCACCTGCCCGGTCCGGCTCGAGTGCCTCGCCGGCGCGCTGCGGCGACGCGAACCGTGCGGGGTGTGGGGTGGCGAGATCGTGCGGCACGGCCAAGTGTTGCCGTTCAAGAGAGGCCGCGGCCGGCCACGGATTCACTTCCCAGCTGCCAGCGACACAGATCGTCCTCGCAAATACGCCTGACCGCACCGACGCCCGGGACGCCGACGTTGCGCCGCCCCGTCAACCTACCGGTGGCCTCGTGCGGGCCGGCGACGGTCAGCCACAAACTCTGGGCCTGGAACGGGCGCGACTTCTCCCAAGTCTGACCCTCCATCCTCAGGCGAAGGTCACTGAAGTGGTCGTTGCCGACGCCACTGTCCGCGCGCCCGGGATGTCGTCCATGGGGTCTGGACCCGCGACTCTACCGACGACGGTCAATAGACGCCCTCTCGCAGCGGCGCCGGTCCTGCAGAACCAGTCGCTCACTCCCATGCCTTGAGCATCACGTCGGCGTCGGCCAGATCGGCGAAGTCCCGGTTGAATGCACGCAGGTCAGCGACACTGACCGTGCCGCCGGCCACGGCCGCATCCTGGGCCAGCCGACGGCGCACATACTCGCTGCGCGAGATCCCGAGCCGTGCCGCTCGGGAATCGATGGCGATAAGACGTCCTCGGGTACGTCACGGATCAGGATGTCACTCACTCACCCTAAGCGATATCATCCGCCATCGCGGACGATTGGAAATGATTAGGTACGAAAATCCTGCCCCAAAAGCCTATTACGCCTACGAGGATCTGAGCACAGGTCAGGAACGGGGCACGGATTTGAGCAGATGGTTACCAGAATGGCTACCAAGATTTCAATCGTCCGAATACTTTAGACTCGGTCCGATTACTGCTGGTCTAAACCCATGAGACTCGTAGGTGAGACGAAGCGAAGACGTATCTACCATCGCTGCCCATCGCCGTTGCCATGCCGTCCATAGCGGACGGTCGGCACATTGAGCGTCGGGCGAGCCGGTGCGTCTGTCCGGGCGTCACCAGATCCGCGCCGCTGCATGGTGCGTGTCATGCCCTGCGACCAGAGTCGCGAGGGCTGAATCCCACGAGCCCGCTGGAGGTAGACGCTTCACCTAGGTTGCGTCCGGTGGCAGACGCTCGGCAAAGGCCGCCAACACCTTCAGCGCGATTTCCGGCGTGCGCAGCGGCACAGAGCGAAAGTTCGCTCTCGTGATCACAAGCACTCTCACCGGCCTGGCCGCTCCGTCGCGCCGATAAGCACCGCGCACGCGAGCACGATCCGCGACAGCGGATAGGGACGACGGCAGCTGATCTGGGCAGGGCGCAGCAGTGCGGTCAAGATAGCCCGCCAATATCTGCCGGGTCGACGATCCTCCCCTTCATTCGCCATTCATCGTGACCTGGCACATTTTTACTACTATTCGCCATTGGCGTGAAATCAGCTTGGAATATCGATTCTCTGCCCCTCTACGGCGAGGACGACCGGCATCGAGGCCGCCAGCTCGCGGGCGAGCGCGTCGAGCTGCGTATCCGTTCGCACCGGCGAGTGATGGAACAACACCAGCGTGCCGACGTTTGCCTCGTTGGCCAGCCTGATCGCCTCGTCCACGGTCGCGTGACCGAACAGGTCGGCCGTCGAGCGTTCGCGCTCAAGGAACTGGGCGTCGTGCAGCAGCACGTCCACGCCGCGGATCATGGCCCGCGTCTCGTCGCTGCAGCCCTGCACCGGGGCATGATCGGGGAGGTAGGCGAGCGAGCCGGAGAGGTCGTCGACGCGGTATCCGTACGTCCGCCCGCCCTTGTGGGCGACCTCGGCAGCCGTCACTGCAAAGCCGCCTATGTCTATGCGTCCGGGCGGCAGGGCGTTGAACGTCCACGCGCCACGCAGCCCTTCGGGCGTGATCGGGAAGGAGGGTGGCGACATCATCCTGGCCAGCAGGTCGCGGCCGCTAAGGCCGCCCTGGGCAGGCAATACAGGTCGACGACGCTCTGGTAGTGATCGCCGGCGACGAAGAACGGGATGCCCTGGACGTGGTCCCAGTGCAGGTGGCTGAGCAGGATCGCGCCGCGGTAGGCCGGCCGCGGGAGCAACGCGGTGAGCGTACGGAGCCCGGTCCCGGCGTCGAGCACGAGGGTCGGCGCATCGTGGCCGTCGGCCGCGATCGCGACGCAGGACGTGTGCCCGCCGTAGCGGAGGAAATCCGGCCCGGGGGCCGGCGTCGAGCCCCGGACGCCGAGGAGCCACAGCCTCACCGGTCGATCACGCGACGAAATGTAGCGGTCGGTAGCCCATTTCGGCACACCCGCTCGGAAAGGCGAGCAGCGTCAAGGGCTTTCCCAGATCGGCGCCATCGTTCGCGGCGCGACGAGCTAGAGCAGACGTTGCTCGCGCTCGGCGATCGCAGCGCGCAGACGCTCCGCGACCTCGGGCAACTCTTGGGCGATCATTCGCAACTGGTGCGTCGTAAACCTGATTGCCTTCATTGGCGACGTGGCCACCACGCTTGCCGTCCGTCGCCGGTCGGATGCCAATACACCCATCTCGCCGAAGAAATCCCCCGCGCCCAGGGTTCCGAGCTTCGTCTGGCCGCGCCTAACCTCCGCGCTTCCCTCCTCAATCACGTAAAAATCCCACGCCAGGGCGGCGTCACGCACCAGAGCCTTGCCTTCGGGAACGTCGACCTCGACCGCGTATTGCGCGACCAGCTCAAGTTGCTGCGTGGACAGGCCGTCGAACAGCTGCAGTTCGGCCAGCTTGGCGACGTCCATATGTGATCTCCTCTGCCCAGATCCAGAGATGGTCTCACCCCGACCTTGGACTGGAAAGGCCCAGCAGTGACCGGGCAACCGCTCGCCGGTCCGTCGCGCTGCTGCGCCGAGAGGAAGGTGTCGACGAGCTCGCGCCACCGCCGGACCGGTGCCTTCGAGTGGAGCAGGCGCCGGCCGGCCTGTTCGTTTGACCCCAGCACGTTCCCCGGTCGCCTTCGGCATCGCTGGATTGGTCAACGATCTCTGGGTGGGTCCTGGCTCAGGCGTTCGGCCACGAGGGACTCGGCCGCCACGCCGCTCCTCGCGCTGCTTGCTAGAGCGGCCAAGAACTCCTCTCGGCGAAGCACGAGCGTATGCATCTCCTCGGCGGCGATGATCGTCGCCGTCCGCGGGACATCGCGAAGCAGAGCGATCTCGCCGAAGCAGTCGCCCGGCCCCAAGGGCGGTCGAGGCGTGCCCCGCACCGTCACCGACGCTGATCCACTCACGATGACGTGGAAATCGTCGCCCGGGTCGCCCTCTCTCATGACGGCAGTGCCGGGAGCGAACCGATGCGGCCGGAGCTCGGTTGACAGCAGCTCGATGACCGCCAACGGGAGCGGGGCGAACATCGGGAGACCCCGCAACAGGTCGACCTCCTGGCCCGGCTGCGGCATGGTTCGATCGATCCGCGCGAAACGCATCGCATGGACAATCGTCAGGCCGGTCAAGCCGAGTCCGAGCAGCGCGAGCGTGCCGCGCATGTCTAATGCGTCGAGCAGCGATGGGGCCGCGACTGTTCCCAGGCCGATCCCGCCCAGCGCGGCAAGCTCTAGCACGCCCAGAACCCTCGCCGTCATACGTGGGCTCAATAGCCGGGTGAGCAGGGTAAAGGCGCCGACGTCTTCCACGGCGTTGCCGATCCCGATTGCGATAAACGCTAGGTAGGCGACGGCCGGTTCCATCACGAGGGATAGCAGGACAAGCGGCAGGCCCCACAACAGCACGCCGGCGATGAAGCTCCGGCCCAGCCGGGTTACCCGGATGATGGCCGCGGCGACAACACCACCGACCAGGCCACCCGCGCCGAGCGCGGCGTTGAGCCAGCCGACGGCCTGCTCGCCGAGGACCAACACGTCGACCGCGAGCACCGCGATCAGCACGGTCACGGCACCCCGGACGAACGTCTGCGCGACAACGAGGATCGCGACGCCGCCGGGCGGAGCAAGCTGCACGAATGCCTTGACCCCGGTCACCATGTCGTGCAGCACTCGCGTCGACTTCGAGGCGGGACGGTGGGTCTCCACGGTCAGCCGAAGCAGCGACAGCCAGGCGAAACCGAAGAAGGCGGCTGCGAGTGCGATCGACGCCGTAGGGTCAGCCAAGGCCAGCAGCACACCGGCCAGGATCGGCCCGATGAGAGCGCCTGTGCTCTCCATCATCGAGGCGACGACATTGGCCGCGGTAAGCTCGGCCGGCGTCCGCACGAGCCACGGAAGTGTCGCGGCCTGCAGCGGACGGTAGGCGCCCTCCAGCCCGGAGCTGACCGCGGCCAGCCCGACTACGCCGAGCGCGGGCCCATCGACAGCGGCGGTGACCGTCGCCAGCGTGAGCAGGATGGCCTTCAGAGCGGTCGCGCCCCGCAGCAAGAGCTCGCTGCGTACCCGATCGCCGATGCCTGCGATCGCGAGAGCCACAGTGACGCCGGCAAGCATACGGAAGAGGCCGTACACCGCAATCAGCGCGGCCCCACCCTCTGCGTACGCGAACACCACGAGGGCCACCGTGCTCGCGGACTCGCCAACAACGGAGAACCCCCAGCCAAGCTCGATCCGCCGGACGTCGGGCGACCGAAGCGCGTCCCTGAGTGCCGCGCGGCGATCGGCGTTCCGGAGCCGGGTTCGTGCCACGTGGCTATCCGCTCGTCAACGGCGTCTCCGTGCTGCTCCGCACCTTGGCGACCGGAGCGACATCGAGCATCGGCGCCGACACGACGTCGCCCTTGGCGCGGTATGCGGATGATGCTGCCGATGTCTCGGCCGCTGCGCCGTGCGAATCGCCGGCGGCGGCCAGCACAGCGGCGAGCCCCGCGTGGGCGTAGCCCAGGAGCTCGAGATCGTCAGTGTTCTCGGCCAGCACCAAGGCTGCCCGACCGAGGTCCTCTGCCCCTGCGGTGTCGCCGACAGCGAGCCGGCACGGCAGCCTGGTACCGCGCCAGGCGATCTGCGAAGCCAGATCGCCGGCAGCCGCCGTTTGCTCGGACTCAATCGTGAGAGCCTCTGCCTCGGCGTAGCGGCCTTCGGCAACCAGGACGCGGGCCAGATAGGCCGCCACCGTCGATCGCGCGGCGCGCTCACCCATGTCGCGCAGAGTCTGGTACCCCCACCGCAGCTCTGCCTCCGCGGCATCCAGGTCGCCGAGATAGAGCAGCGCCATCCCGGACAGCACGGTCCAATGGGCACGACTGAAGGTCAGGCCGAGCTCCTCGTGGCGCCGTCGGCTGCGCTCCAGGTTCGTACGGGCGTCCGCCTCTGCACCCGCCATGGCCGACAGGTAGGCCAGGACCGCGCAGACGGCCGCCTCCACCCGGCGCGACCCGCGCGTCCGGTCGAGTAGCTCGTGGCAGCGGGCCACGCCTTCGCCGGCCGGGGTGGGTCCGAGCGCTAGGCACGCGGCGAGCCAGACCGTGATCGCCGACTCCTCCCTGACCTCACCCACGTGGCGCGCGTGGTAGAGAGCGTGATCAAGTGCCTCGGTCGTTCGTCCGTACGCGCAGGCCATCCAGTCCAGCTCGGCCCGCAGCCGCCAGACCCGGGCCAGGCCGATGTCATTCGCAGCCTCGCTGAAAGCGCGGTAAGCGTCGTCGGTTGCCCGCCTGACCTCCTCGAATGCCCGGTCCGGCTGGGTCTGCAGTCGGATGAAGTGCCCATCAAGTGCGGCCAGATCGGCAAGGGCGTGGTCCTCTGCTAGGTGCGCGGATTCGTTCGCCTGATTCAGCGCTCGTTCGGCGTCCTCGAACCGGCCACGTGCGACCAATGCAGTGGCGAGATCCCGCAAGAGTGCCGGGCGTTCCGGATCCGCGAGTTGCAGCATCGCGGCGGCTCGTTCGAGCAGATTCGCCGCGGCGGACATGTCGTCGCGAGCAAGCGACCGGCGGCCGGCTGCTGACAGCCACCGCCCGGCGCGAGTACCGAGCACGCTGTCAAGCCCGTCCAGCCGGCCCAGCTCGCGAAGGTTCCGGACCGCCTGCTCCAGGTGATATCCGATGATCTCCTCGTACTCGGTGGACCGCGCGCGGGCCTCAGCCTCGAGCCAGGAGGCGAACCGCTCGTGCAGATCCACACGGATCTCCTTGGGCACGCTGGCGTACGCCGCATCACGGGTGAGTAGGTGGAAGAAGCGGTAGGTCTCCGATCCGCCGATGCCCGGGCCCATTCGCTGGACCAGCTGCTTGCTCACCAGTGACCGCAGATCGTCCTCAAGGCGGGAAAGGGTGGCACCGCCCAGATGCTCGAGTGCGTCCCGGTAAAACTCGCGACCCATGACGGCGGCCCGCTGGATCAAGGCATGCTCGGAGGGTTCGAGCCGATCCAGTCGGCTGGCGAGGATTGCCGTGACGCTCGGTGGGATCACCAACTCTGTCAGCTCGATCGTGGCCACCCAACCGTCGTCGGTCCGCACGAGGATGCCGTCGTCGATGAGCATGCGGACAAGTTCCTCGACGAAGAGCGGGTTCCCGTCGGATGCAGTAACGATGCGAGTTCGTAGACGTGCAGGCAGTTGCATACCGTCGAGCAAGCTGTTGAGCAGGGCATCGACGTCGGTTGTACCGAGCGGATCGAGCGTCTGCCGTAAGGCGTCAGGAACCGCGTCTGACCAGCCTGGCGCGACCTCCGCAATCTCCGGCCTCGCCGTGCACACGACGAGCAAGGGAACGTCCGACGTCAACGTCGCGACATGCTCGATCAGGTCGAGCAGAGCGGGCTCGGCCCAATGGATGTCATCGATCACCACAACGAGTGGACCGCCGGTCAGCGCGGTTGTCTCGAGCAGGCGGCGTACGGCCCACGCGATCTCGGTGGTCTCTGCTGTTGAGCCGGAAAGGCCGACGGCCCCTGCGACTACCTCGGCGACGTGTCCGGCGTCGGCCTCGTGGTGATAACCGCCCGCGGCCCCCGTTGCCTGCACGAGGGTGAGGATGCGGGCCCGCGCCTGGTCGAAGTCGTCGGTCGGGGCAAACCCAGCAAGATCCTGGACCAGCTCTGCGATAGGCCAGTAGGTCACCCCCTCGCCATACGGCAGACAGTGACCACGAGTCACCCTCGCTCGCCCGCGAATGCGCTGGATGAACTCACGGACGAGACGCGACTTTCCCAGCCCGGCGGGTGCAACGATCGACACGAGTCGGCACGCGGCTGGCAAGCATTGCTGGAACAGGTCGTCGAGTGTGGCCAGCTCCTCTTCGCGGCCGACGATCGGTGCGTCCAGACGACGTTGGAGCCATGAAGCGTCCGGAGTGACCTGGCGCAACCGCCAAGCGGCCACCGGAACCGCCTTACCTTTCACGACGATGGGTACGACGGGATCAGCGACAACGGCGCCCCGTACGAGCCGATAGGTGGTTTCGCCGAGCAAGATCTCACCCGCGGCCGCGTGCTGCTCGAGCCGGGCGGCCACGTTGACCGCGTCTCCGGTAACGAGTCGCTGATCGGCGTGGGCCTCACTGGCAACGACCTCGCCGGTGTGGACGCCGATGCGCGCCGCGATGGTCACCCCCCAAGCAGCTCCGACCTCCTCGTTGAGGTCTTGCATGGCGGCCGACATCTCCTTCGCCGCTCTGACGGCCCGCAGCGCGTCGTCCTCGTGCAGCTTCGGCACGCCGAAAACCGCCATCACCGCATCGCCGATGAACTTTTCCACCGTTCCGCCGTGCCGCTCCACGGCCCGGCGCATCTCGTCGAAGTAGAGCGACATCACCCGGCGTACGGCCTCAGGATCGAGCCGCTCCCCGAGTGCGGTGGACTCGACAACATCGCAAAACACGCACGTGACGGTCTTACGCACCTCCTGGGCAGCGGCCGCAGCCGCGTCAGCAGGTAGCGGGGCGCCGCATTGCGCGCAGAAGCGAGCCGGCCGCGCCGTCAACTCCTGACAACGCTCGCAGCGGATCGCAGCCCCGGACCCTGGGTCAGGGCTAGAGGGGGAATGGAATGTCCTCATCCGTGGCGGTCACACCGTTACTCGGATCCGTGTCGTTCCTCGTATCTGTGATCGTATTGTGGGTGAAGGCCGCGGTGAGGGCCACCAGCGTCTGTCCGCTCGGGCACGAGAAGTCGCCGGGGACACCGTAGAGATGTCGAGAACGACGCTGCCGGTGATCTGTCCGTTCTTGTCTGCTTTTAGATCGACGGTCGTCCCCTCCGGTACCACGACTGTGGTCTTGTTCGTGGCGGACGGGTGGTTCGCACCGCCGTTCACACACCCGAATGTCACGGTCACGACCGTACTGAGGCGGTAGACGACGTCGGGGCTGCCGAGGCCAACCTCGGTCCAGCTGAACAACAGGTCGGGCAGCTCCACCGATACGCTGGCGCTCGGCGTCGCGCTGCGGGCACTAGCCAGCGAGGTGCCGGTCACAGTGGTGACCGAAGAACTCTTGAAGTGTGGAAAGTTCGCGTAGGCCGGCGAGGCTAAGCCGACGAAACCGCTAGCGCGGTGACGATGGCTAGGCCGATTTGCCCGACTTTGCGGGTGAGTCGATTCGGTTTCTGATCGGTCATGTCCGCCCCCTCGGAGATCCATTGCTCTCGAACGCGCCGACCCCGTTGTCGCTCCTCGCCCAAGACTTCCGTCAGCATTAACGTAGCGCGCCACGCCGCATCGATACATGCCTAGAGACTGATCGACTCGGGTGCGACGCTACTGGGGAGCCTGGCTAATTCCCTCCGCGGCGGGCCTCCGGTGTGTGGCCCCGACCTTGCTCCGTGGAACACGGCGAACAACTCCAGGCCTCCAGGCATCGCTCCAAGCATGACCACATCGCCCAGGCCGCCCGACGAGCACGTGACCGCGCCGTGGCGGCTGGGCGAGGCCATGAGCAGTGTGCACGCGGTGATCATCCCCGGTCAGCCACACGCTGCCGCACCGCACGCGCGGACGGCAGGGAGCGATGTTGTCGACGACATTCGCCGGAGCCCGAGGAGGGCATCGCCGTCGAACTCGAGGGCCCGTCCTCGCTCGTCCCGCTCGACAAACCCGGACCTGGCAATGCATTTGTGGATAGCGATCTCCGGTCGTACGCGCAGCGACGGTAGGGCGGTAGGAGTGATCCGGAACGGCCGAGCTGTCACCTGTTGAGTCGACGGAATACCGCGGCGCGCGATGTCCTAATCGCTATTCATTCCCGATCGCCGTGCGGCCCGCCCCTTTACACTCCCCGAGTGGGTGGCGCGGACGTGGATGGGTTCGATGTCGCGATCATCGGGGGTGGGATCGCTGGTGCTGCGGCCGCATGGGCCCTCGCCCCGCAGCTCCGCGTCGTGGTGCTCGAGTCCGAGAGCGGGCTCAGTTACCACAGCACAGGACGCTCGGCGGCCATCCTCACAGAAAGCTATGAATCGGCACCGATTCGCGAGCTCACCGGGCGGTCGCGCACCATTCTGACGGCCGAGTTTGCCAGGGTGCCGGGGCTGCTCAGCAGACGCGGCGTGCTATGGGTGGCCGCGACCGGGCAAGACGCCGCGGTCGAGCACGCACTCGTGGCGGTGCGGGAATCGCCGGCAACGGTCGACCTTCTCGATCCGGGGACCGCGCAGTCTCTGTGTCCGGTGCTGCGCCGGGAGCTCTGCTTGGCCGCGCTGCATGAGCCCGGTGCGATGGCAATCGATGTAGACCTGCTGCAGCAGGAGTACCTGAGGCGCGCCCGATCCCACGGTGCGACCGTGCGCACGAACGCGCGGGTGACCGACATCCGCCACGAAGGACAGTGGCATCTGACTATTGACGGGACGACGGTGCGGTGCTCGCAGGTTGTGAACGCGGCCGGGGCGTGGGCGGACGAGGTCGCCATCATGGCCGGGCTCAGACCGATCGGGCTCACCCCGCTGCGACGCACCGCGTTTCTGTTTCCGGCTCCGGTCGGCGCCGGTCACGAGTCGTGGCCGTGCACGATCGGCATTGACGAGGATTGGTACTTCGAGCCACAGGGTCCACTGATGCTTGGCTCCAACGCCGACGAACACCCCGACATCCCACGCGATGTGCGCGCGGAGGACATCGACGTCGCCGAAGCAATCGAGAAGATCAACACGATCACCACGCTGAGCATCCGGCACGTGCTCAAGCAGTGGGCCGGGCTGCGAACATTCGCCGCCGACCGCCTGCCGGTCGTCGGGCCCGACCGAGCTGAACCCACATTCCACTGGTACGCGGGTCTCGGTGGGTTCGGCATCATGACATCGCCCGCGCTCGGCCAGGCCCTCGCGGTCGGGGTGCTGGCGCGACCGGGTCCGACTCACGATGCGTCAGATCGACGTGCGCCAACGACGTTCTCGTAGCGCGGCAAAGCACGAACTGGTCGTCACCGCTGGAAACGACCGCGCTCCGGTGCGTGGTCCTCGCACGAGGTTCGAGCGCTGCAGCGCCTTATTGATGGGGGATCCAGGCTTGTGGCCTAAGCGTGGCTAGATCGTTGACCATCAGCCCGCCGTCGGAGACGGTCCACAGATCGGGGCCGATGATCAGCGATCGGGTGATTCCGACCGGGCCTGCGTCGGAAGGTGCGGTCGGCTGGGTGACGGTGCCGCGCTCGGTGATTTGGTTGTGGGCGACGCTGAGCACGATCGCGCCGGCGCTGACCTGCCCCTTCGTCCACGAGTTCACCGGTAGCACCGCGGTGCCGGTCTGTGGCCAATAGAGGAACGCGTGCGGGTCCGATTCGGCGCTGGATTTGAAGTTGGTTTTGACGAGGTGGGCGAGGCGCCGCGGGGATGCCGGGTTGCTGACGTCGAACAGTGAGATCTGCGTGCCGAGTGGCCGACCCTGGGCGGTGGCCTCTTGGCCGATGCCGATCAGCGTCCGATCGGCGGCGGGGTGCAGATACGCGGAGTAGCCGGTGAGCTCGAGTGTGCCCGCGACGCGGGGGGCGGCCGGATCGCGTAGGTCGAGCGTGTACAGCGGATCCATCTGCTGGAACGTGACCAGGTAGGCGAGTGCGCCAATGAAGCGGACCGCGTAGATCCGTTGCCGCTTGCCGAGGCCGTCGAGCGCACCGACCTCGGTGAGGGTGTCCGCACGTAGCACGTACACCGAGCTGGACGATGTGCTGACCGCGTTGCTGTCGCCCGGCTCGTCGGCGAGCGCGTCGCCGGTGGTAGTGGCGACCCGAAGATACCCGGCGTAGTCGGACAGGGAGTACTGGTTCAGCAGCCGACCGGAAACTTCGCCCGAGGCGACGTACCGCGGAGCCCCCGGCCGGGAGATATCGAAGCGGTGGATCTGGGTCTGCTGTGGTGGCTTCAGCGACCGGACCTGCGGCGCGGGGCGTGGTGAGCCGCCGTTCGGCGCGACCATCGGCAGGCGCCTCGGCGCGTACCACCATTGTGGGTTGCTGGCTATGTAGAGGCTGCTGGTCGTGGCGTAGACGGTGTCCCCATCGGCGGCCAGGCTGACCGGCGAAACGCTGTCCAGGCCGGCGGCCAGGTCGATGCTGTAGATGGTGAGCAGGGACGTGCCGGTGTAGTCGACCGGATGGCTCACGCTGCGGCACGCCACGATGCGCGACGAGACCGCCCCGTCCGCATTGCTCAGTTGGTATTTCGGTAGCCAAGCGGTGATCGGTGCCCGTCGCACCGCAGCGCTGGCCTGCGCGAGTTGCTGCGTGTCATTGCCGGCGCCGCCCGACTGCGGGATTCCGAGGTTCGGCCGGCTGCGCACCACGAGCCGCACCGTCGAGCCGACCAGTCGCGCGTCCACGTAGTCGCCGCTCGGCGTGAGCGTGCCCAGTACCTTCGGCTCGTCAGACAGGTCGACCAGCACGTACCTCGTTCCCTCATTGATCGGATCGGGATACGGCCCGGGAGTCACCGCGCCGCCCGAGGCCACCACGCCGCGGTCGGCGAAGATCACCAGCGCGCGATTGCCCTCGACGAGCAGATTCGACGCACCCCACGCCCGCGCCGGGTCGGCCAGCTTGAGGCGTGCCGTGACCGTCCTGGTCGCGGTGTCGACGACGCGCAGCGCGCCACGCTCAACGGTGATGACCCGGCTTCCGTCGGTCTTGACAAGATCCGGCTCGTCCGCGCCCGAGACGTAGTCGTTCGTCCCAGAATGCGGCGGTGCCGCGGCCGGCACCGCCGCCCGCTCGACCGCGCCGCCACTCCCCGCCGCCGCAGGGGCAAGACCCCGCGGCGTCGTGCCCCAGATGCCAACGTTGCGCGCGGCGTGCTGCCGCAAACCAGCCAGCATGTCGCCGCAACTGGTGTACGAGACGAGCCGGATGCCGCCCACCGCGGTACCTGCCGTCTGCGGCACCGAGTTGCTCGAGTCACGTCCCGTCGCCGTCGACACCCAGACCAGCCCGGCCGCTCCTACCAGGACCGCTCCCACCCCAAGCCAAATCCTCACACCCCTAAGACGTGGCCGGATGGTCCCCACGTTCTCCGACGACTCGTCCGCCGCAACAACCTGCGCGCGGAGCATGCGGTGGTTCACAAGGTGTGATTGGCCACGCATCGCGTCGCGATGCTGCTCGTCGTGGTTACGCGGCCCTGCAGTACTGGCGTGGGCCTTGACCACGCGCGGCGAACGCAGAACTGTCTGACATGCGCGGTCACCGGGACCGCCGATGGGGATCCGATGCCGAACATGAAGCACAGGCTGACCCGGGTCGGCAACCGAATCGGCGTCTGGATGTACCGCACCCTGAACGGGCGACTGTCCAGCGGCAGTAAGCGCGTCCACGTCCTGCTGATCACTACACCGGGCCGCCGAACCGGAATCCCACGCTCCACCTGCGTGCGCTACCTCGACTCCGCTGCCGGGTATGTGGTGTGGGGCACCGGCTCCGGCTCCCGCCGCGACCCGGACTGGTTCCGCAACCTTCGCGCCGCCACCGAGGCAGACGTGCAAATCAGATCCAGGCACCTACGGGTTCGGTCTCGCGAACTGGTCGGCGACCAGCGCGACGCAGCCTGGAATGACACCGTGCTCGCACAAGCACCCGAGGTCGCCAAGTACGCGCGACGATCAGGCCGGACGATCCCCGTGGCCGTACTCGAGCCACTCGACGGCCGACCCACACGCACGGCTTGATCTTCGCAGCCATCCATCTTGTCCGCAGTCGGGGCGCAGCCCTGCCGCGACTGGCGTGCAGCGACTGCCAATGGCTACCAAGAGCGTCTGAGTTGATCTTGCAGGTGGCTAGACGCCTGCCGCTAGGGGACAGGCTCTTGATCCGCAGTTCAGTAAGGCATGTGGCCGCGCTGGCTGGGCCCGCCGACGCTGGCCTCGGATGTGGCATGCGTGGCAGCCGGGACCGCAGGTGCTGGCCGTTCATGGACACACCGTCCACACCGGACAGTCACATAACACAACAAAGGATCACGTCCGGGCCGCGGCAAACGCATCGAGCTGGCCGGGCGTCCTTTCGTCTCAGCGATCCTCGAATGAGAGGTCCTGTTCTGGCGTGTCGGTGTCGAGGACGGGCAGACGTGATTCGGCGAGGTCTACGACGTCGCTGCGGCGGATCTCAGGGACCCGGCTGGCGTCCCCATCCCGCCACCGCGTTCAGCTGCGGAGATCACGACGAGGGTGATCGCGTTGTGCTCCAGCCGAAAGGCTGCCTCGATGCCGTCGTCGGCGCGAACGATCCGCCGCTCCACACGAGCCAAAGTGGACGACGACGGGTTGTGCACGTAGTTGCTGTGCGTCGAGTCGACGACGTACCGGTCGAGCTGCAGCCGGCGGTACGTCAGCCGTCGTGGCAGTTGGTCAACGTGCAGGGACACGACGTGGCTCGTTGCGCCCCGGCTGCCCTGATAGTTGGTGGTCAGGACGGCCACGCCGCTGCCGTCGACGGTGGCGAGTGCGTTGACTCCGATTCCGGTCGGAGCGACGCCGTCGCTGGTCGCGGGTACCCGCTGGTCCTTCATCATGCTCTGCATCGTCACGAGGTTGCCGTATGGGTAGAGGGCGCCGTCGACAGCCGAGACGAACATGGACTTGCGCAGGTTGGTGGGATGGCTGTACGCCCAGTGCATCTCGAGGTCCATCCCACTGTTGATGTAGTAGTACGCAAGGGTTTCCATCGCTGCGGCCTGGGTGAGCAGGTCGGCGCTAAATGTCGTCCCGGTTGCGTCCCCGGGAAAGACTCCGTATTCGGTCACGAACACGGGAGTATCCGGGTCGAGCCCGCGGCGGGACAGCCAGCGCCGAACGGTCTGTTTCTCCGCCCCGACCCGGGCAGGGTCGGCCCCGTGCTTGTACTGGTGGTAGGAGATGAAGTCGAGTCGCTTGGCCGGGTCATTGTCGCGGGCGTAACGGTCGAGGAAGCCCCGGAGGAAGGGCTCATCGAAGGTGGCGGTCGCGGGACCACCTAGCCGCAAAGGGACCGCCGGCTGAAGCCGGTGGTTCACCTCGTTCACTAGGGAGTACCCGATCCGGTACCACCGGTAGTAGTCGTCGACGGTCAGACCCTTCCAGCGTCCGCTGGATACGGCCCATGTCTTATCCGGTTCGTTGAACAGCTCCACGTACCGGATCGACGGGTAGCGCCGTTTGTAGGCGACGAGGCCGTCGCGCAGAACCGCTCGACAGGTCCGCGGAGCGGACAGCGTCAGGATCCGGGGAGCGCACTCGCCGAGGTTTACGAGCAACCGCTTTGCGTAGCGGGCTGGCTGGTCGAGATAGCGATATGCCGTCGACCCGTCGTCGGCGGCGAAGTCAAAGTCGTACCGATGGGTGGTCGGTTGTCCACCCTGGCTCGTCACACCATGCGCACAGCTCTCGGCGTATGCGCGCGAAGCGGTCGGCGCGGACGCCCGTCACCAACGACCGCCCGATGTCGAGCCGGCGGTGCGTCAATGTACCGCCTCTGGGAAACCGGGAGGACTGGCGAGCGTCACAGGCATACGCGGGCGATACCTGCCGTGATGAATCCGGCGAAAGAAGCCCTTTGCGAGGGAGGACATGCTCGATCTTGCGTCGTCAACCAACCTGCGCTCCCTCTCGCGGCCTCCGCCGGAGCAAGTGTTTTATACCACATGTGTTTCTTCTTCGAACTAACGACTGCGTTAGCTACCCAATACAAAACGTAATCAACACAGGTTATTTAGCACACAGGCCCGGCGGCCCTTTTAATAAGATCAACCTGGGAAACACGAGTCCGCGAACGCGGCAAACCGCGAGACGCAGCATCCGCACAAAGCCTCTGCCGAACGCCCGCGTCGATGCCGGTAAGCACTTTCGCAGCCCTCGGCTGTCGGCGCTATCGAAAGCGCTAGATGTCGGTGAGTGGCCCGGGCATCGCCGTGCATCATCGCAGGGGCGCGGCCTCGTCGGTGGCGAGCACCCGCAGGGGTGCGCACGAGTAGCACGTCATAGTCGGTCGTTGCGCTGGGGAAAGTCCATGCCTCGGACCGAGACCCTGGGGCTCGTGTCCTGTATCAGCGCGCCTCGCGTCGACCCCGCGGGTCGGGTTACCCAGGCAGCTGACCGGATCATCCCGCGCGCCACGGGAGGCAACGAACCCAATGGCGGAACACTGGTCCCGTACGGACCCTAGGGAATATGTTCGATGAGTGCGAACTGAGGGATTCGCTACCGCCCGGCGTCAAGGAGGTACCCGGCGATGGCACCACCCGCTGGCACCGACCTTCATCGCCCGTTGACGGCCGCCGAGCTGCAGGCCGTCACCTTTCACGAGACCCGCCGCCTCACCGCCGGATACGACGAAGACGAAGTCGACGATTTCATCGACCGGGTAGCAGGTGCGGTGCAGGGAATGCACGACCGGATGACGGAGCTTGAGGCCGAAAACACCCGGTTGCGCGAGCAGCGTGACCTTGGCCGGTTTGGTGAATCCGCCAGCATCCGGAACGAAGCGCGGCGGACCGCGGACGACACCATGCGCGAAGCCGACGAGTACCACCTCCGGACGATCAGCGAGGCGCAGACCGTCCGCGACGAGGCCGCGGCCGCCGCGAAACAGATCATCGAGCAGGCCCAAGTGAACGCCGCGTCGGCAGCGGCGCTCGCCGCCCAACACGCCGACCTCGAACAGCACATTGCATACCTCACCCAACTCCGCAACACCACCAGGGTTGAGGTCCGCACATTTATCCAGTCGCTTATCGACCACCTCGACCGGATCGAGGGCACCGAGTGACGCCTGACAAACGCACCGATCAGCACCGCACAGGTGAGACTGGGCGGCGTGTCCACTCCACGGGGTGATCCGGCCGACCCGCCGGTGTCGCCTGGCCATATCGCGCCTTCGCTCGCGGAGGAGCCCGCCGACGACGTGCTGCGCGCCACCCCGGACTTCGCTACCGCATCCCGCATGTTCGAGCCGGGCTCGGCACGACGTCGCGCGTTCAACATGTACTCGATGCACGCGATCGCCAGTGACCCGAAGGCGATGCGGGGCTTTCTGATCGCGAGTGGGATGAACCTCGACACCCCGGTCAGCGAGATCATCAGCCGTGGCTGGCAGGCCTTCGCTCCCGAGGTGCAATGGCACATCGCCGTCGAGGTGCTCGTGCCCGCATGGCTGGCGCGCGCCGCGCCGGACTTCAGCGACCCCCGGATCTGGACCGCGGAACCGCGGCAGTAGGCGCGCGAGCACGCTGTAGTAGTGCCGCCTGTAGTGCGGCTTGCAGAACCCTCTGACCCAGGCCTGCTCATCGCACCCCAGCTCGAAGCACCGTTGCCCTAGACCCGCGTCGCGATCGGCGCAGATCGATCGCGAGGCGCGCGGCGGA
This sequence comes from uncultured Actinomycetota bacterium, assembly GCA_963748415.1. Taxonomy (GTDB): domain Bacteria; phylum Actinomycetota; class Actinomycetes; order Mycobacteriales; family Jatrophihabitantaceae; genus CAVVJA01. The sequence continues at coordinate 207,707 of CAVVJA010000004.1, read as the reverse complement.
GCGCACTCTCAGAGCCGATGAGCGGACGTGACATGCCGACCGCGCGACATGACAACCGCGGTCACGTATTTGAGTCGAACACCGCCGACCAAAGGTCGTTCTCGGTGTACAAGGCGTCAATGTCATGGAGTTCGACGTCGGCACTTTGCGGGGCGCCGGTGGCGCTGTCAGCGACCCACCACGCGGCTCCCGGAAGGCCGGCAGACGCGTACGCTCGCGACCCGGGATCCTGCTGCTCGTACGACGCCCGTGCTTGGGCGATAACCTCCCCGTGCGCCGGCTCCCACAGCCGAACCGAACCGTCGTCCTCTGTGCCTAACACGACTGTGTCGTACCACCTCCACACCACGACTTCGATGCCGTTCAGCCCCGTTGCAACCGCGACCAGATGGCCGGGAGACACTCGCTCGACGCGCGGGGCGGGGAACATGGGGGCGAACCCGACGGAGCGAACTTCGCCGTGGCTCCAGACTTCACAGGCATGTTCGTCGACACGGATCACGCGAGCGGTTCGGAGGCGGTGTGGGGCGAAGACGGCATCGGGCTGCGGAGTCGTCATGTGCCTGAATCTCACAGAGTCCGGCAAGATCAGGAACGGCTGGTGCGCCGAGCACGCAGGGTCCGACGACGATCTCCCTCATCGAGCCGCGAAGAGTGCGCTCGCTCGTGCCGATTTGAGTGCGACGGTGGGTCAGTCGCGGCCGTCGGGCCGTTCGATCTGGCTGATCAGCCGCTTGAGATTGGCGATCTCCTCGCGCAACGCGGTCTGTCCGGCTTTGGTGAGGCTGACCCAGGTGCGTGGTCGTTTCCCCTCATAGCCTTTGCGGATCTTGATCAGCCCCGCGTTCTCGAGGGTGGCCAGGTGCTGGGACAGGTTGCCGCCGGTCAGTTCGAGCGTGGTCCGCAGGTAGCCGAACTCGACCTGTCGAGCCTCGTGGGCGATGGTGAGGATGCCCAGGCGTACGCGCTGATGGACGACGTCGTCGAGCCCGTTGACCGGGTGGCTGCTCATGAGGGGCTGGTGTCTACGTGCTTGTGTGGTCGCTGCGCCAAGGCGAAGCCGGCCGATGCGAGGAGCAGGACGGTGCCCTGGATCACCAGGTGGGGGGCGAACGCCCAGCGTGAGGTCTGGTCGATCGTCCAGCCGAGATCGATGCGTCCGATGGCTATGACAAGGTAGACGAGGGTGACGCCAAATAGCGCTGGGCTGCGGTCGATGACGGCCAGCACCAGCAGCGCAAGACCGATTGCGCACGCCGGGGCGATGAGCCTGTAGAGCTCTGGACCTTGCACATGCCAACCCAGCAAGTCGTACCCGCCGGCCAGGACTCTGTGGGCGGCCCAGATCGACGCTACGATGATCGCGACCGCGAGAACGAGCCCTGTTATGACATAGGGGCGGACCCGAGTGCCCACACCGCGCGCCCGGGACGTGCGGACATAGAAGCCTGCTATCAGCACGTACGCGGCGATGAGCGCGATCGGCCAATACACGTAGGCCGCTGAGTTATGCGCCACGCACACCCGCGCACCGGGCTGGCCTGTCACGTCGACTCCGCGGCAGTGCAGACCCGCGGCATGACCGGCGCGCGTGACCGGGATCGCGAGATAGGTGACCAGGGCGAACACGAGTAGTGGGAACCAGTTGGCTCGCTGCTCGCGACGCACCCGACGAGCCAGGTCGCGCGTGCGCGAGAGCTGCGCCCGTGGGTTGTTATCTCGGAACGACTCTGCCGCAGTCATGCCAATAGGTTTGCATGACAAACTGCTTGAGGCAAGGGCCATGGTCCCAATTGCAGCAGCAGGCGAGACGCTACGGCGACGCATAGCAACGCACGCACGTGCCGCGTTCGGTGTCCGCTCATGCCGATGAGCGCGAACGCCCCACGTTCAGGGTCGTGGCGAGTCCGGTGGGCAACGTAGGGCTGGGCCCGTCAGGCTGGCAAGGTGCGCACCGTTGAGGTCGCCAGTCGGGCGGTCGTGCTTCGTTCACGTCCGCCCGGGCGGGGTGCATGAATGGATGCAGGCATGACGGATCCTGTTCGAATCCGTACAGGTCAATGGAGGGTGGGTCGGTAGATGAGTTCTTGGATGTGGCCGTCGAGCGTCCGGTTCTCGATCAGCTCCAGGTCGAAGTCGGCCGCACCCTGGAAGATCGGGTCCAGCCCGGTCTGACCGGTGATGACAGGGAAGAGCGTCACCTGCACGCGGTCGACTAGGCCGGCGGCCATCAGCGACCGGTTCAACGACAGGCTGCCGTGCGAGCGCAACGGCACCTCGGACTCCTCTTTGAGACGGGCGACGACGTCGACGGCGTCACCGCTCACGACGGTCGCGTTCGGCCAGTTGAGAGGGCCTTCCAGCGTCGTCGACACCACCGTCGCCGGCAGGCTCCTCATCCGAGTGACCCATGGGTCACGTACTTCGGACTCCTCGGTGCTCGAGGCCAGCATCCGCGCGAATGCCCGATACGTGTTGGCCCCGAAGACCATCCGCTGCTCCGCGCTGTACAAGGCAAGGCGGTGGTCGAGCAACTCGGGGCCTTGCTTACCCCAGTAACCGGGCCAGTTGGCGCTGGCGGCCCCGTAGCCGTCGAGGCTGGAAAAGACGTCGAAGGTGTAGGTAGCGGTCATGTCGTTCTCCTCGAGTGCGGTTGATCGGCGTGGGTACAGACTGCGACCACTGCGAGAATCATCGCCGTCGGACTGGCCACAGCGTTGTGCAGGCGCTTCCAGTTCGTCATGCCTCCACGTCGGGGTCGGAGGCCTCGATGATCCAGAAGCCGGCGAGGTACTTCTCGCTTCCAACGTGGGTGGGTCTTGGCCATGCGGCTGGAACCGTTCGGTCGTCTACCCGTCAGCTACGTCGTGTGCTTCAGTCGGTTGCATACTGCGGGCGTCCGGCCGGCCGGTAGACCTGGACCGTTACGCCCTTCGAGTCCGCTCGCGATTCGACCAGGTCAAGCGCCAGGTCCGGCCCGTTGTCGGGGAACAGCCGGATGCCCTGGCCGACGATCACCGGGACGATGAGCAGATTCATCTCGTCGACGAGGTCGTTGTCGAGCAGCCATCGGATCAGGGCGCCGCTGCCGTGCACCTGCAGCTGCCCCGCCGGCTTGGCCTTCAGCTCGCCGACGGCCGCCGCGGGTCACCGGAGAGGACGGCCGTGTCCGCCCACTTCGGATCGGTGAGCGTGGTCGATGCGACGTACGTGGGCTTGGTGTTCAAGGCATCGGCGATGGAGCCGCTGCCCGGATCCATCACACCCCAGTAGCCGGCGAACAGCTCGTAGGTCCGCCGGCCGAACCGCTCGAATCCGTTCCTGCGGTCCTCATCCGACGCGCCGCCGTTTCCCTGCACCACCCCGTCGACGGAGACCTGCGTCATGGTCGTCAGTTTCATGATCGCGGTTCCCTTCTCCTTGCCGGGGCCCCTCGTGGGCGCCCTCTCACCCCTGCAACGAACACCTCCGCCCCGATCCGACACCGCCTCCCGGATTTCTTTCGAGGACTTTCTGCACGAGCAATCTCGCAGGTCGCAGTCGGAACGAACTCATCTTCTCGGCGCCCGAAGAGGCGCGCTCCGCAACCGAAATGCACGCCGGTCGTGGTTCGATGCCGCGGCGGCCTCTATCGGTGAGCCTGGCCCGACCTGGTCGGCGAAGATCCCGGCGGACAAGGTCGCGCGTATTCGATCCCGGCTGCTTCAGCGACGTTGGCAGCGAGCTGACGGTCGACGCCGCGCAGCACCGTCGATAGGGCCCGCCGTTGTCCGCCACCAGGGCTGCGCATATGGATCGCTCCCGGACACTCCGGATCCGCGCGCGTTTAGCCGATGTCCGTGCCGCTCAAGCGGCGCCCGTCGGGCTGGGGTCAGCTCGCGAGGTTCGTTCGCCCGGCGTCCTCCGCCAGCTCGCCGGCGAGGTGGATTGCAGCTGGCTCAGACCGGCCAGGTACGACAGCGCTGGAATGTCGAACCTCGGGCCGGCGCAGTGCCAAGTCTCATGAGGTCGGTGACCGATCTCGCTCGGGAAGTGGGTGACACGTCCGACGAGACAGCGAGGTCTCGGTGGCGGTTTCCCCACTACCGGTCGGGATCTCGGCGATGCTCGCGGCCTGCTGATTCCAGGTCCGGTGGGCCTGTCGTGTGGATGACAGGTGTCCTGTCGTCGTGGTGACTGTCCGTGGGTGGTGCGGGCGGCACGATGTGTTTCGTCGGCGCGACCACAGCGCATAAGGAGCCACAAAATGACCAGCATCACCACCACCGTCCGGACCCATCGCCGTGGCCTCGCCGTGGTCAGCGTCCTCGCCGCCCTGGTCCTCACCGCGGTCGCCCTGCTGCTGTTGAAGGCCGGCCCGGGGTACGACATGCACCACTTGGTCACCAGCTACCACCTGCCGCGGTTCGTGCGAGCCCTCCTCGGCGCCGGACGCTTCGGGTCCTGAGCCGGGTGATCTGGGCTGGCGGCGCAGCCCGCAGTCCGTCCGACGGTCCCGCGGATGCTCTCGGCGCACCCGCGGCTGACGCCCTACCGGGTGAAGGTCGGTGCTGCGCAGCGTCGCGGCGGACGTGAAGATGGCGGTGTGAGGATCGCTGACGAACTTGCGGCTTTGGGGTTGTTCGGCGGCCTCGGCGAGGCGGACATCGCCGCCCTGGCCGAGGTCAGCTTCGTGCGCCGCCTCGCGCGCGGGCAGGTGCTCTTCCTCGCCGGCGAGCCGAGCGGGCACCTGTGCGTGGTGCGCTCGGGGCTGCTGCGGGTGGTGACCAACTCGCCGCACGGGGACCAGTTCGTGCTCGCGAACGTCGCGCCGGGCCAGACCCTGGGCGAGCTGTCGATCCTGGACGGCGAGCCGCGTTCGGCCGACGTGGTGGCCGCCGAGTCGACCGAGCTGCTGATCGTACCGGCCGCGGCGGTGCGGGCGTTGCTCGACCGCGAGCCGGCCGCGCTGCGGGCCTTTGCGATGGAACTCGCGCGCAGCCTGCGGCGGCTGACCGGTGCGATGGGCGACATCCTGTTCCTCGATCTGCCCCGCCGGCTGGCCAAGCTGCTGGTCGCGGGCGCCGTCGCCGGCCGCGACGGCACCTACCGCGTCGAACTGGCCGGCAGCCAATCGGTGCTCGCCGCCCAGTTAGGGGTCACCCGGCAACCGCTGAACAAGGCGCTGACCGGGCTGGCCAAACGCGGCTGGATCGACGTCGCCGGCCGCGACGTGGTGCTGCGCGACGTGGCCGCGCTAGCCCGCTTCGTCGCCAGCTAACCGGCACGGCAGCCGGGCGACGGCCAGTGCCTCGTCGGCGTCGACGGCGAGGCGGGTCTGCCCGGCCAGCTGTTGGTGCCAGGTATCGGGTTTCGGCGCGTGGGTGAACATCCACGACCGCGGCACGCCGGTCGTGAGCCCCGTGGGCAGCGAATAAGGCGGCCGCTTCGCTGTCGATGCCGCCGGCGACGGCCAGCGCCCACAGGTCCCACAGGTCGCGCGGCGCGGCACGGTCGACCCACGCGACCGTTTTCCAGGCAGCGAACGCTGGACGCGTCGGCACCTTCAGCGCCGCCGGCGGGGCGTCGCTGTGCGCTGATGCAACTCAACCGTCGCCGTCGGCCAGGCGGAGTATTCGGCACCCGCGCAGCAACTGGACCCGGACCGATATGCCGTCGTCGTCTGGAGCACGACAGGTTCCACGTCGCGAACCTCAGCGAGCGCCCGAGTCCAGCGGACCCGGCCGTGACTGACCCGCAGGACTCGGTCGATAGCGCGGGTGACGGCGGCTGCTGTCGGACGCCGGTCAGCGACGGCAATCAGATCGATGTCTTCACTCAACCGACCAGTGGGCAAGAACGCACGTGACAGCGCCGTACCGCCGAAGAAGATCAACTGATCGGCCAGCGGCGTCAACGCGGCCAGCGCCACAGACATCAGGTGATCGCGCCTGACCTGCTCGAGGGCAACACCGAACTGGTCGGTCACGCCCGCCGCCTCGTCCGGATCGAGCCCACTCGGCGACGTCACCACGACCCGCCGGAGCCCACCGTCGCCAGTGTCACGCCGCTAACCTGCCGCCCAGCTCAGGGCACGCTCGAGTGCGGCCCGGCGCCGCTGCGCCGTGGCAAGATCGTCGAGCACCCTCCGGTCACAACGAGGCAGGAGCGCGACGACAGCATCGACGATGTCTCCGAATGGTGTCCAGATCTGCGCGGTGCCGCCGGCTCCGCGTCTCCCTCGACCGGCACGCCACTTGCATCGAGGGGACCTCGCCGACGCCGGTCCCTGCATCGAGGGTGCGAAGCTGTCGATCTGTCCGCCAGTACAGCTGGGCCGTGAGCACACCGATCGGACAGTCAGGTCGCGATCGACGGCGTCTTGACGGCTTGCCGGTTCGCGGTCGCTGGCCAATTCTCGCGCGGTGAGGCAGTAAGACCGTTGGCCGTCAGGTCACGCCCTTAATCGACGCCCTGCGCGTGGTCAACACAGGATTGCCGGGGCACGCCACTTGGCCCGCGACGCGTGCGTAAGTGAGCCGCGACAGAGACGGCCTGGAGCGGATGGCCTACCGCTAGGCCGACGAACGGCGCCCGCGGCCTGGCAACCGCAGCCGGCGGCGCTGCCCCCCGTCGCCGATCACCGAGACGACGGTCTGCGCTAGGTGCGGACAGCCGGTCGAGGGGAATGCATCCCGCCGGTGCCGGTGGAGAATGAGGAACAGGTCCCCGGGCGGCGCGTCCCGGTATAGGCGGTCGAGGCGCAGGCGGTCGATCGCGGCGAGCGTCGGCGTGTAGATCGCGTCGTACCAGTTCGCCGCGATCTCTGAATTCTCAAGCACGCGTCTGCGTCCCCGCATCATGTGGTAGCCGTGCACTTGTATGTTTTCCAGCAGCTCGAGGTAGTGCGCGGGCCGGCTTACCGCGACGCGCACGCGGGGACGCGCCTCGGCAAGTCCGCTGTCCTCGAGGAAGATGCGCTCGAGCTCCCGGAGGACGACCTCGAGCATGTCCGCCCCGGCCGGGAGAGGGACGCGCGCGATGAGCTCGGTCACGTCGGCGTCGATCATCTCGGCGCCGCCGCGCCGCGCGAGGGCGGTGCGGTGGTGACCGTCGATCACGAAGTACGTCTCACCCAGCTTGACCGCAACGATCGGCGGGAAGAGGCCCTCGGCGAACCCTTCTTGGAGCGAGCGCAGCCGGTCGCGGCTGGAGGGGAGAAGCGGGCGGAAGTCGCGGGTGAACGAGCTGACGCGGCCCTCTGTGCCGACAAGCGCGTCGAGCGGGATCTCGCAGACGCCCAGATACCGACGCCCGAACGGCTTTAGCCGCCGCTCGACCTCGTCGAGCTCAAGCAGGCGGTCGCGGCCGCTCGGCGCCTTCATCGCGAGGTCAACCTCCAACCGGCGGCGTGCTGACTCAAGGCTCAACCAGACGCACCCGGGCCTCGAAGCATACGCGGCGGCTACCCACAGGAGCCGGAGCCGGCGTCGGCTAGCTACCACGTACTGGGCAAACGGGTCCCGCAGCCGTCCGCATAACGGCGCGACTGACACGACTCGTCCGCTCCGCTTGGCTCTCACGTGGATTGACCTCGGCTCAAGTGGCTAAGGCCAGCGGCTTCCACCGCGACGGATGGTCGATCGCCAAGGTCGCCCATGACCTCGGTGTCACCGCTAACACCGTGCGGCGGTATTTGCTCCTGGCCGGAGTGGTCATGCGGTCACCGAACGAGCGGCACAGCTAAGGCAGGGCGTAGCCGATCAGAATCGCCAGTAGGTTCGCCACTACGCCCGGCCTTCCCAGGAAAGTCTCCCCGCCAACGCTCCGACACCTAGCCCGATTAGTGGACCTGCGGGGCGGGAAGCCGAGCGGCCGGGGTAGCGCCGCATGGCAACTGACCGCCGGCGTCCAGCCGCGCAGTCATGGAGTTGCTCGGCCACAGTCAGATGCGTACGACGACCGATACCTGTAGCCACGTCATGCCGTATCTATATCCATGTCATGCCGGCCATCGTGCAGGAGGCGGCCGATCGCATGAGGGCCGCACTCTGGGTCAGTAACCGCGATCCGTCGCTTAGCCGGCGCAGCGCTGTTCGTCGAAACGCCGATGTCGTGCGTATCTCTTATCCCAGAGATAGGTCTCTGCATGCTTTTCGCGGCGGAGTGATGACCCCACCGGCTGCCGGCCTGCCCGCTGAGCTGGCTCGAGCGCACCTGCGCACGCTTCGGCCGGACATCGGAGCTACACACAATCCAGCGTGCAGATCATGCGGCTGGAACGCCGCGGACTTCTGCACCGCCTTGCCCACGGCTACTACCCGGTCGTGCCCAGGATCGGTGATCCGGCGGCGGTGTGTGGGTCGTGGCTAGATTCGGGTTCGTGCAGTTCGAGCGGATCATGGTGGGAACCAGTCAGCTGTCTGTTGTGGCGGAGGCCGCGGGTCCGCCGGGCGGGTGGCCTGTGTTGTTGTTGCATGGCTTTCCTTACGACCCGTGGTCTTATGTGGCCGTCGCGGACGGACTTGCAGCTGCTGGCGGCCGGGTTGTCGCGCCCTATCTGCGCGGCTTCGGCCCGACCCGGTTTTTGCCGGATGTGGTGTCTCGGACTGGTCAGCAGGCGGCGATTGGTCGGGATGCGATCGAGGTGATCGATGGGCTCGGGCTTGGGAGTGCGGTTGTTGTCGGTTTCGATTGGGGTGGCAGGGCAGCGTGTATTGCTGCGGCACTGTGGCCTGAGCGGATCGGCGGGCTGGTCGCTGTCGGCGGTTACGAGATTCAGGACATTGCGGCCTTCGCCGAGCCGGCGCTGCCACCGGAGGAAAGCCGCGCCTGGTATCAGTACTACTTTCATGGCGAGCGGGGCCGCGCCGGTTTGGCTCGCTACCGGCGCGAGTTGACCGCGCAGCTGTGGCGGGAATGGGCTCCAGGCCGTCCGTTCCCAGCCGAGGATTTCGATCGGGCCGCGCGGTCCTTCGATAACCCTGACTTCGTGGATGTGGTGATCCACTCCTATCGGCATCGGTATGGTCTGGCGCCTGGCGATCCGGTGTATGGCGAGATCGAGCGACAGTTGGCGGCCCAGCCGCAGGTCACCGTTCCGACGATCGTTCTGGACCCGGCGGAGGATCCGATGGTGAAGCCGCAGAGCGTCCAAGCCCACCGTGAGCGGTTCACTCGTCTGATTGACCACCGCCTCGTGTCGAGCGGCCACGACATGCCGCACGACAACCCGGACGCTGTTGTGAAGGCGGTACTTGATCTTCACCAGCTGCCGAATAGGGCGTAGCGGAGGATGAGCGTGCTGGGCGATAGCCGAGGATCTGGACTTTGCGCGCATGCTCATGCGGTTGTTCCGATGGTGGGCATGCCGAGTGTGGAAGATGTTGACCGCCGTTGGCGACAGGTGATCAACATTGGTCTCTTGCGGAGATGTTGCGGACTGTTTGCCGACTGACCAAGATCATCTTGTTCGGGCCCGTGTCCAATCTGTTCACCCGTCATGGCGCTGCCTGCTCGAGCTCGTGCCTCGCGATTCGTCGCCGTCGCGTGCGACGCGCACCGCCGACAGACGCATCAAACGGCGCGCATCGTTGTCGCCCAGCCGAGATGTGCTGACCCCGCTCCCGCTTCGCCTACCTTCGTCGGATGACGCAGAACTGGCGGGCGATCAATCTCGCGAACTGGGAGTCGCGCGTTCCCGTGCACACCGGGCCCGGCGGCTACGACCGCACGTCGTTTGACGACCCTGCCCGCCTCAGCAACGTGGTGCGTTACGACCTGCCGCGGCTGGGTCAGCTGGACGGCCTGGACGTCGTCCACTTGCAGTGTCACCTCGGCACCGACACCATCTCCCTGGCGCGGCTGGGGGCTCGCACCACAGCCGGCGTGGACTTCTCGCCGTCTGGGCTGCGCGAGGCACGCAACCTCGCAGCCCGAACGGGCGCTGCGGTCACGTTCATCGACGGCGACGCCTACGACGCGGTCGAATTGCTCGGTGCAGAGCGGTTCGATCTCGTCTATACCGGCATCGGCGCGATCTGCTGGCCGCCGAGTATCCGCCGCTGGGCCGACGTCGTCGCGGGGCTGCTGCGGCCGGGTGGACACCTGTTCATGCGTGAGGGTCACCCGGTGCTATGGTCGATATGCGACCCGCGACCGGATGGGCTGCTCGTGGTCGAGCACCCGTACTTTGAGACCGAAGGCGTGCTGTTCCGCGAGGAAACGACCTACGCCGATACCGGCATCGTGAACTCTCCCGACACCGTCAGCTTCAACCATGGACTCGGTGAAATCTTCACCGCGTTGTAGGCCGCCGGGATGACGATGACGTCGCTGCAGGAGCATCGCGAGGTGCCGTGGAACCCACTCGGCGAGGCGATGGTGTCCAGCCCCGGACCACCCCGGCGAGTACCTCCTCGCGACCCAACGCGATCGCCTGCCGCTGACCTACACCCTGCAGGCCGTCAAGGACCATGGCACGCGATCTTGACCGCAATTCCTAAGGCGGGGCCGCGTGTCGAGGCCGCCGACTGGAGAATGTCCCTCGGCGGGTGGTCTGTGGGCCGTCGTCATACGGAACGTCGTTCAACAGCAGGCCGCCGGGATGACGATGACGTCGCTGCAGGAGCATCGCGAGGTGCCGTGGAACCCACTCGACGAGGCGATGGTGTCCAGCCCCGGACCACCCCGGCGAGTACCTCCTCGCGACCCAACGCGATCGCCTGCCGCTGACCTACACCCGGCAGGCCGTCAAGGACCATGGCACGCGATCTTGACCGCAATTCCTAAGGCGGGGCCGCGTGTCGAGGCCGCCGACTGGAGAATGTCCCTCGGCGGGTGGTCTGTGGGCCGTCGGGGAGGTGCCTGGCCGGAATGTTCCTGCCAGGTTCACTCGGGATCTGATCCTTAATGCAACAGACCCGGGCTCGGCAATTGCTGGACTCGCTATGAGAGCGCGCCTACAAGAGCGCCGATGTCATCTTCGTTGTTGTAAGGAGCCAGAGACACGCGGAGCCGGTCTCCGCGGGTACTGCACACGATCTTCGCGCGGCGTAGCCTCGTCATGGCCTCGGCGGATAGTCTGCCTCGACGTCCGAGTGAGACGATGTGCGATGCGGCTGTGGGATCCGCGCGGTTGCGGAAGGGTTGCCAGCCACGGTCCTCCACGGCATCGAGCAATAGGTCATGTAGCCGCGTCGCGTGTTGCTCCACTTTGTCCAGTCCTATCGCCAGGAGCCGATCCATCGCGGTCGTGAGGCCGACCACCGAGATGTAGGACATCGTCGACTGGGTGAACCGCCGGGCACCCTCGGCCAGCGGCAGCCTTGTGGCGTCGAAAGCGAAGGGGGAGGCAGCGCCCATCCACCCCGGCAGGGGCGGAGTCTGCACGATGACATCGGGGGCTAGCGCTCCGATCGCCACTCCGCCATGGCCACCGAGCCACTTGTAACCGCTGGACACCACCAGATCGGGGCGCCATGTGCTCGCATCGCACCTCATCGCACCGGCCCCCTGGGTGGCGTCGAGAACGAGCCTGACGCCAGCTTCTTCGGTGGCCGCTCGGAGCCGGGGAACATCGATCACCGTCCCCGTCGCGTACTGGACCCATCCGACCGCAACCACCGACGTGCGCGCGTCGATCCGGGCGACGACATCGGCCGTCAGGTCGGACTCCGGGCGATCCTCGACGAACTCGACGAGGCACCCGCCACGCTCTGCCAGGCGTAGCCAGGGCCGTGTGATCGCCGGGAAGTCCGTCGCCACGGCGATCACCTTCGATCCCCGCCGCGGCGACAGCAAGAAAGGAGCCTGGCCCAACAGCTCGCTAGCGCTGGAGAGAATCGCGATGCGGACGCCCTCCACCATCAACACTCGGGCCGCACGCTCGCGGAGGCCGTCAAGGAAGGCCACCTCGTCCTCGTCAGACATGCGGAAGTTGCCGTGACGCGCGACGCGATCGAGCAAATCGTGCATCGCGTCAACCGCCGGGTTACCAATCAGACCCAGCGAGGCCTGGTTGAGATAGACGCTCTCCTGCAGTGTGGGGTAGTCGGTGCGTGGGATCAGCGATGACAACAACACGCAACCCTCATCAGAGCGCGCCTACGCTGGACCTGCCGAAAACCTGTCCGGCCCGCCACACCGATGACCCTAGACGCCCCGCGGACGACACCATGCGCGAAGCCGACGAGTACCACCTCCGGACGATCAGCGCGGCGCAGACCGTCCGCGACGAGGCCGCGGCCGCCGCGAAACAGATCATCGAGCAGGCCCAAGTGAACGCCGCGTCGGCAGCGGCGCTCGCCGCCCAACACGCCGACCTCGAACAGCACATTGCATACCTCACCCAACTCCGCAACACCACCAGGGTTGAGGTCCGCACATTTATCCAGTCGCTTATCGACCACCTCGACCGGATCGAGGGCATCGAGTGACGCCTGACAAACGCACCGATCACATGACCCACGACCTGGGCGGGCCGTTGCGCGGCCAGTGCCGCATGCCGGTGGGATGGCAGCTCGGCGGTGGCTGCAACTCACACGACGGTTTTGAAAGGCGAGCCCGAATGCCATGTCGTTCGTCCTGTTCAGATCGGATCTGACGACCGGCTCCTCCTCCGGTGCTGCGCGTGTCCGCGTGGCCTGCTCGCACCGCACAGGTGAGACTGGGCGGCGTGTCCACTCCACGGGGTGATCCGGCCGACCCGCCGGTGTCGCCTGGCCATATCGCGCCTTCGCTCGCGGAGGAGCCCGCTGATGACGTGCTGCGCGCCACCCCGGACTTCGCTACCGCATCCCGCATGTTCGAGCCGGGCTCGGCACGACGTCGCGCGTTCAACATGTACTCGATGCACGCGATCGCCAGTGACCCGAAGGCGATGCGGGGCTTTCTGATCGCGAGTGGGATGAACCTCGACACCCCGGTCAGCGAGATCATCAGCCGTGGCTGGCAGGCCTTCGCTCCCGAGGTGCAATGGCACATCGCCGTCGAGGTGCTCGTGCCCGCATGGCTGGCGCGCGCCGCGCCGGACTTCAGCGACCCCCGGATCTGGACCGCGGAACCGCGGCAGTAGGCGCGCGAGCACGCTGTAGTCCAGTGCGGCTTGCAGAACCCCTCTGACCCAGGCCTGCTCGTCGCACCCCAGCTCGAAGCACCGGCCGTCGCTGCCCTGCGCGCAGGGCGCGCACCGACCACCCCCATCGATGACGAGGCGGCGGCACCCCGCGGTGCTGCACCGCGGCGCCGCGTCCTCCGAACCTCGACGGCTAGCCGCGGCGGCGGGACCAGTTTCTCCGCGGTGCGCAGGAGCTTGCGCCGCCACTCGACCCGAAGCGCACCGCCGTCGTTCGAAGGGTCGCCCGATACCTGCGACCCGACCTCACGAGGTCGCGGCTGGAGCTGACCGGCCCTCGGGACGCGCCCAGCCAGGATTGTTCTAACCAGGCGGCCGGCGCTACGAAACCGGCTCTGGTTCGGTCGTCCGCGGAACCTTCACTGCCTCGAGGCCAGCCGCGCGGCGCCATCCCGGTGTCGCACGTGAGGATCGTGATGGGTCGGGCAGCCAAAGGGCCCACCGTGAGCGGGGTGCCGATCGCGGTGGCGTTGATCAGCGCCCAATACCGTGGTGTCAGCACGAGACGCTGGACGTCGTCAGGCGACACGAGCGGGGTCAGCTTCCGCACGGCGTGATCCGTCCAGTCGAAGTACGCGGCGATCCTGTCCCTCGCGCCAGGCGCGTTCTGCACCTGCGCAAGCAGGAGCCTGATGAGATATCGCAGGCCGTGAGGATCGGTTCAGGCGCGGGCAGTCACGAGCACCCGGCGATCGGGCCACCACCACGGCCCTCGCTGCGATGCGCCGCGGCGGGTGTTCGGGCCGAACCCGACACGACGGTGCGGTCGGTCTGCCGATTCCCCCGCAGATCCGGTGACGACTCGCGCACCCTGCCAGACGTGCCGCGCCCCTGCGGCGCCGACTCAACGGCCCTGCGGCTTGCTACGCCGTCCTCGGGTCCGGCGGAACGTGTAAAGGCTGCTCGGCTGCCTCCGGCGTCCTGCGTACCGTCACACAACCCGCCCCTTCGGGTTTCGCCCTCGTCTCCGTGGCGCGCGCCGCCCGGCTAGTCGGGTGCCATCGTAACCGGACCCACGGAGGGAACCGTCATGGTCAACCGCGTCATCCTCGTCGGGCACTGCACCCGAGACACCGTTCAGATCGCCACGCAGGGCAAGGCGATGGCACGCATGCGCATCGCCACGAACTCGAAGTGGCGCGACGCCAACGGCGAATGGCAGGAGGCCGCGGAGTTCCACTCCGTCGTCCTGTTCGGCCGGCTCGCCGAGGTCGCCCAGCAGTACTGCGGGAAGGGCCGCGCCGTGTACCTCGAGGGGCGGCTGCGTACCCGCGACTTCGCCGACGGCGAGGGCCACCGGCGGTTCAGCACCGAGGTCATTGCCGAGACGGTGAAGCTTCTTGGCTCGGGGCGCCGTGACGACGCCGAGGCCGATGCCGCCGCGGAGGACCCCGACACCACCGTGGCGCGGCCTGCGGTGGCCCGGACCAGCCTGAGGAAGGCCGCATGAGCGGCCCCTCCGGCCCCGCACTGTTTCTGCTCGGCCAGATCATCCTCACTCCCGGCGGGCATCGCCCTGCTGGAGGCGCGCGGCATCAACCCGGCCGATCTCCTCGACCACCACGTCACCGGCGACTGGGGCCACCTCTGCGAGGACGACCGCGCCGAGAACGAACGCGCGCTTCGGCAGCTCGCCGGTGGGCGAGTGTGTCTGCGGCCTTCTCTCAACAGCACCGCTTCTTCTCGCCGCTCGCCTCACGCCGCCTCGTTTCAAGATCGGGAGACGACACACCTCATGCATCACGGGGTGGATATATTCGTTGCTACGAATACCGAAACCGGGGCGGGGAGGCTACCGTGACCGACCAGAAATCGGGTGCCTCACACGACTCGCTGGCCGGTTCGTCCGACGCTAAGGTCCGCGAGCACCGGCAGCGGCCAGACACCATCACCTGCGCGTGGTGCGGCACAACCATCCCGGTGAAGGCTCGCGGCAGGACGCCTAAGTGGTGCTCGGACACGTGCCGACACCGCGCATGGGAGCAGCAGCGCGCCGCCGACTCGGGACGCTCCGCTGTGCAGATCGTCGAACGCCCAGTCGTCGTCCAGCGCACGACGCGCATCCCCGCGCCGAACCCGCCCCGCGACGCCGATTGGGCCGAGGCGCTCGCGCAGCTCACTCGACTGGTGGACTCGGGCCGTATCTACGACCGGGATCTGCGCCCCATCGCCGCGGCGGCTGTCGTCCTGAACCAATCGCTCGGACGTCGTCTTGAGCGGTCGCCTCGCCGATATCGGTAGCTCTGACGAACCGCACGACACCCACTGGAGATGCCACACTGACGTCGTGCCCCAGTACGAGTTCCGGTGCCGCGCCTGCGGGTCGACGTTCGTGGAGACGCGCCCGATGAGCGCATCCGCCGAGCCGGCGGCCTGCCCAGAGGGCCACGACGACACCGTTCGGCTGCTCAGCCTCGGCGGAGTCACCGGCCGCGCGCAGGCACCTGCTCCGAGCGGCGGCGGATGCTGCGGTGGAGGTTGCTGCGGCTAAAGGTCGAGGCGGCCTTCGGCATGCTCGTCGCACCGTCCTGATCCAGCCCGTGCCGCGGGCACGGCCACGAGCTCCGCACAGCTCGCAGGTCTGTGCCGCACCCCGCTCGGCCTGAGCGATCAACTCATCGATTCGCGCATCGTTGCCTGTGCCGCCCGCGCCGTAGTAGAACCGGAGCCCGCCGAACTTCTCCTTGATCTGGTGCACTTCGTAGGCGGATTCGATCGCGGCGATGTCTTGGTCTAGCTGGGCGATGATCGGCCACCAGCCCTCCCCGCAGTCCACGGACGCGCCCCAGCCGGCGGCGAACCGCGCCAGCACTGGGCGAAGGATCTCCGGGTCGTCATCGCTCATTCTGTGATGGTGCTCGGATCGTCCGACAGGTTTCCGTCGTCGGGAGCAGCACTCAAATACTGTTTCATGTCATACAGACCTGATATCATGTGCGTATGACACGAAAAGCGTCGGTGCTCGCGCCGGTGCTACGGAGCGAGACACAGGCACGTCTCCTGGCAGCGGTGCTACTGCAGCCTGACCGGGAGGCGAGCATCGCCGATCTCGCCCGAGAAACGGGTAGCGACCCAGGAAACCTGCACTCCGAGGTGGAGCGCCTCGTCCAGGCCGGCATCCTCGCCGACCGCCGGGTTGGGCGAACGCGCTTGCTGCGCGCCGGGGACAGTGCGCTGGTCGGCCCGCTCGCGGACCTGCTCCTTCTCGGCTACGGGCCGAAGACAGCCGTCGAGGATGCACTCACAGACATCCCCGACATCGAGCAAGCCTTCATCGGCGGCTCGTGGGCAGCTCGGTACCACGGTCAGGCCGGCGCCTTCCCTCATGACGTCGATGTGATCGTGGTGGGCAAGCCAAACCGTGACGACGTCACCGAGGCCGTCATCGAAGCACTACGCGCCGTCGGTCATGACGGACGAGTGATCTTCCGCAGCCCACGGCCTGGCGCGAGGCGAAGGACACGTTCACGCGGACCGCTAAGGACAGCCCCCTGGTCGAGCTGACGATCGGCAACGACGATGGCTAGCTGGCCGACCGGCATCGAGACGATCAAGGCGCTGATCGCCGCCGGAAACTTGCAGAAGGTCGCTCCGTCGCTCAAGTCGGCGCAAGGGTTCCTTGCCCAGGCGGCCGGGCATCTCGACAGCGCCCAGAGCGTTTCCGAGACCGACCCGACCGGCGCGTACTCGCTGCTGTACGACGCCGCGCGAAAGAGCCTAGCCGCCGTGCTCCATGCTCAGGACCTGCGAGCGATGAGCAAGGGCGGCCACTATGCGATCCAGGAAGCCATCGGCGCCCAGTTCACCAAGCCGCCGCCACGCGACGCATTCCCCCCTTCGGGCGGTTGCGGCGCACCCGCAACCAGATTGAGTACGACGACATAACGCCGATCACGGCCGACGACGTCGAAGCCGACAGCCAAGCACGCGTTCAGCGTCGACACGACGGAGCACGACACTACCTCCATCCTGGCGACCATCGAGCACCGCTTCGGTCTGCTCCCGCTAAGCCCCGCGACGCGTCGGTGGCTGATTTGTTCCGGGCACCGGTCTTCCCCAGCAACCGTCCGTAACGAGAGACCGCGACACTGGCCCGTCCGACCGGGACGCCGATGCAACGCGAACCGTGACGGTGGTGCAAAAGATTTCAGAAGCACCACGGCAGGGGAGCTGGAATGCACGTCCTCCGCGGCCTGGTAACAGCGCCTGCCGCGCCGGGAGCGAGCGATCGCCGGCGCTGTACTTCGAAGCGATCGATCACCGAGTCTTTTGAGATCCATAGCGTGACTGCTCGACGGTTGTACTACATCGATAGCCGGCGGGCCGAACCAGAGCACGCCATCCCAGAGGACACGACTCGTTGGCGCGCGGGTCGTGCACTAGCTCCGAGGTGGGGTGGTCAAACGACATCACCGGCCTAGTGCTGAGGTCGTAGCTGGGCCAGTCGGGGTGGCCGCGGCGGGCGATTTGCAGCCATGCGCCGTGTATGCGACTCGCGAGAGCTCGTGGCGGACGGGTATCAAGCAGCGGCCGAGTGGACGGGTGCGCGGTGTTGTCGAAAACGAATGGAAGGTCCAAGGCATGGCAGGCCCCTAGCCGGTCGGCCGAGGTGCGCCAGGCGAACTCGTAGAGATAGGTCTTGCCTCCGGCTTGGCGGTGCGCAACTCCGTAGGCGTGATCGACGGGTCACCGCCGGTCGGTGTCGAGGGCGCGGACGACGTCACGGCGCGTCGCGCGCTGCTACGCGACATCGGCTACAAGTTGTGAGGTGCTCGCCGCTCCAGAAACGAGGCCGTGCGCCGAGCGGTTGCCTTCCCGAGCCGTCGAAGGGCCCCCAAAGGGTGGGATTCGCGGGGGGCCGCGCGGCGATGTGCCGTGTCGACCATCTGCCGTCGCCGCGCATTTGAGGGCGCGCTTGCTGTTCAACGGCCGGCGTAGGCCCGACAATCCGTTTCGTGGGTGCGGTCCGACGGATCCGGCGGGCGCTGTTCGCCCTTGGTGTGGTCCTGCTCCTCGGCACACTCGGCTACGTTGCGCTGGGCTTCGGCCCGCTGGACGCGCTGTATCAGACGGTCACCACGACGACGACGGTCGGTTTCCGCGAGGTGCGCCCGCTATCGGCTGTCGGCCAGGTATTCACGATCCTGCTCATCCTGGTCGGGGTCGGCACCGCGCTGTATGCCCTGGTTGAGTTGCTCGAGGCGCTGATCGAGGGGCATCTGCGGCAGCATCTAGAGAGGCGTCGGATGGACAGGGAGATCGGCCGGCTGACCGGCCACGTGATCATCTGCGGCTGGGGCCGGGTCGGGCGGGCCAGCGCGCAGTACCTCACCGGTACCGGCGAACGGTTCGTCGTCATCGACCGCGACGCCGCCCGGCTGGATGGGCTCCCCTATCCCACCGTGCTCGGTGACGTCACCGACGACAGCATCCTGCAGGCCGCCGGGATCGCGAGCGCCCGCGCATTGATCGCCGCGGTCGACACCGACGCGGACAACGTTTATGTGACGCTTTCTAGCCGGGCCTTGCGGCCCGACCTGGTGATCATTGCCCGGGCCCGCACCGAGTCGTCGAAATCCAAGCTGGTGCGGGCCGGCGCCGACCG
Source organism: uncultured Actinomycetota bacterium (assembly GCA_963748415.1). Lineage (GTDB taxonomy): Bacteria > Actinomycetota > Actinomycetes > Mycobacteriales > Jatrophihabitantaceae > CAVVJA01. The sequence goes on along the minus strand of CAVVJA010000004.1, from coordinate 188,988 downwards.
GGCCGTCAACCCGCAGCTGATCGGGGGACGCCGAATGGCCGCATTCGCCCTCGCGCCGCACGTGGCTGAGTTCCTCGACGTGGTGATGCACGACGAGGCTCTCGAGTTCCGGATGGAGCAGGTCGAGATCGCCCCGCGGTCATCGCTTGCCGGCCGCAAGCTGCGAGAGGCCGGGCTAGCGGAAACAACCGGAGTGTTGTTGCTCGCCGTGAGGCCTAGCGCCACTGGCGCGTTCCGGGCCAACCCTGATCAGGAGACGGTGCTCGAGCCGCACGTGATCCTCATCGCGGTGGGCACACACGTGCAGCTGGACGCGCTTCGTCGCCTCGCCGAATCCGCCTGAAGCGCCTCAGCCGCGCGGTACGCACACCGGCCGCGTTCCTTGACGACACGAACCCTGGCTCCGGCACACCAGCGACACGGCCAGCGATCCGGAACATCACGGTCGATGCCGCTTTCCCGGCATGGATCGAGGAGCTCAGCAAGAAGATCGCGTCAGAGGGGCTCTGGCCGGTGCGGCTGCGGGCGGTCGGGACCTGGATTGCGGGCGGCGAGGTGCTCCTCGGCCGCCTCCTGTGCGAGGAGCTCCTCGCCAGGCACGTCCTCGGGACCGGCGATGCCGCCGGTCGCCGGAACGTGCTTGAGCCCGTGGGCGCGCCGGGCTTCGCGCACGCCTTGCGGGATGCTGTGCCACTGGTGGTCCTCGCCGAGTTCGGCCATCAGCCCCGAGCGTCGCAGCACCTTGCGGACCGGCCACATGACGTGGACCAGGTACAGGTCGATGTCGCGTTGGCGGAGCGAGCCCAACAGGTCGGCGAGCGCGTCGACGCTCGTCGTGTCCATCTGGTCGGTCTCCTCCATGTCGAGCACGAGCGCCCTGATGCCGGGCGCGGAGTCGACCTTGGCGAGGATCGCGTCGTGGATGGGTGCCGCGGTGACCCAAAACATCGGCACGTCCATACGGAGCACCATGACCCCAGGGAACGTCGAGCGCTCCTCGTGGTCGCGGATGCTGCCCCACGCCGCCTTCTCGTGCGGCACCTTACCCATCACCTCCACGTCGACCCGGCTCGACCGATAGACCAGGCCCAGCAGCGACCCGGCCACCGCCAGCAGCAGGCCATACAGCGGGCCGAATGCCAGCACCCCCACCGCAGCCACGACAGCGGCGACGATGTCGTTGCGCCGCACCCGGGCGTAGCGGCGCAGCGCCGCGAAGTCCATCAGCTTCCACACCGCATTGACGACGATCGCGCTCAGCACGGCCCGCGGCAACACCGACAGGACCGACGCGATAGAGACGACAACGACGAGGGACAGCCCGGCCGCGACCAGGCCCGCCATCTGCGTGCGACCACGGGCCTCGCAGCAGGCCGCCGTCTTGGACAAGCTGCCGGCCACCCCGATGCCACCGAACAACCCGGAGGCGACGTTGGCCGCACCGGACGCGAACAGCTCCTGATCGGACTCGATCCGATACCCACCCCGGCCGGCGAACAGCCGGGCGGCGCTCAACCCCTCGGCAAGACCCACCAGCGCCAACGCCGCACCCGCACCAAGCAGCGCGACCAGGTCGCCGGCCTCGACCGACGGCAACCCCGGCGTCGGCAACCCGCGCGGGACCGGGCCGACGACCTCCACACCCCGCGCCTTCAGGTCCAACACCGCCGAGACGGTCAGACCACCGACAAGCACCACCAGCCCCCACGGCAACCGCGCAGCCAGCCGCTGCCCGCCGAACAGGACCAGCAGCGAGACCGCCGACACGATCACCGTCGCCAGATCGGCGTCGCCGCGCGTCAAGCTCGCACCCAAGGCACTAGCCCGCTCCACGACCTGACCCTGCGGCGTCGGCACCCCAAGCAGGTGAGGTATCTCACCGAGGATGATCAAGATGGTCAGGCCCACCACGAAACCCGTCACGATCGGCTTGGACAAGAACTCCGCCACCCACCCGATCCCAAGCAGGCCAGCGGCGAGCAGCACCAGCCCGGAACCCAGCGCCAGCGCAGCCGTGTACGACGCCGCCTGCGCGGTCCCCGCAACCCCGAAACTGGCCAGAAACGACCCCGACAACACCGACACCGTCGACACCGGCCCCACAACCAGCTGACGCGACGAGCCGAAGATCGCATACGCCACCAAAGCCACCGGCACCGCATACAGGCCCACCTGAACCGGGGCGCCAGCGATCGACGCGTAGCCCAACGCCTGCGGAACCGCCAGCGCCGCCACCACAGCGCCCGCGACGACATCGCCGCGCAACCAGCCCCGCTCATACCGCGGCAGCCACATCACCGCCGGCACCCGCCGCCAGCGCCGCCCCGCCGCTGCCCTTATCCGATCACTCATGCCGGAACCCCCGGCTCCACCACCCAACCGCCAGGCTACGACAGGCTCCGCGCCAAGGTCACCCGGCGCCACACGAAACGATCTCCCCCAACACAGCGCCAGCCACACCGCAGCGGCAAGCCAGCCACCATGCTCAGGCCGGTCACGGAGCAACCACGCCCGCAACCAGCACCGCTGGCCCGCACAGCCGCCGCTTCAACCAGCCGGCAACACGATCGACGCCAAGCGACACCATCCTCGAGCAAACTCCCGCGGACGACCCATAGCCGCATCGTCGTGGGCGTCACGCTGTGTCCACGCGGCCCTGCATCCAGCGTGGCACGCGCGTTACACGCGTAACCTTGCTGGGTGACTGATACCCGGATCTGCAAGCAGTGCGGCACGGTGTTCACGCCGCGCCGCGAGCACGCCCGGTTCTGCTCTGGTCGTTGCCGAGTGGCATGGACCCGCGAGAATGGGGGCGATCCGGCGGTCAAGGTGCGCGCGCTGCAGTGGTCGATCAGTGCGATGAGCGACACCACCGAACGGCTTGCCAGGGTGGAGGGCTGGGACCAGACGCGAGCATTCGTGCTCATCGGTGAAGCGGTGTGGTGGGTCACCATCGTCGACGCCACGCTGGTGCGCTATCACCTTGTGGGGGCGTATGACGCCGTGCTGGCGGACCGGACTCCGGCAGAGCGTCGGCTGATCGAGGGGACCTTGGCAGGACTGCGCTTCGTCCGGAACCGAATCAGCGACGAAGTCGATCTTGCTGAGTTCATCGAACCAAGTCCACCCGGATCCAGCGCAGACGAAGGGCCTGTGACGGGCTGGACATGGAAGTCAGTGCCGGAACCGGCGCTCGCGTCGCTTCCACCGCGCGCGCGGTCGTGGGAGATGACGCGGTATCGGGCGTACCAGGCTCAGCTGGCGGGCCACACGATCGGGGAGATCTTCGGGCGGGCCGTGGCGTTCCTCGAGCTGACCGCGGCGAATGCACCCTCAATCACAGATATCAGCGCGCATGCCGCATCTCGAGTAGCGGGGTCCCTTAGGTCAACGTCCAGGAAATGATTCTCAGACCACTGATGCCGGATCGGCCACCGCAGCGGCACGGGTGCCGGATCGGCCACCGGCAGCGGTGGGGTGTTCGTAGCACCCGTGCCGATGGCTGTTTCGTTCCGATGGCTGTTTCGTTCCGATAGCTGTTTCGTTCCGATAGCTGTTTCGTTCCGATAGCTGTTTCGTTCCGATAGCTGTTTCGTTCCGATAGCTGTTTCGTTCCGATAGCTGTTTCGTTCCGATAGCTGTTTCGTTCCGATGGCTGTTTCGTTCCGATGGCTGTTTCGTTCCAGCTGATCCCGGACGGCGTGGCTATATCTTCCGGGCTGACTCCGGACGTCTCGGGCAGGACCGGGGTCAGCGCGAAGCCCAGCACCGACCAGGCGGCGGTGAGCAGCGGCGAACGGAGCCGAATTGAAGACGATGCTCGAGAACGGCGTTTCGCAGATGCCCGGTGCCGCAGGCCGATTCCCGAGGTGAGCGGCCTGTGCTTCACCTATGACATCTCGTCGCCGGTGGGCTCGCGAGTGCTCTCGGCCGTACAGAAGGCTGCGAACGGCAGCTGCAGCGGACCTCCGATCGACCTCACCGCGGGCGGGAGCTACAAGATCGCCGAGAACGACTTCATGACCGCCGGCGGCGATGGCTACCCGGTCTTCACATCGCGCGCCACCACCGAGCACATCATGGACCAGGTCCTGGCCGACTGCGTGCAGGCGAACAGCCCGGTGCCACCAGCGATCCAGGGGCGCATCGTGTGCACGACCAGCGGACCCACGGCCTGCCCGGTGGTGACACCGTAGTTAGCAGCTTGGCGGACATCGGAGTAAGCCAGCCCAACTCGACTCAACCCCAACGATGACCGCTGTCGGTGCGGGTCCTTGTTCTCGTTGATGAAGCTCACGGCAACGGCTGTAGCCGGTCGAGCTCGACTCCAAGAAGCCGCCGCCTCGAGATCCCGTTGGCGCGGCGCAGCTCGGCCACCTCACGCTTGAGCCGCTTGACCTCCGCAGACTTCTCGCTGGTCAGCCCCGGCCGTTCCGGAGCGGGATTAGTAGGGCCTTTGGTCGCTATACCCGCACGACCGGTGTGTATATCGTGACGTTCAACTATGGCGACGCCGCTGCTCCCGTTCGGCAAAGGGCGGGCTCTTCGGGCATCTTGCGGTACGAGGGGGGACACAAGTGTTGCTGGTGCTGGTTGTCGTGATGGCGTTGGCGTTCGATTTCACCAATGGCTTTCACGACACCGGCAACGCGATGGCGACTTCGATCGCGACCGGTGCGTTGTCGCCGCGGGCCGCGGTGGCGGTGTCCGGGACGTTGAACCTGATCGGCGCGTTCTTGTCCTTGAGCGTTGCGGCGACGATCGCGAGCGGCCTGGTGAACACGCACTTCGTCACGCTGACGGTGGTTGCCGCGGGCTTGGCTGGTGGCCTGGCCTGGAACCTGGTCACCTGGTTTTTCGGGATCCCATCCAGCTCGTCGCAATCACTGATCGGTGGCGTGATCGGGGCGACGCTGGCGGCGGCGGGACAGCAGGCAGTGAATTGGCACGGTCTGGTGTCCAAGGTGCTGATTCCAGCGGCCTTCGCCCCCGTCATCGCTGGTGCCATCGCCGTCGTTGGCACGGTCTTGCTGTACCGAGTCAGCCGTAGCGTGCCACCACGGGCACGCGGTCACGGATTCCGGATCGGGCAGATCGGATCGGCAGCGATGGTTTCGCTCGCGCACGGCACCAACGACGCGCAGAAGACGATGGGCATTATCACCCTGGCCCTGGTCGCCAACGGCAGCCTGCTGGCGGGGTCGCAGGCACCGACGTGGGTGATCGTGTCCTGCGCGGTGGCGATCAGCCTCGGCACCTATGTCGGCGGGTGGCGGGTCATCCGGACCTTGGGCAAGGGTCTGATCGACATCGAGCCCCCGCAGGGCATGGCCGCCCAGTCGTCGTCGGCGGCGGCGATCTTGCTCTCCACTCATTTCGGCTACGCGCTATCGACAACGCACGTCAGCGCCGGCTCCATCATCGGCACGGGAGTTGGCCGCCGAGGGGCCACGGTGAGGTGGCGGGTAGCTGGCCGGATGGTGTCGGCGTGGCTGTTTACGCTGCCCGTCTCGGGCTGCATCGGCGCACTGTCGTATGCGCTGGCCGCCGGAATAGGTGGCCTCGCGGGGGTGCTGGTGCTGTTCGCGATCGTTGTCGTTGGTTCGGTAGCTCTGTACCTGCGGTCACGCAGAACCGCCGTTCATCCGGGCAACGTAAACGCGGAATGGGAAGGCGTCCTCGCTCCCGACGAGGACAAGGATCAGGCCGATGCCATTGCGGCATGATAGGGAAGGACGGCGGGAGCAGTGAGCGAGTGGGTCAATCTGCACGCATTGTGGCAGATCCTGGTGGCCGGCCTCATCTGCGGCGCCGGCCTGCCGGCGATCTTTGTGCTGGGCCTTCGAGCCCTGGCGATGCCGGCCAGCGAACCCGCAGCCGCGGAAGACAGCGACCGCCTGGTCGGCGGTAGCCGTGTGGGCGTCGTTCTAGCCGGGCTGTGCTTCGCGGTCGTAGCAGCCGGGATTGCGTGGGGCATTTACTTCATTGTGGCCGGCGCCTGACAGACCCTGGGACGACATTGTGTCGCTGCCGCCGCTGATCGCCTCGGCCGTGCAGTTTCTGCGGACCGGTTACCCCGAGGGCGTGCCGGAGCATGACTACCTCCCACTGTTCGCGCTTCTAGCGCGGAAGCTGACCGCTGACGAGGTTGTGCAGGTTGCCGACGAGTTAGCTGCGCACGGTGATCCCACCTCGGCGAACGCGATCCGCCGGGCGATTGCCAACCTGATCCATGAGCCTCCGCTCGAGGCCGACATCGCTCGGGTCAGCGCGCGGCTCGCGGCTGCCGGGTGGCCGCAGCCATCCCCGGAACACTCCGACCAAATGGCTCGACTCGATCACCGCAACTATCGCGATCGGGACGTACGTCGATCCGGCCGCTGGCCAGATCACACTCGGCGAGTACGCCCAGACCTGGCTGACCCGCCAAGTACACCTCAAGCCGTCGACCCGATCCCGCTACCGCACGATTGTCCGCGTGCATATCGAGCCGGCGTTCGGCGCGACCGGGTTGGCGCAGATCGAGCACAGCGCCGTGGCCGCGTGGATCGTCGACCTGCTCGATGACGGGATCGCGGCGCCGACCGTGCGGCACATCCATCGCGTGCTGCACATGATCCTCAACGCGGCTATCGACGACGGCCGGCTCGCCCGCAACCCGGCGTCGCGAGTCAAGCTGCCGCATGACCGATCTCGAGACAAGCGCTTCCTCAGCCACGAGCAGGTTGCCGCCCTCGCCGACGCGGCCGGAGAGGACCACCTGATCATCCGCGTGCTCGCATACTGCGGTCTGCGCTTCGGTGAGCTGGCCGCGCCGCGCGTACGCAATGTCGACCCGCTGCGCCGCCGTCTCCAGATCGAGGAGTCCGCGACCGAGGTCGACGGCATGATGGTGTTCGACACGCCGAAGTCCCACCAGTGCCGCTCGGTGCCTGTGCCGCGGTCGCTGATCACGGACCTGGCGGCGGCCTGTGCCGGGAAGTCCCCTGACGAGCTCGTGTTCACGGCGCCCAAGGGCGGCGTACTGTGGCTGCGCAACTGGCGCCGGCGGGTGTTCGACCCAGCGGTCGCGGCCGCCGGGCTCGGCTAACTGAGCCCGCACGAACTCCGGCACACGGCCGCGAGTCTCACCGTGGCGGCCGGAGCGAACGTCAAGGCCGTGCAGCGAACGCTCGGCCACGCCAGTGCGGCGATGACCCTGGACGTCTACTCCGGTCTGTTCGACGACGACCTCGACGCGGTCGCGGACCGGCTGGACGTCGCGTCGCAGTCCGCGGGCGAATCCTCTCGCGGACTTTCTGCGGACTATTAGCGGACTGACGGCCAGTTGATCAAGCTTGAAGATCGGACTGAGAGTTCTACAGCCCAGTAAATCCGGGCCCTCCGATGGGTGGAGCTGAGGGGACTCGAACCCCTGACCCCCACACTGCCAGCCTCCCGTTCGAAGGTTTTCGAACATTCGCAAAGGTGTGGAAACCCCTACTACATAAGGGGATTCAGCCTCAGAATGAACCTCAGTGAACATTCAGAAACGACTCCGAACTTGGCAAATGGCTACCAAGATGGCTACCAGATGATCATGTCAGAAGAGGCAAGATCATCTGTGATGGACGGGATCGCGGAAGCTGCACTCGCAGTTGCCCTTTCCCTTAATTCGTAATCCTATTCTCGATCCTTGCGCACGTCTGCAAACGTTGGTGGACAGATCGTACGTCCAACTTCCGGCACACTCACGGCGCGGAAGGCTCCAAGAAGCGAACATCTCTTGGATGCGAAACCCTTGCAGGAAAGGGAGTCAGGGTTTCCCGCAATGTGGGTGTCATAATTTGGCCCTATAATCGACCGGAAGGGAGGATCATCCGCACCCGTCACTGGTGCTCATCGTCCCGCCGTCATGAGGGTTCGTGATGTGGACGGCCTGGCCGCGGACCCGCAGCCGCTCGAACCCTCGCAGCGCCTTGTCCTCAAGGGCATCCGTCGCGGTGGCGATGTGCGCCCGCGGCCGCTTGTCGCGATCCACGCGGGTGTTGAGCGCTGTCGCCCAAAGGATTCACAGCTCCTCGTCGTGCACATCAGAGCGCGATTCGGGGTCTGAGTTGCGGCCGCGTAGGGCGGCGAGCTGAGATAGTCTGGCGCGGATCGTGAGTGCGCCCACCGACACGAGTCCGCCGCTATCCGCAAGGCTGGGGCTCACCGCAACGGTTCACTGTTCACTTTTTTCGTGTGTTCAACTATAGTGAACACGGACATAAAGTGAACGGAGGTCGGCATGGGCGACCCAACCGACCGCCTTGTCGTCCACCTGGCGGAGCTGGGCGTGTCTGCACGGGTCGAGGCTGCGCCAACAGCTCGCGACGGTCCGCGTCGAGCGGTGCTGCACATGAAGCGTGGTGCCTCCGCGCATGCCTTCGAGCTGGTCGATGGTCCAGACGTGCGGCTGACCTCAGCCTGCACGAGCGGCGCTGGACGAGAGCCGGTGTTCGTACACACGCCGCACATCGCGGCTAAGACCGGTGACGCGTTCCGCCGGGCCGGTCTCCAATACCTCGATGACGCAGGCAATGCGTGGATAGAGTTCGGCGACGTACTCATCGATGTTCGCGGGCGTCCGCGACCCAAGGACAGCACGCCACGCGCTGGTGCGACTGGAAACCTGTTCAGCAGCGGTCGCGCCCAGGTCGTCCTTGCCCTACTCGCCTGGCCTGAACTGTGGAAGGCGCCACAACGGGAGGTGGCACATACGGCGGGCGTGTCGCTGGGCCAAGCGCACAACACCCTTTCTCTACTTGCGCAGGCTGGATACCAACGAGACCAACGCCGAGATGGCCGAGCCGATCTGCTCGACCTGTGGGCCGCGGCGTTCCCGGCCGGCCTGGCTCAGCGGCTCACGCTGGCGAAGTACCAGGGCGACGTGGAGCCAGTGAAGACACCCCGTGCCGATGACGTGATGGCGGTATCGGGCGAGGCCGCCGTGCCTGACCTGCTCCGGGCGGCGACACTGACGCTCTATGTGCGCGAACTGAACCCCCGGCTTGCGATCGTGAACCGGTGGCGCGCCGATGGCGAACCGAACATCATCGTGCGCCGGAAGTTCTGGCACGACCCTGTTGCTCCGGACGCGGGCGCGCCTGGAATCGATGTCGCTCCCTGGCCGCTGGTCTACGCCGACCTGCTCGGTAGTAACGACTCACGCGCACGCGCGGCGGCACAACAGTACCGGGAAAGCCATGAACGACCCCAGTGACCTGCCCGACGAGCTGCTCGCCCCGATCGCTCGCGTCGTCACCGCGGCGCTCCCTCACGCCGACGGCCTGCGACCCAAGGATGTCATGGTGGTGGGAGCGGTCTGCCGCGATCTGCACCATTACGCGCTCGGCCACCGGTTCGCCGCCACCGCCACCCACGATCTGGACCTCGCGCTCGCCCTTCCGTCATGGGAGGCGTTCCGCAGTCTGGCCGCGGCGTTTCCGCAAATCGGCGAAACTGGGATCCGGTTCCGAATCGCCGACGTTACCGTCGACCTGCTTCCCTTCGGCGTCATCGAGGACCCCGCAGGTGCGGCACAACCGCCGACCCGCAGCGATCCGCTGAGCGTGTGGGCTTTCAGCGAGATCTTCGCCTCCGCCCTCCCGCTCCCGCTGCCTGCCGGCATGACGGTGAAGCTACCGACGGTGGCCGGCTACGCCGCCGCGAAACTCGGCGCCTGGCTCGATCGCTCCGAGTGGAACGAAGCGAAAGACGCCGCCGACGTCGCATTGGTTCTGTACTGGTACGGCGAATCATCCTCCGTTCACGACCGGCTGTACGAGACAGAGGCAGGCAACGAAGTACTGGCTGCCGAATCAACCGATCTATCCCTGGCTGCAGCACGGCTACTTGGACGGGACATCTCAGCGACGATTGGCACGGCACGCTTGGCTGAGCTGCTCGCACGCTGGCCCGGTGACATGCAGCTGCTCGTGCGAGAGTTGGGCTTCGTCGGCGCGAGCTGGCCGCGGGACGCGGCTCGTCGCCGGGCACTCCTCGACGCCCTGACCCGCGGCATCACCGATCGAGACGGCTGAAAGCTAAGACGCATGACGTCATCAGGCGGATCGCCTCCCACCCGCTTAGAGTCCGAGTTTCGGGAGCTCCGAGCCGAGCTCGCGCGGCTGCGAGCGGAAAACGCTCGCCTCTTGCGCATGCTGGAGTTGACGCCGGAGCTCGCTCGTCCCGCTGGCCCGAGTCAGACGGCGATCTTCGAGGCCGCGCCTGGTGCCGTGCATGCGGGGTCGTCGCCGGCGTCGAAGGTCGCGTTCTACTCAACCCTCTTCGCAGCGCGGACGGATGTGTATGCGACGCGCTGGGAGAACGCCCGCTCAGGCAAGTCGGGGTGGATGCCGGCGGTCAAGGGCGGCTGGCGGCGCGGTATCCCGCCCGACCAGCGGCAGTACCTCCCGTTGACGAGCCAGGTTGTCACCGAGCATCTATCAGGAGACGCAGAGATCGGCCTGTACCCGATGCTGGACGGTGACCGGTGCTGTTGGCTGGCGGCGGACTTCGACGGGCCGGCCGCGATGCTCGACGCGTTGGCATATCTGAAGGCGGCGCGGGCGATGCAAGCGCCGGCCGCCCTGGAGGTCTCGCGCTCGGGCGCAGGCGCGCACGTGTGGCTGTTCTTCACCACGCCAATCCCAGCTGTCACCGCACGCCAGATCGGCACCAGCTTATTGCGCGAGGCGATGGCTCTGCGCGGCCGAATGAGCCTGGCCAGCTATGACCGACTGTTCCCGTCCCAGGATGGGCTGCAGACCGGCGGCCTCGGCAACCTGATCGCCGCACCGCTCGCCGGTAAGTCCCGCCGCCGGGGTACGACAGTCTTTCTCGACCTGGCGACCCTCGAACCGCACGAAGACCAATGGGCTTACCTGTCCAGTCTCGGCCGCCTTACGCCGGGTGAGGCTGAACGGCTGAGCCAGCGGCTCGGGCAGGTCACGGTCGGCGCGGGCGTAGACCGGCTCCGACCCGCGACCTCGACCAAGATCACCGTACCGATGCCCGCCAGTCGTACATGTCCGGCTAGGCGCCTCGATCACCGTCGACGGAACCGACCTGACCCCGGCACTAATGGCCACGCTCAAGCACGCGGCCACGATGCCGAACCCAATCTTCTACGAGCGGCAGCGCCGCCGCGCGTCTACCTGGGACACACCCCGCTTTCTACAGAGCTTCGACGAGACCGTCTCCGGCGACCTAATCCTGCCCCGAGGCCTCCGCGACCATCTCGACCGCCTGATCAGCCAGGCCGGCAGCCAGCGTGGAAATCACCGACGAGCGCGATGCCGGCACACGACACGAGTACGCATTCGCAGCCACTCTCGCTCCAGAGCAACAGGCCGCGGTCGACGCGCTGCTCAGCCACGATCTCGGGGTTCTCGTAGCGCCGCCCGGTGCAGGCAAGACCGTGATCGCGTGCTCGGTTATCGCGGCGCTAGGTGTCTCGACCTTGGTGCTCGTCGATCGCAAGGCGCTCGCCGATCAGTGGCGGACACGCATCCGGGAGCTGCTCGGGGTCAAGGCAGGTCAACGCGGCGGCGGCCGGACCAAGACGAGCGGCGTGCTCGACGTCGCCACGCTCCAGACGCTCGCACGGCGAGACGACCTCGCCGAAGTCACGTCTGGGTACGGGCTGGTGGTCGTCGACGAGTGCCACCACGTACCTGCCGCAGCGTTCGAGCACGCGGTCAAGCAGATCCCCGCGCGACTCTGGCTCGGCCTGACCGCCACCCCATACCGTCGCGACCAGCTCGACGACCTCATCACGCTCCAGCTCGGACCCGTCCGACACACCATGACCCAGCCCGCAGACGGAACACTATCTGCACGCGGACACGACGCCCCGCAACCCGAACGAGTGCTGCACGTCCATCGCACGACCTACCGATACGAGGGCGACGCCGACCCATCCGCACCCGGAGGCATCGCTGCCATCTACACCGACCTCACCTCGAACAACGCGCGCAACCAGCAGATCATCTGCGACGTGATCACAGCACTGGACCGCGGTCGGAACTGCCTCGTCCTCACGCAACGGACCCGCCACCTCAAACTCCTTGAAACCGTGCTGCGTGAGCGAGGCTTCGATCCAGTGGTCCTCCGCGGCGGCATGGGAGCCAAGGCGCGCGCCGCGGCTCTGACCCGCCTACGGCCGCGCGACGACGGCGACCGGCTGCTCGCGATCGCCACTGGCTCCTATATCGGCGAAGGCTTCGATGCCCCAGTGCTGGACACCCTCTTCTTGACAGCTCCGATCGCCTTCAAAGGCCGCCTCGTCCAGTACGTCGGACGCGTGATCCGTCCCCATCCCAGCAAGATCACCGCCGAAGTCCACGACTACCACGATGTCCTCACCGGAGTGCTCGCCTCCTCGCTCGCAAAGCGTGCAGCCGGCTACACCAGTCTTGGCTTCCCCGACCCACGACGGCTCAGCACCTGACGAAGCTCGATCCGACCCAACATGTTGCCTTCCCAAGTTCGACGGCGCACCATGATGGCAGAAGCTTCCTCCGCCGGGGCCCCCACATTTCTCGAATGGGGACGACGTTCGAATCCAAGCGCCGTCGTTCGTCCCCGTCCGCCGACGTCCGCCCCCAGCCTGCCAGCGACCCAGCGCCATTCTCGCAGATATGCGTGGACGTCAAAAACCCTTACGCCATAAGGGTTTCCGCGCTTCGGCGAACGTCGCGGTACGTCCGCAAACGAAGCAAATGGCTACCAAGATGGCTACCAGATGATCTTGTACCGACCTCGAGTACTTACCGCTACGGCGCTCTTCATCGACCCTCTTCAGTCGAAGCCAAGAAGTTGCCGCCGATGTCCGAGATCATCTTGATCATCTCGATCAGATGCTACGCAACCGCGGCAGCAAACGAAGCGAACAGGTCGCCAGGTAGGGGGGCGTGCAATCTCCACGTCACGGCCATTGGTCGTTCGCCTTCGTGGCTTACGTACGTCGCTGGGCCGAGGAACCAGAACGCGCGGTCGTCAGCTCGAGCTCGGGCGAACAACAAGATGGAGTGGCCCATCGCGGCGTGATTGCGGTAGCGGCGCCCAGCGGCGCTGTCCGCTCGCGTCCCGGATTGGCTTTCCCAGTGGATCAGCTCGCGGCTGATGGCGTAGTCGCGGTAGCGCGTCGTCGGCGAGAAATCGCCACTGGTCTTGTCGAGTGTGAATGCGAGCAGATCGGCGCCTGCGTTTTTCGCGAGGTACACGCCTTCGCGCCACGGTGGGGTTCTCGCGTTCCTCCCCTCGCCGAGCGCGGCTAGGATCTCAATGCGGGTGTACCGGGCGTGGATCTGCAGGGGAAGATCTGCGCGGGCGACTGCATGCAAGTGATCGACCTGGCGGCGCGAGAGCTCGATGAGTTCGCGTAACTCCGCAATGACCTGAGGGTGGGCCCAGATCATGTCCACGGCGCTCTGCAGCGTCTCGTCACGGCTGATTGCACCGGATCCCAAGCCGACGGCCAGCATGCGGGCCAGGCGTCGGTCTAGGTCGCTGTGCTCCGCGACGACAGGAGGCGTTGTGCGGTTGAGCAACTCCCGGTACGCGCCGAGCCGCTGCCTATCATCGATGTGCTGCAGGCGTCCGATCGCTCGACGGAAGGTCACTTCATGCGGTCCCGCGGCGGCGACGGGTAGTCCAGCCTCTTCTCGCAGATCCGACCAGCTCCGGTTGCCGGCGTACACGTCCGTAACGTCAAGGCCGGTCTCGTCGAGATAGTGGTCAAGGGTGACGTCGCCACGAGCGCGATATAGGGATCGCAGCTCCTCAACCTTTGCCGGCCACCGCGACGGGATCGCCTCGCGAAGGCTTTGCAGCACGATCGAGCTCGCGACTTTATCCAGTTCCATATGGCACCCGGCGGGCAGGAATGGGAATCGGGTCTCGATTGCTCGCTCGAGCTCGCGACGCGTGCCGCCAAGCAGTGCGCGGTAGCGCTGGTCGAAGCGGAACTCTTTACGATGCGTGCCAACAAAGTCGAGCACCGTGCACACAGTCTTGCCGTGAGCGGTTCGCAAGCCGCGCCCGAGCTGCTGCAGAAACAGCGTCGCGCTCTCGGTCGGCCGAAGCATCAGGACGAAATCAACCGCCGGGACATCCACGCCCTCGTTGAACAGGTCCACCGAGAACACGACCTTGATGCGCCCTTCGGCAAGCCCCCGCAATGCATCGATCCGCTCGACTCGAGGGCTGTCGCCCGACACAGCGACCGCCTCGATCCCGTGCGATCTGGAAGTGTGCGGCCATGAACTGTGCATGGCCGACGCTGACGCAGAACCCAAGGCACCGCATCGCCGAAACGTCCTCCGCATGCTCGATGACCTGCCGTAGGACGAATCGCGCCCATGCGTCATTCGTCGTGTACACGTCAGTCAGCGCGTTCACGTCGTAGCCCTGCCCGCGCCGCCACGGGACTGCGCGCAGATCGACGCCGTCATGGATGCCGTAGTAGGCGAACGGCGACAGCCGATGCTGGTCGATCGCGTCCCACAGCCGAAGCTCGGCCGCGATGCGGTCACCGAACCAATGCAGTACCGGCAGTCCGTCGCTGCGTTCCGGTGTGGCGGTGAGTCCGAGCAGTTCGACCGGCTGGACGTGATCGAGCAATGACTTGTACGAGGGGGCTGCAGCGTGATGGAACTCATCGATGATGACGATGTCGAAATGATCAAGCGCCAATCGGTCGACGCTTGCAGCATTGAGGCTCTGCACCGAGGCGAACACGTGCTCAAAACGTTCGGGACGTTGTCCGCCGACCCACATCTCGCCGAACGCGTAGTCGCGCAGGGCATGCCGGAACGTGGCGAGACTCTGGTCGAGGATCTCTTCGCGGTGCGCCACGAAGAGCAGGCGTGCTCGCGGCAGCGACGTGCGAAGCCGGGCGTAGTCGATGGCCGCCATGACAGTCTTGCCCGTGCCAGTTGCCGCCACGAGCAGGTTGCGGTGGTGGCCTTGCTCGCGCGCGACGGCGATCAGCTCGAGAAGTCGTTCCTGGAAGGGCTCGAGGCGAATCTCGATCGGACTGAGCATCGCGATCGCTCGTCCGTCCGCGCTTCGACCGCGCTCGATCGCGGCGTCGAAGTCGGCCGCTTCGTATGGGACGAAGTCTCCGCTGTGCCAGTAGCTGTCAAACACCGCGGTGATCTTCGCGATCACATCGGGATTGCGCGCGCCAGAGACGCGGACGTTCCACTCCATGCCGGCAATCTGTGCCGAACGGGTCAGGTTCGACGAGCCGACGTAGGCCGTGCTGAATGCCGAGCTGCGATGGAACAGCCAGGCCTTGGCATGCAGGCGAGTCGTGGTGACGTCATACGACACCCGCACCTCCGCGCCAAGATCGCGGAGCATCTCGAGCGCGCGCGGCTCGGTCGAGCCCGTGTACGTCGTCGTCAACACACGCAGGGGACGGCCGCGATCGCAATGAGTGGCGAGCGCGTCGATCATTGGCGCCAAGCCACTGCGCCTGACGAACGCCATGACGACGTCGATCGCATCCGCGGACTCGATCTCCGCGTGGATCTGATTACCGACTCGCGGCTCGCCGGGCGCATTCGTCAGCAACGTCGTGTCGAGCAGTGGAATGAGCGGCTGCTGGGCCCTGCGCACCGAACCATCCGGACGCCACGTGTTGACGGCCCGAAGCACCCTGCCGGGCTCCAATGGCAGCTCAGTCGTCGCCTCAACCCTCGGCAGGCGCGTTATCAATTCTTCAAGCAGGCGTCGTGCGATCTCGACTCCGACGGCGACTCGATCGCTCTCCGGTACGGAGTCCACCGCTCGTTCGATCTGCCGGGCCAGATGGAGCGCGATCCGGTCGGCTGCATCAGCCGGGCGCAACGGTGCGTGGTCAACGAGGCGCTCGTCGAGGTCGCTCAGGCGTGCGGCGAGCGCCTCGTCGACCAAGACCTCATACAGGCCAGCAGCTAGATCGTCCACGCGCGCAGTCTGCCGGATCTCAACGACAATTCCGGCAGCGCACCCGCCGCCTCCCTTCGTCATGGAGTGAGTTGATCTGAAGTACGCGACGTCAGGCTTCATGCCCGCACTGGTGTCGCGGTATCAAGCATTGACCATCACGACGCCAGGAAGATCTCCTCCATGTGCCACTCCAAGAACTCCGTGTTGGGACGGTCGGAGCGACGGGTCGGCACAGCAATCAGTTCCTTCGAAGACGCACGCGCGTAGAACTCTTCGCCGTTGTCAAATTCCTCGCGCAGTCGTGGGCTGACGACGAAGCGATACTTCGGGTCGACGCCCAGGTAGCCGCGATCGAACAGGGTGTGGACGTCTGAGCGCAGCAGCAGACCGTTATCTAGCCGATGCTCACCGCCTCTTGGCAGCGGACGAATGTGCGCGGCCTGGAGTACAGGGCGGATCTTGTCTCCCGTAACGGCGCACCGATAGCCGTATGCGCTGAGGACGACCCCCTGGAAAGCCCGTTGACCGAGTCGCTGCGGAACCAGACGCGGATCGCCGTAGACCGGTCCGTCCCTGTGCCACGGTCCATCGATCATTACTGATAAACCGAGCATGCGGGACATAAGGATGTCGAAATACGGCCGAGCGGTCGGCTGGTCCATGTCGAACGTGGCGCCTTGCACGATGTTCGCCGCCCAGCCCGGCGGCGCGGATTCCGCATCGGTGCCGAAGAAGACGACATCGCGGATGAAGACGCACCCGATGACGGGGTCCTCACCTTGCTGCAGTGGAGTAGGCCGATAGCGCCCGACCCGCCGACGCATCTCAGCAGCGCTTGGCGCGCCGTTCGCTTCGCCGAAGAACTGCCAAGCCTCCGACAGTCGCAACGCGGCGAACCCGCTGAAGAACCCTCCACCGACAACGCGGTTGCCGTCGTTGTAATGACTCTTGAAGAAGAACGGCTCGCCCACGCTCAGGGCGCGGAACACTGTTCCGCCGCCGGGGCGCCAGAAGTTCACTTCGTCCGCCCCGGACGCGGCGAGGTGACGGTACCAGTCGCCATCAGTCACGCCTACATACGCGCGCACGCGGGAATCATGGCAACGCAATGGCGGGATGGCGATCTTCCCCGACATCGCGTGTCCAGGTCCGCCGGACCGGCCGCACGTCGCCGCACGAGCCGACGGGAAATTGACGACTAAGCCCTTCGGTTGTCGAGTCGATGCAAGAGGTGTGATCGTCATGCCTTCGTTCCTCGCGCGGCAAGGTGAGCGTGTCATCGACGCCGGCTATCCGTGGCGGCGCGGATGCGGTCGGCGATGTCGGGAACGTCGCTGAGTTCGCCGGTCGATATGGCGATGATGAGGTCGTAGGCCTGGTCGTTGGTCAGGGTGAGCCGGCGTCCATTGACACCAAGGAATGCGATGAGTCCACCGAGCGCGAGCCGCTTGTTGCCATCCACCAACGCATGGTTCCGGGCGATTGAGTGGGTCAGCGCCGCGACCTTGTCCTCGAGAGTCGGGTACGCGTCTCTCCCAAACACGGTGGCCCGGGGCCGTGCCGCAGCCGCCTCAAGCAAGCCGGCGTCTCGTACAACCGGCCGCTCCCCCATCGTCCGCTCGGCCACGTACAACAGGTCAGCGTAGGTCAGATAGATCACTGGCCCAGGCGTTCGAGGGCCTCGGCATAACGTGGCAGCTCGTCATCGAGGACCTGGTCGAGCAGCTCGGCTCGACTGTGTGTTTCGACGTACTCGCGCACTGCCTGTCGGGCGACGTCCTGCATCGATCGCCCCTCGAGTTCAGCGCGTCGGCGCAGCGCGTCGGCCTCGTCATCTGACAGCCGCAGCGTCATCGCCATCTGGTCATGGTATCAACACTGATACCAGGCTGGCAGCGTTCCCCTCTAATCGCAGATCGCGGGACATTCACTCTGGCACGCTGCCGTCCCCAGTAGGTGGCGTGATACCCACCCGTTCGGTCAGGTGTCGGGTCGCCGTCGACCCTCCCTCCAGGACCGTGTCTGAAGCCTCGGGCCGGGCGTGCGTCCGATGATGTCGGCGCACAAGATCACGGCAGGTCACGGCTACACGTACCTGACCTCGCAGGTAGCTGCGCAGGACGCGGGCATGATCTCGCGAGGTGGCCTCGGCGCCTACTACTCGGAGCGCGGCGAGTCTCCTGGCCAGTGGCTCGGATCCGGACTCAGATCACTGGACATCGACCGCGGCTTGGTCGTGCGCGAGGACCAGATGATCGCGCTGTTCGGCGAGGGTCGTCACCCGGACACTGCGACGCTCACTCGTGACCTGCGTGCCCGAGGCGCAGACGGAACGGCAGTCGCCGCAGCGACGGCGCTTGGCCGACCTTTCGACCTCAACCTGGCGAACAGCGAATACCTGCGTATGGTTGCGCAGCTGACCGCCGAGTGGAACCGCGCGCAGCGCCGGCCGGGTTGCGCAGCCGCACCTGCAGATGTGCGCTCGATGATTCGCACCATCGTCGCGGAGGAGCTCTTCGCGCAAACGCACAACCGACAGGCAACCGACGCGGGCGAGCTCGCCGGGTTCATCGCGGCTCGGTCCCGCATTGGGTCGCGCGCAGTCGCGGGCTTCGACCTGACCTTCTCCCCGGTCAAGAGCGTCTCGGCACTCTGGGCTGTCGCCCCACGGCGAGTCGCTGATCAGATCAGGGCGGCACACGACGCCGCCGTTGCCGACACACTCGCTTGGCTGGAGCGCACCGCAACCTTCACCCGCCTCGGACCTAACGGCGTTCGACAGGTCGATACCCGCGGACTGATCGCGGCCGCGTTCGTCCATCGCAGCTCGCGCGCCGGCGACCCCGATCTGCACACGCACGTCGCGGTGTCGAACAAAGTCCAGACGCTCGACGGCAAGTGGCGAGCATTGGACGGACGTGTCCTGCTCAAAGCAACCGTCGCCGCATCGGAGCGCTACAACACGCGACTGGAGGCCGAGCTGCGCGACTGCCTCGGCCTCAGCTTCGTTGAGCACTCGCGGCCAGGGCGCCGTCCAGTTCGTGAGATTGGCGGCATGGACGACCGCCTACTCGGCCAGTGGTCACGTCGACGGGCCGCGATCGACATCAGGCGAAGCGACCTCGCACAGGCCTTCCTCGCTAAGCACAGACGTCCGCCGACTCCGGTCGAGTCCATCGAGCTCGCGCAACAGGCGACACTGCAGACGCGGCCGTACAAGGTCCAGCCGATGTCCGAGGGTGAGCAGCGGCGTCGCTGGCGGGCCGAGGCCGAAGAGACACTCGGCGGCGAATGTCTGCCGACGATGATCGACGCGGTTCTGTCCCACACAGTCGTCCCGCCGTCAGCAAGCGATGGGCCAGATCTGCGCCAGAAAGCGCAGCACGTCATCGAGCGAGTACAGCAGGACCGCGCCACCTGGCAGAGGTGGCACGTGGCTGCCGAGGCGCAGCGGGTGGCGCGCGGGATGAATCTGCCGGTCGCGTCGCTCGAGACCACGGTCGAGGAGATCGTGACGCTCGCGCTCGACGAATGCTCTATCCCGCTGACCGGCGCGGAAGTCACGGCCGAACCGTTCCAGCTGCACCGCCGTGACGGAGAGAGTGTCTACCAGGTCGCCGGCTCCCAGCTCTACACCTCTCGTGCGGTGCTCGACGCCGAGCGGATAGTCCTCGAAGCTGCCGACGCGTTCGACGGCAACCGAGTCCCGGTGCAGTCGGTCGAAATGGCGTTGCTGGAGTCGACCGCGAACGGCCTGGAGCTCAACGACGGGCAGGCCCGGTTCGTCCGAGTGCTGGCGGGGTCGGGAGCACGCTGCCAGCTCGGACTCGCGCCGGCCGGAACCGGAAAGACCACCGCACTGCGAGTGCTCGTTCGCGCCTGGCAGGAAAATGATGGCCAAGTGCTCGCGCTCGCACCGTCCGCAGCCGCCGCCCGGGTACTAGGCGATGCCGCACAGGTGCCCGCCGACACCCTGGCCAAGGCGCTGCACGACCTCGACCGAGACACGCCGCTGGACCACCGCACCCTGGTCGTCATGGACGAAGCAGGCATGGCCGCGACCACAGATCTCGCCAACCTCACCCGACACGCAGTGTCAGCCGGGGCGAGCATCAGGCTCATTGGCGATGATCGGCAGCTGGCCGCGATCGGCGCCGGCGGTCTGCTTCGCGATCTCGCCGAAAACCCATCGACGGTGCGTCTCAGCGAGGCGGTGCGATTCGCCGATCCGGCCGAGGCACGTGCAGCGCTTGCCATCCGCGATGGCAAGGCCGGCGCATTCGACTTCTACCTCGACTCGCGCCGTGTCCACGTCGGCGACGAGTTCACGGCAGCAACGTCCGCCTACCAGGCCTGGTGCGCCGATCGAGCGGCTGGGCGGGATTCGCTGCTTCTCGCGTCGACACGCAAGCAGGTCACCGAGCTCAACCTGCGCGCCCGTGCCGACCGTCTGGGCACTATCAGCGACGGCCGAACAGCCGAGGTCGCGCTCGCTGATGGATCTCGGCTCAGTGCCGGTGATGAGATCGTGACACGGCGCAATGAGCGACGTATCCCCATCACCGCATCGGATTGGATCAAGAATGGCGACCGATGGACGGTCCACGCTGTCCGTTCCAACGGCAGCATCACCGCAGTCCATCGCGACACTGGCCACCACATCGCTCTGCCAGCGGAGTACGTCGCCCGCCACGTAAGCCTCGCCTACGCGATGACAATCCATAGCGCCCAGGGCAGCACGGCTGACACTTGCCACGTAGTGATCAGCGGATCCGAATCCCGCGAACAGCTTTATGTCGCGCTCAGCCGAGGACGCCTGGCTAACCACGTCCACGTCGCACTGCCGGGAGCGAACGACGACCACGCCGCGATCCGCCCGGAGACACTGAATCCGTTGACCCCGCTGGACATTCTGCGTCGCATTCTCGATCGCATCGAAACACGGCAGTCCGCTACCACGCAGCGGAGCCAGCTGGCGCATCCGCAGCTCAGCCTTTGCAAGGCCGCGGCTCGATACGCCGACGCCGTGCAGATCGCGCCCGCGACGTCGGACGCCTCTCCGATGCTCCCTGCTCCGCTCCCCTGGCTGCCACCCGTTCCTAGCCTCGGCGAGGAATGTTGGAGCCGCTACCTGACACCACGCGCTCAGCAGGTCACTGACCTAGCTGAACGCGCGATCAACCAGAGTCTTGGAGCTAAGCCAGCCAATGACTCGGTGGGCCGCCGGGACCCTACGCTGCGACGCGACTGGGCGCTCTGGCGCATGACCCATCCGGCCGAGGGCCACCAGGCGCTTAGCCAGCGGGAGATTCTCTACCAGCGACACCTCGAGGATCGTCGGACCGCGCTGGTCCGAGGCTACGTGCATGGCGACGGGCGGCGCTGGATGCCGCTAGTCGCAGCGGTCGCACCGGAGGCGGTGGGCGCGCGGGACTATCGACGGCTCGCGGCGACTCTCACGCAAGCGTTCAACGCGGAGCTCGATGTCGACCGTCTACTCCCGAAGCTGTTGCATGGCCAGGATGTCGGCGTGGCAGCCACGCAGCTGGGGCGACTGGTCGATAAGCGAACCAAGGCGAATGACCTGCGGCCCAACGCCTACGGGCATATGCCGATAGGAGTCGACCTCGAGGCGGGGTCTCCAGATAACCGACTGCAGGTCCGACCTGACCTGTGATGCCACCGAATATGGAGGAACGATGATCAACGACGAGGATTTCACCGACGAGCAATTGCTGCTGACAACAGTGCAGGCGGCGCGCGTGCTCGGCATCGGCCGCACGAGCGTCTACGCGCTTATGAAGGAAGGGCTGCTGCATCCCGTCCATGTGGGTCGTAGCTGCAGAATCTCGTGGGGAACTCGAACGCTTCATCGCATGCTTGGAATCCGACGAGCCCGAGATGCCGCGACCGGGGCGACCTCCTGCCCTTCGGGTGTGGAGCCGACGGGCCGACAGGTCCGGAGCGCCGCGCATGATGGCCCTTGAGATCCGCCGGCCAGGCGGCGACTCGGCCGCATAGCCGCCAACGCGGTCGACGCGGTGGCGCAGGATCCGCATAGTTGTCGGAAGGAGCGCGTGATGTCCGGACGCGGAGCAAACGGACGCTCAACGATCGTCAAACAGAAGGACGGACGCTGGCACGGTTTCGTGTCCATGGGGGCGAAAGACGACGGGACACGCGACCGGCGGCACGTCTCGGCAACGTCGCGTGCCGCAGCAGTTGGGAAGGTGAAGGAGCTCGAGGCGAAGCGCGATGCCGGAGCCGTGAGTATCACCAGCAAGCCCATGCTGCTCGAGGAATGGCTGGACTACTGGGTAAACAACATAGCCTCGGTGCGCGTTCGGGCCAGAACGCTCATCTCCTATCGCTCGATGATCCGCATGCACCTCAAGCCATACATCGGCAAACGGCGCTTGGATCAGCTGCAACCTGAGCACCTCGAGCAGACATACAAGAAGCTGCTCGACAAAGGACTCTCGCCGGCCACGGTGTTGCGTGTGCATCGCATGCTGCATCGCGCGTTAAAGATCGCGATGCAGCGCGAGCGTGTCGGGCGGAACGTCGCCACGCTCGTCGAGCCGCCACGACAGGAGCGACCCAAGACGCCGCAGCCGTTGGATGTCGACGAGTGCAAGCGCGTGCTCGCAGCGGCCGAGGGGTTACGGAACTCCGCTCGCTGGACGGTGGCCCTAGCGCTAGGACTTCGGCAGTCCGAAGCGCTGGCGCTCCAGTGGAAGGACATCGACTTCGACCGGGGAACGCTCTCGGTTCGCCGGGGTCTTCATCGCGTGCCTGGGCAGGGGCTGGTCTTCACTGAGCCGAAGACCGATCGCAGCCGTCGAACGATCGCTGTGCCGGTGCCCTTGATCGAGGCGCTCCGTCGCCAGCGCGCCGCGCAGAACGAGGAACGACTCCTCGCCGGCACCGAGTGGGACGACTGGGATCTCGTCTTCGCACAGCCCAACGGTCGACCTCTGGACAAGCACTCCGACTACGAGGCGTGGACCAAGCTGCTCAAAAACGCGGGGGTGCGCCATATCCGTCTACACGACGGACGCCACACCGCGGCCACACTGCTACTCACCGCGGGCGTGCACCCGCGCGTCGTCATGGAGCTTTTAGGCCACAGCCAGATGCGCACCACTACCGACATCTACAGTCACGTCATGCCAGCCCTCGCCCAAGAAGCCGCCGATCGTATAACGAAGACGCTCTGGACGTAATCGGCGAGTGTCGCACGGATCGAAGCGGCGCCAGTGCCCCAAGCCCTGTCAGGACACGCGAGGAGTGGGGACTTCTATCTGGCCAAAGCGGGACCGCCATCTGGCCACCAATGGGACTTTTTATAGCCAGGGACACGTCCTGACTTCACCTCGAGCGCCGTGCATATTTCCGCCCGACCCTCCGGGTGCCGGTGGCGGCTTGCGACGGCAACGGCAGGTTTTGTTCACGATGGCGCAGAAATCGACGTACTCACATAGGGACGGCTATGCCCGCCAGTCGTTCAGTTCGGAGGCCCAGACACGCGGCTGCCGCTCCTGTATCCGGGGTTGCAGCCGGCTAATAGCCAGGCCACCGCAAGGTCCCCGTGTCATCAGTGGTTACGGAGTGCCAATCGCCGGGACTCGCAGCTGGTGCGACGATGGTCCTGCACGCAGCTGATGGCTGATCGAGGAGGGTAGCTGGCGCATGCCGGAAGCCGAGGAAGGGCAGACGATCGCTCAGGCAGTGGCGACCTGGAATAGAGAAGAGTCACGAAGGCAGGCAGCTGAGGCCGATCGGCTGCGCCGCGAATTCGTCGAGCAGTTTCCAATTGATCGTTGGGGCGATCTACCTCTTGAGTCGTACGCACTCGGCCGTGAGGTCGAGGGTGGCAGCTACTGCTGGTGGCTCGAGTTCAAAACGCGGCTCGTGGGGAGCATGAGTGGCGGAAGCGCGAGGAAGCATCTGATCTGGTGGGCGAGGAACCAGGGCGTTTGGCGCTATCCGAAGGAGTATGGCTCAGTCGAAGATGCCTGGACGGCCGTTCACCACGGCTTCGAGCAGATCCTCGATCTCGCCTCGGAGGGTCGGTTCGACGAGACGGACGAGGTCGTCGCTCTGTCGACTGCGGCGGCCCTTCGCCTCAAGACGCTCTACATGTACTTTCCCGATGAGCTGCTTCCGATCTCCTCGCGCAACCATCTGCAGCGCTACCTGTCCGAGCTGGGCGAGCCGGCTACCGGCCTCGCCCCCGTTCGTGCGAACCGTCGGCTGCTGGAGCTCCTGGGCGACCGGCCCGAACTCGCAGATCTCAGCCCGCAGGAAGTCGGGATATTTCTCTACCACTGGCTCGATCCTCGTACGACGACGCGGATCATGAAGATAGCGCCCGGCGAGCAAGCCATGTACTGGGGCGAGTGTCTTGCCGGAAGCTACATCTGCGTCGGCTGGGACGACGTCGGTGACCTTTCCCTGTATGAGGACAAGGACGCTTTTCGTGAGGCATTCGAGGAGCACTACCCCTACAACGGAAACCAGGCCCAGATCTCCAGAAAGGCCAACGAGCTGTGGACGCTGATGGAGCTCGAGCCGGGTGACAAGATTATCGCGAATAAGGGCACCTCGCAGGTTCTCGCCATCGGCACCGTGACCGACGCCGGCTACTCTTGGCGCCCGGATCGTGAGCAGTATCGGCACACTGTCACCGTTGAGTGGGACACCAGCGTCGGACGGCGGATCGAACCCGTCCGGGCCTGGGCCACAACGACCGTCGCCAAGGTGGGACCAGCGCTGTATCGGTCGATCCTGGGCGGCGACAAGCCGGTTGCGGCCCCACCACCCGTCGACGACCTGTATATCGAGATCGAACGATCGGTGCGCCGCCGCGGTCAGGTGATCTTGTACGGGCCTCCCGGCACCGGAAAGACCTACGCGGCGCGGCGGGCAGCGGTGTGGCTCCTCGATGGGGGCAGCGCGAGCACGGCAGCGGGCCAGTTGCTCGCCGACGAGCAACGCTTCAAGCAGCGCGAACGCGATTTCGCACGGACCGCCGACCCCTCCCACAACACTTGGTTCATGGTCGCTAACCCCGCGCAGTGGCGTTGGAGCAACCTAGATGTCGAGGGCACGGTCGACTACAGCTATGGCCAACTGCATCGCAACTATCCGCGAGTGCGGGCTGGCGACCTGGTCGTCGGCTACGAGTCCTCGCCAACACAGCGAGTCGTGGCGCTGGCACGGGTCACCGGCGAGTACGACCCTGCCGGTCCGTCCATGCAGGCGCTGATCCTCGAGCCAGTCGCTCCGGTTAAGGAAGGGCTCACCTGGGGGGAGCTGCAAACCGACGAGGTCCTCGCCACCAGCGAGCCGGTTCGCTTCCGCTGCCGGGGGTCGCTGTTCGCGCTGAGCACGGTGGAGGCCGACTACCTCCTGGGCCGGCTCGCACAGCGTGACCCGAGCGTTACCCCGTATGCGGACACGACGGTGCAGCGGCTCACGCGGGTTACCTTCCATCCTTCCTACACCTATGAGGACTTCGTCGAAGGCTTCCGCCCTCAGCAGTCAGGCGCTGGCGGTGGCCTGGAGCTCACCATGACTGACGGCGTGTTCAAGCAGGTATGTGCTACCGCGTCGACGGATCCCGACCGCGAGTACGTGATCGTCATCGACGAGATCAACCGTGGCAACATGCCGAAAGTCTTCGGTGAGCTGATTAGCCTGATCGAGAAGGACAAGCGCGGGCTGAAGGTGCGCCTGCCACAGAGTGGCGAGGACTTCGCCGTGCCGCTCAACGTCTCCATCATCGCCACGATGAACACCGCCGATCGAAGCATTCACCTGCTTGACACGGCTTTGCGTCGACGGTTCGCCTTCGTCGAGTTGCTGCCGGACCCGGGAGTGCTAACCGGTGCAACTGTAGGTGCCCTCGCCCTTGATGTCTTTCTCGAGACACTCAACGCGCGGGTCGGCAGCACGTAGGCCGAGAGAAGCAGATCGGGCACTCACTGTTCTTTGACGGCGAGGGTCTGATCGAGACCCCGGAGCAGTTCGCTGCGGTCTTCCGTCACGAGCTGCTGCCCCAGCTGCAGGAGTACCTCTATGACGACTATCGGGAGCTGGCCCAGCTGCTCGGCGATGACGTGATCGACGTCGACAATCAGCGCCTGCAAGACGTCGTCCGTGAGCCAGCGGCGCTCTGCTCGACGCTCGCTGGCGTGTTCGACGCCACGCCGAAAACATGACCGTCGGTGCCGCGCAGCGCGTCCAGGTCGAGCTCGCCGAATACCGCTGTGTTCACCGCGATGACGCAGGCGAGCCGACCGCAGTCGATCTCGAACTCGCGGAACGACTCCAAGCCGATGAGGCCGGTCCCCGCCTGGTTGTCAGATGGCTCGCCGGAGGGAGGGTCGAGGTCCAGGCGACCTCGTGGATCGGTATCGTTCGGTTTAGCAACTTGGAGGTCCGGGTCGTACCCAAGCTTGTCGGTGGCAACCTCCGAGTGCTGCGCATGCTCGAGTATGTGCGCGGTGTGAGAATGCTCCGTCTCTTGGATCAGGCGCGGCCGATCGCAAAGGGACGCGACTTCTTCGACCTGGTTTGCATGTTGCTGGCCGGCGAGGTCGATGCACTGGTTCGCGGCGGCTTGCTACGCGACTACCGGACAAACGAGGACACCCTGCCGATGCTGCGCGGGCGGCTCAACTACCGAGAGCAGTATCTGCGTCGGTTCGGTCAGCTGGATCTGCTCAGCTGCCGATTCGACGAGTACGACAGCGACACCGTCGAGAACCAGCTCGTTGCTGCCGCCGTGAGCGTCGCCCATCGGCGGGTGGGTGATCCCGACATTCGGATGGCGCTCGGTAGGCAGAGCGAGCTGTTCCGTGATGCGTGCGCACCGCGCAGCGCCGACGCGGGCTGGTACCGGTCAGTCATCAGGTATGGGCGCCGCAACCAGCACTACCGGCCGGCTCATGAGCTGGCGCTGTTGGCGCTAGAGGGCCTAGCGTTTCATGACCTGTTCAGCAGCGGATCGCAGACCATCACGGCGTTCCTCATCGACATGAACGTCGTCTTCGAAGGCTTCGTAACGAGGCTGGTCGAGGAAGCATTGCGCGACACCCCGCTCGTCGTCGACGGGCAGCGGCGTATTCGCACCGCGATCAAGGACAGCCGCACCGGCCGAAGCTATCGGGACATCATTCCGGACCTCGTCGTGCACCACGCCGGCGCGCGTGAGCACGTCCCGATCGACGTCAAGTACAAGCTCTACGACACCAAAAAGCTGTCGAACAGCGACATCTACCAGGTCTTCCTCTACGCATACGCTCTCGGCAGCGCGCCCGCACAGCGAGCCGGGATCGTCTACCCGACCGATGAGCCGCCCCCTCCGCCGTTGTCCCTCTCGATCAAGTCGGCCGACGCGGCAGTGACTGTCAAGATTGGGGCGGCAGCCCTCAACCTTCCCGCGACTCTCGACGCCTTAGCCCGCGGCGAGGTCACCGACATGCTCGCCCAAGTCCGATCCCTCGTGGAGACCCTGACCGGCTGGACGCATCCGGGCGCGCACCCTCAAAGCACGACGCCGACTCTGCCCGAGGGCGCTCGATCGGCCTGGTTCCATCATTGAACGAGGTCAGAGGGCGACCCTGGTCCGCATGCAGGAAACCAGACGCGTCCCGGCCCCCGGCCTCGCCCATAACTACGCGCCACCCGGCTACGCGTCGATCAGAAGGCGTCCGCGTGATCGGCGATCTGTTGCGATGGTCCGGTCGATCTGATCATCGCGTCGCCGTCAGAAGCCACCGCGGCGGCCGGCTCGGATGGCGAACGCGTCAAGGGCTTCGAGCACTCGCGGTGCACTGTAGCGCCGGTAGCGTTGGCGGCCGGAAACCTTGACGAGAACACCGGCGTCGCCAAGTTGGTCGATGGCACCCAAGGCGGCTGGAGCCGTCACGCCAAGTTGGCGCTGCACGAGCGGTGAATCGACAACCGGTTGACTCAGGAGCATGTCGGCGAGGCGCCAGGCCGTCGCGCCGCGTCGAGCGGTGATCACCTCGTCCCAGCTTGCGCGCACGCTGTGCAGTTCGCCGACAAGTGTCCGCCCGTTGTTGATCGCTGCGAAGCTGGCGCTGGCCAGCCGCTCGACAATCGGTTCGGGATCACCATCACGGTAGGCGGTCAGCGTCTCAAAGTAGCGGCGCGTGTCAGCAAGCAAGCCGGCTGAGACTGGGACAGTGACTTTCCGGGTCAGCGCCTTGGCTCGCAGCAGGCTGTGCACCAGTGCGCGACCAGTGCGTCCGTTGCCGTCGGTGAACGGGTGGATGGTTTCGAACTGTGCGTGTGCGACGGCGGCTTGGACTACCACCGGTAGGTCATCGCGCGCAAGAAACCGTTCGAGGTCATGGATGGCTGCGGGAACTCGGTCCGGCTGTGGCGGCACGAACATGGCCTCGTGCGGCGACCAGTCGCTGCCGCCGATCCAGTTCTGCACCGCCCGCCACTTGCCGGCCGATTCTGGCTCGGTGCTGCCGAGCAGCGCCTTGTGCATTGCGAGGATGGCATCGCCGTCGAGGTGATCGGCGAGTGCGACTGCGGCTTTCATCGCGACTGTGTTGGCGACGATGATGGCCGCGTTCTCCCGACCGGTGTCGCCGAGCTCGGCCAGCGCGATGGCTTTGGCGGACGCGGTCAGATTTTCGATCCGCGACGATGCCACGGACTCGGTTCGGAGCAGGATCGAGGAGAATGGCGCCAGATCAGCCCCGACCTCCTGGTCGAACCGCGCGATCTCGGTCGCTGCCTCGGTGACAAGTGCACGGGTCGCCGGCGTCAGCGGGGCATCGACAACGTCCGCGATGTCGGCAGGGATCGCAGCATGATAGGGGCCCGCCTGCCGGTCAGCGCGAACGCTCGGGAGCGCGAGTGACGGCGAGGGCTGCCATGGCAGCCGTTCGGTCGTCACTGCAGGCCAAGCCCGCGCGATCGATCCTCCGACGCCTTTACGCACCACGTCAGTTTAGCAAGAGATCAGCGATATCCTTTACTTAGCGTCAAGCTAAGTCTCGTTTCTGCCCAGCGCGCGGGCGCCCCGCTTCGTTCCAATGGCTACCAGAATGGCTACCAAGCCGGTTCGTGATGATCTTGCAGGTGGCTCTAGGCCAGCAAATCCGGGTGGAGCTGAGGGGACTCGAACCCCTGACCCCCACACTGCCAGTGTGGTGCGCTACCAGCTGCGCCACAGCCCCAGGACGCGGACCGAACGTCGCCGCCGGCCGCCGCTCGATCGTACACGCGCGCGGCCTCACGATCGGCCGATCGATGCCGCCGTGAGGCCTGACGAGGCCCAAGTCAGTGCGCACCGCGTGGCTAGGTGGTCAGCCCGAGGGCGTCGCGTAGGTCGTTGGCGAGTCGGCGTTGCCACGTACGTCATGGAGGTCAAACCCCAGCGACATCAGGACGCGGCCGGTGACGGGGTGGCCGGTCGCGGTGAGGGGGATTGGGGCATTGTCGAGCGCAGCGCCCGCTTCCATCCTTCAAGGATTTGGGCGAGCTGGGCGGGCGTCTTGCCAAGGCTGCGCGCCAATGCTGCGAATGCCGGACTGGCAGGGTCGACTCCGTGGCCCGGGTTGGCCATTCGGTTGAGAGCGTCGAGCACCTCGGCAGCCCGGGCGGTGGACACGTGGAGCCTGGCTGCCAGTGCGGGAAGTGCCTGGTCGGGCGGCTGGGGTGTGGCTGACTTTGCGCCGGAGCCAGGCGCCGCGGCACCTACTAGCTCTCGCAGCGCGCGCTGGGCCTGGGCCGGGCTGACACCGAGGTCGGCGGCGACCGCCCTCGCGGCCGCATTACCGGTCAGGGATCCGTCTGCCGCCGCGGCCATCTTGGCCTTGGGCAACGCCTGCAGCAAACGATCGACGGAAACGCCGAGCTGTGCGGCGACCCGTGCCACGTTCGGGTCAGCCGCGATGCCTGCGCTGGCGGTTGCCTTCGGGGTCGGCGCGCTCGACGGGTTTGCCAGCGCGACAGCACCGGACGCTCCCGCGATCACTGCTGCGGCGGCGATGCCGCCGATAATTACTCGACTGGTCATGATGGTGCTCCTCGGCCCCTAGGCTCGATCGTGATCATTGTTGTTCGCGGCGTCGGTAGTGGGAGGCGCGGGCGGTGGCTTGGTGTCTTCGTCGCCAGGCCGACCAGGCGAGCAGTTTGTCGATGGTGGCGATGCTGGTGAGCAGCGCGCGTCGAATAGTCGCCGGAATTCATGGACGGTCAGCTCGATCATGTTGGCCGGTGTCGGGGCCAGGTCGCGTTCGGCGCAGGTGGCGACGGCGAGGAAGGCGTGGGCGAGCATCGCGAGGGTGGTCCAGCGGTGCCAGGAGGTCCAGCGCCGGACCTGGTGCTGATCCAGGCCGGTGAGTTCCTTGGCGGATTGGAAGTTCTCCTCTATGCGCCAGCGTTGCCCGGTGACGCGGACCACAGCCGACAGCGGCACCGG
Organism: uncultured Actinomycetota bacterium; assembly: GCA_963748415.1. Taxonomy (GTDB): domain Bacteria; phylum Actinomycetota; class Actinomycetes; order Mycobacteriales; family Jatrophihabitantaceae; genus CAVVJA01. Next base: position 158,549 of record CAVVJA010000004.1, on the reverse strand, counting down.
GGTCGGGCTGTAGCAGCGCAGGTAGGCCAGTTCCCCGCTGCTGGGGTTGCGGCGGATGAGCAGGTGGTGCTGTCCGGTGTCGTCGGTGTCTTCGTCTTCGGGCAGCAGCGCGATCCAGGCCCACTGGTAGTAGCGCGGTCCTTTGCTGCCGCGTCCGGCCGAGTAGCTAGCCGTCGTCGGGACCGATCAGCTCGGCGATCGCGTCGACGCGTTGAGGTCCGCCGTGGGTCGGCACGCGGCGGTTGGCGGCGACCTGCAGCACGTAGCCCAGCCCGAGCTCACGCACGGTGGCGCGCAGGATCGGATCGGCGCCGTAGACCTCGTCGCCGGCCACCCAGCCGGCCGGCACGCCGGCCTCGACCGCGCGGATGAGCATCGCGGTGGCCAGCGCCGGCTTGGTCGCAAACCCGATGTCGGCGGGCACCCCAGCTGCCGCGCAGCGCTGCTGGTCGTCGGTCCACGCGCGCGGCAGGTACAAGGCCCGGTCGATCAGGGCATGCCCGCGGCGGGCGGCGTAGGTCACGAACACCGCGACCTGGGCGTTCTCGATCCGGCCCGCGGTGCCGGTGTATTGCCGCTGCACCCCGACTGAATGGTCGCCGTGTTTGAGATCGCCGGTCTCGTCGATCACCAAGATCGCATCCGGCTCACCGAACGCGTCGGTGACGTAGCCGCGCAGGTCATCGCGAACCGCGTTGGCGTCCCAGCACGCGCGCGAGAGCAGAGCTGCAACGCCGCCGGGCTCTCCTCACCACGATGCTCGGCAATGGTCCAACAGTTCTTGCGCTCCAGCGGCGCCAGCATCCCCAACATCAGATCCGCGGCGTGCCGCAACGGCTCATAGCGCACGAACCGCGACTCGATACGGTCCAGCACCGCGCCGAACGCCTCACGCCACCGAACAGGATCTACGCTATGAGCCGCGGCCACCGCAGCGAGTTCGTTGTTCGACACAAACACCGGATGCTCGCCCGGTGGCCGCGCCGTTCACCGGCGACACGCCGCCGCTCCCAACCCCATCGACCACGAAGGTCACCATCTGTCTCATTGACGGATCTTGTGGTCCGCGGCGGCGGCGTTGGCCCCGCGCGCCGCGGCGATCACCGGTCTACTCGCTCGGACATGACACCAGCCGAACAGCGGCTGTTAGTTCGATGTCATTGCAGGTCTGAGCGAGGGCCGGTGATGCGAGTGCGACAGGATTGCTGCCGTGGAGCGGGTGGCGTCGAGCAGATCAGGCAGGGCCGCGCAGGACTTGGCCGGCGCGCAAATCCAGGCCGTCCAGACGCCTACGCGGCCCCGAAGACGGGCACTACCTCAACCAGACCGGTGATCTTGGCGCAAGTCCCGCGAGAGTGTGACCAGCGTCAACTCAAAATCCGACACTTCGGACATTAAGCGGCGCGTCGAGGCCCAAAATTCCAGGAAACACGGGCGGTCGACCATACTGGACGCCGGTACGTCCCATCGATCAAGGGAGATGTGAGTGAACCGCAAGGAACTGGTGGCTGCCGTCGCCGACCAGGCCGAACTCGAGCAGAAGACCGTGGACGCTGTCCTGCGTGGCCTGCAGAGCACGCTCGAAGACGCAGCTGCCAAGGGCGAGAAGGTCAGCGTCCCTGGCTTCTTCGCGTTGTCCGTCGGTCGCCGTGAGGCCCGCGAAGGCCGCAATCCGTCCACTGGCCAGACGATCACCATCCCGGCCGCGAACACCGTGAAGCTGGCCGCCGGCAGCGCGCTGAAGGACGCCGCCAACAAGTAGCCCAGCCCCGACCGTCCAAGGGCCGGTCCGCCGCCTCGACCAGGCGCGCGGACCGGCCCTTCAACGCGAGAGCCGCGGGAGCCCGAACGCCGTCAGGGCGTGGGCGTCGGCGAGGTTGTCGGAGTGGCAGTTTTACTCGGTGACTTGGATGGTGACGCGGACGGCGACGGCGTGGCCGGCGCTCCGCCGCCGGCGGCCTTAACCGCGGCGTTGAACCCGTTCAGCGAGGTGTCCTGCAGTGCCTTTCCGTTGATCAGCACGGTCGGCGTCTGGACGACATTGCGCTTGCTGGCGTTGTCCGTGACGGCCTGCACGTACGCCTTGTGTTCCTGCGTGCTCACGCATTTCTGGAACGTGCTGAAGTTGTCGCCGGTGATGCCGGCCTGTTTGCCGTAGTCCTCGAGTTGGATGTCAGTGCGTCCGTTGGACCCCTCGGCCGGCTGATTGTTCTGGCCTGTGCTGTCCTTGCCGTAGAGGATCGCGTGGTACTTCTGGAAGGTCGCGACGTCGATATCCGACGCGCAAATAGCGGCGTTCGCGGCGCGGGTCGAGTAATTGTTGCCGTTCGACGAAGCGTCCAGGAACGCGAGCATGTGGTAGCGCGCCTGGACCTTGCCGGCTGCGATATCGGCGGCGAGCGTCGGCCCGACGCTCTGCTCGAACGCCAGGCACGCGGGACACTGGAAGTCCTCGAACAGGTCGACGGTCACCTTCGCCGAATTGCCGACGGTCACCCCGTTCTGCACGTTCCCGTGGTCGATGACCGTGTCGCCCTGAATCTTCGCCCGGTTGGACTGCACCCCAATGCCGATGACTGCCACCAGCACGACAAGCACACCGAGCGCAGCGGTGAGATAGGCGGTGCGCTCACGAGCCGCCTTCTTGCGCGCCTCCAGCAACGCGTTGTACTTGCGCGCGCCCTCCTTGCTGCGCATGCGCTTGGCCGACGGCATCGCGACGTTGTCGTTGCGGGCGAGGTACTCGTCCACCGACCAGCGAGTCATTGGCCAGACGATGAGATATACCGCGAGGAGCAACAGGCCCACATCACGAAGAATGTCGAGCGTGTACGTCGTCGATCCCTGTGTGGTGGGTCCCCCACCGCCGAAGCAGCCGCACTCGAGCCAGAGCCCTCGGATCGCCGCCTGCACGATGCCGATGAGGAACACGAGCAAGAGCACTGCCGAGACAGCTGCCGCAATCCGAGTGATGACCCCGGCGATCAGCAGCACCGCAAGGCACACTTCGAGGACCGGCAGCCCATAGCCGATAGCCTTGGACAGCCACTCCGGCGTCGCGTCATACGCCCGCACGGCCTGCACGAAGCCGCGTGGATCGGCCAGCTTGGCCCAGCCGGCCCACAGGAAAACCCCGCCGAGCACGAGACGGAAGACGGTGCCGACCCACGGTCGGATGGCACTCAGGTTCACGGCGAAGGGTTCCTCTCTCGACCCGAACGCGCGGGCCCTGTCATTTGGCGACCAGTGGCAGATCGTGCCTGATCTGGTCGGCCTCATTAGTGCTCTGTAGGTACTGAACTCGCGCGTAGTCGTCAGAACCGTAGAGCAACACCTCAGCTGAGTGCTGCTGGCCCTCGTCCTCGGCGAGCTGCACGCGGGCAGCGGCCTGGGCGGCGTCGATCTGCCCCTGCGTGCCGGTCAACCCGACGAAGCGGTTCGGCAGCTCCGTGTCGAAGTGCGCGAGCCAGGCCGCCAGCACCGGTCCCGTGTCCCGCTTCACATCGGTGGTCACGAACACCACTTGGGTGCGTCGCTGAATATCGGAGGGCACCGTGCGCAGCGCCTGACCAATGTCGGCCATCGTCGTCGGACAGACATCCGGGCAGTGTGTGTAGCCGAAGTACAGCAGCGTGGGCTTGCCCGCCGTAGCCCGGCCAAAGGCGTACGACTTGCCGGAGGTGTCGCTGAGCGTGAACGACGGGCGGGGCTGCGGCGGGACCAGGCCGAAGCCTTGGTAGAGCGCCACCGGTCGGCTTGTCATGCAGCTCGGACGGCCGTGGAGCCGCGGCCCCGGAACTGCACGCCGCCGCCATACCCCGACCGCTGCGACCACCGCGGCAAGGCGACGAGTCATTTCGTCGTCCCCGACGAGGAAGCCGATGCGCCGGGGGCAGGGGCGTTGATCGCAATGACCGGCGCCTCGACGATAAGCGGGATGTTATGAGCGAAGGTCAACTGCAGGTTGACCGTTTGTCCAGGCTGCAACGGCCCGAGCAAGTCTTCGATCATCACGTGGCCATTGCCCGGTGACAAAGTCACGCTGCTGTGGGCCGGAATGCGCAGCCCGCCAGTCATTTCCGCCATCGCGCTGTTGTGCAGGGCGGTAGTTTTGCCGGCTCCGGAGTCGACGCCGAGGAGCGTGTCGTCTGTATCGGTCGTGTTCGAGATGGTGAAGTACGCCGCCGCAACGTCCGGAGAGGTCGGCTCGCGGACGTACGCGTTGGTCACGACGATCGGAGCGGCTGCCGACGTGGAGGGTGTGCCACCACCACCTGCGGCAGCCTGCGGGACCGCGCCGCGAATGAGGCCGGCGAGGCCCACCACAGCCACGACGCCAGCCACCGCGATCAGCACCGGCGGTCGCCTCACCCCCGCTCCCCCGTCTGGCGACGCGAACGGATGAGCGCTAGGCCCGCCGCGACAGCAGCGGCGACAGCCACGACGAGCGCGACGACTCCAAGCACCACAGGAACAGTCTGACTCTGCTTGTTAGGTTCAGCTGTGACGATTGGACCTCCCGCCGATGACTGGGCGCCGGACGATGCCGGGGAAAGTTTCAGTACCGGGGCGGGGTGCTCCGGCTCTGCGCTGCTGCCCGGCGCGGGCACCTCGATCCACGCCACCTGACTCCCGTCGCTGTAGGACTGGATGACCTTGAACGTCATGGAGTCGGCCTGGGGCAACGGTCCCACGCTGAGCACGAACTGGTCGAACTGGCCCGGCTTGATGCCAACTCCGGGACTGGCCTTCCATTCCACTTGGGATATCGCCTGGCTAACCACACCGTCGTCCGTCGAAATCGGGGTGGTCAGGCGCTTCGTTACCGAGCTGAACGTCCAGCCCGGCTGCGGCCGATCGAGCACTTGCGCGAGGGGCGTGTCCGGCAACTCGACCTTCACGCCAACGGTGCTGGCCTTCTCGCTCTCGGTGGGCACCTGGAACGTCAGCACCGTGTAGGCGCCCTGGGTGGCGTCGGCCGCGCTCACGGTGACATGCGCCGATGCCGCGCTAGCCAGCACGACAAACAGGATCGACATGCCAGCTACGCAGCTGAGCAACCGAACAACGCGACGCATGAATGCCCCTTCAGCGAAGCCGGACCGTGGCTTTGGTGACCACCGAGTCGAAGTCGGACGTCTTGACCGTCAGCGTCATGTGCCAATTTCCGGGTTGTGGCAGCAGCACTCCAGACGCTTGATAGCTACCGTCGGCCTGCTTGGAGACCGGCACGGCGATGGGACCGAGCAGCTTATCCGGCAGCGCGGCTGAGCAGGTGAGCCGCTGCGCTGGGGCGCCGGGGCTCAGCGTGATCGACACCGTGACCGAACCGGCCTGTCCCGGCGTAACCCGGATCGTCGCTGTCCGGCTGTCACCTAACGGGGCCGTCGCCGTCGCCACTGCCCGATCGGCAACGGCTTCCACCGACCGACCCGGTGGCTCGGCCACCAACACCGCCGTCACCGCCAGCACGGCAAGGGCAAGGAGTGCCTCCGCGATCACGGTTGAGCGCAGCCGCCGCACCTCCGCCGTGGTCTCCGGTTCATCGGGCTCAATCGCCATGGGCGGCCCGTCCGACGTGATCGTCTCGGCCATGGCGTAGGCAACTGGCCGCTGCACCCAACGCCGTTGCACGGCGAGTCGGGAGAGATTGCCGAGCCCGATGAGAAGGACGAAAACGATGATCTTGACAAGCACCAGCTGGCCGTAGCGCGTGCCGGTCAAGGCCGACCAGGAGCCGACGCCGAGCCAGGCCTGATAGCTGCCCGTCACCGCGAGCATGGCCACCGACAGAAAGGCAACTCGGGAGAACACCGGCAGAACCACGCGCAGCTCGTCCGGGTCCCGCCGCGGCAAGACCGCGACGAGCAACATCACCAGCCCGCCCACCCAGGCGGCCATGGCCATCAGGTGCAATGTGTCGCTCACCGTCGCCAGCCACGTCGGATCCTGGGTCGAGGCATGCCCGGATATCGGGAACGTCACCGCCACCCCGACCCCGAGCAGCCCGGCGACCTCCTGCAGCCCACTGCGTTGCCGATCGCGAAGGAGCAACCACAGCGTCGCACCGAGCGCACCGAGCAAGAGCAATCGCACGGAATGGGCCCCGCCGAGCGTTGTATGCAACGTGGCGTCGAGCAGGTTCCACTGGCCGAGGCTGCCGAGCCCCAGGCCCGCGACATACGGTCCCTGCACGATCAGCTCGGCCAGCGTGCCGGCTGTCGCCGCACCCCAGCCCGTCCAGAGGACTGTTCGCGCGCGCCGGTCGTCGCGGCCCGCCGGCCACACCGAGAACATGAGCCAACCGCCGCCGAGCAGCGCGAGCCCAGTGAAGGAGACCCAGCGCACGACGTCGAAGGTGGTACTAGTCAGCCGGTCCACCGTCTGCGGTCCACTCGCGCTGGGTCCTAGCACGCCATTGCCGACAACGAAGCGAATCGATCCCGCGACCGGGTGCGAGTCGGCGGAGACGACGCGGTAGCTCGCGGTGTACGTACCATCGCCGAGCCCTGCTCGCAGGGGCACCGAGATCTTCGTGCCGTCACCGCCTGGACGGGTCGCGGAACCGTTGTCCACCCGGCGGCCGACCTGGTCGACCACCCGCAAGTAGCCGCCACCCCCTAACCCGACGGACTCGTCGAACGTCACTGAGACGGCCGGCGGCGCGCCCGCGAGCCGGGCACCGTCCGGTGGATTCGACGACACGACGACCGCATGCGCGGCCGCGCTCGTCGCGACGAGCAGTCCGAGACCGAACAGGCCTGCGACGAGTGTGATCAGGGCAGCGAGACGCCTCACGCGACTCCCCGCAAGCCGCGGCCCGGTTCGTCGGGCTGATCGGTGCCAACAGCGGCCGGGGCAGGTGGCGGGCTCGCCCGTTCACTGGCGTCCAACGCGTACACCAGCACCAGTCCAGCCACGGCGCCGAGATGGGTAGCCAGCCGCCCGAGTTCGACCGCTCCGGACGCGAGGTCCCGGGCGGACAACACGACGAGCACGCCGACGAACGCGACCAGCAACGGCAGCAGTCCGGCCGCCCGCCGCGGAGCGAAGGCGGTGGCCAGGAACGCCGCGCCCAAGGCGATGTTCCAGGCCGCGGACTCGTGGGCCGCGTGCGTGAGCATGGACATGTCGATGGCGTTGCCGAACAGCGCCGGCACCGCGACGGCGATTTGCACCAACCCGACCGCGGCCAGTCCTACCTGGGCGAGCCGTCGGCGGCGCCGGACTCGCGCGGCCGGTAATGCGATCTCGGCGAGTATTCGGTCGGCGAGCTCAGGGGTGTCTTCCCGGCCGACGCGGGCCAGACGGCTCAGCCGCGTCGCCTCCGCGACCCATCGGGCACAATGAGGGCAGGTCGCGAGGTGCTGGTCGAGCCGCGACGCAGGCATCCCGAGCGGCTCCCCGTCGAGCCGCGCGGAGGCAGCCTCGCGGAATCGATCACAGCTCACGTGGGAATCAGTCGTCTGCCGAGCGCGATTGGTTCCCGAGCCACGCAGATTCTTAACCGGGAGATGAGGGTGGACGACGTCGACGAGGTGACCGCGGCGGCGCTCCGCGCTCGGCGCGGCGATCCGGCGGCGGCCCGCTCCTTCGTCACCGCGACCCAGCGTGATGTCTGGCGCACGTGCGCGAACCTCGTGGATCGAGCCTCCGCCGACGACCTCACCCAGGAGACGTACGCCCGGGCCTTCGCCGCGTTGCATCGCTTCGCCGCGCGGTCATCAGCGCGCACCTGGCTGCTGGCGATCGCCCGTCGAGTGTGTGCCGACGCGATTCGGGGCGCAGTGCGATCGCGCTCGGTTCGTTCGCCGATGCCGCACCACGCAGCGGATCCGGCCGATGCGGTCACGCTGGATGCGCTGCTTGCGACGCTGCCCCGGGATCGGCGGGAGGCTTTCGTGCTGACGCAACTCGTGGGGCTGAGCTATGCCGAGGCTGCCGACGTGTGCGGATGTCCGATCGGCACCGTGCGGTCACGGGTGGCGCGAGCCCGCGCCGACCTTGTCGCGTCCTACGGCGACGATGCGGGACGCGCCGCTTCGCGCTGAGTCACGGATGCTCGGGCGGCAATCTCGTGCCGCACGCTCCGCTCAGCGACGAAGGACATGAACGGGATCGTCCCGGAAATCATCACTAATCCGAGCCTGAGCAGCGGCCAGCGGAGGCGCACCCCGAGATCGAGCGCCGTGAGCAGATAGACGATGAACAGAAAGCCATGCGCGGTGCCCACGACCGCGACCGGCCCGGGCGTGTCGGCAAGGTACTTCAACGGCACGGCCACGAAGACCAGCAGCACCAACATGACGCCGGTGACGTAGGCCATGACCCGGTAACGCAGGTAAGCGCCGCGGTAGCTCGTCGTCAACGGCCGAGTGCGCTCACCGTAGACGGATGACGTCATCCGTCATCCTCGGCCGAGGACTGCGCGGCCAGTCGAGCAAGATACGCGTTGTAGGCGGCGTGTTCCGCGTCGGCGGCGACGGGCGGTGACGTGGCACTCGATGGCATCACGTAGCGACGGTAGGGCACCTCGGCCGGCTCCGAAGCGGTGGGTGCTGCCTCGACGACCTGCCCCGCAGCGCCGCCCTCGTCGGTTGCGCTGCGGACCGCGGTAGGTGGCGGAGCGGCGTCGTGGACCAGCCGCAGCCACATGAACACCGCGAAGGCGGTGAATGCCCACCACTGAAACGCATAGGAGTAGTTCTGCACCGAGCCGTGATGGACGTGCGCCGCATTCCACTGCCAGCGACCCAGCAGAACCATGGTCACGCACGCGGCCACAACGACGACATGCAGGGCTAGCCAGCGCGGGCCGAACAGGAAGCCGAAGCGGCGAACCACGTACCGACGGTACGTCAGCGCACTGTGAACCACACCAGGCAGGCGACACCGACGACGACGCAGTAGACGCCGAATGGCCGCAGCGACCGGTTGGCGAAGTATCGCGTCAGGAACCGCACCGATAGGTACGCGCCTATGCCAGACATGAGCGATCCGAACAGCACTTGGCCGCGAACGCCGTCGCCGAGCGGACCGGTGAGGTCGCCGAGCTTGAGCGCACCGGCGGCCAGGATGACGGGCGTGGCGAGCAAGAAGGAGAACCGCGCCGCGTCCTCACGGTTCAGGCCCCGCAGCATGCCGGCGACCATCGTCACACCCGACCGAGAGATACCCGGTGCCAACGCGAGAATCTGCGCCGCCCCGATGAGCGTCGCCTGGCCGGCCGGCTGCCGAGCCAAATGGCGATCCGATATCGGACCGGTAGTTCGTTCGTCGACGTATTCGGTGTCGACAGTTCGGTCCCGACGGCGCAACGCCTCCGCGCCGAGAAGAAGCAGGCCGTTGATCATGATGAAGATGGCGGTCGGCACGGGCTTGGACAGCGTGGTGCGAAACCAATGCTCGGCGAACAGCCCGACCAAACCGACCGGGATCGTCGCGAGAACCAGCAACCACGCCAGCCGCTGGTCGGCCGTGCGGACGCTCCGGTGCGCAATGCTGGTGATCAGCCCGGTGACGATACGCAGCCAGTCGCGCCGGAAGTAGATGATCAGCGCGACGGCCGTCGCAACGTGCAGGCCAACGATGAACGCGAGGTACGGCGACTCCGGCGAACTCACGTTCAGGTCGGCCTGCCACGATCCGCCGATGACCGCGGGAATCAGGACGCTGTGCCCCAGGCTGGACACCGGAAACAGCTCGGTCATTCCCTGTACGGCGCCGATCACACCGGCCTCGAGCCAGCTTATCTGGTGCATATGTCCCCCTGTCCGCGCGCTTCGTTGCACGCGACAATCGGCATCATGTCCGAGGCGGGCGGCCGAGGGCGAACTATTGCCTGGGGAACTACTGAGAGCCAGCCCGCGTCACGCGAGAACCCAAGGGCGAACTCTCGCCGGGGCGTGACCGCCGAGCGGCTCTGAGCCCCTTAACTTCCTCACAGCAAATTCCTCGTGTGTGCACAGCGGACACGATGCTCGCAACGAGGAACTGGAGCGAACGTCAAGGTTTGTGCCCAATACCAGGCATCGCGCCGGCATAGTGCTGGCCGCAGTCGTGCTGGGCGTATGTCTGCCATTCGTCTTCGCCGCGCCGGCCGCGGCTGACGTCGTTTCCGACGCGAAGGCCGCCGCACGCCTGGCGGACGCCCAGGGCTACCGCACGGGCGTAGCGGTGCTGGACCTGCGTACCGGCGGGTATGTGGGCGGCGGTGACGACACCGCACCCTTCGCCAGCGAGTCGGTGGCCAAGGTGCTCATCGCAACAGAGTTGCTGGCCAGCGGCGAGATGACCGGCGCCACCGAGGCGACTGCTTACGAGATGATCACGCAGTCCGACGACGATGCCGCAAACGCGCTATATGGACTCGCCGGCGGAGACGACGTCATCAACCTGGTGGCCGCCCGTTATGACATCCCGTTCCTCGGCGCGCCGCCCGACCTGGCCGGTTGGTGGGGCAACACCGAGATCACCGCCAAGGGCATGGTCTACCTCTACGCCGCGATCGCGCGCGACCCCGGGGTCGGCCCGTGGCTGATGAATGCCATGGCCCACACCGCCAAGTACGCAGCGGACGGCGCCTATCAATACTTTGGCATCCCGTCTGCGACGACCGGCGCCGCCATCAAGCAAGGCTGGGGCGCCGACGGCGACGACTCACCCAATGCGGTGTTCAACTCCACCGGCTACGTCGACGCCAATCGGTACGCGGTCGCGATCCTCACCGACGGCAGTCCGTGGACCTACGGTGAAGCGATCAGCTCGGTCGTGACCCAGCAGGCCCGGGCGCTCATGCCGGGCGGCCAGATCGACAATCCGGCCGATCACAGTCCAGTGCTCTCCCCCGTGACCGTCATCGCCACCGGGAACACCGTCCATCTGACCGGCACGGCTGCCGATCCGGACGCCCCGAGTGTGTCCCTGCCGGTACGGGTGAGTGAGGGTGGCCGCCCGGTCGCAACGGCGGCGACGGCCACGGCCACCGGCCGATTCGACGTCGACTTCGCCGCACCGGACGGCACGCATACCTACACCGTCAGGGTGGGCAACCTCGGCGACGGCGCTGCGGTATCACGGGTGACCGCGCCGGTATCGGTCGACGGGGATCCGCGCGGCACCGTCGATGCGGTGTCCGGTGGCTCGGGCAAGATCACCATCGACGGGCAGGAATCCGACCCGAACAGTGCAGATCCTCGACTCGGGATCGGCGTAGACGGCGCCACGCCGATTGTGCGATCCATCGGCGTCCCGGCGTACCAGATCACGGTGCCCGCCAGCGCCGGCATCCACGAGGTCACCGTCACCTACCTTCACTCGTCCGACGGCCAGAACGTCGCGGAAGGCGCCTGGGCGGTCACGGTCGCACCCGCTCGGGGTACGCACGCGCTGGAGGCCTCCGCGATCGCTGCACTCCCGACCCTGCTGCTGGGCTTTGTCATGGGGTATCGGCGGCTGCGACGAACCCGCCGTCGGCCGACGGGGTCATGAGAAAACGACTCACTTCGCTGGCAACCTGCGCTGGATCGTCGAACCATGGCATGTGGCCGGCACCTTCGATGAGGCGCAGCTCTGCTCTAGGAACGACGTCCGCGACGCGCTGCCAAATGTCGGCCGAGCCGATGGGATCTGCCGTGCCGAATACATGAAGCGTCGGCGGTTGAATTGCGGCGAGCCCCTCGTCGTCGAATGTCAGACCGGGGCGATACGACTTCCCCTTGACGATGGCGCGGATCATCTCGCGCTCGTGGCGCATCGAATCGGTCTCGCGCGCGACGGTCACCCGCCAGTCGACGAACTCATCGGGAATGCGTTCGGCCTCGAGACTCGCTCCGTGTCCCAGCTGTCGCAAGATCGAGCGCACCCGTTCCGGCCTGTCCGGAAGGCGGACCATCAGCGCACCAACAGGAGTCGCCAGAAGCCGTACGATCCGCGGGACGCCGACCTCAGCGACCACCGGCCCGCCTCCGAGCAGGACAATGCGGCCGACCCGAGTCGGGTGCTGCTCCGCCAGGCGGAGGACCCACACGTCGCCGATCGAGGCGCCGATCGCGTTAGTTCGTTCGAGTTCGAGTGCGTCCAGAACACCCTGCAGAACGTGGGCTACGAGCGGTCCATACGCATGCTTCGAGAAGTCGATCGGCGAACTCGGTCCCCATCCCGGGCGGTCGAGGACGATCGAGCGAAATCCGGGAAGCTGGGCAATCAGCGAGGGCCACGAACCGGGGCCAGCCGTGCCATGGACGAAGAGGATGGGCTCACCAGAGCCGACTTCGAGCACCCGTACGCGCCCGGCCGGCGCTTCAAGGTCGAGAAATCGCTCCTTCGGTTCCAGCCCGTAGTAATGCCAGAGTCGGAGCTCCGCGTCTCGATAGCGTCGGCTTCCGGATTCCGAGGTCGTCGGGTTCGCGACGCTTGCCATGGCCCGCCTCCTTGTCGCCGGCGGCCGTGGATGTGGCCGTGCCGACGACGCTAGGTGTGCCGTATCGCGCGGCCAATGGGGAGTTCTCCCCATGGGAGGAGCCCGTGCTCCATCGCGAACAGCGCCGCGGCAGCGCGCGTCGAGACGCCGATCTTCCCGTAGGCGTTCTGCACGTGGTGGTCGGCCGTCTTGACCGAGATGCCGAGGGCGCCCGCGATCTGCTTCGTCTGGAGCCCCCGTGCGAGTAGACCGACCACCTCAGCCTCGCGCTCAGTCAGCCCGGCAGGGCGCGCGATCTTGGGGACGCGGTGCCCAGCGCTCTCCAGAACGGCCGCAACGACCTCGGAGTCGAGTCGTCCGGCGCGCACGTCCTCGCGGAGGCTGCCCGCTGCTTGGTCGGCCGAAAGGGCCGCACGATGTGGTCGAGGCTCCGTCATGGCGTGGTAGGCGTCCGCTGCGGCCAGCAACCGCGCGGACGGACGGAGCGTCGCAGCTGCCGTGCCGCGATGGTAGCCGGATCCATCGAGCCGCTCATGGTGGCTGCTTGCTATTGGGGCGAGCCGGGACAGCGGCGCAGAGCGCGATAGCACGCGCTCCGTGTGGTACGCGTGCAGCCGAACCTGTTCCCACTCATCCGCTGTCAAGGGGCCGGGCTTCTGCCAGATACGAGTTGGAGCGGCGACTCGTCCGATGTCGTGGACCAAGGCCGCCCATCGGACGTCGGTGATGTCGCGAGGCTCGAAGTGGCATCGCGCCGCTGCTTGCGCCGCGAGCTCCGCGACGCCTGCGGAATGCCCCACCAAGTAAGGGGAAACGAGATCGGCGAAGTCACCGATCGCCGCAACTGCACGGTCGATCTGCTCACCTTCGAGAAAGCGGTGAGGGAAGGGCTCGCAGCCGAGCGTCTCGTCCCACGCCGATTCGACCCTGCTGGGTGCGAGCAGACTGTCCGCCTCGTCGACGAACAGCATCGCTACTGCCGGATCGAACGCGTGCCCCGCGCGCTGTCGGATGACGTAACGCGCACGGTCCTCGCCACCCAGAAGAAACTGGACGGCGGCATCTCGCGCAACGTGCGTGATCCGGAGCGGGAGCGGAATGTCCTCCCGTTCCGCGCGGCCGAGCGGGCTCTTGCCATCCCACCGCTCCGTGAGGAGTGGGAAGAGATTCTGTACCGGTGGGGGCAGCCCCAGTCGCTCGGTCAGCATTTCCGCGACCTCACAGAGCGCGGTGACATGCGCGGTACTCGTCCTCGCCGCCCTCGGCAGGCGGCCAGCCACCTGCGCCACTCGCACGGGACCCGCGCGATCCGGATCGGCGATCGAGCGGGTGATCCCGACCATGAGCTCCCGGCGCGATCCAAATATTGACGGAACGAAATGGGTCGCCATGCTGCCGCGGAAGAGCTCGGCCGCGATCTCGGCGTCGGCCGTGCAGCCGGCATACATAAGCAGGCATGCGTAGTACGTCTGTGACGAGGTTTCCGGATCGACGCCAAGGCGATCCGCGAGCCGCATCGCGACGAGGGTGCTGTGGAAGCCGTGTTCGAAGGGCAGGCCCATGCCGAGGTCGGTCGCTAGGCAGAGCGCGGCGATCACCTCCGCGGCCCGAACCCGTTCGGTGACCGGCCCTGCTTCCTGGGTCACGCGGCGACAGTAACGCGCCGATACGTGCGAAATCGAAACTGCTGAGGCACCTCTTACGGCAGTCCGGCTAGCGCCGAGGGCGGGGCCGGGGCGCGTGCCGGGCGCGGCCCGGCTGGTGCGGACGTCTAGAAGCGATGAGTCGTGTGCGTGAACGTTCCCTTGCCGAAGGCAAGGACCTTCCCGGGGCGAACGCCATATACGAGAGCCTCCCCGCCGCCAGGATGGTGGAACCGACCGTTCCGGGTCTCATAACGCCATCGTCCGTCCCACTTGGTGGACCACGCCTCAGCCAGTCGAGCGAGCAGGGCATCGTCCGTCACCTGGACGGCCGGGCCTTCGACAACGACGTCGAGTCCGCTGTCCCAGGCGTTACAACCGGTCGTGAGCACCACATGCGGATTGGCCCGAAGGTTGACGGCTTTCTGCTCCGCCTCACCGGTCGTGAAGTAGATCGCGTTGTCGAGCCACACGGCGACGAGCGGACTGACATGCGGTCGACCGTCGGCATGCACCGTCGTAATCCAGAACAGCTCAGCCTCGTCGAGGGCTCGTTGCGTGTCGGTCCATGGCGTCGCAGAAGACGCGGGATCGCTGAAGCGGGGGTCGAGGGTGGTGGTGGGTTCAGTCATGCTCGAGGCCTCCGACAGATTGGGCGACGAGAGTGTCGATCCGGGTGGCTAGGTCGAAGTCGCCGACGCTGAAACGGTTCCGCGTGATGGCGACGGCGACCCTTGACTGTATGTCAGCGAACGCCGCCGACCCGTTGGCGCCGACCATGCCGAACGTCGAGCCCACTCGGGCTGCTGCCGAGGCCGGACGATAGGGGCTGTATCCGAAGGCCCACTGCGTGGGAATACCCATGACCGTGTCGACACCCGTGTAAACGACGTCAGCCATCGTCCGCAACCGATCAGGCGCCACCAATGCGACATCGTCAATGTGGCCGAGGAGCGCGGCATACATCCTCGCTACGCCAGAGGCCGTCGTGGTCCCGGTCGATGGAATGTCCGAGCGCAGAATGTCGGGGCGGTTGGCGAGGTCGGCGGTCGGTGTGATCGTGGGCGGGAACGCCCGGGCCTGGACGGAACCGGGTTCGGATGGAGTCGGTGCCGACGCTACCTGCGCAACCTGGTGAGCGATGCGGGGCAGCAGCCGTTCCGGTACGCCGAAATGGATTTCGTCGGCGACACCGAGTGGTGCAGTGATCAGTTCACGTAGCAGGGTCGAGATCGTGTGGCCCGTCAGCCGGCGGAGTGTTTCGCCCAGAAGAAAGCCAAAGGTGTGGGCGTGGTATCCGAAGGCTGTGCCGGGTGCCCACCACAGCTCCGCGTCTGCGAGCAGGGTGCACATGTGCTCCCAATCGCACAGGTCGGCCGGGGTCAAATTGCCTGGTAGCCCGGGCACGCCGGCGGTATGGCACAGCACGTGGCGAACGGTCACCTTGTGCTTGCCGTGCGCTGCGAACTCCGGCCATACCGCCACGAGCGGTAAGTCGTAATCGAGTACCCCGCGCTCGGCCAGCACGTGAGCCACCGTCGAGGCGACGCCCTTGGCGGTCGACGCCGCCCAGAACAAGGTATCCGGTTGCACGATACGGCCGGACGGATCGGCCAGCCCGCTCGCGACGTTCACGACGAGCTGGCCGCCATGGACAACCACGACCTGGACACCGCGCTCCGTTCCAGAGTCGATCCGTTCGTCGATGGTGTCCTGTACCCGTCGCTGTAGCTCACCTGGTGTCACGGTCGCTCCTAGGTGTCGGGGTAAGGCTGCTCCCGAACACCGAGCAGGACAAGGACGCGACTTGAGTGGAGGTGGCGGGAATCGAACCCGCTGAACCGCCCGTGTTCATGGGGCTCCGTCGCTACAGTCCAGTATTTTCGGGCCACGCGTGCCCGGGCGGGGCCACCATGGACCAGTGGATGCCGCGGATTTGTACCCGCGTACCCGCGGCATCAGCTAGCGAACCCAACGTCGTCCGAGGCCGGCGCGCTGCAGGCGTTGCTGCGGGTGGCCGTCGAGGCGCTGCGCGAGGACGCCCAGGACGCGGGCCGCGCGGAGTTGGCGAACCGCGTTCGGCGAGACGTCGAGCGGCTCAACAAGCGTGACAACTTCTGACCGAGCAGAGCGAGGGCAGGGAGCACGTCAGATCGGCTCATGCCTGTGTAGTAGTGCTGGCAGTGAATTGCGGCGCCGGGTCACCGATGCGCGGCATCGACGGCGCAGACTCGAGCATCGTGGGTGTGGGGTCGAGACATGCATGCCTTCTCTCCGACCTTGCAGCTATCAACAGACCCTAGGGGTATCTCGGCGCCGTAGACTCACACGGCCACCGCTGCATTCGGCTGTCCTACGCCGCCGAGGCGGAACTGCTAGGTGGACGCGATCGATGGGGATGCCAGAGTGACCCTGATCGGCGGCGCATCGGCGAGCGTGTTGTGGACGGTGCAGTGCGAGGCCACGGCCAGGAACGCATCAAGGCGATCCAACGGGAACTCAGCAGGCGGGGTGACATCGATGCTGATCCGGGTGACCCGGTTAGGCCGCCCGCCCATCTCGTAGTGCAGCGACACCGCCAGCCCTTCGGACGCGAGGGTGTGGCGCGCCAAATAGCGTCGCGCGTAGAACGCGACGCAGCTGGCCAGACCGGCTAGGAACAGCTCCGTGGGAGTCGGTGCGCTGTCCTCGCCTCCGGCGTCGGCGGGTTGATCGACAGTGATGGTGTGCCCGCGAACCTCGATCGCGAAGCGGTCGCCTTCGAGGTGGCGGACGTCGAGCTGCTCAGCCATGACTGGAACCTCGGCAATCTCATGTACCCCTCACGGTCGTCCGAAAGGGGAAGGAAGTTGCACTGACCAACGTCCCCGCTTTTCCGGACCGTGCCCAGGTCTTACGGGCTCGAACCAGTGCGTCGAGCGGGTGTGGCCTCACGTCGCTGGGTCGGATCTCAAGCGAGGGAGAGGAACAGTTTCTCCATCTTTTCGCTGTCGACACTATCGACTCCGCCGCTGTCTGCGAGGCACTGCTTGAGGCCGGTGGCGATGATTGCGTACCCGGCCCGGTCGAGGGCCTTGCTGACCGCGGCGACCTGCGTGACGATGTCCTCACAGTCACGCTGGTCCTCGATCATCTTCAGAATCCCGCCGATCTGGCCCTGGGCGCGGCGCAGCCGTTTGACGATCGGGTCCATGTTCTCGTACGGCAGTTCCACCACGGGTCCTCCTCATGCTTAGTCGATCCCACAATACCCCACGGGGTACCCGTATCAGCGCGCTTCGGCTCGTTGCGGCGAGGCGAGCTGTGCGTGGATCTCGCTCATGTCGAGTTCCCGTACCCCGGCGATCACCTGCTCCAGAGCCGACGCGGGCAATGCGCCGGGCTGGGAGAAGACGAGCACGCCGTCGCGGAAGGCCATCAGCGTCGGGATCGACCTGATGCCGGCCGCGCCTGCTAGTGCCTGTTCGGTTTCGGTGTTCACCTTGCCGAACACGATGTCGGGATGCCCGAGGGCCGCCTTCTCGAACACCGGCGCGAACGCCCGGCACGGGCCGCACCAGGAGGCCCAGAAGTCAACGAAGACGATCTCGTTGTCGGTGATCGCCTGCTCGAAGTTCGCTGCGCCCAGTTCGGCAGTAGTCATGCCGACTCCTCGTTGTCGAATACCCTACGGGGTAACTATGCCATACCCAGGGGGGTATCTGTTAGTGTGCATGGGAGAGGGAACCGCCGGGCTTCGTTCAGGCATTCACCGCGACCACTTGTGCTATCTCGAGGAGAGCTGTGACCACCACCGTCAAACGCGCCCAGCACCGGCATGACGCCGAGCAGACACCGGTGGGGTGGCTGGCCCGGCTGGGTGCCTGGACCGGCAGCCACCTGCGGATCGTTCTCGTCGCATGGCTGATCGTGCTCGGCGCGTTCGGTGCGTTCGCGCCGCAGGTCGAGTCGGCACTGTCGGGCGCGGGCTGGCAGGACAGCACCAGTTCCTCGGTCAAGGCGCGCGACCTGATCGCGAAGAACTTCCACGGGCTGAACTCCACGGCGTTGCAGGTCGTCGTGCACGACACGTCGCGCACTATCGCCTCGGACCCTGCCGCGCAGCAGGCGATCGCCCAGGCCACTGCGCTGCTGAAGGCCGACCGACGGGTCAGCGTCGTCGTCGCCCCGCAGAACGGGGTGAGCATCTCGCGTGACGGAAAGACCGCGATCATCCAGGCCGGCGCCAGCGCGAACGCCAACGACATGGTCCGCGCCGCGGACGCCCTCGCCACGCCCATCACCCGGCTGTCCAGCCAGGACGTCTCGGTCAATCTGACCGGATCCAGCGCGCTGTGGGCGAACTTCAACAAGGTCAACCACGCCGCGATGATGAAGTCGGAGATGCTGTCCTGGCCGATCACCATGATCGTGCTCGTGATCGCCTTCGGCAGCCTCGTCGCCGCCGGGCTCCCCCTCATGCTCACACTCGTCGGGCTGCTGACCGCGGCCGGTGCGCTCGTGCTTTCGACACACATCGCGCCGGTCAGCATCTGGGCGCTGAACTTCGCCATGATGTTCGCGCTGGCCCTGGGCATCGACTACGCGCTGTTCATGGTCGTGCGCTTCCGCTCCGCGCTGCAGCGCCGCAAGGACGACCCCGACCCGCGCCAAGCCTCCATCGATGCGATCGCCGAAACCATGGGCACCGCCGGCAAGGCCATCGCCTTCAGCGGACTGACCGTGCTGGTCTCGCTGTCCACCGTCCTGATAGTGCCCAGTCCGGCGTTCCGCAGTATGGCGCTGGGAATCATGCTGTCGGTCATCGCGGTCCTCGCCGCCACCTTGACCCTGCTGCCCGCCGTGCTCGGCAAGCTCGGTCGCCGCATCGACGCCGGCCGGCTCCGCCTGCCCGGCGCGCTGGACCGCGCCGAGGCCCGCGCCGAACGGCGCCGTACCGCCGCGAGACCACCGCAGTCGCGACTGCCCCGGCTGAGTCGAGCACCGCCGGATCGCCGCATCCGCACCTGCACCACACCGTCGCCGGACTGGAACGGGCGTTGCACCATTGGGGCGGCCTGCTGCACCGGCGCCCGTGGGTCGCCGGCGGTCTGGTGCTCGTCATCCTCGGCCTCCTGGCCTGGCCGGTGATGTCGCTGCGCACCTCGATGCCGAGCATCGCGATCATCCCGCAGTCACAGACCGCACGCGCCGGCTACAACCAAGTCGTGGACGCCTTCGGCCCCGGCGCACCCGGCACCCTGTCGGTGCTGACCCCGGCCGCATCGCAGGCACAGACCGCCGCAGTGCTGACCAAGGACCGCGGTGTCGCGGCCGCGCTGCCGGCCGGCACGTCCAACGGGTGGACGATGACCCTGGCCATCCCCACCACCGACGCCTCGGCGCCGGCCACCGGAACGACCATCGACCGGCTGCGCTCCGAACTTCCCGCCGGTTCGCTCATCGGCGGCGCCGCGGCCGAGAACCACGACCTGCAAAAGGCGCTGTCCGCCCGCACCCCGCTGGTCTTCGCGCTGCTCATCGGCACCGGCTTCCTGCTGCTGCTGATCGCGCTCGGCAGCCCACTGGTCGCCTTCCTCGGCGTCATCACCAACCTGGCCTCGATCGCCGCCGCGTTCGGCATCGCGAAATGGATCTTCCAGGACGGCCACCTGTCCGGCTTCCTGCACTTCCAGCCACAGGGATTCGTCGACGCCTGGGCGCCGCTGTTCTTCGGCGCCATGCTCACCGGCGTCGCCATGGACTACACCCTGTTCCTGCTGTCGGCCGCCCGCGAGCACTACGACCAGACCGGCGACCCCCAACACGCGATGCGGATGGCCATGCGGACCTCAGGGCGGGTCGTCGTCGCCGCCGCCGGCGTGATGGTCGCGGTGTTCCTGACCTTCGCGCTCTCCGGCCCGCTCGCGCCCAAGGAGATGGGCATCATCCTCGCGATCGCCGTGTTCCTCGACGCGCTGTGCATCCGGCTGATCCTGCTGCCGGTCATGCTGCGCCTCACCGGCCACGGAGCGTGGCACCAGCCCCGCTGGCTGGCCCGCATCCTGCCCCGCGTCCACTTCTCCCACTGACCGCGTCACCTATCGACCGCCGCACAGACACAGGAGTCACCGCCATGCCCGACTACGGAATCAGCGTCACCCTTGAAACAGGCTTCACCGAGACCGTCGAACGCATCCGCACCGCACTGGCCGAACAGGGCTTCGGGGTGCTCACCGAGATCGACGTCGCAGCCACCATGAAGGCCAAACTCGACGTGGACATGCCGGCACACCTGATCCTGGGCGCGTGCAACCCGCCGCTGGCCCACCAGGCACTCACCATCGCGCCCTCCATCGGCCTGCTGCTGCCGTGCAACGTCGTCGTCCGCACCCTTGTCGACGGCCGCACCCTGGTCGAGGCCATGAACCCTGACGTCATGATCGCCGCCACCGGCGACCTGAAACTCGCCCCGGTTGCCGCCGAGGCACGCGAACGCCTGGTGGCTGCACTCGATGCGCTGTCGACGGTGTCCGCGTGAGCGCCCCGCTTCGTGTGCCGTCCGCGGGGCCGGCGTGTGCCGCGCCTGCCGGCTGGAGCCGCGATCGCATCCTGTTCCTGCTCGCCGGCACCGTGACCCTCACCGGCGTGCTCCTGACCGCAACCGTAAGTCCGTGGTTCCTGCTGATCCCAGCCCTCGTCGGAGCCAATCAACTGCTGATCGTGACGCGGGTTTGGTGTTCCCGTCTCGCTGCTGCTGGACCGCGCCGCTGTCGCCGCGTCTCAGCCAGCCGGGTCGAGTCGCGAGTCGTGATGTGACGCCGCCCCGCTGAGTCGGCGGCGTCGCCCTTGGACGTGCTTGGCCAAAGCGTTGCCCCTTTTGTAGACCATGCAGGCGCCCGTAGGCGGCGCGGTCGCCGGTGGCAGGTCAGCGCAGCTGTGTCACGGCCTCGCGTGCGTCGCCGGTCATCCCGGCGACCAGGCGTATCCCCATCGAGTCGAGCATGCGTTGCATGCCCGGGCCGACGTGCTGGGCGGCGACCACATCCACGCTGTTCTCGAGCAGGAATCGCGCGATCCGCGCGTGATGCGCGCCCTCGCTACCTTGATCGTGCTGGGTGTCCCAGGCGACGGTCGTCTCGCGCCAGCTGTCGATCACGCCGTCCACGAGTTCCACGACGGCGACGCGGTGTGCCCGGCCCCATCGTGGATCGATATCCCCGGTAGGCGCGAGCGGAACGCACACGGTATCCATCTGTCTTGACCCCATGTCTGTCATGGCGAGCGCAACCAGCGCAGCTGTTCGGTCGCGCCCAGTAGGTCCATGCGCCGCCACAAGACGCTGGTCGGGATGGCTTGGCTCACGTGTGCCGCGCTGGCCGCGACCTGCCGGTCCCGGACCACCGGCAGCTCGATGTCGATCACCGCGCTGCGATGGCCGTGGAAGTCGGTGCCGAGCTCCCGGTTGACTTGTTCGGCGACCTCGCGCGGCAGCGTCCAGCCGAGCACGCGAAGGTCGAGGCTTTTCGGCGGCGAGCAGCGCGGCCTCGGATGCGGCGGCGTGGTCCGGATGTCCCGTCACGCCGTTGAGATCGAACACCAGCAGCCCCTCGGCCCGAGCCGCTCGGGCTGCGTCGAGGACGTCGCCGACCAACCGGCTCCGGCACACCGTGGCCAGTGCACCGTCCGGGTAGGTCAGCAGCGAGGCCTCGGCGACGCCCAGCGCCCGCGCCGCGGCCGCGAGCTCACCCTCGCGGACCAGTGCCAGGTCATCAGTGACCCCATGCACGGTCGAGTTCTCGCCGTGGGTCAGACACAGGACCGCGGTGCGCGTCCCCCGACGGGCGAAAGCGTCCAGCACCGCACCGAGCCCGAAGGACTCGTCATCGGGATGAGCCACGACGGCAAGAACCGACGTCCACGCCGGCAACGCAGTTGACGAACCTGCGCCGCCCTCATTCACCCTGAGCCCGAGACTCCACGACCTCAATGGTGCGGACTCACCGCTGTCACCGGGCAGGGTATGAAGTCCTGAGTCGGTCCGGCGCGCGCGCTACTCCTCGGGAACGCGGTGTCAGCTGATCCCGATGACCTTGCCGTGCTGCTCTACGGCCCGGTAGAGGTACGTCCAGCAACCGGCCACCTTCACATAGGTCTCGTCGAGGAACCACCGATCGCCGCTCGCGTGCCGGGCCGGGCGGGCCGCCTCGATGACCTCCGGCGTGAGGGTCTGCACCCAGCGGTAGACCGTGACATGGTCGACAGTGATGCCGCGCTCGTCGGGCAGCTCCTCAACATCGCGGTAGGACAAGTCGTAGCGCAGATACCACCGCACTGCCAACGTGATCACCTCGCGCGAGAAGCGATACCCGGCAGGCGCGGACGTCAATCCAGTCATACGACAAGTCTCATGGCCGGGGCTGAGACGAGCCAACGCAACAGCCATTCGACGAGATCCGCCGACCCAGTCATGCCCCTCGCGTCGCAGCGAAGCGGGCCCCACCGGCTGCAGCACGGCGCGGAACGCCGCTTCAAGCAGGCGATCCATTCCACATCCTGCGGCGGTTCCCGCGGCACAGCTGCACCTTGGGGATCGTGAACGCAGAACGCGACCACACCGAAACAGCCCGGCGCGTACTCATCCACGCACTGCTACCCCGCGACGCTCAAGCCCTACCCGTCGCGAAGAAGAAGCCGGCTCACCCGAGTAGAACTCGACCCACGCCGCACGACCACAGCCGAAAGCGCCACATAACGCCGTGGACCCGAGGTGCGACCGTGCGTCCGCGCCTACGACGGAATCGGCGCACTGCGCGATCCCCGTGCTCAAGCCGCGTGAGATGCAGCGCGTCGATGTTCACGGCGTGTACCTGAGCCGAGATCGCGTTCGAGCCGTCGTTCCGGTACAGGCGGGACTGAGCCGACCTCTGCGCGTATGGATCGTTCTTGCGCGCCCGGCGATCACGTTCAGGGTGATCGTCATGCCGAATTCTCGTAGTCGCCCGAGGGTGGCCACGTCGCTCGGCTGCACGACGCGGTGCGCCTTCGATCGTCATGATCTCCGTGGCCGCGCACGAGGCGCGGCCATCCTGGTTTGCAGCGCCACAACGAACCTGATCGCGGCGGAAGCCACGACGTGCTCGGCCGCCCGGACCCGCACGCCGATGTCGGCGTCACCGTCCCGCGGCGGCTTCCGCGGTGATCTTCCGTTGCGTCGGCATGCAGGCTCGACACCGGCTGCGACGTATCCCCGTCTTGCCGGCCGTGAAGCTTTACTCGTTCGTCTCTGCGATTCACGCGGTCGCCGGCAGGGTAGACCGCGCGCATGTGGGCGTTTCTGACGCGTCGGTTACGGATGTGGGTGCTGCTGGCGATCGCCGTGCCGCTCGCTCGCGCCTTGGTCCATCGACTGGCGCTCGCGGCGAACAAGCGCAGCCCGGATGCGTCGATTACGCGGTTGCTGCCTAACGCGGACTCTGCGACGACAGCGGTGTCCCAACGCGCCAAGCAGGCTCGGCGGCGCTGACCCTAATCGGGCGTGGCGACCGTGCAGGTGCGTGCGTTACGACAACGCAGCTTGGTATCGCGCGAAATAGACTGGCTGAGCCTCTCAAGGCTTCCTATCCGGCGCTCGTGTTCAGGGCGGCCACAATGTCGTCAATCGCCGCCTGCTCGGCCTCGCTCACGTCCTGGCCGCGCTCGCGGTGGGCAGCTGCGACTGGGTCAAGTTCACGATGAACCGACGGTAGTCCTCCACCTCAACCGGCGTGGCCTTGCGCCCAAGCACTTCGACCGCGTCGCGCACGTGCTGCAGTCCGTGCTGCTTAAGCTCGTCCGGGGAGTGGTAGTGAGTGTGATCCCGTTCAGGTTTAGCCGATACGACCTCATCCAGAAGCTCGCTCTCACCGTGCTGCTGACGCGCCTCCGCATAGGCCCTGGCCATAGTGATGGTTTCGCGGAACCATCGGTGCCCGGCAACGCGTCTCTGGCGGCGCGGACAAATCGCTCGGCCAGCGGCCGGCACACCTGCAACTTGCGCGCCGCGGCGAAGCGCCCGAAGCGGGCCACGCCGAGCGCGGCCAACCGGGCCGGATCGGCGCACTCGGCCGCGACCAGCCGCCCACCTTGGTGCCCAGCACGTCTGGCAGCGCCAGCGTCAACCCGGGAAAGGATCGATCCAGCTCGACCCAGCGGCTGGTTCTTCGTCGCGATCCGGGTATGCGCCCGCCCGGCCCGGTGCGTCGTCCACGCCGCGGGCTCACCCAGAACCTGATCAGCGCCGCCGACCGGGACACCCCGACCGGCCAGCAACAGTTCAGTGATCGCCTCCAAATCCAGCGCATCGGTCTTGACCCGACGCCGACCCTGGGCGCGGCGCTGCTCAGCGACATGCGCCGGATTCAGCGCCACCAGCTGCCAGCCGGCCGGCCACATCGTGCGAGCGACCGGCAGGGATAGTGCCCGGCCGCCTCCACCCCAACCCGCACCCCGGCCGCCGGCCCCGGCCCCGACGGGCAACACCGCGACGGTCCGATCCACCACCGCCTGCAACGCCGGACGCGTCATCGCAAACTCGACCGCACCCACCAGCCGGACCCGGTCGCGGTCGGTCGCCGAGAGCGCCGCCAACCGCTTCCCGACATCGACAGCCACCACGACCGACGGCAACACTGGAGCAAACTGGGCTGGCGTTTCCTCCCGCCTCCCAGCCCAGTCACCGCTCAGCAGCTAGCAGCCGCCGCCGGAACAAGAACACGCACTGGTACGTTGTTCCTATACCCATCGGGGTATGGAGGAGAGCAGCGATGGCACTCGTTGATCTGACCGAGGAGACGTTCGAGGGCGCCGTTCGCGACGGGATCGCGTTCGTGGACTGGTGGGCCGGCTGGTGCGGTCCGTGTCGGATGTTCGCGCCGGTGTTCCACGCCGCGAGCGAGCAACACCCGGACGTCACCTTCGGGAAGGTGGACACCGAGGCGCAGAACAGCTGGCGGCGGCGGCGCAGATTCGGTCGATCCCAACCCTGATGGCCTTCCGCGACGGCATCCTGGTGTACTCACGCCCGGGCGCCATTCCGGCCTCCACCCTCGAGCAGCTCATCCAGGCCGTGCGGGACCTCGAGATGGACGACGTCCGACGGCAGATCGCCGAGCAGGCACCGGCTCGGTCGGCGTAAGGAGGCGACGCTCATGCCCGCTGTGACCGTGCAGCACGTCGACGGCGACCGGTTCACCATCGGAATACGCGATCACCTGATCGCCGTCGACCAGCCCGTCATTGACGGCGGGGAGGACACCGCGCCGACCCCGACCGAACTGTTCGTTGCCAGCCTCGCGTCGTGCGTGGCCTTCTACGCGCGCCGCTACCTGGCTAGGCACCACCTGCCGACCACCGGGCTCAGGGTGACCACCGAGTACCGGATGGGGTCACACCCAGCGCGAGTGAGCGATATCCGGATCGGGATCGAACTCGACTCCGCCGTTCCCCACGATCGGCGGGAAGCCCTGCTCGCGGTCGCGTCACATTGCACCGTGCACAACACCGTGACCCATCCGCCCGCGATCGACATCGCCGTGGCCTATGGTCCATCTCCGGCGGCCCCGGCGATTCGATGAGCTACGGCAAGGCCGTCACGCTGGACATCCCGTTCCCCGACGCGGTCAGCCGCGTACGGGAAGCGCTGCAGGAACAGGGATTCGGCGTCCTCACCGAAATCGACGTCACCGCAACGATGCAGGCCAAACTCGGCAAGCAGATCGAGGACTATGTCATTCTCGGCGCCTGCAATCCGCCACTCGCCTTCCAAGCACTCGACCCGACCGTCACATCGGTCTGTTGCTGCCCTGCAACGTCGTCGTGCGCGCCACCGAAGGCGGCACGGTCGTCGACATCCTTGGACCCACAGATCATGATCAGCGTGACCAAACAGTCCGAACTCAAGCCAATCGCCGACGAAGTTGGCCGCCGACTCGACGCCGTCCTGGCAGCGCTGGCTTCTGACGCTAAGAGGGCCTGAAGTTTTCGCCCCCCTTGTCGAATCGGCGCCGACGAAAGATGCATCCTCCGCGAGGCGAGTTCCCGAAAGCTGGGCGGCGCCCACGCTCGCGACCATGATCGTCTCAAACGCTATTTTGCCACGTGCCCGGGCAGGCGGAGCCGTTCACCGTCGACGCGCGGTCGGTGGTCGACCAGCTGCGACCTGGCCATGTCGATCCGGACCGGATCACTCAGGCGCTCACCAACCTGCTCGGCAACGCCCTCTCCACGCCGTCTAGCGGCACCGTAACAGTCACCGCGCGCCGGGCCGGTGACCGGGGTGAGGTCGTCGTGATCGACACCGGAGTAGGTCTAGCCATGACGACCTAGAACGCGTCGTCGAACGGTTCTACCGCGCGCCAGGCATAGTCCCGCCGATGTGCAGGATCGGGTATCGGCCTGACCATCGCTCGAGGTATCGCCCGTGCTCACAAACGGCGATCATCGCATCGGCGGCTGGACGAGGACACGAAGCCAGCTTCGCCGTCGCCCTGCCGCGACGATCAGCCAACCGGTGAATAGCCCTATGGAAGCTTTCTTGCTCGAACTGAACTGAACGGCCTGAACTGCCACGCAGCGGGTCGAGTTCTGTCCGGATCGCGCCCATGAGCGTTGCGTCGGCGGCGCCGGCCGCGGTTCGCGTCTTTCTTGCCTCAGGCCTGGGGGGTTCCCAGGCGCGCAGCGGGCGGTGAGGAGGATCAGCAACGGCCTGTGTGGCGGCTGTCCCCCGCCCATCGTGATAGGCGGCAGCGGATCCAGCGGCAAGATCGTCTCTGGTATGTGGATCTACGAGTCACCGGGAATTTTCGGGGTTAGCGGTCGGACTTCCTCTTGGTGGGTGGGTGTGCGAATAGGCGGCGTAGTAGCGACATCGGTTCCGGGAGATCGCAATGACAGCGCCGGTCGGGTCGGATTTCCGACATGACCTCGTCGATGTGCTGGCCGCATCCGCGCCAAGTAGTCTTTCCGCAGCGGGCACAGCGGGCTGGCGAACACATGCTATTTCCTTCGATAGGGATGAATGGCGGAGCGGTGGGAAAGGCGGGTCGGGTCCATATTTCGGATGGAGTTTCAGGAGTCGGTAGCGGTTGAGGTGCGGCTCAGCCCAGCAAGGGGAACGCCTGCTTATCCTTTGACTGTCCAGTTTAGCCGCGTCGGCCAGGCTGTGCTTGCGGTTGGATCGCAAGGGCGGCTGACCGCAGTCAAATTGCATCACCACCCCCTCGCCGTCGCGGTCGGAATCGAGCATTTTCAACAGCATCCCAAACTGACGTTGCGCATCCGATCAGTGCCAAGCTGCGGATGATTCAAATGCCTGGTTACGGGTCGAGCGAGTGGACCTGACACTGGTGCATGATGTCCGCCGGCGTCGGGCGTCGTTCCGGCGGCCGCTCCTGCGTGGAGCCGACGGTCCGGCGCGGGCAAGCGGTCGGCTGGGTTCACGGGTCAGGTCAGGCAGTCGGTGGGTAGTTCGAACCATCGCAGTTGGTCGAAGTCTGCTGAGATGGTTGCCTGGGCGGTGGTGTCCGGTGACCGCTGTGCCGCGAGTTGTTCGGCCTCGGCGAGGTGGGTGGCTAGCGCATTTTCGGGGGCGCGGTGGTGGTGGCGGGGGTAGCTGAGTTGCCCGTCGCGGTGGTAGCTGAGCTGGTCTAGACGCAGTGGCGGTTCGATGAGACCGCCGCGGTGGTGCCAGAGGCCGCGGGCGGGGTCGAAGCGGTAGTCGGTGAGGAACAGGTGCCCGTGTCGGGCGACGAAGGTCACGGCGTTGATGATGTAGTCGGCGACGGTGTCGGAGATGAAGTAGTTGAAGTTGACTCGTATCCAGCCGGGCTTGATGCCCTCGCAGCCTTGAGAGATTTGGCGTTGGAAGGCGTGTGAGCGGTCGATGTCGATGCCGAGCAGCTGGTGGCCGTACGGGCCGGCGCAGGAGCAGCCGCCGCGTGCCTGGATTCCGAACAGGTCGTTGAGCAGTGAGACAACGAAGTTGTAGTGCAGGTAGCGGCCGTTGGGTTCGCGGATGACGAGTGAGACGATCGGCAGCCGCTCGGCGTGCAGGTTGCCAAGCACCTCGATGGCCGGCTCGGCGGTCCACGCGCGGATGGCGCGATGCAGGAAATCCTCCTCGTGGGCGCGGATGAGGTCGACCCCGACGGCCTGCTTGAGAGCGAACACGAGCCCGGCGCGGATCGCTTCGACGATGGCCGGGGTGCCGCCCTCCTCGCGGGCGATCGGATCGTGCAGGTACACGTGTTCGGCCGGGTTGACGTACTGCACGGTGCCGCCGCCGGGCACGTCCGGGACTCGGTTGGTGAGCAGTTCGCGCCGGGCGACTAGCACGCCTGGCGTGCCGGGTCCGCCGATGAACTTATGCGGGCTGAGGAAGATCGCGTCTTTGTAGGCGGCTGGCTGCCCAGGCGCAGCGGTGACCCGCAGCTGGATGTAGGGGCCGGCGGCGGCGCAGTCCCACAAGGACAGCGCGCCGTGCTGGTGGAGCAGAGTTGCGATGGCGGCGGTGTCGCTGAGGATGCCGGTGACGTTGCTCGCGGCGGAGAACGAGCCGATCTTCAGCGGGCGCGCCGCATGGCGGATCAGCTGTTGTTCGAGCGCGCCGAGGTCGATGTGCCCGTCGGCGTCCTGGCCGATAGTGACGACGTCGGCGATCGACTCACGCCAGGGCAGCTCGTTGGAGTGATGTTCAAACGGGCCGATGAACACGACCGGCCGCTGGTCGGGCCGGATGTGTCTGCTGAGCCGGTAGCGGTCCTCCAGCGCGGACGGGATGCGCAGGCCGAGGATGCCTATCAGCTTGTCGATGGCGCCGGTAGCACCGGATCCGGCGAAGATCACCGCGTAGCCCGCGTCCGCGCCGACGGCGTCGTGGATGATCGTGCGTGCGTCTTCCCGCAGCCGGGTGGTTTGCAGTCCGGTGCCGCTGGATTCGGTGTGCGTGTTCGCGTAGCGGGGCAACACCTCGTCGCGGATGAAGTCCTCGACGAAGGTCAGGGCCCGGCCGGAGGCGGTGTAGTCGGCGTAGGTGACCCGGCGAGGCCCGTACGGGCCGGGCATGACCTGATCCTCGCCGATGACCGAGTCCCGCACTGTGCGCAGCAGGGCGGATCGTGTTTCGTCTGTCATGGCTGCCGCCTGTCTTGAGTGGTTCACGTGCGTGGCGCATCGGTCGGTGCTAGGGCGAGTCCGTGGTGGAGAGGTCGGGGCCGTAGCGGCGCCCGGCCCGCCCGCGTCCGGGATCGAGGAGCACACCGGCAACCTGCGGACGCTTGGATTGCTACGGCAGTTGGACGTAGCCGTTTCGCGCTTTCCACAGGAAGTATTTCTCGAAGCCGAGTTTCATCGCGTGGGCTTGTGGGCCCGGATGAGCAGGCCGCGTTTGCGCGGCGGCAGCATCTTGTCGGCGAGAATAATCACACCGTTGTTACCGGCGTCCATCACGCACACGGCACGGATGTCGCCGAACGGCTTCTCGAACGTCGGATGCTCGCCGCGGATCTGCGCGGCGATGTTCTTCGCCGCGAGGTGCGCCTGAACCTCGGTCGGGTAGCCGGTCTTCGGGATACCGACCGGAACCGCCGTTTGCCAGGGAACCTCCACCGCGGCAGCAATGCCGACGACGTACACGTCGTCGTGCTTCTCGCTCTGGTAGGTCGCCGGACCGGAAGGTAGCCCTTCTCGTCGGCCGCGAGCCCGGCCGCGGCGCGGGCCACCTCCTGGCCGATGAACGGCGGCACCACCATCGAGTAGGCGGACGGGATCTCGGTGCCATCGCCGAGCACCACCGCGTCGGCGGCGACGTGGTCGATCGCCACCCCGACATGGGCCTGGATGTTCTGACGCCGCAGGAACATGCCCAGCAGCGACTCGCCGTGCGGCAGCCCGCCGATGCCGAAGTGGCCGAGGAACGGCTCCGCGGTGACGTAGCTGAGCTTGACCTGCTTGTGCAGACCAGCCTTGCGCAGCCGAAATGCGGTATTGAACAAGAACTCGTACGCCGCGCCGAAACAGCCCGCGCCCTGCGCCGCGGCGATCACCACATCGCCCGGATCGCGAGGAAGCCGCGCCAAGCCTCCCCGGCCCGGACCGCATCCGGCAGGGAGGTGATCGTCACGGCGTTCTCCGCGAGGCCGGGGACCGCGTCCATCTTGTTGCGGTAACCGGTGGCTATGACCAGGTAGTCATACCCATACCACTGGGCATCCGCCGCCCGGACCCGCCTGTGCTCGGCGTCGATCTCCACCGCGGCCGACCGCACAAACTCGATCCCCCGCTTGGCGAACGTCGGCCCCACCGGGAACGTCAGGTCCTCAGCATTGCGTTTGCCGAACGGCAGCCAAATCAGGCTCGGGTTGAACACGAACCGGTCCGCCGGGGACATCACCTGCACCTCGACGTCGCCGCGAAGCTCACGCTTGACCGCCAGAGCGGCAGTAAGGCCACCGAAATTCGACCCCAGAACCAGAACCCGCTTCCTCACAACCGCGCTCCTCTCAACACCCCCCACCGTATCGGCTAAGCCCAACCCGACGTTCGGGTCGAACATCCTGACCCCCCTCGACCCCCGGGGGGCCGCTGATGCTCACCGACGTCGAACCCACCACCACCGGCGCGCTCCCTCGTATCGACAAATAATTGCGCCGGCCAACATCAGGGCCAGCAGGTCGCCCCACACCGGCGCGCCCACCGGCCTGGTAACCGCCGAGTCGTCACCAAACGCTGCTGCCGCAACCCTCATTCGGTGTGTCATAGAACGTCCTCCGTTGTCAGCGCGTCCGCCCGAGCGCCTGGTCGAGGAACCCGATGACCCGGGTGGTCCATTGGGCGGGAGCGGTCGCAAGCCCGTCCACGTGTGAAACGCCCGGAACAGTCCAGGTCTGAACGCCGTCGGGTGCGGCGGTACGCAGAGTGTCGCGGCGGTGGAGGACGGTGACCGATTCGGCAAATCGGGTCAGGAACATCGCTTCCTCCAGCGCGGAATCGGCCGCCGACCACGGCGATGTGCTGACCGCGGAAGAAGAATCCGTCGCAGGTCGCGCACCATGAGACGCCGTTCCCAGCGAGCTACTTCTCGCTGTCCAGCCCGATCTCCCGATATCGGAGCCCATTGCGAGGATGACGGCCTTGGCGCGATAGGGCGTCGCGCCTACAGCGACCGTCTTGATGGGCCCGGTCAGCTCTAACACGGTCGCGACGTCGGTGACGAACTCCGCCCCAAACCGCTCGGCCTGCTTGCTCAGCGCGGCCATCAGGTCCGGACCGGCGATACCGTCCGGCCACTCAGGAAAGTTCTCGACCTCGGTTGTGTTCGTCAGCGCGCCGCCGTACTGCGCGCCTTCGACGATGAAGGGGGTGCAGGTTCGCGCGAGCCGTGTAGATCGCGGCGGTGTATCCGGCCGGACCGGAGCCGACGGTGATCACGTCGCGGACCTTGTCAGGGGTGGCGCTGGTCCTTTGCGCCTGGGTCGGCTTGGCTGCTGCGGTCCAGATACGAAACAGTCATATTGCTCGTCGCCCTCTCTTTAGGCGGAACGAGCAGCTTGCCGCTCGGCGATCTGGCGCCGCACGTCGTCCATGTCGAGGTCGCGCACGGCTTGGATGAGCTGGTCGAACGCCGCGGCGGGCAGAGCTCCCGGCTGGGAGAAATCCAGCACGCCGTCGCGGAAGGCCATAAGCGTGGGGATCGACCGGATCTGTGCGGCGGCCGCGAGCCGTTGCTGTGCCTCGGTGTCGACCTTGCCGAAGGTGATGTCCGAGTGCTGCTCGCTGGCAGCGTGGAAGACCGGTGCGAACGTTCGGCACGGACCGCACCAGGCCGCCCACCAGTCGACGAACGCGATCCCGTCGCGGGTCATGGTGTCCTCGAATGTGTCCATGGTCAGGTCAACGGTTGCCATGTGCTCTCACCTCAGCCTTCTGGATACCCCGGTGGGTATCTAGTGAACGATGCTTTCCAGGTTGTTGTTCCCGCTCGTGGGTCTGCGCAGCCAGCGCAGATGCTCTGTGCCGCGAGCAGTTGCCGCGGGCACCCAGCCGGGGGACGTATACCCCAGGGGGTACTTGTCGAATTAGCAGACGACAGGTAGGGTCGGCTTATACATACCCCCCTGGGTATCGAGGAGGTACTCGAGTGATACCTGAGATCGACATACACGCCTTCGCCGCGGCGCACGCCGACGGCGCAGTGGTAATCGATGTCCGCGAGCCGTTCGAGTACGTCTCAGGCCATGTTCCCGGCGCACAACTGGTGCCGATGTCGCAGGTGCACGCTCACGTACCAGCGCTGCCCAAGGGCGAGCCGGTCTATGTCATCTGCGCGACGGGCAACCGCAGCTACACCGCCGCGGGCTGGTTGCGTACGGCTCGGATCGACGCGATATCGGTCGCCGGTGGCACGAGTGCCTGGGTGCGCCAGGGCCGGCCGGTCGTGCGCGGTCCACGTGCCGACGAGTCCGCTGCCTGATCCGTGGAGAGAAGATGCTAGAGATCATCCCCATCGACACACCGACGCTCGGTGACCGGTCCTATCTGGTCCACGACGGGCGGGTCGCGTTCGTCATCGACCCACAGCGCGACACTGATCGGGTCCTCGAGCTCGCCGACCGGCTAGGCGTCGAGATTTCTCACGTGTTCGAGACCCATATCCACAATGACTATGTGACCGGCGGCCTGGCGTTGGCGAAGGCGACCGGCGCCGCCTACTACGTCAACGCCGCAGATCCCGTGAAATACGAACGGGTGCCGGCGCACGACGGCGACGTGGTCGAGGTCTCGCCGAGGCTGTCCGTTCGTATCGTCGCGACGCCGGGGCACACGTTCAACCACCTGTCCTATGTCGCGCTCTTCGACGGCAAGCCGATCGGCGCGTTCACCGGCGGGTCCCTGCTCTACGGCTCGACCGGCCGGCCCGACCTGCTCGGCCCCGGCCACACCGACGCCTTGGTCCATGCGCAATACCACTCCGCGCACCGACTCGCGGCCGAACTGCCCGATGACACGGGCGTGTTTCCCACGCACGGGTTCGGCAGTTTCTGCTCATCTACTCAGGCCGAGGGCAACTCCTCCACGATCGGCCACGAGAAGAAGGTCAACCCGGTCCTGACCCAGAACGAGCAGCAGTTCGTCAGCGACCTGCTCGCCGGCCTGGACGCATACCCCGCCTACTACGCGCACATGGGCCCGGCCAACCTCGCCGGCCCCGACGGTCCAGACCTCTCGCTGCCCACGGTCGCGGACGCCGACGAGTTGCGCCGCCGCATCGATGCCGGCGAGTGGGTCGTGGACCTGCGCAACCGCACCGCGTTCGCGGCCGGTCACCTGACTGGGGCACTCAATTTCGGCCTGGACGGCTGATTCGCCACCTACCTCGGCTGGCTCATCCCCTGGGGCACGCCGCTCGCTCTGCTCGGCCAAACACCTGAGCAGGTCGTCGAGGCACAGCGGGAACTCGTGCGGGTCGGCATCGACCGCCCGGCCGCGGCCGCGACCGGCACACCCGAGCACTGGTCCGGCGGGCGGCCGCTGCAGACACTGCGCCTGGCCCGCTTCAGCGACCTTGCCGCCGCGCGCGCCGAGCGCGACGTGAGCGTGCTCGATGTACGGCGCAACCTCGAATGGGCCGACAGCCACATCGTCGGCGCCGTGCACATCCCGCTCCACGAACTTCGGGCCCGGATGACCGAGATCCTGCCGGGGCAGATATGGGTGCACTGCCGCACGGGCTACCGGTCCTCGGTCGCGGCATCCATCCTCGCCGCTGCCGGACGCGACGTCGTCGATGTCGACGACGAGTTCGACAACGCCGCCAAGGCCGGTCTCCCGCTCACCGATGCGCTGGCGGTGGCGGCATGAGCGCGCCGACCGGATGGAAGCGCCGGTTCCGGCGTGCCTACCAACGGGTGTCGCCGCGCCAGGCAGCCACGCTCGTCGACGACGGCGCGATCCTGCTCGACGTCCGCGAACCCTACGAATGGCAGTCCGGGCACGCCCCCGCGGCACGGCACATCCCGCTGAGCCAGCTCGCCCACCGGATCGCGCAGCTGCCCCCGGGCCGACCCGTCGTCACGGTCTGCCGATCCGGTCACCGCTCCGCCCGCGCCGCGGCGCTGCTCGCCCGCGGGGGACGTGAGGTATCCAACCTGACCGGCGGGATGCACGCCTGGGCTCGCGCCGGTCTACCCATCGTCGCCAAGGGCGGCCTGCCCGGCCGCATCGCCTAAACGCGGCACTCGACCGCTACGCGCGCGGGACCCCCCGACTCGCGCGTTGAGGGAGGATGGATCCGCGTGCTCGCCGTCGCGATCATGGCCGGATTGCTCATCGGCGTGTCGCTGGGAGCCCTCGGCGGCGGCGGGTCCATCCTCACCGTCCCGGCTCTGGTGTACCTGCTGCACGAGTCCCCACACGCCGCGACCACCGGATCGCTGCTCATCGTCGGCATCAGCGCGCTCGCCGGCATGGCCGCACACTGGCGGGCCGGTCGTGTTCGAGTCATGGATGGGCTCACGTTCGGGCTGCTCGGTATCGGCGGGTCCTACCTCGGCAGCACGCTGTCCGCGAGCGTCGATCCGCACCTGTTGCTGACCGCCTTCACGGCACTCATACTCATCGCCGCAGCGGCGATGGTGCGGCGTTGCCGGGCTGATACATCCCGCCGCAGCCCAGCCAAGACGGCTATCTCGCCCACGTCCACGATCGCCTCCCCGCCGGCGGCCACGCGCGTCGGAGTTGTGGCAGCGACCTCGATCGCTCCCCTTGCAGTGAAGCCGCCGCTGCCGCGGATCGATCCGCGTCGCGTCAGCAAGGTCGTCGTCATCGCAACCGCAGTCGGACTGCTGACAGGGTTCTTCGGCGTGGGCGGCGGGTTCGTCATTGTGCCCGCACTTGTCCTCGCGCTCGGATTCGAGATGCCGGCCGCCGTCGGCACGTCGCTGCTCGTCATCGTCATCAACAGCGGGGCAGCATTGCTCTCACGACTCGGCGCGCACACCCATCTCGACTGGCCGATGCTCGGCCTGTTCACCATCACCGCCATCGCCGGATCGCTCGCCGGCCATCGAATCGCATCCCGAGTCAACCCGACCAAGCTCACCGCCGGCTTCATCGTGCTGCTCGTCGCCGTCGCCGTCTACACCGCTGCCCGCTCTCTCCCACACCTGCTCTGAACCAGATGGTCAACCGCAAGGAGGCCACCCTGGCCAGGACCGCACACAACATCCTCATCGTCGGCGCCGGCACCGCCGGACTCATCGTCGCCGCCCGGCTACGGCGCCGTGGCCACAGCGCCGTCACCGTTGTCGACCCGGCGACGACCCACTACGACCAACCACTGGGACACTCGTCGGTGGCGGTCAGGCCGATATCCGCATCACCGCGGGCAAAGCTGAGGCCACGCCGGCGTGCACTGGCTCCGCGAGAGCGCTGGACAATTCCGACCGGACGAGAACGTGATCGTCACGAGCACCGGCCGTGAACTCACCTACGACGGCCTCGTCGTCGCGCCTGGGCCGCAACTCGACTTCGCCAAGGTGCCCGGGCTCACCGACGCGCTCGCCACCGCGCCCGTCTCGAGCAACTACCGCGCGGATCTCGCCCCACGCACTTGGGAGCTCATCCGCAGCCTGCGCTCCGGCACGGCCGTGTTCACCCAACCGTCCGGGCCGATCAAGTGCGCCGGCGCACCGCAGAAGATCGCCTATCTCGCGGCTGACTACCGGCGCAAACAAGGCGTCCTCAGTGACATCCGCATCGTGCTCGTGCCGCCCGACCCGGTCACGTTCAAGGTCCCGATCTGGGCCGCCAAACTAGAAAGGTGGCCGATCGCTACGGCATCGAGGTGCACCGCTCCAGCGAGCTCGTCTCCGTCGATGGCCCGCAGTGCATGGTCGACGTCATCGACAACGTTGCCGGCACAAAGGAGACGCTGCCGTTCGACCTGCT
Organism: uncultured Actinomycetota bacterium; assembly: GCA_963748415.1. Classification (GTDB taxonomy): domain Bacteria; phylum Actinomycetota; class Actinomycetes; order Mycobacteriales; family Jatrophihabitantaceae; genus CAVVJA01. Next base: position 122,522 of record CAVVJA010000004.1, on the reverse strand, counting down.
CCACGTCGTCCCGGCGCAAAGCGTCCCGGACGAGATCAAATCCAGCCCACTCGCCGACCCGGCGAGCCCGTTCGGCTACGTCGAGGTCGACCAGCACACGCTGCAACACAAGCGGTACCGCAATGTGTTCGCACTCGGCGACGTCGCCAACATCCCCACCTCCAAGACCGGCGCGGCGATCCGCAACCAGGCCCACTGTCATCACCAACCCCAACGCCACCCTCAACAGCCACGACCCCGGCGCCAGGTACGACGGCTACACCTCGTGCCCGCTCGTGACCGCAGGCAACAAGATGCTGCTCGCCGAGTTCGACTACGACCTGAAGCCCACCCCCACCATCCCCCTGATCGACACCACCAAGGAACGGCGCGACATGTGGTTGCTCAAGCGCTTCGCCTACCCGCGCTCTACTGGCACGGCATGCTCAGCGGGATGGTCTGAGGCGCGACAGCCGCGGCGGACGGGCCGCGCCGGACCTCGACGTCACGCAGGCGGCCTCCCACGTGGCAGTGTTGATCGTATTGTGTGAATGCCGGTTGATTCGGCCTCGGGGTGCCGCGGCAGCCGACCGAACTCGCCGCGGTCGTGGCAGGCCACAGCGATAGGTTGTCGACGTGGCACCGTGGCCTACGTTTGTCGGCGTCGGCGTGGCGCTCGGAGCGCCGAGCGATGTCTTCGGGATCGGCGGCTCGTCGATTGCCACCCGCAGCTCGCTGTGTTCGGCGTTCCTGGCCTGACGGCCGTGGCCTCGCCGCTTCCTGCCACGATTCCCCCGGCTCTCGCCGCGGCCATCCCGCACCTGCGGAGCGGGACCGCGCGGCCACGGGCGGCTGCCTGGTCATTGCTGGACGCTGTGCCAGCGACGGCGGCGGGTCGCTACTGTCGCGGCTGGTGGGCGGGGCGTCTTGCCAGCGTGGTGATCGTGACCGCGTTGTCGGCCGGCCCGGGGAACGCGTCCATCTTGTTCCGGTTGCCGGTCGCTACGACGAGGTAGTCATAGTCGTACCAGGTGCCGCGCGGACTCGCTTGTTGTTAGCGTCGATCTCGACCGCAGCCGAGTGCACGAAGTCGATGGCGTGCTCGTCGAATGTCGGGCCGACGTGAAGGTGATGTCGTGGGCGCTGCGCTTGCCGAACGGCAGCCAGATCAAGCTCGGATTGAACACGAACCGGTCACCGGGCGACAGCACGCGTACATCCAGATCACCATGTAGCTCTTGCTTCACTGCCAGGGCACGGCCCTCCCGTCTCGGTTCTTACCAAGCGACGCCGGAACGGAGTAGCGACAGCAGGAGCATCGTGCCTGCCAGTGACGTGTCCAGGTCGTTGGACCGGTCGCCCGGGAGACGCGGTTGGCCCGCAACGCCGACCTCCACCGGGGCCTGGCGAGCGGGAGCCCCCGGATTGACGGTGGGCTCCCACGCTGTTCGTGCGCCATCACGGTCATGGCTCGCCCCACATGTTGCCAGTGCCGTCCAGCGGGCGATCTGCTCGCGGTCCGGTGCCGTCCTGCGGCCCGGACCCGTGGCCATTGTCCTGACCTTCGGTCGTGGTCCGTTGCTCATGCATCGGGCCGGTGCCGTCCCGCAGCCGCAGCCGGTCCTGGTCCGGTCATAGATGCAGGTCGCGACCGGATCATCGTTCGGTCCGGGTCCCGGCCCGCCGGTATCGGCCAGCGCCACCCCCGTCGGCACGAGGATTGCGACCGCTGCCACACCGGCCACCAGAGCCGTCCTACGCAGGTTCTTCCTCATCGTTCCCACCTCCTCTTCCGACACCATCTAGTCAAGTCGGCGGCCATGAACGGTCTGCGTCGGCGGCGGTGAAGCTTCCATGAAGTAGGGTCACGGCGAGCGACCAGAGGCTCCGCAAACGAGAGACGACAGCACGCCGCACGTGCTTGTCGTCGACGACGAGCATCACATCCAGCTCCGTCGCCCTGGCTGGCTGCGGGCTCGACACCCTCATCGAGATCGGCGCCAGCACTGTAGTGCTCTGGGAACTATCCGGCACCGGTGAGGTACCGCCAACGCCGCGCGCTGGGTTCATCGCGGCGCTCGCCGCATACGACAGTGGCATCCTGAACCGCCTGCACCAGGACACGGGGGTCGACGCGACCCAGCCCCCAGCTTCGCCCTACCGCTGCGCGCCGATGACCAAGCCGGGCGTCGCGTGGCCAGCGGGGCACTGGGCGTCAGCGCCATCGGGCTGGCGCAACCGGGGCGGTCGAACTGGCGATCGCCGTCCTGTCCGGCTCGTAGCGCTGTTCGGCGACGCGCCGCACAACGTTTCCGACGTGTCCACCAACCTGGCCGTATTCATCGGCTTCCGGGTCTCCCGCAAGACCGCGACTGAGCGTTAGCTCTACGGCTACGAACGCGCGGAGGACCTCGCCGCCGTCGGCATCGCGGTCGTGATCTGGGCCAGGGCCGGGCTCGCAGCCGCCGCGAGCGTCGACAAGCTCCTCCGCCACGGCGACACCCACCAGCTCGGCTGGGGCATCGTCGCCGCCGGGGTGGGCATCGCCGGCAACCAGCGCGTCGCCCGCTACAAACCGCACATCGGGGCCGGATCAACTCCGCCATCCTCATCGCCGACGCCAAGCACTCCTGGCTCGATGCGCTGTCCTCCGCCGGCGCCGCGCTCGGGCTTATCGGCGTCCTCGCCGGACTGCGGTAGGGCGACGCCGCCGCCGGACTGCTCGTCACCGGATTCATTTGCCACGTCGGCTGGGAAGTCAGCGTCGACGTTGCACACCGGCTAATGGACGGCGTCGACCCAGACATCATCACCACGGCCGAAACCGCCGCCAGCGAGGTCCCAGGCGTCCGCCACCTGCACGCCGGCGCTCGCTGGGCCGGCCGCACCCTGCGCGTCGAGATCGAAGGCTGGCTTGACGCGGCCACCGGTCAGGCACATCCGGCAGCCAAATTCCACGAGGGCGCCTTCGCGGCCCTGGCGGAGGCTCGGCGCGCCCTGAGCGAGCCTGTTGCAGAATTGCCCCACCGCTGGCCGCGGGCGAAGAAGTTGGCCGTTGCGGCCGGGCAGTTTTGGTCGCCCGGGCGGTGTTCGCTCGTCCTCCGAGAAATGAGGCTCGAGCAGGACCGAATCAGTCGATTCGGTCCCCAAGATCCGCTCGGATTGGCAGGTCAGATCTGCACGAATGGCCGCACCTGGAGCCGTGGCATGTCTACTACGCCGGCGCCATCGAGGCGCTCGACACGCTCGTCCTACGAGTTCGGAACCAACCAAACGTCATCGCTCGGTAGTCGAAGCGGAGCCTCGGCGCCCGGCTGGCGCAGCGGGCCCGAGCCGAGTCGTGGACTCACGAGGAGTTCCTCGTCGCCAGCCTGCAACGTAAGGTCGCCGGCCGGGAGACCCGCGGCGGTGAGGGCCGCATCTGCCCCACCCTGTTTCCGGCCCGCCAGAGCCTCGAGGAGTTCGAGTCTGCAGCCGGGCGATCCCGCGCCAAGCGACGTCCGGGTGGTGCGGATCGCGGCGATGCGCCGTTGCCGAATCAGATTGTCGGCGCTTGCAACGCGCTAGCGATCGTTGGTCGCTAGGAGTTGGCGTTTGGTCAGAGTGTCAGGCAGCCGCGGCGGGTAATCGTGCGCCGGTGAGTCGGGCGGTGGGGTGCTGGTCGATGGTTCGTAGTGCTGCGCGTAGTGGTGGTGGCGTGGTGGGCGCGTCGGTGGCCAGGAGCGGTGTGAGGACGCGGTTGTGGAGCTTGGTGTAGAAGATCGCGAACGCGAGCCCGTCCTCGGTGAGCTGGTAGAGGTTGTGGCCCTCGACGCGGGTGATCAGGTTGTTACGGCGTAGCCGGGTGAGGTCGTAGCTGGCCCGGTTCATGCTGTAGGGCTCGCCGAGCAGGCCGGGCATCAAGGCGCGCAGGCTCTTGTTGGTGATGCCGGTGACGGAGAGCAGGGTGCAGCAGAGGGCGCCGGCCAGGGCCTGGACCCGAGGGTCGCCGAACCGCAGGGCCGGGGCCCGCGCCCGTCCACCAAGGTGGTCGGGTGCGCGATCCGCTCAAAGGCTGGACTGGCAAGGACACAGCCCTGGCCGACCCGTTCAGTATCGAGCAGGCGGCGGTTGGCTGCGCGGGCTTTGGTTTGTCGTTCGTCGAGGTTGTGCAGGCGGCGTTGGCAGCCCAGGTCGTAGGCGTCGTTGACCACGGTTTCGATGCGCAGCGCGCGGCCGTCTTTCAGGTACTGCTTGATCCGGGAGTGCTGGTAGAAAACGTTGACGGTGACGTCGACACCGCGGGTGACGACCTTGGTTTTGAAGACCTCCGCAGTGGCTGGGGCCCGGCCGGGCCGGACCCGGCGGCCTGCGAAGATCAGTTCGACCTGCTCCGGGCGGCCGAGGTCAAGGTTGTCGGCGAGGAGGGCTTCGAAGAAGCCTCGGGCGTGGCGGGGCTGGGTGAACACGATGGTGCGCGAGACCTCGATCTGCCGCATCGACAACTCCACCAGTAGCCCGCGGCCCGGTCGGCATCGGTGAGCGGCAGCGGCAGCCGCGACATCCAGCGTTCGAAGAACACGGTGATCGCCCCCGGCCCGAGCCGGTCACAGATGCGCGGCAGCCCGGCCGGGTCGTCGGTGGTGGCGAATCCGTTGGACAGCTCGGTGAACCCGATGCCGGCGTGGATGGCCTGACGCTTGGCCCACTCGTGCCCGTTGATCCAAACCTTGGCCGGGTAAGGGAAGTAAGCGCAGATCTTGATGAATCCCGGCCCGAACTCGTCATCCCAGACATAGAAGTAATAGCAGGTGACCCTGCGGTTGGCCTTGGCGAAGGAAAACCACGGGATGCCGTTGGACGCGTCACGCCGGGTGCCGGTGAACACCGGCGCGAACTCCTGAGCCACCCCGACCGCCGCCACCCCGGACCGGCCGGTCGCCACCTGAGCCGCGAGGTGCGGTGCCATCACGTCGATCTTGCGGTCGGTCTTCTCGAAACGGACCACCGGGATGTGCTCCTCGTCAGCAAACCGGCTCACAGCTCGGCGGAACGCCGTGCCAATCATCTCGAAGATCGCCGGTGACCGGATCGGACTGCCCAGATGCGCCGTCAAGAACGACACCACCTGCCCACCGACCTGCAAGTTGGGCACATAGGCGTTCAGATAAACCCGGTCCACACACTCCAGATCCAGCGCGACATGCCCTTCGAGCACATCATTCACAGTCAGCATGGCCATGCCCACAGCGTGGCCGTGACCCGCGCACCTCACCAGTCACCAACCTCGGCGGTCCGAGGCGAAGCCTCACTGGGCGCCCGCTTTCATAGGATCTTCATGCGCTCGATGGCTGCTGCTTCACACACCCGCCGCAGGCTGAACGTAGGCACCGTTGGGTGTCGGAAGATGCTGAGCTAGGGAGCTGGAGATGAAGCTGAATCGCAAGAGGGTGACTTTCGGGCTGGTGGGGCTTGGGGTTGCCGGGGCGCTCGCAGGCGGTGCCGGCGTAGCGGCGGCAGCCGGCCCGTCGAGTTCGGCGCCGAGCCCCTCGGGTACCTCGACGGCCGCACCGTGCGGCGACGAGGCCGGAGGCGTCGATGGGATGCGCGGCATGGCGTTCGGCGAGCATAGGCCCATGTCAGCCGCGGCGAGCTACCTCGGTCTGAGCCAGGATGAGCTGCGCACCGAGCTGCAGTCGGGGAAGTCACTCGCCGACATCGCCAAGGCCCAGGGCAAGTCGGTGTCCGGACTCAAGAACGCGATGATCGCGGCCGTCAAGACCAACCTCGACGCCAACACCAGGCTGACGGACGAGCAGAAGACGACGATCCTCGCGGAACTGACGAGCCGCATCGACACGATGGTGATTACGATCCATCAGGCCGGTGCGGGCCTTGGCCCGATGGGTCCCGGCATGGGCCGGATGGGACGGTGAACCCGGGCTTGGCCATCGTCTCGGCCAGGATCCGCCCTGAGAGGTGAATCATGCAACGGGTGCTGGTCGTCGACGACGAACCGCACATCCGAACAGTCCTGCGCGGCTACCTGGAGGTCGATGGCTTTAGCGTGGCCGAGGCAGCCGACGGTGAGGCCGCGCTCGCTGCCGTGCGTGGTCATGCGCCCGACCTGGTTCTTCTAGACGTGATGCTGCCGGGGATCGACGGACTCGAAGTGCTCCGGCAGCTGCGCACCTTCAGCGATGCGTACGTCATCCTGGTTACAGCCCGGACCGAGGAAGTCGACAAACTTGTCGGGCTCGGCGTGGGGGCGGACGACTACGTGACCAAACCGTTCAGCCCACGCGAGGTCACGGCCCGCGTCAAGGCGGTACTGCGCCGTGGGCGCGCCGTTGGTGCCAGTGAGGACGCTCCGCTGCGCTTCGATGGCGTGACCATCGACCCGGCGGGCCGCGAGGTCGAGGTGAATGGGGCGGCCGTGGCACTGTCGAGTCTGGAATTCGACCTACTCGCCGCGCTCGCCGCCGCGCCCGGGCGGGTCTTCTCCCGAACGCAACTGCTCGAACGCGTATGGGGCTACGACTTCTACGGCGATGAGCGCGTCGTCGACGTCCACATCCGCAGCTTGCGCGCGCGCCTTGGTGACGAGGCCAGCGATCCGCACCTGATCGCCACGGTGCGCGGCGCGGGCTACAAGTTCATCGGGCGCCCGCGATGAGGATCCGCCTGCCGGTGCGGCTGTTCATCTCCTACGCCGTCGTGGTCGCAGTCGGCGCCGTGGTGGCTTACCTGACGGTCCGGCTGCTTGCGCCGCGTCTGTTCGATGAGCGGATGGGGATGAACGGCGCCGGTCGTGGCATGCGGCTCGGGAGCGCGACCGCGGACAACGTGCACACAGCGTTCCTCTCCGCGCTCAACACTGCCCTCATCGTCGGTGTGCTGGCCAGCGTCGCCGTCGCCGGGATCGTCGCCGTGGTGGTCACCCGCCGCCTGTTACGCCCGCTCGACGCGGTGCGGACGGCTACCAGGCAGATCGCGGAAGGCAGCTACGAGGGGCGTGTGCCACTTCCGTCGGAGCCGGAACTGGCGGCGCTGGCCACCGACGTCAACAGCCTCGCGCTGGCATTGGCCGAAACCGAGTCACGGCGCACCCGACTGCTCGGCGACGTGGCCCACGAGATGCGGACCCCGCTTACCGCCCTGGACGGCTACGTCGAGGGGATGATCGACGGTGTCTTCCGCCCGGATCCGCAAACGCTTGCCTCGTTGAGCGTCGAGTTGCGCCGACTCCACCGACTCGCCGACGACCTATCTAGCCTGTCCAAGGCGCAGGAAGAGCGCCTCGACCTGCATCCGGTCGACGCGGATCTGGCCGACCTCGCCCAGCGCGCGGCTGCGCGGCTGTCGCCTCAGTTCCAGGACGCGCGCATCACCTTGAACGTCAACGCCGACCTGGCGTTGCCGGTGCACGTCGATCCCGACCGGATCACCCAGGTACTGACCAACCTGCTCGGCAACGCTTTGCTCGCAACCCCAGGCGATGGCACCGTCACGGTCACCGCCCGTGCCGCCGGCGGCCGCGGCGAAGTCGTGGTGACCGACACCGGAGTGGGTCTGCTCCAGGAGGACCTCGAGCGCGTGTTCGAGCGTTTCTACCGCGCACCGGGCCAATCTCGCCGATCCGCTGGGTCCGGGATCGGCCTGACGATCGCGCGCGGAATCGCCCGCGCACACGGCGGCGACGTCACCGCGGCATCGCCCGGACGAGCGCAGGGCGCCAGCTTCACAGTCGTACTGCCGTTGCGTACTGGCGATCGGTCGAACGGATAGCACGCGACAGCGCACGCCGGCACGGCGAGACGGTAAACACGGTCGGGTCTCATGGCTGGGCGCAGCCACGCCGACGATCTCCGCTGGCGCGGCGCCTGGCTCGGCGCATCGTGACGCCCTGGACAAATACCTGGTGGGGTATATTTGTGGCTGGGGTCCGCCGGGACGAACTCGGCCGATCGACTACACGGCCCGCACTACGCACGGGCGACCTACGCCCTCGACGAGAGCAGTCCCCCCGGATCAGGAGGTCAGGCATGTGTTCTAGGGCCCGGTGCTCGCGCTGCGGGAAGACGACGTGGCGCGGCTGCGGAAGGCACGTGGACGCTGTCGTGGCCGGGGTTACGCGCGCCCAGCGCTGCAAATGTGTCTCCGAGCCGCGCAGGCTAATGCTGGATCTCGTGCGCTCGCGCCGATCCAGGCAGCGGACCTGACATGACACGGAGGCGAGCGGGCGCCGCTCGGCAACGGTGCGGTGAGCGCGAGGACGGCATCGGTGTCGCAGTACGCGGCGCGAGCGCGCATCGGCACCTCCTAGACGGCAAATGCCCGTGACGGGGTTGATGTCGGCGCAGGACTGGGACGCCCGCTATCGCGATCGAGACCTGGTGTGGGGAGCTAGACCCAATACGTGGGTGGAGGCCGAGATCGCGCTACCCCCGGGCCGCGCGTTGGACCTTGCGTGCGGCGAGGGACGTAACAGCATCTGGCTGGCGCAACGCGGCTGGCAGGTCACCGGCATCGACTTCTCGCACGAGGCCATCCGCAAGGCTCGTACTCTGGCCGCCTCTGAGCTGTCGCAGCCGGAAGCGGTCGATCTGCGCCGATGCCACTGACCTGCGCCTATCCGCACGCTTCGATCTGGTCCTCGTCGTCTACCTGCAACTTCCGGCGCCGTTGCGCAAGGCCGCTTTCTCGTCCGGCTGGTCCGCACTGGCACCAGGCGGGACGCTGCTGGTAGTCGCCCATGACTCCGACAACCTCGCGCGCGGTGTCGGTGGGCCACAGGATCCAGCCATCCTGTATACCGCCGAGGGCGTCCGCGCGGACATCCTGGCCCTCGCTCCGGACACGTGGATCGAGAAGTGTGAGCGTGTGCTCCGCTCGGTCGAGGGAAGTGACCGTCCCGCGGTAGACGCCCTGTTCCGCGCGCGCAAGCCGACGTGACCCCCACCGATCCGGGTCTCGCCGTGATCGTCTACCGGCGGCCGGGCTGCCCGTTCTGCCTGCTGCTCACACTTCGGCTCAGGATTGCGCGGATCCGGTTCCGCAGCGTGAACATCTGGCGGGATCCAGCCTCGGCGACGTTCGTCCGCGCGCACAATGATGGCAACGAGGTGGTACCCACGGTCCAGATCGGGTCCGCCGTTCTCAGCAATCCGAGCCTGAACCACGTTCGGCAGGCTCTCTTGAGATAGCCGGAACCACTCGGATCGGCGCGCCGGCGGATGAACCCTGGCGCGTGGCGCCGGCCACGTGTCGCCTTCGGTCCCCGCGCAGCAAATCGCGCAACGAGCTGCTCCGGCGTCATCTCGGCCCGCTCATCGACCTGCACGCTGGTGAGCGCATCGATGAACAGCCCGCCCCGCTGTGGCGGGCCTTCGCGGCCCGATTCTGCCGGACCTGCTCACCAATCGATGCGGCCATTTCGACCATCCCGAGCGCGTGCGCAGCGATCGCCCGGACATCCCAGCCGGGGCACTCGGTCGGCTTGGTCCAGTCCTCGGGGCGCAGCCCCCGGAGCAGCTGCACGAAGCGCTGATAACTCGGCTGCGGCCAGCCGCATCGCGACCTCGCGCGGCAGCGCAGCGGCGCGCGGCCTGCTGGTCGCCGTCATGGTCATCTCGCCCTCCTCAGCGCGGGCCGGGCACACCGACCTCGTCGCAGTACATGTCCACCAGCCGCGGCAGCTGGCGCCGCCACCGGGTCCCCGGATCGCTGGCCAGTTGCTGGTCGACGAACCCACCCACCATCGCGGTCCACAGGTCCAGGTCGGCCTGGCTGCGCACCCCGCGTTCCCGCAACTGCGCGCGCATCCGCTCGTATGCCGCCAGCGGCGCCGCGTAGGCCTCCTCGCTGGGCCGGAAGTCCGGGAGCGAGCGATGATTCATCAGCTGGTACCGGGCCAGGTCCGCCACCGCGAAGTCGAGAACGCCTCCGCCCCGGCCAGCAGCGCCCGCCGGGCCACCGCGGGCCGCGGCTCCAAAGCGTCAAACACCTCGCACCACTCGGTCCAGGCCTGCCCGAACATCGCGTCGAAGATCGCATCCGGGACGCCTACGAGGCGGTGTCGGCACGGGTGATGGCGGCGCAAAAGCAGTTCGCCACCGTGGTGGAGACACTTGGCTGGGACGAGGCGTTGCTGGGTGTGCAGACTGACGATCCCGAGACGCCCGCCCGCGCCATCCAGGCAGGCTACGGGGAAGCCACGCAGCGGCACTGCACAGTGGGGATCGGGCAGAACCGGCTGCAGGCCAAGCTCGCTGCGCTACGGCTCCGGGACAAGGCCCAGGTGGCGCAGCGCGAGCCTGCCGGGGGACGAGGCGTAGCAGCGCCCGGGTCTGGTGTTCACCGACCGGTACGGCATGCCGATCGATCCGCGTACGGTCAGTCGGGCCTGGACGGAGCGCTTCGCCTCCGCGGAAACCGAGATCTGAGGTAAGCCGCGAGGACATGCTCATCACGCTCCGCTCCGGCAAGCAGAAGAACGCTGGCGAATTCGACCAGATCCATCTCCAGGCTCGTGCACCGGCAACTCCCTCACCCTGATGGATACCAGCGAAGACGACCAGCCCGACCAGCCCAGCCCAGCAGCATCGAAGATGGCCCGTCAATGGTGGTTCACATTCGGCGACGAACACCCACTCCGCCACCCGCGTCACCGACGCCCTGGAAGTGAAGAAACCCATCTTCTACCGCAACGCGCCTACGCTCGTTAGGCCCGGTCTCGTCACAAAGACCAGTCAGGGTCGCGGCCGGACTACGTACCAACTCACGAGCAACCCGAACAATGAACAGCCCCAGAATCACGGGTCTTCTGTGTTGGTCCAGTGGTCCACCCCTAAGAGGTGGTGGACCGACCGGACCTCGACCACGAAGGTCCCCAGACCACGATCGGACCACCGGACTTGTTGATATTTGCGCCTTTTCTCACTCCGCAGCGTCTTGGTCAAGCGAGGGGAGGTTGTCCCCGACCGCCTGCTCGTCGTCTTGACCCATTTGGAGTGTCTTGCGCGCGAGAACCTTCTCTACCGAGCTAACTGCGCCGAACCCACGCCTCGTACCCGGCGACCGCGGTGGGGAGAGTGGGGAACAATCGGGCCTGGCCGATGCTGTCGGCGAGTCCGTACGCCTGCAGGTCGTCGAGAAGGTCCTGCTTGACGCGCGCCAGCGCGAGCACGATGCCGCGCCCGGCGAGCTCGCGGCGCAGCGACTCGACCGCGTCGAGTCCGCTGATGTCCACCTCGACGCTCGCCTCGACGTTGAGTACGAGCCACTTCGGCTCGGCCGCCGAGTCCACGGCGGCCATCGCCCGGCGCTTGAAGTCGTCGGCGTTCGCGAAGAACAGCGGCGCGTCGTAGCGGTAGACGACGAGGCCGGGGATGGTCTGTGCCATCGGGTAGTCATCGACGTCGTGCATGCCCGCGAGCCCGGGGACGCGGCCGAGAATCGCGTCGTGCGGATGGGCGACCCGGCGCAACAGGTCAACGACGGACACGACGACCGCAAACAGCACGCCGTAGAGGATGTTCATGACCAGAACCGCGCTGAGGGCCGCCAGCGCGAGGACGAATTCGCTGCGGCGGAATCGGGCGATGCGCTTGAACTCCTCGACGTCGACCAGCCGGGTGGCCGCGTAGATGATGATCGCGCCGAGCGCGGCCTCCGGGAAGGTCGACAGCAGCGGGCCGCCGACCAGCAGGACGAACACCACGCCGGCGAGGACGACGAGCGAGTACAGCTGGCTGCGGCTGCCCGCCGCGTCGCCGAGGGCAGTCCGGCTGCCGCTGCTGCTGATCGGGAACCCCCTGAACAGCCCGGCCCCGATGTTGGCCACGCCCAGCGCGAGAAGCTCCTGATTCGCGTCCACGTCGTACCGTCCGCGGTAGGCGAACGCCCGTGCTGTGAGCACATTGTCGGTGTACCCGACGATGGCGATTCCCACCGCGGGCAGCAGCAGACCACCTAGATCTGCCCAGGACACGTCGGGAACGCTCGGCGCGGGCAGCCCGCTCGGCACCGCGCCGACGACGGACACACCGTGATCCTCGAGATGGAACACGGCGACGACGGCCGCTGCCGTCGCTACCGCCAGCAACGGCCCCGGCAGGCGTGGGAATCGGCTCTGCGCGACGAACAAGAAGGCCAGGACGCCGAGCGAGAGCAGCAGTGTGGGCCAGTGCACCTCGTCGAGATTGCCGAGGAAGGAGGCGACCTGCCGGGACACGCTCGACCCGTCGACGGTTACCCCGGTCGTCCGGTGCAACTGGCCGGCGATCATGATCACCGCGATGCCGGCCATGTACCCCACGAGCACCGGACGGGAGAGCATGTCGGCCACGAAACCAAGGCGCACCAGCCAGGCGACCAGGCAGATCGCGCCGACGAGGACGGCGAGGCCGGCGCACAGCGCGGCGTAGCGCGCCGGGTCGTGAACGCCGAGCGGCGCGATAGTGGCCGCTGTGAGCAATGCGGTCGTCGACTCCGGGCCGACGGACATCTGTCGGCTCGAACCGAACAGGATGTACAGGGCCAGGGCGGGAAGGGCTGCCCACAGCCCGGCGACCGCCGGGAGGCCGGCGATGTCCGCGTAGGCCATGACCTGCGGGACGAGGTACGCGGCGACAGTCAAGCCCGCGATGGACGTCACCCCGAAGCCAGGATCGCTGGTACCTGAGCAGATCGTGCAGCCCTGGCAGTGCCCGGATCACCGTATCCACCTCCCCGGCTGGCGGTGGGACGTACCCCGTCTCACCGCACAGGGGTGACAGTTCATCCTTGCCGCACTACAAGGGCAGCCGCCAGGGCCTTGGTCCGGCCTGCTCGCCCGGCCGAAGCGACGCGGCCCGGAGGCGGACGTCCCGCATCTATGGTGGGTTCATACCGTGAGCGGTGTCAGCACCAACGCCTACACGTGGCGTTCGACGGCTTGCTGCTGCTCGGCGGGCGGGCCGGCGACATACTCGGCCGGCGGCGCACGTTCATCTTCGGTCTGGCGCTGTTCTCGCTCGGCAGTCTGCTCGGCGGCCTGGCCACCACGTTCCAAGTGTTGCTCGGCGGCCGCGGCATCCAGGGCATCGGCGGCGCGATCGGCTCGCCGACCGCGTTGTCTCTCATCACGTCTCGTTCCGGGAAGGCAGGGAGCGCAGCCGGGCGTTCGCCGTGTATGACGCGGTGTCTGGCGCAGGTGGCGCACGGTGGCCCGCTCGTCTCACTCGCGCCCACCAGCGCGGCAGTCAGGCCTCGCCCTTGCCCGCACATTAAGGTCTGGCAGCCGCTCGTAGACCCACGCAGAGACACGTCGGGGCGCAACGGCAAGCTTCGGGTAGCGTGCGCGGCGGGTCGTCAGACGCACAGAACGACAGCCGACAGGCAGATCCGGCCGCCGCATAGCGCGCGCATAGTCGGCGGTACGGGTCGATGGTTTGATCACCCGCGGTGATGAGCAAACGAGTTTGGCTGACGCCGGCTCTATGGTCGCGTCATTCGTTCGCGTTGCTGGGGCGGGCGCCTCTGCGGTTCCGGGCCCCGGCCCGACCGTGGAGGCGGCGGTCCTTTCGGGTGCGGGTGATGTTGGTCGACTGCGAAACAGGATCGTGTCGCCTGAGTCGAGGCTCCTCGGCCAGCGCAACGATGATGCCCTCGGGTCCGCTGACGTAGCAGAGCCGGTAGCAGCCCTCGTACTGCGCCACGTCTCCGACGAGTTCGGCGCCGCGGGCCCGCAGGCTGGCGACCGTGGCGTCGAGGTCGTCGATGGCGAACATGAATGCTGCGCAGGCCCAACGTGTTGGCCAGTGCGTTCGCCGACTCGGCGCTGATCACCGCAGGGGCGTGGAACTTCGTCAGCTCAAGCCGGCGATGGCCGTCCGCGGTCCGCATCATCACGATCTCGACCCGGACGCCGTCGAGCCCGTTGACGCGGTCCACCCACTCTCCCTCGACCGGCGCCTGGCCCTCCAGCTCCATACCGAGTTCGACGAGGAACGCCTTGCCGCCTCAAGGTCGTCGACGACGACGCCCACGTGATCCGTCCGCTGCATCGTCATGGTGGTTTTCCGTCTCAGTCGTGGTCGCTCGTGTAGCTGAGACGGATCCGGTGACCCGTTCTCGACACCCGGGGGGTGCCGGCCGGGTAAGGGTTCGAGAATCAGGTGCGCCGCGAAGTGTCGAGAAATGTCGGTCAGCTCCGTCCCAGGCGCACAAGCAGCCAACGACGAGCCCCGTGACGACGACAAAGTCGATCAAACGTTGGAGGGATGACTATGGACACTGCACGCATCACCGAGATCCTGACCGACCCGGTGACTCTCGACCTCGTCGAGAGACAACCGATCATGCAGATCGCCTACGCCGCAGCCGACGGAAGCCCACGCGCCGTCCCACTCGGCTATCTGCTGCGCGAGGGCAAGTTCCTCGCCTTCACCATCCCCAGCTCGGACAAAGTCGCGGCGTTGCACCACGATCCACGGATCGCCCTCAGCATCGACGTCTACCCGCCGCCGTGCTGCCTACTCGTCCGGGGAACCGCCGAGCTGGGCGAGGAGGACGGCGTCCCCGACGAATACCTCGAAGCGTCGTTCCGGACGATGCCAGAAGATCAGCACGCCGGGTTCGAGGAGCAGGTGCGCGCGCTCTACGACTCGATGGTGCGCATCGTGGTCACCCCGACCTGGGTGCGGCTCAACGACTTCCAACGCACCGCACCCCGGGCGGTCGAACGCCTCGTCCGGGCCAAGCAGGGCTGACTGCCAAGCCTGTCCGCATCGTGATCCGCTTACGGGCCACCTGGACCGAGTCGCCAGGCCGCGCATATTGACCCGTTTCAAATCCCGCCGACACGCTCGCGACGACGCGCCGATTCGGCGATCGCCGACATCGGCGCGATCACAATGGTGATGACGCCGCGGGGCAGGTCTTACCGCAGCACCACGGGGGACACCGGGGTGGCCTGCAGAGTCGGCGGCGACATCTTCATGCCGCGCCCGGCGCCGCGCAATCATCACAGCGCGGTGGCCGCCATGTCCGAGGAAAATGACGCAAGTACGCCCAAGGCACCGGACGCGAACAGGGCGGCCGCCGCGATGAGACCGGTCGAAGCTTCGACCGCCTGCTTCGTGCCGGAAGAAGCACCCGCAGCCGCGCCGACTACGGCCGCCACGATGAACGCCCCGCCGACCCAATAGAACAAGGTTCCTGCATATCTGCTTGAGTGCAGTAGTCTCGAGTTGTGGGATCGGAACGGCCGGTGGGTGGCGTTGACTATCCCCGCACGTATCAGGAGTTCCGGTCGTGGTTTCCTGACGATCGCGCTTGTCGGGAGTACCTGGGTGGGCTGCGGTGGCCGGATGGGTTCTCGTGCCCTCGGTGTGGCTGCGGCGGGTCGTGGCGTACGGGGCGCGGTCTGTGGATGTGCGCCGAGTGTGGGTTGAAGACCTCGGCAACGGCAGGCACGGTCTTCGACCGGTCGCACAGCCGGCTGTCGACCTGGTTCGCCGCGGTGTGGTTCGTGACCTCGCAGAAGAACGGAGTTTCGGCCAAGGGTCTGCAGGAGGCGTTGGGGTTCGGCTCGTATGAGACGGCGTGGGCCTGGCTGCATAAGCTTCGCCGGGCCATGGTGCGCCCGGAACGGGAGTTGCTCGACGGCGTCGTGGAGCTCGACCAAAGCTTCCTCGGCGGGCAGAGCAAGGGCAAGAAAGGCGGTTCCGGCGACAAGGCCCCGGTCACGATCGCCGTCGAACGCACACCGCGTGGCCGCCTGGGCAGGGTCCGCCTGGAACTAGCCGATGCACCCGGAACCTTGGACATGATCGACTTCGCGTGCCAGGTCGTCGCTACCGGCGCCACCATCCACACCGACGGCGCCCGCATGTTCACCCGGCTAGGCGAGCACGGCTACGTCCACCGGGCGACACCCGGCTACAAGGCCGACGACCTCGACGCCGTCATGCCCGGCCCGCACCTGGTGTCCTCCCTGCTCAAGCGGTGGACCGCCGGCACCCTGCACTACCGGCTCAGCCGCAGCCACATGCCCTACTACCTCGACGAGTTCACATTCCGGTTCAACCGCAGAAACTCCAAAGCCCGAGGCATGTTGTTCTACCGGCTGCTCCAGCAGGCCGTGGACACCGACCCGCATCCCCTCAAGGAGCTCATCCACGGCGGCTGCTGAACCATCCACTGCACTCAAGCAGATATGCAGGACAAGGTTGCGAAGAGTCGTCCGAAGCCGATGAAGTGAACGCCCACGACGAATGCCGTCCAGACCACGACATATTTGCTGTAGGACGACGCGCTGAGCATCGCGTTACCAGCCACGAGCGCGACCGATTCCACAGCGACCCAGATCAAATAGCCACGGGCACGGAACATCGACCGCGAACCGCTGTCTGCCACCAAATTCGTGGCAACCGCCGTGATGGCGCGAAACAGCGCGCCGGCAATGATCACCGCTCCGATAACCACGCCGGCGATGCGAACGACAACTGCGGCAGTGGCGGACAAGCCCGATGCTGCCCAGAACGCCCAACCGATGCCGAATCCACTGGCGATGGCGGATCCGACCAGCACATCTCGATTGATCATCTCGCGCGTCACCTTTCCGGTTCCTCCATCGGCCGTGAGCACACGACACGGCCCGAATGCCCCCAGGTTTCACTCATCCCTGGGGCTCGTCAGTTCAATTGACCCCAGCCGGCGGCATCATCGCCGACCCGCGGCTCGTCGCGGCACCGTCGACCGGATCAGCTTCAAGGCCCCACATCCTGCGACCG
Organism: uncultured Actinomycetota bacterium; assembly: GCA_963748415.1. Taxonomy (GTDB): domain Bacteria; phylum Actinomycetota; class Actinomycetes; order Mycobacteriales; family Jatrophihabitantaceae; genus CAVVJA01. The sequence continues at coordinate 105,786 of CAVVJA010000004.1, read as the reverse complement.
GCACCGGCACCGTGTCCTACCGCCTACGCACAGCAAGAACACCCGCCGCAAAGCCAGCCGACCAGCCGGGCCGACGTCGGCTAGGCCGCCCACGGAGGGGTGCCAACAAGCGTGCCGTCGGCCATGGTCGCAGAGAAGCCCGCCCGGATGGCGACATGGAGAACGGCCGGTTCATCACTGTGGTTTGTGAGCTGGATTGGCGACCCGGCCGGAACGACAGCGGCGTCACCGGCGTCGAGCTCCGCGCCCTCTGGTGTCAGCCGCACCCTGCCTTCAATGACCACGAACACCTCATCGCGATCTAGCGTGTGCGCCTGCGTTTCGTTGAGGCCAGCGTCGACGGTCAACTGCCACAGGCAGATCTGGTCGGATCCGAGTCGAGGGGCGGCGAGGGATGTGAAGTAGACGCCGGGAAGTTCGAAGGTCTCGGCATCGGAAGCGCGAATGACGTGCATGCGTTGCTCCTTACGATAGACAAGTGTACTTGAACAAGCTACCTTGGCTATTATGCAAACATGAGGCGGCCGCTGCAACCGACTTCCGATCTCGGCATCCTTGTGCTGCTCGCGTATCAGAGCTTCGTGCGGCAACTGCACGCGGACCTGACGGCCCAAGGATTCGACGATCTTGGCGGATCCGATGGCGTGGTGTTGCGAGTAATCAGCACGCGGCCGCGGACGGTCAGCGAGTTGGCGACTCTGCTCGAGATCACGCCGCAGGGCGCGGCGCAGATTGTCGACAGCATGGAGCGGCGCGGATACGTGGCTCGCCGCCCCGATCCGGGCGACCGACGCGCCCGCCTGGTTGACCTCAGCGACCGCGGGCGTGAATCGATTGGCGCGGCGCGTGCCTTCCACCGCCGCTTCGAGACATCACTGGTTCGTCGGCACGGGCGAGAGACGATCGACCAGTTTCGGTCCGTGCTGGGCGCGATGGCCGAGGGTGCCCCGGACGGGCTCGATCGCGAGTTGCGAAGCCTGTACCTGTGATCCTGGTGCTCGCGTTCAGTCGCGTTGCTGGACAGCCGGGAACAGCTACTCGCCACGCTCGCCGTCGACGCCTATACCGACCTGGCCGACACCCTCGAGGCGGCGGCGCACCGGCGGCACGGTTCCGCGCTGGCACCGGTACCGGCTGGTGTTCGCCACGCAGGTCGGTTCCGGTGAGCTCGCCCCGGACCAGATCATCCCGGCCTCCGGCCGCAGCATGGTGGTCCTTCTCGACTCGATCGCCGACGCGGCCCCGTCCACAGCAAAGGTGCGACTGCCGCGAACGCTTCGTCACCAGCTGCGCGAGTGGCAGAAGCGCACCGGCATGCCCGACCTTCCTAACGCCGGCCTGCTCGCCGGCTTCACCGCAGCTGATCTACGACGCCGAAGTGTCCTCACTGCTCACATAGCAGGACGCCCAAGCCGCCACACCCGACTCGTTCTCCGGCACGCTGCATCAGCCGAGCAAAGAGGCGTCTCCATGCGGAACCCGCGGCGATCGTCCCTCAGCGAGACCGCGGCAGCGCGCTTAACGACACCTTCGGCAAGCGCGTTTCCTCGGCGCTCACAGCGCGTAAACCAATGCACTGCGTCGCTCACCGAAGTGCAGCCCGATGTCGATGGAAGACGTTCACGGCACGTCGCCTGCCGCGACGATCGGCTCCCCATTGTCGGGAGCGGCAAGCGGCTGATTGTGGGGGTGGTGGGCGACCGGGTCAGTTGTGGCACTGCGGTGCTCAGTGGCGCCGTGTCAGGCTGCGCACCTCACCCGGCTAGCGCCGCCGGTGCATGACCCACAGACTCAACGAGTACGCGACGCCGGCGATTACGCAGAACTCACCCCAGACGCCGGGGTTGCCGGTCCGGCCCAGCGAGACCAGCGCCCCCAGGACCGCGGCGAGGGTCAGCACCAGCCCGGTGGGCGGTCGCGTCTCGGTCCAATCCGCGCTGGCGTTCATCGCCTCCGGCGCGAAGCAGCGCGGCCACGTCCCCGGACCGGCCGGCCCACGGGTATGACCCGATCGCCAGCATGAGGTAGGCGGCGATGGCCGCGACCGCCCATCGGTGATCGCCGCCGATCCATGTCACTGCCGCGACGCCGGCTCCGCCGATCAGCAGCACGGTGGCTGCTGCCGGCCGGAAGCCGCGATATGTGGTCGTTGCCATATGTGCCTCCTGGCCTCAGGCGATGAAGATGTGCTCGACGGTGGTCTGGAAGAACCGGGCGATCTCCAATGCGAGCGGCAAGGACGGCAGGTACCGGCCGTTCTCGATCGAGTTGATCGTCTGACGCGACACCCCCAAGGCGTCGCCGAGCTGGCCCTGGGACAGCTCCCGCGCGGACCTCAGTTCACGCACCCGGTTCTCCACCCTGTCAAGGTTGCTTTCCAGCGCGCCCAACTGTCAAGCGACTTTGACAGAAGCGCTCGTCGCTGCCGCTAGCGGATCGGTGGGACGGTGGCGCGCATCGGCCGAACACCAAGCGGTGCGACGGGTCGCGATGGTGTGGTGTGTCAGTCGATGACCGGCCGGTTGATCGATCGTGGTTGCCGGCTGGTGGTCAGCCAGGTGGTGGCGAGTGCGAGGACCGGGATGCCGACGCCGATGGTGGTGAGGGCGGTCCACGGGATGTTGCTTAGCCGGTGGAGGGTGTCGCTGTAGGCGAGGATCAGGGTGGCGTAGGCGCCGGTGATGCCGAGGATCGTGCCGATGGTGGCGAGCGCGGTGGCGGTGGTGGCGGCGATCCCGCGCCGTGCCCGGCTGGGCGCGCCGACGGCGGTGAGGATTTGCTGGTCGCGGGTCGTCTGGATGCGCAGCAGGACGAGCGCGATCGCGATGACGGCAAGGGTGACGGCGATGCCGCCGATGGTGAACATGAGCCGGAGGCGGCCGAGGTAGGTCTGCGGGTCGCGGGTTTCGATGGCCAGTCCGAGCCCGGCGGCGCGGGTTCGTGCCGCCCGCTGCTGCTGGGCGGTGAGCGGGGTCGGGTTCTGCAGGAGCCAGCCGGCGCGGACCGCTCGCCAGTGCCGGGCTGCAACGACGGCGGGGCTGACGAGGACTTGCGGCAGCGAGGTGTAGCCGTGCGAGTGCAGCGGGGCGGGCGCGGGCACCGGCTCGCGCGACAGCAGTGACCAGGTGCCGCCCGGATTGATCGCGAAGTACTGGCGCTGGGCAGGTGGGTGCGCGTCGACACCCAACGTGGCGAGCAGTCGCGGCGAGGCGACATACAGCGGGTAGGACTGCAGCTGCCGGCCCGGCTGGCGCACGAGTTGTGCCGCGTCCAGATCACCGGTTGCCTGCGCTTCGGGCGCTCGGTGGTGCGCTGGGGTCGACGGCCAGGCTGAGCGGGATGAGAGCCGCTCTGGGCAGTGTCGCGGCGAGACGGGCGGCCGCGTTGTCCAGGGTGTTGGTCTGGCGCGCGGTGCGGGGCGGGACCAGGGCCGGGTCTCGGGTATCGGTGGCGGCGATGAGGAGCTGCCGGTTGGACAGGTTGCCGGCGCTCGCCGGGTGCGTGTTGGCGGCGGTGATGACCACCGCGGCGGCGCTGATGCCGACCGCGATGGTGACGGTGGCCAGCGCCGCGGCCGAGCGTGACTGGTTGCGGCCGAGTTCGCGCCAGGCGATACGGCCAGACAACGGCAGCCTGCCGATGCGCGCGGTCAGCGCGCGTATCGCCAGCGGGGTGGTGAGCAGCACGCAGGCGATCATCGCGGCCAGACCGGTGATCATCAGTAGCGCGTTGCGCTGGTGAGCGAACCGCAGGCAGAGCACACCAACGCCGAACGCGGCGACCGCGGCCACCGCGGACCGTCCTGCTTGCGGTGCGTCCAACGGCCGGTTCGACAGCGCCCGAACGACCGGAACCCGAGCCATCGTGCGGGCCGGCCACCACGCCGCGAGCGCGGAGGTGAACACACCCATCACCCCGGGCGTCAGGATCAGCCACAACGGCACCGAACTCCAACTCACCCGATGCCCGGAGGCTTGCTCGATCACCGGGCTGGTCAGCGCCCAACCGATTCCGGCGGCCGCGGTGCCCAGTGCGGCCGCGATTGCGCCCACGATCAGCCCGTGGATCACCGTGACGTTGCGGACCTGCCGGCGGGTCGCTCCGATTGCGGCGAGCATCCCGAGTTGGCGGACCCGCCGTTGCGCCAGCACCAGGAACGCGGTGAGCGAGACCACCGCGACCAGCATCATGCCAAGCGCCGCCACCAGCAGCACGCCCAGGTCGCGGGAGTAGTAGGCCGGGGTCTCGACCGTGATCCCGCCGGGAACCGTTGCCCGCGCGCGGAACGCTGCCACCTCGCCGGCTGAGGCCTTGACCAGCAGTGTGTAGCTGACCTGCGCCCCGGCAGACGTCGCGGTAACCAGCCCGAAGGCGTCGTCGAGTTGCGCCGAGTCCTCGACCAGTCCGACCACGTGTCGACTGAGCCCACCGAGTCGCACCGCGGCTCCGACCGGGGCGGCCAGGAACTGTGCCATCGCCGGGGTGAGCGCGATCTCGGCACCGTTACCTGGGTAGCGTCCGGCGCGCAGTCCCAGGGTGGATGCGCCGAATGCACCATGCGGGTCTTGGCTGCGCAGGTCCAGGACCCGGACGCTGCCCGGGACCGGGACGAACGCGTCGCTGATCTGCTCGACGGTGCCGAAGCTGCGGTGGGCAGCGGACACGGTGCTCGCGGCCAGCGCCGGATTGTTCGTGGTGAAGCGGATGCGTGCGGTCGCTGAACCGAAGCTCGCACGGTCGCTCGGGGCCAGCACGTGACCCAGTGCCGCGCCGTAGGAACTGACGGCCACCGCCACCGCGAGCAGCAGCAGAACCAGCGACTGTCCCCGCCAGTCGCGGCGGAACATCCGCCAGGCCCAGTGCGCCACCGCCCGGGTCGCCGACAACCGGCTCACCGGTGTGCTTCGTTCACGAGCAGCGACTCCGGGCCGGGCATCGCCGGGGACTCATCGACGATGCGGCCATCGCGCAAATAGATGATGCGGTCGGCCCGCGCCGCCAGCCGGGCATCGTGCGTGACCAGCACACCGGCGACCCCGTCCCGGCAGGCCTGCCGCAGCAGCCACAGCACCGACTCGCCGTTGGTCGAGTCCAGCGCGCCGGTCGGCTCGTCGGCCAGCAGCAGCCGTCGCTGCCCGACCACGGCGCGGGCAATGGCCGTTCGCTGCCGTTCGCCGCCGGACAACTCGTCCGGAAACCGGTCCGCCAACCCCGCCAGGCCCAGCCCGTCCAGCACCGTCAGCGCCGCCGCCCGAGCGGCCGCACGCGATTGACCATCCAGTTCCAGCGGCATCGCCACGTTCTCCACCGCGGTCAAACCGGACAGCAGGTTGAAATCCTGAAACACGTAACCGATCCGGTGCCGCCGCAACGCCGCCCGGTCATCGCCCGCCAACGTCGACACCGCCACCCCGTCGATCAACACCTCCCCCGCCGACGCCTCCTCCAGGGTTCCGGCGATCGTCAGCAGCGTGCTCTTGCCCGAACCGCTCGGCCCCATCACCGCCACCAACTCACCCGCCTGGACCGTCATGTTCACATCCGACAGCGCATGCACCTCAGCTGCGCCCTGCCCGTAGCTGCGCGAGATCGATCGCAGCTCCAACACGCTCATCCCCGACCACCCACCCTCACCCGGCGACCCAGCAGCACCCGCGGCGACCCCTCCGGCGACACGGCCACCGGAGCGCTCAGCTCCTCCAGGCCGCTCTCCACCGACTCCAGCCACCTGACCTGCGCATCGAGACGGAGGATCTCCGCATCAGCCACCATCGCCAACCTCGCCTCCCCCGGAGCGGCGTCCTTCACCCGCGCGTACTCGCGCATCACCTCCACCAAATGCCGGCGATGCACCTGCAGCAGGCCACGAGCGTCGATACCGGGCACACCCACCGCCACCATCACCTTGATCACCAGGTCATCCCGCGGCGGCGCACTCAGATCCGGCGGGGTCTGCAGCCAGCGGTCCAGCTCACCGCGACCCTCGCCCGTCAGCCGGAACCGGCGCTGCGCCCCCTCCGCCTCCGCGTCATCGGACTCGATCAACCCGTCCCGCTCCAGCCGCTGCAGCGTCGTGTACACCTGCCCGCCGTTGACCGGCCACACCTCCCCGGTCCGCTGCTCGAAGTCCTGCCGCAACTTCCACCCATAACTCGGGCCCTCGCTCAGCAACGCCAACAACGCATACCGCATGCTCACCAAAGACTCCCTAGTAGGCTACTCAGTACCCTACGTGCCAGAGTCAAGGCCATAAACGTTGTCCGGGTCCCCGATCGAGAAGCAGCACTCGCCACGATCAGCAAAGACAAACAGCCACGGCGCCGCCGCGCACATCGACGCACAAACGGCCACGCAGCCCCAGAAGCAACGCACTCCCGAATCGGCGTTACATGATCACCGTGCGGTGAGGCGCGTCGAGCGACGCATCACCGAGCGTGATGACGCCATCCATGTCCCGACTCGCTCGTATCGTCCGCTCGGCGCCACGTGTCCGCGGAGGAGTTGGTCGCAAGGATGCCGGTCAGCCACCAGGCCTGGTCAGGATTCCAGCCGGCGAGCATGGTTGCCGCCTCGCCGTTGGCGACGACCAGCGCGCGGGTCGCGGTGGTCAGGTACCCGGCGACGGAGACGTGCACGGCGTCCCAGTCCGCGGCGACCGCGGCCCAATCCGGAATACGCCAGCGACCGGTCCGGCCGGTCGTCTGGTACCAGTCGTGCCGGCGGGCATTCGTGACGTCGAGGGGGTAACGATCGACCAGCCGCACCCACGCCTCAGGACCGTCGATCTCCCACACCCGCGGTGTTCGAGTTGGCTCCAACGCCCAGATCGAGGCCTCCCGCGGCCCGAAACTGTCCTCCTGCCACACAAGCTCGAGCGACCCCAGCTCGGGCAGCGGCCGAGTCGTGGTCACCAGCGACGCCACCGCCGGAGTGGACCACCACCGGCCGCTGAATGCCGCAGCTGGATCGGCCGGGCGGTTCCGGGCAGCATCGCGGTCGTCGGCCAGCGTTGCCTCGCGCCACTGTTGCAGCCGCTCGGCCGCTCCCGTCAGAGGCGGGAGGGTGCCAACCGCCTGGTCGGCCCAACTCGTGCACCGCAACCGGTTCAGATCAATCGCACAGCTCCACCATGCCGTCGCGGGCGCGGCCACGACCGCAGCGGCGATCGGGCGCAACGCGGTGGTCACGGCTGGATCGGCGGTGATGGCCTCCTCGTCATGCGGGGGTTGCCAGTACAGGCGTGGCTGACGGTCTCGTCCATCGGGTCCACGAGCGTCAGCGGGTCGCGCCAGGCGCGTACCGGTTCGGCATCGACCGCCCGGAGCGCCCGAAGAAGGTCCTCGCGGCGGGATCCATCGGATGGATGCCACGCAGCCTGCAGCCAAGCCGGCCACACATCGTCCCGGAGTCGATGCGCGACCGCCATGCGCAACACGCGCCCCCGCGGGCCGACCAACAGATCCGCCGCAGTCCACACCGACACGTCGCCAAGCTAGCCCGGCGCGGGCCTGGGCAACCCGGCGGCAGTGGACCCTGCGAACCACCGGTCGGCGAGCGAACCCGTACGCCCGCGCATAGAACGACACGCTCGCGGACCGCGGAGACCTGCGGATACGCGGACCGAGTCGGATGCCGACTGCTCGCCGGCCTGGCCACCGCCTCGGGTATCCGCTCCGACCAGCTCGTCGAACCCGAACAGGTCGCCTCCCTGGTCACGTACCTCGCAACACCTCTGGCAGCCAGCCTCACCGGTCACGAATATTTCATCGACGACGGCGCGATCAACACCGCACGAGACAGCGCACTGCCGGCTGCCGCAACCCTGAGCCGCACACTGCAGAAATCGGGGCCGCATCGGGTCGTTCGCCGATGCGCTCGGTTTGGTCGTTGACGGACGCTGGTTGCCTCGATCTCCCACTGAATCAAGAGGAGCCAATGCAGCGCACCCAGCCCATGACCGAGTTAGTGCACCCGATCGCCGAGCAACAAGGACCGAGGAACGATGTTCCGCGCCGAGCGCAGCACGATGACCCGCGCGGCATCCGAGCGGCGAACGTAGCGCTGGGCTGGGTCGTGGTCTTTCTCGGCTTCCACATCTACTGGTACTTGGGTGGCTCGTTCGTGAGCCCGGGACAGCTGCCCGGTTGGCCACACTCGTTGGCCGGATGGACCTTTGCCGTGCTGGTCGACGGCGTCTTTGCACTGGGTCTGCTGGTCCCGTTGGCGATCTGTCGAGGCCGGGCGGGCGGGCGGCTGGCCAGGCCCGTAGCGATCCTCGTCTGGCTGGGCTGCGCCATCCTCATCCTGCGCGGCGCGGCCGGCCTCATCGATGATCTGACCCGAGCCACCGGGATACTCCCGAACGGACTCACCGGGCTCTCCACCAAAGATGCGACAGGGACGACGTCGGTCACCTGGGCCGGGTGGGCAATCGAGACCTACTTCCTGACCGGCGGAATCATCTTCGGTGCGCTCGCGATCAGCCGTCGTCAGCAGCGACAGCAGCGACACAGCGCGCGTCGCTACGACACCGCCCGTGCATGGGAGTCATCGCCTCGGACGGCACGCCTGGAGGAGAGGTGATGGCCCAGCACGCCAAGCGAGACCTCGTCCGCTGCCTGTCCAACCGGATCTTCATGACGATCTCGGGCCGCTGGTTCCGCTCCTACTCCATCGTCAACCACGTAGGCCGCACCTCCAGGCGCCGCTACCGCAACCGAGTCTCGGCCTTCCCGCTCGGCGACGGCTATGTCATCGCCGTGCTGTACGGGCTGGAGTCGCAGTGGGTCCGCAACGTGATGGCGGACGACAGCTTCACCCTGCCTACCAAGGGCGGCGATCACGTCCTGGAACGTCCGCAGATCATCGGCCCCGGCCAGGCCCTGCCCGACTTTCCGTGGCTCGCCCGGCGGAACGCCCGGTCCCGCGGCATCCAGCACTTCGTTTGGGCCCACAGCGCCGAGCCGGCCGCGGAGCCGCGAGCACCCGAGGCGTGATCTTCCCGGTCCGGCTGTATCGACACGCCCGCCACGGGTTTCGCGAATGCCGATCGGGTCCCAGCGCGTGATCGCGTCGCTCGCAGAGAGCGTCGGGTACTTGGGCGTCAGCGAATATGCGCCTTGCCGCGGCCGTTCAGGCGCGTCCCGCGGGCCGGCGCGGACTCTTACTCGCGCGCCGCGTGCGGGATCGCCGAATACTTCGCGCCGTATGGCGGATGGCTGGCGCTAAGCGGCGTCTCGCATCGGTCTCGCATTCAAGTTCCTGCAACGGCTCGCATTGCGGGAGGGAGTTGATCACGCGGAGCCGGCGCCAATCAGCGCGCCGTAACTGTCATTCGGGCCCACCTCGGCAGCCACCGGATGAAGATTCAATCGAGCGCATGAATCTGTCCCCGCGTTTGCGGGGCAGAGTGGTGGAGGTGGCGGGGATCGAACCCGCCGAACCGCCCGTATTCATGGGTCTCCGTCGCTACAGTCCAGCATTTTCGGGCCACGCGTGCCCGGGCCGGGCCACCATGGACCAGTGGATGCCGCGGATTTGTACCCGCGTACCCGCGGCATCAGCTCGCGAACCCCGCCCTCGTCCCAGGCCAGCGCGCTGCAGGCGTTCTGCGGGTGGCCGTCGAGGGCGCTGCGCGCGGACGCCCAAGACGCGGGACACGCAGAGTTGGCGAACCACGCTCGGCGAGACCTCGAGCGGATCAACAAGCTTGAACACTTCTGACTTGAACACTTCTGACCGGAGGAGCACGAGAGCACGGACCACGTCAGACCGGCTCATGCCAGCCGACTGCGTCTGTCCACCGCGAGTCAGGAGCAAATGCGACGGGCCCACACATCATCGTCTCGGCCCACGCCGGTCAGTGCACCACCGTCCGCGCCACCACCAGGCAACCCGGGCGGGTGAGAAGACGACGAAGGTTCTCGGGCGCCCGGGGACCAAGACAACGTAACTATCATGCCGATGATCGGCCTAGCGCGCGCTGACCACCTCCGGTGCGCTGTCGACCCAGTCGGACTCCTCGTCGGGAGGTTCGACCGATACGCGCGGGGTGATTCCGTTGAGCCACTTGGGGAAGTACCAGTTGGCGTTGCCGAACATGTGCATGAGCGACGGAACGAGCATCGTTCTGAGGATGAAGGCGTCAAGGAACACCGCGGAGGCAAGTCCGAGGCCGAAGATCTTGATCGGTCGGCCGGGCGTCAGCGTGAATCCGAGGAAGACCGCGATCATGATGATCGCCGCTGCGGTGATGATGCCGCCTGTCTCAGCCTGGCCGACGGTGATGGCGCGCCGGTTGTCCTTGGTGTGCACCCATTCCTCGTGCATGCGGCTGACGAGGAACACCTGATAGTCCATCGACAGCCCGAACAGAATGGCGAACAACATCACCGGGATCCAGGCATCGATCGGTGCGCCCGGTCCAGCCCCCAGGCTGTCGGAGAACCAGCCGTACTGGAAGATCGCTACCACGAGTCCGAACGCGCCAGCTGCCGCCAACAGGTTCATGACTGCTGCTGTCAGCGGGATGACCAGGCTGCGGAACGCGATGAGCAGCAGGAGGAATGACAAGCCGACCACCACAGCGATGAACAAAGGCATCTTGCGGCTGAGCACCTTGGCGAAGTCGACGTTGATCGCCGTGTCACCGTAGGCATAGATGTGGTTCGCCGTGCCCTCGTACAGCGGCGGGAACACATCCGAGCGCAGGTGTCGGACAAGTTGGTAGGTCTTCTCCGACTGTGGCGAGGTGGTCGTCTTGAACGACACGAAGGCGATGTTGTTCGTGATCGGCACGATGGCCAGGCTGGTTCTGTCGACGCCGGGCGTGGCCGCAAGCGTGTCCGACACGCGGCGCAGGAACGCTTGGTCGGATGCACCGGGCCCTTGGACGACCCCCTCAAGGGTGGAGTTGTACCCGACGCCGAACTCCGTACTGATCAGGTCGTATCCGATACGGGTCGTCGAGCTCTTCGGGTCACTGCTCTGGTCGCTGTTGCCAAGTCGCATGGCGAAAAACGGGATCGCTAGAGCGATCATGAGCGCGCCCGAACCGATCGCGACGAGGACGCGGCGGCGGGCGACGAACTCCGACCAGCGGGCCCAGAACCCGATTGGGCGGCCGCTGATGAAGTTGCCGGCCCGCACGGCCGCCCGCTGCTTACGAGGCAGCACCTTGAGCCCGAACAAGCTGAGTAACGCGGGCAGCAGGGTCAACGACGCGACCATGGTGAAACCCACCGCAATGGCGGTAGCCACTGCCATGCCGTTGAAGAAGCTCACGCCGAGTGCGATTAGACCGAGAATGGCGATACATACAGTGGTTCCGGCGAACAGCACGGCGCGTCCGGACGTGTTGATCGCGGTGACGATCGACTCGTGCATGCGCATGCCGCGCCGAAGGTTGCGCCGATGGCGCGTGACGATGAACAGCGCGTAGTCGATGCCGACACCGATCACCATCAGTTCGGCCAGGTATGGGGTGATGTTGGAAACGTTGATGCCGTGGCTGAGGATGTAGATCACGCCGAGGCCACTGATCAGAGCGACGGCCGCGCTGGCTAGCGGTAGGACGGTCGCGGCGACCGTACGGAAGACCAGCGCGAGGATGATTAGGCCGGCGAAGAAGCCGATGAAGATAGATGGGCCTGAGCCCTCACTCTGCCCGATACCGGCGAAGGCGTTACCGGTGAACTCGACCTGCACCGACGTACTGCGCAGCGATTTCAGCGATTCGTAGACGTTCTTGAAAAGCGTCTGGTCGTAATGGTTGCTCTGCCAGGTGATGGTGACCAGGGCGGTGTTCGAGCCACGCGCGGTGTTGAGCAGCTTGGGGTTCCCCGGGCCTACCGCACTGGAGTTCGAGCAATGGATCGACTGCCAGGGCGTGGAGATCAACGCTACGCGATCACCGGACGTGCAGAGCTTGGCCAGCGCAGGTTGCAATTGTGGCGGTGCGCCGGAGAACGCGGCGTTGTTCGTGTTCTTGATGACCATCGTGCCGGAAGCGCCGTTCTGGTTGTCCTGGCCGGCGTTCTTAAGCAGGTTCGCCACGGTGGCTGTCTCGGTGTGCGGAAGACTGAAGGTGTCCTTATAGGCCGCCCCGCCCATCGCGGCGGCGATGGCTTGCACCCCGATGACCAACACGATCCAGCCGGCGATAACGAACCACCGGCGGCGAATGGCGAACTCGGCAATCGTCTTCATCTGTCCTCCAAGTGGGGGGCGCGACGGCGCACACACCTCACCGGCCCCCACGGACTGAGGTGAAGTTGCTCGAAGATCCCAGGCCCCGTGCGTCCAGGCTAACTGGACCTGCACGGGCATTTCAGCCGCGCTAATGGATCCGACGCCTCGAACGCTACTGCGAGCGCGCTAGGCGAGTCGCCGCCGCCAGGCGTGCGAACAAGGAGCCGGCGCGATCCCGGTCCGCGTCACGTTCGGCTCGCTCCGGGCGACCACGGCGAGTTCGAGCTGTCCGCCGGGGCCGCTGGGTTCGACGGCGTGCCGGACCAGGTGACCAATCTTCGTGTCCGCCTACCGTGGGGCCTGACCGGTTTACCGGTGAGCATGGTGCTTCTCGGGCCTGCCGGTGCGCGCTGGGTCATCGGCGAATCAGCATGGGCGAAGCGCTTGCGGATGCTCCGGTCGCTCCGGTGACCGCGCGTCCGTGTTGGCTCTTGCGGTAGGCGCGCAACGGCCCAACCGGATTTTGCCGCGGTGTAGACCCACAAGAGGCCGTCGCCTGTTGAGCAGCACCTGTCCTGGCATCACTGGTGCCGACGTCCACCCAAGGTAGACAAGATCGGCTTCCGCAAGCCGACCTTGTCTTGTCTATCTTGCCGATAGGAGTGGAGGTGGCGGGAATCGAACCCGCGTCCTTCGTCGCTTCGACAGGACTTCTCCGGGCGCAGTGCGCTTTGCCTCTACTCGACCCCACCGGTCTTGCACACGAGCCGGTGTGACGGGTCCAGCCGCTGTGTGATGTCCCGTTGACACCCGCGACCGCCATCAACGGTAAGTCACCTCACTGATGCCAGCTGACCGGGCCGGTGACGAACCCGGGCTGACAGAGTCGCTTCGCTACTTAGGCAGCGAGAGCGAACTCAGCGCGATTGGAATCGGCGCTTGTTTTGTATGCGTCGCATGATTAACGAGGTCAGCAACGCGATCCTCGGCCCGCTTCTCCTGTCTCGACGTCCGAAGTCGAGACCATTCACCCCCTTGTTGGTATGCGTCCAGCGTAGCGACTCGGCTCCGCCGCTCCCAGCGGGTAGAACTATCACATGGCCGAGGTGGCGCCAGAGATCGAAACGAAGTTCGACGTCGCGCCGGACTTTGCCATGCCGCCCCTGGACACCCTCGCCGGCACGCACGGCCACGTCGACGTCGACGTCGTGCATCTGGTCAGCACGTACTTCGACACCGAGGCGCGCGACCTACTCCGGCAGCGACTGGCGCTGCGTCGCCGCCTCGGCGACGCTGACACGGGCTGGCAGCTCAAGGTCCCTGCGTCCCAAGGCCGCACCGAGCTGCGCTGGCCGCCAGTGGGTGACGAACCCCCAATCGAAATGCTCGATCTGCTGGGCCCGTTCCTGCGCGGCCATCCCCTTCGGCCAGCGGTCACGCTGGATGTCACCCGCACCCGGCACCGTCTCGTCGCCGAGGTCGGCAGCATGCTCGCCGAGATCGCGGAGGACGATGTGCGCGCGATCGACGAGGGCGGTGGGGTGCGGGCGCCCCGGTGGCACGAAGTCGAGGTGGAACTCGGCTCCGGCTCGCGGGACCTGCTGCCGGAGGTCGGCACACTGCTCCTGCATGCGGGTGCCTGCCCGTCGACCAGTCGAGCCAAACTCGCCCGGGCGACAGTCGGCATCGGCAACGAAGGGGTGGGCACGCCGCGCACCTCGGCCGGCGCGCTGCTGCTCGACTACCTGAACACCCAAGCGGACGCCATCGTCGCCGGACATTTCGCGATTCACCGGGATGCCTACGACTCAGTGCACAAGACGCGCGTGGCCTGCCGGCGCACCCGCAGTACGCTGCGCACCTTCGCCGACTTTTTCGACGCGGAACAAGCGAGTGCCTTCGATGCCGAGCTGAGGTGGTACGCGGAGGTGCTTGGCAACGTCCGTGACGCCGAAGTGCTGCGGGCCCGATTCAAGACGGCTGTGGCCGATCTGCCTGCAGACGTTGCGGTCGGCGATGTCGGGCAGCGCATCGATAAGTATCTCGAGGCCGAGCACGCCGAGCGGATGAACCTGCTGAGCGTGGCGATGCGCAGTGAGCGATATGCCGCGCTGCTGGCCGAAATCGGCCGATGGCGGGCTGACCCGCCATTCACCGCCGCCGCGGGACGCCCGGCGGAGGCGCTGCAAAAGGTCGTCGTGCGGATGGCCAAGCGGCTCCGCAAGCGGGTGACTCGGGCGACGAAGGCGGACGGCTCTCCCGAGGACATGCACCGCGCACGCAAGACGGGCAAGCGCACTCGTTATGCGGCCGAGGTGGCTCCGGTCGGGGATATCCCGGACCTTGTTCACCACGCCACCGCGTTGCAGGACATTCTCGGCGAGTACCAGGACAGTGTGGTCGCCACCGCGCTGCTGCAGCGACTCGCGGAGGACGCCCCCGCTGAGGCCGCCTTCGGCTACGGGGTGCTCGTCGCCCGCGAACGCCGACTGGCTGAGGAGGCCCGGCAGCAGGCCCGCGCCAAGAATTGAGCACACCTCTGGTACCAGGCGGGGACGTCGTCCTCACGCATCGATTCCCTTGGCGCGACGACCCAGGGCCCGGCGAATCTCCCGGTCGGCGTCTCGTCGGGCGAGGTCCTGCCGCTTGTCGTAGGACCGCTTGCCGCGGGCCAGGGCCAGTTCGACCTTGACCTTGCCGTCGGCGAAATACAGGGACAGCGGCACCAATGTGAGTCCGCTTTCCTTAGTCTTTCCGATCATGCGGAGGATCTCGCCCTTGTGCAGAAGGAGCTTGCGGGTGCGACGCGGTTCGTGGTTCGTCCAGCTGCCCTGAAGGTATTCCGGAATGTGGACGTTGCGCAGGTAGACCTCGCCGTCGTCGATGGTGGCGAACCCGTCGACTAGCGACGCGCGACCCAAACGAAGCGACTTCACCTCGGTGCCAGTCAGAGCCACGCCGGCTTCGAAGGTCTCCAGGATGGAGTAGTCGTGGCGCGCCTTTCGGTTCTGCGCGATGATCTTGCGGCCGGATCGAAGGTTGCTCGAGGCGTGAGTGGCCACGCTAGAGCCGGACGTATGCCCGAAGCGTGACGGCGGCCGTGATCGCCGCGAGCACGACGCCGATAAGCAAGCATGCGCCGCCGGCCAGCAGCACATCGCTGGCGCTGAGATCCGGGATCACACCCCGGGAGACCTGCGTGCGGAAGATGCTGTTCAGGACGAACTGCTTGCCACCCCACAGAGCCACGATCGCTAGCACGCCACCGATTGCGGCGGAGATCATCGCCTCCATGATGAACGGCAGCTGAGTCATCCATCGGGATGCGCCGACCAGCCGCATGATGTTCGTCTCGGCTCGGCGTTGCTGCGCGGCGACCTGGATCGTGATCGCCATCATGATCACCGCGCAGAACAACACGACGACGGCGCCGACGATGGACATCAGCCGGGCACTATCGATGATGTTGAGGATCGTCTCGATGCTCGCGTCCTGGTTTTGGACATTGTCGACGCCTAGTTGTTTCTCGTATTTCTGCCGGATGGCGTCGTAGTCCTTCTGCGTGTCCTTGAGCTTGATCGTGAAGGAGGACGGCAGCTGACCGGGCTCGATGAACTGGGCGATGGACGGGTCGAGCACCTGCTTGCCGCGCTCATAGGCCTGCTGCTCCGAGACAAAGCTCACCGAGGTGATGAGCGGGTCGGATTGCAGCCGTTTCTGCAGGGCGGCGCGCTCGACCGTCGTGACCTTGTGCGTGCAGGTTGCCGTCTTGTCGGCGCACAAGTAGATGGAGACATTCAACCGGTTCTCGTACAGCTTGCGGAACCGGCTTATCTCGGTGCTGGTAAGGAAAGCCGAGCCCAGGAAGACCAACGACACCGCGGTAATGAGCACGAGCGCGACGGTCATCAAGAGGTTGCGGCGCATGCCGTGTGCGACACCTGACATCAGGTAGTTGGCGCGCATTACGTCCTAACTGTCGAGTCGGGTTCGAGGGAGATCAGCGACCAACGCCGTAGACACCCCGAGCTTGGTCGCGGACCACCTTGCCGAAGTCCAGTTCGATGACCCGACGGCGCATCGCGTCGACGATGTTGTTGTCATGCGTCGCCATCAGCACCGTTGTACCGGTGCGGTTGATGCGTTCGAGCAAGCGCATGATGCCCTGGCTGGTGTCGGGGTCCAGATTGCCGGTCGGCTCGTCGGCCAACAACACCAAGGGCCGGTTGACGAACGCTCGAGCAATCGCGACTCGCTGCTGCTCACCGCCGGACAGTTCGTGTGGATGCCGGTTGGCCTTGCCATCGAGCCCGACCAGATCGAGCACCTCTGGCACCGTGCGTTTGATCGCCCGCTGCGACTTGTTGATCACTTCCAAGGCGAACGCGACGTTGTCGTAGACCGTCTTCTTCGGTAACAGCCGGAAGTCCTGGAACACGCAACCGATCTTGCGGCGGAGCTCGGGCACCTTGCGGGCCGGCAACCTGGACAGGTTCCGACCGTCCACGTGCACAATCCCCGTGGTTGGTCTCTCCTCTCGAAGAAGAAGGCGCAGAACGGTCGATTTGCCCGAACCGGACGGCCCAATCAGAAAGACGAACTCACCCTTGTCGATCTCGACGGTAACGGTGTCCAAGGCCGGACGTGTACCCACCGCGTAGATCTTGGTCACGTTGTCGAGAGAAATCACGGGCGGGAAGTTTACCGAAAAGTTATCGGTACAAGCGCCGACTCACAGATCAGTTACTCCGCCGCCAACGAATGCCCGCCTCGATGAAGGCGTCGATGTCGCCGTCGAGGACCGCCTGCGGGTTGCCGACCTCGTACTCGGTGCGCAGGTCCTTGACCATCTGATACGGGTGCAGGACGTAGCTGCGCATCTGGTTGCCCCAGCTGTTGCCGGCGTCTTTGAGGGCGTTCATCTTGGCCGCTTCGTCCTCCCGTCGGAGCTCCAGCAGCTTGGCTTGCAGCACCGCCATCGCGCTGGCGCGGTTCTGGATCTGGCTGCGCTCGTTCTGGCAGCTGACGACGATCCCGGTGGGCAGGTGGGTGATCCGGACGGCGGAATCCGTCGTATTCACCCCTTGTCCGCCCGGGCCTGACGACCGGTAAACGTCGACCCGGATGTCGTCGTCGGGGATGTCGACGTGGTCGGACTTCTCTACGACGGGCAGGACCTCGACGCCGGCGAAGCTCGTTTGCCGGCGTCCCTGATTGTCGAAGGGGCTGATCCGAACCAGTCGATGCGTCCCTTGTTCGACCGACAGCGTGCCATAGGCGTACGGTGCCTTGACCTGGAACGTGGCGGACTTGATGCCCGCTTCCTCGGCGTACGAGGTGTCGAGAACGTCAACCGGATAGTGGTGGCGCTCGGCCCACCGGAGATACATCCGCATGAGCATCTCGGCCCAGTCCGCTGCGTCCACGCCGCCTGCTTCTGAGCGGATGGTGACCAAGGCCTCACGAGCGTCGTATTCCCCAGACAGCAGCGTGCGGACCTCGAGCTCGTCAATGCTGGTGCGGAGTGCGACGAGCTCAGCCTCGACCTCGGCGCGTGACGCGGCGTCGTCCACCTCTTCGGCCAGGTCCCAAAGCACCTGCGCGTCGTCGACGCGACGCCTGAGCTCCTCGACACGCCGGATCTCGCCCTGTGCGTAGGACAACCGACTGGTTACCCGCTGTGCCTGCTCCGGGTCGTTCCAAAGATCAGGGGCCGACGCCCGCCGCTCCAGCTCCGCGACTTCCGCTCGCAGCTTGCCGACGTCAACCACTGATTCGATCGAGCTGAGGGTGGCGGAGAGCTCCTTCAGTTCAGCGGGCACATCCGTCACGATCATTCAGGGTACGCGGTGAACGCGCCGGGATCCTGAACCAAGACCCCGCGGGCCTGGATGACCGCAATCGGCCGTGTCGCCGTCGGCCCGTCTACCGTGTTCGCGCCCGTTGCCGGGTTGGCGATGCCCCGCCATGGGCCGCCGTCCACCGAGAATTCGCCGGCCCACGTCACAGTCGCCGATATCGTCATCGGGCCTGTGCTGGCGTACGTGTGCCCGAAATACCCGGCGCAGATCGCGTCACCGCAGCCGTCTGCAGCGGTGTACGGGCGGCCGAGGCCGGCTGACGTGTCTGTGATGCCGTCTCCGAAGGCCCAGGCGGTCGCCGTCGCGTGAATCCGCAGCCCAACCTGATGACCAAGCAAGGTGACCGGACCCAGAGACTGATCGGCAGCAGAATTCACCCAGAAGATCGTCTGCATGTTCACCAACGTCCGGCCCTTCCCAGGCGCGGCGCCGATGGCCGGCGATGGCACCAGTCTCAAGGCGGTCGCATACGCGTCGAACGGAGTCACCTGCGGCGGCGGTGGCGGTCCGGTGCCCGGCACAACCTTGCAATCAAATCCGTTGAGCTCCCAGGTCCCGCTCGGACCTTGCTGCAAGAAGCCAACCGTCGTCGCCTGCGGATCCGTCGGCGCCTGTGCCCGTGACTGCACCGAACAGCTTCCCTGCACGGCGGCGCAGAAATGGTTCGGCGAGTTCTCGAGAATCATGCCCACTTTCACCCGGCCACAATCCACAGTCTCGATCCTCGGCCCGGTCGACCCTTGACCGGAGTTTCCGTCGCCAGGATCGTTCGACGATCTGCATATCTGTTTGGACATTGCCGTGAAACTCCCGCGACCAGCCGTAGCAGCGGTCGAGCTGACGCAATCCGCCGGATCGAAGGACGTGGCCTTGACAATATTCCCGGGAATCCATAACGCAAATAGTGCGGCTATGAGGGCGATCACGGCGAGTATCCGCATCAACCCTCCAATTCCACAGTTTGCCATCCTCTTGCAATCCATCTCAGCAGAACAAAGGAGCGATATGTCTTTGATGTCGTGCCGTCGGGCGAGGGTAGAGAAGAGGGTCTAATGACATCGAGTCTGGATCTTGCACATAACGTACCGCTATTTGGTATTCAGATGGACGATCGCGTTGGCCGGGATCGGCAGAAGCAGACGTCAGCGCTATTCGACCGCCCTGAATCCTGCCTCCTTCAGCCCGTAGTCTGTTCAACTCCGTGATATAATGTACGACAAGCCTTACATGTCTGGAGCACTCACAGAGTCCAGCGATGTCGCGTCCGTTGTCGCGATGCTCCAATCCAATGCTCTGATGAAGTAGCCAGCGAAAGCTAGTGCTCCCTCCTGCGTGTGTTGCTTGGCGGCCGGAGGCATGATGGGCGGCCGCTCGCCAGGTCGCACATTGGGACCAGTCGTGGCCGGGCCGGCCGGGCTCGACGACGGCTTGGCTGTCGGCGAGGAGACGGGCACCGAGGTGGCCGAGGACGTGGGCGACGACTTGGCGGCACCACTATTACAAGCCGCAGCGACCAACGTCACGACGACCAGCAGGGCCGCCAAACCGTTTCGCATGGGCAAATCCTGTCTCACGGCGCCGACACCTCACCCGCGCTAGGAGCAATCTGTGGATAGTTCATGACAGCGGCGCTCGGGCTGTGGATACCACATGGTGATCAACACCGCCGCCCTTGCCGAAGACAGCGCCGAATGCGATTTCGGTGCGCTCGATGCAGGCGAGAGACACAGTCTCAGCGTCGACACTCAGGGTCGCCTCGATATGCACCGACGAGCGAGACGCATCCCGAGACAGGTACCGGTCGACGGCTTCCTGCACATTCGCCAGACGCAATGCCGATCCGCCCACGTCGCCGGTCTCGCGAGCGGTGGCGAGGTCAGCCGATGTGGCCGCCGCCGCAGCCGCGCCATCGCAGACACTCTGCAGATCTCGTTGCTGCAGAAATGCATCACCAGCCGCGACGCCGCCAGCAACCATCAGAAACGCGAGGACGAAGCAACCCAAAATCAGCGGAATCGTCGAGCCACGGTCATCGGCCAGCCGCTCGCCCGCATTCACGGCGCCACGACCCGATAGTCATCGATGTGGAGCACATAACGACCAACTGTCGTGATCCCCCGGCCCGATATCAGCGAAGGAACGCCGGGAAGGGATGCCTGTCGAACAACGCAAACGGCGAACTGCGCGCCTGGGGTTAGCGACGGTGAGATCGCATCGGCGTCGCAGGTTCCATCCGCGTTGACGTAACGCAGATTCGCATCATCGGACAGGCCTTGATCGGCGAGCGCCAGCCGTACCGCAACCTCCGCACGCTGCACGCCCTGATCGGTCGAGTCCGCCGTGGCGAATGCTCGGCCGGCCTCACGAGCGGCATGCGTCACGGCAACGGTGCTGCGTTGAACTGACGCTATCGCGACGACGAAATACACCAGTGGAATCAGGACGAACACCGCGATGAAGACGAACTCGATCAGGGCATTTCCCGCGTCCCCGACCCCATCGTCGCTGCAGATCCCGCGAAGTCGCACCGCTAACGGCCGATAGCAGGCGGTCGGCCTCACGGTTGACCCTCCTTGAGCGCGCTGGACGTGACATCAATCCGCAACAACGAGCCGATCGGCAGGAAGACGGACCGGATGCGTCCCGCGCATTGCACGACAGCTAGCGGCAGCCCTGACGCCGGATCCGCTCCCGGACGACCTACGCACGGCACAGTCCGTGCCACGCCCTCGGTTAGAGCCTTGCCGACGAGGTCGCTAGCGCGAAATCCACCACGCGCATAGTCGACATCGGCCGCCGCGGCGAAGCGGGCACCGTCCGCCGCGCTAGCGGCAACGATATTGCGCACGTAGAAGAACGCCGCGACCTGCAGTACCGAGAACAGCAAGAAAACAAGCAGGACGGAGATCATCGCGAACTCTGCAACCGCGGCACCTCTATCGCGTCCGCTATCGCGTCCGCTGCCACCGACGAGCGACCGGACGCGCGCGAGCAGCGCGTCGCGCACTGCTACCCGCCGGTCTTGCCGGTCACTGAGTCGATGGCATCGCTGATCGCACTGGTGATCTTGTCTCGGAACAGCGCGAAGATGACGACAACCAATCCGGCCGTCATGATCGTCACCATCACCCAGCCGGGGACATCGCCACGCTCGGGATCCTCACCGCGCACTCGCGCGTACGTGAGCCGCACCCATGCGGCGAGCAGGTCTACCGACATGCCGAACCTCCGAGAGATCAACGGGTGAGTGAGACGAGCGTTACCAGGCCGGGATACAGGGCAAAAAGCACCGTGATTGGCAATAGAAGAAATACGACGGGCACCATCATCGAGATTTCTTTGCGTCCGCCCGCCTCAAGAAGAGCGCGCTTGCTGGCCTCTCGGACGTCAGCAGCTTGGGCACGCAAAACGTCCGCCATCGGAGTGCCGCGTTCGATCGCGACCACAAGTCCTTGCAGGAATCGTGCGAACGGCTCCAACGTCGTCCGATCGGACAACGTCGCGAGGGCTCGGGTAATCGGTGCGCCCGACCGCGCCTCGGACAACGCCGCGTCGATGTCCCGCGCCAGCTCACCGCCAGTAAGGCGCGAAACTCTCAGTAGCGCATTGCCCGGGGCCTCGCCAGCTACCACCGCCAGTGCGAGCAGATCGGCAACAACCGGGAATTCGGCGAGCATTGCCGCCTCACGCCGCCGCAGTTGTCTCGACAGTGCCCAATCGCGAGCAAGGACGCCGGTGATCAATCCGATGATGGCAGCACCGATCGCGAGCAGGACGTTGATGTCCCCGCGAAACACCCCAACGCCGAGGATGAGCAGAGCGCTCGCGATCATGGCGAACGTTCCCCACACCACTTGCTCGAGGCGAAACTCTTCGACGGTCATGCGGGAACTCAACCCAGCTAGCCGACGGCGTACTGAAGCGCGGCCACCGACAACTCGATCGAGCAGGCCGACAGCATCGCCGAGCGCCGGCCCGAACAACCGCCTCAGCACGGTGAACGGAGCGGATGTTGCCGTAGGTCGGGCAAGCAGCCTGGACGGCGCCGGCGTATCACCGAGGTAGGGCGCCACGCGATCGGCCAATCGAATCGGGCGCATCGGCGGGGATGCGCGCACGGCGATAATCACGCCGACAGCGAGCATCAGCCCGAGCAGCCCACCGAGCAGAACAGAGTTCACCGCAATACCCGCCGCTCTTCCGGTAACTGACCGATCCGCAGCATGATGCGATACGCAACGATGCAGGCCACTGCGCCAGCACCGAGCAGAACGATTCCGCCCGTGGAGTTGTACGCCTGCAATGTCGTCGACTGGGTCCCGAGCAGTAACAGGACTATCCACGGCGCGGCAACTGCTAGCCGGGCGGCGTTGACAACCCAACCTTGCCTGGTCTCCAGTTCCGAGCGGGTTCTCGCATCCGCGCGCAACAGTTCGGACAGTGTTCGCAATACCGTGCCGAGATCGCTGCCGCCGACCTCGCGCGCAACCCGCATCGTCTCGCATACTCGGTCGCCTACCGGATCGGCCAGGTCGTCCTTGAGCGCGTCCAAGCACGGGCCAAAGCGGCCACTGGCGCGATAGGCCGCGCCGAACCGAGCAAAGGCTGGGCGAAGTGGCGCTGGCCCGCGTGACGACAACGCCGACAGTCCCTCCGGGAGCGACATGCCGGCGCGGACCGCCGAGGCCAGATTGTCAACGGCCTCCGGCCACAGCTCGCGCAGCGCCGCCATGCGACGTCGTCGCATTCCCCGCAGCACCGTGACCGGAGCCACGAAAGCGAAGCCAGCGAAACATGCGGACACCGCCAGCGCCGCCGTCAGCACGAGCACGACCAGGCCCGCCAGCGCGGCGCAAACCACCTGCACGCCGAGTAGCTGCGTTGAGCCGACGCCGTCGATCCCAGCTTGGCGAATGAGATCCCGACGGCGGCGATGCCAGCCGATGCTCAACGACGATCGCCCTGTCGGTGCGCGCGGGCCGCTGCGCCAAATGAGCAACAAGCCCGTGCCGAGCATCAGACCCAGAAGGGCACCCACCTCACGCCTCGCGCGCCGCGTGCCGCCGGACCGAGAGGTGACCGAGCGCGGAAATCAGGTCGACGCCGGCCCGCTCGTATCGGTCGGCGTGGGGCGGGAAGCCGCCGGCTCGCTCGAGCTGATCACCGCGAGTCGTGAAGATATCTGCCGTTTCGATCACCTCCCTCTCGACTCGCCCCGGAACACCAACGATTTCTCGGACCCGCCGATGCCCTCCAGCGTCAATACCGAGATGAACGACCAGATCCACGCAGGTCGCGACAGTCGGCACGACAAACGCCGCCGAAACGTTCTCACCAGCCAACAAGGGAAGGGTGCACATCTTCACCAAAGCCTCCCGAGCCGAGTTCGCGTGGAGGGTGCACATTCCTGGTACTCCACTATTAAGAGCGATCAGGAGATCGAGGCATTCCGCCTGTCTGACCTCACCGACGATGAGGCGGCTCGGTCGCATTCGGAGTGCCTCTTTCACCAGACGTCTGAGGGGAATCTCGCCGGTGCCTTCGAGATTCGCCTGCCTGGTTTGCATAGCCACGACATCAGGCAGCTGCAGCTGGAGTTCGAATACTTCCTCCACGGTCACCGTGCGCTCGCGGGCCGGAATCGCTGCGCACAGGGCATTCAGCATCGTTGTCTTTCCGGTCTGCGTCCCGCCGGATACGAGAATATTCAACCCGGCAGCGACACTGGCCTCGAGAAAGTTTGCCGCCTGCTCGGTAATCGAGTTCAAAGCGACGAGTTCGTCCAACGTGGCGATGCTAAGCACAAACTTGCGAATATTGACTGCCAGGTGAGCGCGCGTGATCTGCGGGATTACCACATGCAGTCGGGACCCGTCGGGGAGCATCGCGTCGACGAACGGAGTGCTCAAATCAATTCGCCGACCGGAGCTGCGCAGCATTCGCTCGACGAGGTCGGCGACCGCATCGCTGGTGAGGATGAGCGTGGTTAGCTCGGAACGGCCGCGCCGAGCGACGAACACCCGGCCCGGCTCGTTAATCCAGATCTCCTCGATCTCCGGATCGTCGAGAAACGGCTGCAGCGGACCAAAGCCCGCGACCGCGTCGACGACTCGTCGAGTGATGTGGGATGGATCGCCGAGTGGCGGCAATGCCGCCGTGACCGCTCGATCCCGGTAATCGTCGACTACCTCGTCCACCAGCTGGCGTACTGCGCCGCCCTCTGCGACCGGGTCAATCCCTCGGCGACGGACAAGTTCCCGTACCTCGTCCTCGACGATCGCCTGCGCGGTCGACAATCCGATCTCCTTGCCAGCACCCCCCAGGGCTGTGAACAGGCAGAAACTACCGGTCACTCTCACCGAAAGCAATCAGTCGGGCACGGCCTGTGGATAACTGTCCCCGAAGGGCCGCAGTGCGGCCTACGGCACAACCAGGGTGCTCGTCATCCGGCACCGTGGTCCCGAGACTCGGATGCGTCGCGTGGGATCGCAAGGTCGAGCTGCCGGGCCGTCCTTGCTGCCTCGCGACGGCTCGCAACGCCGAGCTTGAGCAGTAGCCGAGATACGTGATGCTCGACCGTCTTGTCTGAGACGAAGAGCTTGGCTGCGATCTCGGCGTTGGTCAGGCCATCGACAACGAGTTGCAGGACTTCAATCTCCCGGGAGGTGAGGCCGGCCGGGTTGGCCCGGGTGCTGGGTCGTATGCCGCGCGGCACTCGCTCGCCGAGAGATCGCAGGCGTTCGGCGGCGAGTGCCGCGGCCGCACCCGCCCCAAGGCGGTCCAGGATGTCGAACGCCTGGGTCAGGGCGGTCGGCGTCTTGACCTCGATCAAGGCCAGCGCTCGTTCGTAGGGTCGACCGAGCGCATGCCAAGCGTCAGCAGCCTCCTGCCATCGGCCCTCGATCTGCAGGGCAAGGTGTCGCGGCGTGCCTTCGGGTGCCTGGTGGGGCCCGCCGAGGCGGGCGGACCACGAGGTCAGGTGCCCTCGCTGTTGGGTGGTGACCGGCTCGTCGAAGCGGTCGAGAACACATCTGATCACGTCGCGGGCACCAGCCGGATCACCGCGGAGCCAGGCCTCCTCCGCAAGCGCCAACGTGATGGGGGCGATAAGCGGCAGCTCCTCGGTGCGTTCCGCGAGCTGCATTGCTTCCAGCAGGGTGGCGTGCGCGTCCGGTTCGCCGCGACGCATCCTGATCGTCCCGATGATGGTCAGTGCTGGGATGTGTCCGACGGCCACCGTCCCCGCTTGTTGGCGGACGCACCAGGCGTCGGCGGTCGCATCGTCCCAGCGGCCGCGTTTGAGTTCCGAGTCGGCGAGGACGGCGGTGACACACACGTACCGCAAGGTCAGGTTGTGGTCTTCGGCGTAGCGCAGCCCTTCCGCGATGACGGTGTCGGCCCGATCGAACCGGTCGTTGTCCACGAGAACGGATGCGAGGTTCGCATAAGCCCGCCCGCCAAGGGGGCCGAGGCTGTGCGCGAGCGCCACCTCCAACGCTCGCTCGAGGTAGGTAACGCCGGTGTCGACGTCGCCGCCGTAGTAGCCCTGTACCCAGCCGATGGAGTTGAGCGCGTTCGACTCCGCATAGGGATCGCCGACAAGATGCGCGATCTCGATTGCGCGTCGCAGGGTCGCGATGGCCTGGTGTGGGTCGCCTCGGTCCGCCGCGAACGTGCCCGCGCCCGCGAGGGCGCGACCCAGCTCGACGGTCGGTCCGTAGGGTTCGAGTATCGCGACGGCCTGGGAGGCGTGTTGGACGGCTGCTTCGCCCTGCCCGAGGTACCAGGAAACGTACTCGAGGGCGACGTGCGTCGCGCCGACCTTGATCAGGTCACCGACCTGGTTCCACAGCCGCAGTGCCTCCTCAGCCGCCGTGAGGGCCTCGTCCATCTGGTCGGTGACCATGCATTCGGCGGCGAGCGCGTCCAGCAGCTCGGCGCGCTCTGCGGCCGGGCGTGACGAGGCGAACCGCAGTGCCGTGCGGTAGTGGTGCACCGCTTCCCGATGTGCCCCCAGATCAGCGGCAGCCCGACCCGCCTCCTGGCCATAGCGAAACGCGCAGTCGCCCTCGTTGGCGGCCGCCGCATGATCGGCCAACCGCGCGACGTCAACGCCACGCCGCTGCTCAAGCGTGCGCAAGATAGCTCGATTCACCGTGGCCCGCCGGATCGGCGGGATTTCCGTACCGATCACCGAGCGCGACAACTCGTGCCGGAACCCAAGCTCCGCTCCGAAGGTCACCAGCATGCCCTGCTCGACGCAGTCGTCAACGCCGTCGGCATCGGCACCGCTCGCCTCGACAAGAACATCCGCGTCGAACCGCAGCCCCAGCTGCGAGGCGACGTCCAAAGCGCGGCGGCCGCGCGCCGACAGCCGCGCCGTACGCGCAAGCACAACGTCGCGCACCGTGCCGGGTGAGCTCGACCCGGCCGCCAGGCACTCGGTGACAAAGAACGGGTTGCCTGACGTCTGCCGAAACACTTCAGCTGGATCGAGGCTAGAACCCGTGAGCATCGACGCGACACCTGATTCGGTCAGCGAGCACACCGGAACCCGGCGCGCTACACCTAACCGTGCCAGCTCGCCGATCAAGCGAGTCAGCGCAGCATTCGACCGGATCTCATCGTCCCGATACGTCCCGATCAGCATCGCGGGCACACGGTCCAAGCGACGTCCGAGATAGAGCAGGAAGTCGGCCGTCGCATCGTCGGCCCAATGCAGGTCCTCGACAAGCACGACGGTCGACTGACGCCTGAGCGCGGTAAGAATGGCCGCGAACAACTCATCGCGGGCTAATGCGGCATCGACCTCGAGCTGGGCCGCGATCTCGATCACTGGGCCGAGCGGCCGCGGAGTCGTGGCCCCGTCACACAC
The DNA here is from genome assembly GCA_963748415.1 of uncultured Actinomycetota bacterium. GTDB lineage: Bacteria > Actinomycetota > Actinomycetes > Mycobacteriales > Jatrophihabitantaceae > CAVVJA01. The sequence goes on along the minus strand of CAVVJA010000004.1, from coordinate 78,861 downwards.
CCCGGCGACGACGGGAACGGCCACGTCAGCCAGGAAGGCCGACACCAGCACAGACTTACCCGCGCCAGCTTCCCCGCCGACCAGGGCAAGTGCGCCCGTTCCGTCGCGGGTGTCCTCGAGATATTCGGACAGCGCGGCCAGCTCAGGCCCGCGCTCGACCAACCTCATGACGTCACGCTAGGAAGAGCCGGACACGCGGTCAATGAACGAGCGCCAAGTTGAGGGTCGGGCCGGGCCAAAGTTAGGGACGCTTCCCGATGTGGGCTCCGGGTGCCGGCGTGGACCCTTCATCGCAGCCGGCGAAGCCGCCGGGGCGCAAAAGGACACTGCGATGACCAAGATCCGCCTGACTCAGCTCGGCTGCCTCACGCTCCTGATCGCCTGGTACGTCAGTTCGGCCTTGCCGGCATCCGCCACACCCGATCCACCGTCCGGGTACTACGCCTCACCCGCGGCGCGGCTTCCGGCCGGTCCGCCCGCGCAACCGGCCGTCATCCACGACCACATCGCTCTCGGGAGCTACGTCCTGATCGTCGGCCTGACCGTCGTCGGCACGCTCATCGTCGTCGCAATGACCGCCCGCTTGCGCCGCCCATCTGTCCGGCGCGCCGAACAGCCCACCGGAGCCTGACCGCGAAGGGACGATCATGCCGCGGTACATGGACATCCACTCCATCGACGATCGAATCTCCGTCGACGAAAGGCCTTTGACCATGCGACGTTCTATCAGCCTGCTGCTCGCATCGCTTGCTGCCCTGGCCATCCTCAGTAGCACCGTCTCAGCCAGCGCCAACGCCAGCCACCGTCCACTCACCAACCGCGACCTCCAGGCGATTCGGGCAGCCACCGCCAAGTACCACAACATCGCCACCGCCCTGGCCGAGGGGTACGTGCCCTTCGTCGACATCAACGGCGTCTCGTGCATTGCCGAGCCTGGCATGGGTGGCATGGGGGTCCACTTCGTCAAGCCGGCACTGATCCAGGATCCGGCGATCAACCCGAACCAGCCAGAAGCGCTCGTGTACGCACCCGACCGCGACGGCACCCTACGGCTCGCGGCCCTGGAGTACCTCGTGGACAAGCTCGCCTGGACGTCGACGCACAGCGCGCCGCCCGCCCTGTTCCCGGGCAACCCGTTCGACGAGACAGACGCCCCGAACCGGTACGGCCTCGCCGACTTCTACTCGCAACATGTCTGGGCCTGGAAACGCAACCCGGCCGGGTCGCTCGCCATGTGGAACCCCCACGTCCACTGCTGACAACAGCGCCTGCGTGCCCTCTTGTCGGAGGCACGACCGGGGAATCCTGACTGGATGACAGTTCGGCGGCCGTCGATTGTGATGGCGCGAAGCCCACTTGTGGAAGGCTGAACTGAGTTGGCTTGCGCCCCGCGCCACGCGGAATTTCAGCCCTGTACCTCGGCGGCTAGCTCTTCCAGTAATTACGGGATTCCGATCGAGACGCGAGTGTGCCCGCGAAGTCCGCATTTCTAAGTGATGGTCCTCGTTAAGGCCTTGTGGCTTCCCGTTGTGGTGCCTTGGTTGCTCATAGACGTTGCGAACCGACAGGGCCGCCTGGACGTCGACGCACAGCGCGCCGCCCGCCCTGTTCCCGGGCAACCCCTTCGACGAGACGGACGGCCCGAACCGGTACGGCCTCGCCGACTTCTACTCGCAACACGCCTGGGCCTGGAAACGCAACCCAGCCGGGTCGCTCGGCATGTGGAACCCCCACGTCCACTGCTGACACCTAGAGTCAGCGTTCATCCCACGGCGGCAAGCGTCCGCATGGCGTGGTGCCAATGCCTAGCTCGATGCCACCTGCGACGGCCTCCTGGCAATAGGCGCTGTTCGCGCAACGAAGGGCACAAACCGGCCCAGCTCGCTGAACCAGATCTCCTGCATTCGCGCGCGGGGCGTCAGCGGCCTCCGGGCACCGCGACGGTGAGCGTGTGACGAGAGACGTATCCGGGTAAGCACAGCTCGTTAACGGGACACTAATGTCTTGATACGAACGATCTAGGGGCAGGAGCCGTTATGGCGCATCCGGACAGCATCGTTATCGTCGGCGGCGGCCTCGCCGGGGCCAAGGGCGCGGAAGGTCTGCGCGAGCAGGGCTTCCGAGGCGGTCTCACCGTTATCGGAGCCGAGGATCAGCTGCCATACGAGCGACCGCCGCTGTCGAAGTCCTATCTGCAGGGCAAGTCGAAGCTGGCTGACGCACAGGTCCACACCCGCGAGTGGTACGACGACAACGCCGTCGACCTCCGACTGGCCACGACCGTTACTGCGGTCCGACCAGGTGCGCACGAGATAGAACTCGGCGGCGGGGAGACGATCGGTTACGGCGCGCTGCTCCTCGCGACCGGCTCGACGCCGCGTCGACTTCCGGTGCCGGGAGCTGACGCTGCTGCCGTACTGACCTTGCGCCGCGTCGAGGATTCGGACGTGATTCGCGAGACATTCGGGGCTGACCGCCGGCTGGCCATCATCGGCGGCGGCTGGATCGGGCTGGAGGTCGCCGCTGCAGCCCGAGAGGCCGGCACCGAGGTTACGATCGTCGAGGCGACGGCGGCCCCGTTGCTCCCCGTCCTCGGCGCGGATCTCGCCGCGCGTGTTCGCCACCTTGCACACCGACCACGGCGTCACGTTGCACACCGACGCAAGGGTCACCGAAATCATCGCGACCGACGGGCGCGCGTCCGGCGTGCGGCTCGCCGACGGGACCGTCATCCCGGCTGATGCTGTCGTGGTAGGTATCGGCGCCGCACCCAACACCGCACTGGCCGAGCAAGCCGGCCTGGCCGTAGATAACGGCGTGCTGGTCTCGGCTGCTCTGCGCAGCAGCGATCCCGACATCTACGCGGTCGGTGACATCGCAAACGCTGAACACCCATTCATCAGAACCCGAATCCGCGTCGAACACTGGGCCAATGCACTCAACCAACCAGCCGTCGCGGCCGCGGCCATGCTCGGCAACGCCGCGAGCTACGACGCCCTGCCCTACTTCTACACGGACCAGTACGACCTCGGCATGGAGTACGTCGGCTACGCTCCGCCCGGCAGCTACTCGCAGGTCGTTGTTCGCGGCGATCTACCAGCGCGGGAGTTCGTTGCCTTCTGGCTCGACGCGGAATCCCGTGTGCTGGCTGGGATGAACGTCAACGTGTGGGACGTCACCGACCCCATCAAGGCGCTCATTCGATCGGGCAACGCGATGGCCGCATCTCTACTGGCCGACCCCGGCATACTGCTCGAAGATCTCGCCTGATCAAATCCGGTATTCGCGCAGCAAGCCCCGGCTGATGATCAGCTTCTGGATCTCAGACGTGCCCTCGCCGATGAGCAGAAACGGCGCCTCCCGCATCAGCCGCTCGATCTCGTACTCCTTCGAATAGCCGTAACCGCCGTGAATCCGGAAGGATTCCTGCGTTACCTGGACGCAGTACTCGCTGGCGAGCAGCTTCGCCATTCCGGCTTCAACGTCGTTACGCGCACCGGAATCCTTCAGCCGGGCCGCGTTGACCATGAGCAGGTGCGCCGCCTCGACCTTGGTTGCCATCTCGGCGAGGGTGAACGCCACCGCCTGATGGTCGGCGATCGGCTTGCCGAAGGTGCGTCGCTGCTGGGCGTACGCGACCGCGAGTTCGAAAGCCCGGATCGCGACGCCACAGCCACGGGCGGCGACATTCACGCGGCCGATCTCGATCCCGTCCATCATCTGGTAGAAGCCGCGCCCGCGGCCGTCCGCGCCGCCAAGAACGGCCGAAGCCGGGACCCGCACGTCGTCGAGAACCATCTCCGTGGTCTCGACGCCCTTGTATCCCATCTTGTCGATCTTTCCGGGGATGGTCAGTCCCGGACGGGTTTCGCCGAATCCCGGCTCCTTCTCGATGAGGAACGTCGTCATGTTCCGGTAGACGGACTCGGCGCCGAGCTCGTCGCGAACCAGGGTGGCCACCAAGCCGGCCCGCGCCCCGTTCGTGAGCCACATCTTCTGACCAGTCAGCACGAACTCGGCATCATCCGGCCGAGCGCGGGTCTTGATCGCCGCGACATCCGAGCCGCATTCCGGCTCGCTCATGGAAAAGGCCCCACGCAGGTCGCCGGTCGCCATCTGCGGGAGTAGCCGTTGCTTCTGATCGTCGGTGCCGTGCTGACTGATGAGGTAAGCGACGATGAAATGCGTGTTGATCACCCCGGAGATGGACATCCAGCCACGGGCGATCTCCTCCACGACGAGCGCGTACGTCAGCAGCGACTCGCCGAGCCCACCGTATCTGCTCGTCGATGGTCAGTCCGAACAGCCCCAACTGCTTCATGCCATCGACGATGGCATCCGGGAACGCATCCTTGTGTTCGAGCTCCGTGGCATAGGGCACGATCTCCTTGTCGACGAAGGTGCGCACCGTCGCAAGGATCTCGGTTTGCAGGTCGGTGAGTCCGGCGGTCTGGGCTAGGCGGGCCATGCCCGCCAGTATCGGCGCAGGCAGCCGCATCCGCCCAGGGATCTGGCGGGTGAGCTGAGCTCTCAGCCGCCGAGCTTGGAGCTGTCTATCGTCTGCTCGGCGGGTGGCGGGGTCGGCTCCGGCACGGCGTCGTGATCGGTGAAGCTGACCTTTCCACTGGACGTCGAGCCGTTCACCGGCTCGGTCTCGAGCGGGACGGGCATCCTTCGTCGAGACGTACAGGGTGCTGTCGGTTGCGGTCACCCCGACCGCCTCCTGGCCGGCGATAACCTTGGTCGCCGTCTTCGTGAATGGGCCCTTCTCAGATGCCATGTCGTCAACCAACGACTTCTTGGTGATGCTGAACAAGCCGGCGAAATGCTCATCGCTGGACGACCCCTTGATCCACTTGCCCCGCAAGAGCTGGACCGTGGCCTCAAGGTTCGGCCGGCCGGCTAGAAGCTTCCGCCAGGCCGCGTCTGACGCCTTGAAGTAACCATCCGTGCCGATCACGATGATCTGGACTTCGGTACCCGACACGCCGACGGTCCCGGCAGTTGCCGTATCGGTCAGACCCAGGTCGACATTGGTACGGTCCGTGCCCTCGACGACGGTGCCCGCGACCCGGAAGCTCTTGGCTTGGCGAAGCGAAGCGATCGCCTTCGACGCGATCTGCTCCGCCGACAACGACGCGATGCCGCTGGCCGCAGAATTCGAGCTCGACGTGCTGCCCGAGCTCGGTGCGCCGCTGGATCCGGTGCCGCTACTCGAGCTGGAACACCCGGCCACAATCACGCCGGCGGCAGCGATCGTCGCGACCGTGATCCGCCCTCGCGAGGTATGCATCTCAATCCTTGTCGCCGAGCCGTGCTGGTTGGTGCGACCGAAAGGCTAGCCTACGGGCGACTTCTCCGGGATGGTCGGCCGTCGCCTATGACGGCGGCGTGAACGACGAGGTCCGGACGAGCCCGGCGGCCCGGCCCTTGGCCGCCACGACGAGCGCCATCTTGCGTGACGCCTCGTCGATCATTTCATCGCCGAGCATGGCCGAGCCCTGGCTCCCCCAGCTTCGGACGTCGACCATGCGTACGCGTCGAGGATGAGTTCCGCGTGGTCGTAGTCCTCCTGGGTGGGAGCGTAGATCTCGTTGGCCGCATCGATCTGGCCCGGGTGCAAGACCCACTTGCCGTCGAACCCGAGCGCGGCCGAGCGCCCGGCTACTCGACGGAAGCCATCGACGTCGCGAATTTGCAGGTATGGCCCGTCAATCGCCTGCAGGTCATGGGCCCGAGCGGCCAGCAGAATCGACATCAGGATGTGGTGGTACGCGTCTCCGACGTCGTAGCCCGGCGGCTGTTCGCCGACGACGAGCGAACGCATGTTGATCGACGCCATGAAGTCGGCCGGGCCGAAGATGAGCGTCTCAACACGGGGCGAGGCCGCCGCGATGGCGTCAATGGCGATCAGGCCTCGGCGCGTTCTCGATTTGGGCCTCGATGCCGATCCGGCCGACCTCGAAGCCCATCGTCTTCTCGATCTGAGTGAGCGCAGGTCGAGCTCACGCACCTGGCCCGCATTTTGCACCTTCGGCAGCATGATGCAGTCCAGGTTCGGCGCCGGCACCCTCGACGACCTCGGTGACGTCGCGATAGGTCCAGTGCGTGGTCACGTCGTTCACCCGAACCACGCGGATCCGGCTTCCCCAGCCGCCTTCGTTCAGCGCGGCGACGATGTTCTTGCGGGCCGCGGGTTTGGACGAGCGGGGCGCACGCGTCCTCCAGATCGAGGAACACCTGGTCAGCTGCCAGTGACTTTGCCTTATCCAGGAAGCGGGGGCTACTGCCCGGAACCGCGAGGCACGATCGTCGGGGACGCAGCGTCTCAGTCATGATCGCGAGCATGCCACCGAGAGTCCGTCTCGGCGTCGGTGTGGTGGCCGGAGTCACGGTGTCCTATTCCGTCATCTCGACCGGAACATTGGCAGTCCGCGAGCGGACGACCAGGGCCAGCCCACCGACGAGGAGGATCAGCCCGGAATGGCACTCGAACGGTGGATGCTGGCCCAGCCACACGTAAGCAACGATCGCTGCGCCCGGGACCTCGACCAGAATTGCCAGGCTGATCACGGTCGGACTGGTCGAACGCAGCACGACGTTGAGCAGGCTGTGCCCGAGAAGCTGTGCGCAAATCGTCACGAGCACGATTTTCAGCCAGGCATTGACCGGATACCCGCCGAGCGGCACCCGGCCGACCAGGCATACGAGCAGAAGTACCCCACTGCAGACGGCGTAGCAGACGCCGGTGTAGGTCGCGGTGCTCATATGGGTTCGCACCCGAGCGCCGATGCTGAGATAGATCGCCGCGAACAGCCCACCAGCGATGGCGAGTAGGTCGCCGGCGAGTGCCCGGGCGGACAGCTCAATGTCTGCGCCGGTAATGAGCCCGGTCGCGATTGTGGCCGCCCCGATGCCGAGCCAGGCCAGTCGCGGCAGCCGTCGACCTTGCCAGTGTGCGATCACGGCGGTGAAGACAATCTGCGTCGATACGAGGGCCGTTGCCGATGCGACCGACGTCAGGGTCACGCTCGGAACCCACGTGGCGAAGTGCGCGGCGAGAGCGCAGCCAGCGAGCGCCGCTCCGGCGATCGCGCGCGCCGGCACCCTGAATAGTTCCGCCCGGTGTCGCAGTCCGACGACGCCTGCCGTGGGAAGCGCGCCCAGCGCGTTCCGCCAGAAGGCAATCGCCAGGGCCGGCGCCGCGGTGGCCGCCATCAGCGGTCCCGAGAACGAGATGCCGGTCAGCGCGACGACAAGGAGGACCGCGTCGATCCCTCGCGGGACGCCCAGCGATTCTCGAGTTGTCGACGAGATCTGACTCACCCGTCCAATCCTGGCTAGAGGGCATCGCGTCGCCGGATATCCGGTTGCTCCGACTACTCTGCCCCTCGTGAGCAGCTGCGGGTGGCTGTCGTGAGCGCGGACCGGGTGTTCATCGCCCGGCTCGCTGGCATCGGGGTATTCGACCCGAATGGTGATCAGCTCGGTCGGGTTCGCGAGACCGTCGCGATGCTCCAGCTCGATCGTCCCCCGCGTGTGCTCGGTCTCGTCGTCGAGGTGCAACACCGGCATCGCATCTTCGTCCCGATGGGTCGGGTGACCCGCATCGAAATCGATGCCGTCGTGCTCTCGACCGGCATGGTGAACATGCGGCGTTTCGAACGCCGTACCCACGAGATCCTGGTGCTGTCGGAGCTGCTCGACCGAACCGTGCGGTTGGGTGGCAACGGGCAGCAGGTGACGATCATCGATGCGGCGATGGAGCGCAACCGCGCACAAGATTGGTTGATCACCCGGCTCGCCGTTCGGGTAGGCGCCAACCGGATCACGCGTCGCCGCGGGCAGCTGCAGCAGATCGACTGGGATGACGTCGACGGCCTGTCGCTCTCCGACACGCAAGGTACCGACAGCCTGCTCTCGGTGCTGTCCGGGATGCGTCCAGCGGATGTGGCCAGCGCCCTGCAGGACCTGCCGGAAAGCCGGCAACGACAGGTCGTCGCTGCGTTGGACGACGAACGACTTGCCGACGTGTTCGAGGAACTACCCGAAGACGATCAGGTAAGCCTGTTGTCGTCGCTCAGCGACGAGCGGGCCGCCGACATCCTCGAGGCGATGAACGACGACGATGCTGCCGATCTGCTGGGCGAGATGCCTGCGGATGACCAGGAGCGGCTGCTGAAGTTGATGGAGCCGGACGAGGCTGCGCCGGTGCGGCGCCTCATGAGCTACGACGACATGACCGCCGGCGGCCTGATGACTACTGAGCCGGTGATCATGCCGCCGGACGCGACTGTGGCCGAAGCCCTGGCCCTCGTGCGCAATCCCGATCTGGCACCGGCTCTCGCGGCCCAGGTCTTCGTCGTTCGACCGCCTCAGGCGACGCCGACGGGGCGGTTCCTCGGCACGGCGCATCTGCAACGGCTGCTGCGGGAGCCACCGTCTGCCCTAGTGAGCGCGAGCACCGTCAAGGACACGGATGCGCTACGCCCCGATACTCCTATCGCGGAGATCACCCGCCACCTCGCGACCTACAACCTTCTCGCGGCACCGGTCGTCGACGAGAACGAGCGGCTACTCGGCGCGGTGTCCGTCGACGATGTGCTGGACCACCTGCTCCCCGAGGACTGGCGCGACATCGACGCGGATTCGACCGAGCTCGAGCCCGCGACATTCACGAAGCACCGGACGAGCACCGATGGCTGAGCGTCGGGATCGGCTCGACCAGCCCAAGACGTCGCGGCGCACTCCCCAGGTTCGCTACGACCCGGAGGCCTTCGGCCGGCTGACCGAGAGAATCGCGCGATTTCTCGGCACCGGTCGCTACCTCATCGTGCAGACGTGCGTGATCATCTTATGGGTCGCGTTCAACACGCTGCCGGGACTGCCGCACTTCGATCCATACGCCTTCCTGTTCCTCACCTTGATCCTCTCCCTCCAGGCGGCATACTCGGCGCCGCTGATCCTGCTTGCGCAGAATCGCCAAGACGACCGCGATCGGATCAATCTGGAGCAGGACCGCGCGCAGTACCGACAATCAGCGGCCGACCTGGACTATGTCGCCCGCGAACTGGCGGCTGTCCGGCTCGCGCTTGGGGAGGTCGTGACGCGCGACTTCTTGCGATCGGAGCTCAGCCGGCTCGACGGCGGACGCGACACGGACCACTAGGGCGTGTCGCGCAGCTGGTCACGTCCCGCGGACGATACCTCGTCCTCGACGTCCGTTATGTCGGAGTCATCCGAATCGGCGACCAGGCGGTTCAGCAGATCGTGCAGCTGCCGCAACTCGTCGTCGGAGAACTTCGACAGCCAATACTCCTGGACCCCGGCCAGATGAATCGGCGCCGCCCGCCGTAGCCGGTCCAGGCCCGCCGGCGTCAGCACGGTGTACATGCCTCTGGCATCACCCGGAAATGGCTCGCGAACGACGAGTCCGGCGGCCTGGAGGCGGTCGACGAGCCGCGTCAGTCCGGAACGGGACAGCAGCACGCTATCGGCCAGCTCAGCCATTCGCAGCCGCCGGTCCGGCGCCTCGGCCAGCTGAAGCAGCACGTCGTACCAGGCGAGCGGCAAACCGGCCTCCGCGGTGAGGTCGCGCTCCAGCCGGCGGACGACCTGACTGTGCGCCCGCAGGAACGAACGCCAGACCTCGATCCGCCAGTCGGAGGGCCGCAACGACGCCCTGGCTGTCGACATGCCCCGACATCCTAGGTGGTCGCCCGCGCGGACCTGCCCCGTGCGTGGGTGACGCTCCGTAGGATGGATATATGCCCCGTCCGAGCCCTGAGGCGATTCACGCCGCCCTTGCCCGAGTTCTCGACCCCGAGATCCGCCGGCCGATCACCGAACTCGACATGGTCGAGTCGGTGGACATCGCTCCGGACGGTCGAGTGCGCGTCGGCGTTCTGCTGACCGTCGCCGGTTGTCCGATGCGGGAGCAACTGAACCGAGACGTCACCGCCGCTGCCTCGGCAGTTCCGGGTGTGACCGCCGTCGTCGTGAACCTGGGCGTCATGACCGACACGCAGCGCACCGAGCTGCGCCAGAAACTGCGGGGGAACGCTCCAGCTACTGAGATCCCGTTTGCCAAACCAGGATCCCGAACGCGGGTCTACGCGGTCGCGTCCGGCAAGGGCGGCGTGGGCAAGTCGTCGGTGACGGTGAACGTCGCCGCCGAGCTGGCTCGGCGCGGCCTGTCGGTGGGCGTGCTAGACGCCGATATCTACGGATTCTCGGTGCCCCGGATGCTCGGCGTAACCGGTAGGCCCACCCAGGTCGAGCAGATGATCATGCCCCCGGTCGCGTACGACGTGAAGGTCATTTCGATTGGAATGTTCACCCCGGGCAATACCGCGGTCGTCTGGCGCGGCCCGATGCTGCACCGCGCCTTGCAGCAGTTCCTCGGAGACGTGTACTGGGGCGATCTCGACGTTCTGCTGATGGACTTGCCACCCGGCACCGGCGACATCGCGATCTCAGTCGCCCAGCTCGTCCCTTCGTCCGAGTTGCTGATCGTCACCACCCCGCAGACCGCGGCGCGTGAGGTGGCAGAACGCGCCGGGTCGATCGCGCTGCAGACCCATCAGCAGATAGTCGGGGTCGTCGAGAACATGTCGTGGCTCGACCTGCCGGACGGTTCCCGGCTGGAATTGTTCGGATCCGGCGGCGGCCAGGCCGTGGCCGATTCCCTGGCCGTTGCCACCGGCACCCGCGTGCCCCTCATCGGTCACGTGCCCATCGACCAGCGGGTACGGGAAGGCGGCGACGACGGCCGGCCGGTGGTGCTCTATCAGCCGGACTCACCGGCCGCTGAGGCACTGCGCTCGGTTGCCGACATGCTGGCCCGGCGCCAGGCCAGCATCGTCGGCCGTTCGCTGGGCCTGACGCCGAGCCGCGCGTAGGCGCCTAGACCGCAACCCCGCCTGCGCGCGGACAACCCGCCCGACCACCGGTCGGCTCGCGCGCGCTCGTGGGGCGCGCCCCGACGGCTCCGCGCCTCGACGCCTCGACGGCTCGACGCCTCGACGGCCCGACGCCTCGACGGCCCGACGACCCTTGTCATCCGATTGATGGACACCCGACCAGCCGGTCAAGCCACTGACCGGCCGATCCTGCCGCCGCCCGGCCGGCCGGAGACTTTAGACAACCGGCAACCGCCGACGAAATCCCCTGGCCTCAGGCCGATATCCCCAACGAGGTGGATCATGTCCAGCACCACGACTCTTCCCAACCAATACTACGACAGCCCGTTCACCGCGGCTCCGATGCCGATGTCGCCGGCGCCTCGTGCCGCCGCGCCGCGGCTACGACTCGACCAGATGCGCTACTGGGTCGGCGCTGTCATCACGGCGATCGTCGCGGCACTTGCCGGTGTCGTCGGCCTCGTCGTCACGCACGGCATAGCCCACGTGCCGGTTCTCACGCCGGACAACGGGCTGCTGACGCCGGTCCACGCCGTCAGCTACGGCCTCCTTGCCGCTGGCATCGCGTTCGCGGCAGCCGCGCTCTACAACGCGATGCTGCACATCGCGCCTCGGCCGACGCTGTACTACTGCTGGCTGACCGGCCTGCTGACTGTCCTCGCCACCCTCATCCCGTTCACCATGTCGGCGGCGCACCTCAGCGCGCAGGTCGCCCTGGCCGGCACGAACCTGTTGGTGGGACTCGTGATCGTGATCCTCGTGCCTTTCGCGGCGCAGTCCGCGACGGTGCGCAGCTGACGCTGATCACACCAAATCGTTCGACCTGGGATGTCTGGGGGGCGTCCCAGGTCGAACTCTGTGCGGACGAGAACGCTGGTGTCGCGACACTAGGTCGCGTCGTCGTCGAACGGCGCTTTCTCGCCCCGCCCGAGCGGCCGCTGACCAGGTGGTGGGGCGGGGCGGGGCGGTGGTGGCGGCTCGTCCGACATGGCATCGCGCAGCGTGGCTCGCGGGTTGAGCTCCGACAGGTCCTCATCCCCGAGGAGCACCCGCTGGATCGCCGTGCGGGGATTCAACGATCGCAGGTCGAGGTCCGCGAACTCAGGCCCGAGCTCGTCCCGTAGCTGGGTGCGCGCCCCGGTCGCCATCTCCCGCAAGCCGCGCAACATCCGGGCGGCATCTCGGGCGAGGCCGGGCAGCTTGTCCGGACCGATCACGATCAAGCCAATCAGAGCTAGGACCAGCAGCTCCATCGGCCCGATGTTGAACACGAGCCGAGTGTAAGCCGGAAACGCGATGTCGGAGAGTTGAGCGGGTAATCCTCAGACGCTTGACAGAGTGACGGATACGTCGGACTCCTGGCTGCCACGGAAGAAGTGCATCCGCACGGTGTCGCCCGGCTTGTGCGCCTGCACGGCGACGGTCAGTTCGTCCCCGGACTCGATGAGCGTGTTATCTACCGCGGTGATCACGTCGCCGGGCTTCAGCCCGGCCTGGGCGCCCGGACCGTTCGGGGTCACCTGCAGCACGTAGGCGCCGTCGCGGCTGCCATCGGTGACGCTACGGGCAGAAATGCCGTCGGACGCATGCACGGCTTTGCCGGTATGGATCAGTTGCTGGGCTATGTCGCGGGCGGAGCTCATCGGGATAGCGAATCCAACACCAATGCTGCCGCTCTCCCCGCTTCCACCGAGGGACGCGATCGCCGAATTCACGCCGATCACGGAGCCGGACGCATCCACCAGGGGGCCGCCGGAGTTGCCCGGGTTGATGGCGGCGTCCGTCTGGATCGCGTCGATGACCGCGTCCGTGTCGCTGCCGTCACCGGAGAGATGTACCGGGCGGTCGATCGCGGAAACTATCCCGGACGTCACCGTGCCTCGCAGCCCCAGCGGCGAGCCGATGGCAATGACCGGATCCCCGACCGCGACTTTGGACGAGTCGCCCAGGCTGGCGACCGTGAGGTCGGTACGGGTGACCTTCAGCACGGCGAGGTCAGTAAGCGGATCCCGACCGACGATCTTCGCCGGCTCGCTGGCGCGGTCGCTGTAGGTCACCCGGATCGTGCCGGATGTCGCCGCCACCGAAGCCACGTGATTGTTGGTCACGATGTAGCCGCTACGGTCGATGACGAACCCGGAGCCGGTCCCAGTGACGCCGGATCCCTGCACATCGATGGATACCACGGCCGGTGACACGCGCTTGGCGATGTCTGCCACCGACCCCGGTGGACGGTTTGCCGGCGATCCCGCTGTGCCGAGCGTCACACCACCGTTGGTCAGCACTCGGTTGGATCTCTCGGCCAACCACCAGCCGGCTCCGCCGCCCACAACTCCGGCCAGCAGCGCAGCGATCAACGTCAGTAGCAGCGCGCTGAGCCCGAATCGGCCCCGACCAACGGCACGCGGCTCCTTCGCCTTCGCCGGCTCCGGTTCGGTTACGTCCTGGTCGGCGTGCTCCGTATCGACGTCGGGGGAAAGCTGCTGCAAACCGTCGGACGTGAAAATCGCCGGACGCCCCAGCCAGAAGGGCGAAGCCGGGTCCCGCCACGGGTCTCGCGCCGCATCCGGCTTCCACCAAGGCGACTGCGGCTTATGCAGGATGGGCCATATCCGGCTGCCGAGCGGCGCCTCGAAGCCCTCGGCGCCCGCCCCGGGCGTCGTCGGGCCGAAGGATCGAGCGGTGCGCTCGTCGACCGGCGGCGGTGGCATCCGGTGGGTCGGGGGCATGCGCTCGCCCGGCATCGGAGCGAACACCGCGGCGCTACCGGCTGGGCGGCTGTACTCGGCCCGCTCCTGCGGAGACACCGTGGGCGGTGGGGGACGGTAGTCCGACTCATCGGCGCTCGGGGCGAACGAGCCACTGACGCCGGGCGGACGCAGATAGTCCGCGTCCTGCCCACCGCCCGGCTGCTCTCCGGGCCGGGCGTCCGGCCTGTCCTCACCCATCTGGTGCTGCGCCTCCTCCGGCAATCACGCCGTCTGATCGAGTTTGCCTTACCGAGATAACCCCCGCCCACCCAGCGGTTGCTGAGAGAGGCAGACGTGTTGGCAGAGCGTGTAGGGCGTGCGCCTCGCGGCCCGCGACGGAACCGCAGCCTTACGGGCGGGCGGGCTCGTCCTGCGACGAGGAAATGACCGCCGGTGCAACAACCAAGGCTGGCTCGATGGCGGCGGCAGCCGTGCGGACCGGCTGCTGGTCCACCTCGGCCGGCGAGGCCGGAGCAGCTGGCGATGTGCCGGTGCCGTCGGACGCGCGCAATCCGGCCGTCAGGACGGTCACGGCAGCCACCGCGACAACTGTGGCCATGCCCACACTGCCGAACCGTGCATACCGGCGGGAGCGCGGGCCGATCGACGGGGTCAAGCCCATCGGGTGAGCGGACATGGTGGCGGCGTCATCCCGCGGCGCGATGGACGTGCCATGAGCCGGAAATGCCGCAGAGCCATCCGGTGAGAGCGCGAGCGGCGTCGACGTGAGGACGGTCGTGACCGGCACAGCGCGGAGGCGGTCGAGCAAACCGCTCGGCAACGCTGGGGGTGGCGCGTCGCGAAGCGCGAATACCGCCTCCCGCTGGACGCTCACCGCATAGGCGCACTCCGGGCACTCGGCCAGATGACGCTCGGCGCGCAGGCGCGCAGTCCTGCCGAGAACACCGTCGGCGTACGCGGCGACGGCCTCGTCGGACAGGTGCTGCACTGGGAAGTTCATGGTCGGTCGGCCGCTCCGGACAGTCGGGCGGCGCGGACTGGCTTGGTGCCGGGCTCAACCGGGCGAACGCCCGGCGCGCGGTGCGCGAGCGCTTCGCGCAGCAGCACGCGGCCGCGGTGGATCCGGGAGCGCACGGTACCCACCTTGATGCCGAGGGTGGCCGCGATCTCTTCGTAGGAGAGCTCCTCCAGGTCGCACAACACAACGGCGGCGCGGAAGTCAGCGGGTAGGGCGTCGAGAGCCTGCTGGATCTCCGGATCGAGATGCATCTCGGCATAGGCCTGCTCCGGCCCGGCGGAGTTCGACGCCAGCCGGTCACCGGCATCGTCGGGCAGCGCGTCGAATCGGATGCGTTGCCGGCGTCGGACCATGTCGAGGAACAAGTTGGTGGTGATGCGGTGCAACCAGCCCTCGAATGTTCCCGGGGTGTACTCAGCGAGCGACTTGAAGACCCGGACGAACGTCTCCTGGGTCAAATCCTCAGCGTCGGCGCGGTTGCCGGACAGCCGATACGCCAACCGGTACACGCGATCGGCGTGCTCCCGAACCACTTCGTCCCACGTGGGCGGTACCCACTGGGTGGCGATGGCGGCCTCGGTCACCTGTTCACCTCGTCTGCCGATACTGGTGCAATACAGGGAACCAGCTCTGGCGTTCACGCGGTGCAACGCCTCAGCGTTCTTTAACGTTCCCGGCGCGCAGTGGCTGCGCGCTGGGCAATATCGTGCCGAGCTGGCCCTGGAGAATCCTGAGCACGACATCGGTATTACCTGTGAGCCATCACGGAGGACGAATACCGTCACCTGAGAACAACAGCCCGTCCCATCATCCACAAGCAGGCCCTTACGCTCACCGTGTGCACCGATACACGCCGGAAGCAGAGCGCTCCGCCCAGGCACTCGCCGACTGCTGCCTCGACCGGCTGGCCCTGATGCATCCGCTCAACCGGCCGGCCGCTCCCGAACAGCTCGAGGCCGCAGCCGGTGCGACGGTGGTTCCCCACGGGCTCGGCGCCGACGAGGCGCTGCGTCTTTGGATGGACGTACTCGGGCCGGCGTGCCTGTCCGTCGATCACCCGCGATATCTGTCCTTCATCCCGAGTGCGCCATCGACGGCGGCAGCTGCGTTCGACATGCTCGTCGGCGCGTCGAATGTCTACGGCGGATCGTGGCTCGAGGGCTCCGGGGCGGTCTACGCCGAAAATCAGGCGCTGCGCTGGATCGCCGAACTGGCCGGTCTTCCACCCACGTCCGGCGGAGTATTCGCGCAAGGCGGGACGGTCGCCAACCTGTCCGCTCTCGTAGCTGCGCGGGAAGCGGCCCTCGAGCGGCGCGGCTCCCGCCGCCCGCCACGCTGGGCGGTCTGCCTCACCGAGGAGACTCACTCGTCGGTCAAACACGCCCTGCGCGTGGTGATGGACGTTGAGGTCATCGAAATCCCCGGCGACGAGCGCGGCCGCATGACGGGCGAGGCGCTCCGCCGGGCGGTCTCCGAGCTGTCCGCCAGCACGGTCGACGGCATCTTTGCCGCCGTGGCCACGGCCGGTACCACGAATGTCGGCGGGGTCGATGACATCGACGGCATCGCCGACGTGGCGGCGGATCATGGCTGGTGGCTCCATGTCGACGGCGCCTATGGCGGTGCGGGGCTCGCCGCGCCGAGCATCCGCCACCTGTTCCGCGGCATCGAGCGGGCCGACTCGTTCATCGTCGATCCCCACAAGTGGCTGTTCGCGCCGTTCGACTCGTGCGCCCTCCTCTATCGCGACCCGGTTCTCGGTCGAGCCGCCCACACTCTGCACGCCGGCTATCTCGACCCGGTCACTGCCGAGGACCAGTGGAATCCCTCGGATTTCTCGATTCAGCTCACCCGCCGAGCCCGAGGCTTGCCTTTCTGGTTCTCCCTCGCCGTGCACGGCACTGACGCCTACCGCGACGCAATCGAGCACACGTTGGACGTCGCCCGAGCGGGAGCCGCGATCATTCGAGCCGCCGACCATGTGCGGCTACTGGTCGAGCCGGACCTGTCGGTACTGATCTTCGAACGGATTGGGTGGTCGGCGGACGACTACGCGCTCTGGTCGGCCCGGCTGCTGGCCGAGCAAGTGGCTTTCGTGACGCCTACCCGGCACCGCAATCAGCCGTGCACGCGCTTCGCGATCGTCAACCCGCTCACCACGGCTGATGATCTGGCGTTGATCATCGAGTCGATGCAGTGACGTACTCGGCGATAGCTAGCATCTGACGTCATGACCGAACCCAAAATCGGCGTCCCTAGCCTGGCTTTCGTCGAGAAATGGGTCGAGGAGGACGAGCCGTTGCAGATGGCTCGCCGGAACGCGGCAGAACTCGGAACGTGTGTGCCGATCGGCTCCGGCACGGGCGCGGCGCTTCGGTTCCTGGCCGCGGCGATTGACGCGAAGGCGGTCGTCGAAGTCGGCACGGGCGCCGGAACGTCAGGAATCTGGCTGCTTCGCGGAATGCGTCCGGACGGCGTGCTCACCACGGTCGACATCGAGGGCGAGCACCAGCGGCTAGCCAAACAGGCTTATGCCGCCGCGGGCATCCTGTCGACCCGCTACCGGCTGATCAACGGCCAAGCGGGAGATGTACTTCCCCGATTGACTGACAGCGCCTATGACCTGGTATTCGTTGACGCTGACAAGACCGGCTACGTCGACTACCTCGAGCAAGCTGTCCGGCTGCTTCGGCCAGGCGGAGTCGTAGCGTTCGACAACGCCCTGCGCGCGGACCAGGTTGCGGACGCGACCGTACGAGACGTGGCCACGGTCACGGTGCGCGAGGTGGTGCGTTCGGTGCACGACAACGACCAGCTCGTCCCCGCCCTGCTACCCGTTGGGGACGGATTGCTGGTCGCCGTCAAGCGCTAGGGCTTGCCCGGCCGGATGCGCCAGTACTGTGGCCCATCGAAATGGTCTGCTACGTCGACGCGGTGCGGTCATATCCCACCGCCGGGCTGCGCTTCGGCGAGTACTGCCATCTGCTGGCTGACTCTCGCGAAGAGCTGCACGCGATGGCTGACCAGCTGGGCATGCCGCGGCGGTTCTTCCAAGAGCATCCGTGGCGCTGGCACTACGACCTGCCGGAGCACCTGCGGACCGACGCGGTACGGCTCGGCGCCCGCGAGGTGTCCATGCACGAGGTCGGCGCGCTGCTGCGCGCTCGTCGGGCGAGGCTCCCGGCCGATGCCTGATGAGCTGATCGCCACTGACCTGCTGCGTATCGCGCGTGACCCCAGCACTGGACGGCTCGTCCGGCGCAACACCCTCGCGGTCGGCCTTCGAGCCGCGTTGTTCGCCGAACTCGCCCTCGCCGGGCAGATCGTGGACAACGCAGGGGCGCCCCACGCGATAAGCGCCGCACCGAACACGCACCGGTTTCTCGACCAGATCCGGGACGCGGTGGCTGCCCGGCCCGAGGTCTCGTGGCCTCGATGGTTTCGGCATGTGCACGGCGACCGCGTCGCGTTGGTCAACGAGCTGATCAATGACGAGTTGTGGACGCCGGTGGGACGGCACCGCTATACCGACGTGGACGCCGCGAGCATGCTCGACCGCGCTCGCCGACTGACCGCCGTCGGGGCATTGCGGACGCCGCCCCCGGATTCTCCAGACGCCGTCCTCGGCATGTTGCTGGTGATATGCGGCGCGACAGCGGTCCCCGAGACGATCGGACGGCCCCCGGCCCGTCCCTCGCCCCGGCCGAAGGCGATGCGGAAGGAGTTGCGGCCGCTGCTGGACGCCATCGGCCCGCGCGACGATCCGGTGCGGGTAGCGGTGCAATGTGCCGTGGGAGCCGGCGCCACCGTCGTCCGAAAGGTGCGGCGAGGGCGCATGGTGGCATGACCATTCCGCTTCCGCTTGCTCGCTTACCGTAAGTTCGACACGTGCGCATCACAGTGCTGGCCGGGGGCATAGGCGGCGCGCGCTACCTGCGGGGAGTTCGTGCCGCCCATCCTGCCGACGAGGTCATAGCGATCGTGAATACCGGCGACGACATCACGTTGCACGGGCTGCGAATCTGCCCGGACCTGGACAGCGTCATGTACACGCTCGGAGGCGGTATCGACGCGGAACGAGGTTGGGGCCGGGCCGACGAGAGCTGGCGCATTCGCGACGAGCTGGCGACGTACGGGGTGGAGCCGAGCTGGTTCGGCCTAGGCGATCTCGACATCGCGACCCACCTGGTACGGACGCAGATGCTGGATGCTGGATATCCGCTCTCCGACGTGACCGCCGCACTGTGCGATCGCTGGAAACCCGGTGTGCGCTTGCTTCCGATGAGCGACGAGCGCTGCGAAACGCACGTGATCGTCGAGCTGCCCGATGCTGGTCGGCACGCCATCCACTTCCAGGAGTGGTGGATCCGTTATCGCGCGGCCCTGCCCGCCCATGCGTTCGTACAGGTAGGCCTGGACGATGCCAAGCCCGCGCCCGGCGTGCTCGAGGCCATTCTGCACGCCGATGTCGTGCTTATCGCACCTAGCAACCCGGTGGTCAGTATTGGGACGATCCTCGCCGTGGCGGGAGTCCGGGATGCGGTGTCGACGACAGCCGCACCCGTCGTCGGCGTCTCCCCCATCATCGGCAGCGCGCCGGTGCGGGGCATGGCCGACGCGTGCCTGGCCGCGATCGGCGTCGAGGTGAGCGCGGCCGGCGTCTGCCGGCACTACGGCTCCCGCGGATCGGGCGGCGTGCTCGACGGCTGGCTAGTGCACAGCAGCGATACGGCCGACGTGCCTGGCGTGGCGGTCCGCTCCGTCCCGCTCCTCATGTCGGATGACGCCGCGACCGCCGGCATGGTCCGCGCTGCCGTGGAGCTGGCCGGTGTCTGACTTCCCGCCCGCCGACCACGGCGCCACTCGCCTCGAGATCCTGCCGGTCACCGGAATGCCAGATCTGCGGCCCGGTGACGATCTCGTCGCTGCCGTCGCCGACGCGGCACCACAGTTGCAGGACGGCGACGTAGTGGTGGTGACCTCCAAGGTCGTATCGAAGATCGAGGGCAGGCTCATCACGTTGCCGACCGCCGACGCCGATGTGCGCGAGCAGGCGCGACGCGAGGCGGTGGACGAGGAATCGGTGCGGGTGGTCGCCACCCGGGGCGATCTGCGGATCGTCCAGAACCGGCAAGGGCTCGTGCTCGCCGCCGCGGGGGTGGACAGCTCGAACGTCGCCCGCAACGAACTCGCACTGCTGCCCGTCGACCCGGACGCCTCCGCCGCTCGGCTGCGGGAGGGTCTGCGGGCCAAGCTCGGCGTCGACGTCGCCGTCATTGTCAGCGACTCCATGGGCCGGCCGTGGCGAACTGGCATCACCGACGCGGCCATCGGAGTGGCTGGACTCAGTGCGGTATTCGACGCTCGAGGTCAGTTGGACGCACACGGCAACCTCCTCGAGGTGACCCAGGTTGCGGTCGCCGACGAGATCGCCGCCGCAGCCGATCTGGTCAAGGGAAAGCTGCGCGGTGTTCCCGTCGCAATCGCGCGCGGGCTTGGCCTCAACGGCAAGCTACCTGACGACGGGCTGGGCAGCGCGACGCTCATCCGCAGTCCGGAGGAGGACATGTTCCAGCTGGGCACGGCCGAGGCGATCGCTGTGGGTCGAACGGAGGCCGGCGGCCCGACCGTCGAGCCACCACTGCTGCACGCGGACGCTGTTGTCGTCGTGGCGATGTTCGCCGCAGAAACAGCAGCAGAAGCGTCCGTACAGCAGGCATTCCTCGCTTTCCTCGCCGCCCGCCCAGATGCGATGTGGCGCTCCTGCGTGCCCGGCCACCTAACGGCCAGTGCGCTCGTGCTCGATCCGGCCCGACGATCGGTGCTGCTCACGCTCCACCCTCGCCAGGGACTGTGGTTGCAGCTCGGCGGGCACTGTGAGCGAGGCGACCGTTCGTTGCTGGACGCTGCCGCCCGCGAGGCGCGCGAGGAGTCGGGAATCGGCGCTTTGTCCTTCGACCCGCGACCGATCAGCCTCGACGTGCACTCGCTAACGTGCTCGCTCGGCGTGCCGACCCGACATTTCGATGTCACCTACCTGGCGATCGCTCCCGACAGCGCACCACTGTCGCAAAGTCACGAGTCGCTCGACCTTCGCTGGGTCACCTGGGACGCCTTACCCGAAGGCGCGGCACCTAATCTGCCCGCCATGATCGAGGCCGCTCGTCGCCGGATCGACGCCTGATGGCGGACTTGGGCTCCGCGGTCGACCAAGTCGCGAAGTGGCCGGTGGGCGTTGCGGCGGCCGCGGCGGTCGGGCCGAATGGCGTGCTCGCAGCGACCGGGCCGGTCAACCGCCAGTTCCCGCTCGCCTCAGTAACGAAACCGCTCGCGGTGCTCAGCGCGCTCGTCGCCGTCGAAGAGGGCGCGGTCGAACTCACCGACGCCGCGGATGAGGACCTGGTGCCCGGCGCGACCATCCGCCACCTGATGTCCCACGCCTCCGGGCTCGCACCCGACGAGCTCAAACGGATGTTCCCGCCGGCCGGGCGGCGGGTGTACTCCCACGTCGGTATCGAGTTGCTCGCAGATCTGGTCGCGCGTGCAGTCGGCATGCCATTCGGCTCGTACTTCCAAGAATCGCTGGCCGGGCCGCTGGGATTGAGCGATACCCATCTCGCCGGATCCCCCGCTCGGGACTGTCTGGCGTCCGTCGCGGACTTGGCGCG
Source organism: uncultured Actinomycetota bacterium (assembly GCA_963748415.1). GTDB lineage: Bacteria > Actinomycetota > Actinomycetes > Mycobacteriales > Jatrophihabitantaceae > CAVVJA01. Next base: position 57,542 of record CAVVJA010000004.1, on the reverse strand, counting down.
GGTCGTCGCCGAGCTGCTCGCACCGTGCGGCTGGCTCCATGCCGCGACGCTGTCAGACGCGGCGAGCATCCAGTACCCGGGCCTCCGGGGCGTCGTGCCGGGCTTCGGCAGCCAGAACCCAAACGACTGGGGGCTTGGCTTCGAAATCCGGTCCGGCAAGCACCCCCACTGGACCGGCACCCGCAACTCGCCCGCGACCTACGGCCACTTCGGGCTGAGCGGATCCATGTTCTGGATCGATCCGGAACGCCGTATCGGACTGGTCGCGCTCGCGGACCGTTCCTTCGGCGACTGGGCCAAAACGGCCTGGCCGGCGCTGTCCGACGCCGTTCTCACGGCGGCGTGACAACACCGGGCGAGCCGGAGCTAACCGGCCATGGCGCCGACGGTAGACGTCGTCAGTTCGGATCGCGTCTGACGCGCCTGGCGATGCCGGGTGAGGTGCTTGACGACGTAAGCCGCGTCCGCACCGGCGCCGCCGACCAGCATCGACCGCATGGATGACTGGAAGCTGAGCCCAGTGAAGTAGAGCCCGGGCGCCGACTCGACGACACCGCGGCGTTCGATAGGCCAGCCGTCGTCACCGACGATAGGAAGCTTGATCCAGTCCAGGTCGTGAACGAAGCCCGTGCACCACACGACATTCGCGACCTCAACGATGCGGTCGTCCCCGACCACCGGCAGGCCACCGGCGACGCCGGTCGTCCGGTCGGTCACCCGCTCGACACCAGCCGCGGCGAGATCTTCTCGCTTCACCCGCAACAACGGCCCGCCGTGGTGTCGGATGAGGTTCATCTCCTTGCGCCCCATCGGTGTCCGCCGGCTGAGTACGTGCCCGAATGCGAAGAACATGATCGGCCAGAAGAACCGGAAGGACGGCTTGTCGAGCTGGAACGGGATCTGGCCGGTGTCCCGACCGGACAGGATCACCTGGTGCGTCGCGGCCAGCTCGTACGCGATGTCGCCACCCGAGTGGGAAGCGCCGACGACCAGAACCGGTCCGGGTTGGAGTTGATCAGGATTCTTGTACTCCGACGAATGCAGCTGCACGATGCGCGGATCGAGATCGTTCGCCATGCTCGGGATGTTGGGCGTCAGGCCGAATGTGCCGGTCGCAATGATCAGGTTGGCCGCCTCGAAGACGCCGTCCTCGTGCTCGACTCGGTAGCCGTTGTCCTCAGCGCTGAGGCTGATCACTCGAATGCCCCCCCGGACGGGCAGCTCGAAAGTCGCCGCGTAGGTCTCGAGATAGTCCGCCACTTCGTCTTTCGTCGGGTACGACCACCGCGGTGCGGGAAATAGCAGGCCGGGAAGACCGTCCCAACCCGCTGGGCTGTACAGGCGCAACGAGTCCCAATGGCGTCGCCAGTTGTCGCCGACTCGCTCGTTCGCGTCAACGACGAGGCACTCACGACCAGCTTGTCGCAAGTGGTACGCCGCCGAGAGCCCGGCCTGGCCAGCGCCGATGATCAGTGTGTCGATTCGCTCTGATGTGTATGTCATGACGGCCACGGTATGAACGCGACCAGCGGCGTCGCATCGGACGAACGGTGCAGCCTCTTCGCCCAACGGAGAATGGGTATTTCTATGTACGGTCCATCAAATCGTGCTCGTACGCGTAGGCCGTCGCCGCGGCGCGACTCGACACATTCAGCTTGATGAAGATGTTCGCGACATGCCGGGCGACCGTCTTTCCCGATAGGAACAATTCCGTCGCGATGGTGCGGTTCGTCTTCCCGGCCGCGACCAGCTGCAGCACTTCGATCTCGCGGGCGGTTAGCCCACCCGGCTGCCGTTGAAGGGTCGAGATGCCGCTGACCTCGCGCAATGCCTGCAGGTCCGGTTCGGCACCGAGCCGATCGAAGACCGCCACGCGCCGCGTCGAGCTCCATTCGGGTGGCGTCGAGATCGCCCGAGTCCCGGCAGGCCTGCCCGACGAGCACCCGGACTCGCGCCGCGAAGTACGGAGCGTCGACGTCCTGCCACGCGTTCCACGAACGCCGCAACACCGGCAGCGCCTCGGCCCACGCACCCCGTGCGAGCATGACGGCACCAGCTGCCTGGGTTGCCATGGCGGTCAGCAGCACCGAGTCATGCGCGGCCGCGATGCTGCTGAGTTCGGTGGACGCCGACTCCGCGGCGTCAAGGTCGGCGGCGGCGATGGCAATCTCGACCCCGGCGGCCAGCAGGGGAGCTCGCAGGAGCCCGTTGGGGATCTCCGCTAACGCGCGGATGATTCCGGCCCGAGCAGCGTCCACTCGACCCTGGACTAGTCGAAGCAAGGCCAGCCCCGGCTGGGTTTCTTGGCCGAATTCGGCGGCGAGCGCATAGCTACGCTCTGCCTGACTGAGATCGCCGCGCAGCCGGTAGAGCTCGGCCTGCTCGTAGTACGCGGAACCAACCGCGGGATGGCCGGGAGGCGCCGACAATTGGGTGCAAGCATCGTCGATCTGCTCCATCGCATCCGGCCAGAGACCACGCATTTGCATGATCTGGGCGCGGTGCACGAGACACTGGCCGCGGAACGGCACGAGGTCCGGCTGTTCCTCGCACCAGCGGCTCAGTGCTCTCGTCCAGTCACTGGCGCGTTTCGGGTCGAATGCTTGGCTGCACGCACCGATCACCGAGCAATAGGCGATGCCGGAGACGATCGGGTTTACCTCACCCTCGATGACCGAGAGCATCACGTTTTCGAGTTGCGCAATGCCCTCGGCGACCCGGCCCAATCCGACCAGGCACTGTCCGACGCCGATTCTCACCATCGCCGCGGAGCTGGGCTCGCCGCACCGGCTCGCGATCTCCGCGGCCTGTCGGAACCGGTCGTACGCCGCGTCGGCCGCTCCCGCTTGCAGGAGCGGAATGGCCTGCAGGCCGCACGCCAGAACCTTGGCCGCGCAGTCGCGATCGTCGTCCTTCAGCAACTCCTCGGCCCGGGCGTGCCAGCCGCTCGCCAGCACCCATTCACCGCGGAAGCCGAGGTTCATCGCGGCGTAGCAGGCACATTCGGCGGCACGGGCGAGGTCGCCGTTGCTCGCCCAGGCCCGACTAGCTCGGGCCAACCCGTCGACATACGCCTCGTCGTCACCGGTCAGCAGCGCGGAACGAGCGAATTGTTCGAGATCGTCAGGCTCAAGAACGACGTGAGACGCGGCCAGCGCATAGGCCTCGCGGGCGTCGCGCCAGGCGCGGGCGTCATACGCCTTGCGCGCGATCGCTAGTTCGGCCGGCGGCGTCATGTGCGCAAGGGTAGGTCGTGACGACTGGTCGCCAAAGCCGAAATAAGCGTCTGGGTCCGCCACCGTCACATGGCGCGCATATCGATCGGGCTGTACCGAGGGCCGAAACGGGGCTTGGCGACCCCCGACACCTCGATGAGCCGAACTACCCGCTGCCGATGCCCGCGCCAGCGCTCGAGGAGTTCGAGCATCTCGGCGTCGTCCCCTCGTGGACGCCCGGTGAGCGCGTGCACGACCTGGTCGTGGATGTGGTAATCCCCAACGCTCACCGCGTCAGGATCCCCCCACGCGCGCTGCGCGACTTCCGCCGCCGTCCACTCGCCGATACCGGGCACGATCCGCAGCCGGGCCGACGCCTCAGCCGGAGTGAGGTAGACGCACTCCTCGAGTCGAGCGGCCACCGTCGCCGCCGCGCGGATCGCGCGCTGCCGCGCGAGGTCGACGCCGAGACGATGCCAATCCCAACTCGGCACGTCGAGCAGCGTCTCCGCTCCCGGCGGAACCCGCAGCGCCGGCCATGGTCCGGGCGCCGGCTCGCCGTACCGGTAGCACAGGCCGCGCCAGGCCCGCCGCGACTCCCGGCCCGTGACGCGCTGCTCGAGGACGGCGGGCACGAGCACGTCGAGGACCAGACCGGTGCTCGGCAGCCGCAGCCCGGGATGGCGGCGAGCGACGGAGGCAAGCAACGGATGCGCCGCGGCATCGAAGCCGGTCCAGTCATCGCCGTCACCGAGCAGAACTGGGACTCGCTCCAGCAGCCAGTCCGCCCCGGCCCCCCAGGCGGACGCGTCGACGACGCCGCCGCGCTGCCGCAACGCTAGAGTTCCCGGCCCGCCCGGCGTGCGGGACGCCCACCAGAAGATGCCATCCACACTTGTGCGCTGCGCTGGATCGCCGCCGCCGCGCACCAGCGGCCCCAACGTGCCGCGAATGTCCACCGGGCGCCCGGCCTCCCATCGGCGTCGCCGCTCAAACATCCGACGAGAACCGAATCGACCCATCGGCCAATACCACATCCGGCCAGATCCGGACTCCAGCGGCGAGCTCAACCCGAGCTCCGATCCGGGCTCGATCACCGACGACGGCGTCGACCACAGCGGCATCCGTGCCGATCGTTGCGGATCGCCCGACGATGGCGCGGCGAACGACCGCACCCGGAGCCAGCCGGACATCGTCGAACAACGTCGCTCCCTCGACGATGCAGCCCGCCGCGACAACGCAGCCGGCCCCGACTGTCGCACCGCCGGAGAGCTTCGCGTGGTCGCTGACCTGCGCACCCGGCAACACAAGCGCTTCGCCGACCGGTCCCGGCACGGCGGACGACGGAGCGATACCGCGCACCAGATCGGCCGAGCCCGCCACGAAGTCCGCCGGCGTCCCCAGGTCCCGCCAGTAGGAGCGATCGACGTAGCCAATGACCGTCGCGCCCTCGGCCAACAGGCCCGGGAAGGTTTCTCGCTCCACCGAGACGGGGCGGCCGGTCGGAATCGTCTCGAGCACGGAGCGCCGAAACACGTAGGTGCCGGCGTTGATCTGGTCGGACACCGGGTTCGGATCCTTCTCCAGGAACGCCGTCACCCGGCCGTCCGCGTCGGTGGGGACGCAACCGAAGGGTCGTGCGTCGTCGACCGTCGTGAGATACAGCGTCACATCGGCTGCCGTGTCGGCATGGCGGTGGAGCAGCGCGGTCAAGTCGATGCCGGTCAACACGTCTCCGTTGAAGACCAGCGTGGTGTCGCCCCGCAACCGGTCGGCAACGTTGCGGATGCCGCCGCCGGTGCCGAGCGGCTCCGACTCCACGACGTACTCCAGCTCGATGCCGAACCGCCGGCCGTCGCCGAAGTAGCTCGCGAAGACGTCGGACTGGTAGGAGGTCCCGAGCACGATGTGCTGAACCCCCGCGTCGCGGATGCGCGACAGCAGGTGGGCGAGCAGCGGAACGCCCGCCGTGGGCAACATGGGCTTCGGCGCGGACAACGTCAACGGCCTTAGCCGGGTGCCGAGGCCGCCGACAAGGACGACCGCATCCACGTCAGCCCGTTCTTCCCTCATGGCGACGCGCCAATCCCATCGAAACTGGAGGAGAGTTTGGGTCGGATCTCGCATCGGCGCATCGTTGCCGAGCCGGTGAGGTGCCCATCGGAATCATCCGAGCCTAGCATCGGGGCGCCGCTCCGCTCCGGCGCGACTAGCATGACGCGCCGTGCCCACCTCGGCAGGCCCGGAAGGGGTCGGGGGGGGGGGGGGGGGGAGGGGGGAGAGGTCAGTGAGGATCGCGAAGGCCCAGTCGGTCGCGCTCGGGCTGCGTTCGTGGCGAGCCGCGGCGGCCAGACGAGGCGCCAGCGGCGACCGCGGCAGCGCGGCCAGCAGCGCGGCTGCGGCCGGCCAGACCGGCCCAGGCGCACCCACGGACCGGCACCGGTGCCCAGCGCGGGCCCCGGTAACGCGGCGGACCCACCGCCAGGCGCTGCGATGGTGCTCGGTGGCCATCCTGCGAGGCCCGGGCCGTGGCGTGGCGCGCCGACATGGGTCACCTCGGCCGACGGGATATAGACGCTCTGCCAGCCGGCTCGTCCGAGCCGTTCGCCGAGGTCAACATCTTCGAAGTACATGAAGTAGCCCGGATCGAAGCCACCACGGCATCGAACCGCGCGACGCACGAGCAGGCACGAGCCGGACAACCAGCCGACCGGGCCCTCCTGCGGTGCGCCGCGCTCGTTTCGGTAGGCGGTGGTCCACGGGTTGCTCGGCCACCACCACCCGCACAAGGCTGGCCGATGCCGCGTCCGAGCGACGGCAGCGCGCGCGCCGACGGGTACACCTCGCCGTCGGTGTTGCGGATCAGCGGGCCTAGCGCGCCGGCGTCCGGCCAGCGGGCGGCGGCAACGGCCAACGTGTCGATCGCGCCAGTCGACCAGACGATGTCCGGATTGGCGATCAGAACCAGCTCGGTATCGGTAGCCCGCACGCCGCGATTGGCGGCCGCGCCGTACCCCAAATTGCGGCCCATCTCGACGAGCGACACGTTGTCGTACTTGGTGGCGGTGTCTTGGGAATGCCGTCGGTCGAAGCGTTGTCGGCGAGCAGCACGGGCACGGGTGCCGGCTCGCGCCCTCCAGGGTCGACAGGAACGTGGCCAGCGATTCGCCGGGCGAGTACGTCACGACGACGACGGAGATGTTCACCGACGGGTCTCCGCTGCCGCGCGGTAGGCCTCGACGTGCAATCGGGCGCAGCGGTCCCAGGTGAACAGCGTGGCCCGTTCCTGGGCGGCCTTGCCGAGCAGCGCCCGGGCGGCGTCATCTGCGAGCAGCTCGCGCAGCGCAACTGCGATAGACGCGTCGTCCGGTTCGGTGTAGGCCACTGCGTCACCGCCGACCTCCGGCAGCGCCAATCGCCGGGTTGTCAGCACCGTCGCGCCGCAGGCCATCGCCTCGAGGACCGGCAGCCCGAAGCCCTCACCCAAGCTGGGATACCCGACGACCGCGGCGCCACCCAGCAATGCGGGCAGGTCCGCCATCGGAAGGTAACCGGGTCGGATGACCCGAAGCCGGTTCGGGATGCCAGCGGCAGCGGCGTCCACCGTGTCGTCCCATCCGTGGCCGCCCGCCAGGACAAGTGCGGGCGGTGGGGCAGATCGCGGACCGCGAGCGCCCAGCCCCGCACGAGCGCGCTGACGTTCTTGCGCGGCTCGACCGTGCCGAGGAAAGCAACGTACTCCCCGTCGCCCAGATCGAGCTGTCGCCGCAATCGCACCACATCCTCCGCTGCGGGCGGATGGAAGACGGCGCGATCGACGCCGAGCGGCGCCACGGTGACTCGGCCGACCGCGACGTGGGCATGCCGGGCGAGCTCCTGCCGGGTCGCCTCCGACGGCACGATCAGCCCGGTAGCTCGACGAGCCGCCCAGCGCGTCGCGGCTCGGAAAAAGCGGGCCTTGATAACGGAGTGCAGCTGCGGGTCGGTGAAGAACGTCGCGTCGTGCACGGTCACGACCGTCGGCAGCCGGCCGAAGACTGGCTGGGTGTAGTGCGGGCTGTGCAGGACGTCGGGCCGGACGCGACGAGCCACCCGGAGCAAGCCGGTCTGTTCCCAGCCCAGCCGAACCGGACGACGGTCGAGCACGCCAGGACCGGTGACGACCTCGAGGCCGAGCGCCTCGTAGCCCGCCCGGTCGGCTGGCTTGCTCGCGACGACGACCTGGGCCCCCGAGCCGCGCTGAACCGGCGAGCGCCCCGAGCAACCCGTCGAGATAACGCCCCACTCCGCCGCGGTTGGTGGGCAAAGCCGTCGCGTCGACCAGCACGCGAACCACGACGGGAAACCTCACAAGGACGCAACGAACGGACCGCCGAAGCCTACCCGCCAGGGTGCCACCGATCGATCAGGCGAGGGAGTGATAGAGCCGCCAGGCGCGCTCGGCCACGGCATTCCAGTCGTAACGCGGCACTCGCAGCCGACCGGCCCGCACCAACCCCTCGCGGAGCTGGGTGTCACCCACGACAGCCTCGATCGCCTCTGCCAGCCGGGCGACGTCGCCGACCGGTGTGACCAGCGCGGCGTCCCCGGCCACCTCGACAAGCGCCGGGACGTCGGAGCAGATGACGGCCGTGCCGCAGGCCATGGCCTCGATGACGGGCAGCCCGAATCCCTCCGCGCGGCTCGGCATGAGCAGCGCCGTAGCGCGCCGCAGAACGACCGCGAGATCCGGGTCGGCGATCCGTCCGAGCACCCGAACCTGCTGCTCGATCAACCCGGCGGCGTGCGCCGAAGCCAGGACGTCGACGTCGCCCCATCCGCGCGCGCCGACCGCCAGCAGCGGAACCGCGGTTCTCCCCAGCCGGGCGAGTGCCTGCAGCGCGATGTCGAGCCCCTTCCGCGGCTCGAGGGTGGCCACGGTCAGCACGAACCGCTCGGGCAGCTCGAACTGGGCGACCACTCTCGCGATCTCCTCGTCGGACGGCTCCCGGCGCAGCGCAGGCGTAACACCTGCACCCAGCACATGCACCCGCTCGGCGGGAAACCGCCGTAGCTGGCGAGCCAGCTCGTCAGCTACGGCCCGGGTGGGCACGGTGATGGCGTCTGCCCCTCGGGCGGCACGCGCCGCGGTCGCCCGGTGCCAGCGAGCGCCTCGGCGGGTGAGGGTCTCGGGATGGGTCCACGCCACGGTGTCGTGGATCGTCACCACGAGCGGGCAGCGGCGGGGTGGGAACAACTGGGTCGGCGCGTGGACCAGATCCACCCCCTGAGGCGCGGGGCCGAAGCCCAGCTCCCAGGTTGCGGCCAGTGCGCGTCGTGGGAGCCGCAGCTGGGTCGGCGCGGCCAGACCGGGGATGGCGACTCCAGCCACGTCGCGATGCCGAGCGATGAACCCGCGCACGTTGTCGTCCCCGACTGCGGTTCGCGCTAGGGCGGCAGTGAGCTCTCCGGTGTATCGGCCGGTACCGCCCGGCACCGGTGCGAGGAGCTGTTCCAGCACCACTCCGACGCGCACCCGACGAGGTTAGCGGCCGGTAACCGCGCGACCGAAGCCGATGCTCAGGCGGCGATCCGCTCGAACGACAGCCGGATGAACGTGTAGTCGAGGCCTACCCGCTTCCAGTGCACCGGGCGCTCCGCATGCTCGAGCGCAAGCTCGCCGAGCAAGCGCAGCCCGTGTCGATCGGCTTCATCCACGAACGCGCGGATCTCGTCCGGTCCGAAGATGTGCACCGGAACGCCATATGCCTGCAAGCCGGTGGTCGTCGGGGGGTCTTGGTCGTAGTCGGTCGACACGATCAGCACGCCGCCGGGACGCAGGATCCGCGCGGTCTCGGCCGCGAACGCCGCAAGGGGGACGCCGTGCTCGATGACGCTCATGCACGTGACGGCATCGAAGGACCCGCTGCAGTAGTCGGTCTTGGTGATGTCGCCGGGTTCGAAGCGCACAGTGCCATGCGTGTGGACCCGGCGAAACTCCAGGTTGTTACCGACGAGGATCCGCACGCCGAGCAGCCGCAGCCACGGCAGGACCGGCGAGTAGCGAGCCGATCCGGCGTCGAGGACGCGAATCTCGGTGCCCAGTCGATTCACGATCGTGCTCACCGCACCGAGTGCGTCCCAGTTCTTCGGCCGGTCAGGATGCAGCGGAAGTCGTAGTCGCCGGCACTCGCGAACCGCGGCCTCGTACTCGGCGCGAGTCCGCAAGACATCGGTCGGGGCCACCGGCCGAGGGCGTCGGTTTTGGGGGCGACGACTGGCCACTGCCCGTTGGACCGCCACGCGCGCCCACAGGATCTCCTCGGCGCCAATCTTGGCTGCATGCAGCGCCCGGCCACCAGGAGCGGCGGCTTTCTGCTCGCTTCGACCGAGCTCCGCGAGCTGACTCGAGCCCGGTCCAACGGAGTCGAGCAGCGCCTTGAGGTAGGAATCCCAGTATGACGCCGGGTCGACCGGCCGAACCTGCTCCCGCATTCGTTCCGGGTTTCCCGGCTCGTAGAAGCGGTAGAGCGCGTCGCGCAGGGAGTCGACGTCGTCGGGCCGGGCAATGATGCCGTCGACGCCGTCGCGTATGTCATCGGCGAGATGCCCAGCGCTGGTGGTGAGTACTGGCACGCCGAACTCGAAGCCGGCCCATACCGCCTGCGATCCGGTCGCCGTTCGGTACGGGATCAGCATCGCGTCGACATCGGCGAACAGCGTCGGGACGTCCTCGGCAGGCACGTATCCGTCGCGCAGCTCAACCCGATCGGCGATGCCCAGCCGGGCGCACAGCGCCGCGGTGGCCTTGGTACCGCCCCAGAACTCGCCCGCCACGCGTAGCTGGACGTCCGGCGGCCCAGCAGCGAGCGCCCGAAGCGCGACGTCGAGACCCTTGTACGGACGCACAATGCCGAAGAAGACCAAGCGCTGATGCTCGCCCGGCAGCGGGTGACGGCGGATGAAACCGTCCGGCATGGACGGTGGCAGCGTGGCAATCTCGACCGGCGCTTCCGTCAGAGCCGACGCGACCTGGGCCTCTGTCGACGAGTGGACGATCACCCGGTCGGTGGCGTTGAGCAGCGAACGCACCAACGGCGCATCGAACCGTCGGCGCTCATGCGGCAGGACGTTGTGGCAGATGACGACGGTAGCCGCGCGACCGCGTCGCAGACCGCGCAGCATGACCCAGTAGGGCGGTACCTGGACCGGGGTGATGTGCGCGAACACGACCAGGTCGACGTCGCGCTGCCGCCGGGCCGCTCGGACCCAGGTGTCTGGCCGATTCCAGGACAGGGCGCGGTCCGTTGGCGTGAATGGTCGCAGCTCCGGCGCGTCCACCGTCTGCTGCCCAGGATAGAGAACCGACGGGTACTGCCGCCGCCACGAGATGATGCCTACGTCGTGGCCGGCCTCGGCAAGGCGATGAGCCAGCATGGTCGTGTGCTGAGCCACCCCGCCTTTGATCGGATGGGTCGGGCCGACAACCGCGATACGCACGCCGTGAGTCTAGGAGGCGGCGCGCTGCGAGCTGTGCCGGGTGAGGACCAGCGCGACCCCGGCCTGGGCAAAGTCGAGAACCGCGAGTATCACCCGGGAGAGCAGCACGACCACGACGATCTCGTCGTGCGTCAACATGGCCGCAGTCGCGCCCAAGCCGCTGAGGGCTAATCCGAGCGCCGCCTCACGCACCCCGGCACCGGCGGGGGCTGGAATGAAGATCGTCCCTGCGCTGTAGGCCAGTGCGAACCCGCCGATGGCCGGCGCGAGCGACTTCCCGGGATCACCGCCGAGCGCAACAACGAGAGCCCAACACTGCAATCCGAGCAGGAGCCAGGACAACGCTGACCAACCCAGGCACGCGCGCAGCGTCTGCCAGCGCAAGTCCAACTCGATGGGCGGACGGCGGAGCAGCCGGAGCGCGATGTCCACGGCGGCACCGACGACTCGGGGATGAACGAGTGCTATACCGGTCGGGATGATCACGACGAGCCACCACCAGCCGGCTGCTGTCCCGGCACTTGCCGCGAAGACCAACACCAGACCGAGACTTGTCGCCACGACGAGCGAATAGAGCAGCGCCAGCACGCCCGCCGTAGCAGCCGATCGCCGGGCGATGCCGTAGCGGTGGCCCATCTCGGTGATGGCGACGATCGGCCATATAGAGCCCGGGATGTACTTGCCGAGCTGGCTGACGAACTGCACCCGCGCCACTTCTAGGATCGGCAGCGGCGGTGCGACCATGCGGAGTGCAGCGCCGAAGCTGAAGGCGGCGGCCCACTGGCCCGCGACGGCGCAGATGATGGCGACGATGATCCACGCCGGTCGGGCGTGACTGATCGCATCGCGCACCCCGTTCCATCGCGCGCCGACATAGGCGGCACCGAACACGAGAACAGCCACGCCGAAGGCAATCTTGACAATCCGGCTGGCCGGCGAGCGCCGACGAGGTGCTGCGATCCCATTGTCCGTGGTCTGTGCGTTCGTCCCTGTCGAACTCACCGATCGTCCCGGGACCTCACGATGAGGTCCGCGAGAAGTGCGATCGAGCCGATCATGAGCCCGGTCAGCAGAAGTAAGAGTGTGCTCGTCGTCAGTCGAAAGTGATAACGGGCGATGTCGACGACGCCCTTGACGAACCCGATGAAGAAAATCCACAACGCCAGTGGCATGAGGACCTTGATCGGATTGAAGTACATCACCATCCGCAGCACTTGCAGGATGTAGCGGTAGGCGTCCTTGAGGAAGTGGAACTTGCTGCGTTCCGGCCCGCTTGGCGTAGTCGATCGGCAGGTAGTCGATCGCGTGCTGGTTGGACAGAAACGACATCGTGATCGTCGTGACGCACGAGAATCCCGGCGGGAGCAACCGAAGATACGGCAGGGACACGTCCCGGCGGAATGCGCGCAGCCCCGAGTTCAGATCGGGAATCTTCGTCGACGACAACGCTTCGGCGAGCTTCCGGATCACGTACTTGGCCGGTACCCGGAAGATCTTGTGCGTGCCCTGCTCGCTGGTACGGGCACCAACGACCTGATCGACGTCGGGATGGTCGATGAGGTACTGGACGAACTCGGGAATCCGCTCGTTCGGATACGTCATGTCGGCGTCGGTCCAGACGACGATGCGACCCCGGGCCTCCGCGGTGCCTATCCGCCGAGCGGTGCCAGACCCACCATTGCGGCGGAACGGCATCAGGCGCATGTGGGGGATAGTGCGGCAACTCGTCACGTAGTACCGCGAGTGTGTTGTCGGTCGACTTGTCGTCGATGATGAGCAGTTCGTAGCTGAAGTCGCTTGCGTCCAGCGCCTTCGCGATGCGCTCCAGCTCGTCGCGTACGTGATCTTGCTCGTTGAAGCAGGGCAGGACGACAGTGACATCCAGGCTGTTCGCCTGACCATCGTCAACCCCGACCGACTGGCTGGGGTGGTGCGAGACGATCGAGGGCACAGGATGTGCGGTCACGGCGAGGGAGGCTCCTTGGGACGCGGCTGAGCCTGAGGTGCTGCTGCCAGGAAGGAACGTCCGCGATCCTATCTGTTCGCCGCTCTCGGGCATCGTCAGCTCGCCGTCAGCCGGTAGACGGTCATCGAATACCTATAGTCCTGCGTGGTCTTCGGCCGGCTGCCGAAGGTCTCGGCCCAGTGCGGTAGAACGCCGGCGAACTGAGCTACCTTCGTGCTCGTTACGCCGGGTACAGCGGGCGGCGCATTGTTTCGATCGGCGACGTAGAAGATGGGTCGCCCGGATTGAGCGAAGTGGCTGACGTAGTTACTGACTGCCCGCGGGATGCGAGTCGCGGGCAGCAGAGCGCTCGACTGATTGGTGATGGTGAGCAGCGGGCCACCGAAGAGTATCCATGGGGCCGCACAGCAATACTGCGAGTTTTGCCAGAGGTACACGCCCCGCTGGTCGCCGGCAAGGGCCGCGACCTGCTTTTCGACCTCGACCGAGCCGCCGTTCTCGTTGTGGCTCCGCAGCGGCCATGACTCGCTGAGGTTGAACACCGTGAGCGCAACGATGGCCGCGGCGACGGCGACGACGCCAACGCTGCGGTTCATCAGCCGCCTGATCACGAGGAAGCCAAGCGTCACGCCGCACCCGATGAGCAGCACCATCGAGGGCACGACACTCGTCACGAATCGGCGGGTCGCCCACATGAGATACGGCGAATTGCGCACGTGGTAGCAGTAGAGCGTCAACAGTCCCACTGCGGGCAGCGCGACCAACCAACGATCGAATCGCCATCGCCGGACGGCGACATAGCCGATTCCGGCGAGCATCAGGGCTAACCCGGGAAGCGTGAAGAACCAGCTGAGCCGGATCAGGGACGCCTCGTCGTACGAGCGTTGCGGCACGCCGCGGTAGACGAGGTAATCAGCGCCGAACAGGCGCGGGCGTAGCCCACCCAGCAGTAGGAGTCCGCCACAAACGACGACGAATGCCGTCCCCAACCAGAGCTGGGTCCGCCGTTGTGCGCCCCAGGCGAGCACCGCTTCGACTCCTCGGCGCTGCCACGCGATCAGCCCGCCGACCAGCACCATACCGAGCATCGCGGCGAGAACGGTGCGGAAGGAAGGCACCTTGTTCGCCACCGTGTAGGTGTGAGCTAGACCGTAGGCCTGGTAGAAGCCGTACGGGAGCAGCACGAGCAAACCACCGGCGAACCACGCGGCCCGGCGGTCGAATCGGCGAGCGGCGAGTAGCGCGCACAACGTCGCCCAGCCGATCAGGACGAGGACGATGCCATCGGCTCGCTCGAGGTAGGAGAGCGAAAGCAGGACGCCAGCAGTCGCAGCGGCAGTGCGCCAGCCCATCTGGATCGCGAGAATGACGCCGAGCATCGTGCCCATGAACAACATCTGTCCGAAGATCTCGGCGGTCGGGTACTTCGCTTGCCATACCTCGAGCATGTTGGTCGGCAGGAGGGCCGCGGTGAGCCAGGCCGCGGGGAGTCCGGCAATGCGGCGAGCTACGGCCACGGCCAGCCCGACCGCGATGACCCCCAGGAGCGAGACGGTGTTGAACAGACCGGTGAAGCCGCCCACGTCATTCGCCGTCGCGAGCAGCGCCGGCCATAGGTGGTAGAACTGAGGAAAGATCGTTCCGGACGGACCGCCCGGCTTGTCCCACATGGCGGGCCAGGGTGGTGCGTTGACTCCCGCCACCGATACCCGAGTGCCGGGTAGGTTCGCGGCGACGAGGTCGTCGGTGAACTCGATCGAGTGGGTCCGGGAGATCATGACCGCGTGTTCGACGTAGGCGCCGGGGTCACGATCACCAGTTCCATATTCGAAGCCCGGGAACATCATGATCGCGGCTAGTACCAGGCCAGCCACGACAGGTATCAGCCCAGGAGCGTCCAAGCGCACCTTCGGGCGGTCAAAGCGCCAGACCACGAGGACGGCGACGACTACCGCGAGTGCGGACGCCACGGCGATGATGGGCAACGTCGCGTGGCCGAGATGGGCCGAGGCGAGCGACGCGAGGGCGACGATGCCCACGATCGCCGCGACAGCCAGGGTGAGAAGCTCGGCGACTGTCAGCGGCCTGCGGGCGGCCGTCGGCTCGGCAGCTCGCTCCCCGACCTCAAGTGGTGGCGAACTTCGAAGAAGGTCGGTTTGCGAAGCTCGCGACACGCCGCGGTAGCTTACCTTGCCCGGCGATGGCCCCGGGCCAGCATCAATAGGTTTGCGGTCCAGAATCCGCTGGGGGTGTGGACCACGAGGATCATCGCAGTTTCGACGCGGATCGTCCGCGCGCTCGGATTACGGTGCGTGCATGGGTGACGCCTCACCGGGGTCGCGGGGTGCGGCAACCTCACACACCCGGGTCACCGTTGTTGTGGTGACGTGGCAGGGGGCCGAACTGCTGCCCACCTGCCTTGATTCGCTGGCCGCACAGACCATGCTGCATCGGGTGTTGGTCGTTGATAACGCGTCGTCCGACGGCACCCCCGAGACACTCACGCGATACGACGTCGAGGTGTTGACCCTCGATCGAAACACCGGTTTCGCCGGCGGGGTCGCGGCGGCGCTTGACGTTGTGCGCTCGGACTACGTCGCTTTGCTCAATAACGACGCGGCGGCCGATCCGAGATGGCTCGAGGTGTCGGCCGCGCTGCTGGACAGCAACCTCGACACAGCCGCTGTCACGGCACGTCTGGTGTTGTGGGACGCGGACCGCGAGGGCCGGGCCATCCTCAACAACGCCGGCGTGGCGCTCGTAGCCGGCGGCTACGGGACCGACCGCGGGTTCGGACAACCCGACGGCCCGCCGTTTGACCAGCCCCGGGAAGTCTTCGGTTTTTCGGGCGGTGCGTGCATGCTTCGCCGATCTGCGGTGGAGGCGATCGGCGGAATCGCGCCCGAGTTCTTCATGTACTACGAGGACGCCGACTTGTCCTGGCGCATGCGGCTCGCCGGCTACACAATCCGCTACGAACCGGCAGCTACCGTCCGCCATCGGCACGGTGCATCAAGTGACCTCCGGTCTGAATCGTTTGCCTATTTCACCGAGCGCAATCGCTTGTTGATGCTCCTGCGCTGCGCGCCTTTCGGTTTCGCGATTCGCCAGGTCGGGCGGTTCGTCGTGACGACACTCTCGCTGGCCGTCCGGCGCCTGATGAGGCAGCGGATCCCAGACGCGGCGGTATTCCGACCGCGCGTGCGACTGCGCGCATTGCTCGGAGTAGCTCGCGCAGCCCGCTGGGCGATCCAGACCCGGCGCGAGATCGGCACGCGCCTGACAGTGCCAAGGAGCACAGTCATCGAAACCTGGCTCGGACGTCGGGCGCGCGATTGACGAACTGACCGACTCGCGTCGTCGGCTCGGCCCGGCCCGGCGCAAAGCCACCCAGGTATCGTTACGTGACCAGTGAGTGAAGGCCGCGCGGACGGACGAAAGCGACAGTCCCACGCGGGCGAAGGGATGGATGTGGCGGCCGCAGCCAGTGCCGACGAGCGCGCTCGCGCCCAGGGGCGGGTGCGGTGGGAGCTACTCGTCGGGATCATCCGCAAGGATCTCAAGATCAAGTATCAGGGCAGTGCGCTCGGGTTCGTGTGGTCCCTGGTCAATCCGTTGGTACTCCTCGCGGTCTACACGTTCGTGTTCCAGATCGTGCTGCGAGCGGGAATCCCGCAAGTTCGGCTTCTTCCTGCTGTCGGCCTTGCTCCCCTGGAGCTTCCTCAGCGGATCGGTCACCTTCGCCACCGATGCGGTCGTCGGCAACGCCGGTCTGGTCCGGAAGGTCCCATTTCCGCTCAGCGTGCTGCCGATGACCGCGGTCGGCTTCAACCTCACCCACTTCGGTCTGCAGCTGCTGGTGCTGCTGTGCCATGATGCTGTAACCGGATCTACCAGTTTCCTTGGGGTGCAGGTGCTGCTGGCCATCCCAGCTATCGCGGTCGCCATCTCCTGACCGTTGGTTTGTCCTTCCTGGTCGCGGCGCTGAATGTGCGGTACCGCGACACCAAACACCTCGTCGAGATTGTGCTCATGGCCGGCTTCTGGGTGTGCCCGATTGTCTACTCGGTGTCGCAGATCTCAGACAAGAGCCCGTTTGTTCGCTGGCCGTGGCTCGTTGACGCGTACTACCTGAACCCGATGGCCGGCGTATCCGTGGCGATGCAACGCGCGTTCTACGGAGCCGGCCACACCGTACGGCTGCCCCGCCCACCCCGTGCTGCCCGACCCTGGTTACCTGTTCTACGTGGAGAAGCTGGCCGTCGGGGCGATTCCCTCCGCCGCTATTCTCGCCTTGGGCCTGTGCGTCTACCACCGGATGTCGGCGGACTTCGCCGAGGAGCTCTGAGTCGTTGTCCGACTACGCCATCCGGGCGACCGACGTCAGCAAGTGCTTCCGTCAACCACGCGAGCGAGCGACCAGCTTCAAGGAGCGCGTCATCCGGTCGGCCGCGCGCTAACGGCCAGGCCTTCTATGCCCTGCGGGACGTTGTCTCTCGAGATCGAGCGGCGGCAGTCGGTCGGGCTGATCGGCCGCAACGGCTCCGGCAAGTCGACGCTGCTGAAGGTGCTCGCCGGGATCCTTCGTCCGTCCCAGGCACGGTCGAGATCACGCGGCCGGATCTCGTCGCTGCTCGAGCTCGGCGCCGGCTTCAATGGCGAGCTCACCGGCCGCGAGAACGTCTACCTCAACGCCTCGCTGCTCGGCCTGTCGCGCCGGAGACCGATCGGTCTTCGACTCGATCGTGGACTTCGCCGAACTCGAGGAGTTCATCGACAACCCGGTCAAGCACTACTCGTCCGGCATGTACGTCCGGCTGGCTTCGCCGTCGCCGTGCACGTCGACCCGGACATCCTGCTCGTCGACGAGGTGCTCGCCGTCGGCGACGAGCATTCGCGCGCAAGTGCCTGGACAAGATCGCCGAGTTCCAGGGACGGCCGGACGATCCTGTTCGTCACCCACTCGCCTCGACCTGGTCGAGCGGATCTGCTCCCGCGGGTCGTTCTCGACCACGGCCGGGTGGTCTTCGACGGCGATCCCGTACTTCGCCACCGGGAACTTCGGACGATCCTCGGCACCGCCGACGTGCCGGTCGAGGATCGAGGAGCCGAGTCCGACCGCGAGGGCATCTCCCTCGGCCCGATCACGTTTGCCGACGGCCTGGCGGGCGTTCGCGGGAGCTTTTCCGGCGGCGACCCGATGGCATCCGGGTCCAGGTGCGATCATCGGTCCGACGATGGCGCACGCCGTCGAGCGGGTGCGGGCGGTCGTCATGGGTGTCGGGGACTTCCCGATCTGGGAGATGGATCGCCGAGCAGCCCGACCTACCTGGCGACCAAGTCAGACTGGATGCTGACTTCACGGTTGCCGAGCTGCCCGCCGATCGCGTGGCCGCTTTGTCTTAGGTGACGCTGTTTACGGCGAGCGATCGAACCGATCGCGGCGATCCGCTCGAGCGCAAGCGTTCGAGGTGAAAGACGACCCGGCCGGCGGGCATTCTCCGCGTCGGTATCACGTCTCCCGGAGTCGAGTATCGGCGCGCCGCCGATCCCGGCGGATAGCACGACAAACGGCGAGCATGCTTCCGCGGCGAGCAAGGTTGGTCGATGAGCGAGACGATCGAAAGCGACTACTACGCGTTCATGGGCTTCGACCCGGAGAACGCGAGGCGGTGCTCAGCTACTACGTTCCGTTCTTCACCGACGGGCCGGTGCTCGAGCTGGCCTGCGGGCCGGGGGTGTTCCTGTCACTGCTGCGGGAGAAGGGCATCGCCGGCATCGGCGTCGATATCGACGAGGGCATGGTCGAGCCGCGCTCGCGAGGGCCACGAGGTCGTGCTCGACGACGCGATCAGCTACCTCGGGCGGTGCCCGACCAGTCGCTTGCACGGACTTTTCGCGGCGCATTTCCTCGAGCACCTGCGGCGCCGACGACGTGCAAGCCATCTACGGGAGGCGGCCCGCGTGCTCCAGCCCGGCTGGCGTCTTCGTCGCGGCGGTGCCAAACGCCGCCTGCCTGTCCGTGCTTGGCTACGACTTCTGGCGCGACCCGACGCACGTCCGCTTCTACGACCCGGTGCTGCTCGAGTTCTTCGCCGGCCAGGCCGGGCTCGCGGTCATCGCGCCGAGGCGGCAACCCCCAGAATCATCCCGGTGCTCCGCCGCACCTGCTGACCGCCGAGCAGAGCACGGCCGCGCCCTCGACCATCAGGTAGTCGAGCTCGTCAGCGGCGCGGCGCAGCTGTGCCCGGACGCAGCGAGCGGGCGCGGAGTCAACGCCGGATCGCCGACGCGGCGCGGGACGGGTCAACCGCGCAGAGTCGGCTGTGGGCCGAGCTGGACCAGATCTCGAACTCCTCGACACAGCGGATCCAGACCGTGCAACACGAGCTGGGCAGCGCTCGTAGCCGCGTATGCGAATCTGCTCGCCAGCTCTATCCGCCGAACGAGGTCTTCGTAGTCGCCCGTCACCGACGCCAGCCGAGAGCCACCAGCCACTCGACCGGAGCGACCCTCGAAGGATCGGTATGACCTCCACGGCCCTGGCGACCGTGATCATTGTCAACTACAACGGCGCCCACCTGCTGCCGGCCTGCCTGGACGCGCTGGCCGACAGGCTGACGACGTGCGCGTTCGACACCGTCGTGGTCGACAACGCGTCGGCCGGACAGCTCGCTGCGAGCTGCTCGCCCGCGACTTCCCTGGGCGCGGGTGATCGCGAGCCCAGACGAACCTCGGCTTCGCCGGCGGCAACAACCTCGCCTTGCGGCAGGTCTGCACGCCGTACGCGGTGCTGCTGAACAACGACGCCGTGCCTGAACCGGACTGGCTGCGCAACCTGCTCGCCCCGTTCGGCGGCCGGGGCCGAGCAAGTCGGCATTGTCACCGGCAAGGTCGTGTTCGCGCCGAAGTTCCTGCCGCCACCGTGCAGACACCGTGGGTTTCGACCCCGGCCGCAGCGACACCGCGGGAGCTCGGCGTGCGCAGATACACCAGGTTCGCGTCGACGGCGTGGATGTGACCGGCAAGGTGCTCTGGGGCAGCTGCGGCCTACGGGCCGGAGGGCGCCGGCGACAGCACGTTCCGGTGGACCCGGCCCGACGGGCAATTTCTCCTGCCGGTGCCGCTGCATCTGGTCGAGCGACAGTCAGACGGTCGCCGAGCCAGTGGACGTGAGGTTCCGCTCACGGCCGAAGCGAGTCAAGCCGGTGAGACCTGGGCGTCGACGGCGTCGCACGACCGAGATCGCGGTTCACCGAGCGCTCGACGCTGAAGCTCACGTCGAGCCGGGCACGCCCGCTCGTCGACGTCGTCAACAACGCTGGCGGCATCGTGCTGCGCGACGGATCTGGCGCCGACCGCGGTTTCCAGGAGGTCGACGACCGGCCAGTACGACGAGCCGGCGGAGGTGTTCACCGCGTGCGGCAACGGCATGGCGATGCGTACCGCAGTCGGGCGCGAGCTGGTTGGTTCGACGACGGCGTTCTTCATGTACTACGAGGACACCGACCTGTCCTGGCGGTGGCGCTCACGCGGCTGGTCGATCCGTACGTGCCGACGGCGGTGCTGCGCCACCTGCATTCGGCCACCAGCACCGAATGGTCGCCGCTGTGGGTGTTCCACGTCGATCGCAACCGGCTGCTGATGCTGACCAAGAACGCGTCCGGGAGCCTGGCCGCCCGCGCGATCTGGGGCTACCTGCGCGGCTCAGCCGGGTCGTTCGAGCGCACTGTCCGGGACGCCGTCGTTCAACGTCGGCGTCCGGCATTGCGCTCCGACGCGCTCCGTGCGCACATCCTGCTGGCCCTACCTGCGCCATGCACCGCGACGCGCTGCGCCAACGCCGAGCAATCCGCAACACAGGCGATTGCAGAGCAGGTCGGAGCTGCAGAAGCTGGCTGGTGGCTAGCCGGTGAGGGCTGCCATCTACGACCGCTTCTGGCATTCGATGGGCGGCGGTGAACGGCACGCCGGGATGATCGCCCAGATCATGTCGCGAGGCGGGCCATGAGGTCGACCTGATCGGACACAGCGACGTCTCGCTCCGCGACCTCAGCGATCGCGTCGCGCTCGACCTCAGCCGCACCAGGCTGCGCGTGCGGCCGGACCGTGGCGAGGACGAGTTGTCGGACGTCACGGCCGAGTACGACCTGCTCGTCAATGCGACGTACATGTCACGGCTCGTGTCGAAGGCTCGGCGCTCGGCCTACCTGTGCTTCTTCCCCACGCCGTTCGACCATGACCTCGGCCCTGTTCACCGGGCCGCGGTCGGACTGGTCGGCCCGCACCTGGCCCCTCCGGACCGCCAAGTCACCGGGAACTTCCACTACGGCAAGGGCTGGTATCCGCCCGAGGGCGGCCGACGCCGGCAGTGGGCGTGGAGCAACGGCGACGGCCGGCTCGACTTCGGCCCGGGCGGCCCGTTGGAGCTGCAGGCCGACTTCGGGCGGCCGGGTGCTTCGGAACCTACGACGCTCACCGTCGAGGCGAACGGCGGGGACGTCCAGTACATCGAGGTGCCGATCGCGTTCACCCGGCAGCACTTGCACGTGCCGGGCTCAGACAAGCATCGCGAACTCCGGCTGACATCCGGCACCTTCACGCCAGGCGCCGCAGACCCGCGGTCGCTCGGCGTGGCCATGAGCCGGTTGCGAGTTCTCGGCGGCCGGATGTCGGCACGCGATCGCGTTGCGCTGCGCTACCCGTGGCTGCTGCGCAACCCGAAGAACCTCGAGCTTCCTCGGCTCCTACGACGTGGTGCTTGCGAATTCGGCCTACACCCAGACGTGGATCGAGGCACTGTGGGGAACGCACGCCGAGATCCTCTTCCCGCCGATCGAGGTCGACGCGATTCACGCCGCACCGGACCGGCGACCGAGTCGATCCTCTCCGTCGGCCGGTTCTTCGCACCGGGCTACGGCCATTGCCAAGCGGCAGCTGGAAATGGTGCGGATGTTCGGCCGACTCGTCCGACCGGAGCGCTCGACGGCTGGCGGTTGGCCGTCGCTCGGTGGCTGCGAGGAGACCCAGCGGCCGTACCTCGAAGCGGTGCAGGCCGCAGCCGACGGGCCTGCCGGTCGAGATCCATGCCAACGCGCCGCGCTCGTTGGTTGAGTCGCTGATGTCGACGTCTGCCGATCTTCTGGTCAGCTACCGGATCGGCGAGAACACCCAGCAAGCGTCCTTGGACGAACGAGCACTTCGGCATGACGACCGCCGAGGCGATGGCCGGCGGCTGCGTGCCCGTGGTCATCGACCGGGCCGGCCAGCGCGAGATCGTGCGCGAGGGCGTCGACGGCTTCCGCTGGGCTGACCCGCAACAGTTGCGCATCCGCACGGTGCAGGTCGCAACCGATGAGGCTTTGCGCGTCCGGTTGTCGGCAGCCGCCATGCAGCGCGCTCAGATCTTCTCCGACGATGCGTTCGCCCAACGTTGGGACGCCCTCACGGCGAAGTATTCGCTGGTGGGACCGTAATGCCAGCCAGGGAAACGATGCCCGGCATAAGTACTCCGAAGGAAGCCCACGGAGGGACTACGACCATGTCGTACGGTGCTCGTGCGCGATCTCGTGCCCGCCGAACCATAAACCGTGCTCTGGGTCGCCTGTCACCTGAGGCAGCGGAGCTGCATCGCCTTCGACATGAGCTCGATCTCGAGGCTAAGCATCGCGTTCATCTCGAAGAGCGGCTGCATCTGGCGGAATACACCGTCGACCGGCTGAAGGCATACGGACTCGTCGATCCACTGATGCACCAACCCGAGACCTTCGCTCGGTGGCTCACCTGGCGCCCGCCCGGTCATTTCTATTCGCCGGTCCCGAGCCTGCCCGAGCTCGAGGCCAGGGCAGACACGTTATGGCCAAACCACCTACCGGAGACGCTGCCCGGGATCGATCTTCGCGCCGAGGCACAACTTCAGACCTTTGCCGAGATCGCGCGACTCGCGGGCACTCTCGAGGTGGCCGAGCACCCGACCGACCGGTCGCGCTATTTCAGCGACAACGTCGCCTACGGCATAGGCGATGCGCTGACATTGCACGGCATGCTGCGCCTGGCCACGCCGGCCCGCGTGATCGAGATCGGCAGCGGCTACTCCTCGGCGATGACGCTGGATACCGTCGAGCATTTTCTCGACGGCAAGACTGAGCTCACCTTCATCGAGCCGTACCCCGAGCTGCTCGAGTCGGTGCTGCGCCCGTCGGACCGCGAGCACGTCACGATCGTTCCCCAATCCCTGCAGGATGTGCCCATCGAAACCTTCACCGCGCTCGAGGCCGCGTGACATCCTGTTCATCGACTCGACCCACGTTCTCAAGACGGGCAGCGATGTCATCTGGCTCTATAACGAGATCCTGCCCCGCCTGAACGCCGGAGTGATCATTCACATCCATGACATCTTCTATCCGTTCGAGTACCCCCGCGAGTGGGTCCTCGAAGGACGGGCGTGGGGCGAGGCCTACATGGTTCGCGCGTTCCTCGCCTTCAATACTGACTACCAAATAGTCCTGTTCAACTCGTGGCTGGCGGAGTTCCACCTGGATGCCATCGCCGACCTGCTGCCCGCGATGATGGCCAACACCGGAGGGGCGCTCTGGCTGCGCCGATCGCTCGTCAGCCAGTGACCATCCCACCGACTCGAGTCCGGAGACCAGATGTCCCTCATCGCTCAGCGCACGCAATCAAGCTCGCAGGCTGCTGCTCGCTCGGGAAACCGCAGCCGAGCCACGCCTCACGGCAAGGGCCGCCGCCGTCGCGCATCAGAGCACGACTCGCTCCAGCGCGTGTGCAACATCTTCGGCTGGCACGGCGCCGACGTTCGCCGCGCCGCCCCATAGCGAGATGGCGAACTGCCCGTGCTGCGGAAGCATCGCCCGTGACCGGTACCTCTATTGGTGCTGGACGCATCGGGTGCCGTACGCGCGCAGCCAACGCGTGCTGGAGACCAGCCCGCGGCTCGACCTCCGGTACCGCAAGCGGATGGCCGAGCTCGTGCACTACACCGCAAGCGACTATGACGAGTCTGCGCACAAAGCGATGATCAAGCTGGACTTGCAAGACATCGCGCTGCCCGACTCCAGCGTCGACATTGTCTTGACGCCGCATGTTCTCGAGCACGTGCCCAGTACCGAGAAAGCCTTGCAGGAGCTGCACCGAGTGGTTGCGCCCAACGGTTGCATTCTGCTGATGATTCCGATGCCCCAAGGCCGGACCGCTCCGCCCAAGGAGCCCGAGTACCACGGCGACAACACGCTCGTGTATTGGCGCTTCGGTTGGGACCTGCGCGACCAGCTCGAGGGAGCCGGGTTCGACGTGACGTGCCTGGTGACCCAACCGCTGATCGACCGGATTCGGCGCAAGGACTTCGACACGGGGTGGACCGCGCCGGACATCGACGAGGTCGACCTACTGAGCCAAGCCGACCCGGATTCGCTCACGGCGGTCGCAGACGAGCGGGAGGCACGCCGATACGGCTTCGAGCCTGACCTGCATTTCATCGTGTGGCAATGCACCAGGTAACCGGCTGACCTGACGACGACTACGGTGCGGCCTATCCGGGTGGCCGTCGACGCCACTCCCCTGTTGGGCGCCCGAACCGGTATCGGACAATACGTGGCGCATTTGCTCCGCGAGCTGGCTCTCGACCCCACTGCGCAGGTGCGGGCGGCGGCGTTCAGCCTCCGCGGGCGATCCGGCCTGCGCGACCTCCCGGTCGGTGTCAGCATCGTGCACCGCCCATTGCCTGCGCGGCTGCTGCATCAGGCGTGGCGGCGATGGGATTGGCCGTCCGCGGAGTCCGTCGTCGGGCGCGTCGACGTCATGCACGGCACGAACTTCACGCTCCCTCCGCCCCGGCGGGGCGCGGGAGTCGTCACCGTGCACGATCTGGCTTTCGTCCGATATCCGGATCTCGTCAGCGCTGCTTCGCTCGAGTACCGCGAGCTGGTCCCGCGAGCCTTGACGCGAGCGGCTGCGGTGCTCACCCCGACCCAGGCCGTCGCGGCCGAGCTCGTCGACACCTACTCGGTCTCACCTGACCGAGTCCACGTCACGCCCTTGGGCGTGGATGAGGCCTGGTTTTCCGCGACTGCCGCCCGGTCACCGGGCCTTCCGGAGCAGTACCTACTCGCGGTCGGCACGCAGGAACCGCGCAAGGGGCTGGACGTGTTGCTCTCGGCCTACCGCCTCCTTCTCGCCGATCGGATCGACGTGCCGCCACTGGTAATCGCGGGCGGGACCGGCTGGGGACCGATGCTGGACACGGCGAGGTTGACCGCTGACCAGGTGATCACGCTGGGCTACGTGGCTCGGTCGACGCTGCGCGGACTTGTCGCCGGAGCGTCGCTGCTTGCCTTTCCTTCGTTGTACGAGGGCTTTGGGCTGCCGCCGCTGGAGGCGATGGCAGCCGGAACGCCGGTCGTCGCATCCGACGTGCCGGCGGTCCGCGAAGTCGTCGGTTCGCACGCCCGGCTGGTTCCCTCCCGCGACGCGGCCGCGCTAGCCGCCGCCCTGCAAGACGTTCTGGCTCACCCGCCATCGCCGGATCAGCGCGCAGCGGCACGAGAGCGCGCCGCCTCATTTACCTGGCGGCGCTGCCGCGAGACAACGATGGCAGCCTACCTCGGCGTCTTGCCGGAGCGTCCCGGCTAAGAGCCGGAATGCCGCCTTGCCCGAATCCCGGCAGGCGCCCGTGTCAGCCCGCGGGGTCCGAGCGTCGGGCCGGCTGCCAGCCGTTACCAAGGGTGGTCGGTCACTGATCCGGCATGGTGGGGCCTCGCCCGCAGCACGAACTGGTAACCGAATAGGGTTGGCCGCAGCTTGAGGAGGAATCGGTCCACCCGACGGGCGAATCGGCTTGGCAGGGACTTTCCGCGGGACAGCACGTCGAACGGAAGACCCGTGTACCGCATGTCGAGGACCTCTATCCCGCTGGCCCGCACGGACCTCAGCAAGCTGCGCCGGCTGAAGAATCGCAGGTGCGTCTCGTCGAGGATTCCCCGGCGGTCGTAGTCGAACATGCCGCTGGCGACACGCAGGCGCGGGTACCAGTGACCGAAGTTCGGCACGGAGATCAGGATCTCGCCGTCGCCGGTGACGACCTCGGCCATCTGCCGCAGCAGGCGGGACGGATGTGTCACGTGCTCGATCACGTCTGCGGCGATGACGATATCGAAGCCCGACCCCACCGTGGCCGGGATGCCGTCCTCGAGATCGCCTAACACGAATTCGTCGACCCGGTCACGAATACCGTCGAGCTCGAGGCCGTCGACACCGGTGACGTGATGGCCGAGTTTGCGGAGGCGTTCGGCGAGCCGTCCACCGGAGCATCCGAGGTCGAGGATTCGTTTTGGCGGCGCGTCGCTCAACATCTCGAGCAGCACGGTGTGCGACGTGCCCTCGCCCTCTTTGAAGTCGTACTCGTCGCTCGCCGGGACCCAAGTGTGGGTACCGAACCCCATTCGGTTCAGGCGGTAGACTGACGACGTCACGGACGACATCGCGCGCGTACCGCATCCCGTTTACGTAGCAGATCTCGTCGCCGTAATAGGTCGGGATCGGGATCTCGATGATCCGCTTACCGCGATCGAGGAGCTGGACGATGATCTGGGTGTCAAAGTCAAATCCGTCCGTGTTGTTCGCGATCGGGAGTTCCGCCAGGGCCGCCACGCTGTATGCCCGGTACCCGGAATGGAATTCGCTCAGGTTCGACCCGAGCAGCGAATTCTCGATACGCGTGAGGATGCGGTTGCCGACCCATTTGTAAGCGGGCATGCCGCCGCGGCGCGACGCTCCTCGTTCGAGCATGCGGGAGCCGAAAACCGCCTCGGCCTCGCCGCGTTCGAGCGGCGCGACGATCGAGTGAAGGCACTCCGGCGCGTACTGCCCGTCGCCATGCAGAAGCACGATGATGTCCAGACCTCGCTCGATCGCGAACTCGTATCCGGCCTTCTGGTTGCCGCCGTAGCCGAGATTCTTCAGGTGCCGGACGACGGTGGTCGGCATTTCGCCGTTCGCGTCGCGCCAGCGCAAGGCAACGTCGACGGTGGTGTCGTCGCTGGCGTCGTCGAAGACCAGGATCTCGTCGATCTTCGGCCGGAAGTCAATCGGAATGCGATCGAGCGTCGCAGCGAGAGTTGATTCGGCGTTGTAGGTCACGACCAGGATGCCGATACGACTCCGCCCCAGGGAGTCGGACCTCCGGGCCGGGTTTGCTGCGCTCATCCCCATTCTCCACGACTAGACCGTACCAAGGGCAACGAGCCTGAGCCGTCCGCTGTCGAAACGCAATGCCGCGGCGGGTGGGGTCCTGCCGTAGCATCGGGCCAGTGCCCAGCGCCAGTCGGACGGCGACGGAGAGCCGAAGTCGCACCGTGGCGAGCCCGTCCGTCATGCGTATGCTGCGCCTGGTCTTCCTGGTAGCGGCGGTAGGCCTGTCGGCATATGCGGTGGCCACGCGGTGGCACGAGGTCAGCCAGCACCTCCATCAGATCGGATGGGGCCGCGTCGCGTTGTGCGTGCCGCCGATGCTGGCCGGGCTCTTCTGCGGCATGCGCGCGTGGCGCTCGATCCTCAGTGGCCTGGGCTCGCAGCTGCCGGTCCGCCCCTCCGCCCGGGTCTACTTCGTGGGCCAGCTGGGCAAGTACATTCCCGGTTCCATCTGGCCGGTGCTCGCCCAGATGGAACTCGGCCACGACCACGACGTCCCGCGCCGCCGGTCGGCGGCGGCACTCGTGATCGCCATCATGGTGAGCCTTGCCACCGGTTTGATTGTCACCGTCCTGACCATCCCGTTCGTCGATGGCGGCCGGTATCCCGCGCTGTGGTGGCTGCTTGTCCCGGTTCCGATCCTGGTGGCTTTGCTCAACCCGCGCGTGCTGTGGGCGTGTCTGCGCCGGATCCCGGTGCTGAATTTGAAGTCGAGCCTGCCGCCGGTGCTGCCGAACCGGTCGATGGCCGCAGCAGTCGCGTGGGCGACATTGGGCTGGCTGAGCTACGGGCTGCACGTCGCCGTACTTGTCGCATCGTTCCGCGAGCACGGTGCCGACACGGCCGCGGTCGCCTCGATTGGGGGGTACGCCCTCGCCTGGACAGCCGGGCTTATCGCATTCGTGCTACCGGCCGGCGCCGGGGCTCGCGACGTCACGCTGGTGCTGGCGCTGTCGGGCGTCGTCGCGACAAGCCCGGCGATCGCCGTAGCGGTCGTGTCGCGAGCGGTGACCACGGTCTGCGACCTCGGTCTCGCCGCGATCGCGGCCGGAGCAGCCATCCGCGTCGTGCGGCCGACCGTCGCCGAGTCTCGGCACCGCACCCCGGTGAACGAGGGCATGGTGCAATCCACCCCGAGCTGACGGCCGTCACATCAGCTGGCCGGTGAAGAAGTACGGCGCCATGTGCCAGGCGACATAGACCGCAGCCCCCAACGGCACGACCAGCAGCCAGGCCGGAAGTCGGCGAAGCAACGGCACGCTCACGATCACGAACGCTTCCGACCGGTAGGTGCTCGCGTCGCCGCCGGCGATGTAGGGCAACAGCCAGACTCCGAGGCTCATCAGCAGGAAGGTCAAGTCGAACGCCGAGATGCGACTCTCGACCGCCGCCGCCCACGACCGAGGCCGCATCTCGGCGGTATGCCGGCCTCGTACCGCACCGATGATCGTGACCAGACATGCCAGGCCGAATAAGCACAGGGTGAGCAGCGTCTGCGCGGCGATGTAGTTCAGCACCTGCTGACTGCTCGACTGCGGTGTCCACAGCGGGCGCAATCGGTCGATCAACGTCTCGAGCGGACTGTGCACACCGACGCGGTACTTCTTCACGCTGATGAAGTAGGCGTCCCAGATGCCGACCGCCATCTGCATGGCGAGCAGCACGGCACCGAAGCCGGCGGCCGCGCCGACGGCTGGGATGATCGCCTGGCGCCTCCGCTGTCCGCGCAATATGAGCAGGCCGGTGACGAGCAGCGCCGGCAACAGCACAATCGCGGTCAGGTAGCTGAACGCGGCCACGAACCCGGCCGCGAACCCGGCCCAGGCGAAGGCAGGCCGGGACGTGCGAAGCGCGAAGTAGAGGCAAGCGAGGATCCCGGCGATGCACATGGAGATCGGGAAAATCGCAGCGAAGTAGATCTGGCCGGGGAAGAACGCCGCGATCAGCAAGCACATCCAGCGGGTCCAGATCGAACGGGCGTCGGCGAGCAGGCGCCACATAAGTAGCAGCGCGAGGTACCAGCACATCCAGGCGAGGATCAGGCCGGCGGTCGGCAGCGGCACGCCCGTCGCGTCCGACAGCCCGCGCATGGCAAACGGGTACCCCGGGAACCAGCCGATCGTGCCGCACAGGTAGTTACCCGGAGGCAGATGCTGCGGGAGGTAACGCGCATCGCAGTGCCAGACGGCCTCATACCCGCTGCGCGCGATGTGCAGGTAATGCCCACTGTCCCAGCGCCCGTAACTCGCCGAATCGAACAGATGCAGCCCGCTATAAGGGGAGCGGATGGCGATCACGGCCCACGCGGCGACTAAAGCCACGAGCGGCGGGACCAGCGCGGCCGCGCACCGGCTCCACCACGGACCTGCGTCGACTCCGGGCTCGGCCGTCTCCCGCACGATGGGGGCCGTCTCGTCGGACAATTCGTAGCGCCTCTTCGTTCGAGTGGGCATCGGTCGGGCAACCGGCCTCGACCAGCTCGGTCTGCGATACTGCTTGGCCCCGGCTACCGTCTCACACCCGCCCAGGTGGCTGCGAATCATTGAGAAGCCAGGTGGGCGAGCCGTCGCCCCGTCACGAGCCGGGCGATCTCGGCTACCGCACCAAGCCGAGGTCTTCACCGACAACGATCGTTCGATCAAACACCAACGGTCGCCGGGCCACCATCGCCGAGACGCTGCTGGCCGCACTCAAGTTCCGTAGCTGGTGCGGACCGGGCGCTGTTTCGCTCGAGCAGAATACCGGGTCAGTGGCATCCGGCAATATCGTCAATCTATTTGGGCCTGACAACTCGCAGATCGTATGGCAGGAGGCAGGCTGTATCGTGATGGCCGTCATCGGAGCGGGGCGTCTTGAAATTGAAGGGTGTGCATGACGGTATCTCCCAACGCAAGTGGCCGGGAGCCGCAACTCGCGTATTCCGAAATCCAGGGCAAGATGCACGATGGCAGACTCGTCGCCAGAAGGCCCGCAAGATCATTCGCGTGCTTCATCACTATCTCGGTCGGGTTGACCTCAACGATCTGTCTGCGCTGGATATCGGTTGTTCGGTTGGCATTATCGCCAGCGAGTTAGCGGCCGACGGCGCGATCTCGAGCGGCGTCGACATCGACGTCCCGGGCCTCGAGGCTGCGAATGCCCGCTTCGGAGATCGGGTCAACTTCATCTGTACCTCGGCCGACGACCTTCCGATGCCTGATGAATCCCTGGATGTGGTGATCTTCAATCACATCTATGAACATGTCGTCGACGCCAGGGCGGTGGTCAACGAAATCCACCGGGTGCTGAAACCGACCGGTGTCGCCTACCTCGGGCTGGCTAACAAGTACCAGCTGATGGAGCCGCATTACCGGTTGCCGCTGCTGTCGTGGCTGCCGCAGAAGGCAGCCGACGCGTACATCCGCCGCGCCGGCAAGGCATCCCACTACTATGAAAGCCACCTCTCGCGCACGGGCCTGAAGCACTCGCTGCGTGGGTTTCACATATATGACTACACAGTCCCGGTTATTCGACACCCGGATGTGTTCGGCAGCGACGACCAGGTCAAGAGCGTGGTTTCCCGAATGCCGGTTCAGCTGATCCACGCTCTGATCCCGATCGTGCCGACCTATATCTGGATCGGAACCAAGTGACCCGTGCCCCCTCGATCCACCACGGGCGCCGAAGAGGTCAAGCACCTCGACCTCACCCGGCCGGGCGACAGTGACTAGCCGCCAGGGGCGCCCGGCCGAGCCGGTGTGACCCCCAAAACACCGCGAGTCGACCCTCCAGCCGAAGTCCCGCGTCAGCTGGCGCGAAGCGCATCGCCGATCGAGGCGAAGGCCTGGCGCAGAGCCGATCGCCAGTGCGGCAAGGGAGTGAGGCCGGCGCCTGCCAGGCCCGATCAGACAGCACCGAGTACGACGGCCTCGGCGCCGGCCGGGGGAAGTTTGCCGTATTCGTTGGCAGGACGCGCGACGGCTCAGCACCCAGCTCCTCGAAGATGGCCCTCGCGAAGCCGAACCAGGTCGTGGAGGCACTATTAGTGCAGTGGTACGTCCCGGCCGCAGTGGCTGGGGATCGGCCGAGTTCCACGATTCCGGCCGCGAGCTGTGCCGTCCAGGTCGGCGCACCGAACTGGTCATCAACGACCGTCACCGTCGCCCGCTCGCGCTCGAGGCGGGCCATCGTCTTGACGAAATTGCCGCCTGTCGCTCCGTAAAGCCAGGCCGTCCGCACGACGTACGCCTGGGGGAGGAGCTCTCGGACCGCCTGCTCGCCGGCGAGCTTCGATCGGCCGTAGACCGACTTCGGCTCAGTCGGGTCGTCGACCTCGTAGGGGACTTTCGACTCGCCGTCGAACACGTAGTCCGTTGAGACGTGGATCAGCCGACCGCCCGTGCGAGCTACTGCGCTGGCGACCGCGGCGGCGCCCGCGGCGTTCACGCGATACGCCGCGTCCTCGTCTGTCTCTGCCGCATCGACGGCCGTATAGGCCGCGCTGTTCACGACGACATCAGGGCGAAATTCGGCGATCGCGTCCGCGACCGCGCGAAGATCCGCCACGTCGAGATCGGATCGGCCCAGGGCGCGTACGTCCTCATCGGCGAGGACCCGCCGCAAGTCGCTACCGAGCTGTCCGTGCGCGCCAGTTATGAGCCAGCGCGTCATCGGCTGCTCATCAGTTGACCAGCCGATCCTTTGCCATTTCTGCACGCGCCTTCAGCGGTTCCCACCAGTCGCGGTGCGTCCGGTACCAGGCGACGGTAGCGCGAGCCCCTCCTCGAACGTCATCTGCGGCGCGTAACCCAGCCCGGAGATCTTGCTGTAGTCCACGGAGTACCGCAGGTCATGCCCGCCGCCTCGGGGATCGACGATGTGCTGGACGTAATCCCAGTCCGCCCGGTCGCGTCGAGCAGCAGCTGGGTGAGCTCCTTGTTCGACAGCTCCTGACCGCCGCCGATGTTGTAGAACTCGCCCGGGCGACCCTGCTCGACGACCAGCTGAACCCCGCGGCAGTGGTCCGCGACGAACAACCAGTCTCGGACGTTGAGACCCTCGCCGTAGAGCGGCACTTTCTTGCCGTCGAGCAGGTTAGTGACGAACAGCGGAATGACCTTCTCGGGGAAGTGGTAGGGACCGTAGTTGTTGCTGCATCGCGTAATGGAGATGTTCAGGCCGTATGTCTTGCCGTAGGCCCGCGCCATGAGATCGCCCCCGGCCTTGGCCGCCGAGTATGGCGAATTGGGCTCCAGAACATGGCCCTCGGTCCACGAGCCAACCGGTATCGAGCCGTACACCTCGTCGGTGGAGATATGCACGACCCGCTGCACATCGTGCCGGAGCGCCGCCTCGAATACCTGCTGGGCCCCCAGCACGTTGGTTCGGATGAAGTCGGTGGCGCCGATGATCGACCGGTCGACGTGCGACTCGGCCGCGAAGTTGACCAGGACGTCATGCCCCGGCACCGCGGCGTCAAGGTCGGCCGCCGAGCAGATGTCGCCATGCACGAATCGGTATCGAGGACTGTCGGCACCGCCGCGAGGTTGGCCAGATTCCCGGCATAGGTCAGCTTGTCGAACACAGTGACCTGGGCGCCCGCAAAAGCTGGGTAGGAATCCGACAGCAGCTCCCGAACGTAGTGAGAGCCGATGAAGCCGGCTCCACCGGTGACGAACACACGCATGATCAGGGCAACCTCTTCCGAGCCTGGGCGCAGGCCACGACGTTCTGCAGCTGGCAGTATCGCAGAGCCGCCGCGCCAGGGTGGCCGCCTACCAGGTCTGCCGCCGCATCCCGGTTAGCCTCGCAACCGTGGCTGACGAACCCGGCCCGCGCGAGCAAGCCGGGCGTGACGTCCGTCTCGGCGTACGGCTCGGAGGTCGGCTGGTCATCGCCGCCCTGTCGTTCATCATGCTCGTCGGGAGCGGGCTCGCCTGGGCGACCTACCAGAACTTCACCGCCCACGTCCCGCACGGTGCCCCCGTTCCGAAGCTTGATTCCGGCCACCACGACGTGGACGGCTCGGACCAGAACATCTTGCTGCTGGGCAATGACAGCCGGGCCGGGGCGAGCCCGGCGGAGTTGAAAGCGCTCGGCACGCAGGATGACGGCGGCAGCGTCAACACCGACACCATGATGTTGCTGCACATTCCGGCCAACGGCCGGACGGCGACCGTCGTGTCGTTCCCAAGAGACTCCTGGGTGGATATCCCGGACAACGGCAGGGGCAAAATCAATTCTGCGTACGGGATCGGCTACGCCGCCGCTCGGAGCCGCGGAGAGAACGAGCTCGCGAGCGAGAGCGCGGGCGTGGTGCTGCTCATCCGCACGATCAACCAGCTCACCGGGTTGCATATCGACCATTACGCGCAGGTCAACCTGCTCGGCTTCTACCGGATCAGCAACGCGATCGGCGGCGTGCAGGTCTGTTTGAATGCGGCGCAGAACCCGAACACCGACAGCGACGCATACGGCAAGGGATACTCAGGCATCGACCTGCCGGCCGGCGTATCAACGATCAAGGGCACTCAGGCACTCGCCTTCGTCCGGCAACGTCACGGATTGCCGAATGGCGACCTTGATCGAATCAAGCGCCAGCAGTACTTCATGTCCGCGGCCTTCCACAAGGTCGCGACGGCCGGCGTGCTGCTGAACCCGTTCAAGCTGCACGACCTGCTCGGTGCCGTCAGCTCGTCACTGGTCACCGACCCCGGCCTGAATCTCGTATCGCTGGCCAGTCAGTTCGAGAACCTGTCGTCCGGCAAGATCAACTTTGCCACCCTGCCGAATGATGGACCACAGCTCGTTTACCCGGACGGGGTCGCAACCTCGATCGTGCAGGTCGACACCGCCGCGATCCCCGACTTCGTTCGACGACTCATGGGCCAGTCGGCCGACTCCGGCCTGGCCCGGGTGAGCGCGGCACCGCCGGCCTCGGTCACGCTCGACGTGCTCAACGGCACGCCCGTGCCCGGCGTGGCTGGCCGTAACGCCGATGCATTGCGTCACGCCGGCTTCACCGTCGCCGCTGTCGACTCCACGGAGGCAGCGACGGCGACCTCGGTGGAATACCCGCCGGGGCAACAGAGCGCGGCCAAAGCGGTAGCAGCTGCCGTCCCCGGCGCGACCCTCGTCCAGACTGGTTCGGTGCAGCGCGTCACACTCGTGCTGGGAACGGACGGACACGAGGCCCGCGGGGTCGCGGCGAGCGCGGCTCGCGACTCGGACTCCGACTCCGACTCCGACTCAGGCAGCATCCGGCCCACGGTCGGCCGCGGCACCGACATCACTGGCGAGTTCGGCCGCGAGACCCTCGCCCGCGCAGCCCGCTGGTGGCTGCATTAACTAACGGTTTACACGATTTGTCCGGTAGTCGGCCAGCCCAGACAACGCTGAGACTCCCCCTAGCCATCTGACAAACCGCCGGTAACCTCGGGGCGTGTCCTCCTACAACGGCGGGACGGGGCCGCCGGGTGGCGACTCACGTCCAGGTGACCCTTCCGCACCGTCGCCGTTCGACCTGGATCCCCGTGGAGGGCGCGTCACCCGATCCGAACGCCGCGCCGCCGAGGCCCGCCAAAAGTCCTCGCGCGACCGCACCACGCCGATGGCAACCGGTCGGCGTCGGCATGCCAAGTCCGATCGTTCGGACCTGCGGCGGGGATTTGTGCTCGGCACATCGATCCTCGCGGCGCTGCTGGCGATCGCCGTGCTGGTTACCAGCGGGTGGGCCTGGTGGACCTGGCGTGGCTTCAAACAGGACATACGCCGCGTCGACGCTATCGGTGGAGTGGGCCAGCCGAACAAGGACATCGACGGCAAGGACCAGAACATCCTGATCGTCGGCAACGACGACCGGCAGACGGCGACCAACGCTGAGTTGGCCCAGCTGGGCACCACCCGCGATGGTGGCAGCCTGAACACCGACACGATGATGGTGCTGCACGTGCCGGCGGACGGCCGTAAGGCCACGGTCATCTCGATCCCCCGGGACTCCTACGTCGCGATACCCGGCCATAGCATGAACAAGATCAACTCGGCGTATCCCACCGGCGTGGCGAGCGGGAACGGCAGTACCTCCGCCGGCGCCCGGCTCGCGGTGCAGACGGTGTCCGGCCTGACCGGCCTGACCATCGATCACTTCGTCCAAGTCGACCTGCTCGGCTTCTACCGCATCAGCAACGCGATAGGCGGCGTTCCGGTCAACCTCTGCGCTCCGGCCAAGGAGGCCAACTCCGGCATCAACCTCCCCGCTGGTGTGTCGGTCATCAAGGGCACCCAGGCGTTGGCATTCGTCCGCCAGCGCTATGGGTTCCCGGACGGGCTCGGTGATCTCGATCGGATCCGGCGCCAGCAGTACTTCCTGTCGGCCGCGTTCCGGAAGTTGTCGAGCGCAGGCGTGCTACTGAACCCGTTCAAGCTGCAGAACCTGCTCAAGGCGGTGTCGCAGTCGCTGTACATGGACCAGTCGCTGGACCCGCTCAAGCTGGCTGAGCAGATGCAGGCGCTCACCGCCGGCAACCTCAGCTTCTCGACCATCCCGACCGACGGGTTCGCCGACGTCCCCGGAGTCGGTAGCACCGTCGTCGTCAATCCGGCTGAAGTGAAAACAAAGGTTCGCCAGCTTGTCGCGGCAACCGCGAGCACGCCGCATACCAGCGCACCGGCGGCAGTCGCACCGTCGTCGGTGACCGTGGACGTCCTCAACGGGACGGGTGAAGACGGTGTCGCCGCTCGCAACGCGAGTGCACTGCAGAAGGCTGGCTTCAAGATCGCGGCGGTGGACACCGCCCCGTCCGCGAGCACCAAGACGATCGTCGAATACCCATCCGGGATGCAGTCGCAGGCCGCCGCGGTCGCGGCGCACGTACCCGGCGCGGCCACGGCGCCAGGGTTCGGTCACGGTCGTCACGCTGCTCCTCGGATCGGACGGTCTGCAGGCGTCGGGTGCCGCTCCGAGCACCGCCGCACGGTCGGCGACGCCGAGCTCGCCGAGCTCGCCGACCTCGCCGACCTCGCGGACCGCCGACCAGGCTGGCTGTATCTACTGATATGGCCTCGCCCGAGGGTCTGTTCGCTGCGCTGCTCGAAGCCGCCCCGACGCAGCCGTTCGTGACGTACTACGGCGACGGCAGCCACGATCGGGCCGAGCTCTCGGCCCGCTCGCTCGCCAATTGGGTCGCCAAGACGTACTTCCTGCTCACAGACGAGCTTGGCCTCGGACGCGGCAACGCCGCCTACGTCGACCTGCCCGCGCATTGGATCTCGCTCTCGCCGTTGCTCGGCTGTTGGACCGCGGGCCTGGAGGTCGTGACCGATCCCAGCCGCGCTGACGTCGGATTCGTCGACCCCGAGCGGGCACTCAACGCCGTCGAGATCCCTGACGTGTTCGTCATCGCGCCGGACTCCGCCGTCCTCGGGCTCAAGCCGGATCGACTGCCACCTGGGATGGCCGACTACGTGGCCGCGGTCCGGCCGCAGGCCGATGCGTGGGCAGCAGTCCGACCACCGGCGATGAGACTGATCCGGCCCTGGACAGTCAGACTCGGGCTGAACTCGTGTCAGCCGCGGCCGACCGGGCCCAGGACCTTGGTCTGGACACCGGCGCGCGCCTGATCACCGGGCGGGACTGGCACGGTCCGCGCGACTGGGTCGACCTGCTGCTCGCCCCCCTCGTGGTGGGCGGGTCGGTCGTTCTTGTGCACAACGGGTGCGATCTGGAGCGCCGTCGCGTGCAGGAGCGCGCCACCGTAGTCGGGTAGCTGGACGGCGACCGGCGGCGATCATCTTCGACACATCGTCGCCCCAGAGCGGTAGCGCCAAGATCATCTCTGAGTTCGGGTCATGGATGCGAGGTCGGAACAACCCGCCCGTCGGCCTCGGCGCGGCCTAGATATACCCGAACGGTCTGCTCGATCGGCTCGGTCGGAGCCATCTCGCAGCGTGCTCGGCCATCGAGTGAAGACTGCCGTGAAGAATGCCGGCGGCACCGGGCCGTCGAAGGTCAGCTGCGAGGGATTGGACGCGACGACGTAGAGCGTGCGGCCGTGTGCGCTTACCGCGTGCGCCGCGTCGCCCACCTGACGGGGTGAGGCGCCAACGAGGGCAAGAGTTGGCACTTCGCAGTACGACCGGATCGTCTGCAAGTAGCCCCACCGCAGACTCTCGTCGACGACCAGCACGGCGCCGTCCGGCGGCACCGCCGCGCACAGCGCGTGGACCTGAGCCGCCTGCGGGGCCTCTTCACGTAGGTCGCTCACCGGCCGGGTGACCAGCCACGGGAGCACCAGCACAGCGACGACGGCCACGATGACGCCAGCGCGCACGACTACGCGCCCTGCGATCGACGTGGTCCCCCAGGTCCACGCCGCGCGCAGCGCCGCCATTGCCGCGATGATCAGTCCTGGTACCACGACTGGGACATAGCGCCGCATCGCCCAGACCTGATCCGGCGTGATCAGCGGCGCCCACAGATACAGCGCCGACAGGGACAACGCCATGACCAGAAATCCGAGCAGCCGGTAGTCGCTCCGGCGAATGAGCTGGTTCAGCAAT
The DNA here is from genome assembly GCA_963748415.1 of uncultured Actinomycetota bacterium. Taxonomy (GTDB): domain Bacteria; phylum Actinomycetota; class Actinomycetes; order Mycobacteriales; family Jatrophihabitantaceae; genus CAVVJA01. The sequence goes on along the minus strand of CAVVJA010000004.1, from coordinate 20,141 downwards.
AGGACGTACCCGAGAACGGCGAGGATGACGGTCGGCCAGCCGAAGTACATTGCTTGCCAGTCCACCGTGTACTCGGTATAGAGGCGGGTGCCGTCGACGGGCAGACCCTGAGCTTGTTGGGCAACGCGCAGGATCAGGTTGTCGAATTCACCGCGCGCCGTCATCCACCACGGTCGACTCAACAGAACGAGGAACGCGACGATCACGGTCGCTCCGGCCACCCGGCTTAGCAGCAGCCGACCGGCGATAGTCCCGATCCGTGCCTTGATCGGCGCTTGCCACGACCAGGCGATCACGACGGTGACCGCTCCGACCACGGCCAGGATGCACGGCCGCGGCGGCGATCGGAATGATTTGCGAGCGTTGGTTGTGGTAGTAGCCGGGCGAGAGCCAGGAGACGTCAAGGTAGCCAACCACGACCATTGGCACGGCCGATCCGATGAGCGCGGCGCTCTGCCATGCCGTCTCCCGCCGCCGATGTGGTGGCGCGATGGCGAGCAGGATCGCGGCGACCACCAGCAGCGACAGCAACGCCGCGTACGCGTCGATCCGCACGACCGCGGCCATACTCGTCACGAAGCCGGCGGCGGCGAAGTCGAGGGTTCGCCCGGTGCCAACGGCTCGGTACAGCAACGGCCATGCCGCCCATGAGGAACAGCAGCGCGAGTGGTTCGGTGAATGTGTCGCGGCTGACGTAAATCATCGGCATCGACACCGCGAAGGCCAGCAGCCCGACAAGCGCGAATTCGGCGCCGACAACTCGCCGGGCAATCGCGAAGAACGCCAGCAGCGCGATCCCGGCGAGCACCACGTTCGCTTTCAGCATCGCGGTCGTGCCGAAGACCGAGCCAACCGTGGCGAGAAGGACGGGCAGCAGGTGATTGCCTTGGGCAAAGACGGTGGTGTCCGTCTGGCGTTGGAAACCGGCCGATGTGCCATCGGATCCGAACGGCGAGCCGAACAAGTCGGGCTGCGTGTGGATGGGCAACGACTGATGGTCTACCAGCCACCGCGCGGTGAGCTCGTATGTCGCCGAATCTCGTTGCGCGAACAGGTTTTCCGCGGAGTAGCGCAGGTTCAGCAGTACCCAGATACCCACGATGCCGATGGCGACGCCAGCCAGGACGACTTCCCGCCGGGCGATCTCGACTACGTCGATCCGGACCAGCCACACCGCTACCGACGCGCCGACCACGCCCAACGCCAGGGCGAGGGGAGGGATGAAGTGATTGGCCAGCAACATCACGATTGCCGGTGCCGAGAACCCGGCGATGGCAACTGGGAGCAGATCGGGCACCGACCAGATCCACCTCGCCCATGCCCCTGAGCGATGTCGCACGGGCGCAGACGTCACCGCGGTCGCGCGAGCCACCGCCGCGGACGCCGCTGTCACCATCCAGGCTCCCGTCTTTCTGGATCGAATCCGTGCGCTGTAGATCGAGGCTGTGGCGTGGCCGCCGCCCGTGACAGAACTTTAGCCGGACTGCTTCGCTATCGTGACCCAGAACGCAGGCGAGGAGAATGACCGGCATGGATAAGACGTTCGCCACGCCGGCCGATGCTGTGTACGACGTCGGCGACGGATCATCCCTCGCTGTGGGTGGATTCGGCCTATGCGGCGTGCCCATCCGGCTCATTGACGCCCTGCTCGCGCTAGGGTGCCGCGACCTAGAGACGGTGAGTAACAACTGCGGCGTCGACGACGCCGGCCTCGGAGTCCTGCTGGCCGCCCATCGGATACGCCGCACGGTGAGCTCCTATGTGGGGGAGAACAAGGAGTTCGCTCGGCAATACCTGGGCGGTGAGCTCGAGGTCGAGTTGACCCCGCAGGGCACGCTCGCCGAGCGGCTACGTGCCGGCGGAGCCGGTATCCCGGCTTTCTACACGCCGGCGGGCGTGGGCACCTGGGTCGCCGAAGGCGGCCTGCCCTGGCGCTACTCGCCAGACGGGTCGGTCGCAATCGCCTCGCCGCCAAAAGAAGTGCGGGACTTCGACGGACAGAGCTATGTCCTCGAGCGCGGCATCGTTACCGACTTTGCGCTAGTGCGCGCCGCGCGCGGCGACCGGCACGGAAATCTCGTCTACGACGCCTCGGCCCGCAACTTCAACCCGCTCGCTGCGATGGCCGGACGGATCACGATTGCCGAAGTGGAAACCCTCGTCGAACCGGGCGAATTGGATCCCGAGCAGATCCATACGCCGGGCGTGTTCGTGCATCGGGTGGTCGAAGTCGGCGACGGCGGCAAGCAGGTTGAGCGCCGCACTACCCGCCCGCACGAGCCGGCGAAGGGGGCATGAGATGCCGCTCACGAGACCGCAATTGGCTGCGCGGGTCGCGGCAGAACTCAGAGACGGTGAGTACGTCAACCTCGGGATCGGCATGCCCACGCTGGTGTCGAACTATATCGCCGAGGGTGTACACGTCATCCTGCAGTCGGAGAACGGGATTCTGGGCGTGGGGCCATATCCATATGAGGAGGATGTCGACCCCGATCTGATCAACGCCGGCAAGGAGACGGTCACCGTCCTACCTGGAGCGTCATACTTCGACTCTGCGACCTCGTTCGGCATGATCCGCGGCGGCCACATCGACGTCGCCATTCTCGGCGCGATGCAGGTCTCGACGAACGGCGACCTCGCTAACTGGACCATCCCCGGAAAGATGATCAAGGGTATGGGTGGCGCCATGGATATCGTCCACGGAGCCAAACGCGTCATCGTGATGATGGAGCACGCCGCCAGGGACGGCGCACCCAAGATCGTCAATGAGTGCTCGCTGCCTCTGACCGGAAAGAGCTGCGTACAACGGATCATCACCGATCTCGCCGTCATCGACATCACCGAGGACGGCCTGATCCTGCGCGAGCTCGCGCCCGACGTCAGCGTCGGCCACGTTCGCGGCGCCACCGAACCGCCGCTGATCGAGGCTCGGGATCTGCGGGCGATCGACCTCGGCGCAACTGTCTGAAGTATCACGCGCCGTCACGCTGCCTCCTACTGGTCGACGGCTTGCTGGCCATGAGGGGGACGTGAACCTGATGACTACGACGCTGGCGGAGCGTGAACGGTGTGTGCTCCAACTGTTCGCTGACGGGTTGTCGACCCGCGAGGTCGCCCGGCAGATGTGCTACTCGGAGCGCACGATCAAGAACGTGCTGCAGGACTTGACGATTCGACTGAACGTCCGTAACCGTACCCACGCTGTCGCATACGCAGTCCGCCACGGCTGGATCTGAAGTCGGCGTCTGCTGGGGACCTAGTGTCGCCGGGTATCGAGCATCTGCCTGGCCATGACCATCCGGTTGATCTGATTGGTGCCTTCATAGATCTGGGTGATCTTGGCATCGCGCATCATGCGCTCGACCGGGAAGTCCCGCGTGTACCCGTAGCCGCCGAACAGCTGCACGGCGTCGGTCGTCACCGCCATAGCGGTGTCGGAAGCGAAGACCTTCGCCGCGGCCGACGCCCAGGTGAGGTCCGGCTCGCCCCGCTCGGCCTTGGCCGCCGCCGCGTAGATCAACTGGCGGGCGGCCTCGGTCCGCATCGCCATATCGGCGAGCATGAATTGCACGCCCTGGAACTCGCCGATCGGCTGTGCGAACTCCGCTGGGTGACGTTCGCGCTGGCGGCGTCAACGGCGCCCTGAGCGATGCCAAGGGGCCTGCGCGCCAATCGTCAACCGGGTGTGGTCGAGGGTGCGCAAGGCCATCCCTAAGCCGGTACCCGGCTCGCCGATGATTCGATCGGCGGGGATCGTGCAGTCCTCGAAGTAGATCTCGCAGGTCGGCGATCCCCTGATGCCGAGCTTGCGCTCCTTCGGTCCCACAGAGAAACCGGGATCGTCCTTGTGCACGACGAATGCCGAGATACCCCGGGGCTCCGGCCCCAGGCTCGGTGACGGCCATCACGGTGTAGTACGTGGACACCCCGGCATTGGTGATCCAGGACTTGGTGCCGTTCAGCACCCAATGATCGCCGCGCAGAATGGCCCGCGCACGCATCGCAGCCGCGTCGGATCCGGCCTCCCGCTCCGACAGCGCGTAGCTGACCATGGCATCGCCCGCGGCGACTGCAGGTAACACCTGCTTCTTCAGCTCCTGGATGCCGAAAGCAATAACGGCATGGTGCCGAGCTTGTTGACCGCAGGGATGAGCGCTGAGGACGCGCACGCACGGGCGACCTCTTCGATCACGATCGCTGTGGCGATGGCGTCTGCTCCTGCGCCGCCATACTCCTCGGGGATGTGCACCGCATGTACCCGGCCCGCACGAGCGCGTCGAGGATATCGTAGGCAACTCGCCGAGTCTCGTCGATCTTGGCCGCTCGTGGCGCGATCTTGTCGTCCGCGAGAGCGCGGACTGCCTCTCGCAGCATTCGGTGCTCGTCGGGAAGTCGATAGACGTCGAACTTGGGATTTCCCAGCACCATGATTCCGATAGTAGGACGACGGACTACTTGGTCTCGGTCAGCTAGGTAGACTCGTCCCGAGCCGTGACTGGCGCATGCATAAGGTGGTTCACCACCGGGGAGCGGCTCCGCACTGTCGCCGCGCGCCTGGGTGCCGTCACCGGTTACGAGACGAGAGGCGCCATGACCCAGATCACCACTCCACCCGCGTTTGACGCCGCAGCGGCGTCCACCGCCTATCGCAACGCGCTCGACGTGATTGCCGCCGTCGAACCCGACGTTGCGTCAGCAATGCGGCAGGAGCTCACCGATCAACGCGAGTCTCTGAAGCTGATTGCCAGCGAGAATTACGCCTCGCCTGCCGTGCTGCTGGCGATGGGTTCCTGGCTGAGTGACAAGTACGCGGAGGGGACGATCGGCCACCGCTTCTACGCCGGTTGCCGGAACGTCGACACCGTCGAGCAACTCGCCGCGGACCATGCCCGAGCGTTGTTCGGCGCACCGCACGCGTACGTCCAGCCGCACTCGGGCATCGACGCCAACCTGGTCGCGTTCTGGGCCGTGCTCGCTCAGCGCATCGAGGCGCCCGCGCTCGCAACCGCTGGCGTTCGGCAGGTGAACGATCTCTCGACGGAGGATTGGGGGCAGCTGCGGCGCGCCTTCGGTAACCAGCGCATGATCGGCATGTCGCTCGATGCCGGCGGGCACCTGACGCACGGGTTCCGGCCGAACATTTCCGGCAAGATGTTCGATCAGATGTCCTACGGAACGAATCCCGAAAATGGGCTGCTCGACTACGACGAGGTCCGCCGGCTGGCGCGGGAGTTCCGGCCCCTGATCCTGATGGCCGGCTACTCCGCCTATCCACGCAAGATCAACTTCGCGACGATGCGCGAGATCGCCGACGAGGTCGACGCGACACTCATCGTCGACATGGCGCACTTCGCGGGCCTGGTCGCCGGCAAGGTGTTCACGGGCGACTTCGATCCTGTCCCGTACGCGCACGTCACGACGACGACGACCCACAAGTCGTTGCGCGGCCCGCGCGGCGGCATGGTGCTGTGCCAGCCGGAATTCTCCGACTCGGTCGACCGCGGCTGCCCCTTGGTGCTGGGCGGCCCCCTGGCGCACGTCATGGCGGCGAAGGCGGTGGCACTAGCCGAGGCCCGGCAGGCGGCGTTCGCGGAATACGCGCGGGCAGTTGCTGACAACGCGGTTGCCCTCGCCGAGGGGTTGCTGCGCCGAGGTACCAACCTAGTCACCGGCGGCACCGAGAACCACATCGTGCTGCTTGATGTGACCTCGTTCGGGCTGACCGGTCGCCAGGCCGAGTCCGCGCTGGTCGACTCCGGCATCGTCACCAACCGGAACTCGGTGCCGCGTGATCCCAACGGGGCGTGGTACACGTCCGGCATTCGGCTCGGCACTCCCGCGCTCACGTCCCGCGGTTTTGGGGCCGACGACCTCGACCGCGTTGCCGAGCTCATCGTCGACGTGCTGACCGCGACCGAGCCCGCCGCGGCGCGCGACGGCGCGCCGTCGAAGGCGCGCTACGCGCTTCCGGACGACGTCGCCAAGCGCACCCATGCCGCGGCGAACGAATTGCTCGACGCCCATCCCTTGTACCCGGGCCTCGATTTGAGCTGATGAGCATGTTGAGCCTGCCAGCGTCCGTCGACATCCGCGAGGTGGGTCCGCGGGACGGGCTGCAGCTCGAGCGACTCGTCCCGCTCGACGCGAAGATGGCCATGTTCGACGCGCTGGCAAAGACCGGAGTACGCCGGATCGAGGCGACGGCGTTCGTCTCGCCTCGCGCGGTGCCGGCGATGGCCGACGCCCCGCTAGTGGCCGCCGAGCTGTACCGCTGGCCGCACATCGCGTGGTCGGCGCTGGTGCCCAACCCCAAGGGCGCCCGCCTGGCGACCGACGCCGGCATCCGTGACGTGGAATACGTCGTGTCGGCGGCCGACGGGCACAGCCTCGCCAATGCCCGGATGACGAGCGATACCGCAGTAGGCCTCGTCGGGGAGGTAGCCGGGATCGCGCATGCCGCAGGCGGGCGGTGCGAGGTGATCATCGCTGTTGCGTGGGACTGCCCGTTCGACGGCCGAACGCCGGTGGCGCGGACGGTCGAGGTCGCGCGCCGCGCAGCCGACCAGGGCGCGGATCAGCTCTGCTTAGGCGACACGATCGGAACGACCACCCCGACGCGCGTTGTCGAGCTCGTTGAGGCGGTCCGCGCGGCTTGCCCTGGACTGGATGTTGGCGTCCATTTCCACGACACCCGCGGGTCCGGGATCGCGAACGTGCTCGCCGCCGTGCAGGTCGGCGTGGTGGAGCTCGACGCGTCCGTCGGCGGGCTGGGCGGCTGCCCGTTCGCGCCCGGCGCGAGCGGCAACATCGCGACCGAAGAGGCCGTCTACCTGCTCGAGGAGATGGGCGTCGACACCGGCGTGGATCTCGACGCTGTCCTCGCCGCGGCGGCGGTAACCGAGGAGGCGGTCGGCCATGGCTTGCCGAGCTCGTTGTACCGGGCCGGCGGCCGCGCCGTCCCGCTCGGCCGACCGGCGGAGTAATTCTCGATGGTCTTGGACTTATCGTCGCTATGGAGCGACAAGTCCACGATCACGACGGTGAAGACGTCAGCTGGTTGAGTCCGCCGTGGCGGTGCCGGCCTCCAGCGAGTCGCCGGACGGAAGCTCGTTGTGCCCGCCGAACTGCTGGCGCAGCGCCGACAGCACCTGGTTGGCGAAGTGGTCCTCGTCGCGCGAGGCAAACCGCTCGTAGAGAGCCGCGGAGAGCACGGGCGCCGGCACGCCGATGTCGATGGCGGCCTTCACCGTCCACCGGCCCTCGCCGGAGTCGGATACCCGGCCGGCGAGTCCGTCCAGGGTGGGGTTGGCCTGCAGCGCCGCGGCGGTCAGGTCGAGTAGCCAGGACGCGATGACGCTGCCGCGCCGCCATACCTCGGCGACCTTCGGCGTGTCGATGTCGAACTGGTAGTACTCCGGCTCGCCGAGCGGGGCGATCTCCGCCGAATGCGCGGCGGCGTGAATCCCGGCATCGGCGTTGTGCAGGATGTTCAGACCCTCGGCGTAGGCGGCCATGATGCCGTACTCGATGCCGTTGTGAACCATCTTCACGAAGTGCCCGGCCCCCGACGGCCCGCAGTGCAGGTAGCCCTGCTCTTCCGGAGCCGGATCACCCTGCCGTCCGGCCGTCCGTGGGATGTCACCCACGCCAGGCGCGATCGACTTGAGTAGCGGATCGAGGACAGCGATGGCCTCGTCGTCGCCGCCGATCATGAGGCAGTAGCCCCGGTCCAGGCCCCACACTCCGCCGCTCGTGCCGATGTCGACGTAGTGAATGCCCTTTTCTCGGAGCGCCCGCGCCCGGTTCACGTCGTCGCGGTAGTTCGAGTTGCCGCCGTCGATGATGATGTCGCCGGCCTCCATCAGGTTGCCGAGCTCCTCGACCGTCTTGCCCGTGAGGCTGGCCGGGATCATCACCCAGGCAACTCGGGGCTTGTCCAGCGTGGAGACGAACTCCTCCATCGTGGCCGCACCCGTTGCCCTTTCCTTCTCCAGCTCGGCGACCGACTCTGGATTGACGTCCCATACCACGCAGGTGTGCCCGTCTCGCATGGCCCGCCGGACGATATTGGCACCCATCCGGCCCAGGCCGATCATTCCCAGCTGCATGGCTGCTCCCTACTGACTGGCCGCACGGTAGCGGCGGATGAGTGCGTTGGTAGAGCTGTCGTGGGCGAGTTCCGGTTCAGCGGCGGACAGCTCGTCGGCCACCTTCTTGGCAAGTACCTTGCCGAGCTCGACGCCCCACTGATCGAAGGAGTTAATGCTCCAGACCGTTCCTTGTACGAACACGCTGTGCTCGTACAGCGCAACGAGCTTGCCCAGGGCGGCCGGGGTGAGGGATTCGAGCAGCAGTGTGTTTGACGGATGGTTGCCTTCGAACACCCGGTGCGGTACCAACCACGCCGGCGTTCCTTCAGCGGCGACCTCGCCGGCCGTCTTGCCGAAAGCGAGGGCCTCGGTCTGCGCGAACACGTTGGCGGTGAGCAGGTCGTGATGGTTGCCGAAAGGGTTGAGGGAGTGCAGGAAGCCAATGAAATCGGCCGGGATCAGTCGGGTCCCCTGATGGATCAACTGGTAGAAGCTGTGCTGCCCGTTCGTGCCAGGCTCGCCCCAGAACACGGGCGATGTGTCGTAGTCGACCCGCCGACCGTCCAACGTCACCGACTTGCCGTTGGACTCCATCGTTAGTTGCTGCAAATAGGCCGGGAATCGCTTCAGATACTGGTCGTAAGGCAGCACGGCCTGAGTCTGCGAACCGAAGAAGTCGCAATACCAAACGGTGAGAAGACCGAGGATTACCGGCAGATTGGCCTCGAATGGCGCCGACCGGAAATGCTCGTCCATGGCGTGGAATCCCGCGAGCATGTCGCGGAACGCGGCTGGCCCGATCGCGATCATCGTGGACAGTCCGATCGCGGAATCCATCGAATACCGGCCGCCCACCCAGTCCCAGAACCCGAACATGTTCATGACGTCGATGCCGAACTTGGCCACCTCGTCGGCGTTTGTGGACACCGCCACGAAATGCTTGGCGACGGCCGCGTCATCCCGGAGCGTCGCCAACGCCCACCGACGCGCTGATTGGGCGTTAGTCATCGTCTCGAGCGTGGTGAACGTCTTGGACGAGATGATGAACAACGTCTGGGCCGGGTCGAGATCATGGGTCGCCTCGGCGAAGTCCGTGCCGTCGACATTCGATACGAACCGGAACGTCAGGTTGCGCTCGCTGTAATGCCGAAGCGCCTCGTAGGCCATCACCGGGCCGAGATCGGATCCGCCGATGCCGATGTTGACGATGTTCAGGATTCGCTTCCCGGTATACCCGGTCCACTGGCCCGACCGAACCCGGTCAGCGAATTCCGCCATCCGGCCGAGCACCTCGTGCACGGCTGGCACCACGTCGATGCCGTCGACTCGAACCTGTTGACCCTTGGGCGCCCGCAGTGCCACGTGCAGCACCGCGCGGTCTTCGGTGACATTGATCCGCTCACCGGCGAACATGGCGTCGATCCGGTGCCGGAGGCCGGACTCGTCGGCGAGGTCGACGAGGAGACGCATCGTCTCGTCGGTGATCCGGTTCTTGGAGTAGTCGAGATAGATGCCTTCGGCAAGAAGCACGAGGCGGTCTCCGCGGCCTGGATTGTCGGCAAACAGCTGCCGGAGGTGGAGGTTGCCGATCTCGGCGTGATGCTTGGTCAGTTCAGCCCAGGCGGGACGGGCGCGTAGCGGGGTCTCGGTGGGTTCGGCCATGGGGGTATCACAGCACCCCCAATGTCGGCTGCGCTACCGACCCTCCGGAATCGAGGCGATTCGGCGGAGCCGCCTTCTCTTGGGCTACCCTTCACCGTTGGTCCGGCGTTAAACGGCTCATCACGAAAGGGCGGAGTGGGAATGACGACGGAACGGCCGAGGCTCTCGGTCGTCGGCACCGGATATCTGGGCGTTACGCATGCCGTATGCATGGCCGAGCTCGGCTACGAGGTCATCGGGCTCGATGTCGATGCCGACAAGATCGCGCTTCTCCGCAAGGGCGTGGTGCCGTTCTACGAACCGGATCTGCCTGACTTGCTGGAAAAGCACAATGGCCGCGGGCTGCGGTTCACCACGGACTACGCCGAGATCGCCCAGGGTGCGGATATTCACTTCGTCTGCGTGGGCACGCCCCAGCTGCCCGACCAGTATGCGGCTGACCTCCGTCATGTCGAGTCCGCGTTCGCGTCGTTAGCTCCCCACCTCACCCGTCAGTCGCTTGTCGTGGGAAAGTCGACCGTGCCGGCCGGCACGGCCGTGCGGATGGCTCGGCTGGTGCGCGATCTGGCCCCGTCCCCTGACGCCGAGGTGGCGTGGAATCCCGAGTTCCTCCGCGAGGGCTTTGCGGTGGCCGACACGTTGCGGCCGGACCGGCTGGTATTCGGAGTGGAGTCGGTGTGGGCCGAGGCGCAGCTGCGGGCCGCGTTCGCGTCGGTGATCGATCAAGGCACGCCGGTCGTCGTCACCGATTTCGCCACGGCCGAGCTCGTCAAGGTAGCCGCGAACTCGTTCCTCGCCACGAAGATCTCGTTCATCAACGCCATGGCCGAGGTCTGCGAGGCCACCGGGGCTGACGTCACCCAGCTCGCCACCGCTATCGGCTACGACCCGCGGATTGGCCGCCGCTTCCTGTCTCCAGGGCTCGGTTTCGGCGGCGGGTGTCTGCCGAAGGACATCCGAGCGTTCATTGCGCGCGCCGGCGAGCTCGGCGTCGACCAGGCCGTGTCGTTCCTGCGCGAGGTTGACGAGATCAACCTTCGGCGGCGAGCCCGCACAGTCGAGATCGGCCTGGACCTGGTTGACGGCAGCTATCGAGGCAATCGGGTGACGGTGCTGGGCGCAGCGTTCAAGCCGGATAGCGATGACATCCGCGACTCGCCGGCCCTCGACGTCGCCGCCGCGATCAGCCGCCAAGGCGCTGATGTCATGGTCTACGACCCACATGCGATGGACAACGCCCGCCGCTTGCATCCGGAACTGGACTACGCCGTTTCGCTCGACGCGGCGCTGGATGGTGCCGACCTCGTCCTGCTGCTCACCGAGTGGGCCGAGTTCCGAGCCATGGATCCGACAGCGATCGGCCGCATCGTGCGGCAGCGCAATATCGTCGACGGCCGTAACGTGCTCGACCCCGTCCTCTGGCGTGCGGCCGGCTGGCACTTCCGCGCGCTCGGCCGACCCTGATCAGCTCGTGATGTCCTTGCGCTGGAAGCGCACCCAGGCCGCGCCGAAGAATACCGCGGCGTAGACCAGCGACAATCCGATGCCGCGCAGCATGTCATCCCAGACGACGGTCGGGCCGAGCGCGTCCAGCCACGAGTACTGGTAGTGCGTGGGCAGGTATTGCCGGTACGGATCCAACGCCGAGATCGAGTCCAGGATGTTCGAAACCACGACGAGCAGCACCGCGCCGCCGACCGCGCCGAGTGGGGCGTCGGTCATCACCCCGAGCAGGAAGGCCAAGCCGGCGACGACCAGGGACTGGACACACGCGTAGCCGACGACGATGAGGAGCCGAGTCACGGCTTCGGACGTGGTGAACGTGCCGCCGAGCGGAGAACGGGCGGGCGCCCAGCCGAAGAACAGTCCGCCAACGACGTATCCCCACAGCGGCAGCAGCAGGTTGGCGCCGAAGCTGAGCGTCAGCGATACGACGAGCTTCTGCCGCAAGAGGCGGGGACGCGGCACCGGCAACGCGAGCAGGTAGCGGAGGGACGACCAGCTCGCTTCGCTTGCCACCGTGTCGCCGCAGAACAGCGCGACGATCACGACGAGCAGGAAGCCGATGGCGGCGAACTCGGTGAACAGCGCGAAGTTGGTGGCACCGGTGGTGGCGATGTCGACCAGCGCGGCACCGCCGGATGTCTGCTGGCCACCGACTTTGAACGCGATGGCTACGAGGATCGGCAGCAGGAGCAGTACCAGCGCGACCAGTTGGGTTCGGCGCCGTTTGAGCTGGCGGATGAACTCGATCCGTAGCGGCAACGTCCGCTGAGGATCGAACGGGACCGGCTCGCCCGCGGCTGGCAGCGCCGCGAGCCGCTCGTGCACGCCGCGCCGGGTTGGCGCCTCGGTGCGGTGGTTGTCACTTACGGCCATTACTCACCCGCCACCAGATCGAGGAAGACGTCTTCGAGCGCGCGTCGGGCCGGCACCGTTTCCGCCGAGATGCCGGCACTAGCGAGCACCTGGGCCGCGCGCGCCGGATCCGGCACTGCCAGTTGCATGCGGCCGTTACCGGCGATGTCGTGGACGGATCCGGCCGCGATCAGCGCGCCCTTGTGCATGACGACGACGTGCGTGCATGTTTGCTCGACCTCAGCCAGCAAGTGACTGGAGATCATCACCGTGCGACCGGTCAGCGCGTAGCGCTGCAGGACCTCACGCATCTCGGCGATCTGCGGCGGGTCGAGGCCATTGGTGGGTTCATCGAGGACGAGCAACTCGGGCAAGCCGAGCATGGCCTGAGCGATCGCCAGTCGCTGCCTCATGCCATGGCTGTAGGTCTTCACCTTGCGGTCGATCGAGGTGCCGAGTCCGGCAATCTGTAGCGCCGTCTCGAAATCAGCGTCGTCGAGGGGCCTCCCGGACGCCTCCCAGAACAGGCGCAGGTTCTCGCGCCCCGACAGGTGTGGCAGGAAGCCGGGCCCTTCGATGAACGCCCCGATCCGGGACAGCACAGCCGCGCCCGGCTGGATCGGCTGCCCGAACACGTGGAGCTGCCCGCGCGTCGGGGTGATCAGGCCCACCAGCATGCGCAACGTGGTCGTCTTGCCGGCTCCGTTGGGCCCGAGCAGTCCGACGACCTGGCCTCGCTCAACGCGGAACGTCACGCCGTCGACGGCGCGGAAGCCGTCGCTGTACTCCTTGACGAGGTCGTGGATCGCGATCGGCACCTCGGCGAGATCCGGGTCAGGTCGGCTGGCCCGGCGGCGACGTCGAGCCCACCAGGCGACACCGGCAATCACCAGCAATACCGCGACGACTCCGGTGATGAGCCAGGCGAGCGGCCGCCCGGGGCGCACGGTATGCCCGTCCACGGTGGCGACCGTCAGAGGCTGCGTGCTGCCCCCAGCGAGCGCGACTGTGTAGGTGCGCGGATCTGCGGGCAGTCGGTAGGCGAGGTCGGTCGTGGCAACCGTGAGCACCAGCCGGTGTCCGGCCGCGATCAGCCGCACCACTGACGGCAGGGTCAGCGTCACCTCCCGGGCCGCGCCCGGCACTAGGCCGGTCAATCGCACCGGGCTGACCAGACCGGACGGCAACACGTCGGAGTCCGACCCGACATCGTGCAGGCCGATGAACAGGATCGCGTCAGTTGTGGTCGCGGCGGTCACGACGAGTCGCACCGTCGACGCGCCCGCGACCAACATGCGGTCCGGCAGCGGGTCGGAAGCGAAACGCGCCACCTGGCCGGAGAGGCTCGAGATCGACTGCAGCGGATTGCTGGCGCCGGCACCCTGTGCCGCGTCAAGCGCGTTGCCGAGTTGCGGTAGCACGCTGACCGCCGCCGGATTCCCACCGGCCGGTGCGCTGATCTGCTGTGGCCGACCCTGGATCGTGACGGTCTCGGTCAAGGTGGGGTGGCCATCGATGCCCGGATAGCCAGCGTCAACCTGGCGGGTCTGGCTGATAGTTCGGCCGCTCGCGGCCGAGAGACCCGCACCCCGGACCGCGAACTGGAACGGCGTGCTCTGGGAGCCCTTGTCTCGCAGGCGGGCGTCGAACCAGCCTTGGAACGCTAACCGGACGTCGTCGGACTGGTTCCGTCCGTCGTGGCCGCCAGACCGCCAGATCACCTTGACCGGCGTGCCATGGGCCGCGATACCCCGCGCGTTGGCGTCAGCCTCGGTAAGCGGAAACAGCGAATCCTGTTCACCCTGGATGAGCAGCGTTGGCGCCGTGATCGAAGCCAGGACGCTCGCTGGGCTCGACGCGCGCAGTAGCGCGCTCATGGCGGCATCTGGAGTTCCGCTTTGCGCGGCGCGCTGGTAGGCAGCGCAGATATCCGGAGCGAACTTGCCGCAGCTCGGATCGGTGGGCCCAGTGCCGTGCGCGGCCTGGAACAGATAACCGGCCCAGAGCTTCTTGAACACCCCCGGTCCGGTCGCCGCCCCGTTCGGGAACAGCGCCCGCTCCAGGCTGTTCCAGGTAATGTCCGCGCCCACCGCGTCGATCCGACGGTCAGTCCCGGCGAGCAGCAGGGCCAGCCCGCCGCCGTAGGACGAGCCCGCCACCCCGACCCTCGGGTCCCCGTCGCTGTCCTTCCGCACCGACTCCTGGGTAGCGAGGTAGTCGACCAGCTTCGATGCATCGGCGACCTCGAAGGCCGGGGCATCCAGATGCACCAGCCCACCGGATTTGCCGAACCCTCGGGCGCTGTACGTCAGCACGACGTACCCGGCTCGAGCCAGGTCTCGGGCTTGCGTGTCGAGATCGGTCTTGTCGCCACCAAAACCGTGCGCGAGCAGAATCGCCGGCGCCGGCGCGGTGGTCGGCAGGTAGAGCGTCGTGTCCAGCTGCACCGGACGGCCGTCACTCTCGGGCGTGCCGGCAACGAACCGCGACACCGTGTGCACGTCGGCCGGGCGGGTGACAACGACGAGGACGGCCAGCGCGAGGACAATCGCTCCGGCCACGACGAGGGCAACCACCGTGCGGCGGCGACGCGGGCGCCGCAGCCGGGGCAGTTTCATTCCGGAAGCTTACGAATCCGTTCCGTGAGAGCGGCGTCCTTGCTGTGGACGGTCTCAGCAAGCGCGGCGTGGAACGCCGCGATCCGGGCGGCGAGCTGCGGGTCGGTGGTGGCCAGAATGCGCACCGCGAGCAGTCCGGCATTGCGCGCGCCGCCGATCGAGACGGTTGCGACCGGCACCCCCGCGGGCATCTGCACGATCGACAGCAGCGAGTCGAGCCCCGAGAGGTTGTGCAGCGCGACCGGCACGCCGATCACCGGCAGCGTCGTCATCGAGGCGACCATGCCCGGGAGGTGAGCCGCGCCACCCGCTCCAGCGATGATCACCCGCAGCCCTCGGCTGGCGGCCTGCTGCGCGTAGGCCGCCATATCCATCGGCGTGCGGTGCGCCGAGACGACCCGCACCTCGTGGGGAATGTCGAACTCGGCAAGGGCCTCGGCGGCCGAGCTCATCGTCGACCAGTCCGAGTCGCTGCCCATGATGACGCCGACCATCGGCCCGGATGCGTTCGGCGCAGCAATCACGGCAGCTCGCCGCCGTTCATCAGGTAGCCCGCTGCCGATCGAGCCCGCTCGCGAACGTCATCGAGGTCCTTGCCCAACGCAGTCACATGGCCGACCTTGCGACCCGGCCGAAACTGCTTGCCGTACAGGTGAATCTTCACGTCAGGCCAGGCGGCGAGGCAGTGATGGACCCGCTCGTCGATGCTCGCCGGTCGGACGTCCGCCGATCCGGCAAGCACATTCGCCATGACCACCACGGGCGCGGTCATCGTGGTAACCCCGAGGGGGTAGTCCAACACCGCGCGCAGATGCTGCTCGAACTGCGACGTCCGCGCGCCTTCGATCGTCCAGTGCGCAGAGTTGTGCGGACGCATCGCCAGCTCGTTGACGACGAGCGCGCCGGACATCGTTTCGAACAGTTCGACCGCGAGCACCCCCGTGACGCCCAGCTCCGCCGCAATGCGTAGCGCGATGCGCTGGGCGTCATCGGCGACGGCGCCGGCAAGACCAGGCGCTGGCGCGATTACCTCCACGCAGATGCCGTCGTGCTGCACAGTTTCGACGACCGGCCACGTGCCGCCCTGGCCGTAGGGTGATCGGGCCACGACGGCCGCAAGCTCACGGGCAATCGGCACGCGCGCCTCAGCGAGCAGCCGCGAACCGGAGGCCAGCAGGTCCGTGGCGGCTTCAGGTGATTCGATCAGCCAGACGCCCTTGCCGTCATAGCCTCCCGTGACCGTCTTGAGCGACCACCGGCCAGCCAACCGCTGCGCCAAACGCGGCCAAGGCATCGGCGGGACCCGGTGACCCAGTCAGATCGATCCATTGCGGGACCGGCACCCCGAGCTCACCGAGTCGGGCGCGCATCAGCGCTTTGTCCTGGGCGTACCGAAGCGCGTCGGCGGACGGATGGACCGCGACGTCCTTGCCGAGAACCTCGAGGTGCTCGTTCGGCACGTGCTCGTGATCGAGCGTGATGACATCGCAGTCGGCTGCGAACGCTCGGAGATCCTCGACCGATCGATAGTCGCCCACAGCAACGGCCCCAGCGACTTGAGCCGCGGAGTCGTCCGCCGAGTCGGCGAGCACGTGCAGTGAGAGTCCAAGCGAGATGGCGGCCTGATGCGTCATCCGGGCCAGCTGACCGGCTCCGACCATTCCGACGACGGGCAATCCCGTTCGGGCGTCCACGTACCGGACACTAGCCAGTCGCTGAGTGCGTCCTGAGTGCGCCGTGTCCGACCCATATCGGGCGGACCGCTAGACTGAGCCCCCATGCCGCCGTCATCGTCGACAACGCCGCTGCTCGACCGCCTGCGCGGTTCGTGGCGCGTCCTGCTCAAGGAGGTCACGGCATTCGGCGCCGTCGGCGCGTTCTGCCTCGTGCTCGACCTAGGCGTATTCAACCTGCTGCTGCACATGGACGTCGGCGTGCTGACAGCCAAATGCATATCCACCATCGTCGCCACGACGGTGGCCTACCTGGGAAACCGGCACCTATCGTTTTCGCACCGCGCGCGCACCGGACTCGCGCGTGAAACGTCGTACTTCTTCGCCATCAATATCGTCGTACTCCTCTTCTCCGAGCTGATCCTCGCCTTGTTCGCCTATCCGCTCGGATTCAAGTACGACCACCTCGTCATGAACGTCGTGAACCTCGGCACGATCGCCTGCGGAACGATCTTCCGGTTCTGGGCGTACAAGCGGTTCGTCTTCCTGCACCCCGACAAAGTTGCCAACCGCGGCGCACAGCTAGCCGAGGACTTGAGCTGAATCGGTTGGCAGCCGCCGCATGAGAGCCGCTGTCATCGGTGAGCTCGGCGTCGAGACGGTCGGAGGAGCGGCGGTCAGCCGCTCATGACTGCGTCGCCTCGAGCCGTCACCGTGACCGAGCGACTCTGCCTGCTGCCCTGCTGCCTCGATGACCTGAGGCCGCTGTACAAGATCAATGCCGACCCGCGTTCGTGGGAACACGATCCGGCCGAGCGGCACGCTAGTGAGGCTGTCACTCGATCGTGGATCGAGCGGGCTGCGGTGCGATGGCAAACGGACGGACTGAGCTACTGGACGGCTCGACTTGGCGCCACGGGTGAGGTCGTCGGCGTTGGCGGTGCGCAGCGCCACGTCACCGGCTCCTGGAACGTGTACTACCGATTGGCTCCAGAAATGCGCGGCCACGGCTATGCGACCGAGATCGCCCGAGCGGGCGTCGAGGCCGCCCAGATGCAGGACCCGGACGTGCCAGTCATCGCGTGGATCATGCCGCACAATGTGGCGTCGCTACGCGTCATCGAACGTCTGGGATTCGTCGATTACGGCGCTTGGGACAATCCATCCGGCGGCGGTGTCCACCGCGTGTACGCAGACCGTCCGGTCGCCGACTTCCTCGCGGTCAGTATGTGACCACGTCGTCGGCGTAGCTCCTCGCAACGTGCGGGCGTAGCTGCGCCGGGACCGTTACGTGGCCCGGTCGACCGCCCGAGACGTATCTCTCACCGGGGTGGGCGGCCAGATAGTCCAGCCAGTACAGCAGCGTCTGTGGAAGCCGACCGCCGCGCCATGAGGTCGACAGGATGCGAGGAACACGCTGCGGGTCAAACCCGGACGCGAATGGCGACAGGCTCGGATCGGCACCGGCCAGGAACGTTGCGTCGTTGACATAGCGATCACCGGCCCAGCTCCCACGCGGCAGCACCGATGCCGCCCTCGGCGACCGCGGCATCGAGCCGTACGGCAGCGCCATGGTGCGCACCGCGAGGCCTGGTACGGCGGCGGAAACGAGGCGCTGTAGCAGCACGAAGTCGCGCTCGATGCCAGTGATCGACATCTTGGCGAGGTTGTCGTGGCCGTAGGTGTGGTTACCGATCTCGAAGCCCAGCCGGTGCAGGACGGTTAGCGCCGCGGCCTGGCTTTCGGTGTCGTCGAGACCGAATGGGTTCTTGTTGATGTTGAACGTTGCCGCTGGGCGGCAGTTCGGGAACTGGCGGCAGACATCGAGAAGGATGCCGACTGCGCACGACGGGTCGACGGTGCCGTCCGGCTGCAGCCGCAACTGGTTCGCGTAACCGTCGTCGAAGGTCAGTACGACCGGGCTGTACCCGGCCGGGACGTCGAGCTGCCCGCGGGCCAGATCGATCGCGCGGACCGGACGGTAGCCCGCTCGAAACATGCGCTGCAGCCCGGCGCGGAAGTCGCGGGGCGTCGTGTCGTACGGCCCGGTGATCTTCGGCTTGATCTGGTGGTACATCATCACCGGGATCACGCCGAGTTCATTGGCGCGAATGCGGGCGGGATCCACCAGAGCGTGGTTCCGGGCGGGCGGGCTGCTCGCCGTCTGGGTCGACGGAGTCGGCACCGCGATACGGTCGGGTGCCATCGAGGTGGTGTTGGGACTCGGCGACTCCGTCGGCAGATTGCGATAGCTACTCGATGGAGGGAACGAGACCCGCGATGTCGACGGGTCGGCTGGGGGCAACTCGCCGAACGGCAAGGGTCCGGCCCGTTGGCCACCCGGCTCGCTTCGCGAGCAGGCGGCTAGCCCGACGCTGGCGGCGGCGGCCACGATGACGGCACGGCGGCTCACCGCACGGCCGCTCGTCTCATCGGCCATCACCTGTCTCCTCGTGTTCCGGGACAGGATGGTGTCATGGTTTGTCCTGCGAGATCGGGGAAATCCACAGCGACACGCCCGCTGGATTGTCCGAAGCGTCGCGTGCGCTTATGGGACAGGAGTGACTGGTGAGGTGACTATGGTCCCCACCCATCACATGAGTGCACGCGGCGCTGCGGCAGTGCGTGGCAACCCGGGCGAGCGGCGGCTAGTGTCGCGCGAGGGCCGGACTACTCAGGAACCGCCAACTCGCCGAGCTCGGACCAGTCGTCCTGCGGGATCGTCATGTTGACGATGCGCGGCGTCGCGAGCAGGTGCCGCGGCAAGGTTTGTTGAGCGGTCTTGAAGTGGTCGGACTGCACGTGTGCCGCGCCTGCTGCACCGTCGCGGAACGCCTCGACGAGTACGTATTCGGTCGGGTCTTCGATGCTGCGGGCCCAGTCGAACCAGAGGCATCCGGGCTCGTTCCGCGTCGCCTGGGTGAACGGTCCAGCGATCTCCGGCCAGGTTTCGGCGTACTCCGGTCGGACCCGGAACTTCGCGGTGATGAAGATCATGTGGCTGCTGCTCCTCGGTCATGAGTTGCTCCGGCTAGGTGAGACAGCCAGCCGGAGTGGTTACCGGAAGGATGCCATGAGCTTGACTCAGTCGAACGCATGTTCGAAAATGGAGGGATGCTCGATGTGGCGGTGCGCAGGCTGGACGGCTCTACAGCCGTCGATCTGACCCGCCGCGTCGCCCCAGCGTTGCCGATCCATCCGGCGCTATCGCCCCTGCTACCCGACGGTCTCCGACGTGGCAGCACCGTCAGCGTCGGTGGGTCGGTGTCGCTGCTGCTCGCGCTGATCTCCGCCGCGTCTGCCGAGGGTGCGTGGTGTGCCCTCGTCGGCCTGCCGACCATCAGCGCGGAGGCTGCCGTGGAGTACGGCCTCGACCTCCAACGGCTGGCCATCGTGCCCCAACCAGGAACGAGCTGGACCACGGCAGTCGGTGCCCTGCTCGATGCGGTCGACATCGTGGCGCTGCGTCCGCCTGCGCGGCCGGTGCCAGGTGATGTGCGGCGGTTGGCCGCTCGAGCGCGCAATCGAGATGCCGTGCTGATGCCTTTCCAGCCAGGCATCGCAGCGAACGGTGACACCTGGCCGGGCGCCGACGTCCGACTGGCTGCCCACGACGGGCGGTGGACGGGTATCGGCGCGGGGTATGGGCGGTTGCGGCAGCGCCTGCTCACCGTCACCGTCGAAGGTCGCGGGTCGGCGGCTCGATCCCGGTCGAGCACACTCTGGCTGCCGGCCGCCGG
>CAVVJA010000003.1:0-205186 GCA_963748415.1 uncultured Actinomycetota bacterium | reverse complement strand
ACCGAAGCCCAGCAAATGCGGGGCGTCCATCGATTTTCGGCGATGACCAACGACCCCGGACACGGACTCGCGGTCAGGCCGTACGGCGGCGGCGGGCTTGCGCGGATTTGAGGGCGAGCGCTGCGAAGTAGGCACGCCTTGCCGAGGCGGCGCGACGGGCCCGCTCTTCGGCGGTGAGCACGCCCTCTGGGTCGACCTCGCGCTCGAAGCGGGCGAGCAGCGCATCTCGAGCCGGCTTGGTCCTGCTCGCCGGGTCGGCCGTCTTCGCCCACGAGAGGTGCGCCGCGATCCGGGCGCGCATCGCCCGGTCGCTCATCGCACCCGCTGACTCGGCCATGGAACCACGATCGCAAGGCAGCGCAAGAGCCTGGGTTTACAGGATCAGCGCGAAGTGGCACCGATCAGCAGGGGCCGACGATGACCGACACCGACCGATCGATGACGAGGCAGACAACCGTTATCGAAGCGTTACCTGTGCCGGTCACCGAGCGCCATGCGGCGGTGGGCCTCGCGGGCCCGCTCGTCGGCGGCACTGGCGGCGTAACGGCCGACCATCTGCCGAGACTTCCAGCCGGCCAGGCGCATCAGGTCCGTCTCCTGACCGCCCGCGTGCAGCCAGGTGTGGGCGAAGGTGTGCCGGAACTGGTGGGCGTGGATGTGGCCGAGTCCGGCCTGCTTCGCGCGCCGGTCGAGCATCATCTTGAGCGCCTCGTACTGCAGCGGCCCGTTGCGGCCGAGCCAGAGCTCGCCGCGGTTGGCGAACACGTGGCGCCGGCGTGCGCGCAGGTAGTTGCGTAGCGCCTTTCGCGTTTCGAGTCCGAACGGCACGGAGCGCGCGCGTCGGCCCTTGCCGAGGACGACCGCGATGTCCTGTTCGAAGTCCAGGTCGTCGACGGCCAGGCCCATCAGCTCCGAGCGGCGGATGCCGCAGTCGAGCATCATGCGGATCATCGCCGAGTCGCGCAGCGCGGTGAACTCGCTTCCCCGGCACGCGTACAAAAGCCGCTTGACCTCGTCGTCCGTCAGGACCGGCACCGGCTTTTCCGGAACGGCTGGCGGATGCATCTTCAGGAACGGCGACCGATCGATCACCTCGGACTCGTCGAGGAACCGGAAGAGCTGCTGGATGCTGCGGTAATGCTTGGCGACGGTCGCGGGACTCAGGCTGCCGCGACCAGTCCCCTGCTCTACGAGCGCAGCGAAGAACGCCTCCAAGTCGGACCTTGTGATGTCGTGGATGAGCGTTGAGCGGTGTGTGCTGCGAAGGAATCGCAAGAGCTCTTCGCCGCACTTGAGGTAGCTCTCGATGGTCGACGGCGCCCGGTTCATGGACTTCAGGTGCGTCGCCCAGTCGCTGAGGTACTCGCTCAGATCGTCGAGATCGTGGCCGCTCACGGGCGTCGTCCCTCCGCCGAAACCGGCCAAAATCGGGCCTTGACACGGTCAGGAAAGCACCACAATCCTATGCTCGTCAAGCGCTGTGCGGGATTCAGATGGAACGTCCAGATGCTTCTAGCCCAGTAGATACCGGCTTTTGTGGGGCGGGTGGGACTCGAACCCACGACCCAGGGATTATGAGTCCCCTGCTCTAACCGGCTGAGCTACCGCCCCTGGCTGACGGGTCCGCGCTCGCCACCTTAGAGCACCGTCCTCACGGTCTCGCGATAGCACAACCTGGCGATGGACGAGAACCGCACCGAGGATAAGAAAAGCTAGTCCTGACAGCACGTAGTAGTTTCCGTATACGAGCTGCCACCCGGTCCAGTGGAGTTCTCTTCCCAGGTCATGCGGAGCAAACCGTAGCCATCCGGATGGCCGTACGGGCGCGGTGCTATCGATGACGCCGTCGCTGCGGATCCTAAGCGGCCACCATCCGAACAACACGATTACTGCCGAACCAAGTGCTGCCCTCAGACCTCGCGGCCACCCGGGTACGGCGACGAGCCCGAGCAGAGGCACCACCCAGACCCAGTGATGTGTCCACGACACCGGCGATATCAGAAGTCCAGTTACCGCAGTCACGGTCACGCCGAGTAGTTCCTGGCCCGACCGGGACGCGGCGACGGCCACAACAAGGCCGACCGCGGCGACTACACAGCCGACGCACACCCACAGCCACAACGAGCTTGACGGCGGGGTCAACCGGCGCAAGGCGCCGTTCAGCGACTGGTTGACCAACCGGTTGGGCGCATCTCCAGCCTGCATGAATCGACCGCCCCAGTAACTGGCCGAATCGGATGGAAACGTGCCAAATCCGACTGCAATGGTCCCGGCAAACACCGACGCCGCCACAATGGCCGCGCGGCGCCGGCCGCTGAACCACAAATATGGCACGAACACGAGCGGCGTGAGCTTGATGCCGGCCGCTACGCCGATCCCGATCCCCTTCCACCGCGCGGAGTCGGATCTCGCCAGGTCGACTACGACAACGCCGAGCAGAATCAGATTGAGCTGCCCGAAGAAGAGTGTCATGACCACTGGCTCGAGCCAGAGCGCCGCGGCGGCGGTCGCCAGGAGAACGCTCGACACGGCACGCCCAGCAAGCCGGAGAGACCCGCGGACAGTGAGGATCACGCTCACGAGCCCCGCCGCTGAGAGGAGCATTTGCCACCCGCCAAAGGGGACCATGCTTACTGGCGCGAACAGGAGCGCGGCAAACGGCGGATACGTGAACGGCAAGCCAACGGGCCCGAAACCCGTTCCGTATATCGGGTCACCACGGAGCGCGGCAGCGCCGGCGTCTCGATACACGACGGCATCGCCCTGCTGAAGGTAGTGAGCCGGATCAGCGGCTATCAGGACTACCCAGCCCGTCACCGAGACTACGGCGAGCACGACGCCGACAAGCAAGCCGGACGGAACCGATCTCCGCCCGACTCGCATGCAAGCAAGGTAACGCTGTCCGCCCGATGACGTGAGCCGCCGACGAAGCGTTAGCTCGATGTCATAACCTCTCGTGGTGCCGAACTCGTCGCCACGTAGTAATCCCGCCACGTCCGTCGTCATCGGGGCCGGCGGAACCGGCGGTCACATCTACCCCGGTCTTGCGACGGCTGATGCGATTCGCGCAGCGCGCCCCGATTCACAGATCGTGTTCGTCGGTACGAAACGAGGACTCGAAGGTCAGCTCATCCCACAGGCAGGCTACGAGCTGGTCACCGTCGACATGCTGCCCCTCAACAAGGACCTGAGGTGGAGGCTTGCCTTATTTCCCGTCTCGATTGTCCGGTCGACGGCACAGACGCTCCGAACGCTTCGGGGGCGGAAGGTGGACGTCGTGCTCGGGATGGGGGGTTACCCGAGCGTTCCTGCCGTGCTCGCGGCCTGGCTCGCTCGCGTGCCACGGATCATCCACGAGTCCAATGCCACTCCAGGTCTGGCCAACCGGTTTGTGAGCCGTTTCGCTCCGAACATCGCCCTGGCGTTCCAGGAGGGCGGTCGAAAACTCCCGCGCCACCGAGACACTCGGCTCATCGGCATGCCGATCAGCGAGTCCTTGGCCGCATTCGACCGCGACGCATTGCGTGAGGAGGCGCGTGCCCACTTCAGCCTGAGAGACGGCGAGCGCATGGTGCTCGTCAGCGGCGGCAGCCTGGGTGCAGTCCGACTAAGCAGGGCCGCCGCCGACCTCGCAGGTCGCTGGCGGAATCGAACCGATATCCGGCTCGTGATCAAAGCTGGTCGAGATCAGCTGCCGACAATCGAGCAGCAACTGACGAGCAATGGCGGTCATGACGTCGCGACGGCTCTTGCTTACCTCGACCGGATGGACTTGGCGTACGCCGCCGCCGACATCACGGTCTGTCGAGCCGGCTCCGGTACCGTAGCCGAGCTATCGCACGTTGGACTACCTGCCGTCTTGGTGCCCTATCCGTCGGCAGCGCACGACCACCAGAGCTTCAACGCCCAGGCTCTGGTCGACATCGGCGCGGCGCTCATGATCCGGGATTCTGAGGTATCGGCCGATCGGCTCGAGCAAGTGTTGACGCCGGTCCTGACCGACCCGGCGAGGCTGGCCACCATGGCTGCGGCGGCCCACCAGACCGTGCACGTTACTGCCGCTCGTGACCTGGCCCGCTGGGTACTGGAGCTGGCCGACCATCCAGGTATCGATCGACGCGACAGTCACTCGCGCAGCGACCGCGACCACCCTTACGACCAGGACATTAACAGCCACGAACAGGAGCTATCCGCATGACGCAATCCCCCGCCACATCCCAGGCTGCTGGTAGGTGGGACGGCCGCACCGTCCTGGTCACCGGAGCTGAGGGCTTCATCGGGAGCACGCTCGTCGACCGGCTTGTCGAGCACGGCGCTAGAGTTCGCGCGTTTGTCCACTACAAGCCCTATGCCGAACGCGGGAATCTGGCTAAGTACCTGGGCGATCCTGATTCGCCGGTTACGGTCCGGGCCGGTGACCTGCGCGATGGCGGCCAGCTCATCGATGCGGTCGCTGGTTGCGACACCGTGTTTCATTTGGGCGCACTCATCGGCATTCCCTACAGCTACGAGGCGCCCGACTCCTACGTGCAGACCAACGTTGGCGGCACGCTGAACGTCGCGGAGGCATGCCGACGAAACAATGCACGCCTCGTGCACACGTCGACGAGTGAGACTTACGGAACCGCGCGCGTTGTCCCAATCGCAGAAACCCACCCGATGCAGCCGCAGTCCCCATACTCTGCATCGAAGATCGGTGCCGACATGATGGCGCTGTCCTACTGGCACGCCTTTGAGCTTCCGGTATCAGTCGTACGCCCATTCAATTGCTACGGGCCGCGCCAGTCGGCGCGGGCGGTTATTCCGACTATTCTCGGTCAGCTGCACGCCGGTATCACGGAGATCAAACTTGGTTCGGTCGCACCCACGCGGGACTTCACGTTCGTCACCGACACCGTGGACGGCTTCCTCGCTGTGGCCTCGACCGACCGCACTCTGGGCGAAGTAGTAAATGTAGGTAGTGGAAAGGAGATCTCCATCGGCGAGCTAGCCGAACTGCTCATCGAGGTCTCGGGCAGGGATGCAAAGGTGGTGACCGACGAGAGTCGGCTACGGCCCACTGGGAGCGAGGTCGAGCGACTGCTCTGCGACACCACGAAATGTCGCGAGCTGACCGGGTGGTCCGCGAGCGTTGAACTGGGCGAAGGCCTTCGGCGCACCTCGGACTGGGTCCGCGACCACCAACCGCGGGAGCAAGCACTCCGTTATCAGGTCTGATTCCGAAGGCGTGGTTAACCCCCGGACAGACTAACAAAACGGAGCACGTAGTGATGCTCAGCCCGCCCGATTGAGGAGGTGCAGCGTGGCCATCAAGGATGTCCTATCAGGGTTTAAGGAGTTCATCGCTCGCGGCAACGTGATCGACCTGGCAGTAGCCGTGGTCATTGGCGCTGCCTTCACAGGCGTCGTGCAGGCCTTCGTTAAGGACATCCTCACTCCGCTCATTGCCGCAATATTCGGCAAGCAAGATTTCTCCAACCTGACGTTCACGATCAACGGCAGCGAATTCAGATACGGCGATCTGGTGAACGCTCTTATCAACTTCGTCCTTGTCGCTGCAGCCATCTACTTCTTCGTGGTGATACCGATGAACCAGCTCGCGGAGCGTCGGAACCGCGGCATCGTCGAGACGCCGACGACGCGCGAGTGCCCCGAATGTCTCACGCTGATCCCCATCGCCGCGCGTCGCTGTGCTGCCTGCGGCATCGAGTCTGATCCGAGGTCAGCCGGCAGTAGCAGCGCCAGCCCGACGCCCGTGTGAAGCTCAGGACTGATGCATCGTTGCAATCGCCTGACCGCCGAATTCTCCGGCCGCAGAAACGACGCATCACTTACCGGCCAAGGATTGAGTCGACGGCGCCGGCGACTCGCGACGGTCGACCATTCCGCTCCTCCACAGCATCGGCCAGGGTCATCGCGCGCAAGGCGGCGTTGGCGCCGAGCCACCGCATCGGTTCGCGTGGCCACTGCGGCGATCGATGATCTACCCAGGGCAAGTGGGTGAGGCTGTCGTCGTGGCCGCGAATCAGCCGCGTGAGCGTGCGCCCAGCCAGGTTGGTCGTTGCCACGCCGTCGCCGACATATCCCCCAGCCAGGCGAGCCCAGTCGAGCGATCGAAGCCGACGGATGCTTGCCAGTCCCGCGCGACACCGAGAGGACCACCCCAACGATGGGTGATCTCAACGTCCGCCAGCACTGGAACGAGCACCCCCAGGCCATGGGCTAGGGCGGCGAAGACTCTTGGCACCCGATCGAACGATGAGCGAATCCGCGAGCCGAAGTGGTACGGAGCACCACGCCCTCCGAAAACCATGCGGTCGTCTGCGGTTCGTTGCCCGTAGATGATCAGGTGGCGGTAGTCGCTCCAGGTCTCGTGATGGGTCAGGCCGATGACCTGCCACATGTCAGCCGGCAGCGGCGCCATGGCAATCACCAGCGAATAGACCGGAGCGATCCGGCGTCGCTGCCCAGCGAAGGTGGGCGTGTAGCCTTCCGTGGCCTGTACGACAACGTCGGCCTTGACAATCCCTGTCGCAGTAATGACCCGGCCAGGTTGGATCGCAATCGCCGGACTGCCTTCGAAAATCCGACCACCTCGCCGTTCGACGCACCCGGCGAGGCCTCGGACTAGCTTGGCCGGATGGATCGCCGCGCAATGCGGCGTGAAGGTGCCGCCGACAGTGTTGGCGGCGTTTAGCCGTTCCCGGGCGGCCTCGGCGCTCAGCAACGTCATGCCAAGGCCGAACCGGTCGGCCTCGGCGACTTCGTCTCGGGCGCGCGACAGCTGCGGGCGATTGCGGGCCAGCACGGACGGTGCCGCCAAGTGATACATCCGCGTCGATGCGTTCCACGTCCGCGACGCGGACGACCTCGCGAACCGACTCGCGCATCGCCCGATAGTGCAAACGGGCGGCGTCCGCGCCGTAACGTGCTGCCATCGACGATGCGCTGATCGGGAACAGTGCGGAACACCATCCGCCATTGCGGCCAGACGCCCCGAAGCCGGCGATCTCAGAGTCGAGAACCGCGATCCGCATGCCGGGGTATTCGGACAGCAGGTAATACGCCGTCCACAGGCCGGTGAAGCCGGCACCGACGACAGCCACGTCGACGTCGAGGTCTCCGGGCAAACCGGGCCGAGGCCGCAACGACCCCGGCACAGTATCGTGCCAGAGTGATAGCTCCCGGTAATCACGTCCGTGCGGCATTCGCCCATCATCCAGCTAATGCATTGACTGCATGGTTGGAGCTGGATGCCGAGAGGTGACCCTTCGCGACCGAGACAAATTTTTGGACGAATAGGATAAAGTATTCCATCCCTCGCTATGGGCGATGTTGATATGGCTAGAGACGATAGGGTCAGTCGTCGATGCTACGAACTAGATCACTTAGGTGCTGGCGCTGGTCTGATCCGCCGCTGGCTACTGGGCGGTTCGCAAGGACTTGATCGAGCGCGTAGCGTCTCACCCTAAATTCGTCGCAGACCGCATAGGGGGCGTCGTGGACGAGATGTCGTCCGAACGCTTTCGCGAACGCTTACTTTCCGCCGAACAACCCGCCATCGACAGAGGCCGGGTTGCGTCAGGTCTTCCCGGACGTTCCACCGCGCCTTCCGAACGGTCTACGGTCCGCTTCACAGATCAGAGGTGACCGACGTGCCCTTGCCGCCTCAGCACGGTGGAACCCGCAGAACTGGCGGCTACGAACGAAGCTCGTCGCACTAACCGTCGTTCCACTGTTCTCGGCGATGGTCCTGGGCGCGCTGCAGATCGCCGATTCTGCGAAGAACTCGTCATCTGCCGCCGTGCGCGACGCGGTGATCATAGGGGTGGCGCTGCTGGCTGTGTCTGGTCCTCCTCATCGTGGTGGCCCGGTCGATCCTCAAGCCGCTGCGTGTCCTCCGCGCGTCCGCCTTCGATGTCGCGGACCGGCGCCTTCCCGGCGTCATTGAGCAGCTCCGCACCACCGAGGGTCGAACAAGCGACATCAAGATCGAACCTGTGCCCGTCTACTCCCGTGAAGACGTCGGCCAGGTCGCACGAGCGTTCGATGCCGTACACAGCGAGGCCGTCCGGCTGGCGTCCGAACAAGCCGCACTTCGTGCGAACGTCAATGACATGTTCATCAACCTGTCCCGACGCAGCAAGGCCTCGTCGAACGGCAGTTACGGCTGATCGACGAACTAGAACTCGGCGAACAGGATTCCGATCGGCTGGCGGCGCTCTTCCGGCTCGACCACCTGGCCACCCGTATGCGGCGCAATGGCGAGAACCTGCTCGTGCTCGCCGGCGCCGAGCTCCGCCAGCGCAGCGGCGAGCCGGTACCGATCGTGGACGTGCTTCGGGCCGCCGTATCGGAGATCGAGGACTACCAGCGGGTTGAATGCAACCGCTCCCTCGCGCGATGGTATCCGGCCTTGCTGTTAACGACATCGTCCACCTCGTCGCCGAGCTACTCGACAACGCCACCGCTTACTCCGACCCGGAATCGCAGGTCCGGCTGTCGGCGATTCGGCGAAGAAGGCGGGTTGTGCGTCGAGATCGCTGACGCGGGCACCGGCTTGCAGCCGGCCACAACTGATCGATATCAATCAACGGTTGGCCACTCCCCTCCGCGATCGATGTCTCGGTGTCACGCCAGATGGGCCTCTTCGTGGTCGGCCGGCTTGCTAATCAGCATGGCATCGCCGTCCAGCTGGCTTCGTCGGACGGCACTGGTGTCACCGTGACAGTCACACTTCCCCAAAGAGCTGATCACAACCGAAGCAGCCGGTATCGCGGTCGAAGCGACTACCTCGGCCGCTGAGCTCCCCGATTCTCGCTCGCTGGCGAGCGGCAGGCGGGGGGCTCCTCTATCGCGGCGCGCAGCGTCGCTGACGATCATGTCACAGTTCGCCGACGTCGTTCCGGCCCAGCCCGGCCTGCTGGACGACCTCCTCGCTCAACGGCAAGACGGAGGACACGCCGATTTTCCACGCCATGCTTTCGAGGTGGTTCACCGAGGGGCAGGGAACAGAGCCCACTGCCCCTCGACCGACGCGGCGGCAGCCTACCCAGCCGCGGTCGACGAAGACGAGGGGCTGGGATCCGACGCCGATGCTGGATGGGAGCGCGCCGAGGCAGCGAGCGAGCCGACCGTCGACGAATTACAGCAGCCGGGCTGCCGAAACGCCGTCCGCAAGCGTTCCTCGTTCCGGGAAGCGCCGCCACCAGGGCACGACTAACGAGTCGGCCTCCAGCCCACCTTCGGCCAGGATGCGTCTGCTGTTCGTGACCGGATGTCCAGCTTCCAACGCGGGTTGGACCTGGGCCGACATGGTCGACCTATAAAGACAGTCGACGAGAACGGTGGCTGCAGGCATTGGCGAGACGAGAACACAGCGGAAGGTAATCAGTGACGTCCCAACCAGCTCAGCCGTCTCCAGGCCCGGCGAGTTTGGATGGCTCCTGACGAACTTTGTCGAGCACGTGGCAGGTGTCAGCCACGCGAGTGGCCGTGTCATCAGACGGACTGTTGCTCACCTCGTCGAGGGGCTGCCGCGTGATCGTGCAGACCAGCTTGCGCGGTGGCATCTGGGATATTGAGTCTGACACGGGGGCCGCGCGGGTCTTTGGCGCTGGTGAGGTCGTGCAGACCGTTGTGGAGATGGAGCTCGGCTGCATGCTCCTTATGGCGATCGCCGACGGCTCATGCCTCGCTGTCCTGGCTTCGCCCCGGTGCGACATGGGCCTTGTCGCTTACGAGATGACACTGCTCGTCGATCGGGCGGGCGAATTGGTTACCCCGCAATTGCGTCGGACGCGGAACTGCCTGTGGCTGGCGTGACTGCCGTCGTGACATCGGCCGAGGACGGGCACCACGCTTCGATTGTGCGACCGTATACGCGCACGGGCGGTCGGACGCGGACGGTCTCGGATTTCCGCTCGAGGCTCTGATCATGACCACCTCGCGGGCAGGTCCGATGATCGCTATCAGCCAACCCGAACACCGCGACATCGCGGTTCTGTGCCAAGAGGTCCGCTCAGTGGCGGAGGTCGCCGCGCTGATCATGGTTGTTCCGCTCGGGGTTGCCCGGGTGCTTATCGCAGACATGGCAGGAATGGGACTGGTGACGGTGCACGGCGGCGTCCGCCAAGACAACGAGTGCCCGAGCTGGCCTTACTCGAGAGGGTTCTCAGTGGCTTACGGCGCCTCTGACGCGCAGCCCGAGAGCGGACGCAGCAACGACCCGCCGCCGGGCCCGCGAATATCGGCGAAGATCGTCATCGCGGGGGATTCGGCGTTGGCAAGACCACATTCGTGGGTTCGGTGTCGGAGATCGTCCCGCTTACAACCGAGGCGGTAATGACCGAGGCGAGTAGCGCATCGACGACCTGACGGCGACACCTAACAAGTCGACCACCACGGTGGCGATGGACTTCGGCCGGATCTCGCTCGACCGGGAACTGATCCTTTATCTGTTTGGCACGCCGGGGCAGCACCGATTCTGGTTCATGTGGGACGAACTCGTTCACGGAGCTATTGGCGCTGTTGTCCTCATCGACACCCGACGGCTTGCAGACTGCTTTCCCGCCGTAGACTTCTTCGAAGACCGTAAGCTGCCGTACATTGTGGCGCTGAACCTCTTCGACGGCGTCCAGCGGCATCAGACCAATGACGTTCGGGATGCAATGTCGATAAGCCAGGCCATCCCGATCGTTACCTGCGACGCTAGGCAGCGGGAGTCGACGAAGCAAACCTTGATCTCGCTGGTTGAGTACGTCGTTCAACTTCGAACCCGAGTGCGGATATCTCCGCGAACTTGACCCATCTCGCCGTCGTGCTGTCACACCGCGTCACGATATACGCGAAGTCCTCGAGTAAGCGAAAGTTCGTTACGTAGGTCCTCGTCGGACACCTTGTTCTCTCGTATCCAGCAGGCGTGTGACTTAGCGTATGTCGGCGCCTCACATTGCCCCTGGTTGATTCTCCAACTCCATGCGTGTCCGCCACCAAGCCCTAAATATTGTTGCAATGGTCATGACCACGGCGCGACTCGACGCGACAAGTCAGCGCTGCATTGTCATTGAAATGGAAGTCACAGTCTCATCGATCCCGGCGATTAGTTCTTGCAATTGCGCTGGCATCGCGTTGATCAAAGAATTGACAAGAATGCGCAACGTCTGACGGCTCATGTCCTGCCCGAATATGGATTCTACGCCGACGACCGAGAGTAATGCGGCAAGCAGAGCATGGTTGAGGTCAATCTCCTCGCGGTTGTGAAGTACGTGGTTCAGCATGAGCCGCGGACGCGCAACGTCATAGAGATCGACCGCCGGATAGCGTTCTCCTAGATGACTGAAGAGTTTCCGACCACGGTCTCGGCGAAGTATGCCGCTTGCAATCAGCCGTTCGGCAATAATGCGATACGCGTCCGGGGCCAGTTCCCGGGCCCACGTTCTAACGCGGTGGTCGGTCGCCTGCCGATCCACGGTATTGACAAGACTATCGGAGAGATCGCCATCGGTTGGCTCTCTGTCGAGCACCACGATGAACCCATCCTTGATGCCGAGCCGCCCGTCGATGATGAGCTCGCCGAACATCGCTCCGACCAACCCGCATTCGACCCGTTCGATGCTGACAAGAGGTCTGCCAGAAATTTCGTCGTGACTGATTAGGAAGAACTGTTCGGCCAGTTGAACGTTCGCCATCACTCCTCCCCCTAACGATCATCGCCACGGCCGAGCCACGGAATCGATCTGCCACGAGTGTATCGAGACACAGAATGGCTGCCGCTAGGCCGCCGCCACTCGGCTGGTTCCTGCTGGACTCAGCTTGATCAGGTCCACGGAGCGAGATCGCATGGGATTGGTCAGGAGGCGGGATCGGGGTAAACGTCTACCTCTGTCGCCTTGACGGAGAGCCACACCGATCGGCCCTCAGCGAGTCGCAGATCCGCGACAGCCTCGGGAGTGACATCGACGAGCACTCCTGGGGCGCCCACAACCTCCACTCGCACCCGATCGGCCAGTTGTTCCAGGCCAGTGATCGTTCCTGGCCAGATGTTGCGCGCGCTGGTGTGCTCCGGTCGGCTTGTGTGCAGGACGACGGCACTCGGGCGGATTGCCACCAACAACGGAACCGTATCGGGCGGCAACGTCTCGCCGAGTCCGGCGGCGAAGAGCGCCCCACCGTCGTGCAACGTGATCGCCGTGGAACTTGATCGAACCCCGTGATAGAGGTTCACGCCGACCAGTCGTGCGACGTAGTTCGTGGCCGGGCGGCGCGCCACCGTGGCGGGCGTTCCCTGTTGCACGATTCGGCCGTCCTCCAGGACGAGCAGGCGGTCGGCCAGCATGATGGCCTCGAGTGGATCGTGCGTGACGATCAAGGTCGGTCCTGTGAACTCGGCTAGATGCCGGCGCAGCTCGGCGCGGACCTCGAGTCGGGTACGCGCGTCCAGCGCGGATAGCGGCTCATCGAGCAGCAACAGACCGGGATTCGCAGCCAGGGCACGCGCCAACGCGACGCGCTGGGCTTGCCCGCCCGATAGCTCGTCCGGCTTGCGTTTGGCATAGTCGGCCAACCCGAATCGAACCAACCAGTCATGGCCAATCGCGTTGGCCGAGCGGCGTTCGATGCCGTGACACCGTGGCCCGAAAGCGACGTTGTCACGGACCGACAGATGCGGAAACAGGCGGTAATTCTGGAAGAGCAGCCCGACCGGTCGTTGCTCCGGAGGCAGAAACACGCCGGTTTCGACGTCGGCGAGGATCTGATCGTCGAGTCGGATCGACCCGGTGGTGGGGGCCGTCAGACCGGCGAGTATCCGCAGCAGGGTGGTCTTTCCCGCACCGTTCGGCCCGAGGACACCGAGAATTTCCCCGGGACGAACAGCGAACTCGACCTCCAGCCGGAATTTGCCGCGTTGCACTGTGGCATCCACCACCAGCCCATCGACCGCGCTTGACTCGAGCAGCGACGGATCGGAGTGGGCATCCCGTGTCGTCACGGACCCCATCCGCCGTTTAGCCATCGGTCACGCAGCGCCGCCAGAATGGCTACCGCAACGACGAGCAACACCAAGCTGAGCGCGACGGCCGCCTCGGGATCGGTCTCCAGCGCGTTGTAGACCGCGAGCGGCATAGTCTGCGTTGTGCCGGGAAAGTTGCCGGCGAAGGTGATCGTCGCACCGAACTCGCCGAGGGCGCGGGCCCAGCAAAGCACCGCGCCAGCGAGCAGCGAAGGGCCGATCAGGGGCAGCGTAATCCGACGGAAGACCGTGAGGCGTGACGCACCAAGAGTCGTCGCGGCCTCTTCCAGTCCGAGGTCGGCCGATCGCAATGCACCCTCCACCGTGATGACGAGGAACGGCATTGCGACAAAGGTCTCCGCGACGATCACCCCTGCGGTTGTGAAGGGCAGCGTGATCCCGAACCAGTCGTCCAGGTAGCGGCCGATGATGCCGTTTCTTCCGAACGCCAACAGCAACGCAAGTCCACCGACAACGGGAGGGAGGACGAGCGGCAGGGTGACGAGGGCACGTACTAGGCCGAGTCCCGGAAACCTCAGTCGAGCGAGCACCCAGGCCAGGGGTACACCCATGATCAGCGACGCGATCGTCGCGGCCGTTGCACACTCCAGCGACAAGCGGAGCGCGGTGAGGACCTGGCTGTCGGCCAGCACCTCCGGCAGTCCTCGCCACGGGGCTCGAACCAACAGCGCGACCAGTGGCAGCACCAGAAAGGCAAGCCCGACCGCAGCCGGCGCAAGGATGAACAGCGGTGCACCACGACGCGAGCTGTCGGACCTTGACCGAGCCCGGCGGGCGGACCTACCGGCCCCCCACATCCGGAACCCGGTCATCGTGCCCTCAGGGCGCGCTGAATCCCGCATCCGTAAGGACCTGCTGCGCCGGAGCGGATAGCACGTAGTCCACAAACGCCTGCGCACCGGCCGGGTTCGGCGCCTTGGTCAGCGGCGCTATCGGATACTCCGTGGACGCGTTGATGTCAGCGGGGATCACGATGCCTTTGACCTTGGTACCGGCGGCCTTGACGTCGGTCACATAAACCACGCCTGCGTCCACCTCCTTGAGTTCCACCTTGGTCAGCGTCGCCTTGACGTCGGCCTCACGCGTAACGGGTTTCACCACGACCTTCGCGTTCACGAGCACCTTCTCAGCGGTTGCTCCGCACGGCACCTGTATCTGGCACAGAGCGACCTTGACCTCCGATTTGGCCAAGTCGGCGACAGTGGCAACGTTCGCGGGATTGCTCGGCGGCACCGCAATCTCCATCTCGTTCTGCACAAAGTCCTTCGGATTCGACGCGCCGCCCTTGGCCGTAACCTGCATCATGTTCTTCGGGGCGGCGGAGGCGAAGACATCCGCAGGCGCGCCGTTGTTGATCTGTTGAGCCAGTGTGGAACTGGCGCCGAAGCTCAGCTTCACGGTCACGCCAGCATGTGCGCCCTCGAACATCTTGCCGATCGTGGTGAATGACTCGGTCAACGACGCGGCCGCGAGAACCGTCACGGTGCCGGACACCGCACTCAACGAGCTAGCGCTGCCTGAACCTCCCGCGGCGGCAGATGTCGTGCTCGTCGAAGACGAAGACGAACTGCACCCGGACACTGCGAGCGTGGTGAGAGCGGCGGCGGCGATAGCAGTACGACGCACGGTTGCTCCTCGTTGAGTCAGTGCGGAAAGAGTGATCACGACACGCCGGGGATCTCGACAACGACATTCGTCGCCTTGACCGAGGCGACCGCGAGCGAGCCAGGCTCGAGCCTCAGTTCATCTGCAGCTTCACGACTCATCAGCGACACGACGCGATGCGGACCCGCCTGGATCTCCACTTGCGCCATCACCCTGTCACGCAGGACGCGGGTCACTAGGCCAGTGAACCGGTTTCGCGCCGACTCGCTCACTACCGGCGTCGCTCGCGCATGTTCGACCGACGAGGCCAGCTCCTCCGCGAAGTGCGCAAGGGCCGCGCCGTCGATCGTTCGCCGGCGACCAAGGTCCGCGGATGTTGGCAGCCGCCCCGCGTCGACCCACCGGCGAACCGTGTCATCGCTGACGCCCAAGAGCGTCGCGGCTTCACTGATTCGGAAGGTTGACACGTGGCGAACTATATCCGCATCTGCGGATATTCAATAGCAGAATATCCGCAAATCAACCAAGGATGACGCTTGACTCCCGCAACTGCGAAGTACTAATGTGCCCCCGCGATTGGGATAGGCGCGGAACTCGGGGTGGCGATCTGGCAGGGAATCGCTAGCCTGTGACGCGGCAGCTTGTTCCGCGGTGCATATCGCACTTTGTGCTGATTCAGTCACATATGGTGCAGAAGATGTCCCGCGCACAGCTACCAACGCGAGTGATCAGAGACTCGGGGTGAGCACGTGATCGACGGACTGATCTGCAGGATTCAGCCAGTTCGTGCGGCCGGAGCCGAGCGTCTACTGATCCGGTGCTCGTTTCAGCGACTTAAGAGCCACTCAATGCGGAGTGCAGCCCTCAGTTGACGCGGTACGCCGCGGCGAACGACAGCCAAGAGCGCACATCAGAGATTGGACGAGTCGGAGAGACCTAGCCGGCGCGAAAGGAGCTCACACAATGACAAGCTCTGCTTCGAGGATCGAGAACGGTCGGCTGACGCTCTCAGATTTGCAGACGGTGCGCTTCCAGGAGAGCAAGGGTTTCGGACGCGGATACGACGAGGCTGAGGTCGACGCCTTCATCGCTCGCTGCGCGAGCGAGTTGCAGAGGCTCACGAAGCGGGTCGACGAACTCGAGGCGCAGGCAGGCACCATGGCGATAAAAGGACCCACGGACGGGTACATCGCCACCCAATCGGCGACGATTCTGTCCGTCGCCCAGCAAACCGCAGACGTGACCATAAAGAACGCCGACGAATACAGCGTGCGGGTCATGGCCGAGGCTCGGACGATGTATGACGACGCCCGTCGTAAGTCATCGAAGATGCTCGATGACGCCCACCGGCTCGCCACTGAGGCAATCGACCAGGCCAACGAACGGCACGAAGAGATCGAGCGGCAGACGGTCTACCTACGCGCCCTACGCGACTCGACCAAGGTGCAGGTTGAGATCTTCCTATCGGGCCTGCTCGACCACGTGACGAGCGAATACGGGCGCGCCCTCCCGGCGGCCGTCGAAGCAGCTCAGCGAGTCGATACGTCGCCTGCTGAACCCAGACCATTGGAGCGTCCGGAACGACCCGTGATCGAGCAGCGGTCTGGCTGACCGGCCGCTGCAGGAGAAACTCGGCTCAGCCGGGTGAGCCGGACAATGCGCCTGACACGGCATGCACGAATGCGCCGATCACCTGGTCAGTATTGGTCAGCTTATCGACCTGCCCGTCGACCGGGCTCAGCGCCGAGCTCAGGGCATCGGCCGGGATCGACGCGCCGAAGCCGAACACGCTGAGCTGCACGAACTTGTGCTTGTCGGTCGCGGCTAGTCCGGCCTTGAGCTGATCGATACTGATAGTGACGGGATCGTCCTCATTCACGCCGTCCGTGAACAGGATCACCTGGTTCGGCAGGCCAGCCACATAATGCGCCTGCTGGTATCGGTAGGCACCCAAAATGGTGTCGTACAGCCCGGTGCCAACGGGCCGCGCGGCCAGGTTCGTCGCAGCGGTTTCGACTGCCTTGCGCTGCGGCGCGTTCAGCGGTGCGACGCCGGTAAGCGGCTGCCAATCATTGGGCGGCGCGAGTTGTGAGGCGAATTGCCACAATCCAAGCTGTGCGGTGCTCGGCAACAGCGCATTAACCTGTTTGATGCCTTGGCGGACCAGGTCGATCTTGGTCGATCCAGTTCCAGGTAGCACCTCGCCCATCGATCCAGAAACGTCCACCACGATCAGCATGTTCGTCCGGCGCAACTCGGGCCGCCACGTGCTCAGCACGTGGTACATCAAGTGCTCCACCATCGTCGGCATCGCGGTGGCCGGAAGTGGAGGAAGTCCGGCATCCGTCGCCGCCGGGGGCGGAGCAGCCGGCCACGTCGGTCCGCGCAGTCCAGCTGCGGACACCGCCGCACGTGCCGTCTGTCCGGTGAGGGCCTGGCCAAGCCGGCTGATCGCGGCGTTCTTGATCGGGTCCGCGGCCGCCGCATCGGTCGGCAGCAACGAAAAGCGCATGAGCGCGGCCGCCTCGCGCGGCGCGAACACACGGTAATCGCTTGCATGCCCTGATGCGAGCAGTGCGTATTCAGGCAACACCGCAATCTGCGTCGCCTTCTTAGGCACAGCCAACTGCGCCGCGTTGACCGTCGTTCCAGACTGCCAAGCCCGCATCATGTCCAGGGCCGAGACCAGGGGTCCATCCTTGGTCAGCACGGCGCCCGCCAGTGCACCCACGGCAACCATGCCGGCACCGCTCGCAGTGGGGTCGGACACGACCAACTGTGACTGCTGGGGTTGCCCGAGCAGTTGCCCCAGTCCAACCCACGTTTGCGCGGACGCCGGAAGAGCCGCAGCCGTGCGTTGGGTCACGACGAACAGCGGGCTTGTCGCGACGACTTGGGCGCGATCCTTCACGATGTGCGCGGTACCTGGCAGTTGCGGCCACGACGCGTCATCGGCTATCCACGCGTCGGCTCCGGAGGATGCCACCACCCCGGCCGCGCCGCTGCCGTCGGCCCGCGTGATCGTGACCTTTACGCAGTCGGGGCCTTGCGCGATGCCGTCCGCAGCCTTCTGCAGCACTGGTTCGTATGAACTTGCGGTCACGATGCGCAGTTGCCGGGAACACGGTCCGGACACGCCACTGGTCGACCCGGTTCCGGAGGAAGAGGGGATGGTCGCTCTGGGACGTAGCGGCAAGGCCGAATGCGACACCGGCGACCGCCAAGACTATGGCAACGACAAACCAGTACA
Source organism: uncultured Actinomycetota bacterium (assembly GCA_963748415.1). Lineage (GTDB taxonomy): Bacteria > Actinomycetota > Actinomycetes > Mycobacteriales > Jatrophihabitantaceae > CAVVJA01. The sequence continues at coordinate 187,298 of CAVVJA010000003.1, read as the reverse complement.
CCGGAACTCGACGACGGGCACGCCGCGCAACATGCCTCCCCATACGCCGAACCCCGTTCCCCGTGACAAAGCCCGAGCAGCCACGGTACTAGCTGATCGCCTCCCAACAAGTCACTGCTGATTAAGGAATACCCGGACATGGCCGATTCGAATCACAACCGGTGCGCAGGGCCATCAGTTGGATGCGGTGCGGAGTGATCACGCGCGAACTGTGAGCGATGTCTCTGTCGTCGCTGTGAATCCGCTCGACCTGACTGTGCCCGATCGAGCGAAGGAGTTCGCTCGCTGGTTTCGCGTGCGCATCGGGCTGGCTTTCGGCCGTCGTGATCGGGTCGGCTCGGTATAGTGTTGCGAGCCTGACCCGGTCAGATCGTCGCAGCGTGCCGGAACGGATCATTCATGAGTGCTTCCGCCTACCCCCAGGCCACGTCGTGTTGATGGCGTGGGTCGCCGCCGACCAACAAGATGACGTGGCGGCCATCGTCGTGCACGCCGCGCCTCGGGGCGCAACTCACGCGCTGTGTGGTGATCTCGTGGACAGTTACGGGGAATCGTGGCCATTTCCCGCCCAGGAGTGGGCTGACGAGCGGGAGCGCTGCCCCTACTGCGCGCGGCTGCTGTACGAGGGCTGACGCCTTCATATTGCGAAAGTCCCCAGACCAGCTCAAGCGGTTAGTAGATGCGATTCAGGAGCGAGACGGTGACAGCGCGTCTCGCCCGGCCGGCTACCCCTGATCGAACGAGTGCCGCCCGGGCGGCATTTGCTCCCGGGGCGCCGTGCACTCCCCCACCCGGGTGCGCCGAGCAGCTGGCGAGGAAGAGCCGATCGATGGGGGTCGCTGCCCCGCCGAGACCGGGCGTGGGCCGAAAGATCAGCTGCTGATGGAGTTGGGCAGTGCCGCCGTTGATCGCTCCGGCCAGCAGGCTGGGATTGGCCGACTCGAAGTCGCTTGGCGTCTGGATGGAGCGCCCGACGATCAGCTGACGGAATCCCGGAGCGTGCCGTTCGACGAGCTGCTCGACAACGTCCACGTGGGCCTGAAGGCGGCCGGTATCCAGCTCGAGTCCCGAGGGCACATGGGTATACGCCCAGGCCGATTCCGTGCCGACTGGAGAACGGGTCGGATCAGCGGTGGTCATCTGCCCGAGCACGACGAACGGGCGACGAGGCATTCGCCGGGTCGCAAGATCAGCTGCGAAGTCGACGATCCCATCCTCATCCACGCCGAGATGCACCGTCCCGGCCAACCGAGCAGGCTGGGCGATCCAGGGGATCGGGCTGGACACGGCCCAGTTGATCTTCAACGTTGGATAATCCCACTGGAACTTGCGCATATCCGCGACCAACCGCGCCGGCACGTGTTCCTCGCTGACCAATCCCCCGTACAGCGCCGGTGCCGATATGTCGGCGAGGACGGCCCGGGCCGCCGATAGCGTCTCGCCTGACCGCAAACGCACTCCAGTCGCGCAGCCGTCGACAACCCGCACCCGGTCGACCTGGGCATCCGTGCGGATAGTTCCACTGGCAGCACGGAGCCGATTCGCCAGTGCGTCGGTCAGGTGTCCGGCGCCGCCGACCGGTACGGGGAAGCCGTGGGTCTGGGCCAGCATGCTCAGCAGCCAGCCGTAAATGGCACTGCCAGCACCGTCAGGCGGGACGTCGGCGTGCATAGCATTGCCCGCCAGAAGCATTCGGCCACCCTCTCCCCGGAATGTCTCCTCGCCGAATCGACGCACCGACTGCAAGGCCATGCGGGCAAACCGCAGGGCATCCGCGACGCCGAGCCGCCGAATCAGTTGCTGCATCGGGCGAATAGGCGGGAAAGGCCGGAACAGCGCATCGAGCACGGGCCCCGAGATCTGCTCCCATTGGGTGACGAGCCGCAGCCAAGCGGCCCCATCGTCCGGCTCAAAAGCGGACAGCGAATCAGCCGTGCGATGGCGGTCTCGATGGAGGACAGCGCACCGGTCGTCAGGAAACACGTGCGCCAGTACCGCTGGCGCATGGGTCCATCGCAAGCCATGGCCATCAAGGTTCAGGCCGCCGAACACGGGAGAGGCGAATCCCAGTGGGTAGAAGGCACTGAAGAGGTCGGTCCGGAAGCCGGGTGCGGTCACTTCTACCGTCTGCACCGCTCCCCCGACATTCGGTGTCGCCTCGCAGACGACGACGTGCCACCCCGCGTCCGCCAACAGGTTTGCGGCTACCAAGCCGTTGTGGCCTGCGCCAACGACGATCGCATCGGGCGCGCCTTCATGATCTCTCACAGTCGTCGAGGCTATCGGCGAGAGATCGGCCAACTCTGGGCCGTTCACTCATGGCGTCACGCGTTCCGCGCGGCCACTGCGATAATTCTCCTGGTCGGCGGTGACCGCGTGCACCCGGCTGCTCCTCACACGCCCGCCCAGATCGCAGCTGAAGCGCTGGCAGCGGTGAACGCCGGCGCGCAATCGGTGCACAGGCACCCGTTTGACGACGACGGCAGGCAGACACTTGCTGCCGAACCCTGCGCGGCTGCCATACGAGCGGTCCGCGCGGCCTGCCCCGGCATATCGATCTCCCTCACCACATCCGCCGACGTCGAACCCAACCGCAACGACGGATCGCTCTGGTGGAAGCATGGATCGAGACGCCCGATCTGGTGACGGCCAACCAGGGCGAGGACGGCATTCTTGAGCTGTGCGAGCTGCTGGTGGCACGCGGGATCGGAATCGAGGCCGGACTGCTATCTCTCGACGACGCGCGGCGCTTCGTGGCTGCCGACGTCGCCGCCCGATGTGTCCGCGCCATGGTCGAACCGCTCGACGCCGACCCGGATGTGGCGGTGGCGCATGCCGAGGCGATCGAACGGACGCTCGCTGAGGCGGGCGTGACGCTCGAGCAGGTGCACCACGGTGACGGCATCGCGTCCTGGGCGGTAAATCGGCGCGCAATCCCGCGCGGGCACGGCATCCGGACCGGTCTGGAGGACACGCCGGTCCTGCCCGACGGGCGCACAGCCGCTGGCAACGGCGATCTCGTTGCCGCTGCCGCCGCCATGCTTGCCCGGAACGGGCCTTAGTAATCGAGCACCGGGCCTGGCAACGGCAGACCGCAGCGATTAGACCATGGTGCTGGGTGACCCGCGCGAAGGCGGCATTGGACCGCGACGTGACCAAGTGCTTGGATCCGACGGATTCCAGCCTGGTGAAGGATCCGGAGGCGATGTCGTGACGCGGGTGCCGTCGATCGTGCGCCATTGGCGTGGCCTCGCAGAAGGCTACCGACACGTCACACGGTTCGCGCCGATCTGGTTGACCGGCGCGCTCGCGGTGATGGCGATCGTGCTGGTACAGGGAGCTGGTGTCGCCCAATCGGCGCCAAATTCCGGCGGCGCGCCAAGTGACTCCAATCGCGACTTCGCTGCCCAGGGTATTGCGAATGTCGCCTCCAGCCTCGTGCAGGGCCAACCAGTCGGCGGATCAGTCGGCCAGACCGCCTTGAACGTTGCATCCGGCGCTCGTACCCGCTGGGCCGGGATCTTCTGTGGCGTCTTGATGCTCCTCATCCTCCTTGCGTTTTCCGGAGTGATCGGCGCCGTCGCCCAACCCACCCTGGCGGGACTGTTGATCGTCGCAGGAATAGGGTCCATCCGGCCGCAGTACATCGCGTCGATTCTTCCTACCGGCACCATTTCCCGGGTTGACTTCGGGGGCGACATTGATCGCGACGCTCCTGCTTCCCGTGGCGGCTGCGGTTGGTGTAAAGAGTCGCCTTGTCGTTAATCCTGCAGCTCAATAGGGACGTTCTCGACCTCCGTATCGTGGAACTTGTGCCTACCGGCGACGGACGGCTGCGCGAGCAGCCCCCACCGCAGCTCCTGCCGGACCGGCGGGTGCCCTGCTAGACATCTACGGCAGCCCGCTGTATGCGGGAGCGCGCACGCTTCAAGTTCGCCTGCCTGACCCGTCTGGCACAACGCGAGCCGCGGTGATCATTCGGCTCCGGGGGCGGACGGAGCTCGGTGCCACGTTCTTCCATGTGATCAACGACTATGCGCAGCGGCTCGAGGATCACGGCAGCCGGCTGTACCTGAGTGGACTCGACCCGCATCTGCTGCGCCAGTTCACCCGCACCGGAGGTGACGCGGCTGACCGGATCACCGCGGTGAGCGCCACCGCGATCGTCGAGAGTCAAGCCGCATGGCTTTCGAGCGCGCGTCGGAGTGGATTGCCAGCGACTGATCGAACCTCAGCAACGGATCGTAAAGCCTCGTTGCGATCACGCGTCATCTGACGGCGTAGGGACAGCGTCGTGTAACGGCTCGGCGGGCAGCGTTGTCCCCGTCAGATGGCTCGCGTCGTTGTAGGCGACGAGCGTCCACCGTCCCGCCCCGCCCGGCCGGTGTTCATGGCGCCAGTGGGTGACGCCGGTATTGAGCGGTGCGAACGTGAGCCGGTTGCCGGTGCCACTTACCCCGAAAGCAAGGTAGAACGACGCCTCCAGGACGCCGCCATGACATACGGCGACAACCGTCTCATCCGGGTGCTTGGACACGATCCGGGCCAGGGCGGCGCCGGCGCGAACGAGAAAGCCGGCCCAACTCTCCCCGCCCGGTGAGAAAGCGCGGAACGGGTCCTCCTCCCCCATTGGTTGGTCGAACCATCCGTACCTTTCTCGCCACTCCGCCACGCTGAGCCCGTCGGCCTCGCCCGGGCGCAGCTCCTGTAGCTCGTCATCGAACTTCACTGGCATGTCCAGTGCGCGAGAGACGTAACGGGCGGTCTCACGGGCTCGCGGCAACGTACTGGCATAAAGCTGGGTGACGGGCAGCCGCTCGGTGCGTAACCGCTCCTCCAGCAGCAGTGACTGCCGCCGGCCCCGCTCGGTGAGTCCAGCATCCCCCCGCATCCCGCCGATGATGGGCTCGACGTTCGGTACCGACTCTCCGTGGCGGATCAGGTAAAGGTCCATGCCACCAGGATGTCTGGCCGCCCACCGAGGGCGGGACCGTCGGGTACTTGTCCGACCCGAATGTGCCCGCTTTGCGGACGACAAATCCTTAGGGAGCAGCGTCCGCCGACTGACGGCCCGGCTCATCCGGATCGGACGCACGGGGCTCTCGGAAGAACTCCTCGCGCACCAAGCTTCGGAACGCATCGATGCCGGAGCCGGTCACGAGCGGCTCGATCTGGCTCTGCTGAGCCCGAAGCGCCCGGACTTTCCGGTCGAGCAGATCGCCTTCGCAGATGAAGAAGATCGCCAGCTCGCTCGGCGGTGTCTCCTCTGGAACCATGCCCTCGACCATCATCACCTGAGACGCGTCGACCTGGCGGAAGAACTCCTGGTTCCACTCGGCCGTTTTGGTGGCATACAGCAGCCGGGGCGCTCTCGAGGAGCGGGCGCACGCCATCGTCGACCACCGGCACACCGCGACGTGGTCGACGTGACCGGTCGCTCCGTCCGGACCGAAGGTGAGGAGCACGTCCGGCTGAACTTCGGCAATGAGCCGGGCGATTATCGCCACGGCTTTCTCGTCAGGGATCTCATCGCAATGACCGTCGCGGTATCCCAGCCAGTGGTGTTCGGTGACGCCCACCTCACCGAGGCTCGCAGCCATCTCCGCTCGCCGGACCGCCTTGCGCTCCTCCTCCCCCCGAGGGTCGTCGTCGGGGAATCCAGCCTCGCCCGTAGTAGCGGTAACGCACACGACGCGGCGCCCGGCATCGACCGCTTGCGCCATCAGTCCGGCCGATAGCCACGCCTCGTCATCAGGGTGAGCCCAGACGCCGAGTATGGAGCCGAGATCACCGATCGCGTCTGAAACCATGGCGCCTCCCGTATCGCGTGCTGCGTCGGCCAAGTCATGATCTCGGCGCACGACGAGGGTACCGTGACGCCGTGCCGAGGAATGGGCCAGCGGACCGGCCAAACGCCGAAATCGGATACTCACGCGTCGACGTCCAGCCAGACACCGCGCTACTGATCGAGGGCATGGAGGCAACGGCCCAATGGCCCGCCGTTCGCCAACTACGGGCCTGGGAGCGGACGCGCCTCGCGCTTCAGGCGGGTGAACGACTGCTCGATGTTGGCTGCGGGTTTGGCGACGTCGCCATCGCGCTGGCCGCGGATGTGGCACCCACAGGCTCGGTGATCGCCATCGATGCCAGCGAAGCGATGCTCAGCGCCGGACGCCAGCGTGCGGCCGAAGCAGCTGTTTCCGTCGACTTCCGGATCGGCGACGCGGAGGCGCTCCCCCTACCGGACGGATCGGTTGACGCGTGTCGGTGCGAGCGGGCGTTGCAGTGGGTTCCGAAGGTCGATCAGGCTTTGGCGGAGATGCTCCGCGTGCTTCGACCTGGAGGGCGCCTCTCGGTCATCGAGACCGACTGGCGGAGTCTGCTGTTCGACCTGCCGGATCGAGCTGCTACCGACGCGGTGGGCCGAGCCATCTGGGCGCTGCGAGGTCCAGCCTTCGACCTGGGTGGTCGCATCCTCAACCTCGCTCGGGAGCTCGGTCTGGAGGCAATCGATGTCACCGGCGCGGTCCATGTGTGGACTCGCTGGAACCCCGATACCGAGATCGCGCCAGCTGGATTCTTCCCGATCCGCACGATTGTCGATCAGCTCGTCGAGCTCGACTACCTTGCTGCAGACATTGCGGAACGTTTCGTCGTCAGCGTCGAGGATGCGGCCCGGCGTGATCGGCTGTGCATCTCACTGTGCATGCTCGCGGTCCACGGTCACCGGCCGAGCTGAGCCCTCGTCCCGGTCGGCTCAGATCACCACCAGCCCTGCTTCTTGGTCCAGCGCAGCAGGTACGCGCTGATAGTCGCCATGATGATCAACGCGATGATCAACTGCACGACTTCGGTGTGCGGATTGACGATGACGTTCATGCCGTAGACCGACGAGATAGCCGTTGCCGGAAGGGTTATCGCCGCCAGAACCGCCAATCGCTCGCTGGCGATCGTCAGCTCGATCCGCCCTCCCGCGATCCGATCCACCGTCTCCTCGATCTCGGACATCGCCTCCACCGCGGTGATCGACGCCTCATCCCGTTTGTGCACCGTGACCAGGAACCGATCCCCGACAAACAAATCCAGCTCCACCAACCTGGTGTCCCCTTGCCCCAACACCACCGGCCGGTGCAACACCATGAACACGTGATCCCGATACCCATGCACCATCGGCATGTGATTACGCACCCGGCAGTACTCCCGCGCCACCGGATGCAGACTCAGTTCGGCGGCCAACAACCCATCAAGCTCCGACGTCCACACCGGCACGTCCAACCACAAGAACCCGTCCTCCCGCTTCACCAACACCGGAATCTCCTCCACCGGCGCCTCCACCACCCCACCACCGGCAACAAACCGAACGGTCATGGAATCCATCGGTGCCTCCAGTGCACTGTGCGGTAAGCCCATTATCGCCAGCGGCTGATCCCGCGCGCTGGCGCGTCGATGTCCGCCCGGGCGTGCTGGTGTCGTAGCTCGTGCGGGTGTCTGATGACCGAGGATCGCTCGGCGAGGGCACAGCTGGAGTGGTCGAATCAGGCCGACACTTGCGTATGACCGCGCGACGCTAGTGGCAATGCCCGGTGCCGACCGGGAATCGAGAGTCGAACGTGTAGCTGCCGCCCGAGCCGGTACGGAGTGTCACGTAGAGGCCCTCGGGCGCGATGCACGCCTGTGGGTCGTCGCTACGCAGGCCCAACCAGTGCGACCAGCGAAGTCGGACGACGACCCGGCTCGACGCCGGCACGCTGATCGTGATCGTGTCCGGGTTCTGGCGAAGGACGTCTCCCGGCGGGTCGACGAGCGCCGTCGGATTGAGCACCTCGTACACAGTCCAATGGCTATTCAGCCAGACTGGCTCGAGGTATGGCAGGCGCGTCGCGATGAGCTCCGCTTCCCTGGCTCCGACGCTGGTCAACGGCGCATCCGGCAGCGCTACATAGTGCACCGCGTCGCTACGTAGGAAGTCCCAATAGCTCTGCGGCGTCGGGTCGTGCCGGTAAAAGACCTCGTCATTCAGCCGGACGTCGGTTTGCCGGAGCCAGCCACGAGCCAACGGCAGGCCACGAGCGAGATAGACCGCATCCCAGTGGCCGGCCATTTCTGGAACCTCGACGCGGCCGGTGAGCGGTCCCCGGGCTTGGATCGCTTCGATCACGGGCCGGTAGTAATCGCTGTACCCGCTGACCTGGCCCGTGCTGACGATCGCAGCCGGGTTCACCGGCATTTGGAGGACACACATTCCGAGGAGCAACAGTGCTCTGCGGGTCGGAGTGCCAAGTTCGACGAACGCGGCCGTGACCGGTAGCGCGAACAGCATGCTCAGCCGGGAGGCGTTTGATCCCACTGGCGTGGGCAGGACGAACGCTGCGACAACCAGCACAATCCCCAGCGCGGCACCGATGCGGAGCAGCCGGCAACGCGCCGGGACGACAGCGAGGACCACTGCCAGCGCGATGACCGACCGCGCGCAGTCCACAAAGCTGAACGGCTGGCGGCCACCGTCGCCGAACACAATCGAGGTGACGGCCGCAGCGCCGGCCGCCGGAACAAGGAGCAGCGCGGCGTCTTGCCGCCGACGAGCGAACAGTGCCACCGCACCCGGGATCCCCAGCAACAACGCCGCGACTGGACTCGCGCTCCCGCACAGCGCTCCGAATAACGCGGCGAGCAAAGCGGCGGCCGATTTGGGTAGCCGAGTTGTGGTTACCAGCGAGACTGCGATCAAGCCGCACGTCAAGCCAACCGCGAACGTGATCCGTCCCTCGACGACATTCGCCACCTGGGTGACCGCAGCGGCCAGCCCGCCGATCACCGGGTGGGCCGGACGCACCCGGCCCAGTAGTCGGGCCGCGAACCAGGTGCCCACAACCGCAGCTGCGGCGCCGGTCAGCTTGGCCCCGATATGCGCCATGAATATGGACGCCCACAGTGTGTAGCCATAAACGACAGTGCCGCCGAACCACCGGAAGTCGACGATCGACAAGGGGTATTGGCCAGCGAAGTCCGCGCGGGCGAGCTGGGCGGACATGTCGGTGTTCATGGGCGGGAGCAGCAGGAAGCCCCAGGCCAACAACGTTGCGGCGCCCGTGGCGATCAGTGCCGGCCGATAGTCCGAGTCCCATAGCCGGCGAGCCGCGACGCTGGCGCGAGAGATGGTACGGCGCGGCGCAGGCCCGATCAGAATGGGCACGGACACAGCTGGACAGTTTGGCAGAGCGCCGCGCCGCCCTGATGAGTGGCCGTGGCAAGACTGACACTTCGGCGCCAATCGAGCAGCGGCCTGAGGCCGCAGTATGGCCGGTGGGCGCCGCCAGGTCCGACCGGGGTTAGAGTTACGACGCTGCTCGGACGCGGTAGGTATTGCCGAGCGGGCTAGCTCTCACATCGAGGTGAGTTTGATCAGGCAGGTACGGCCGCGTCCAGCCGCGTTGGCCGCAGCTGGATTCGGCGCCGCGACGCTAACTGTGGTGGCCGGCGGACGCGTGGGCCCAGTGCTGGGCAGCGCCAGGCTGACCAGCTGGTTCGGTCTGATAGCCGGGTCTCCGGCTCGGGTTGACGGCCGAGTGCTACCGGGCGCGCTCCAAGCGTTCGGCATCGGCGCCCTGGTTGCCGTCTGGCTGCTAACCGTGTCAGCGATATGGACCGGGCAGTGGCGCGAGGGCGTGGCGTGGCGGCTGGCCGCCTGGTGGGCGATCCCGTTCGTGCTCGGCCCGCCGTTGTTGAGCAGCGATGTGTACAGCTATGCCGCACAGGGCGCGTTGGTTGCCCGCGGACTCAATCCCTACGCCCTGGGCCCAGCGGCGCTCAGCAATGGCGATGTGCTGAATGCTGTGGATCCGGTATGGCGCAACGCGCCGAGCCCGTACGGGCCGCTGACCGGGCTGATTCAACACGGTGCCGTGGCCCTCGGCGGCAGCCCCGTCGGCGCGGTTGTTGCCCTGCGCATCGTGGCCGTCCTCAGCGTCGTAGTGATCGGGCTGTGCGCCGCGACGTTGGCGACAGACCGCATGCGTACGACCGCAGTCGCATTGACGGTGCTCAATCCGCTGGTGCTGCTGCAGGTCGTATCGGCAGCGCACCTGGAAGGGGCGATGTGTGCCCTGCTGATGCTCGCCCTCGTCGCGTGCCGGCGCTCGCCCGCGCTGGCATTGGTGGCGGCCTGCGCGGCAGCCGCAATCAAGGCGCCCGCCGCGGCCGCGATCTTGTTGATCTCTGCCCAGCACTGGCGGATGGCGCGCAGCTGGACGACCCGATCACCCAACTGGGCATACTGGCTACAGCCCGTGGCCGTCGTTGCCGCATGTTGGCTGACGTTCAGTTTGCTGGTTGCACACAGCTGGGGTTGGCTCTCCGCACTCACGACTCCGACCGTCGGGTACACCCGCGGATCCCCCACCGCGCTGCTCGGAGATCTACTGAGCGCGATCGTGAGCTGGGCGCCGTCCCCGGACACGACTGCGGCAGCGCGGGCGGTTGGGCTGGCAGCGGCGGCGTGCATCGTTTGCTACCTCGCGGCGACCTCTGATCGCCGGCAACTTAGTCGAAGCATCGGGTACGGGTTATTGGCGGTCGCCGCGCTCGGGCCGGTCGATCTACCCCTGGTACTTGCTATGGGGCCTGGTGTGCCTCGCACCAACGGCCGTGTCCCGCTTCGAGCGGCGGCTAGTGATCACTGCGTCTGGCTTTGCGTGCTTCATGGGGCTCACCGGTCTGAACCACACTGGCGTCGTCATATCGGAAGTTTTCCTTTTTGTGGTCGCCTTCGTCATCGCCACCCGCTGGTGGGGACCGGCCCTGTTGCGCACGAGACTGCGCCGTCCCGTTACCGAAGTCCCGGACAGTTCGTTCGCTCAGACGACAGTCTCGGGTTAACGCATTCCGGCGGACTTCGGTCTGATGGCAGGATCAATTGCAGGAAGGGGACGAAGTTGTTTGGAGCGATCAGAAACCCGCGCTGACGATCCGTTCAGTGGTCGGCGCCCAACCAGTCACGAACGGCTGACGGGACTGCCCTGGGATGCTTCCTACCACGATGGCCCTGCTCCTTGGGATATTGGCCAGCCGCAGCCAGCGATAGCGCGTGTGGCATCCGAAGGTGGATTCACCGGAGCGGTGCTCGATGCGGGCTGCGGGACCGGCGAGAACGCTCTTCACGTTGCCTCGCTGGGATTGTCCGTTCTCGGCGTTGACGTGGCTCCGACGGCAGTTGCGATCGCCCGAGCGAAAGCCAATCACCGTGGGATCACGGTTGAGTTCGCTGAAGCTGACGCGTTCCACCTGGAGCGTTTGGGACGCACGTTTCAGACGGTGCTCGACTGCGGACTGTTCCACACCTTCGACGGCCACGAGCGACCCGGATACGTGGCGAGCTTAGCGTCGGTGACCGAGCACGATGGGACCCTGTATGTCTTGTGCTTCAGTGACAATGGTCCCCATGCTGGTCCGCACCCCATCAGCCAGGAAGAGCTGAGAGCGGCGTTCAACCCCAGCAATGGCTGGACTGTCGTCGCCATCGAACCGGACCGGGTTCAGACAAGATTCCACGATGACGGCGCACCCGCGTGGTTCGCCACAATCAAACGGATCACACAGCCGGCCGCCTTATAGCCGAGCCACGCCGCAAACGACAGCGACGCAGGATTTCGTCGGTGTTGTCGATTCACTGCTTCTGTCGAATACGGGCCATCTCCCGCCGGATCTGATCCTCATCGAACTCAGCTGGATGCCAGACATCCCATGCATTCATGACCACGCCGATGCCCCAACCAACCATGGGAAAGATCGGCCAGAAGAATCCGCCGGAGTTGGTTATCGCCCAGATCAGGACGATGAACGAGTTCACGAGGACGTACACCAACAGATGCGACATGAAGTCTCGGCGCTTTTTCAGTTGCTTGACAGCGCGGTCACGCAACGGATCGCCCAGCGCATCCAGGTCACTAGTCATGCATATTCACGCGCCTTTCGCCGTCTAGTACGGCAGTTGTAGATCGTGACCTTCGTTGCTGATGGGCCGATCGGGCGGCGCGTCTGCAGTCGTGGGTGCGGCCACCGGGCGAGCATCCGGTGTTTGTGTCGAACAACAGATTCGCCGCGGTGGCCGCGGCTCATAGCGTAGATCCTGACCGATGGTGGACGGCGTATGGCGCGGTGATCGACCTGCTCGCGCCGCGGTTCTCGCGGTACGAGCCGGTGCGGCATGCGGGCAGCTTGATGCTCGGGATGTTGTCCTCGCTGGAGCGCAAGAACTGTTGGACGATCAGCGAGCATCGCGGCCGCGAGACGCCGTATGCCTTCCAGCATCTGCTGTCTCGCGCGTCGTGGGACGCCGACGACGTCCGTGACGATCTGCGCGGCTACGTGGTGGGCGCATTCGCTGAACGGGACGCGATCCTCGTGCTGGACGAGACCGGTGATCTGAAGCAGGGCGATCAGTCGGTGGGTGTGCAGCGCCAGTACACCGGCACGGCCGGGCGGATCGAGAACAGCCAGGTCACGGTGTGCCTGACCTACGCCGCCCGGCGGGGGCATGCGTTCATCGACCGTGCCCTGTACCTGCCGAAGGCGTGGACCGAGGACGAGCAGCGTTGCCGCGCCGCTGGTGTCCCGGACGAGGTCGAGTTCGCGACCAAGCCGGCGCTGGCCGGCGACATGCTCACGCGCGCGGTCGAGGCCGGTGTGCCCGCCGGCTGGGTCGCCGGCGACGAGGTCTACGGCGGCAACCCGGCGCTGCGCGCGAAGATCCGCGCACTCGAGCTCGGGTACGTGCTGATGATTGCCTGCAATCAGCATGTGCCCACACCGGCCGGGCCGATGCCGGCCGAGCGGTGCGTGACCCTCGCGCCCACGGCGGGATGGCAGCGGTGCTCGGCCGGGCAGGGCAGCAAGGGCCCGCGCTACTACGACTGGCTCTGGTGCGACCTGGTCGCCGAAGACACCGGCGACAACGGGCATCACTGGCTGCTGGTGCGCCGCAACCCGAGTACCGGCGAACTGGCCTACCTGCGCTGCTACAGCCCGCGCCGCGTGCCCCTGCGCGCCCTGATCCGGGTGGCCGGGCAACGCTGGCGCATCGAGGAGAATTTCCAATCCGCCAAAGGCCTCGTCGGCCTGGACCAGCACCAGGTCCGGCGCTGGACCTCCTGGCACCGCTGGACCACGCTCGCGATGCTCGCGCACGCCTTCCTCGCCATCGCGACCGCGATAGAACGCGATCACGCACCGGCGCCAGCGACGATGATCGAGCTGACCGTCAACGAGTTCCGGCGCCTGTTCGACGCCCTTCACCTCCAGGCAAGCCCCGGCATCAACAGGCTGCTCGCCTGGTCGACATGGCGACGACGACACCAAGCCCAAGCCCGCGCAGCTCACTACCGACGACGTGACGGCCACCAATGATCACGATCTACAACTGCCGAACTAGGTTACGAATGTCGATCAACGCGACCCAGAGTCGTTAGTCCCGCGACAGGTCCCGAACTGTGCCGAACAACAACCCGTCGACGCCGCATTCGTGGTGGGCGTTCCGTATTTTGGGCGTAGCGATGGACCGCGCCGGAGCCGTGGCGAGGTGGAGCCGCAGTACCTCGATCAAAAGCAGTTCCGGGAGCCTCGTTGACGATGGGTCCGGTGCCGGCAATTCCGACGCACTGGCAAGTGCGTAGCTGATGCTCGCTTGTACCCAGTGCGCGGCCGGGCCCTCCGGTGGGCTCACCACGAAGACGGGCGGGAGGGCCTGCAGCGTTGGGTCGAACAGTGGGTCGGGCGAGTGAAGATAGCCGCACACGATGTCGGTGCGTGTTCCCTCGCCGCCATGCAGCAGGTTCGGGATGGTGGCCCACGGCAGTGGCGGCAGCAGCGTGAGGATAGGCACTATCGCCGCATCCTCCACGCCGCCGAGATCGTGCCGGTCACCGTACGGCAGAACGATCACGTCACCGGTAGCCGCCCAGTGCCGCTCTTGGTCGTCGACAGATACCCAACACGTACCCCGCGCAACGATGTGGAAGAGAATCAGGCGTTTTGCGCCGGGACGGAGTGCGGACGCGTACTCCTGGGGACGTGATTCGAATGCCCAGCCTTCGGTGAACTCGGCTCGGAAGAAGATCGCGCCGTCGAGCCGCATTTGCTCCAACGCGGCTTTAAGCGGTGCTGACCTTCGTTCGATCTGCACATCAGGTCGGCCGGGCACAGTTCCTGATGCTAAGGCGGGCGGCCGAAATCGACGGTGATCACGGTCCGGACGGCATAGGTTGTCCCCCTGAGTGGGTCAGTTGGATCACCGCGATCCCCAGCAGGAGCAGGAGCAGGCCGAGGCCGACGCTGGCCTCGAGGCTGTGCCGGACGGTCTCGTCGTAGACGAGCACTCCGATGGTGATGCTCGCCAGCGGGTTGATCGTCGCGATGGCCGGCAGGCTGGCGGTCAGTGGGCCGGCTTGAAAAGCGAGCTGATTCAGAAGGAGCCCGAAAACCCCGATGACGAGCACGGTATACAGCTGCCAGCTGGTCAGCAGGGCGCGCGGGCCCTGGACCGCGACGTCGCCCACGGCTTTGAGCAATGCGGCCGTTGCCGCGTAGGTGATGCCAACGGCGACGCCGAGCAGCGCTGCGGAGATTCCGCCCGGGCGCTGGCGATGGGCTATTGCGACGCAGCCGGCCGCGAGCACCAGTCCGACGATGCCCGTGATGATTGCTGGAACCCGGTCGGCCCCGACGGTCGTGGACGTTCGACCAGCCGTCCCGGCCAGGGCCAGGAACCCGGCGAGGGCGAGGCTGAGTACGACGGCCCAGCCCAGCTCACGCTGCCCGATCGGCTGGTGGTGAACGGGGCGTAGCAGCAGAGCGAACAGTAGCCCGCTGATGAGTAACGGCTGCACCACCGCCAGCGCACCGTAATGCAGCGCGACGATCTGCAACATGACCGCGACGGCGTCCGCCGCGATACCCGCCAGCCAGAGTCTGTGGACGACGGTAGCGCGCACGAAGTGGCCAACCGCGGTCGGCCGAAGGTTCTGGGCATCGGGGACCTCGCCGGCGCTGCGATGCTTCAGGGAGGTGGCAACGGCGAAGGCAGCCGCCGAGCAGAGGCTCAACACCACTACGAGCCACTCGCCCATCCCGCTACCTCGCCGAGGAAAGCATCACATCCGACCTGGAGCCTGTCTCTTATCGTGACCGACCACGCCTGACTTTGGCACCGTGGCAGCGCCAAGTGCGACCCAGCCGTCACTCAGGGGCGAAAGCGTAGATTCGTCGACCGGATGAAGGGATCCGGTTGGCTCCAACGTCGCCGTTTCTGCTGGCTCTGCTGATCGTCGGAGCGGCCGGCTCAATCGGCTACGCGATCTTCCGGTTGCGCCGATGGTGGACTCGCGTCGCGGCCGCTGCCCTTGGTGTCGTGCTGGCCATGACATCAGGAGTGGCGATGGTGAACGACTTCTACGGCTACTACCAGACGTGGTCAGCTCTCGGCGTCGACTTCCTCGGCATGACACCGGAACTCGGCCGGACCGAGCCCGCGCACCATTCAGCGGCCGTCGTACAAACCGGCCGGGTGCAGCAGCTGACCCTTTCCGGGAGGGTCAGCCATATCAGCCGGGTTGGCTACGCATACCTACCTCCGCAGTACTACCTCCCGGCGTATCGGACCGTTCGCTTCCCGGTGCTGGAGCTTCTCCATGGCACGCCCGGGACACCGACCAACTGGCTTGTCCAGCTTCGGGTCCCGCAACTTATGGACAGACTGATCGCGGCTCGTGAGATGGGCCCGATGGTGTTGGTCATGCCAGCGATCAATCCCTTGACGACCAACCACTGGCAGGAGTGCACGGACGGACCGCGGGGCCTGGACGACACCTACCTGTCGACAGACGTCCGGACAATCATCCGGGCCCGCTACCGAGTAAGCACCGACTCCGCGGAATGGGGTTTGCTGGGGTATTCCTCTGGCGGCTACTGCGCCGCAAATCTCGCGCTGCGCCATCGAGCCATGTTCGGTGCGGCGGCGATCCTGGACGGCTACTTCCGAGCGAAGGACGGTCCGGCCGGGGCGGCGCTCGGTGGCAAACCGGCTCTCCAAGATGACAACAGCCCACTAACGATCGCGCGATCGCTCAGCCCTGGCGCCGCGCCGATGCCGGCGTTCTGGGTATCCGTCGGAACCGGAGATCGTACGGGCCTGGCGTTCGAGCAGGCCTTCGTGTCGGCGCTAGAGCGGACCGTCAAGGTGACTTCGATCCTGCAGCCAGGCGGCCGTCACGACTTCTACACCTTCGCCCACGAACTCCAGCCGGCGCTCACCTGGTCCTGGCCGCAGCTCGCTGCTCCTGGTCTGCAACGGGCGTTCCCACTCACATCGTCGCCGTCAGTGATCAATCTTGCGCCCATACATGAGCCCCCAAGTCCAGTGGCAGCCCGTTGCCGGACGGCAAGCTCCCACCCGAAGACGGCAAAGCGGGCAACCACGCCATCCGCACGATTGACTACGTCCTGCCGTTCGTGAGTCCGGCTAGGCACACACGCGGCATCAGCCGGTCCCGACGGCGATGCACGATGTCATCGCCGTTGGGCACCGGCGCCAAGTACCTGGCGACAGCGATCAGGCGCTGTCAGCCTTCGTCAGCAGCTGCCGCCGCCTCGGCCTCGGCTTCGGCGACGGCCAGATCGATCATGAAGCCGAGCGCCTGGGTGATGTTTGCCGATGCCGACACGACCTGGGGCGTCCCCACGATGGGCGCGATGGCAACCAGAAGTCCCTGCACGTCCTCGATGGTGATCCCGACGTCGGCGGCAGTCCCCGCATTCAACACATACGACGTCGCGGGCGCATGGACGGCGACCAACGCGGCGAGACGGACGAGCATATGCTCGCGCGCCGCCAACGTGCCGCGTTCGATGGATACCGCAGTCATCTCGGCGAGGGCGGAGAGGACGGGGGTTTCTTCGGTCATCTGGCTGTCCCTATCGGTCAGGCACCGCGCGGAGCGCGACGACGACGGTCGTGGCCGGCTGGTCGCCGGCCTAGATATCTTTGCGTATGATCACCGGCCGCGCATCATCCAATCACGTGAACGGAGTGCGGTCAGCCAGCCTGACCGACGAGCTTCCAATCGCTCTGCCAGCCACTGCTCGCGTTGAGCAAGATATTGAGGAACGAGATGTGCCGACGGCGCCGCCCAAATTCGGGTCGCGGCTACGGAGCGCGATTCGCTCCACGGATACGTTAGGGCGGTGACCGCCCGACGACTCGGTACCCCCACCGCAGACATCCGCGACGCTCGCCGCCTGTTCCCCGCCACGGCCAACCGGGCATACTTCAACACCGCTGCGGTGGGCCTGGCCAGCGGCCGGCTCGCCGAGACCTACCACCGGTTCGTTGACGAGTGGGCGTCCGTCGGCCTCGACTTCCCCCGGGCGGAGCGGTCAGCCGAGAACGCACGATCAGCGGTCGCCCGGCTGATCGGTGCCGACGTCTCGGACATTGCCCTGATTCCTTCGGTGTCGTCGGCAGCGGGCCTGGTTGCGGCCCAGCTCGGTCAAGCCCGTCCGGGTGACAACGTCGTGATTGGGCAGCGGGAGTACAGCTCCAACCACTTCCCCTGGCGTCAGCTGGTCGACAAAGGATACGACGTTCGGCAGGTCCCGTTCCGTAATGGCGGGCTCGAACCCGAGGATGTCGGCGAGCGCATAAACCTGGGCACGAAGCTAGTCGCGTTCAGCGGCGTGCAATCCGCGACCGGCCACCGTTCCGATATTTCTGCGATCAGCCACCTCGCTCGAAACGTCGGGGCGATCGTGTTCGTTGATGGCTCGCAGCTCGTCGGCGCACTCCCAGTTGCCAATGAATTGCCGCGCGTCGATGTACTGGTGGCACCAGACCACAAGTTTCTCCTCAACGCTGGCCGTGGTATGGGCTATTGCTACCTCTCGCCAGCGGTGCAACGGCAATTCACCCCAATCAACGCCGGCTGGAGAGCCGGGGCGGTGCCATTGGACAGCTTCTTCGGCCCAGAGATGACGCTGTCAACTACCGCATCCCGTTTCGACAACTCGATCAGTTGGCTCGCCGCAATCGGCAACGAGACCGCGCTCACGATTTTCGACGACTTCGGGCCGGAGACCATCTACGCACGCAATCACGAGCTCACCACCACGCTCCGGGCTGCCCTGGCTGAGGCGGCGTGCGCTCCCATCGACATGCCGAAGAACAACTGGAGCACTATCGTCACAATCCCTCTCGGCGACCTCGAACTCTCGCGAGTCGTCAGGGCGCTGTCCGAGGAGGGAATCATCGTCGCGGCTCGGGATGGGAACCTCCGCATCTCGATCCACTTTTACAACCACGAGGACGACATTCATCGATTGGCAACGACGCTTGGAACCACGGTGCGATAGAGCTCGATTCTGGCTGACCACCTTCCTACGGTTGCCTCGGGCGCTTGGCCGCAGTTCGCAATGTGCGCAACGCTCTTGTCGTGTCTGCTACCGATGTCTCGTGGTCGGCGTTTGCCTCCGATGCGCCGGAGCTAGCCGCAGCTGTGCAAGACGTCTTGGAAGGGCGTGGCTTTGCCTTCGCCGGCACGATCCGCCGCGACGGCAGCCCGCGTATCAGTCCGGTCGAGGTGCACGTCTCAGACGGCCGGTTATTCGTCGTCCTCATCCCCCGCACGGCCAAGGCGCACGATCTGGATCGCGATCCGCGCATCGTCCTCCAAACCCCGATAGCAAGCGCCGGTGCTCCCGGTGTGGAGGTGAAGCTTCGAGCCCGGGCGGTCGATGTTCTCGACTCTGGCCTGCGCGCCGCAATGGCCGCCTCGGTTGAGCTAGCGAGCGGGTGGCGTCCCGGCACGCAATGGCGATATTGCGAACTGTTCCTTTCGTCCGTTGCGGTGCTCGACTGGCTCGACGGAGACATGCTCCTGCACCGGTGGACCGCCACCCATGGTTTGCGTGCGCCGGAGCGCCGCCATCTCGAATACGGGCGCGGCGAATACACCCGGCTGGACTGATCCGCCGCACATTCAGGCTGTATCGCGCGCCCGGTTTCCTGGCCCGCGCCTAGCCCGCGCCGTTACGACCAACGTATGGTCCCCACCGAGATACCGGAGTCGGTTCTCGGTGGGGAAGAGCGTCGATCGGCTAGCTACGCATATGCGACGGGCTGGCCACCGTCGCCGAAGCCGTCACTCCGCCGGTAGCGAGGGCCGCTGAGCCGAACAGGGCACCACCGAACCGCAGGCTCTTCGTGTTCGTGCTTACCTCCCAGATGGGTTGGGAACAGGTCAGATGCGGTACGCCCGCCGCATCCCGACGGTTCACAGACGATCGGTGGGAACCGCAGCGGCAGTCGCTGCGTATCTAGTGGTGTATGACAATGCGGCGGGCGTCCTTGAACGCGACAGTCGACGGTTGGGCTGGCCCGCCGGTGCACCCGCCGTGACCAGGGGTAGCGTCATTACGGTGGGGGGCGACGCCCAATTGGCCGCACAATTCGCCGCTGGCGATCCGGATGCGGTGCGCGCGGTGTATCAGACCTATAGCCGCCTGGTTTATTCGGTTGCGTTCAAGGTGCTTGGCGACGTCGGCCTTGCGGAAGACGCCACCCAGCAGACGTTCGTGCAGGCTTGGCGCGCGGCCGACACCTATGACCCGACCCGGGCACTTGGGCCGTGGCTCGCCTCGATCGCGCGGCGCGCAGCGATCGACGTCTACCGCCGGACCCGACGTCATCAGACGACGTACGGCCTCGACTCCGTCGACGCTGCACTGGCCAGCCCCCCGCCCTCCGCCGAGCAGATCTACGAGGTGTGGGAAGTCCGCCGTGCGATCGACGCCCTGCCGGCCGATGATCGCGAGCTCGTTCGGCTTCAACACTTCCTAGGCCTCAGCCATGCCGAGATAGCAGACCGCCTGGATATCCCGGTTGGCACCGTGAAGTCGCGCACGTTCCGAGTGCACCGCCGGTTGGTTGGCATGCTGGGCCACCTTCGGGGCGATACCGACGATGCCGTCGTGGGAATCGACCAGTCGCCTACGCGGCATTCTCAAACAAGCGCAAAGGAGGTGATACCTGATGAGTGACGACGACCGTATCGCCTACCTCGCCGGAGACACCGGTGTGTCTCTGGATCCCGCCGAGTTGGCCGAGATGGAGAAGATACGAATCGCGTTGGCCGATGAGGCTAGCTGGGTCGAACCCGCCGCCAGCTTGGAGCAGCGCATCATCGAAGCCGTTGCGGCGGACGTCGTCTCGGCGCGGTCGCACCCTGCGGAGACCTCGACGCCACCCAGCCAGCCAGCAGTAGTGACGCACATCGCTCACCACAGATCGCGGCGGATGCGTTACAGCATCATCGGTATCGCAGCGGCGGTCGTTCTCGCGGTAGGGATCGCGGTCGGGCTTGCCGTGGGTCTTTCCGGTCAAGGCAGCCGGGCCGTGGCCTATTCGGCGTCTCTGACCGGTACGCAGCTGGAACCGAGCGCGTCGGGAACGGCTGCGCTCACCCGAACCCAAAGCGGATGGCGGATTCACGTCGAAGCGACGGGGCTTCCGCGCCGAGACAACGGTCAGTACTACGAAGCGTGGCTCAAGAACTCCGCCGGGGTCGTCGTGCCGATCGGCACTTTCAACGAGGGCGCGGATGTCACGCTGTGGGCGGGCGTCCCACCCAGCAGCTTCCCGACCCTGACGATCACGCGGCAAACCGTCGAAGGCGGTCCCGCCTCATCTGGGCAGGTCGTTCTAGTGGGCAGCACCGAACCTGACAACTGAGCCGCCAGCTCGGTCTGTCGGCTATCTGCGGTTGAGCACCAGCGACACTAGGAATACCACGAATACGGCAATGGCGATCCACCACAGCACATGAATCGCGAACCCGAGGCCGCCAAGCAGTAAAGCCAGCAGCAGCAGAATGATCACGAGTGCCATATTGGTCCCCTCTCGGGCTGCCCCGACTAGTGTCAACGCCGCTGTGATACCCCATGAGGGCGAACCCAAAACCCCGATACGGCGATCGCGTCATGCGCAGGCCCGGGCCGAGACTCGGATCGTCGTCCGCTAGGGTCCTGCAGCGCCAATCCATCGCCGGCCCAGCTCGGCTGCCCACTCGGCCACCAGTTGAGGCGCCGGCGGTGGTTCCGCGACCACGACAACCTCTCTCACGCCAAGCGCCGCCAAGGCTGGCAAGTCCTTCGGTTCAGTCGGCTTGGTGAAGGGGGCGATCACGATCTCGAGCTCGGACGGGTCACGGCCGTGCTCCGCGCAGAGTCGCCGCAGCACCTGGACCCGTTCAGCGGTTTCCGTCGGCGACAGGTTGAAGCCATACCATCCGTCACCCCACCGCGCGACTCGGGCCAAGGCGGCTTCGCTGTTTCCGCCGAGAAGTATCGGTATCTGGCCAGCATCCGGTTTGGGGTAGCAACGAACGGCATCGAAACTGACGAATTCTCCGCTATACGTGGCCACGTCATCAGCCCACAGCCGGCGCATTGCGGCTACGTATTCTGCGGTGCGCGCTGACCGCCGCGCAAAAGGCACACCCAACGCAGCGAATTCCTCGGCCGACCAGCCGATTCCGACGCCCAGTGCCACTCGGCCGCCGGACAACCGATCCAGGGAAGCGGCCTGCTTCGCCACGAGAACCGGATTGTGCTCGGGTAGCAACAGCACGCCGGTCGCCACGCGAATGGTCTGGGTAACCGCAGCGGCAATACTCAGCGCGATCAGCGGATCCAGCCAGTCGGCATGGCTGGGAACGGCAAGTTGCCCGTCCTCGGCGTAGGGATAGCGAGACGTCGGCCGATCGACGAGAATGACATGTTCGCCGGCCCACAACGAGGCAAATCCGGCTGCCTCTGCGGACGTGGCGATGGCCCGGAGCACTGTCGGCTGAGCGCCAGGTCCGATGCCGATGGCAGCCAGACCTACTCGCATGGTGGCCCTCCCTAGTCTCGCCGCTGGCGCACGCCGGTTCGGACGCTCTATGTTCCGCCGCTATCGACAGGTTGATGCCCCCGGTCCGTCTCCGCCATCCTCGCAGCCGGCGTCCTCGGGACAACGTGACCCGGCCGGTCGCCTTCAGGCTGGCCCGGCCACGGGTGAATCGCGTGCTGCTAGCCTGCGCTGGGGCGTCCGTGGCTCGAGGGGGAGGTAGTGATGGCGATGAGATCGAGCCCCGACCCGACTGCGGTAAGCGACCGGTCGAGCGAGGGCTTGTTGCCGGAGCTGGTCGAGCATCTCCGGCAAAACCGCACTGTGCTGCGCGAGGAATGGGCGCGCCGCATAACCGACGCGCGGTTACTGACGGCGATGACTCCGGAGGAGATCTTCTCGGAGGCCACGTCGGTCTACGACAACTATGTCGAGGTTCTCGAGACGGGAAGCGTCGAGGCGCTGCAAGACTACGCGCGCAACCTGTCTGAACGAATCATCCCCCGGGGCGTGGAGACCGATGAGGTTCTCGGCATCGTGCTACTGCTGCGGGACGTGCTGGCCCGCTCACTGTTCGAGAAGTATCAAACCGATTTCGACCTGCTCAACCGAGTGCTTGACGCATACGAGCCGGCCGCGAACCGCATCGCCAATACGGTGGGCGTGAGCTTCGTTCAAGAGCGGGAACGCATCATTCGCCAGCAGCAGGAGGCCATTCGCGAGCTGTCAACACCGGTACTCCAGGTGCGGGAACGGCTGCTCATCCTCCCGATCATCGGGGTATTAGACGGACAACGGGCCCGGCAGCTCACCGAGCAGCTGCTGCGCGCGATCCGCGCGAACCGCGCGAAAGTCGTCGTCATCGATATCACCGGTGTGCCCGCGATTGACTCAACCGTGGCGAATCACCTGGTCCAGACAGTCGAAGCCTCGGGCCTGATGGGCGCGAACGTGATCATCACGGGACTCTCGTCCGAGATCGCCCTTACCCTGGTCACGATTGGCGTCGACTTGTCGAAGATGAACGCGGTCGGCGACCTGCAGGGTGGCATCGAGGAGGCCGAGCGGCTGTTGGGATACGAGGTCACCCGATCGGGTGAGCCGGCCCTCGATATCCGCTGATCGAAGGGTCGCGCCGTTCGATGCCCGTCCCAATCCTCAAGCAGGGCACCTACCTGATCGCGACGATCCAGGCCGCTTTGAGTGACAGCGACGTACTGCGGCTTCAAGACGACCTGATGGAACAGGTCGGCCGGTTCCGGTCGAAGGGGATCATCGTCGATGTCACGGCCCTGGACGTGATGGACTCCTTCGCGGCGCGTTCATTGCGGACGCTGGCCCACATGACCAGCCTCCGCGGCGCGGACACGGTGATTGTCGGAATCCAACCTGAAGTCGCGTTCGCGATGGTGCTACTGGGTATCACGTTCGAGGACATCCAAACCTCGCTTGACCTCGAGGAAGGTCTGGCGTTCTTGGACCGCCGCGCCCCCGACGCAGGTCGACGCGATGGCCGTTGACGTGGCAGTGCCGGTCTCGGGATCCGACGACATCGTGGTCGCGCGCCAGGCCGGCCGGGATCTGGCCGAGAGCTTGGGGTTCTCGCTCACCGACATCACGCTCATCGCCACTGCGATCTCCGAGTTGGCTCGAAATATCACGAGCTACACCAACGGCGGCGAGGTGCGGCTCCGCACCATAGACGAACACGGGCGCACTGGTCTTGTGGTCGAAGCTATCGATTCCGGACCGGGTATCGCCGACGTCGACCGCGCCCTGGAAGACGGCTATTCCACCAGTGCGGGCATGGGTCTAGGGTTGCCGGGCGCTCGGCGGCTGATGGACGAATTCGAGATCCGTTCGGCCGTAGGTCGGGGCACGACGGTGATCATGAAGAAATGGGCTCCGGCCAGTGTTTGAGACCGGCGTGTCCGGCCCGATCGAGTGGGCTGTCGCCGGGCAGCCGCTGCCGGATGAGGACGAATCCGGTGATGGCTGGGTGGTCGCGGAGACCGTCGGGGCGACTCTGTTCGGCGTCATCGACGGACTGGGCCATGGCCACTGGGCCGCGGTCGCGGCTGGCCAAGCGGCGTCGGTTCTACGAGAGAATCCCGCGGAGCCGTTGAACGCCTTGTTCGTCTTGTGCCACCACGCATTGAGTGGCACACGCGGAGCGGCAATCACCTTGGGAGTTATCGATCATGCGCAAGCGACTCTGGAGTGGCTCGGGGTAGGCAACGTGGCCGGGTCCGTGGTGCGCGCGTCGCCCGCGGGCCCAACCGTGCGGTCCAGCGTGATGCTGCGCGGAGGCGTGATCGGTCACCAACTCTCGGGCGTACTGCGGCCGGAAAAAACCTCGATTCAGCCCGGAGACGTCGTGCTGTTCGGTACCGACGGCTTGAGATCGGGTTTCGACGATCGTCCCGATCTTAGCCAGTCAGCCGGAGCCCTCGCGCAGGGCATTCTTGCCCGCTGCGCGAAGGGCATCGACGACGCGCTCGTGCTCGTCGCGCGATATCGCTGGGGGACGCGGTGACCGAGGACCTCGCCGCTGACTACCGGGCCGCCCTGGACGAGCATCTTCAGCTCGGTGACGAGTCGAGCCTGGAACGGGCGCACGAGTTCGGACGGCGCGCGCTGACTGCTGGCCTGAGCGTCCTCGACGTCGTTCTGGACCACGAGCAGGCAGTCGTCAGCGCGGCGGACAGGAGAGGCGTTCCTATCGAGGAGCTGCGCACAGCGGCGCTGCCATTTCTGCTCCAGAGCCTTGCTGCCTTGGACATGGCGACTCGCGGCTTTGTCGAGGCTGCCGAGCGCGTCACCATTGAGCAGGCGCACGTTGCCCAGCTGCAGCGCCTCGCGCAGTGGTTTTCCGGTGCCTACGTGGACCTCCTGGCCGATCAGCGGTTACGCCGCATGGGGGCGTGGCTGCGCGAGGTCATGGACGCGACCGGGGCGTACATCCAGTTCGGCGGCGCTGACGCGAGATCTGGGCTAGCGCACTCCGTGCCGAGCGGGCTCGCCGACTTGTTGCGACAGGAGGGCAGCTCCGCCACGGCGCGCGGCGCCGCTGCTGACCAAACATCAGGCCATTGGCTCGCGGCGCGGCTCGAGGTTCATCACGTAGCTGAGAACCCCTCAACTGGCATGGTGGTCGTCTGGCGGGACGGTGAATTCACCGCTTTCGACGAGGCGGTCCTGGCGCAGTTCGGCAAGTTGGCATCAGCGGCGTTGCGCAACGCCGACCTGTACCAGCGTGAGCACGACATCGCGGTTATTTTGCAGAGCAGCTTGATGCCCAAGTCCGCGCTCTCCACGGCCGAACTCACTGTCTCGGCGCGTTACGAGCCAAGTGGACTGTCCAGCAGGGTGGGCGGGGACTGGTTCGACGTCATCGCCCTTCCCGACCAGCGGGTAGGGCTGGTCGTCGGCGACGTCATGGGCCACGGCATTTCGGCCGCCGCACTCATGGGGCACGTCAGCGTCGCATTGCGCGCCTACGCCGTGGAAGGCCACGACCCCGCCACTGTGGTGACGCGTGTCGACCAACTGATCAGCCTCGGTGGCGACCAGCGGCTCGCTACCCTCATCTACGCCATCATCAGTCCGGACGGGACGCTGCAATTCGCAAACGCCGGCCACCCGCCGCCGCTGATCGTTCCCGCCGGCGGCGAGCCGACCTATCTGACTCAGGCCCTCTCACAGCCCATCGGGGTTCGCGCGGCCGGAACTCCGCATCACGACCACATCACCACCCTCGATCCCGGTACGACCGTTCTCCTCTATACGGATGGGCTGATCGAACAACGCGGCCGCTCGATCGATGACGGCCTGGACGCGCTGCGCCACCTCGCCGCAGCAGAAGCTGGCAGTTCGCTCGACGCGCTGTGCGACGCCGCACTAGCCACCCTCGTGGCGCAGCCGGCGCACGACGACGCGTGCATTCTGGCCGCACGAAGACGCCACCTGAGCTAGCTAGCGCGGTTCTGCCAGAGCCCGGCCATACCGGTCTCGCACCCGCTGACGCAGGCCCGGATCGGAGCGGGGAACCGGCTGGATGAAGATCTCGTCCAGGTCGGTAAAACGCGCGCGCATGTCGGAGTCGATCCGCATGCACGCCTGCTCCAGGTCGGCGGCCGAGTAGTCGTCGACGAAGTCCACCCGCGCGCAGACAAGCACCCGATCGGTGCCGGTCTGCATCGTCAGCAGGTCGACGACATCGTCGACTTCGGGCTGCTCCTCGAGCATCGTCTCGATGCTGTGCACCAGCCGAATGTCGGCTTGCTTGCCGACCAACAACGACTTGCACGTCTGCGCCAGCATTCCGGCGGCCACCACCAGCAGCAGCCCGATGGCGATCGACGCCAACCCGTCCCACACCGCCGATCCGGTGATCACATGCAGTCCGACCCCAGCCGCGGCCAGGGCGAGGCCGATGAGCGCGGCCGAGTCCTCGAGTACCACGCTTTTCACGGTGGGATCGTCAGGGTTTTGAACGTAGTCGCCGACGGATTGATCGCTGTCCGCGGCCTCCCGCTGTGTCTGCTGGAGGGCTCGCACTAACGACGTTCCTTCCATGACTGCCGCGACGCCGATCACCACATAGCTGAGCCACACATGTGACGCGTCACGCTCCGGGCTCAGAATCGTGTGTACCCCCAGATAGAAGGAAAACATCGCACCGGAAACGAAGATCGCGACCGCGGCGAGGAGGGACCAGAAATATCGCTCTTTGCCGTAGCCGAAGGGGTGGACCACATCGGCCGGTCGACCTGATCGCCGCAGCGCCGTCAGCAGCAGCAGCTCCGTCGACGTATCGCCCGCCGAGTGAGCGGCTTCAGCCAGCATCGCGCCCGACCCGGCTAGCAGCCCCGCGATCAGCTTCAGCAGACCAATTCCTGCGTTCGCCGCCAACGCAACAAAGACCGTGAGCCGGCTCTCGCCTTGATCGGCATCTCCCGCAGTCTGATCGACCATCACTCCACCATCACCGCTTACCCCACACCACCCGTTAGGGACATAAAGCGGTGTTCGCCTCACTGACCGACGTGCGAGGCTCGGGTTACGCCACCTCGCATCGTGGGTATACCCCCTTCGCGACGCAGATAATCCGGTCCCTGCGGTGATCGGGACCACGTCAGCGAGGTCTGCGTCCCACCTCATGATGCGTCGCGATCGACTGTCCCCTGGCACTCGAGCGCGGACGAAAGGAGAAAGCAAATGATAATTCTCGGGGCCATATTGCTGATCATCGGCTTTCTGACCGGGATCTCAATTGTGTGGGCACTCGGCATCATTGCGCTCATTGTCGGCGTGGTGTTGGCCATTGCCGGTGCTAGCGGCCGGGCAGTCGGGGGACGCGCGCATTATTGGTGAACTTGCCGACTGAGCAAGTTAAGCGTCCAGCACGAGGGCTCAGATGCCCTCGCGCTGGACCGTCTGCGCGACACTCGGTGGCGGGCTTCGCATAGCTCAGGCGAGCGTCAGATCACACTAGGGCGCCCGCTGGACCCGCCTGGTCAGAACTGATGGCGACGGCGCAGCGCCCGGGGGCGTGCGTCAGGGTCGTAGATCGATCGATAGAGCGGCGCCGCCCAGGCCAGCGTGCGCCGACTCAGCCGAGGAACGTCATAGACACGCAGCCGGCCCGGCGGCCGGACTGCGAGGGCGCCTTCGTGCCAAGCCTGCAGGTTGCGCGCACTCTCAGCGAACGCAGCGAAGGCAGCGACCGGATCCAGAAGATCCAGGTCGTCGCCAGGCGCGCGGTCGAGGTGTTCCTGGGCGAGTTGCAGCCGAAGGCATCGCGCGAACGTGCGAGCCCCGTGACCATCGCGGTCGATGATCTGCGGATCTCTCCCGTCGCGCGCCTCATCGAGAATCGCGCACGACAATTCGGAATCATGCGTCCAGGACCGTCGATTGACGTTGTCAGATCCAACCGATGCCCACACGTCATCGACGACGCATACCTTCGCATGCACGTATACGGGTGTCCCCGCGTGGTTCTCGATGCCATAGATCGCCACCCGATCACCGCCTGCTGCACGTAAGACGTCGATCGCCTGTTGCCGGCCAACCAGGTTAGGTGGCATGGAAAGCCGACCGTCCTGATCAGGGTGGAGCGGAACGACTGCGATCAGGCGCAATTGCCTGTTGGCGCGTAGCGCATCGGCGAAGCAGCGCACGACATCGGCCGCCCACAGATACTGATCTTCGAGGTAGATGAGACTGTGCGCGCGGTCGATGACCTTCTGGTACCCATAGGCGACGCTGCGCTCACCGCGGGGAGCGAACGGATATTGCTTTCGGCGCCGCGGATAGGTCCGCAGAACCTGTACATCGTGTCCGCCGCGCGCTGCTGGATCGGGAAGTTGCGGCGGAAGGACGCCAGGACTCGTGTCTTCGCGTCGAATGAGGTCGCTGATCACGTGGATCGGATTGCTGGTCAACTGTGCTGGATCTTCCCAGCGCTCGCGGAATACCGTCTCGAGGTCGGCGACGGCCGGGCCCTGGATGCGCAACTGTACGTCGTGCCACGGCGGGCGAGATCCATAGATCTTTGCCATCGGTTGACGTTGGCGATCGCCACGGTGTTCCGGGCCATCCAACCGGCTGTGGCATAAATCGATACCGCCGGCGAAGGCCACGTCCAGGTCGGCCCGGCCCGGATGACGCAACACGACGAACTTCTGATGATGCGATCCTCCCGGGCGTACCCGCATGTCTAGCAGGCATTCGCCGCCGGCTGCCTCGATATCCTCGCCCAGATGCCGATTCTCCTGCTCACTGAATGCGAACTGGTCCAAGTGCGAACGCCAGAGCAAGCCCTTGACGACGACCCCGCGAGCGGCCGCGTCGGCGAACACTCGTGATACTTGGTTACCCGCCTCGTCTAATCGCTGATCCGGATCTCCTCGCCAGTCAGTGAACAGCAGCAGATCCCCAGCTCGCATCAATCGGACGCTCCGCAGCAGCTCGGTGAAATATGACATGCCGTGGACCAGAACCGTCACATCGTTGCCGGTCGACCACGCGGAGCCATCAGCGTGACGGCGATCCAGCCGGGTCGCCGGATTGCCTCGCTCATCCGCCGTCAGGAACCACTCATCGACGTGCACGACATCCAACCCCTGTCAGCAGCCAGCCCTCGCCGGATCCGCGGTAAATGTGTTAGCCATACCGCTTGGCGATGCGCCGGGCTTTCTCACGCGCAGCACTGGCTCGCCGTCGTTCTTGCTCGTACAGAACGCCGAACGCGAACCCGTTCTCGCCGCCGGTGGTGCCGGCCTGGGCGCCGACGCGACGTATGAGGGCGCCGCTGATCTGGCTGTCCTGATGCTCCCCGAGGAGATCCTGGAGCGTGCGGTACCGCTTGACCTGCTTGTTCGCGACCTTCCTCCCTAACGTGACAGGCGTTGCTTCCGCTGCATAGCGGGCCCGTTTGGCTGCTTTCCGGCTGGCGTGCAGAGCTTCGACATCACCGGTGCGGTTGGCCCGACCAAGTCGGCGGGCTACCTTCCGGTCGGCGCGATCGATGTACGCCTCGAGGCTGGCCGCCCCCCTCGACGCTTTCGGTGTCATCGGTGGCCTCCGGTCCCAGAACGCGAGAGCTTCAAGCAGATCCAGGTAACGCTCGCCGGTCAGCTCCTCACCCAGCGCCTGCCAGGACTTGGCGATCTGCCCACGCAGGAGAACATCGACGCGGGCTTGGACTGGCCCGAGGCGAATTGAATCGTCGAGCTCAGCGATCATTCCAGTGAGTCTCCGGTACAAAACCTGGGCGTCGCGCACCTCACCGAGCACGCCCGCATACCACCGCAGCTCTTCATCCAGCCGCGTCGCCTGCACCGCGTCGAACATCGGAGCAAAGGTGCGTAGCGTGCTGCGTAGCCGGCGACTAGCGACTCGTGTCTTGTGGACCGCGCCCTGGTTCCCGCGGCGGATCGAGACATCTCCGGACAGGATGACCCGATGCTGTTCGGCGATGTACTCGGCCAACACGTCGCCGGCGTCCGGCCTCCCGCGCCCAGGAGCCGGCTCGAGCAAGCTGTCCGGCAACGCCCTGGACAGTTTCGACGAGCTCGTCGCGGGCGTCGCGCCGGACCGGCGCAGTCGCTTGCTGACTGCGGGTAGCAAAGCTTCCTGGCCTTCGACGAGCTCCACCTCGACCTCATGCCAACGGGTGGCTGGTACCGAGTCCCCGGCTTCGAATGCTTCGACCAGGTCGTCGTCGACCTCAGCCAACGGACGCCCAGCGCCGTCGATCAGTCGGAGTACCGAGCGGTGCGTGATGAGGGTCGACACCGGTATCAGCGGCTGGTTACGCGTCACACCCTGCAGAATCTGCATCAGATCCTCAGGGATCTGCGCGCCGTTCAACGGTGCGCGAACCTCTTCCCGGAACGGCGGCTGCGGAACCTTCAGCTGCCAACCCAGGTCGGTAGTGCCAGTACGCCGCCGCAGAGTCATCGCAGCCCGCAGCAGGGCGTAGTCGGCAGTGTCGTAATACTCGCTGACGATCTGCTGCGATTCGCGGTCTGTTCGCTCGATATCGACAACCTCGTCGGACAAGTCAGGCAGCACGAAATCGGGCCTGACATCGAATTTCAGCTCACGTTCGGTGAACGACGACGTCGTCATCGCTTAGCTTCTCCGATCATCGATAAGGCGAACCACATTCGCGGCGGACAGGATCTCCCTCGTCCTGGTTGTGTCCTTCCCACATTGCCGCCGGTTTATGCGTCTGCCTTCGGGGTCGGCTCATGAGCGCATCGAGGCGACCCTGATGCGGTCGCCCCGGTGTTTCAACCACTGGCTCACCGGGGATAACGTCGAGGTGTCCAACTCGACAGGGGCGGCGATCACAGCTCCCCTAAATCCTCCGGTCGATCACGAAAAACTCGCCCCGACAACCGAATCCGTTGCCGTACGGCGGTGTCCGGATCCGCTCCTCCTGGATGGGCGCTATCGCACCGGTTCAGTGTTGGGCAGAGGCGGCATGGCCGATGTCGTGCTGGGTTACGACGTGCTGCTCAACCGGGACGTTGCGATCAAGATCTTCCGATCAGGGTCCGGGATGCCGGCCGACGAGGAGCGCTTCGACCGCGAGGCCCGGGTCTTGGCCAGCCTGTCGCACCCCAATCTGGTGACGGTCTTCGATGCCGGAATCGATACGAACGATGCCCACTCCGTCTCGTAGAAGTTGAGGTGGCGGTCCCCCGCCCGACACTGCCGTTGCGGTAGGTGTTTGGGCGACCGCCAAGTCGACCCAACAGACAGGGGACCGCTGTGAAGAAGAACTACCAGAGGAACGATGCTGCGCGCGATGGGGCTGGCCGTGCCGGAGGCGGTGACGGTCGCGATGGCCGAGCTGGCCGGCGACGTGCAGGAGGGGCTGCTCGCGCTGGCGGTGGGCACCGGGCTGCAGGTGATGGCCGCGATGATGCACGCCGACGTGGCCGCGGTGTGCGGGCCGAAGGGCAAGCACGACCCGGCGAGGACCGCGGTGCGGCACGGCACCGAGTCCGGCTCGGTCACTCTCGGCGGGCGCCGCGTCCCGGTGGCCCGACCACGGATGCGCGCCGTCGACGGCTCCGGCGAGGTGCCGGTGCCGTCCTACGAACTGTTCAGCCGCACCGAAGTGCTGGGCCGGATGGCGATGGAACGGATGCTGGCCGGGCTGTCGACCCGCCGCTACCCGGTCGGGCTCGAACCGGTGGTCAGCGCGTCGAGCAGACTGCTCGCGCGACGAGCAAGTCCGCGGTCTCGCGTCGGTTCGTCGCCGCGACCGAGACCGCGCTGGGCGAGCTGCTGTCCGCGCCGCTGGGCGAGCTGGACCTGGTGGCGTTGATGATCGACGGCGTGCACTTCGGTGAGCACCTGTGCGTCGTGGCGCTCGGGATCGGCATCGACGGCACCAAGCACCCACTGGGGCTGGTCGAGGGCTCGACCGAGAACACCACCGTGGTCACCGATCTGCTGAGCGGGCTGCGTGATCGTGGCCTGGACACCAGCCGGCCGATCTTCGTGGGCATCGACGGGCGAAGGCGCTGCGGGCCGCCGTCATGAGGTGTTCGACCACCCGGTGATCGGTCGCTGTCAACTGCACAAGATCCGCAACGTCGCTGACAAGCTGCCTGACCACCTCGCCTCGACCGTCTCCAAGCGGATGCGGCAGGCCTACCACGCCGACTCGCGCTGGCCGCCGAAGCCCAGCTCCAGGCCTTGGCCAAAGAGTTGGACCGCACCCATCCCGGCGCTGCCGCTCGTTGCGCGAGGGCCTGTCCGAGACGCTGACCGTGCTGCGCCTCGGTGTGCCGCCCACGCTCGCCGCACGCTGCGCAGCACGAACAGCATCGAGTCGATGATCTCCATCGCCCGAACCCACAGCCACAACGTGAAGCACTGGCAGAACGGCAACATGGCGCTGCGCTGGTGCGCAGCCGGGATGGTCGAAGCGGGCAAACAGTTCCGCCGCGTCAACGGCCACCTGCACCTGCCCGCGCTGCGCACCGCCCTCGACGAGCACGTCGCCACGCAAACCGTCAGTGCCATCCGTCATGATGAACCCATGATCGCCGCCTGACGATCATGAGGACCGCCACCGAAGTTCAACGGAGCGCGGGATCGCAGTCCATACCTGGTGATGGAGTACGTCGCCGGCCCAACGGTCGCGGACGTGATCGCCGAAGGGCCAATCGACTCCGGTCAGGTGGCTACGCTGGGGGCGCAGGTCGCAGCGGCCCTCGATTGCGTTCATCGCCATGGCATCGTGCATCGGGACATCAAGCCGGGCAATCTCCTGCTGACAAGCGCGGTCACCGAGAGTGAACATTCGAACGACCTCGGCCAGTCGCCCGGCGATGGGTGGCGCGCGAAGCTCACGGATTTCGGCATTGCTCGAGTGGTCGATTCGGCGCCACTTACCGTGCAGGGCCTGACCATGGGAACCGCGACCTACCTGAGCCCGGAACAGGCTCGGGGAGAATCCGCAGGTCCGGCAAGCGATATCTATTCACTTGCCCTGGTCCTGCTCGAACTTGCAACGGGTCAACGGGCATTTGCCGGCGTCGCGCCCGAGGTTGCGTTCGCCCGGCTCCGTCGTCGCCCAGAAATCCCCAGGACGATCGGTCCCGAGCTGGCTGCTCTGCTGCGGGCGATGACGGCGGACGACCCGCAACGGCGACCGTCGGCGCACGAGGTATGCAAGACGCTGCGTGGGGGATCCCCTCGGGGCACGCGGTGGGGCGGATCCGCCCGGATGATCAAACTCGGGGGGGCCGTCGGCGCGATCGCTGCCGGAATGGCCGCGGTCGCGATAGCCGTTGGAACCGCAAGTGCCGGTCGCCCCCCAAGCCTCGAATCGCCGGCAGAGATCCCACCCACCCACGCCAGCCCGTCACGTGCAGCTCCGCTCGGTTCACCGTCGGTTAGGCCAGCGACGCGTCAGCCGCCTGCCGCGCCGCCTACTCGGCTACCCACGCGATCCGTGACCGGCTCAGCTGAATCGTCGTCCGCCTCAGCCAAACCGCCGCAGGCTGCCGTGCGGCCTGCGGAGAAGGTCCGTCCAGCCAAGCAGGCGCCTCATGCCCACGGTAAGCACAAAACATCGCGCTGACCCTCGTACCCCGCGAGCCGTCGCCAAGGCTCGCCCTCGCCAAGGCCGCCCCGAGCGCCTTTCTCGTACCCCGCGATGATCTTGGACTTAAATGCTGCCAAGCGACGCTAAGTCCAAGATCGTTAATCATCGGCGCGCGTTCCGTGATGCTCGCCGATAGCGCCGACTAAACCGGGATCGAGTCGTATCGAGCGGCGATCGCAGCCCGGACGGCCGGGTCGGTGATGCTGTTGGGCGGGAGCTCCGCAAGTTCGAAGAACATGCGCTCGAGTCCACCAGGAACCATGAGCAAAAGCAGCCTTCCACCGCCATCCGCCGCGGCGAACGTATGAGCGGTTCCGCGCGGAACGAGTAGGTACGTGCCGGGTACGGCTTCGATGCGCTGTTCGCCGACGGTAAAGGTGAATCGCCCGTCGAGGATGTAAAAGGATTCCTCCATCTCACAATGCATGTGGGGCACGGTCCAACTGCCGGCGGCGCTGCCGGCGAACTCGGCGAGCGTGAAGGCTCCGCCATTCGTGACGTCGCCGTTCGCCAGCACCCGCATCCGGGCCACGCCGAGATCCACCGTCCGCCCTTGCCCGGCAGTCACGGTATGTGCTGTGCCAACCAGGGTCACGACTCCCACCTCCCGCATAGTCATCTGTTCCTTCAGGTTCGCCTCGTGGGCGCAGGACATCAATATCAAAAAATGAAGTTGCCGCCTGCGAAAGCTCACGTCACGCTGGTGAGGTGCGCGAATACGGCCAGTACTGTCCAATCGCTCGCAGTTCCGAGGTGCTTGCCGAACGGTGGACGCCGATCATCGTCCGAAATCTGCTGAA
This sequence comes from uncultured Actinomycetota bacterium, assembly GCA_963748415.1. Classification (GTDB taxonomy): domain Bacteria; phylum Actinomycetota; class Actinomycetes; order Mycobacteriales; family Jatrophihabitantaceae; genus CAVVJA01. The sequence goes on along the minus strand of CAVVJA010000003.1, from coordinate 152,926 downwards.
CGGGTGCCACACGTTCAGCGAGATTCGTCAAGGTGCGCCTGGGATCCCAACCGCCCTACTCAGCCAGAGACTCGAAACCCTCGAACGGGCCGGTGTGCTGACCCGTGAACCGGCCGAATCCGGTCGGGGATTCCGGTACGAGCTCACACCCATGGGACAGGAACTGCGGGCGGTATTCGACCTGATGGGTCAGTGGGGGGCCAAGTGGCTCGAGATCGAACCCAGACATCTGGACGCGGGCTACGTGCTGTGGGCCACGAGCAAGCTGGTCGATCCGGATCGCATCCCCGTCGGTACCACCGTCCTACGGTTCGATCTCACCGACACCGCGGATCGATACTGGATCGTCTTACGGCGACCGCAATCCGAGCTGTGCACCCGACCAGGTGGCTACGTGGAAGATCTCATATGTACAACCAGCGCTAGCTGTCTCGTCGATCTGCACCTTCGCCGCACGACGTATTCGAGCGTCGTACGCGACGGCCGCCTGGCGTTGACCGGGCCGCCCAGGTTGACCCGGCACTTCGCCACGTGGTTCCGAGCGAGCCCCTTCGCCCAGTTCGACCGTGTGGGCAAGAAACCGTTAGCGCGCGCCTAGTGGCGGCAACTAGGGGTTCAGCCGCTGTTTGGCTTCATTGGCCGCGTCCGAGGCGAGCCGAGCGACAACCGCGGCACGCGTGGCCGGATCGAGTGCCGTAAGCTGATCTTCGATCTCATCGACCGTCTGCTCGGTCAACAACCGCTTCTCGCGTAGTTCGAGGGCGGCGGCTATCAAGGCGGCCGCGGCCGCGGCGAGTACTGCGACACGGACTATCTTGTGTGTGCCCATGGCACCTCTCTTCTCTTCGGCACCGCTGCTGCATGCGAGTAGTAGGCGCAGCTACTGACCTTCCTGGGTCATGGGCGCGGAACGTCGTGCGCCAAGTCGTATGAATAGTCTCCGCTATCTGTGGGCATCTCAGGGAGGACGGTGGCGTGCCGTACTTCGTTCTCGTCGCTCATCGGTGCGGACTCGAGCAGGGCCTCATGGGCAAGGTCGTACTCGATATCTCCGCCGGATTGCCCGTCCGCAACCGGGTCCGGCTGATCAGAAGTCACGGGCTCTCCTCTCTCGATATCGAACGAGTAGCTCGACCATAAGCGCGCCGGGCAGGCTCCTCAACGTCCCAGTCGGACGCCTGGGCCATGCAAGATCATCCTTTGATTCTCAAGCAGGATTTGCGGGCGGACGAGCCGGCAGGCCGAAGGCCAGGAAGAGTCGGTCGGCGTCGAGGAACGAGTGGTATCCGGTGATCCGCCCGGCGGAGATCTCCAGGACCTGTAGCGCCCAGGGGTAGTACCCGCCGTTTGGTTCGGGTCGGTATTGGCCGAACGCCGGGCAACCGTTCGCTGACGTGGCCAGCAGCCGGGAGCCGCGGCACGCACTCGGTCCTGGCAGTAGCATCCACCGGCCGATGTTCTCGGCACCCTGCAACCACATGGCGTACGGCGGCATGGACTGAATCGCGTCCTCGTGCAGCAGGGAGACGAAAGAGTCAATGTCGTAGCTCTCGAAAGCCGCGACGTAGCGGTCCAGCAGCTCGGAGTTGGCACCGGGGATGTCCAGTGGACGCGCGCCAGCGGGCAGCGCCGCCATAGTCGCCCGGGCGCGCTGCAGTGCGCTGTTGATGGCGGCGACACTGGTGTCCAGGAGCTCGGCCACCTCAGACGCCTGCCAGCGCAGCACGTCGCACAGAATCAACGCTGCGCGCTGCCGGGCCGGGAGGTGCTGCAACGCAGTCACAAAGGCGAGCCGAATCGATTCGCGCGCGACCGTGATCTCCGCCGGATCGGCGGTGTCGGGGAGGACCCGGTCGTCTGCGATCGGCGACACCCACAACGCCTCCGGTTGGAGCGACCCAAGATGCGATTCGTCAGGCGGTGAAGCCGGCCCGAGCTCCATGGGCCTGGCCCGCCGCTGGGCTCCCCGCTGCATGTCGGTGCAGACGTTCGTTGCAACCCGGTAGAGCCACGACCGTACCGACGACCGGCCCTCGAAACTGTCGCCGAAGCGGAAGGCCTTCAGAAACGTCTCCTGAACCGCGTCTTCGGCCTCGAAGCCGGAGCCGAGCATCCGGTAGCAGTATCCGGTGAGCTCGCGACGGTAAACCTCGAGCTCATCCGGTGCAAGCGTCGTCGTCACGTCTTCGGACGTTACTCGCGGGGCGGGTAGCACATCGCTCATCGAACGCTCGTCAGTCAGCCGCGACGGGTTCGCCCGCGTAATGCCGCCAAGCAAAGCGACATGCTCACGATGGCGACCATGGCGACGGCGAGCACGGCCTTGCCGAGAGCGGCCCATTGCCAGCCGTTGGTGACCAGGGAGCGCAATCCTTCCAGGACGTAAGTGACCGGGTTCCAGCCGGCAACGTCGCCCAGCCAGCCGGTCAGCTGGCTGCGGGGGACGTAGGAGGACGTCATGAACAGGAACGGGAAGAACAGCAGGAAGCTGGAATTCACCGCCGCCGGATTGCCGGTCTTCAGCGCGATGGCGTACCCGAACCCGGCGAACGCCAGGCTCCAGGCACAGCCCATGAGCAGGAACACGACGGCCCCGGCTGGGCCGGACTCCATCCGCACCCCCAGTGCTAGAGCCAGTCCGAGGATCGGCACCATCAACGTGCAGGCGATGGCCACGTCGGCAAGCATCAACCCGATCAGGATGGCCAGCCGCCGCACTGGGGTCAGCAGCAGCCGGTCGAGGTAGCCGTTCTGGATGTCCAGCACCAGCGATCCGGCCCGGGAAACGCCGGTGACTCCGAGCAGGATCGCCGTGGGCAGCATGAAGGCCTTGATGTCGAAGCCGGTGATGTGGCTTTCGGTCAACCGCTGCAGGGTGCCGATGTTCACCACGAAGAAGAACAGCGCGATGAAGATCGGCGGGATGACCGTCTCCAGCTCGCGGGGCACCGCCCGCAACGCCCGCCCGGCGATCGAGGCGACGTCGCGCACCGGATGCGCCGGACGTGCCGCGACCGGGCTCGGCCGCCAGGTCATCTCTCGGGGGTAGCTGATCGTGGTCATGCGGGCACCTCCACCAGATCGCGATCGTCCAGGTCGTGATCGGCCAACCGGATGTGATTGCCGGTCAACTCGAGGAACACGTCATCCAGCGTCGTCGTGCGCAGGGTCAAGTTGCGCACCGGCGCCACCCGGCCCAGCGCGACCGCCACCGGCCCGATCACGGCCGCGCCGTCAGCCGTGCTGACCCACAGCTCCGCACCGCGAACCTCGACGCCGCGCACTCCCGGCACGGTCCGTACCGCGGCCCGGAACGCCTCCGCGCGCCCGTCGACCTGTGCGACGATCACATCGTTACCGACGCTGCGTTTCAACTGCGCGGGCGTGCCCTCGGCGACCAGTCGCCCGCCGTCGATGATCCCCACCCGGTCGGCCAGCTCATCGGCCTCCTCCAGATATTGCGTAGTCAGGAAGATCGTCATGTCCTGCTCCCGGTTGAGCCGCCGCACCTCCTGCCACATCCGGGCCCGGCTCACCGGATCCAGGCCCGTCGTCGGCTCGTCCAAGAACAGCACCTGCGGCCCATGCACCAACGCCGCCGCCAGATCCAGCCGGCGCCGCATCCCACCCGAATACGTCCCGATCGGTCGGGTCATCGCAGCACCGATATCAACCAGCTGCGCCAGATCCTCGACCCGGCGGTCGATGTCACCCCGCGACAGGCCATACAACCGGCCCTGCAACCGCAGCAACTCCAGCCCGGTTTGCTTCGGATCCAATGCCGCCTCCTGCAGTGCCGCGCCGATCCGCAGCCGCACCGCACCCGGCTCGGTCGCCACGTCATGCCCGGCCACCACCGCCCGCCCCTCACTCGGGGTCAACAGCGTGCACAAAATCCGCACCGTGGTCGACTTACCCGCCCCATTCGGCCCCAGAAACCCGTAAATCTCACCCCGCTGCACATCCAGATTCACGTCGTCGACCGCGGTCACCCCGTCGAAACGGCGAACCAGCCCGTCAACGCTGATCGCAGAAGTCATCGTGTCTCCTCGGTACGGATGGACAGCCATCTGGTGTCGCTCACGCTAAGCGTGTGGTCTGACATTCCGTTCTCCTCGACCGCTCGATGCCTCATACGGATAGACGCTCCGCAACCGCGCAAGTAATCGGTCTCCCCCACTTCCCGGCAGGACTGCAGCCCGCGCAGCAGCCACCCGAACTCTCCGCCGCGTTGTAAGTGACCCAGACTGGTCCAGGACACGACGCTGAGAGGGAGGTCGCCGTGGTGATCGGGTATTCGATCGCGCGCGTCGGTGCTTCGGACGTGTGCGACTTGCTCCCGTTGATGCGCGCGTACTGCGACTTCTACGACGCCGCACCCAACGACGAGGATCTGATTGCTCTGGCAACGGTGCTGGTCGAAGATCCCGATCACGAAGGGGTGCAGCTGATCGCGCGCGATGCCGCCGGCCACGGAGCGGGATTCGCCACGGTGTACTGGACGTGGTCGACTACCAGTGCCGCGCGGATCGGCGTCATGAACGACCTGTTCGTCGCCGAACATGCCCGCGGGCGGGGTTTGGCAGCGCAGCTGATCGCCGAATGCCGGACTGAGACCGCCCGCCGGGGTGCGCGACGGTTGACCTGGCAGACCGCTCCCGACAACGTCCGGGCCCAGGCGGTCTACGAGCGGCTCGGGGCTACCCGCGAACAGTGGGTTGACTACTGGCTTGCGTGGTAGCCGCGCGTCACGAGGCCGCCGGACAGATCATCGAGACCGGCCGTAGCTGAAGACTCGTCCGTGCGACTTGGGGCAGCGGGTGCGGCTGCCGCACTGGACGGCAACAACAGGCAAGGGCAGCATCAGTTGAGATCTATTCGCCGCAGTCCAGCGGCCGACGCAGTGCCATTGACCCGGGAATGTGAGCGAGGGGCCGGCCATGCTTGAGCTGCTGACGGGAATCGTCATCATTTTGGTGGCGGTGTTCGTGATTCGACGGCTACTGGGTATCGACCGAGGCCGCTGGTTGATCACGGTGGGCGCCGTGCTCGCTGGTGAGGCAGCGGCGACAGCGATTCTCAGCGCCGTGTATGGAGGGGTGTCCCAGGTCCCGGCCGCTGGGCTGGCGGCGGGATGGGCGTTGGTGACGATCTTCGCCATGCTCGTCCTGGTGCTGGTCGAGCTGCTGACCGGTCCTCGTGCTCGAGGTCGACTGCGTGGCGTTCCGCGTCCTATACGGCAATTGCGGTTGATGGCTCGCCGCAGCTCGCGCTACTTCGAGGTGGCTCGCATCGTCGTGCGTCGCGGACTATTGCGCCCCAGTGGCGGCGCCGACAGCGAGCTGGGCGGATCGCGGCTGGGTCGATCGCTGCGGCTGACATTCGAAGATGCTGGCGGGCTGTTCGTCAAGCTCGGCCAGGCAATGGCTCAGCAGCCACAACTGGTGACGCAACCGGTTGCGGCGGAACTGGCCTCTTTGCACGACAGTGCTACACCGGCGGATCCGGCTGCTGCGCGAGCTGTTATCACGGAGGAACTCGGTCCTCCCGACGAGGTGTTTGCGCAGATCAGCTCGGTGCCGCTGGGTGCGGCGTCCATCGGCCAGACGTACTCGGCCCGCCTCCCTGACGAGCGCGATGTGGTGATCAAGGTTCAACGGCCGGGTGTGGCTGAGTCGATCGAATGTGATCTCGATATTCTGCGCCGTCTTGCCAGTCGGTTACACCGCCGGACGGTATGGGCTCGATCGCTCGGACTGCGGGAATTGGTTGCTGGCTTTGATCAGCGAACCCGAGAGGAGCTGGATTTCCGGATCGAGGGAAACAGCGGGCGGGCAGCACGTCGCGCACTGGATGACGCGGATCCAATCTGCGTACCAGCTGTCGTTGACGGCCTCACCACATCCCGGGTGTTGGTGCAAGAACGGGCTGGCGGCCGGAGCATTGCCGCGCCGGGTGCATTTGATGGCTGGGATCCCGAGCGCCGTCAGCTGTTGGCAGACGCATTGCTCGGCTTCATGCTGCGGCAGATGCTGTCTGGCGACGTATTTCACGCCGACCCACATCCTGGAAACGTGTTTGTTCGTCCGGACGGCCGCCTTGAGCTCATTGACTTCGGTGCGGTGGGCCGACTTGACCCGTATGAACGGGCAGGGCTGATCGACCTGCTGCGCGGACTGCACAGCGAGCAGCCCTCGGTTATCCGGGAGGGCGTACTGCGCATTGGCACGATCACCCGAAGCATCGACGAGGACGCCCTGGATCGAGAACTCGCCCGGCTACTCAGCCGTACTCGCGGCCCCGACGACACGGTCAACCCACAGTTGTTCGAGGACCTGCTGTTCGTGCTGCGCGAGTTCGGCATCCTGCTCCCTCGCTCCACGACCACTCTGTTCCGTACGCTCGTGACCCTGCTCGGCACCCTCGAGGTCATCGCTCCGGGTTACCGCCTGATCGACGCCGCGGCGCGTGTCGGCGGCGAGATCGTGCGGGAAGAGAGCCTGCCGGCAAGCCCCTCGGAGTTCATCATGCGTGCGGCGATGCAGAACGCCACTGCTATGCAGCGGTTGCCGCAGCACGTCGATGCCATATCCCGCCGGCTACTTCGCGGTGATCTTCGGATACAAACCAGCCTGCTATCCGAGGCGGAGGACGTCCGAATCGTCAAGGGCTTCGTGAACCGAATGGTGCTGGCTCTTGTCGCCTCTGCCCTCGCGCTGTCCTCGGCGCTCATGCTCGCTGCAGACTCGCCGCCCATTCTCGGCTTCCGGCTGGTCAACTTGCTCGGCGCGATCGGCCTTTTCTTTTCGACGCTCGTGCTGCTCAGGCTCTTGGTGCAGATACTCCGCGACCGCGACTAGGGAGGGTTACGACGCCTCCCGGCCCGTCTGGCGGCGGAGACGATCCGCCATCGTCCGCATGACCAACTCAGCGAAGTAGGGCGTCTGCTGCACGAGGAACCAGAATCGCCGCTTGTCGATCGAGGCGAGCTCGCAGTCCGTCTCGGCGGCGGCCGTCGCCGAGCGGCTCTCCCGGTCTATCAGCGCCAGCTCGCCGAATATGGCGCCGGGCCCTGCCTGCTCGAGCACCCGGCCGTCCCTGATCAAGGACACGCTGCCGCTCTTCACCATGTACATCCGGTCGGCGCGATCGCCCTCGGCGAAGATCGTCTCGCCCGCCTGGAAGGTCTCGGCGTCTCCGGCCCGCTGCAGCAGAACGACGAGCCCCTCCTGCGTGGTCTCCGTGTCGGCCATGGCACCGTAGCTTAGAACCGAAAAACTCCCTCGTAAGTCGTGTAGGTGAACATCCGGTTGCGAAGCGGTGCGGCCATCGAAGCACGGCTCGGCTGAATCCGGTTCGATATTCCCGCGCGCGGTGGCTTGTTGATGGGGCTCCCCCGGCGGGACTCGAACCTGCAACCTGCCGAATTGATCTTGGACCAGTTGGCCCGTATTGGCCGATGACGAACGCCGTTGTGCCACAAGGGATTCAGCGACTGCCAACTTTGACCGACGTTGGCTGTCTCCGACCGTCTTCGATGAGTAAACGATGCATTGATCTTGACGTCGGAATCAAGTAATCCGGCCGCACCGACGTCACGACCGTCGCACGGACCCCCGTCACACGAGATCGGGGCAGGATCTCGCCGGCCTCGAGCGCCTCCCGGATCAGTCGGGCGTCGTCGGACGCCGACACGGCCTCGACCCGCTCGGCGCCGGTGTGCTCGGCCCAGAAACGCGCGTAGTCCCGAACCGGAGCGTTCTTCAACCCCACGCATCCAGCACTGCGGCAACGTCACCGGCAAGATCAGCCAACAATATAACCCTTTCCAGGGTTGACCCAGGGCGTGTCGCGCTGCGCTGCCCGGTCGCGCTGGCGGAGTTCTTGCTCCTCCTCGGGATCGAAGCTCTGCCCGCACTCGACGCAGACGGTCTCCGCGCTGGCGAAGCCCAAGAGGTTCTCCCGCAGCCGCGTCTTGTGCTGGCAACGCCACGCATCTGTCGCCGCCTCGGCCTGCGGCTTGCCATTCATCACCATGCTGACAACCTATCTATCTAATGATGTCGTCAAGTACCTGAATCAGCATATAGTATCGCGGATGTTCAGGATCGGCGGTGCTGGCTTGACGTCGCGGCCTCGTCGGTCGTCTGCAAGCCGGATCATGGCCCGAACGACCGGGCAGATTGGGGTTCGGACGCATGACGACACCGCTGTACAAGTTGAAGGCGGAGTTCTTCAAGACGCTCGGGCATCCGGCGCGCATTCGGATCCTGGAACTGCTCGCGCAGGACGAGCACTCCGTCGGTGAGCTGCAGGCCTACGTCGGGCTGGAAGGCTCGCACATGTCGCAGCAGCTTGCGGTGCTGCGCCGAGCGGGTGTCGTCGCCGCACGCAAGCAGGGCAACTCCGTGATCTACTCGCTGGCCTCGCCGGACATGGCTGACCTGCTTGCGGTCGCGCGCAAGGTGCTCACCGGGATGCTCAACGACCAGGTGAGCATTCTCAACGACCTCGAGGCCACCGCCCGCGCCGCGGCCGGTACGGCCAGCTGAAGTCCGAAGAGGCTGCACCTCACCGGGGCCTTGACCAGGGCGGAGGCCTGGCCCATGCCAACTGCACCACGATCAACTTCGGAACACCACTGCAAGCAGGACGACCACTCTGGAAATGGGCATCTAAAAACGCGGATGGTCCGCTGCGCGCTACGACCGCCGACCACCGCACCGGATACACAGGCTTCTCACACAGCGCGTGCTACCAGGTCACCGGCGCACGGAAGGCGCCATCATCGTCAACGCGGGCCGAGCCGCACCTACACGACGTCTCGACCGGCGGTACGCATAGGTCCGACGCGCATGCACGCCCGGGGCATCGCACGGGCTCCAAGACACAATCGTGCGGCCTGGGGCGACGGGTGTCCCGCCCGAGCAATCGAACCGCACACCTGTCCGCCGGTCACTCGGCGAGCATGACCCCGACGAACACAGCGCCGAGCGCTGTGGCCCCGCTCAATGCTCCGAATACGGCCAGCCCAGCGCGGCTGCGCGAGCGCGAATGCAGCGCCGCGGAAAGACCAGATGCGGCGACCAGGCAGACCTTGACGACCAATGTCGTCTGGTAGCGGCCGGAGATGTGCTCGCGCTCGGCGAGCACATTCCACACGCCGGTAACAACCAGAACCCCGAATGCCGGCCAAGCCACCCGATTGAACGCGCGGGCGGCCACGATTGTCGGCTCCCGACCGAGCGCCCGCAACGCCGGCACCAGGGCGGCAAGCGTGAGCTGCCCGCCGACCCAGACGGTTGCTGCCAACACATGGAGAAACACCCGTACCGTGTCCCAGCCGACGGTTAGCACGGACACAGCCAATCAGCTGTAGCGCAACTTTGCCCGTCGCGCCCGCGGCCGGCGCGGACGGACCTACTCGACGCTGTCGCTCGGGCCCGTGTATGGCGGCCGCCCGCAGCAATGCGGGCAAGGCCATCGAGCGCTGCAGCGGTGAGCCCGGTTCGGCGGCCACCTTGCCGATCTGACGGCGTCGGTGTACCGGCGTTCGGCCGACTCGAGGTCGCCGGTCGCTTGGTCGCAGCGGGATAGCCCGGCCACGGCAGGCCTCTACCGGTGTGCCGAGCTCGGCGAATCCGTCCAACCGCTGCGGCGAACGGCTTTCCGGTCAATGTGCTCAATCCCATCAAGACCGTGCCTGAGGTGTGCACGCTCTACTGTGCGACCGCGAACCCGCTGGATGTCGTCATCGTGCAGACCGACTGTGGGCGCGGGATCGTAGGCGTGATCGACGGGTCACCGCCGGTCGGTGTCGAGGGCGCGGACGACGTCACGGCGTCGCGCGCTGCTACGCGACATCGGCTACAAGTTGTGAGGTGCTCGCCGCTCCAGAACCGAGGCCGTGCGCCGAGCGGTTACCTTCCTGGGACGTCGAAGGCGCCCATATGGTGGGATTCGCGGGGCGACATCACGCGCCCGAAATACACCGGTCGGCCGGCGACGGTGCAGCGCCGCGCGGCGGTGTGCCGTGTCGACCATCTGCCGTCGCCGCGCATTGAGGGCGCGCTTGCTGTTCAACGGCCGGCGTAGGCCCGACAATCCGATTCGTGGGTGCGGTCCGACGGATCCGGCGGGCGCTGTTCGCCCTTGGTGTGGTCCTGCTCCTCGGCACACTCGGCTACGTTGCGCTGGGCTTCGGCCCGCTGGACGCGCTGTATCAGACGGTCACCACGACGACGACGGTCGGTTTCCGCGAGGTGCGCCCGCTATCGGCTGTCGGCCAGGTATTCACGATCCTGCTCATCCTGGTCGGGGTCGGCACCGCGCTGTATGCCCTGGTTGAGTTGCTCGAGGCGCTGATCGAGGGGCATCTGCGGCAGCATCTAGAGAGGCGTCGGATGGACAGGGAGATCGGCCGGCTGACCGGCCACGTGATCATCTGCGGCTGGGGCCGGGTCGGGCGGGCCAGCGCGCAGTACCTCACCGGTACCGGCGAACGGTTCGTCGTCATCGACCGCGACGCCGCCCGGCTGGATGGGCTCCCCTATCCCACCGTGCTCGGTGACGTCACCGACGACAGCGTCCTGCAGGCCGCCGGGATCGCGAGCGCCCGGGCATTGATCGCCGCGGTCGACACCGACGCGGACAACGTGTATGTGACGCTGTCTAGCCGGGCCTTGCGGCCCGACCTGGTGATCATTGCCCGGGCCCGCACCGAGTCGTCGAAATCCAAGCTGGTGCGGGCCGGCGCCGACCGGGCCGTCAACCCGCAGCTGATCGGGGGACGCCGAATGGCCGCATTCGCCCTCGCGCCGCACGTGGCTGAGTTCCTCGACGTGGTGATGCACGACGAGGCGCTCGAGTTCCGGATGGAGCAGGTCGAGATCGCCCCGCGGTCATCGCTTGCCGGCCGCAAGCTGCGAGAGGCCGGGCTAGCGGAAACAACCGGAGTGTTGTTGCTCGCCGTGAGGCCTAGCGCCACTGGCGCGTTCCGGGCCAACCCTGATCAGGAGACCGTGCTCGAGCCGCACGTGATCCTCATCGCGGTGGGCACACACGTGCAGCTGGACGCGCTTCGTCGCCTCGCCGAATCCGCCTGAAGCGCCTCAGCCGCGCGGTACGCACACCGGCCGCGTTCCTTGACGACACGAACCCTGGCTCCGGCACACCAGCGACACGGCCAGCGATCCGGAACATCACGGTCGATGCCGCTTTCCCGGCATGGATCGAGGAGCTCAGCAAGAAGATCGCGTCAGAGGGGCTCTGGCCGGTGCGGCTGCGGGCGGTCGGGACCTGGATTGCGGGCGGCGAGGTGCTCCTCGGCCGCCTCCTGTGCGAGGAGCTCCTCGCCAGGCACGTCCTCGGGACCGGCGATGCCGCCGGTCGCCGGAACGTGCTTGAGCCCGTGGGCGCGCCGGGCTTCGCGCACGCCTTGCGGGATGCTGTGCCACTGGTGGTCCTCGCCGAGTTCGGCCATCAGCCCCGAGCGTCGCAGCACCTTGCGGACCGGCCACATGACGTGGACCAGGTACAGGTCGATGTCGCGTCGGCGGAGCGAGCCCAACAGGTCGGCGAGCGCGTCGACGCTCGTCGTGTCCATCTGGTCGGTCTCCTCCATGTCGAGCACGAGCGCCCTGATGCCGGGCGCGGAGTCGACCTTGGCGAGGATCGCGTCGTGGATGGGTGCCGCGGTGACCCAAAACATCGGCACGTCCATACGGAGCACCAGGACCCCAGGGAACGTCGAGCGCTCCTCGTGGTCGCGGATGCTGCCCCACGCCGCCTTCTCGTGCGGCACCTTACCCATCACCTCCACGTCGACCCGGCTCGACCGATAGACCAGGCCCAGCAGCGACCCGGCCACCGCCAGCAGCAGGCCATACAGCGGGCCGAATGCCAGCACCCCCACCGCAGCCACGACAGCGGCGACGATGTCGTTGCGCCGCACCCGGGCGTAGCGGCGCAGCGCCGCGAAGTCCATCAGCTTCCACACCGCATTGACGACGATCGCGCTCAGCACGGCCCGCGGCAACACCGACAGGACCGACGCGATAGAGACGACAACGACGAGGGACAGCCCGGCCGCGACCAGGCCCGCCATCTGCGTGCGACCACGGGCCTCGCAGCAGGCCGCCGTCTTGGACAAGCTGCCGGCCACCCCGATGCCACCGAACAACCCGGAGGCGACGTTGGCCGCACCGGACGCGAACAGCTCCTGATCGGACTCGATCCGATACCCACCCCGGCCGGCGAACAGCCGGGCGGCGCTCAACCCCTCGGCAAGACCCACCAGCGCCAACGCCGCACCCGCACCAAGCAGCGCGACCAGGTCGCCGGCCTCGACCGACGGCAACCCCGGCGTCGGCAACCCGCGCGGGACCGGGCCGACGACCTCCACACCCCGCGCCTTCAGGTCCAACACCGCCGAGACGGTCAGACCACCGACAAGCACCACCAGCCCCCACGGCAACCGCGCAGCCAGCCGCTGCCCGCCGAACAGGACCAGCAGCGAGACCGCCGACACGATCACCGTCGCCAGATCGGCGTCGCCGCGCGTCAAGCTCGCACCCAAGGCACTAGCCCGCTCCACGACCTGACCCTGCGGCGTCGGCACCCCAAGCAGGTGAGGTATCTCACCGAGGATGATCAAGATGGTCAGGCCCACCACGAAACCCGTCACGATCGGCTTGGACAAGAACTCCGCCACCCACCCGATCCCAAGCAGGCCAGCGGCGAGCAGCACCAGCCCGGAACCCAGCGCCAGCGCAGCCGTGTACGACGCCGCCTGCGCGGTCCCCGCAACCCCGAAACTGGCCAGAAACGACCCCGACAACACCGACACCGTCGACACCGGCCCCACAACCAGCTGACGCGACGAGCCGAAGATCGCATACGCCACCAAAGCCACCGGCACCGCATACAGGCCCACCTGAACCGGGGCGCCAGCGATCGACGCGTAGCCCAACGCCTGCGGAACCGCCAGCGCCGCCACCACAGCGCCCGCGACGACATCGCCGCGCAACCAGCCCCGCTCATACCGCGGCAGCCACATCACCGCCGGCACCCGCCGCCAGCGCCGCCCCGCCGCTGCCCTTATCCGATCACTCATGCCGGAACCCCCGGCTCCACCACCCAACCGCCAGGCTACGACAGGCTCCGCGCCAAGGTCACCCGGCGCCACACGAAACGATCTCCCCCAACACAGCGCCAGCCACACCGCAGCGGCAAGCCAGCCACCATGCTCAGGCCGGTCACGGAGCAACCACGCCCGCAACCAGCACCGCTGGCCCGCACAGCCGCCGCTTCAACCAGTCCGGAACAGGCCGCAGTCACCCTGCTGCGGCACGACACCGGCGACCGACTTCGCCACCACCGTCCTCGCCGCCCGTGAAGGCCACCGGCTTGCCCTGAACGAACTTCTGACGGCCATGGTCGGCTTGTACGTCCTGCGCCTTCCAGAGCGGTTGTTACGCACCCAACGGCAGAACGGCCGATGCCGCCGATCGCGCGCTCGTGCGAATGAGCGTGTGCAGTCAGCGTGAGCCCGGTCACAGGATGCACTACGCAGTACTGACCTTGGGCCCTACCCTGCCGCCCCAGCACGGAAAGACACTGAGCTGGACAGGTACCGATGTACGGGTGTCGGGCTCATCATCGAGGCTCGTCGGCTAACGGCATTGGTCATAAGGCAAGGAGGTAGGCATGCTCAACCTTTCGATCTTGCTGGAAGCCAGTGCCCGCTCACACCCGCAACGGGACGCTGTGGCGCTCGGCGATTTGCGGCTCACCTACGTTCAGGTCGATGGACTCGCGAACCAGGTCGCGAACCTGCTCGTGTCCCGGGGCATCGAGCCCGGTGACAAGGTGGCCCTCTCCTGCCCGAACCTGCCGCACTTCCCGATCGTCTACTACGGCATCCTGAAGGCCGGGGGGACCGTCGTTCCGCTCAACGTGCTTCTCAAGGGCCGTGAGATCGCCTACCACCTCACCGACTCGGATGCGAAGGCGTACTTCTGCTTCGAGGGCACCCCGGACCTGCCGATGGGGCAAATGGGGTATGAGGGCTTCTCACAGGTCGATACCTGCCAGAACTTCTTTGTCATCACCGCCGACCAGACGGCTCCCTCGCCGATAGAGGGCGCCGAGACCATGGCGCAGGTAATGGCCAGTCAGCCGGCCGAGTTCGAATCCGCCGCCACCGAGGCGACCGACACCGCGGTGATCCTCTACACCAGCGGCACGACGGGCCAGCCGAAGGGCGCCGAGCTCAGCCACAGCAACATGGTGATGAACGCGCTCACGTGCAACCGTCTGTTCGACTCTGTAGCCAGCCGGCACGACACTCACCTGATGGTCTTGCCGTTGTTCCACTCGTTCGGCCAGACCGTCAACATGAACGCCGGCTTTTCCACCGCCGCCACGCTGGTGCTGCTGCCGCGCTTCGCCGCTGAACAGGCGCTCGCCCTGATGCAGAAGGAGAGCATCACCTTCTTCGCTGGTGTGCCGACGATGTACTGGGGCCTGCTCAGCGCCCTGAAGGAGGGTGTCGACGTCGAGCGGATCGCGCGCAACCTCCGGCGCGCGGTGTCCGGCGGTTCTGCGCTGCCCGTGGAAATCCTCAAGCAGTTCAAGGAGAAGTTCGGCGTCCAGATCCTGGAGGGCTACGGGTTGTCCGAGACGTCGCCGGTCGCCACCTTCAGCGACCCCGACCGGGACCCGCGGCCCGGCTCGATCGGGGTGCCGATCTGGGGAGTCGACGTGAAGCTGGTCGACGGCGATTGGAACAGGGTCGACGCTGTCGACGAGGTAGGCGAGATCGCGATCCGCGGTCACAACATCATGAAGGGCTATTACAACCGGCCGCAGGCCACGGCCGAGGTGATGAACGACGGCTGGTTCCGCACCGGCGATCTGGCGCGCCGCGACGGGGACGGCTTCTACTACATCATCGACCGCGCTAAGGACATGATCATCCGCGGCGGCTTCAACGTCTACCCGCGGGAGATTGAAGAGGTTCTAATAACCCATCCGGCCGTGTCGCTGGCCGCCGTGCTCGGCGTACCCGACAAAATCCACGGCGAGGAGACAAAGGCGTACGTGATCCTCAAGGAAGGCGCCACCGCCACGAGCGAGGAGCTCGTCGAGTGGTCGAAGAATCAGATGGCGGCGTACAAGTACCCGCGGATCATCGAGGTGGCCAGCTCACTGCCGATGACCACCACCGGCAAGATCCTCAAACGCGAGCTCCGCTGATTGAAGGGGCGGTTCCGACCGCGGAGCCGGTCGCGCAGCCGCGGGCACCAGTCGTCGAGCCCTCCTCGGTGGGGCGCTGGTCCGACCGGTCGTGGCAGTTACGCGCAATGCACGAACCAGGCGGCGGTCGAGGGTAGCGGCGTGGGCTGTTGAGTTGGGCGGTGCTTCTCGTCATGGCTTCGGCGGCGGTTGTTCGCGATGTGGTTTGTCTGGCTCCCTTGCGTCGACGGTCGCCAGCCGCCGAATCCGGCCTGCAACGTGTCGGCTCCAGCCACGACCTGTGCTTCGCCTTTCTCGCCCACACCGGCCCTTCCCTATGACCTCCAATCACGCGACTACCAAAACACCTTAGGCGAGGCAGACCGGCCATCCGTCGTTCCACCCGCTCGACGGCCACGACCAACAACGGCACCCGTGACATTCGAGCGGCGAACAAGCCGGCGTCTTCATTCGCATGGCGGGCATGGATGTCGGCCAGCCGATCCTGCACGTCGACTCGGCGACCGTCAGGGCCGGCCGTCATGTGGGCATCGGGGCCCTGTCAGGGGAGCCTAGGTCGCCAGAGGCCAGTGCGGATACTTCGGTGCGCGGTCCTGGAAGGTCAGGATGGCGGGATTCTCGATGACCCCGTCACGGATCTCGATGGCCCGACGAATGGTGGGGTCCGCCTCCCAGGCGTCGGGTCCGCTCAGGACCGTACGAAGGAAGGGAAGCAGCGCCTCGCTGATCTCCCAGGTGGCGGAGTTCCACAGGTATGAGGGGCTGTGGTCGACGGCGTAGTAGAGCACGTTCTCGCCGACCACGAATGCGGGATCGGTGAACGTCGTCGGGCGCGCCCAGCTGAATCCCATGGCCTCGTCGCAGGAGACGTCGACGATCAGGGTGCCTGGTGTGATGGCCGCAAGGTCGTCGTCGGTGAGGAATACGAGCGGGGCATCGGTGTCCTGCAGCACGCAGTTGACGATGATGTCGTGCTTCGCGAGGAACCCGGCAAGCGCCACCCGGCGGTTCTCCGTGATCGCGTGGCTCACTCGCGCTGTGACCTGGTCGTCGTCGAAGTGGACGATCCGCGCGGAGTGAATCGGTGCGGCCACCGCCGCGACTTCACGGTGGGTGAGTATGTCGACGTCATGCACGTCCAGCGCGTTGAGCGCCGTCACCGCACCGCGGGCGGTCGCGCCAAACCCGATGACCACGGCGCGCAGCCGACGCCCGAAGGCACCGGTTGATCCTGCGATCTTCATCGCGTGGAGCACCGAGCAGTACCCGGCGAGCTCGTTGTTCTTGTGGAACACATGCAGGTTGAAGGAGCCATCGCTGTTCCAGTGGTTCATCGCCTCGAATGCGATCACGGTGAGCTTCTGGTCGACGGCGAGCTGCGTGAGTTCCCTGTCCTGCACACAGTGCGGCCACCCCCACAAGACCTGCCCAGCGCCCAGCCCGGTGATGTCGCTGAGCAGCGGCTTGGGTTGCAGGATGACCTCGCACTCCTCGACGAGCTGCTCGCGAGTCCTGAAGCCGGCGACCCAGCCCTTCAGCTGGTCGTCGGACATGCCGAAGCGCTCCCCGTAGCCACGTTCGAGGTAGACGCTCTCCCGGAGATCATCAGGAATCCGACCGAGGTGGTCGGGATGCAGCGGAAGCCGACGCTCATTTTCCTTAAGCGAGCGGGCCATGACGCCGAGACTCAGCTGGTTCACGCGGTTCCTTCGGCTCGGCATCGCGTGCTCCGTCCGGTCGCTGAACGCCACCGGAGTCCAAGGGAAGGGCTTCCGCCTGAGCCTACGCCTCGGCTGGACCGGGCGATGAGGGAGCCAGCGCGCACTTCGCGTCAGGCCGAACGCACGCACATACGGATAGCGCGGTCATCACCGACGAGCGGAAATGGCGCGTGGACTAAGCTCCGTTTCACCGAGTGTGTTTCGCACGCTGGCAGCCAATGCGAACCTCGCTCCTAGCGATCGACGACCGGCCGTACCTGGCCTGGATCGGCTTCCACCACGAGTATTCTCGATGATCTTCGTGATGCGCGGCGTGGCCTACTCGGCTTCCCGGGCGCGACGGTGCTCATGACCGCGGGATGGGTGCTCAGGCCCTGTCCAGTGCCAATACTCATCCGCAGCTCATCGCGACCGAGGGCGGATCACGCGACTCGGGAGTACTCGTTAATCAGGCCGAGCTCCTGCTTGCGGCGGATTTCGCGTCGTGAGGTCGATGACCTGCTCAATGCTGTGGCTCGTGGCCGCTGCTGGCGAGCCTGGTGCGCCACGTGGTAGTTGCAGTGTGTCCGGAACTGCGCCAGTACACCGCGCAGATGCCGGCTTTCCACAATGAGCAGATGGTCCAGGCATTCTCGGCGCAGGTGCCGACGAACCGCTCCCCGTAGGCGTTCGCCCGTGGAGCCTGGATTGGGGTCTTGACGAGGGCCGCTTGAGGTGAACACCGCGTCGAAGGCAGCCGTGAACTTCGCGTCCCTGTCGCGGATCAAGAAGTTGACATTGCACGTCCCGATCCAGCAGGTCCATCCGGAGGTTTCCTTCCTTGGTTACCGACGGGTAGGTACGGTCTAAGGCGACGTATCCACGTCTTGCTTGGAGGCGGTCGTGATGCAGCAGACAGTTGGGGCACAGGAGTCACGGGCGATCGCCGAGGCGGCCCGCGAGACCGAGTGGCGCAAGCCGAGCTTCGCCAAGGAATTGTTCCTGGGCCGGCTGCGACTGGATCTGATCCATCCGCATCCGCGTCCCACCCCGCACGACAAAGAAAAGGGCGAGGCGTTCCTGGACCGGTTGCGGGCATTCCTCGAGACGGAGGTCGACGCCGCGGCGATCGAACGCGAGGCGCGGATACCCGACGAGCTCATCAAGGGGCTGAAGGATCTCGGGGCGCTGGGCATGCAGGTGCCCGAGCAGTACGGCGGCCTGGGACTGAGCAAGTTCTACTACACCAGGGCGATGCAGCTAGTCGGCTCGGTCAATCCGGCGATGGGGGCGCTGTTGTCGGCGCACCAGTCGATCGGTGTGCCGCAGCCCGTCAAGCTGTTCGGCACGCGCGAGCAGAAGCAGCGTTACCTGCCGCGGTGCGCGCGTACCGACATCAGCGCGTTCCTGCTCACCGAGCCGGACGTCGGCAGCGACCCGGCTCGGTTGCAGACGTCCGCCGTGCCGACCGACGACGGGTCGGCCTACGTCCTCAACGGCGTCAAGCTGTGGGGTACCAACGGCGTGGTCGCCGACCTGCTCGTCGTCATGGCGAAGGTGCCCAAGTCCGACGGGCACCGCGGCGGGATCACCGCCTTCGTCGTCGAGGCGGACTCGCCGGGCATCACCGTAGAGAACCGCAACGCGTTCCTCGGCCTGCGGGGCATCGAGAACAGCGTCACCCGCTTCCACGACGTGCGCGTGCCGGCAGAGAACGTCATCGGACGGAAGGGCAAGGGCTCAAGATCGCGCTCACGACGCTCAACGCCGGGCGGCTCTCGCTCCCCGCCCTGTGCGCCGGGGCCGGCAAGTGGTGCCTGAACATCGCGCGCGAGTGGTCCGGCGCCCGCGAACAGTGGGGCCGGCCGATCGGCGGCCACGAGGCGATCGCCGAGAAGATCGCGTTCATCGCGGCGACGAGCTATGCGCTCGATGCCGTCCTCGAGCTGTCGAGCCTGCTGGCCGACGACGACCGCAACGACATCCGCATCGAGGCCGCTCTCGCGAAGCTGTACGGCTCGGAGATGGCGTGGAAGATGGCCGACGAGCTGCTCCAGGTCCGCGGTGGGCGTGGCTATGAGACCGCCGCATCGCTGGCGGCTCGAGGTGAGAAGGCGATCCCAGTCGAGCAGGTGCTGCGAGACCTGCGGATCAACCGCATCTTCGAAGGGTCGACCGAGATCATGCACTTGCTTATCGCGCGAGAAGCGGTCGACACCCATCTGTCCGTCGGCGGGGACATCATCGACAAGTCCGTACCGATGAAGCGACGAGCACGGGCTGCTGTGCGCGCCGGCGGCTTCTACGCGCGGCTGGCTGCCGAAGCTGGCGGTCGGTGAAGGCCAGCTGCCCTCGTCCTACACCGAGTTCGGCCAGCTGGCGAAACACCTGCGCTACGTCGAGCGCAGCTCGCGCCGGCTGGCTCGATCCACGTTCTACGGCATGTCGCGCTGGCAGGGTCGACTGGAATATCGGCAGGTGTTCCTGGGACGCATCGTCGACATCGGTGCGGAGCTCTATGCGATGACCGCCGCCTGCGTGCGCGCTCAGATGCTTCGCGAGGACGACCCGGAGCAGGGCGCCCTGGCCGCCGAACTGGCCGACGCGTTCTGCACGCAGGCCCGGGTACGCGCCGACGTCTTGTTCCACGGGCTTTGGCGCAACGCTGACGCCACTAACCGCCGGCTCGCCAAGCACGTGCTCGAGGGCCGCCACCCCTGGGCCGAAGAGGGCGTGCTCCTCCTCGACGACGACGCGCCGTGGATCGCCGACCGACACCCGGCCCGTCCACTGCGGAGAACGCGCACCGCCGCATACCCTGAGCGCAACGCAGTGTTGCAGGAGAGCCACGCGACACATCAGTAAAGCGGATAGACGATGACCGCCACCGGCGGCATCTTCCTCACCATCGTGGGACTCAACACAGGGAACGAGAACCATCCAGTACCCGACGCAGGCCCTGTTGGCGATCGCGGCAGGGATGACCGTTCCGATGGTTGGCCTCGATGATGCACCAGGACGATCGGGCCCACGGCTGGGTCGTCGACCGGAGCGATGACCCGGTCTGCCTAGCCTCAGACATGGAGCATTTCTCGGTGCGAAGGGCGAGATCAGGATGGGCGCTGCTTGTAGCCGCTCGCCCTGGGAGGTCAAATCGAGCTTCGACTCCGCCGTGCCGAACTTCCTGTCCGACAGTGAGTCGAGGGCCCCATCGTCCGACACCAACTCGAGGCGATAGGCGCCAATTCAGAACCAGCTGCTTAACCTGCGAACCAGCAGCACGATGGCGCCCAGCCGCCCAGGCTGTCCGGTTCGGCTGAAGGCTTCGAGGGGCGGCCGCAAGACCGGCGCCCCGTATCAGACCGTCGCGATGGTGCTGCGATACGACGAGCAGACCGGCGAGGCAATGTTCTGCGCCGGATGGGGCCCGGAAACCGACTGGTACCGGAATCTGCATAAGCACCCGGCGGTGAAGGTGAAGCTCGGCGGGCGTAGCAAGTATGCCCTGTTAGGTATGGCCATTCGCTGTTACCCGGGGTGAGCTGGTGCGAGCCGGGATAGCCGGATTCAGTCTGGCGGGGTGCGATGGCCGCGGGCGGCGGATCTGGCTTAGCCGCTTGGCCCGTGGCGCGGATCTCCGCGACGGACTCAGCACGACGGCGCCCGGTTCGTGTTGCCGCTTACCCGGCCCGCTCGGCTTCCTGCAACTCCGTGAGTAACTCGTTCTGGCCCGCGAGCAGCTCGGTCAGGATCCTGCGGGCCGCGCGCATCAACTCTGCCACGTCCCCGCCGGCGATCGCGTAGACGACGGTGTTGCCGGTCCGGGTCGCGGTGACGATCCCTGACCGGCGCAACACCCCCAACTGCTGGGACAGGCTCGACGGCTCGACGTCGATGCTGATCAGCAGGTCGCGCACCGGGCGAGGTCGTTCGGTCAGCAGCTCCAATACCCGGATCCGCACCGGATGCCCCAGCATCCGGAAGAACTCCGCCTTCGCCTGATACAGCGGAACCGACACCTGCCACCTCCGCCCGCATACATCATCATTTGAGCAATTGATAAAATCTTCAAGCCAAGGGTAGAGTAGCCGACATGGGTCTGCTCGTATTCGACGGGCTGGACATGCTGGTCACCTCCGAGCCGACGGCCGAGATCGACGGTGCGCTCGCGCAGGCCGTGTCCCGACTTCGCGCAGCCCGAGCCGTCGGCGACAGCCGCACGATCACCCGGCTTGCGGCGTGGATCGACGTCCGGCTCGATGAGCGTCGCCAGCTCACCGACACCTCCAGATCGGACCTGTAGCGCGGTGGCGCCGGTCCTGGCCTGCCTAGTCACTCCCGTCCGCCTCCCCGACGGTGGTACGGCGCCCGGCTGCCTGCCCGCGCTTGTGCTCACCGGCGACGGCGAACCCGGCGAACTCGGCACAAACCTGAAGCATCTGCTCAGTCGCGGCTGGGCCTACGCCGAGCCCCCCGTGCACCTCACCCCGATCCCGGCGCCGACCTCAGACTCCGACACGCACAGCGCGCCGACCCGACCCGTACTGCTCGTACCCTGCCCGCCACCCGATGACACGACCGTGGCGCGTCTGGGCCGGCCGCCCCAGACACGCGGCGAATGGTCGCAACGTGTCCGCCAGCTGGGACGGCAATGCGCGATCATCCTCGCACCCACCGTGGACCCGCACGCATCCGACCTTCCCGGTCAGATCGACCACGCGGCCAGTCTCGGCCGGATCCTCTGGACAACAGCACGCATCGCCACCGCCGACCCGACGCCCGCGCCGCCCGAACGGCACACCCCGGTGGCGCCGTGACCACGCTGCACCCACCCGCCGCGCCGCGGCCATCGGCGGACACCTGCCCCCATCCCCGCCGTGCGCGCGAGAACCGGTGCCGCCGTTTCAGCGCCGAACGATCTGCCTGACCTGCGGGCAGGCCTTCGACCCAGCAGAAGAAGCACAGCTACGCCGGAGAAACCTGCCACCACCTACACCGTCAAACAGTGGCATGAGGTTCACCAGGACGACGAACACAGGCATACTAAAGAGTCAACCTGGGGCACGCCCATCAAGCCGAAACGATCGTTGACGATCGCGAACCCGTCCAGCACTTTCTGCACTACGCATAGGGTTTCGTTGCCATGAGCCTGCTCGAGTCCTGGACGGCTGGCAGCCATACCGCAGACGGAGTCACCCACCCGACCTACCGCAAGGGCAGCGGGCCGGGCGTGATCGTGATCCACGAGGTTCCAGGCATCACACCGAAGGTGATCGCCTTCGCCGAGGAGGTGGTCGCGCGCGGGTTCACGGTCGTGATGCCGTCGCTGTTCGGCCGGCCGGAGGCCGAGTCGACAGTAGCGGAGTCGGTGCGGTCCATCGCGACGCATCTGCGTCAGCCGGGAGTTCAGCATGTTCGCGCTCGGGCGGACCAGCCCGGTGGCGACCTGGCTGCGCTCGCTGGCTCGGCGAGCTGCACGCGCAGCTTGGTGGACCCGGCGTCGGCGCCGTCGGCATGTGCCTCACCGGTGGCTTCGCCCTCGCGATGCTCGCCGACGCCCCGATCGCGGCACCGGTGCTCGCCCAGCCGGCGACGCCCGCCCCGGTGGGAAAGGCACGCCGGGCCGACCTGGGGATCAGCCGCGCCGATCTCGACGTCGGTCAAGGCCAAGGTCGCGGACGGGTGTCAAGTGCTCGGCCTTCGCTACGAGCGCGACCCGGCGGTCGGCACCCGCTTCGACACGCTGCGCCGCGAGCTCGGCGACAACTTCATCGCCGTGGAGTTCCCCGGCCGCAAGCACGCGACGCTGACCGAGCACCGCCAGCAGGAGGGCGTCGACCGGGTGCTGGCGTTCTTCGAGGAGAAGCTGAAGCCCGTGGCCTCGTGGACGGCCTCAAGAAATCACGGTGCCCGTCCTGGTGATGCAGGGCGACAACGACCAGATCGTGCCCACTGGCCGACGTGCAGCGCCTGGCCTCCGCTAGGGCGTAGGGCCGTCTCGCTCGGCCGCTGCGCGGGGCGACCGCGCCGGACTGCCATCGTCACGTCAGGGCAGCTGTAGCCGTGCGGCGGGCAGGAACAGGTAGCCGCGGATGCTGCCGCGCGCCGTGCGGACGGCAACGGTGAGCCACGCCAGCACCAGTCCGGCGTAGACACGGTCCACCGCGAGAGCCACACCAGGCACGCGTGGCTGTTGTCTCGGGAACCCGCAATTGTCCCGGTGCGACGGTTCACGCCAGGAGAGGCGGCCGGCCAAAGGTTCAACCCGGCAGACTGCGTCACAGCGATTCTTCCCACGCCGGCCCGCCGGCAAGTCTCTGTGAGCTTGCCGCAGCGGCCGACGCAGCCTTCTCGGCTGCCTCCACGAGGGTCTGAGTGGGGTGGGTCGCTGTCTGATGTCGTGGGCGGGTGGGACGTTGGACTCTGAACTGGGCGTGGTTGTGGCGCTGGAATGGGTGTGGCGGGGCGATCGGATCTGGATCGCTGCAGAGGGAGAGGACAAGGGGGCACGATGGAGCATGTCGCGGAGTGGCAGGCGCGTGTGTACGTGTTCGAACACGACTCGATGACCCAGGCTCGGGTGGTGCTCGATACCGGGGCTAACAGGCTGACCGGCGAGGGGCTGGCCCGGCGTCATCCTGCCGATCTGGAGGTTCCCGAGATCGGTGACGAGCTCGCCGTCGGGCGTGCGCTCATCGAGCTGGGTGAGCGCCTGGTGCAGGCCGCGAGCGAGGACATCGCCGCGCTCGGTCGCGCCCGCTGATCATCCCACCAGTGGGGAGAACACCATGACGCGGTCACCGGGACCGGAACCCAACCCGAGGACATTGCGCGAGGAGGCGGCGGCGGCGGCGGTACACGACACCGGGCCGGCCCCGGACCGCTACCACAACGCGCTGCTGCGCTACCTGCAGGCCTTAACCCACGATCGGTCAGCCGCTCGGCCCGACCCAGTGCCGCGCCGGCGGCCGGCCACACTCGTCGGCGACGTGATGACCGAGGCGGTGGTCGCCGCGCACCAAGGCGCGGTGTTCAAGGAGATCGTGGCGGCCTTGGCCCGCAACAAGATCAGGGCCGTCCCGGTCATCGACGACAATCGCAAGGTCATCGGCGTGGTGTCCGCGTCGGATCTGCTGCACCGCGTCGTTGCCGGGCCGGGCACCCGCCCACGCAGCAGACCAGCCCATCAGTCGGCGCACGCGGCCACCGCCACCGAGCTGATGACCACCCCCGCGGTCACGACCCGTCCCCACGCCACGATCGTCGAGGCAGCGCAACGGGCGGCCCACGCCCGGGTCCGAACCCTGCCGGTCATCGACGCCAACGGCACCCTGGTCGGCATCGTCAGCCAAGCCGACCTGCTTCGCGTGTTCCTACGAGACGACGAGGCGATCCGTGACGAGATCGAGCAGTACGCATCCCAGACCATGCACATCGAGCCCGCACGACTGAACGTCGACGTCACCGACGGCGTGGTCACGGTCAGCGGCCGGCTGGAGCGCCAACTTCAGGTCACCCAACTGATCCACCGCATCCACGCCGTCCCCGGCGTCGTCGACATCGACAACCAACTCACCGCACGCTTCGACGACAGACACTTCCCCGCACCACACGACACAGAGTGATCGGCATAGCGAACCGGTCGAATGCGCCACTCGTAACGTCCACTAGTGCTCGAAGCGAGCTGACTACGAGGTAGACCGCGAAGCTGCAGAGAGGGGAGGAATTCGTGAGGCCGGAATCTGCTGTCGCGGCCTTATCGTTTCGGCGCCGTCGGGTGCTTGCGGCGGCGGCGGGGCTGGTTGCGGTTTCGGCGTACGCCGGTGGGCTGAGTCTCGCTACCGGGTCTGATCCGTATGTGCGGCATCTGGTCGACCAGTTACCGCTGCGCAGTCCGGTCCTCGCTGAGACATCGCTGGTTACGGTGGTCGCGGTCCCGTACACCGTGTTGGCGCGTGATGCGTGGCGCGGAAACCCGCGTACCGACGCCCGCGCGGTCGTCGCTAGGTCGATGCTCACGGGGTGGATCGCCCTCGAGGTTGCGGTGCTCACCGAGCGAAGCTTTCTCGAACTGCTTTACGCTGGAGTCGGCGTGCTCACCATGCTTACTGGTTGTCGCGCGCTGCCGGGCCTTTCGGTACCGCGTCGACCGTCCCAGGGGACGGGATGAAGGCGATCAGTGCTGCAATTGGGCAATCAGTCTCCATTGCGTTTGAGATCACGGATAGGCAGGTAGCGGAATCGCTGCGTGATCTACGTCTTCGCACGTCCGGTTGCGAGGCGTCACACGCGGATGAGGGGGTAGTCCCGACCAAAGGGTTCCCAGTGGAAGTACGTATGAGCTTGGTCGCGACGACGACTGATCATTTACGCGGACGCACCGCCGGGGTGAACTACGGAGAATAGTACTGGGTTTCGTGACTGTTCATGACACGGTTATCGGCTGAGGGTTAGGCGAATCCCACGCCGGGGAGTAATCAACTTGACGGCGGCGACTCAGTTGAGTTCTACGTTCTGCGGCCAGTCCCACTTGGGGACGACCCGTAGCGGGTGCAGCTGGTCGTCGGTTTCGGCGTGCGAGTTCAGCATGACCACTTTGAAGCCGAACTCGACATGGGACCGCAGCGCCTCCCGGGACGGCGCGTCGTCGGGCAGGCCCGCCTTGTCCGCGGCCGCCACCTGCATAGCTCGACGAACCGTTGCCGCTGCGCCTCGCTGATCTTGAAGCCGCGGTGCACGTCGATCAAGTGGCTGAATCTGCCCATCTCGCGGCTGAACCGATCGGGTCCGCCGAGGGTTTCGGCGTCGAACGCAGTAAATACCTCCACGTGCTCGGGGTCGAACGTGCCGAACAGGGGCTGCAGGAGCGGGTCGGCGATGCAGCTGCGGTAGAAGATGTCGATGAAGCCGCGCAGCGTGTCCCATCCGCCGGCGTGATTGTACAAACTCTCCACGACTACATGGTTACGCCGAGACGTCGGGCGTAAACGAGTTGGTCTGGGCGACCTGCTGGCCCTGATGTTGGCCGGCGCGATGAATCGTCGATGCCAGGGAGCGCGCCGGTGGTGGTGGGTTCGACGTCGGTGGAGCATCAGCGGCCCCCCGGGGGTCGAGGGGGGTTAGGATGTTCGACCCGAACGTCGGGTTGGGCTTAGCCGATACGGTGGGGGGTGTTGAGAGGAGCGCGGTTGTGAGGAAGCGGGTTCTGGTTCTGGGGTCGAATTTCGGTGGCCTTACTGCCGCTCTGGCGGTCAAGCGTGAGCTTCGCGGCGACGTCGAGGTGCAGGTGATGTCCCCGGCGGACCGGTTCGTGTTCAACCCGAGCCTGATTTGGCTGCCGTTCGGCAAACGCAATCCGGACGACCTCACCTTCCCGGTGGGGCCGACGTTCGCCAAGCGGGGGATCGAGTTTGTGCGGGTCGAGCCGCGGTGGAGATCGACGCCGAGAGCACAAGCGGGTCACGGGCGGCGGATGCCCAGTGGGTATGGGTATGACTACCTGGTCATCGCCACCGGCTACCGCAACAAGGACGATGCGGTGCCGGGGTTCAAGGAGAACGCCAAACGATCACGACGCTGCCGGAGGCGGAGCGGGCCGCCGAGGCGTGGACCCGTTACCTGGAGGACCCGGGCGACATCGTTGTCGCCGCCACGCAGAGTGCCGGTTGCTTCGGTGCGGCGTACGAGTTCTTGTTCAACACCGCCTCCGGCTGAAGAAGGCCGATCTGCACAAGCAGGTCAAGCTCAGCTACGTCACCGCGGAGCCGTTCCTCGGCCACTTCGGTATCGGCGGGCTGCCGCACGGCGAGTCGCTGCTGGGCATGTTCCTCGGCGTCAAAACATCCAGGCCGATGTCGGTGGCGATCGACCACGTCGCCGCCGGACGCCGTGGTGCTCGGCGATGGCACCGAGATGCCGTCCGCCTTCTCGATGGTGGTGCCGCCGTTCATCGGCCAGGAGTGGCCCGCGACGCGGCCGGCTGCGGCCGACGAGAAGGGCTACCTTCACTGTCCGGCCGACCTACCAGAGCGAGAAGTACGACGACGTCTACGTCGTCGGCATTGCTGCCGCGGTGGAGGTTCCCTGGCAGACGGCGGTTCCGGTCGGTATCCCCAAGACCGGCTACCCGACCGAGGTTCAGGCGCACCTCGCGGCGAAGAACATCGCCGCGCAGATCCGCGGCGAGCATCCGACGTTCGAGAAGCCGTTCGGCGACATCCGTGCCGTGTGCGTGATGGACGCCGGTAACAACGGCGTGATTATTCTCGCCGACAAGATGCTGCCGCCGCGCAAACGCGGCCTGCTCATCCCGGGCCCACAAGCCCACGCGATGAAACTCGGCTTCGAGAAATACTTCCTGTGGAAAGCGCGAAACGGCTACGTCCAACTGCCGTAGCAATCCAAGCGTCCGCAGGTTGCCGGTGTGCTCCTCGATCCCGGACGCGGGCGGGCCGGGCGCCGCTACGGCCCCGACCTCTCCACCACGGACTCGCCCTAGCACCGACCGATGCGCCACGCACGTGAACCACTCAAGACAGGCGGCAGCCATGACAGACGAAACACGATCCGCCCTGCTGCGCACAGTGCGGGACTCGGTCATCGGCGAGGATCAGGTCATGCCCGGCCCGTACGGGCCGCGCCGGGTCACCTACGCCGACTACACCGCCTCCGGCCGGGCCCTGACCTTCATCGAGGACTTCATCCGCGACGAGGTGTTGCCCCGCTACGCGAACACGCACACCGAATCCAGCGGCACCGGACTGCAAACCACCCGGCTGCGGGAAGACGCACGCACGATCATCCACGACGCCGTCGGCGCGGACGCGGGCTACGCGGTGATCTTCGCCGGATCCGGTGCTACCGGCGCCATCGACAAGCTGATAGGCATCCTCGGCCTGCGCATCCCGTCCGCGCTGGAGGACCGCTACCGGCTCAGCAGACACATCCGGCCCGACCAGCGGCCGGTCGTGTTCATCGGCCCGTTTGAACATCACTCCAACGAGCTGCCCTGGCGTGAGTCGATCGCCGACGTCGTCACTATCGGCCAGGACGCCGACGGGCACATCGACCTCGGCGCGCTCGAACAACAGCTGATCCGCCATGCGGCGCGCCCGCTGAAGATCGGCTCGTTCTCCGCCGCGAGCAACGTCACCGGCATCCTCAGCGACACCGCCGCCATCGCAACTCTGCTCCACCAGCACGGCGCGCTGTCCTTGTGGGACTGCGCCGCCGCCGGCCCCTACATCCAGCTGCGGGTCACCGCTGCGCCTGGGCAGCCAGCCGCCTACAAAGACGCGATCTTCCTCAGCCCGCATAAGTTCATCGGCGGACCCGGCACGCCAGGCGTGCTAGTCGCCCGGCGCGAACTGCTCACCAACCGAGTCCCGGACGTGCCCGGCGGCGGCACCGTGCAGTACGTCAACCCGGCCGAACACGTGTACCTGCACGATCCGATCGCCCGCGAGGAGGGCGGCACCCCGGCCATCGTCGAAGCGATCCGCGCCGGGCTCGTGTTCGCTCTCAAGCAGGCCGTCGGGGTCGACCTCATCCGCGCCCACGAGGAGGATTTCCTGCATCGCGCCATCCGCGCGTGGACCGCCGAGCCGGCCATCGAGGTGCTTGGCAACCTGCACGCCGAGCGGCTGCCGATCGTCTCACTCGTCATCCGCGAACCCAACGGCCGCTACCTGCACTACAACTTCGTTGTCTCGCTGCTCAACGACCTGTTCGGAATCCAGGCACGCGGCGGCTGCTCCTGCGCCGGCCCGTACGGCCACCAGCTGCTCGGCATCGACATCGACCGCTCACACGCCTTCCAACGCCAAATCTCTCAAGGCTGCGAGGGCATCAAGCCCGGCTGGATACGAGTCAACTTCAACTACTTCATCTCCGACACCGTCGCCGACTACATCATCAACGCCGTGACCTTCGTCGCCCGACACGGGCACCTGTTCCTCACCGACTACCGCTTCGACCCCGCCCGCGGCCTCTGGCACCACCGCGGCGGTCTCATCGAACCGCCACTGCGTCTAGACCAGCTCAGCTACCACCGCGACGGGCAACTCAGCTACCCCCGCCACCACCACCGCGCCCCCGAAAATGCGCTAGCCACCCACCTCGCCGAGGCCGAACAACTCGCGGCACAGCGGTCACCGGACACCACCGCCCAGGCAACCATCTCAGCAGACTTCGACCAACTGCGATGGTTCGAACTACCCACCGACTGCCTGACCTGACCCGTGAACCCAGCCGACCGCTTGCCCCCGCCCGCTCCACGCAGGACGATCTCCCCCATTCACCCTATCGAAGGAAAACAGCATGTGTTCGCCAGCCCGCTGTGCCCGCTGCGGAAAGACCACTTGGCGCGGATGCGGCCAGCACATCGACGAAGTCATGTCAGAAATCCGACCCGACCAGCGCTGTCATTGCGATCCCCCGGAACCGATGTCGCTACTACGCCGCCTATTCACACACCCACCCACCAAGCAGGAACTCGGACCGCTAGCCCCGAAAATTCCCGGTGACTCGTAGATCCACATACCGGAGACGATCTTGTCGCTTGGACCCGCTGCCGCCTATACGGTGGTGGCGGGGGACAGCCGCCACATAGGCCGTTGCTGATTCTCCTCACCGAGCGCAGCGCGCCTGGGAACCCCCAGGCTTGAGGTAAGAGCCGCGAATCGCGGCCCACACCGCCGACGCAACGCTCATGGGTGCGATCCGAACAGAACTCGACCCGCTGCGTGGCGGTTCAGGAGTTCAGTTCGAGCAAGATAGCTTCCGTATGGGTAATCACCCGGTTGGCTGATCGTAGCGGCAGGGCGAGGGCGAAACTGGCTTCGTGTCCTCGTCCAGCCGAGATGCGGTGATGTCGCCGTTGTGAGCACGGGCGATTCCTCGAGCGATGGTCAGCTGGTCGACCACCCACCGCGCGTCGACGGTGAACGGCTCCGCCTGCTCGGGCACCTGGCGCACTAGCGCTAGAGACGATCATGGTCGCGAGCGTTGCGCGCGCCGAACTTTCGGGAACTCGCCTCGTGGAGGATGCCTCTTCCGTCGGAGCCGATTCGACAAGGGGCCAATACTTCAGGCCCTCTTAGCGTCAGAAGCCAGCGCTGCCAGGACGGTGTCGAGTCGCCGGCCAACGTCGTCGGCGATTGGCTTGTGGTCCGACTGTTTGGTCGCGCTGACCAGGATCCGTGGGTCGACGATGTCGATGACCGTGCCGCCTTCGGTGGCGCGCACGACGACGTTGCAGGGCATCGACAGGCCGATGTGACGGTCGGGGTCAAGTGGACGAAAGGCGAGTGGCGGATTGCAGGCGCCGAGAATGACATTGTCCTCGATCTGCTTGCCGAGTTTGGCCTGCATCGATGCGGTGACGTCGATTTCGGTGAGGACGCCGAATCCCTGTTCCTGCAGCGCTTCCCGTACGCGGCTGACCGCGTCGGGGAACGGGATGTCCAGCGTGACGGTCTTGCCGTAGCTCATCAACTCGCCGGGGCCGCCGGAGATGGGCTATCGGCCATGGCAATGTCGATCGCGGGCGGATGGGTCACGGTGTTGTGCACGGTGCAATGTGACGCGACCGCGAGCAGGGCTTCCCGCCGATCGTGGGGAACGGCGGAGTCGAGTTCGATCCCGATCCGGATATCGCTCACTCGCGCTGGGTGTGACCCCATCCGGTACTCGGTGGTCACCCTGAGCCCGGTGGTCGGCAGGTGGTGCCTGGCCAGGTAGCGGCGCGCGTAGAAGGCCACGCACGACGCGAGGCTGGCAACAAAGAGTTCGGTTGGGGTCGGCGCGGTGTCCTCCCCGCCGTCAATGACGGGCTGGTCGACGGCGATCAGGTGATCGCGTATTCCGATGGTGAACCGGTCGCCATCGACGTGCTGCACGGTCACAGCGGGCATCAGCGTCGCCTCTTTACGCCGACCGAGCCGGTGCCTGCTCGGCGATCTGCCGTCGGACGTCGTCCATCTCGAGGTCCCGCACGGCCTGGATGAGCTGCTCGAGGGTGGAGGCCGGAATGGCGCCCGGGCGTGAGTACACCAGGATGCCGTCGCGGAAGGCCATCAGGGTTGGGATCGACCGAATCTGCGCCGCCGCCGCCAGCTGTTGCTGCGCCTCGGTGTCCACCTTCCCGAAGGTGACGTCCGGGTGCTGCTCGCTCGCGGCGTGGAACACCGGCGCGAACATCCGACACGGACCGCACCAGCCGGCCCACCAGTCCACGAACGCGATCCCGTTGCGAACGGTGCCCTCGAACGTCTCCTCGGTCAGGTCAACGGTTGCCATCGCTACTCCCCTATATACCCCGGTGGGTATATAGGGGAACGTGCGAGTGCCTCTTCTTGTTCCGGCGAAGCCAGAACGTGCTGGGTTTGCTAGCTACTGATAGCCAATCAACGACTGCTGCGATCAGTCCTTCGCGAGTACTCGGCTCACTGCACCGAGAACGGCCCACATCGCTCCGGCGATCAAAGATCACCCTTGGCGGTATCCGAACGCTCCACCCGTACCGAACCGGTCGGTAGCACTGTTCAGCGCAAAGCGATGCTCGGCGGGCTCAGACACGAATGCCGGCGTGCCGCTTGACGTCGAAGCGCGGACGCGGACACGGACGCATCAAGGTTCTTGGGCACCCATACAAGGTTACTGAGCACCCACAGGTAGCAGGTGATTTCGAGCATACCGGGATTCGCGCGGTTGTGTACCCCTACGGGTACCGGTAATGTCGCACGCGTGCAGATCGAGCCGAATGCGACCGAGGACGTCATCAAGCGGCTACGCCGGATCGAGGGTCAGGTCGGCGGAATCATCCGCATGCTCGAGGAGCAGCGCGACTGCGCCGACGTCGTCACTCAGCTGGCGGCCACCAGCCGCGCCCTGGACCGCGCCGGCTTCAAGTTGCTGTCGGCAGGCATGAAGCAATGCATCACCGCCACTGCCAACGGCGAACTCGAGCCGATGAGCGCCGAGCAGATGGAGAAGCTTTTCCTTACCCTGGCCTGACTGCCTCGCGCAGCCTGCTGCAGCCGCCAACGGCGTACCACATACCCTACCCTGTACCCTAGCCACCACATCGCCTCGGTGAGCATCTGGCGATCAACTTCGCGCTCATGTTCGCCTTTGCCCTGGGCATCGACGACGCCGTGTTCCTCGTCGTCTGTACCGCTGGGGCGGCCTGCTGCAGCATGCGCCGTCGAGGCGCGTGGTGCTCGTCCCGCGTTTCGTTCAGTCCCAGCGGAAGAGCCACAGAGCGGGGACGCCGGCTGCGACCGCGTAGGCGGCCAGGATTGCGAGATCGGTGGCGCTCCAGCCGAACCCGAACCAGGGGTTCTGGATGGCGGTGACGAGGTGGGTGAGTGGCAGCACGCCGCCGATGTCGCGCAATCCGGTGGGTAGAACGGCTCGGGGCGGTGCGGTGCCTGAGACGAGCCACAGCGCGAAGAACAGCAGCAGGCCGATGCCCTGGGCCGAGCGACTGGTTCGGATCACACTCGCGAGCAGCAGCCCGATCGCTCCGAAGGCCGCGGTTCCGGCCAGCAGGGCGACGATAACTCCGAGCACGTTCTGGGCAGCATCGCGTGGTATGCCAGCCGGGCGACGATAGCCATCACGAGCGTGCCGGCGACGAAGGTCACGAACGCGAGCGCGAGTTGCGCACTGACGAGGGTCGAGGCGGAGACCGAGGATGCGTGGAAGCGGCGCAGGATCCCGCGCTCGCGGTAGCCGGCGAGGCTGATCGGAAGGGTCATCAGCCCGAGCGCGGCGACGATCACGGCCACGGAGGCCGCCGTGTAGTAGTTGGCGGGGGTCACGCCGCACCATATGAGCATCCCGTTTTGGATCTTTCCGGCGTCGACTCGGTTGTTACCGAACACGGCTGCCAGCAGCACCATCATCATGAGTGGAAAGGCGAGCACGAACACGACCGAGAAGGGTTCGCGACGGAAGAGCCGGAACTCGGTGCGTGTCATGGCGAGGTAGCCGCGCATCGTGCTCACCGCGGATGTCCTGTCCGGTCAAGGCCAAGAACGCGTCCTCGACCGTCGGGCGGTCGACTCGCAGGTCGAGCGGGACGATCCCGTGCGCGACGAGCTCAAACGCGACCAGCGCCAGCACCGGGCCGGTGCCACAGATCTCGACTGCCTCCCCGTGTTGAGCCATAGACCCGACCCCGTCAAGCTTTCCTAACCAACCCAGATCGGGCTCGGACGTGGTGAACCGCACGACCGACGGCAGCCCCAACCCGTCGATCAGTCCCTGCGGCGTGTCGAGCGCGACCACCTTCCCGCCGTCGACGACAGCGACCCGATCGCAGAGGTGTTCCGCCTCGTCCATGAAGTGCGTCACCAGCACGACCGTCGTACCGCCGTCTCGGATCTCCCGGATCAGCTCCCACGTCGCCCGTCGAGCCTGGGGATCCAGCCCTTGCGTCAGCTCGTCGAGGAAGACCAACTCGGGTGCGTTGACGAACGCGAGCGCGATGAACAGCCGCTGCCGCTGACCGCCGGAGAGACTGTCGAAGGCCTGACCGCGCTGGTCGTCCAATCGCCAGCGAACAAGGAGGTCCTCGCAGTCGACGGGATGGCGGGCGAAGGCCGCGAACAGCTCGATGGACTCGGCGACCCTTAACCGGCTTGGCAGCGCCGAATCCTGCAGCTGTGAACCGATGCGCTGCCGCAGCTGCGCAGCCTCGGTTGTCGGGTCGAGCCCGAGCACCCGAATCGTTCCGCCATCCGGGCGGCGAAGACCTTGGACGCACTCGACGGTCGTCGTCTTGCCCGCGCCGTTCGGGCCGAGAATGCCGAAGATCTCTCCCGCCTCGACGTCGAAGGACAGGTCGTCGACGGCCACCACACGGCGGTACGTCTTACGAAGGTGATCAACCGTGACCACGCCCACCATCAGACTCAACGCCCCCGCGCGACGGTCGCTAGGGACGAAAGCCTCGAAGACCCAGCCTCTCACGGCAGAACGATCTCTCGCCGCACTCATGCCCGCGACCCCACTGCCACGGCATCGCCACCGTCGCAGACCAGTGACCCGTCCTAAGCGACGATCGATCGGGGTGCATCCTCCAAACGCCCGTCGGGGGCCGCGCGCCCACAACAGGCACGCCGCCCGAACGGCACACCCCCAGTGACGCCATGACCACCCCACACCCACGCGCCGCACCGCGAACTGTCGTCGGTCACCCACCACCGGCTCTATCGGCTTGGCCAGGTCGTCTGCGTCGGTCACACGGATGCGTCCGATGGGATGCGACTCACCCAGCGGCTGTCGATGCGGGGGGACGTTGAGGTGACGTTCCGGTGCGCCGCTGTAAAGTTGTTGCGGCCGGGTGATCTTTTGCTCCCGGTCTAGGATGCCTTCCTCCCATTTGGGCAAGCCAGCCGGCGGTGCGGCCGATCGCGAACAGAACCAGAACATCTCGACCGGGAAGCCCATCGCCTGGTAGATGATGGCGAGGACGAGCCGACCCGCGCCGCCCGATGGACGGGGACGACTGCGCAACAGCGTGCGCCAGGTAGTTCGCCGCCCAGCATGCTGTGGCCCATCGTCCTGGTCGGGGGTTCCGGTCTCTCACCATCAACCTGCCCGTGAAGCTCGCATCGTTCTCTGACGCCGTGTTCCACTCCCGCCTGGCCCGCTAGGGGCTGCTCGGCTCGGTCGCGGCGATCGGCTCCGTCATCGGCGCGCGGCGCGTGGCTTCCACGGTCACGCTCGTCCCGGTCGGCGTGGCGACGCTGCTGTTACTCAGATGCGCGAACTCGACCGTGCAGCTGGCAGCCGCCGATGCGATTTGGGAGCGGCTCATGGGCGTGTACCCGCTCGTGTCATCGACAGCGGCGCAGCCGGCGGCCCCCCTGCACGGTCTGGTCGACGCGCGCTGCGGCCCGCGGTTCGGCATGTTGCTGGCTTGGTGCCAACGACCGTCACGGCCGCCGTCGCAGCCAAGCTGGCTAGGTCCGCCGGGCTGGGGCTGACCGCGGGCTCGTTGACCGGATCCTGATCTGCGCTTAGTGTCCGCGGCATCGACCACCGATCAGTTGCGAGGCACGGCACATGGCCGACTACGACATCATTGTGATCGGATCGGGATTCGGCGGCAGCGTCACGGCGCTGCGGCTGACCGAGAAGGGCTACCGGGTGGGCGTCTTGGAGGCCGGTCAGCGCTTCAGCGATCGCAACCTGCCGAAGACGTCGTGGGATGTGCGCAACTTCCTGTGGGCGCCCAGGTTCGGCTTGCGCGGCATGCAGCGCATCCACGTGCTCCGCAATGTCGTCATCCTGGCCGGTGCCGGGGTGGGTGGCGGGTCGCTCAACTACGCCAACACGCTGTATGAGCCGCCCCAGCCGTTTTACGACGATCCGCAATGGCGGCACATCACCGACTGGCGCGACGAGCTCGCCCCGTTCTACGCGCAAGCTCGCCGGATGCTTGGCGTTACAGTGAATCCGACGATGACTCGGTCGGACGTGGAGATGAAGCGGCTGGCTGAGCAGTCCGGCAGAGCGGACACATTTCACCGCACGCCGGTCGGCGTCTTCTTCGGCCGAGACGGGCGGAACGAGCCGGGCAGAACAGTCCCAGACCCGTATTTCGGCGGCGTCGGCCCGGCCCGCACCGGCTGCATCGAGTGCGGCTCATGTATGACCGGGTGCCGGTTCGGGGCCAAGAACACGCTCAACCAGAACTATCTCGGGCTGGCCGAGAGTGCCGGGGCCGCGGTGTGGCCGCTGACCACCGTGACCGGCGTGCGGGCGCTTGCCGAGGGCCGCTACGCGGTCGACACCGTGCGCACCGGGCGATGGCGGACGGGAAAGCCGGACCGGACGTTCACCGCCGAGCAGGTCGTCTTCGCCGCCGGCACGTACGGTACCCAGACCCTGCTGCATCAGCTTCAGGCGAGCACGCTGCCACGGATCTCCGCCCGCCTGGGTCATCTGACCCGCACCAATTCCGAGTCGCTCGTCGGGGCGATTTGCCGGGATCCGGACAGCGACTATACGCATGGCGTGGCCATCACGTCGTCCTGGCATCCGGACGAGCACACCCACATCGAGCCAGTGCGGTACGGCAAGGGGAGCAACGCGATGGGGCTGTTGACGACCGCCCTGACCGATGGCGGCACCCGGCGCCATCGGGTGCGTCAATGGCTCGGCGTGGCGGTGCGCAATCCCCGGCTGATTCTGGGGACGATCATCCCGCGACACTGGTCGGAGCGAACAATAATCCTGCTTGTCATGCAGACGATCGACAACTCGATCACCGTGTTACGCACGAGGTCGGGACGGCTGACGTCCACGCAGGGCGAAGGCGAGCCCAACCCGAGTTGGATTCCGGCCGCCAACCAGGCCGCACGGGTGCTGGCCAACAACATCGGCGGCGAGCCGGTCGGCAGCTGGGGCGACCTGTTCAACGTTCCAATGACCGCGCATTTCATCGGCGGCTGCCCGATCGGTGACTCGCCGTCGACGGGGGTGATCGACCCTTATCACCGGCTCTACGGCTATCCCGGATTGCATGTCATCGACGGGTCGGCGCTGACCGCGAACCTGGGTGTCAACCCGGCGCTGACCATCACCGCCCAGGCCGAACGCGCCGCGGCGCTGTGGCCCAACCGCGGCGAGCATGACCCCCGACCGGCGCTCGGCGCGCCCTACCGGCGGATGGATCCGGTGCTTCCGGTGTCTCCGGTCGTCCCGGCGGACGCGCCGGCCGCCCTGTCGTTCAGCTAGCGTCCTTCCCTCGACGGCGCCGGGCCCGGATCACAAATGGAAAGGCGGACATCCAGGCATCTCGTGGCTTCGTCCCGGCGCTTCGCGGAGCAGCATAACGAGATCCAGTTTGGCCAAGACATCACGTCTGTCCGCCAGCCTATGGAACTGCCTGCTGGCGGGTACGAATGCTGCCCGGGAGATGGCCCGGCGTCATAACCAGCGTGACGGGAGCTTCCTACCGGCGGGCCAGATATCCGTCTCGATCGGCGCAGCTCGATGGGCTGAGCGAATGGCGTGGGCCCGCGCATAGGAGGCCGCGGTCGCCTCGGTAACGGGGGAACCGCCGGTGGTCGTTCGAGTTCGTGCTGCCGTAGTCCTGATCGGGTAGCGTCCCTGACCGTGCCTGTATTCGAGCGGTTGGAGGGGCACGAGGAGGTCGTGTACTTCAACGAGCCTTCGAGCGGACTTCGCGCGATCATCGCGATCCACTCCACGGCGCTCGGCCCGGCGCTCGGAGGCACCCGGTTCTACCCCTACTCCTCCGAGGACGCCGCGCTGCAGGACGTGCTTCGGCTCTCCCAGGGCATGACATACAAGGCGGCCGTGGCCGGGCTGGACCTCGGCGGAGGCAAGGCCGTCATCATCGGCGATCCGAAGCGCTCGAAGTCCGAGGAGCTGCTGCGGGCATACGGTCGGTTCGTCGAGTCGTTGGGCGGCCGGTACATCGCTGCCGAGGACATGGGGACCACCCGTGATGACATGGACGTGGTCCGGCGCGAGACGCGCTTCGTGACCGGAGTGTCGCCGTCCATGGGTGGATCCGGCGACCCGTCGCCGATGACCGCATACGGCGTGTACCTGTCGATGTTGGCTTGCGCGGAGGAGGCGTGGCGCGAGCACTCGCTGCGAGGCAGGCGCGTGGCCGTTCAGGGTGTGGGCAAGGTGGGCTACCCCCTGGTGAAGCTCCTGGTCGAGGACGGCGGGGCCTACGTGACGGTCTCCGACGTCGATGTCGACTCGGTGGCGGCCGCGGTCCGAGATTTCGGCGTCGAGACCGTCCCCGCGGATCGGATCCATGCGTTGGAGTGCGACGTCTTCGCCCCGTGTGCCATGGGCGGGATCATCAACGACAAGACGCTCCGTGAGCTGCGGTGCGGCGTGGTGGCGGGCTCGGCGAACAACCAGCTCGAACGCCCCGACCACGGCACGGCGCTGGCCGAACTGGGCGTCCTGTACGCGCCTGACTTCGTCGCCAACGCCGGTGGCCTGATCAACGTGGCAGACGAGCTGCAGGGATACCAGCCCGAGCGCGCGAAAGCGTCCGTCGAGAGTGTGTACCGGAAGCTCCGCGAGGTCTTCACGATCGCGCGGGAGGACCACATCAGCACGGCCGAAGCCGCCGACCGCTTCGCGAAGTCCCGCATCGACCGGATCGGCCGGATGCGGCTCTACTGGGTTCCCGGCGGCAAGGGCTGGGCCACGAGGTGGGATCGGTAGCCCAACGGATGCCGATCTCGTGCGCGCCCTCGGCGGCTGCTAGGCCGACGGCGGACTTGCCCGTCGGCGGGTCGAGCCGAGCCCAGCGCGCAGCGACTCGGCCACCTCGGCTGCGCGGCCGCCGAGCGCGCGCAGGGCGGATGGCTCGGGCTGCACGCCGAGCGAGTTGAGGGTCATGGCCAG
Organism: uncultured Actinomycetota bacterium; assembly: GCA_963748415.1. Classification (GTDB taxonomy): domain Bacteria; phylum Actinomycetota; class Actinomycetes; order Mycobacteriales; family Jatrophihabitantaceae; genus CAVVJA01. Next base: position 114,554 of record CAVVJA010000003.1, on the reverse strand, counting down.
CATCTCATAGTGCCCGACGAGGAAGCAGAGCTCGATGAGCTCGGTGTCACGCAACTCGGCCGCCAGCAGCGCCCAGGTGGCGTCGGTGATGACGCGGTCGTCGTGGAGTTCGTCCGCCGCCTCGAGCAGATGGCGTTGACGCGAGGAAAGTGCGTCGCTTGCGCGCCAGTCGGGGATCGTATCGACATTGGCCCTGGTGAGCCCGTGGGACGGGGCCAGGCCGGCATGTTGGACCCACTCGTACCAGCACCCGCAGTTCCACGCGGTACGCAGGATCAGCAGCTCGGCATCGTGCCGGGGCAGGTCGCCACGAAGCAGCAGCACGTCGCCGAGCGGCAGCCAGCGCCGCAACAACCGGCGGTGCCGAGCCAGCGTCGTGAAGACGCGGTGCGGCTCCGTGTGCGTGGCCCGCCCGGCCAATGCCGCCACTACGGTGCCGAGCGGCGGCCGTAACGCAGGCGGTATCCGCACGGTGGGGTGCTGGGTGTCCATGGCCTGACCCTCCCATCGATTCCGACAGCGCCGACAGAGCCGAAGGTTCGCCCGGGCCGGGGGGTACCCAGTTAGAGGACCTCGGCCAGGGCCGCCAAGGTTTCGCGGCTGGTGTACTGCGGGCGCCATCCCAGCTCGTTCTTGGCGCGGCTGGTGTCCATGACTACCGAGCTGCGTACGACGTGGATCCACTCGGCGGCAGCAGGCAACATCGGCAGCCCGGCGACGACTCGCGACGCAGCAACAGCCAATATGCGCGGCACCCGAATCGATCGTGTGCCAGTCGCCTCGGCCACTTCGCGCAGCGACAACTCACCGTCTCCAGCCAGGTTGTAGGCACCGGGTCCACCGGCACCCACTACCGCGAGCGCGATCGCGGCCGCAACGTCGTCGTGGTGGACGAGCTGCATCACTACGCCGGGGTCGGGCAGCAGCGGCAGCATGCCCTCGATCAGGCTGGCCACCGGCCGCAGGACGGCAGGTAGCCGTTGGCGGAACTGCCGCCACGGCATCGAATCGGCCAGTGCGGTCGCCTTGGGCCCGGCGACGATGCATGGGCGCAGGACGTACACCTCCAGCCCCGACCCGTCGGTTGTCGTCCGCAGCAGCGCTTCGCACTCTGCTTTCTGCTCGGAGTAGTAGTGCTCCTTCGACCCTCGGGTGGGCACATCCTCGGTCAACGGGACGGGGTTGTCCGAGTAGTATCCGTACGCCGCCACGGACGAGGTGTAGACGAGCCGCACCGGACGGTGAGCCGCTGCGGCCGCCTCGAAGACGATGCGGCTGCCTTCCAGGTTGACCCGGCGGCTCTGCGCACGCGAACCCATGATCAGGTATGCGAGGTGCACCACGACGTCGGCGTCGGCGACCAGTGCGTCGACCGAACTGCGGTCGAGGATGTCGCCGCGGTGGTATTCGGTCTTCGTCCATCCCCGCGACGCTGGATCGAACGGGCGCCGCGCCATCCCGACGATGCGCGTGATCGCGGACTCGCGCTCCAGCGCGTCGACCGCGGAGATCCCGATCTCGCCGGTCGGCCCGGTAACGGCGACGGTCAGCCCGATGACAAACCTCCTAGGACACACGACGGGCCACAACTGTCGCGCATCCGACGCTGAACGTCCATTTCTGCCATAGAGGTCGGATGGCCCTAGTGCCGGGGGACCGGCGAGGTCGAACATTCGAGCATGTGGTGGCTGGCACGCGGGGAAGAGCACCTGCCCGGCGACCGCTCGTGGTTGTCGTGGGGCGAGGCGGACTACGTCGAAGGCAAGCGGTACACAAAGCGTCGCACCGAGTTCCTCGTCGCACGCTGGGCGGCCAAGCAGGCCCTGGGGCGGGTCCTGTCGACGCCCTTGACGCTCGCCGGCCTGCGCCGCATCGAGGTGCGGCACGCCGCAAGCGGCGCGCCGGTGGCGTGCCTCGACGGTGAGCCGGTCGACCTGCAGATCTCCCTCACTGACCGTGCCGGCTGGGCGGTATGCCTCGTCGGCGCCGGGTCGGGCCGGCTGGGTTGCGACTTGGAACTCGTGGAGCCACGCAGCGACGCGTTCGTTCGCGACTACCTGACCGCGGCCGAGCGCCGCTACGTCGACGCGGCCGCGAACGTCACGGCCAGAAACCTTGCCGCGAACCTCGTGTGGTCGGCCAAGGAGAGCGGGCTGAAGGTGCTCACGACGGGCCTGCGCCGTGACACCCGGTCGGTCGAGGTAACTGCCACGGCCTCGGTCGACGGATGGTCGGACTTGACGGTCCGCACCGCCGAAGGGCAAGAGTTTCCGGGGTGGTGGCGCCGGTTCGGCGAGTTCATCCTCACGGTTGCGGCCGAGGAAGCGTTACCCGCCCCTACGGCGCTGGAGGACCCACCACTGCTGGCCCAGGCGCAGCCGACGCATAGCTGGCTGCAGCACCCGACCCGGTAGGAGCGCTCGCCGCCATCCCGCGCTCGAGCGCATCGATGACGTATGGCCGCAGGTCGGCCGCGCGGATGATCTTGTCGACCGAGCCCACGGCGAGCGCCCGCTGGATGTTGTGGATGCGGTCGAACTCGGCTGCTACCTCGCCCAGCTTTTCCGCATGCACCATCGTGCGAGTCTCGTGCAGCGTGGTCCGTAGGCCGTCGGCGTCGCCTGCTGCCAGCCGTTCCCGCAGGCTCGCGACGCGCGGATCCTGCTCGGTCCGGACGTTGACCTCCTTGACGAAGACCACGCCGGCTGCGGGCGCGCCGCCGATGACCGATGCGTAGGAGCCCTCGACGGCCGCGATCTCGATCTGCTCATTGAGCCGCTTGGAGAACACGACGAACGCGCCGCCGTGGTAGCGGGAAACGACGACGAACACGATGGGGCCGCGAAAGTTGACCACCGCGCGGCCGATCTCCGCACCGTATTCGAGCTGCCAGGAGCGCATCGACTCCGGCGAGCCGTCGAAGCCGGACAGATTGGCGAGAATGACTACGGGACGGTTGCCGCTCGCGGCATTGATCGCCCTGGCAATCTTGCGCGACGACTGGGGGAACAGCGTCCCGGACGTCCAACTCGGCGGTCCATCGGCAGGCAGGTGGTCGCGCCGGGCGAGTGTCCGCGATTCGATACCGAGCATGCACAGTGGGATACCGCCCACGTGCGCGTCCCACACCACCGCCGTTTCCGCGCCGCGCCACCGAGACCATCGTTCGAGCGGGGTCGAATCGGTGTCGGTGACGGCGCGCATGACCGAGCGGATGTTGAAGGGCTTCTTTCGCTCCGGGTTGCGCTCGGCGGAGAAGACGTCGCCGACGGCGGTGAAATCGCTGCCCGCGACGGTCGTGTGCGGGGACTTGCGCACGTCACGGTCGGCCGGATCGTCGGTATGCCGTCGACGCGGGAACCGTTCGCCCGCCACGACGTAGCTGTGCTCGTAGTGCTGCATCAACACGCGGCAGGCCTGCCGCAGCGTGGGAGCCCAGTACTGGCCCTGTCCGTTCGGGCCCATGATCCTTTCGAAGCCACCGATGCCGAAGTTGTCCTCGGCGGACACGCCGCCGGAGAAGTCGAGCGCCTGCTTCCCGGTGAGCACCATCGCGCTTTCCGGCGTCATCACGAGGATGCCCCTGGTGTGCATGAGCATCGTCGCCTCTGCGTTCCAGTACGGTTGCGCGCCGACATTGATGCCGGACACGACAATGTTGACCTCGCCGCCGGCCTGCGTGAAGTCGATGAGCCGGCGCAGCACTGCGCCGATCCAGTCCATGTTCTCCGTGCCGCTGTCCATGGCGATGCGAGCACCTGACGACAGTGCGAACCACTCGACCGGCACGTGCAGCCGCTCGGCGAGTTCGAGGGCTGCCATGATTCGCCGGCATTCAGCCTCGGCCAACGCGCCCAGCCGCCGGGTCGGGTCGCTGATGATCGCGACTCTCGTCATTCCCTCAGGGATCTTCGACGGATAGCTGGTCAGGAGCCCCACGACGAGGTTGGCGGAGTTGCCGCCGTAGGGACGATCCACTGGAACGAGGTCGCCCGCGTCGTCGAGATCGTGCTCGACGAACCGTCCCGGTGGGAAGTCCGATGCGACACCAGGCGCGGGCGTGAGCATCCGAACGATCTCATACGGATATGGGGTTGCCAACCGTGCGGCGCGCAACACCTTCTGCCGATACTCGGAGAGCGGCCGGATCGGATCATCGGAAAAGGCCCGCTCCCGCATCCGGATCTCACCGCCGTGGCCAGTGAACTCGACGACCGAATCCCTGAGGTTGTCGCCGTCGGGGATGCGCACCCGAAGCACGATCTTCTGCAGGCCAGCTGCCCGAGCAAGGGCCCACGACGGACGCGCGAGGTCGCGCCATTCCTGCTTGGGTAACGTGAAGGGCGGGCGGACGTAGATCACGAGCCGGTTCGACTGAGGCCGTTGCCGTGACGGTAGTTCGGACATCGCCTGGCGCATCGCTGCCACTGCCTGCAGCCCCATTCGCTCGAGCAACGGCAGGGCGACGACACGACCGGCCGCGTCCCGCACCGGTGTCAGGTCGCGCACCTCGGCGATCGCGAAGAACCGCACGTCGATCGGGTTGTCGTGCGCGACCCCGCGGAACAGATACACGTCCTCGACGGACCGCAACCGGTGCAGGCTGAAGTTGGACAGCCGCCACAGGCCCAGCCGCTTGGCGATCATCGGGTGCAAGTTGCGATAGAGCATTTCCTCGACGAACGCGCCATTCTGCTGGCGGAACGTGAAGTGGTGCGTTCGCTGATGCTCGGCCTCGGTGCCCTCGCTCGTGACGGTGACGTCCACCCGGTGCAGCGGTCGGTCGAAGTCGCAATCGCCGAGCAATCGCCGCACTTCGGCCGCGATCTCGTCGGCCGTCGCATGGTCTCCGGATCGCCAAACGACGAGGTCTAGGACGACCAGCCTTGTCGCGTCGCCCGGGGCCAGGTCCTCTGCTATCGCGCGTGCGACGAGTGGTAGATCCGCGAGCGGCGCGTATGTCGCCACGACATGCACACGCTTTTCGGCGAACTCGTAGTCGGCCGTGGCCAAGGGTTGCCCGCGACGCTCCACGAATCGCATGTCGTGCAACGGCCTGATCCGGTAGAACCGGCGCAAGTGCGCGTCGAGCAGGACCTCGCGGAAGCCGCCCGATGCGCCGGCCCAACGATGCAGCAGCATCGCCCGCAATGGCTGGGGGCACCACACGAGCCGCTCGATCAGTTCATCCCGGTCGCCACGGTGCGGATCGGCTTGCAGGGCGTCGAGATGCTCGGCCATCTCCGCGTAGACTGCGCCCGCTGTGCGCTCGAGCAAAGGCTCGTCGAAGTAGTGGAACAGCACGTCGCGCGAGAGGTCTGCCACGTCGGGGTAGCGCGCCTGGCTGGCGGCGGCCAACCGTCCTATCAACGCGCGCAGCTCCGGCTGGGCTCCATTGGCAAGCACGTCGCTGTAGCGCAGGCGCCGTTCCAGCACGGCGGTCACGACCGGCACCATCTCGTCGGTGCGCTGGAAGGACCGCCACATCCACACGACGGCTTCCTCGAGTTCCGCAGTCCAGTCGAGGCTTTGCACGTCGTAGCGGCCGAGCATGTTCAGCAGCTGGGCCCGGAACGAGTCGGGCAGCCCGGCCCGGTCGGCGTCCAACGATTGCAGGTAGGACAGCACGTGCTCCTCTGCCGACGTTTCGAAACCGCCGATCGTGGGATCGGGTTGCGGCCGGCGCAGCGCGCTGACGTCCGCGAAGAGGTCCAGCAGTCGCTCCTCGGCCTGCAGCAGGCCGGCGTCGTCGGGGCGCGCTCGCAGGCACAGCTGGCGCTGCTCGGCCAGCACCTCGGCGACGGCCGTCGGGTCCAGGTCGAATCCCATGAGATACGCGTGCAGCGCCTCATACGGGTGCTGCCGGCTGCGCTCCCTCTCGTCGGCGAGCGAGCCCAGTTCGGAGAAGTCCAGCCTGCCGCCTGTGACCGAAGCAGCGATCTGAGTCTCGCGGATACGCACCAGGGCAGCCGTCCGCTCGACTTCGGTGTTGACCGAGACCAGGACGTCCGCGACCTCGCCCGCGAATGGTGCGGTAACAGTCGTTTCCATCTTCATGCTCTCCAACACGACCAGCGGGTCACCGGTATCGACCCAGTCGCCGGGCTGCACGAGCACGGAGATGACGAATGCGGGCCAGCCGGCGCGAACGACACCGCCGTCGTCTCGCTGCACCCGGTGCGTCGTGTTGTCGACATCGATCAGGAAGGACGATCGCTGCGTGGAGACGACGACGTGGTAGGTCCGGCCAGCGACCGTCAGCAGGCGCTCGTACGGTCCGAACCGACGCACGCCCACCTCGATTGCCGCGTTGGCGGACTCGATCAGATAGGTATCAGGGTGGGTGCGGAAGACAGCAATGTTGTGGGCGTATCCGCGATACCGCAGCGTCGTGCGGTGCCCAGCTGATCCTGGATCGTCAGGACGCCCGCGCCGGGCGCCGGCGTGAAAGGCCGAGCGCGCTACTTCCTCGTCGGCGTCGTAGGCCTCGATGGCGGCCATCAGGACCGCAATCGGCTCGGCGGGCGACACGTGCGCCCCGCTCGCGGTGAACTCGTCCAGCCAGTGATTGTCGACGTCGCCGTTGCGCAGCGCCGCACTGTCGAGCAATGAGAGCAGGAACGAGCGGTTCGTGGTGCCGCCCTCGATCACGACGACCGTGCGGGTCAGCGCCCAGCGCAGCCGGGCGAGCGCCTCGGCACGGTCGCGGCCCCACGCGACCACCTTCGCGATGAGCGAATCGAACTCCGGCGCTACCTCGTCGCCTTCGGTCATGCCCGTGTCGACGCGGATGCTCGGCCCGGACGGTGGGCGCCATAGCACGATCCGGCCGGGTGCCGGCGCAAAGCCCTGTTCGGGGTCCTCGGCACATAACCTCGCCTCCACCGCGTGACCGCTCGACGGCGGGCACGGCCCCTCGAGCTTGCCCCCACGCGCGATGTGCAGTTGCAGCTTGACCAGATCGAGCCCCGACGTCTCCTCCGTGACGGGGTGCTCGACCTGCAGCCGGGTGTTCACCTCCATGAACTGGAAGTGGCCGGTCTCGGGGTCGATCAAGAACTCGACGGTTCCCGCATTGCGGTAGCCCGCCGCCTCGGCGATGCGCACCGCGGCAGCACGAATCGCGTGCTCGCCTGAGTGGTCCAGCACGGTGGACGCGGACTCCTCGATCACCTTCTGGTTGCGCCGCTGCACCGAGCAGTCGCGCACGCCGACGGCCCAGGTGGCGCCCTGACCGTCGGCGATGATCTGCACCTCGACGTGTCGAGCCCTGGGGACGTACCGCTCGAGGAAGACATCTGTATTGCCGAACGCCAGCTCCGCTTCCGCCTGCGCTGCGGCCAGAGCATCCGCGAGGCCCGCCGGCTCCCGGACAAGCCTGATGCCGCGGCCGCCACCTCCGGCCGCCGCCTTGAGCATTACGGGGTATCCGAGACGCACAGCGTGTGCACTTGCCTCTGCTGCGGTCTGGACGACGTCGCCGCTCCACGGCACGACCGGCACGCCGACCTTCTCGGCGAGTCGCTTCGCCGCGACCTTGTCACCGAGCATCCGGATCGTCGCACTATCCGGACCCACGAAAACGATGCCGGCGTCCTCGCACCGTTGCGCGAACGATGCGCGTTCCGCGACGAACCCCCACCCGACCCAGACGGCGTCGACATCGGCGGCGAGCAGTGCTGCGACCACACGTTCCTCGTCGAGGTAGGCCGACTTGCGACTACCGTCGGCCGGATCGACGAACGTGGCGGGGCCCAAGCAGATCGCCTCGTCTGCCAGGCGCACGAACCACGCCTGCGCATCGGCATCGGTGTACACGACGATCGCTGTGATCGGCGGAGCGCTGCCGTCGCGGTTCAGCTCACCAACCGCGCCAAGCGCGCGCATCGCAGGTTCGCCGCGATTGAGAATCGCAAGGCGGCGAATCTGCATCACGTCGGAAGCACCTCCGCTGCCAGGGCGCCGAGACCCTGCCGGACGTCGGCCAACACCGGCACCGGCAGGGGTGTGGTGCGGTAGCCTTCGACCATCAGGACCACTTCGCCGTCGGCGTCGCGAACCGAGCAGTCGAAGTGATCGTCGACCTCCTTCGCGACCGCATAGAGCGGGCCCCTGACCTGTGCCGGATCGCGCAGCAGGCGCACAGCGTCGACGTGCCGCGGCAGAGCGAGCCGTCCGTGCTGGGCCGCTTCCCACAGACCGGCTGTCTGGAAGCAGAGCTCGACCAGGCGGGGGCCGACGAACGTCGGCGCTCTCATCGGGACGTGGTCGTCGGGCAGCCCGTCGGCCATCCGGGCGGCGTTCCCGCCGTCATAGCGCCAGGACGACGAGACCACCTGGTAGGCCGGGCCGTGGAAGTACAGGTCGTACACGCGTTGGCTGGCGACAGTTTCGATCGCCTCCGTGACCGCGTCGGCGTGGTCCGGCGGAGGGGCGTCCGCGGCGAGGCGCACCGTCCCGGTGAAGTGGGTGGTGTGCTGTGGCTCGTCCGAGCCGGGTAGGAGCCGCTCACCCTCGAGTGCGCACGCAGCCATCAGGTCGTGGCCGTCGCGGCCGATCGTCGCGCGAATCGTTAGCGTCCGTGGCTCGTCCCGGTAGAACTTGACCGGCGCCAGGAACTCGACATCCTCGACTGCGACTACCTGCCAGCTCGGTGCGAGCAGCCTCGCTACCTCCGCGAACGCCTCGATGCCCATGACGCCGGGCAACACGGCGGTGCCGTCAATTCGGTGGTCGTTCAGGAACGGTTGGTGCTTTGGGTCGAGCGTCGTGCGTACGACCACGCCGCTGTAGACGCCGGCGGCCTCGACCGTCCCGAGCATTGGCCCACTCCCGACCGGAACTGTCCCGGCCTCGATACCGCCGGTCTCATCGAACTCGTCGACGAGGCGTCCGAGCGCACCGGCCACCAGCACCTCTCCCCCGTCGGCGCCACTCGTGAGCTCGCGACGGATCCAGGCGATGCCGGTCTCAGGGGCAAGGGTCTCGATTCCCGCCATCTGCATCACCTTGGGAATCGATCCGCGAGTCGCCATACCGATGCCGGCCCAGGCCGTCCAGTCGAGCGCGATCGCGCGGGTCGCCGGCCGGGTGCGGCGCAGGTTGCTCGTCAGCTTGCACAGCAGGTCGTTCGCCGCGCTGTAGTCGGTCTGGCCGACGTTGCCGAACCGGCCGGCGACCGAGCTGAACACCACCGTCGCGCCCAACGGCATGTCGCCCATCGCATGAAGCACGTTGAACCAGCCGTCGCTCTTCACGTCGAAGACGAGGTCGAATTCCCGTGGCTCCTTGTCGGGCAGCGACCGGCTGATTTCCAGGCCTGCGGCGTGCAGCAACACGTCGACGCGTCCACTCGAGTCGCGCACCTCGCCCATCACTCGGGTAACTGCGTCCGCGTCGGTGAGATCGACCTGGTGGTATCGGGGCGTGCCGCCGGCTTCGGATACCGCTCGCACCGCCGCGTGGGCGGCGGCGAGCCGTTCGATGCGAGCGAGCTGCTTCTCGATCAGCACGGGCGTGGGACGCTGGCCGCCCTCCTTCAGGCGCGCCGCGAGGTCGGACTTCAGGCCGTCCTTGTCCGTGACGAAGCGTTGCAGGTCCGGATCGTCCGGGTCCGGCGCCGGCGTGAGGTCTAGCAGGTGGAATGTTCCGCCCGACGCCGCAGCGAGGTCGGCGGTGATTGCCGAGACAATGCTGCCCGCGGCACCGGTGACTACGAAGACGCTGCCGGCCTCGAGTGGCTTGTCGGCTGCCGGACTGAAGGGTGCCTCGGCGAGACCGACGGTCCAGCGCAGCCCGTCGTCCGGATAGCCGACCTCCACGCAGCCGGGGTCGCGCAAGGTCTCGTCGACGAGGAGGTTCGCAACGGCGGCCGCGTCGCGCCCGCCGGGCACGTCGACGACCTTGACGAGGGCATCGGGCTGCTCGCGCCGGTAGGCCTTGGCGAAGCCGCTCACCGCCCCACCGAGAGGAGCGGTGGCTCCCGTCTCGTCGTAGCCGTGGTAGCCGCCCAGGCGCGTCGCCGCGACGAGGAACGGTTGGCCGTCATAGAGGCGGCGCATCGTGAGGTAGAGGTTCTTGACGCGACGCACCAGAGCGTCATGCCATGCCGGGAGATCCATCGCCTCGATCGGGCCTTCGTCGTCGAGAGCGGCCAGCCAGTAGACGCCGCTCACCGGCCCCTCCGCAAGCCAGCCGTCAAGTGTGCCGGCGAGCTTCTCGGCATCGATGCCAGCGTCGAGGACGAGGCTCGTGCAACCTCGCTCGGTCAGGCGCTCGACCAGGTTTGCACCCACTGCGCCCTCGTCGAACATGACGACGACACGGTGGTTGCTGTCGAGCGCGACACCGGTCTGCTTGCACAGATCCAGGCTCGGTCGCAGGACAGGCACCGGAACGCGCCGCGGGTAGCGGTCGGTAGCAGCACGATCGCCGCCCACTTCCGGGCCGGTCGGCTCGCTCGAGAACCGAGCCGCAGGTGTCGGCACAACCGTCCGTTCGAGGGCGGCTACCTTGTCCGTGATCCAGCCGACGACGTGATTCAGCGTCGGGAAGTCGCGCAGCTTCAGCTGCTCGTCGCGCTCCACCCCGAACCGCTCCCGCACCGCCGCGAACACCTCGGCCTGCTTGACCGTATCCACCCCCAGATCGGCCTCCAGGTCCAGATCGAGATCCAACAGCTCCGGCGGATACCCCGTCATCTCCGACACGATCGACACCACGGCCTCAACCATCGGATCAACGCCGGTCTCGGCCGCCGGCTCCGATCCGGCCAGCTGCGCCCCTGGCTCCGGTCCGGCCAGCTCCGCCGCCACGGCAGGGGCGACCGTCGCGGTCTTGTCCTTGACCCAGCCGACGACGTGATTCAGCGTCGGGAAGTCGCGCAGCTTCAGCTGCTCGTCGCGCTCCACCCCGAACCGCTCCCGCACCGCCGCGAACACCTCGGCCTGCTTGACCGTATCCACCCCCAGATCGGCCTCCAGGTCCAGATCGAGATCCAACAGCTCCGGCGGATACCCCGTCATCTCCGACACGATCGACACCACGGCCTCAACCATCGGATCAACGCCGGTCTCGGCCGCCGGCTCCGATCCGGCCAGCTGCGCCCCTGGCTCCGGTCCGGCCAGCTCCGCCGCCACGGCAGGGGCGACCGTCGCGGTCTTGTCCTTGACCCAGCCGACGACGTGATTCAGCGTCGGGAAGTCGCGCAGCTTCAGCTGCTCGTCGCGCTCCACCCCGAACCGCTCCCGCACCGCCGCGAACACCTCGGCCTGCTTGACCGTATCCACCCCCAGATCGGCCTCCAGGTCCAGATCGAGATCCAACAGCTCCGGCGGATACCCCGTCATCTCCGACACGATCGACACCACGGCCTCAACCATCGGATCAACGCCGGTCTCGGCCGCCGGCTCCGGTCCGGCCAGCTCCGCCGCCACGGCAGGGGCGACCGTCGCGGTCTTGTCCTTGACCCAGCCGACGACGTGATTCAGCGTCGGGAAGTCGCGCAGCTTCAGCTGCTCGTCGCGCTCCACCCCGAACCGCTCCCGCACCGCCGCGAACACCTCGGCCTGCTTGACCGTATCCACCCCCAGATCGGCCTCCAGGTCCAGATCGAGATCCAACAGCTCCGGCGGATACCCCGTCATCTCCGACACGATCGACACCACGGCCGTAACGATCGGATCAACGCCGGTCTCGGCCATTGCTGGCACCTGTGAGGGGGCGGGGGCGGGCACGGCCACCGGCGGTTCGGACGACACCACGGCCGGGGGGGCACGATGGTCTGCCACGACCGGCGCCGGTACCGGTGCAGGTGCCGGGGCACTCGGGTGTGCAAGCTTGTCGATGACTCGCAGTCGATGCTGGACGACTTCGAGCTCAGCGTCCGGCTGCCCACTGACCCGGCGCAGCCAACCCCGCCAGGCGGCTGGGTCGACGATGCGATAACGGAAACCCAGCTGGTCCGGCGAGCGGCGCACGCGGTCGGGCACAGGCGTCCAGCGCAGCACTGCCATCGCGATCTGAGACCCGAAGCCGGCGGCCAGACGCAGCGCGTACTCCACCGGGTACGCGCCGCCGGTAGACAGGTTCAGCTCGCCGAGCTCGGGATCGGGCTCCTTGAAGTTGGGCACCGGCGGCACGATGCCCGTCTCGAGCGCCTTGATCGCCACGACGTCCTCGATGCCGGCGCCCATCGCGTGGCCGGTGAAGCCCTTGGTATTCGTGACGACAACCTCGTCCGCAGCGGATCCGAACGCCGAACGCAATGCACTGATCTCCGCGGCGGCGCTGCCACCGCGCGCCGGCGTGTACGTCTCGTGCGAGACGAACATGGTCGACCGAGCCATGGCGTGGCGGTCGATCCCCCGGGACTCGACCTGACGCAGCAGCTGCTCCATCACCTGGCTCACGTGCGCGACGTCGAGGCGCGTGCCGTGGAAGGCGCTGTTCGCGGTCACCGCGCCCAGCACCTCGCAGATCGGCTGGACGCCGCGCTCGCGCGCGGCGTCCGCCGATTCGACGACGATCGCCGCAGCGCCCATCCCGACGATCATCCCGTGCCTGCGACGGTCGAAGGGAACCGCAGCATCCTCGACCACGTCGTCGGTGGCGGCGGCTCCACTTGCCAGGAAGCCGCTGCCGACCCACGGAAGCAGCGCGTCGTCGGTGACGTCGTCGGCCGCGATCACCACAACCCGGCGCGCGCGGCCGGTGCGGATCCAGTCCTCCGCGATGCACAGTGCTTGGGTCGTGCTGGCGCAGGCAGCGTTCACCTGGGTGTTCGGCCCGCGCGCGCCGATGAGCTCGGCGAACTGCGAATGGCCCATGGCCAGGCAGCGGAAGAGGAACCGCCGATCGAACTCGAACGGCTCGATGGCGAGCAGATGGTGCAATTCGGCGATTCGCCGGTCGACCTCTCCGGTCGCGGCCTCGTCGCCACCCATTCGAGAGCGCACCGCTTGAAGCGAAGCGAGTTCGTGACGCCGTCCACGGTCCTCCATGTAGCGCTCTATGTCCTTTACGAACTCGCCGTATCCCGGGAACGCGGACGCGAACACGATGCCGGTGTCGTCGCGCATTTCGTCCGCCAGACCCCAACGATCGGCCAGCTGGGTGCCGAGCGTCGTAGTGCGGTAACGCATGACGAGCGGGATGCCCGCGTCGCGCAGCGCGTCGAAACCTGCGCCGATCGCGAGCCGCGTCGCCGAGTCCAACGCCGCATCGCGCGACTCATCGATCCCGAACTCAGTCACGACGTCGAACGGTGCGCGACGGCCGGCGAGCTTGATGACGTCGGCCTCGTCATCGATGACCACGAAGCTCGGTTCACCCGACTCGGGCTTGATCAGGCGGGTGATGTGCTTGTCGACCATCGCCTGGCGCAGCCGATGTGGGATCGTGTCGATGAACTGTTGACCGTCGAGGATCCGGCCGATGTTCTCGTCGTCGAATACGCGCTCGACGCCGGGTAGCCCCAACGCAGCGCCGGTCACGACGACCGGCTCGTGCGTGGCCAACCCGTTGGCAGGAGCAGCAGCGGCATCGGTGTCGTAGATCCGGCGACCCCGCTCCAGGAACTCCGCGAAGACCTTGCCGAGCTCGACGTACTTGTCCATGTCCATGTTCATGCTCGTCCTCGGTTCGGTGATCGTCGTTTCGGCTGCCGGGAGGGTCATGGCCGGAGGCGTCACCGGGGTAGCAGCGGCATCATTGGCCCCGTTGGGTGCCGGGGATGCGCTCGCCGGCAGGCCCAGGCCTGCGGCGTAGAGACCACACAGGGCCTGGTTGAACGCCGTCGCGTCGCGCAGCTTGGGATGGTTGGTGAACAGCGCGACGACGTCGTCGTGCGCCGGCCCGAACACATCTTCCACGAACCCGTGCAGTGCCTTTTTCGGGCCGACCTCGACGAACACCCGGGCACCAGCGTCGTACAGCGTGTGCAGGCCCTTGACGAACTGCACCGGTGATGCGACCTGGCGCCCGAGGATCTCGACCATCGTCTCGGCGTCCGTGTCAGCGGGGTAGAACTCGCCCGTGACGTTGGCGACGATCGGCAGCGTGGGAGCGTGCACCTCGAGTCGGCGCAGGACCTCCTTCAGCGGCTCGCTGATCGGGGCGACGATCGACGTGTGGAACGCATGGCTGACCGGAATCCGCCGCGCTGTGAAACCTGCCGCCTGGAACGTCTCGATGACGCGCTCGATGGCTTCCGTCGCTCCGCCGATGACCGCTTGGTTGTTGCTGTTGACGTTCGCGACCACGACGTACCCGCCTGCCTCCGCGACGATCCGCTCGATCTCCGGCAGCGGGCCGAAGACCGCGGCCATCGCCCCGTTGTCGTCGATGTCGAGGCTGGCCATTTCGTGGCCTCGGGCGCTGACGGCCTCGAGGGATGCCGAGAAGTCCAGGGCGCCAGCTGCCACCAGGGCGCCGTACTCGCCGAGGCTGTGACCCATGACCATGTCCGGTTGCACGCCGTGTGCGGCAAGCAGCCGGGTCAGCGCGATATCGCAGGTGAGCACAGCGGGCTGCGTGATCTCGGTCTGGAGGAGCTGGCGGTCGAGCCGGGCGACCGTCTCGGCGTCATCGCGGTCACTGAAGACGTACTCGGACAGCGGCCGGCCGAGAAGCGGCAGCATGATCCGGTCCGCCTCCGCGAACGTGGCGGCGACGATCGGCTCCGACTCGCGCAATGGCTTGAGCATGTTGACGTATTGCGAGCCCTGGCCGGTGTAGAGGAACGCGACCTTCGGCGCCGGGCCGTGCCCCAGGAAGACGCCCTGGGATTTCAGCATTCGCCAGATCGCCGCGTTGTCGGAGGCGAACGCCTTGAGCGCCTTATCGGCCTTTCCCGCGAGCTCCGGGGCGTCGCCGTAGTCGATCGCCAGCCGGACGGCTGCGCCCAGGCGGGCCGGGTCAACGCCCGGCGAGCTCGGTACCTGACCGGCACTGGCGTCGGCGCGTACGCGCTCGAGCTGCGCGACGACGTCGTCGTCCGAACTGCCCCCGATCACGAGCGCCCGGCGAGCGTCCGGCGCTGACGCGACTGCCTCCGATGCCAGGGCGGCCTGTGGCAGCTGCATGCCGGCGAAGGAGTGAGGCTCCGCGGAGCTGTGCCGCCCGGGCACGTACTCCTCCAGCACCGCGTGGAAGTTCGTGCCGCCGAAACCGAACGCGCTGACGCCGCCCAGCCGAACGCCGCCAGGCGAGGCCGGCCACTCGCGCAGGTCCGTGTTGACCCGGAACGGCGAGTTGGCCCAGTCGACACTCGGGTTCGGATCGTCGAAGTGGAGGCTCGGCGCGAGAACCTTTTCGTGCAGGCTCATTACCATCTTGAACAGGCCTGCGGTACCGGCGGCTGCCTTGAGGTGGCCGATGTTCGACTTCACCGAGCCAAGCGCGATGGCGCCCGGTGCCACACCTGCGGCACCGAACACGCTGGTGAGGCTCTCCAGCTCGGACGCGTCGCCCACCCGGGTCGACGTGCCGTGTGCCTCGATCGCCGACACCACAGCCGGATCGACCCCCGCCTGCTGCCACGCCCGGGCGATGGCCAATCGCTGGCCCGCCGGGTTCGGTGCGGTGATGCCCTTTCCCTTGCCGTCGCTGGACCCGGCCATCCCGAGCAGGACGGCGTAGACGCGATCGCCCGCACGCTCGGCATCCGACAGGCGCTTCATCACGAAGATCGCAGCGCCCTCCCCCATGACGAAGCCGTCCGCGCCGGCGTCGAACGGCCGGGTTCCCGTGGCCGACAGCGCGCCGATCTTGCAGAACTTCACGAACGAGGTCACGCCCATGTTGCGGTCGACGCCGCCACTGACGGCCACGTCGTACTGCCGCGACGCGAGGCCCTGGGCCGCCGACCACATGCCCGCGAGCCCCGAGGCGCAGGCCGCGTCTGTGGTGAAGTTCGGGCCGCGGAAGTTGAACAGGTTGGCAATCCGGCCGGCCGTGACGTTCGCGAGCTCACCGGGCATCGTGTCTTCGTTGATCTCCACGAAGTTCGCGAGGTGTCCCTTGCGGGTCTCCTCGACGATCGCCAGCCGGGCGTTTTCTGGCAACGACGCGAAGCTCGGCGCCGTCTCGAGCTCACGCAGCATCTCGGGCAGCACGATGCGCACGTTCGTGGCGTAGTGCTTCTCGCCGCCGATCGCGTTGCCGAGGATGACGGCAACCTGCTCCGGATCCACGTCCCAATCCGGCCACCCGGCATCGAGCAGTGCAGCCCGGGCTGCGGCGAGCGCCCACTTCTGCCCTTGGTCCATCTGCTCGGCCACTTTTGGCGGCAGGGGTAGGCGCCAGCCGATCGGGTCCCACGGGTAGTCGCGCACCCAGCCGCCAATACGCGAATAGGTCTTGTCAGGGGCACGGCGGTCGGCGTCGTAGTAGAGATCAGGATCCCACCGGTCAGGTGGGACGTCGCTGATGCTGTATCGACCAGCTTTGATGTTCTCCCAGAACGCACTGGCGTCGGGCGCATCAGGCATGATCGCGGCAAGCCCGACGATCGCGATGGGCTCGGGCTGGTAGTTCGGCATATCGCCCTCCAAGGGCGTCGGTGGATCAGGCGGAACGGTCGTAAAGCGCGTCGGCGACCCGGTTCATGTCCGTGATCAGTCCGGTTTGCACGGCGCGGACCTCGTTCAGCCGCAACTCGGCCTCAAGGCTGGTCAGATCGGTGTCCGGCGCAGCGGCTCCGCGTACCCAGCGCAGTCCGTGCTCGGCGACGGTCTGTGCAGCCTCACGCGCGAACACCCGGCTGATCGTGGACAGGACGGGCGGACCGAAGCGCTTGTCCGCCTTCGCCGGCAACGCGCCGTCGGCCGCTGCCGCAGCCCGGCGGGCCAGGCTGGCAGCGCACTCGGCCCACGCGATCAGCTCGCCAAGCCGGAGCAGTACATGCTGGTTGCGGGTGAGCCGGCCGACCCGACACGCTTCGAGGACACCCGCCAATGCCCAGGTCGCGAGTGCCGCGGCGTGAGCGCCGACCTCTGAGTGGCGCGCGTGCAGTGCGTCGAGCTCGCGAGCCCGCTCGCGGTAGAACTCGCCGCGCGTCTTCAGATGCTCCTGCCACCGGTCGCGGGCGATCGTCATCTCCATGATCTCCGAGGTGCCCTCGTAGATCGTGGTGATCCGCACATCGCGCTTGATCTTCTCCACGATGTATTCGCGGGTGTAGCCGTAGCCGCCGTGCGCCTGGATCGCCGCCTCCGCCGCGGCGTTGCCCGATTCGGTCGCGAAGTACTTGCCGATCGCGCCCTCGGTGTTCAGTGCGCCGTTCTCGCCCTCGCCGGCGTCGATCCGCGTCGCGGTCTCCTCGATCGAGGCGCGCGCAGCCTCCAGCCGCACGACGTGCGGCACGATCAGCTTGTGCGTGTAGCCCTGCTTCTCTGACAGTGGGGCGCCGGCCTGGATGCGCTGCGTGGAGTACGTGATCGCTCGATCGACGGCCGACCAGCCGCCTCCCAGACCGAACGCGGCCACCATGAGACGCGTGTAGCCGAAGACTTCCTGAGCCTGGACGAGCCCCTGTCCTTCGACGCCGCCGACGAGGTTCTCCACCGGTACGAAGATGTCGTCGAGGAACAACGCGGCCGTATTCGACAGCCGGATGCCGTGCTTGTCTTCTGGCTTGGCCTGGGTGAACCCTTCGGCGCCGCGCTCGAGCAGGAACCATGAAGGACCGCCTGGCGCCAGCGCGAGGATCGTGTAGGCGTCTGCGATGCCGCCGTTGCTGATCCACTGCTTGCGGCCGTTGAGGCGGTATCCGACGATTTTGTCGTTTTCGACGACCGGCACGGCAGTCGTGCGCAGTGCTCCCAGGTCGCTGCCGGCCTCGGGCTCGGTCGCGCCGTAGGCGAACAGGGTGCCGCTGTCGGCAATGCGGGTCAGCCATGTCTTCTTTTGCTCCGGGGTGCCGCCGACGAACAGCGGGTCACTGCCCAGGAAAGTCGCGAGCACACTAGTCGCCAGCCCAACGTCCAGGCGTGCCATCTGCTCGCAGACCCGGTACACGTCGAAGCTGCCGCCCCCCATCCCCCCGTAAGCCTCCGGGATGGGCACAAGATGAATCCCGAGCTGCTCGCCGCACATCGCTCGCACCAGGTCCTCGGGGCAAACGTCCTCGTGGTCAAGCTCGAGCATTCGGCTGTCCGGCAACTCATGGCTGACGAAGTCGTGCAGCGCCGCCAACATCATCGAAAGGGTGTCGGCGTCCAAGCCCGCCGCAGCCTTGTTGACAGATAAGTCGGTCGTGGCCATATGCGTACCCCTTCTCCGGCCCCAACACTGACTCTCATCCATTATCGGCGAATAAGCACGTGTCCTTGGTCCCAGGGGTGGAGGCAAAGGGCCAACGTTCGAGAGATGCGCCGGTCTCGAGCTAGCGCCAGCCGGAGCGTGCGAGTGGTTGCGCCGCGCGGGTGGCGTGCCGGGCGGACTCAGTGCCGTGACTCGACGCGCCGCTTGAGGCCGTCGGTCCCCGCCGTGACCGCTTTCTTCATGACCTGTCGAACCAGTAACCCCGGCAGCGGGATGGCCGTGTCGATGTGCAGCTCGCAATGGACGTGCGATACACCGGCCCCCTCCGTGATCGAGTAGCCGCCGCGCTGGTCCTTCTGCTGCAGCGTGGGCTTGACCAGCGACCAACTGACGCCGTGTGCCGACCACTCGTAGTCCAGCACCTGCGTATCCGTAAATCCGGCGGCGGAAACGCCCATACTCGCCCGCCTGGGTCGGCCGTCTGGGAACCGGCTGTCGACTGAGGTCCATTTGTGCACCGCCGACCACTGTGCGTACGTCGGCACGTCCGCGATCACCGCGAGGATCTCCGCCGGCGTCGCCTTGATGTCAATCGTTGCGCTGATCGTCGCCATGCCTCCACGCTAGGCCGCTATCGGTCGCCCTTACGTATGCCGTCGGACCCGAAACTGCTCAGATTCCTCGCGGCACAGCCGTCGTCGGTGGAGGACGCGAGTCGCTCAGGGCGGTGTCTGGCGGTAAAGGGCGAGGGCGACCGTGATGCCCGCACCGGCCGCGAGCATCAGGGTGTTGCGCGCTTCACCAAGCCGGCCGGACTTGAACGCGGCCTCCAAGGCGGCGAGAGGTCCTGCGGTGTAGGCACCGACAAGGTCTTCTGGCACGTAGGCGACCCGGTCACCGGGAACGCCCAGTCTTACCGTCACGCTGTCCAGGAAGTCTGGGGAGGAAGGGGCCGGGACGAGCAGGTCAATTTCGTCGATACCCATCCCCAGGCGGGCAAGGAAGCGCCGGGTCGCCTCCTCCGCGCAATCGACGCTACGGGCCAGGTATCCGGGCTTCTGGTCAATGACCAGCCGGCTGTGACCGGCCGCTCGCCCTGGGCCCTGGGGCCCGCGTGCGGCCTTCCAGTAATAGTGGCTCTCGAGCATGTCTCCGTATTCAGGAAACGTCTCAGTGTGGAAGTCCGTGAACCCGGCGATGCTGTCATCCCAGCCGAGGAGCATCGCGCCGCCGGTCGGCAGGAAGGTGGGAGATACTGACTTCCTCGGATTCGGGTGGACGTCGCTGGTAACGATCATGCCGAGCCGGATGACGCCGGAACGCAGGAAACCCGACTGCAGCTGGATGGCGCTGATCACGCCGCAGGTGCCATTCATGAGGTCGAATGAGAAGGTGCCGTGCCCTCCGATCGGCGGCTGGCCCCGGTTGGCGCCAATATCCTCCTGTATGAGAGCGGCGAGGGCCGGCTCGCCCATGTTGTCTTCCCGGTAGATGCCGGCGTTGATCAGCATGTCGACGTCACCTGGCGGTCTTCCGGCATGCGCGAGGCACGCCTTGGCGGCGGCATCGGCGAGGCGCCTGGCGCCTGGCTTACGCATTCCGTGGCTGGTCAGTGTGCTGGCGGCTTCAATGCGTGTGCCCATAGCGTTCCACTTGGTTGTCGATGGTGAATATGGCCATGCCGATCTCAATGCCGGAGGCGAGTGCCAGCAGCATCACCCGATCTCCCTTCAGTAGGCGACGCTCCTCCAAGTACTTGTGGAGGGCCACGAACAAGGTCGTCGACGATGTGTTGCCGTACTCTTCGAGGTTGACAACCACGTGCTTCGGGTTGGCGCCGAGGCGCCGGGCGAATTCTTGCGTGCCCTTGCGGATGGCCCGGGCCGAGGTCTGATGCGGAATCAAGTAGTCGATGTCGCTCAGGTCGATGCCGGCTTCGCCGATCACCTCGGCAACCAGCGGCGCCATGTCCTCGATCGCCACCTTGTGCAGCTTCCTGGACTTGGTATACATCTGGGCGCCGGGACCCACGGTGCTGGGGAAGGCGAGGCACAGGCGGCTGTGTTCCGCGAGCGTAGTGAAGCCGATGACGTCGATGCCAGGAGTGCCCTCTGGAGCCCGCTCCACGATGACGGCGGCACCCGCGTCACCGAGCGTGAGTGAGGCGAGCTGCTTGCTGAACAGGGAGCGGATCTGTTGCGCTGCGTTCCAGCTCAGGTGGGATATGTACTCGCCAGAAACCACCATGCCGCAGTTGATCTCACCTCGGGTGATGAGGTCCTGAAGGACGAACACCCCGGTCAGCATGCCGGCGCACGCGTTTGAGAGATCGAAGTTCACCGCCTGCGTGGCGCCGATTGCCTGTTTAACATACAGGCTGAGCGGGGGCTCGAAGGACTGCATCAATCCGCTCCTGGACCGGGTGATGCTGGTGCTGATCAACATCTCGATCTCTGGCGCCTGACGCTGCGAATGAGCCAGGCAGTCGCGGGCAGCCCCGGTGGCCAGGGTGAACGAGTTCTCGCCCGGCCCGACGACGTGACGTTCGTGGATTCCGGTCAGCCGCTCCAGCTGGATGCGGGTGTGGTGTTTCGTCTGGTTCATCAGGTCCCTGGTCGTCAGCCTCCGGGCGGGCAGCTTCACACCCACACTTTCGATCCGGCACCCCCAGGCGCCCCCGGGGACGGGCGACTCAAGCGTCAGCCAGTGGTCTGCCTGCTTGCTATGGGTTTCGGCCATCGGATCCCTCCGTGCGCTCGTACCATTTCGCACATAGAGCTGTGCTCCTACATCAAGAATGGCTGGCTTGGGATGACTGGCGATAGGGTCGAACGTCACCGGCAGACAGCCGCCAGGCCCGATGACCGGTCGCCTCCAGATCGGTTCGGAGACGCCAGCAGGTCGGCCGAGGGATCATGGCAAGGCTGACCCGCTCGATTCGGCGTGCTGCGGCCCGGCGCAATCGCCTTGTGAGCGTGGCACCGCAGGACGACTTGGAACCAAGCCCCGATGGCACGCGGTACACGCTGGCCTACGGCCGGTACCGGCTGGCCTACGAGGTCTACGGTTCAGGCGACCGGGTCCTCGTCTGGCTGCATGGTTTGCTGCTCGACGCCAACCTCAGCCGTGGCCTGGCCCGGGCGCTCGCCGCACAGGGCAACCGCGTCGTGCTGCTCGACTTCCTGGGTCATGGCCGCAGCGACAAGCCTCGCCATGCTGGCGCTCATCGGATGGACCTCTATGGGGAGCAGGTGCTTTGCCTGCTGGACGAGCTCGGCGTGGATCAGGTGGTGCTCGGTGGCGTTTCGATGGGCACCAATGTGAGCCTGATGGCGACAGTGGCGGCACCTGAGAGGGTCCGCGGCCTGATCCTGGAGATGCCGGTGCTCGAGTGGGCTGCGCCCGCGGCCGTGCTCGTGTTCCTGCCCCTCCTGCTTAGTGTCCACTACGCCCGAGCCCCACTGCGATTGGTCTCCAGGGCAGCCTCCCGCCTGTCTCTTTCCGGGTTCGGTCCGCTCGACTCGTTCATCACTGCTGCCACATCGGACCCGGACGAAATTGCCGCCGTGCTGCATGGAGTCCTGCTGGGGCCCATCGCCCCGACCTCAGACCAGCGCCGGGCCATCACTGCCCCGGCGCTGGTCCTGGGGCACGGGATCGACCTGATCCACTCGTTCAGTGACGCGCGAAGGCTCGCGCGGCAGCTCCCTGACGCCAGGCTGATCCGGACCCGCACCTTCGCCGAGCTGTGGGTATGGCCTGGCCGCTTGACCGCCGAGATCAGCGAGTTCCTCGACCGCGTCTGGGCGGGCACCGAGCCGCAGGAGCCGCGCGACGAAGCGTCGTGAGGTCAGACGTGCAACTGCCCCACCACGGGGCGGGTCGTGACAGCGGTCGTCAGCGCATCATATAGTCGCCGCGGCGCGCGTGCCTGGTACGTGCCCAGTACTCGAAGCTGAATCCAGGCCACAGGGCGCGGTTCACGCCGTCGGCGTCCAGGTACCAGCTCTTGCATCCGCCCTCGCTCCACACGGCCCGGCCCAGACGGCGCTGGATCCCTTCGTTGAAGCGGCGCAGCGCGGACGCCTTCACCTCGATCGTCTCCGCGTTCTGCCCAGCCAGCAGCCGCAGGCAGCTCAGTACATGCTGGACCTGGGCTTCGATCATGAAGACTGCCGAGTTGTGGCCCAGGCCCGTGTTCGGGCCGAGCAGCAAGAAGAAGTTCGGGAACCCGGCGACGGTGATGCCGTGATAGGCCTCGACGCCGCCGCGCCACACGTCCTGGAGCTTGACGCCATCGCGTCCGGCCACGTTGAGTTCCTCGATCGCCTCGACGGTCTTGAAACCGGTACCGTAAATGATCACGTCGACGTCGTAGGCGCTGCCGTCCGTGCAGGCCAGGCCTGCTTCTGTGATCCCGGTGATGTGGTCCGTAACGAGGTCGACGTTCGGCGCGGTGAGGGCCGGATAGTAATCGGAGGACAAGAGGACCCGCTTGCAGCCGATCGTGTAGTGCGGCGTCACCTTCGCGCGCAGGGCAGGGTCGCCGATCTGGCGCTCGAGGTGACGCTCGGCCAGCCGCTGCACGGGCGCGAGCAGCTTGGGGTGCACCGCGAGTCCGGACCCCAACGTGCTCTCCCGCCACCAGTAGATCCCGTAGCGGAACGCCCGCATCGCCCACGGCGCAGCGCGGAACGTGGCGCGGACCGCGGGCGGGATCTCGAAGTCGCGCCTGGGCAGGAGCCACGACGGCGTCCGCTGGAACACATAGACCCGTTCGGCTCGCTTGGCGATCTGCGGAATGAACTGAATTGCCGACGCGCCCGTCCCGATGGCCGCGACCCGCTTGCCGGAAAGGTTGCAGGAATCGTCCCACTGCGCCGAGTGGAAAGCCGCGCCCGCGAACCGCTCGGCACCTGGAATCTCAGGGATCGAGGGCACGTGCAGCGCCCCGATGCCGGACACGATCGCGCGGGCCGTGTACACCTCGCCGGCCGCCGTCGTGATCCGCCAGCGCCCGACCGTGTCATCCCATTCCATGCGCTCCACCGAGCAGCCGTATCGGATATGGGCGGCGACTCCGTATTTGTCCGCGCACTGACGCATGTACTCCCAGATCTCCTGTTGCGGCGCGAACATCCTGGACCAATCCGGATTGAGCTCGAACGAGAACGAATACATGTGCGACGGCACGTCGCACGCGCAGCCGGGATACTTGTTGTCCCGCCATGTCCCGCCGAGGTCGTCGTTCTTCTCAAGGATCACGAACTGGTGATAGCCGGCCTGCTTCAGCCGTATCGCCATACAAAGACCGGCAAATCCGGCGCCGATGATCACGATCGCCGGATCGTTGCTTGCAGGGCTCATGCTCGTGTCTCCTTGGTCGTCGCCACGTTCACGGTCGCTCGCTCCGGGCGCTAAGGGATGACGTCCTGGGTGCGGCCGCGGTCCGCGCCGCGGTGTCAGCCGCGCCACCCGGCCCGACAGGGTCGGCGTTGGCGCCGCTCGTCAGCCAGCGCGACTCGATCTCCGGCATGTCACGGGCGGCGATTCTCGTGAACCACGGCAAGAATCCCCTGATCAGTTGTGTCGGTGGCAGCCAGCGCTGCCCGTACACGTGCGGTGCCCGCCTGGCGATCCCACGCACGAGGGCGTCGGCCGCGGGCGCGAGCGGATTGGTGCGGCGAGCCAGGAACGGCATGTCCCCACGCATCTCCCGGAGCGCCGCGTTCTCATCCGCGCCCCTCACCATGTCGGTGTCGGTCCAGCTCAGGTATGCGACGCCGACCCGTACCTCGTGATGCGCCACCTCCACCCGCAGGGAATGGGCGAACGCCTCGACGCCGGCCTTGCTCGCGCAGTACGCCGCCATCATCGGGGACGGAGCGAGCGCGGCGAGCGACGCCACCTGCAGGAAGTAACCCCTGCTTTCCACCAGGTCCGGCAGGAATGCGCGGGCGGTGGCCACGCTGCCGAGCAGATTGACCTCGATGACCCGGGTGAAGGAGCCTGGCTTCGGAGTGCATGAACGGGCCGCCAGCGGCGATTCCGGCGTTGGCGACGACGACGTCGATCCGCCCAAAGGCGTCGCGCACACCCGCGGCAACGTCGGCGAGCGCGCGGTCGTCGGTCACGTCAACTTCCCACCAGCGGGACTGCGGTCCGCATAAGGCGGCGACGCGGGCGAGTTCATCCGGTTCGAGGCCGAGCAGGGCGACCCGGGCGCCCCGGGCGGCCAGCCGTATGGCAACGAACGCGCCGAGGCCCCGCGCTGCGCCGGTGACCACGACGACCTGCCCGGCCAAATCCCTGGCTCGCCCCATCGTCGCGCCCGCTCTCCCCCTGGATCGACGATGATGCCAGTAATTACTGGCATCATTAGATGATGATACCCAGGGGCCTCGTTGGGCAGGTTCGCTGAGCCGGCTGGGAGGAGATTCTTGTCGGGCAACCGTGACTATTCCGCAGTGGCTTCTTCGCCTGATGAACTCGATGCCGTAGGTGCCCTCGATGCGTTCGATTCTTCTTATGCCTCGGATGCGTCGGGGCCGGCACGGCGATCCCGTGCCGCAAGCAGCCGGATGAATTCGTCGTATGTGACGCGGGCGCGCCTATCCATGGCCCGGCCGAACTCCGCGTCGAGCACAGTCCGCGCAATCGGGCGCAGCCGCTCGATCATTTCAGCGAGCCGCGCGACCTCATGCGGTGGCGGCGCGCCGCTGCTGCGGTCGAGGACGTTGGTGATGACAAGCTCCACGAACAGCGACGCCATCTTGTCCAGACCTGACTGCAGCTCACGGCCTGTTGCCAGGATCGCGGGCAGCGGGATGCCTTCGCGCACCAAGACCGCGGCGGTGTCGAGCAGCCGGCGACTGACATGGATGACCCGATCCCCATCGACATCGATGTAGCCGAGGCGGACCGCTTCCTCAACTACCTCGGGCGTGAGCTGGCCATCGAACAGGGCTCCGAGATCGCCAACGGTCACCGGCACGGGTACGTCATCTGACCATGGGGCAGTCATCGCCCGTTCGAAGCCGAGCAGATCGGCAAGGTCGTAGCCCTGCTCCCAGGCCGAGAGAAGCTCACCGATCCCGCCGAGGGTGTGGCCACGGTCCAGCAACTGGCCGATAACCCGCAGCCGGTTCAGGTGAGTCTGCGAGTACCAGCCGATCCTTCCCTCGCGCCGCGGGGGTGGAAGGAGCTTTCGCTCCTGGTAGTAGCGCAATGTGCGCACTGTGATCCCGGCCTCGCGGGCGAGTTCGCCGATGCGGTACTCACGCGCGGCCGACGCGTTGTCCGCAGCGCGCTCATCGCTATGCGCCGAGCCACCAGCCGCGTTCACCTGCGCAAGCGTAGGCGGCCGTCAGCCGGTACAAGGGCGCCGGTGACCGCGGAGTCGACGTTTGGCTTTGCCGGAAGCCGAAGGCCGGCACGGATGAGTCAGGGCAGCCCGTCGCTGGTCGCTGGTGGCCGGGAGTGGCGCCTGGCGGCTTTCCGGAGTTCCGCCACGCCGTCCTGGATGCCGTCGGCGAGCACGTCGAGGTCTGGGTTCGCGGCAAAATCGCCGGTGATGCCGAACGTGACGTTGTCGCAGTAGGTGAAGATCGAAACGCCGACGCGGACCGTCGTTGCGATGGGAACGTAGGGGATGATTTCCACGAGCCGGCGGCCCATCGCGTAAAGCGGCTGGCGGGGACCTGGCACGTTGGTGGTGACCGTGATGATCTCTCGTTGGGGCAGCCCGAACGTGAGCCGGACTCCCCGCGACATCACCGGGAACGGGGTGTAGCGGCCCAGGCCAACCAGCGCCTCGCCGACCATCTCTTCCTTGCTTTTCTTCAGGGCCAGCAGTTCGGCCTGCACGGCCGCGAGCCGTTCCACCGGGTCGGCAATGTGGACGGGGAGGTCCGCCAGTACCGCGGACACCTGGTTCTCGTAGATGTTCTCCTCACCGGGGGCCCGGATAGAAACGGGAACCAGCGAGCGGACCTTGTGCGGTTCGGGTAGCTCGCCACGGGCGAGCAGGAGCGCCCGGAAGCCGCCGCTGATCGCGGCCAGAACGACATCGTTCACGGTGCCGCCAAGCTCCCGCTTGATCATCTTGACATCGTCCAGCGACGCCCGGGCCCAGGTGTAGCGCCGTTGCTGGCCGATGTGCCCACTCAGGGAGGACCGGCTGGCGGGCCACAAAGATGGGGCCAGCTTCACGATGGCCCGCACCGTATCGGCTGCCTGACGGATGGCACGGCCTGGATCGCAGGCCACGGCACTGCTCAGCGCGAGGGCTTCCCGGACCGGGAGCACGACCGTGTCCAGCGCGGCCTGAGCGGCGAGCGAGACCGGCGAGGGCTCCGGGCCCACGATCCGGTCGTCGGCGGCGGGCGGTGAAGGTTCGGGTGAGGCGTCGAAGATCACGCGGTACAGGTCGGTAGCCGAGACCCCGTCGGCCATGCAGTGGTGCAGCTTTGAAATCAGCGCCCAGCGGCCCTGAGCGAGCCCTTCCACAAGCCAGTACTCCCACAGCGGGTAATCGCGGTCGAGCCGCTGGCCCATCACCCGGGCCATCAACACGCTGAGCTGCTCGTCTCCCCCAGGCGTTGGCAGAGCGGTCCGCCGGACGTGGTAGCGAAGGTCGAAGTTCGGGTCCTCAACCCACACCGGCCGCCCTAGGCGGAACGGCACCGTGCGAAGCTTCTTGCGGTAGCGGGGCACGAGCGGCAACCGCCCGGCGAGGGAGGCGAGAAGCTCCTCATGGGAGGGGGACGGGCCCTCGAACACCGCTATCGACGCGATCGCCATCGACGTGTGCCGGTCCTCGTCCTCCGCATCCACGAATAGGGCGTCTAGCGGGTTCAGCCGGTCCATGACACCTCCCTTCCCAGCAGCGCCGATCTCGCCGCTCCGCCATGTCGGACTCGGCGAACGCTGAATTCTGCCCCCGACCGGCATCGTAAGCCGCCGTGGCTGGCCGACTACCCTGTCAATCCTCCTGTGTGTTGGGACCTTCGGCACTGCCCACTCAAAAATAGTGGCCCATCACCCACCCGGCTGGTCCCCGCCGGGCGGCCCCTGTCCTCGTGCCCGACCTGGCCGAGGAACCGTCTCCGGTCCCACTCGCGCCCTTCCTCACGGGCAGCCGGTCTTGGTGCCCTGCGGCGAGAGGAATCTGACGGTCACGGTGACCGGCCGACCGGGACTTTCGGGTTCGGCTTGATCCCCTGCTCCAGGCCGACGGCCGCATCGGTTGGACGAAGATGGCGTACCGCCGTGGGGATGTCCGCGATTCCGGGGCCCCGCATGACGCCTTCGGTGACGCCGTGGTGCACCTGGCGTTCTTGATTACCGGTGCCGCATCAGGTGAGGCGAGCCGGTCGATCAACGTCGAAGGCACGCTGAACGCCTGCCAGGGCGACCACCACCTGGCCGCGGCCGGTGCCCGCCGATTTGTCGATATCTTCCTCGCTGGCGCTTAGCGCGGCCATTCACAACGGGGACGACCGAGGATGGCCGTGCGGTCCGCTGCCCGGCTGTGCTGCGCGCAGGAGAAGGCCGAGCTCGAGGGCGATGCGAGTGAACAGCTCGGTCTTGCAATGAAAGGGACGATCCGGTCCATTGACGCGATACGCCTTCACTTCCCCTAGGACGGGCCGCCGCACCCTCCAGGTTGCGGCATGATGACCCAAAAGGGCGGTACCTTCGGGCCGACGATGGCGGCAACGCCGGTGCGGGTGGTGTGACCGCTCCCCACCGACCGGGAGGTGCCGTGGACGGTTTCCTCTTTAGCTATGTCGGCTTCGATGCGGACGCTGAGGGTCTCCGCGAGGCTCTCACGTCGACGGGAAACGGCTACCTATGCACCCGGGGTGCGGTGGAGTGGGAGTCTGCGAACGGTGTGCACTATCCAGGCACCTATGTGCACGGCGGCTATAACCGGGAGACGACGATTCTGAGTGGTCTGCCGGTGCTGAACGAGGACCTCGTCAACCTGCCGAACTGGCTCGTTCTCCAGCTCAAGATTGACGGCGAGGACGCACTGCGGCTTGCCGATGTGGAACTGCTCGACTATCGCCATGAGCTTGATATCCGGACTGCGACTCTGCGTCGATACGTGCGCTTCCGAGATCGCAGGGGCCGGCAGACGACGCTGCAGAGCCGGCGGTTTGTGAGCATGGCGAATCCCCATCACGCCGGGATCGAATGGATTCTCGTTCCGGATGACTGGTCGGGGCAGGTGGAGGTCATCACGGCGATTGACGGTCGGGTCAGGAACGCTGGTGTTGCCCGCTACCGGCAGCTGGAAGGGCGGCACCTGAATGGGGTGTCCCCACGTACGTTCGGGCCCGAGGTCATCGCGTTGAAGGTCGAGACCAGACAATCAAATCTGTACATCAGTGAGGCGGCACGAACGCGGGTATTCCGTGACGAGCAACCACTGACTGTTGAACGCACACTTCACCAAATGGACGACTATATCCAACAGGTCCTCGCCTTCGAGGTCGAACAAGGCGTCCCGACGCGGGTGGAGAAGGTGGTGAGCTCCTACATCTCCCGCGACCCAGCGGTCAGCGACACGCTGATGAGGGCCGCGACCTCAGCGGCCCGCAACACCGATTACGCGGCGTCGTTCGAGCGACACAGTGCGGCGTGGGAAGAGTTGTGGCGAGTCTGCGACGTGCAGGTATCCGGGAACGAGCGGGTGCAGCTGCTGTTGCGGCTGCACATCGCGCACATGTTGCAGGTGTGTTCCCGGCACACCGCGGACCTTGACGCCGGGCTGCCGGCTCGCGGCCTGAATGGGGAGGCCTACCGGGGTCACGTTTTCTGGGACGAAATGTATGCATTTCCGTTCTTCAACATTCGGCTGCCGGAGATCACCCGCGGTCTTTTGATGTATCGGTATCGCCGGCTGGGCGAGGCGCGGGCCGCAGCGCGCGAGGCGGGATATTGCGGTGCGATGTTCCCCTGGCAGAGCGGCAGCGAGGGCACCGAGGAGACCCAAAGCGTCCATCTCAACCCACTGTCCGGCCGGTGGGCGCCTGACCTCAGCCGTATTCAGCGACACGTCAACGCGGCGATCTTCTATAACATCTGGCACTACTACCACACCAGTCATGACCACACCTTCCTGGCCGAATATGGCGCGGAAATGATGCTGGAAATCGCCCGCTTCTGGGCGTGTATCGCGGATTACGATCCCGAGCGCCAGCGCTATGAGATTCACGGTGTGATGGGCCCGGACGAGTTCCACGAGAAGTATCCCGATGCCGTCGAGGGTGGGCTGCGCAACAACGCTTACACAAACGTCATGGTGGCCTGGCTTTCCGATATTGCGGCGAACTTGCTGGCTATGCTGCCCGTGAGCCGCGCCGCGGCGCTGCGGGCCCGGATGGGTATCGACGACGAGGAACTCGCCCAGTGGCGGGACATGAGCCGGCGCATGTTCGTCCCGTTCCACGATGATGGCATCATCAGCCAGTTCGAGGGGTATGAGGACCTGGCCGAGCTCGACTGGGATGCCTATCGAGCAAAGTACGGGCAACATTCAGCGGCTGGACCGAATTCTGCACGCCGAGGGCGACGACCCGAACCGCTACAAGATCAGCAAGCAGGCTGATGTGGTGATGCTCTTCTTCCTGTTCTCTGGTGAGGAGCTAGCCAACATCTTTCAACGCCTCGGCTACGACTACCGCGCCGACACGGCGCGGCGGAACGTCGAGTACTACGACCGGCGAACCTCCCACGGTTCGACGTTGAGCTTCGTGACCCACGCTGGGGTAATGGCTGCTCTCGACCCGGACAGCTCCTGGGAGCGGTTTCTGGTCGCGCTCGAAAGCGATGTGGACGACGTTCAGGGCGGTACCACGAAGGAAGGCATCCACACCGGTGTCATGTGCGGAACGCTCGATTTGGTGCAGCGCTACTACGCGGGCATCCGAGTCCGTGACGGCATGCTGCATTTCGACCCTCGGCTCCCGAGCCAGCTCGACGGCCTGTCCTTCCAGATGCAATTCCGGCGCAGCCGCATTCTGGTCTCGCTCACTCGCGGCTGCCTCACGTTGTCGATGCATCCCGAAGATGTCAACCAACCGTTCCAGGTGAGTGTCCGTGACGAGGTCCGGCAACTCTGCCCCGGCGAGCACGCCGAATTCGAACTGAGCGTGCGCCCGACAATCACACAATAGGGATGCCATCATGCCCAGATTCCGTGGAGCGATTTTCGATGTCGACGGGGTTCTCGTTGACTCACCGCATGAAAGGCATGGCGGGGGTCCGCTCTGCGAGCTGATGGAATCCGACTGGCCAGACATTCCGTGACCAGACGATGTGGGCGCCGGATGCCTTCGCTCCACGCGTCTGCGAGGAGTACATGTCTGGGAAGCCGCGCATGAGCGGCGCCTGGGCCGGGCGCTGGCGCAGCGTCTGCTGGGTGATGGCGAGCTGGTGCTGGATGTGCCAAGCTGGCGGCGCGGGTGCGGGTCTATTCGCAGGGGCATGGCCGCAAGACCGACGCCGATGATGCGGCCTCGATCGGCCTGGGCTGCGTTGAACAGCACCGGCGTCGCGGCGGTTCGCCGTAGCTGCGTGCCGCCGAGGCTCGCGATACGCGACGCAGGCGGAAGGGGGCTTGTTCGGTGATCAAGTATGTCTACGAGATCGACTATCCGGTTGGACAGAAGCGCGCGTACCTGGAGTGGGTCCGATCGATCGCGGACACTCTTCAGGCTCCTGGTGAGCTGAAGCGGCTAGCGTCCTACGACAACGTCTTCTCAGCGACCCCTCATCGCGTCGTTGAGTTCACGTTCGACTCGCTCGAAGACGCGGGGCGGTACTTCGAGCGGAAGGAGCTCAGTCTGATTTTTCGAAGCGAACTGCCGTCCCACGGCACCAATATCCGCATCACGGTCCTGGCGCTGCGAGGCGATTACAGCAAGGACGCCGTGGCTGGGGCGGCCCCTGCCCGCGAGGATCAGTTCTGAGTCGCTGCTTGTGCGCAGGTCCGGGCGCCAAGCACGCGTACTGACGTCGGCGCGCGGTCGGTGGTGACCCCCACCGAGGTGATCCCTCGCGCTGTTGCGTGTCTACCGCGCGCTATTGCCGAGATGTGGGCGGGTAGACGCAGGATGAGCGCCTGGCGGAGCGGATGACTGTTCAGGTCGGCGGCCAAGTGTGCACCGGCTCGTTGGTGTGCATGTGTTCGACGTAGCGGCGCAGCATCTCCCGAAAGGCGTCGCGCCGGTCCAGCGGCTGCCTGACCTCGTCGATCTGGTGGAAGGCGCGGGCCTGCCATTCGGCGCCATTGACGTGCGCGGTGCAGCGCCTTTCGATGACGCCCAGCAGGCGATCCCGGACCGATGTGTCGACGCCCCACGCGGCAAGCCCCTGATGCGCCAGCGGTAGGAGGTGTCGTAGCACCAGCTCGGTGGCGGGCCCTTCGCCTTCGCCGGGCCAGTAGATCTGTGCGTGGATGCCATGCTGAGCACCGGCCCGGAAGTTGTCCTCGGCGGTTCGGAAGGACATCTGCGACCACACCGGCCGTTCCTGCTCGCAGAGCGCTCGCAATAGGCCGTAGTAGAAGGCTGCGTTCGCGAGGACGTCGACGAAGGTCGGACCCGCAGGGACCACGCGGTTTTCGACGCGAAGGTGCGCTTTTCCCTGGTACACGTCATACACCGGACGGTTCCAGCGGTAGATGGTGCCGTTGTGCATCCGCAGTTCAGCCAGGCGAGGGGCATCGCCGCGGGCCAGAGCCTTTACCGGGTCCTCGTCATCGCAAACCGGCAACAGCGGCGGGAAATACCTGACGTTTTCTTCGAATTGATCGACGATCGACGTGATCCACCGTTCGCCGAACCAGACTCGGG
Organism: uncultured Actinomycetota bacterium; assembly: GCA_963748415.1. Classification (GTDB taxonomy): domain Bacteria; phylum Actinomycetota; class Actinomycetes; order Mycobacteriales; family Jatrophihabitantaceae; genus CAVVJA01. The sequence continues at coordinate 82,425 of CAVVJA010000003.1, read as the reverse complement.
GGCGCACGCCCTGGGCCTTTAGCTCCTCCGGCCGGGTATCGGTGGCCTGCTCGAACAGCGCGACGCGGGTCTCCCGCCACAGTTCCTTGCCGAACAAGAATGGCGAGTTCGCACCCAACGCGAGCTGCACGCCGGCCAGACATTGGGCGGCGTTCCAGTTCGCCGCGTAGTCCTGTGGGCTGACCTGCAGATGAAATTGCACGCTGGTGCAGGCCGCTTCGGGCGCGATCGTGTCAGCCTGTGTAGACAGCCGCTCGACGCCGTCGATGGCGATGTACAAGTCCTCGCCCCGGGCCGCGAAGATCTGTTCGTTGATCAGCTTGTACCGCGGATTCGCGCTCAGCGATTCGACCGTGAGATGTTCCGGGGTGAGCGTCGGCAGAATGCCGATCATGACTATATGAGCTCCGATGGCCCGGGAGCGTGCCTCGGCATCGTTGAGGCTCGCCCGCAACTCGGTTTCCAGTTCCGCCACCGCGCTCCCGGCCAGGCCGCGCGGACGAACGTTGATCTCGATATTGAACTGTCCGAGCTCAGTCTGAAAGTCCTCGTTGGCGATCGCGGCAAGCACGTCGGCGTTGCGCATCGCCGGATCCTGATCGGCATCGATGAGATTGAACTCGATCTCCAGACCGGTCAGCGGGCGTTCGAAATCGAATCTGGCCTCGGCAAGCATCTGCGCCAACACATCCAGGCAGCGCCGCAACTTGCCGCGGTACTGCTGCCGGTCCTGTCGGGTGAAGTTCCGACTGTCGACGTCCTCGCCCATGACAGCCACCTCCCCCATCGCGATATAACCAGAGCCTGGCAGACCGCCGCCATCCCGTCTGCTATGGGAGCACGGTCCGCGACGTCGCGCCATGCGACCTCTTGCCAGTTCCCGGGCAGCTGCTCGAGTCGATGAACACGGTGGAACACGCATTGGCCGCGCCTGCACCCGGCCCGAAGGCACACTGGGCCGAACGTGTCCACGTTGCCCTCGTAGAGCTCTCCGCCGACTTCGGTGCGCACATCGACATCACGGAAGGTCCCCACGGCCTCTACCACGAGCTGCTCACAACGGCGCCTCGGCTCTCCGGTCCGGTAGCTCGGCTCACCCGCGAACACGCTCTGATCAGAGACCTACTCGACAACCTGATGGCCGGTGTGCGCGAACCGCATATCGACACGGAGGTGGACACAGTTCGTGACCGCGGCACGGCGCTGCTCGGACGACTCGTCCGCCACCGCCAGCGGGGATCCGATCTGATATACGAGGCCTACACGGCCGAGATCGGGGGCGAGACCTGACCTGCGCGCCTCGGCGGCTCCCGTACGACACCCAGACAGGCAATCCGCGCAGCTCCCCTCCAGACAGCAAATCGCAGCAACGCCAGCAACTGCACCCGCTTCTGCCGCTGCGTGTGTGCTCCTCCAGTGCCCGCTGCCCGCCATGATGCCTGCCATGAGCGACGTAGCCACGATCGTCATACCGCTCACCGCAGCCGAGATCGCCCGTGTAACAGCGATCGGCGGCGCCATCTACGGCGGGCGGAAGGAGAAGGCCCAATGGCTGCGCACTCAGCCTATGAACGCCTAGGTGAACCTCCTCGGCGACCGGCAGCGGAACGAGTGGGGATGACGTCCTTCTTCGATTTGCGTGGCCTCATTCTGGTCTGGGCAGCAGTTCGACAAACGCCGGGTCCCGGTAGTGGTTGGCGGTACGGGTTTAGAGTCGCGTCGTGTTGCTGCTGCCCTGGCACCTGTTTGACGACCTGACGGGCGGGCTGAACACAACCCTGCCAGCCGGCACCGTCGAGGTTCATGCCCGGCCCGGCTCGACCGGTGAGCCGTGGACCGACCTGATCGATCTGTACCGCCCGCTGCGCGACGCGATCGCGGCCGGCGACGGGGTCCCGGTCGTGTTGAGCGGCGACTGCGTCGCGTCGCTCGCGGTCATCGCGGGAATCCAGCAACGGAGCGTCGAGTCGTCCCTGGTCTGGTTCGACGCACACGGCGACTTCCACACCGAGGACACCACGACATCGGGCTACCTGGGCGGCCTCCCGCTCGCCAAGGCGGTCGGCCGCGGCGACCCCACGCTGCCCGCCGGGCTCGGGCTGACGCCGCTGCCCGAACCGTCCGTCCTCCTCGTCGACGGCCGCGATCTCGACCCGGCCGAGGCCGAAGCGCTGGCGAGTTCGGCGGTCGGACGCGCGTCCGTCGCCGGCGTGGACGCGTCGTCCCTGCCGGGCGGGCCGGTCATCGTCCACGTCGACCTCGACGTGGTCGACCCGGCACAGTTGAGCGGCCTGCGCTTTCCCGCGCCCGGGGGACCTGCATTGCCGGACGTCGCGGCAGCCGTCCGGACCATCGCGCAGGCGCGGCAGGTCGTCGCGCTAAACGTCGCGGCGACCTGGCGACCCGACGACACCGACCGCACGCAGACCGACGCCGCTCTCGCCGCCGTCCTCGCGGCAGCCGGTGCCGAGACCTGATCCGGGACGAGAACAGCGCGGCGATGCCGATCGACGACTTCCGCGATACCCGTTGACGTCCAGGCCTAGCCCGATCCATCCGCTCGACCGGCTCGGCGCGCACCTCGGCGCGCGCGGATCCGGGCGAGGCGCGAGGACTGCAACTCCGGCCTCGCCTACGGCGGCAACAAGACACGCAAGCTGGAATACGTGGTGCCGGACGTGCTCGCGCAGGGCGCCGACACGTTGGCGTCGATCGGCCGGTGGCAGTCCAACCACACCCGCGGGGTGGCGGCAGTCGTGGCCCGGCTCGGCTCGGCTCGATAGCCCGTGCCGGCACACGCCTCGCATTCGAACGAGTCGAGCAGTTGGCGCAGGTCGCCGGACGACCGAGCGGTAGGTGCGCTCGGTGCCGGTCGACCAGCCGTGTGGCGCGTGCTCCCCCGGCGGGACTCGAACCTGCAACCTGCCGATTAACAGTCGGACGCTCTGCCAATTGAGCTACGGGGGATCGACGCCCGGCACGTTTGGACGCAGCCGTGCCAGGGTATCTCATGGTTGGCGCCTCCTCCTCCGCCTAGCTATAGCTAGGGTATGAGAGGACCAGGTGGCGCACCTGAATAAGGGAGCACACATGAAGCTGTCATTCCTGCTTGGCGCCGCCATCGGCTACGTGCTCGGCGCTCGGGCCGGTCGGGAACGGTACGAGTCGATCGTGAAGTTCGCCCGACAGGTTGTCGGCAGCCAGACCGTGCAATCGTCGGCGGGTGTGCTCCAAGCCCAGGTCGATGAATTGCGGCACCGCGCTGCGGGAGCGGTGAACAGCAAGCTGCGCCCCACCCAGGCCGACTCGACGACGACGATGACTGCCGCCGGACCCGTTATGACGGACGGCTATCTCGCCGAAGGCTGATCGTCCTCCACGTTACGCAGAGTAGGCATCCTGCAGCCGATTGATACGGCCGGTGATTGCGGCCCGGGTGGATTCGGTGTCCCGGGTTCCTCGCTCCAGGCGGACCCACCACGTCACGCCATCCCGGCCCGGAATGCGCCGTCCGACGAACCGCGCAGCGCCGCCGGGCACCGGGTAGACCTCCGAGCGCACCACGCTCGACTCGACCCGTTTGCGCACCGTCGGTGGCAGATCGCGCGGCGTGACAACCCGGGCCGAGATTGGCGGGCGATCGACGAGGAGCAGGTCGTCGATAAGGTCGGCTTCGGTGACGGTGAGCCAGCCCTCCGTCCACACGGCCTTGTCGACCCGCTCCCAGCCGATGCGCCGCATCCCACCGGGAAACGGCCACCACAGGCCCCGGGGCGTCGCGACCAGCACGCCACCGTCGACGTCGGCGAAGGAAACCACCCGCTCATCGGGATCCAGCTGCTGCATGACAGACGCCGGCGGCTGCCGTCGGTGGCGAAGCCAGAGCACTACAGGCCTCCTATCGCCCGCTCGCGTAGCCGGATCCGATGCATTTCCAATGCGACCAACTCGCCCCACAGGCGACTGTGCTCGTCGGCGTTCTCGATTGGGTTGATCCGCTGCACCCTCGACTTCAGCGCGGCCACCTGGCGGGCTACGACCATCTCCTGAAGCCGGGCGAGCAGCACGTCCGCGTAGCTCTCCGGAGTGCCGTTCACGGTGTGCAGCGGCTCTACGGCCAACGCGTGGACGAGGGACCGTGTCTCGTCATCTGGCAATTGGGCGACAACCGCCGCGGCCCATCCGGGCCCGGTCACCGCACTCGCCGTTCCCCCGGCGGCGGTGATCGCGGTGCGCACGGCCTGATGCGCCGGCAGGACGAACGCCGTCGGCTCGAGCGCGTCGAATGCCGGGCCGGCCACCGCGGGCAGCTGCATGGCGACCTTCAGCACCTCCCGCTCCACCGAAACGACGGCCTCGTCGACCGCCTGAGTCACGGTTCGCCGTTGCGGCTCCTCCGGCCGGCCGCCCGAGCGGATGACGCCGCGCACTCGAGCGAGCACTCGGTCGGGATCGTCCACTCCAACCATTCGGGCCAGCAGCTGCGCATATTCGACCCGGAGTGAATGATCTTTGATGCGGGCGACGAGCGGCACGCCCTGATCGAGCGCTGCCGCCCGCCCTTCGGCCGTGTCGAGATCATGGCGGTCCACGACCGAACTCAGCACGAAGCGCACCAGCGGCACACGGCGGGCGACCAGATCGCGCACTGCCTCGTCGCCGGCCTTCTGCCGTAGCTCACACGGGTCGAGCCCGGTGGGCTCGATCGCGACGAACGTCTGCGCCATGAACTTCTGGTCGTCGGCGAAAGCGCGCTCGGCCGCCTTAATCCCGGCTGCGTCACCGTCGAACGTGAAGATGATCTCGCCTGAGAACGCGTCGGAGTCCATGAGCAGCCGGCGCAGAACGCCGATGTGCTCTCCGCCGAACGCCGTGCCGCAAGTGGCTACGGCGGTAGGCACGCCCGCTAGATGCGCGGCCATGACGTCGGTGTAGCCCTCGACGATGACTGCTCGGTGCTGCCGGGCGATCTCGCGCTTAGCCAGGTCGACGCCATACAGCAGTTGGCTCTTCTTGTAGATCGGCGTCTCGGGTGTGTTGAGGTACTTGGCGTCGACCGGGTCGTCGTCGAACAACCGCCGGGCGCCGAAACCGACGACATCACCGGCCAGGTCGCGGACCGGCCACACCAAGCGGCGGTGGAATCGGTCGATCAGCGATCCCCGGGATGACTGCCGAGACAGCCCCCCGGCGATGAGCTCGGAGGTGCTGAACCCCCGGGCCAGCAGCGTCTTGGTCAGCGCGTCCCAGCTCGCGGGAGCATATCCACAGCCGAAGGTCGCGGCAGCGGCATCATCGAATCCCCGCTCCTCGAGAAAGGCCCGCGCGACGGCCCCTTCTGGCGCGGCCAGCTGCCCGGCATAGAACCTCGCCGCCGCAGCGTGGGCATCCACCAACCGGGAACGCTGCCCGGGCGGTCGACCCGGCCCGGATCCCTCTACGTAATTCAGCTCGATGCCCGCCGCGGCGGCCAACCGTTCCACCGCCTCGGTGAAGCTGACGTGATCGATCCGCTCGACGAACCGGATCACATCGCCGCCGACACCACATCCGAAGCAGTGAAACAGGCCGCGCGCCGGTGACACGGACAGCGACGGCGACTTCTCTTCGTGGAACGGGCACAGGCCCTTCAGGTTGCCCCCGCCGGCATTCCGCAGAGCGACCCGTTCACCAATGACGTCGGCGATCGGCGACCGGTCGCGGACCGCGGCGACGTCCTCGTCCCTGATGCGACCCGCCACGAGAGGAGCCTAGTGTCGACCGACGACGCCCGGTCGCCCGCGTAGTCCCGCGTGCCAGGCGACTGCGGCGGAATCGGTGAGCTGGGCAACCTGGTCCACGACTGCGCGGAGCCGTCCGGCGTCGTCGGCCGCGGCAGCCCAGGCCGCACGAGCCACCGAGCCGAGCCCGTCGGGGGCTGATTCGACGAGAGCCGACGCCAACTCATGCAGGGTCCGACGCTGACCGGCTAGTCGTTCGTCGGTGCCCGGTCGGCGCATCACGTAGCGCGCGGCGAGCGCCTTGAGCAGCGCGCACTCGGCCGCGACTTTCTCGGGAATCACCAGATCAGCCGTGTAGCGGGACAACCCCTCCGGCCCGAATCGCTGGCGGGTCGCGCGCACCGCAGCACCCACGAACCGACCTGTGAGTTCGCTGGTCGCCCGCTTGGCGGCCGCTTGAGCCGCGAACGAGCCGTCGTATCCGGCGAGATCGGCCAGCGCCGGCAAGGCCAGAAGTCGGTCCAGGACTGGCTCGAGCCTGCTGGCCAGCACGTCCGTATACAGCTCTCTGGCCACGCTGACGAGCTGGGTCCGAGCCGTGTCGTCCACCTCGGCCAGGCGGATATGGCCGCCGTACACGCCGTCTTCGACGTCGTGCACGGAGTAGGCCACGTCATCCGCCCAGTCCATGACCTGAGCCTCCAGGCAGCGGCGATCGACCGGCGCATCGGTCCGGATCCAGTCGAACGCCGCCTGGTCTTCGGCATAGACCCCGAACTTCCGGCACCCGTCCCTGCGCAACCACGGGTATTTCGTGGCCGCGTCCAGGGTCGCCCTGGTCAGGTTCAATCCAGCTGACCTGCCGTCGGACTCGATGACCTTGGCTTCCAAACGGGTCAGGATGCGCAACGTCTGGGCATTGGCCTCGAATCCGCCGATATGGCTGGCGACTTCGTCCAACGCGTCCTCGCCGTTGTGGCCGAACGGCGGGTGTCCGAGGTCATGCGCCAGTCCGGCGGCGTCGACGACATCCGGGTCACAGCCGAGGGCCGCGCCCATCTCCCGAGCGATCTGCGCCACCTCGAGCGAGTGCGTGAGCCGGGTTCGAGGGAAGTCGTCTTCGCCCGGCACGACGACCTGAGTCTTGTCCGCCAGCCGGCGGAAGGCGTACGAGTGCAGCACGCGCGCCCTATCCCGCTCGAACTCGCTGCGGGTTACCGTGGCCGCCCCAGCATCGGCTCGCTTGGCCGGCTCGATCGCGCGACGAGCGCGCGAAGCCGCGTCGTACACGGGCTATTCGCCTTCAGGGACCTGATCGTCAACCCACTCCGCGAAGCGCAGCAATGTGTCGATCCAGACGCCCACGGTGTACTTCAGCTGGTTGCGCGTGACTCCCGCTTCGAAGTCGTAACACTGCTCGGCGCAGATGCCGACCATGCCGTCGTCGGGGAGCACGGTGTAGGCCTTGGGGAACAGTTTGGTGCGGTTCCAGTCGTCGAGCATCAATGCGATGGATGGCCGTAGGTCGACGGCGAACCGACGGTTGACGTACATCCGCGCCTGGACGACCTCGTTCCGCTCCCCGTAGTGGAAGAAGTAGACGCTGCACTTCTCCCAGCGGACCGTCAGGTCGCCGTCGTCGTCGATGGTGTGCTTCAGGCCGTATTCGTCGAGGATCTGCTGCAGGGCGGCGGTCGTCGGGGAGATCTCGGTGGTGCCGCGCGGATCGCGCCGCCGCTGCGAGAACGCTTCTTCGGGCGAGCGGGAACGACGGCGGAACACGCCTCGAACCTACCCCGCGACGGTGACACCGTGCCGTCAGCGGGGTGAACTCATCCAGGTGTCAGACAGCGTGTATCCCTGGGGGAACGGGTCGGCGGGATCGAGGCCGACCTGCGAGACGTCGGTCAGATAGGCCTGCCCGGCCACGCTCGGGATCACGGCCGGAATGGGGCCGACGGTCGTCAGCTCCTCGATCATCGCCTCGAACCGGCTGCCGATGATCGACTCGTGCACGAACGGCTCGCCGACCGCGATCTCCTCTCGCGCGTGCATGACCGCGAGGCGCGCTGACGTGCCAGTGCCGCAGGGTGAACGGTCGATCCGGCCGGGTGAGACGACGACGGCATTGCGGGCAGTCAATACGCCGTCGACTCGCCCGGCGGGTCGGGTGAAGGCCGTGATCGTGATGCCGGCAAAATCGGGGTGCTCCGGGTGCACGACAGGTAGCTGAGCGGCAGCCGCTTCCTTGATCCGCTGGCCGACACCGCACAGATCCCGCGCTTCGTTGGGCGCAAGCTGGAAGCCCAGGCTCGGGGCGTCGACGAGGACATAGGCCATGCCGCCCCACGCGACATCGACCGGAACCGTGCCCAGTCCTGCCACCTCGACCGACGCGCCGAGGTGATACACGAAGGCCGGCTGATTGCGAAACCGAACGCTCGTCACCTTGCCGTCGCGGCAGGTGCAGGTCAACCGGATCAGGCCGGCGGGTGACTCCAGGAGGAGCTCGGTAACCGGCTCAACCATGGGCACGCAGGCCGGTTTCCAGCACAACCGTGGCGACGCAGATCGTGTTGCTGCCCGACATGACGGGGTACTCGGTCGACTCCATCACGACATAGCCGAGCTGCGCCTCCGCATGGTTGGACGGCAGTACGACATTGGCGCTGCGGATGACGTTGCCGCGTGGCTCCTTCAGCAGCAGCTGGCGGATGTCGTCCCGATTCTCGGCGAGGTACCGCATCTTGTCGAACATCGTGTCACCGGGAACGTCGCCAACGCCGCCCACGACGACATTGCCGACCTCCCCTTCAGCATGCGCGCCAACAACCGTCAGTATGTTGCAGAAGCGCACCGATGTCCGTTCTCGTCGCGCTTCAGGCCGAGTCCGACGCCGTGCTCGAGAACGCGCAGCTGGCGCGTCCCGCTTCCAGCCGGGCGACGGGAACCCGGAACGGGGAGCAGGACACGTAGTCGAGGCCGACCTCGTCGAAGAAGTGGACCGAGTCGGGGTCGCCGCCGTGTTCGCCGCACACCCCGACTTTGAGGCCGGGACGCGCGGCCCGCCCTCGTTCGGTACCGACCCGTACCAGTTCCCCGACACCATCACGATCGATCGTCTCGAACGGCGAGACCCCGAAGATGCCCTTCTCCAGGTACGCCGAGAAGAAAGCGGCCTCCACGTCGTCGCGGGAGAAACCCCAGGTCGTCTGGGTGAGATCGTTGGTGCCGAAGGAAAAGAACTCGGCGGATTCGGCAATCTGGTTGGCCGTCACGGCGGCCCGGGGAAGTTCGATCATCGTTCCGATGAGGAACTCCGGGTTGACGCCCGTCTCGGTGCGGACGTCCCGCGCGACCTGGATGATGTCCTGCTTAACCGTCTCGAATTCCTGAACGCTGGCGACGAGCGGGACCATGATCTCCACCCGCGGCACGCCGCCGGCCAGGATGCGTTCCGCTGCGGCCTGAAGGATCGCGCGCGACTGCATGGCGAACAATCCCGGAATGACGACTCCGAGCCGGACCCCGCGGAGACCGAGCATCGGGTTCTGCTCGTGCAGTCTCTGGACGGCGTGGAGCAAACGACGGTCGCTCTCGGTGGCATCGCCGCGGGCCTGCGCGAGCGCCACCCGCACTGAGAGCTCGGTGAGGTCCGGCAGGAACTCGTGCAGCGGCGGATCGAGGAGCCGGATCGTGACCGGCAGGCCGTCCATCGCTTCGAAGATGCCGACGAAGTCTTTTCGTTGTAGTGGAAGCAATTCGGCGAGCTGCCGGTCGCGTTCTTCGTCCGTCTCGGCGAGGATGAGTGCTTCGACGAGCGCGCGCCGATCACCCAGGAACATGTGCTCTGTCCGGCATAGCCCGATGCCCTGCGCGCCGAACCGGCGGGCCCGGGCTGCATCCTCATCGGTATCGGCGTTGGCTCGCACCGCCATCCGCCGTACTCCATCCGCATGCCGCATGAGCCGGTGCACAGCCGCGACCAGGTCGCCGGCCTCAGGCGCGTCCAGGTCGAGCTCGCCCTCGAAGTACATCACCACTGGCGAGGGGACAACAGGCACCTCGCCTAGAAATACCTCGCCGGACGTGCCGTCGATGGAGATGACGTCGCCCTCGTTGACCTCGATGCCATCGCTGGTTCGGAATCGCCGTTCCTTGGTGAGCACGTCGATCGATTCCGCGCCGCATATGCACGTCTTCCCCATCCCGCGGGCGACCACCGCGGCGTGGCTGGTCTTCCCACCCCGGCTGGTCAGGATGCCCTGCGCCGCGACCATGCCGCCCAGATCGTCGGGGTTGGTCTCCCGCCGGACCAGGATCACCTTCTCCCCCGACTGCGCCCACTTCATCGCCGTGTCCGAGTCGAACACCACCCGACCGACCGCCGCGCCCGGCGACGCGTTCATCCCTTGCGCAATCCTCTTCGGGTTAGCCGACTCGTCGAACCGCGGGAACATCAACTGGGCGAGTTGGGCACCGGTCACCCGCTGCAGGGCCTCGTCCAAGTCGATCAGGCCCTGATCGACCAGCTGCGTCGCGATCCGGAATGCCGCCGCTGCCGTCCGCTTGCCCACCCGGGTCTGCAGCATCCACAGCTTGCCGCGCTCGATGGTGAATTCGATGTCGCACAAATCCCGGTAGTGCTCCTCGAGGACGTGCATGATGCGCATCAGCTCGTCGTGTGAGCGCTTGTCGATCTTTTCCAGATCCGTCAAGGGCACCGTGTTGCGGATCCCCGAGACCACGTCCTCACCCTGGGCGTTCTGCAGGTAGTCCCCGTACACCCCCGGGGCGCCGGTCGCCGGGTCCCGGGTGAACGCCACCCCGGTGCCGGAGTCCATGCCCAGATTGCCGAACACCATCGTGCAGACGTTCACCGCGGTCCCCAGGTCGCCTGGGATCCGTTCTTGCCGCCGGTACAGCACCGCCCGGGGCGTGTTCCACGACTCGAACACCGCCCGAACCGCCAAGTCCAGCTGCTCTCGTGGCTCCTGCGGGAACTCGCGACCAGCATGCTTGACCACGACGTCCTTGAACGTCTCGACGAGCAGGCGCAGGTCGGCCGCATCTAGGTCCAGGTCGCTCGCGATCCCGTTGCCACCCTTGCCGTGCTTGGCGGCGTCCAGCGCCTCCTCGAACGCCTCCCCCGGGATGCCCAGGACCGTCTTGCCGAACATCTGGATCAGCCGGCGGTAGGAATCGAAGGCGAATCGCTCGTCGCCGGCCTGGGCTGCCAAGCCGCGCACGGACTGGTCGTTCAGCCCGATATTCAGGACAGTGTCCATCATTCCCGGCATTGAGAACTTCGCCCCGGACCGCACCGACACGAGCAGCGGGTCATCCGGCTGGCCGAGCCGCTTACCCATTTTCGTTTCGAGGGCAGTCAAATGCGCAGCGACCTCGTCGGCCAGCTCCGCCGGTTCTCGACCCGACCGCAGATACGCCTTGCAGGCCTCGACGGTGATCGTGAACCCGGGCGGCACGGGCAGGCCGAGGTTCGTCATCTCGGCCAGGTTGGCGCCCTTGCCACCCAGCAGATCCTTTAAGTCCTTGTTACCTTCGGCAAAGTCGTACACGAACTTCGGCATTTGGCGCTCGCACCCTTCGATCGGTGGGGGTTAGTAGACGGTAAGGCCCGAGATCGCTTTCCGCTAGGACGCAGGCCATGCTCTGCTCGGTGAACTACGAGCGACTCAGCCGCCCGAATCGCTCATCTCCGCGTCCGGAGGCACGGTACGCGTCCAGCGGTCGGCCAGCCAACCGTCCGGGAGTGCGACCGGCCGGGCCGGTGTCGTCCGGCCGCGCGGCCGGCCGAGCACGTCGTGGGGAAATGGCTGGTCGAGATCCAGACCGCGGAGCCGGCGGTCGAGTTCGGCGAGCGTCGACACGCTGCCCAACGCCGCGCGGGTCTCGCTGCCGACCACGTAGCCCTTCAGGTACCACGCGACGTGCTTCCGAAATTCGGGCAGCCCGCGTTCCTCGCCCAGCCATTCGGCCAGGAGTTCGGCGTGTTCGCGCATCGCTCGGGTCACTTCCCGCAGATCGGGTCGCAATCGTTGGGCGCGACCGGTGAACGCCGCTGCGAGATCGGCGAATAGCCACGGCCGCCCCAGGCAGCCACGTCCGACGACCACGCCGGCACAGCCGGTTTCGGCGATCATCCGCAGCGCGTCCTCGGCCTCCCAGATGTCGCCGTTGCCGAGCACCGGGACGTCCAGGAGATCGGCCAGACTCGGCTATCGGACCCAGCGGGCATGACCTCCGTAGAAGTCGCTCGCCGTCCGCCCGTGCAAGGCCACATATGTCACCCCCGCGTCCTGCGCGCGGAGGCCGGCTTCGCGGTAGGTCAGATGGTCGGCGTCGATGCCGAGCCGCATCTTGACCGTGATCGGCACCGCCGATGTGGCGGCTTCGACGGCGGCAGTGACGATGTCGCCGAACAGGTCGATACGCCACGGCAACGCCGCGCCGCCGCCCTTGCGGGTCACCTTGGGCACCGGGCAGCCGAAGTTGAGGTCTATGTGGTCCGCCAGATCTTCCTCGACGATCATCCGCACCGCCGCCCGGACGACCCCGGGATCGACGCCGTACAGCTGAAGGCTGCGCGGCGTCTCGTCCGGCGCGAACCGGATCAGACGCAGCGTCTTCGGATGACGCTCGACGAGGGAACGAGACGTGATCATCTCGCTCACGAACAGACCGCGCCCGTAGGTGCGACATAGTCGACGAAACGCGGTGTTCGTTATGCCTGCCATGGGCGCCAACACGACCGGAACCGGCGCCACTACCCGCTCCGAGAGCCGGAGCGGTGCGGTCATGGGGTCGACGTCGCCGAGGCCGGCTGGGCCACCGGCCGGCGCGTCAACAACCAGCGAGCCTGGCGGCAAGGTAGGACTCAACCTGGTCGATGCCGATGCGGTCCTGGGCCATGCTGTCGCGGTCCCGCACCGTCACGGCGTTGTCGTCGAGAGTATCGAAATCGATCGTGACGCAATACGGGGTCCCGATCTCGTCCTGGCGCCGATACCGGCGCCCGATCGCCTGCGCATCGTCGAACTCCACATTCCAGCAGCGCCGGAGCACCGCGGCGAGGTCACGCGCCTTCGGCGACAAATCGGCGTGGCGAGACAGCGGCAAAACGGCAGCCTTGACCGGCGCCAGCCGCTTGTCCAGTCGCAGCACGGTTCGCTTCTCCAACTTCCCTTTCGCGTCGGGCGCCTCGTCTTCGCTGTAGGCGTCGAGCAGAAAGGTCAACACGGCCCTCGTCAGACCGGCAGCCGGTTCGATCACGTAGGGCGTCCATCGCTCGTTGCGTTCCTGATCGAAATAAGTGAGATCGACGCCGGAGTGTTTGGCGTGTGTTTTCAGGTCGAAGTCCGTGCGGTTCGCAATGCCTTCGAGTTCTGCGAATTCGGCGCCCCCGAAGCGAAATCGGTACTCGATGTCGACAGTGCGTGTCGAATAGTGGGACAGCTTGTCCTTCGGATGCTCGTAGAGGCGCAGATTCTCCGGGTCCACGCCGAGGTCGACCCACCAGTTCCAGCGCTCCTGCAGCCAGTAGTCGTGCCATTCCGCATCGGTGCCCGGCACGACGAAGAACTCCATCTCCATCTGCTCGAACTCTCTGGTCCGGAAGATGAAATTGCCCGGCGTGATCTCGTTGCGGAAGCTCTTGCCAACCTGCGCGATTCCGAACGGCGGCTTTTTGCGCGCGGTCGTCATGACATTGAGGAAGTTGATGAAAATACCCTGCGCGGTCTCGGGACGAAGGTAGTAGAGGCTCTCGTCAGTCTCAACTGCGCCTAGGAACGTCTTGAGCATCATGTTGAACTCGCGCGGCGGCGTGAAGCGACCCTTCGTGCCGCAGTTCGGGCAGTTGATGTCAGCCAGGCCGTGTTCGGGCAGATGCCCGTGCTTGGCCTCGTAGGCTTCCTCGAGGTGATCGGCCCGGAAGCGGTGGTGGCAGTGGAGACATTCCACCAGCGGGTCGTGAAACGCTTCGACGTGGCCGGATGCCTGCCAGACATCCGTCGCGAGAATCACCGCCGAATCCAATCCGACGATGTCATCGCGGGAGGTGACCATGGCGTGCCACCACGCGCGCCTGATGTTCTCCTTCAGCTCGACGCCAAGCGGGCCGTAGTCCCAGGCGGACCGGGTGCCGCCGTAGATCTCGCTCGACGGGAAGACAAAGCCGCGTCGTTTCGCGAGATTCACGACGGTGTCGTTGCGGTCGGCAGGCACTAAGCCAGGGTACCGGGGCTGGCCGGCCCATTCCTGTCAACGGCAGCGCTTCGCGCCTGCTCTTGGCCGACGGGGCCGGCGCCACCGAAACGCCGGTCCCGCTGGGCATACGTCAAACAGGCACGCCACAGGTTCCGGCGATCGAACTCGGGCCAGGGCGTGTCGTCGAATACCAGCTCGGCGTAGGCCGACTGCCACAGCAGGAAGTTCGACGTGCGCTTCTCGCCCGAGCTCCGGATGAACAGGTCGACATCCGGCAATCCCGGCTCGTCGAGGTGCGCGTCGATCGTGCGCTCGTCGATCTTCGCCGGATTGATGGTGCCAGCCGCAACCTCGCGAGCAATGGCTCGCATCGCGTCGACAAGCTCGGCCCGGCCACCGTAGTTGACGCAGAACTGGAGAGTCAGCCGGTCGTTGTTGCGGGTGTACTCCTCGGCGTCTTCGAGTTGATCGATGACCGAGCGCCACAAGCGCGGGCGCCGCCCGGCCCACCGGATCCGCACACCGAGCGCGCCGAGTTCGTCGCGTCGGCGCCGGATCACCTCCTTGTTGAAGCCCATGAGGAAACGCACCTCCTCCGGCGTCCGGCGCCAGTTCTCGGTGGAGAACGCGTACGCCGACACCGTGGTGACCCCGATCTCGATGGCACCGTGCAACACGTCAAGCAGCGCGGCTTCACCCGCCCGATGCCCCTCGGTTCGAGGCAGTCCGCGCTGCCGGGCCCAGCGTCCGTTGCCGTCCATGACGAGGGCGACATGACGGGGCAAGAACTGGGCCGGGATGCTTGGCGGGCGCTCGCCCGATGGATGGGGCGGCGGATCCGGCCACTGCCCGGCATTACCCCGGCGGCCAGGGGCGGTCGTCGACGAAGTCACCGCGCCACGGTATCCCCCGCTCGTGCGGGGCCGACGGAATCAGCGGTCGACGAGCGGCAGGGAACGCAGCCCGCGCTCGAGATGCCATTGCAGGTGAGCGGCGATCAACCCGCTGGCCTCGCGCCGCACGTTGCCCGGACTCGCATCCGCGCGCGCCCAATCACCACTGAGAAGCGCGACCATCAGGTCGATGGTCCCGGACTGTGGGCGCGGCGAACCGGGTGGGCGGCAGGTCTCACAGACTGCACCTCCGGCGGGCACGTTGAATGCCACGTGCGGGCCCGGCGCCGAGCAGCTCGCGCACTCACGCAACGCCGGTTCCCATCCGGCACCGGACATGGCCCGGATGAGGAAAGCGTCCAGGACGAGCGACGGATCGTGTTCCCGCTCCGTGAGTGCCCGCAGTGCCCCGACGAGAAGGAGGTACAACCGCAGTGCGGGTTCACCCTCCTCGGTGAGGCGCTCCGCCGTCTCGCAGATCGCCGACAGGGACGTCCACCGGGCGTAGTCGCCGGACAGCTGCGCACCGAAGGCGTCCAACGACTCGGTCTGGATGACGGTGTCCAGTTTGCGGCGCGCGGGGGCGTCGCCGGGCGCCTGCGGATTGCGGGTCAGTAGCTGCATGTCGACATGGCTGCCGGGCTCCAGGCGGGCACCAAACTTCGAGGTTGTGCGCCGCACACCCCGGCCGACCGCGCGGACCCGGCCGTGTCTACGCGTGAGCAGACTGACGATCCGGTCTGCCTCACCCAGCTTGTGCACCCGCAGCACGACCGCTTCGTCCCGATACAACGGCACCCATCGATGATCTCACTCCGGGCCGACAGACACCGGTTGCGGCGCCACCGGCCGGCGAGCCAACCGCCGGTGCAGCATAGCGGCGCTCACGCCGAGAGCCAGACCGCATCCGACGGTTACGAGGAAGGCCGGGCGCGCGCCTTGCGAGTCGGCGATGCGACCGACAAACGCCGACACGATCCCATAGCCCATGGCAATGCCGGTGGAGAACCACCCCATGCTCTCGGTCAGCGCCGCAGCCGGGACGAGCTGCTGAATCAGGGTGAAGGCAGTGATCAGGGTAGGAGCGATACCCAACCCGACCACGAAGATGATCAACGTGAGGAGTGGAACATTCGCGGCGAGCAAGAACAGCCATGGGAGCACTCCAAACACCACGGCCTGGATGCGGAACCGTTCCAGGACGGGCGCGTGCCAGTGCCGCGAACCGTAGAAGAAACCGCTGATCGCGCTACCGGTGGCGAAAGCGGCCAGTACCAGCCCGCTCCAAGCCGTGGCACCGCGCTGGCCGCAGAACGCGATGGCTGTGACCTCGGCGCTTGCGAACACCCCACCCATGGCCGCGCCGGCTGCTACCAGGAGCGGCATGCCGGCATAGCGCAACGCGCTGGGATGACGAGGCGCACCGGCGGGGTGGGCCGGCGGCTCGGTTGACCGCTGCTGCCGAAGCCAAACGGCGCCGACCCCCACCAAGGCGGCCCCGACGACCAGAACGCCGAGCGGGTTGATCTGGGTGGCAATGAGCGTTGCGATCAGCGGTCCGACGGTGAAGATCAGCTCGTCCAGGATGGACTCGACCGAGTAGCCCGTGTTGAGCTCAGGGCGACCAGCCAGGACGAACGACCAGCGCGCCCGAGTCAGCGATCCGACTGATAGGTAGCAGAACCCGAGCACGGTCGCCGGAGCCAGCAAGACGGCATCCGGAGCGTTGGCTCCGACAAGAAGCCCGAGCGCGATAGCGGCGGCGATGTGTCCCGCCGACGCCGGGATCAGCACACGGTGTTGCCCGTACCGGTCGACCAGCCGGCCGAGCACGGGCGTGCCGATGCCGTTGGCCACCACGTACGTTCCGCTCAGCAGACCGGCGAACGAGTAGTGACCGGTGCGGATCGAGAGGAGCAGCACCAGACCGATCGGGTAGATCGCAATCGGCATGCGCATGACGAAGCCGGCAGCGGTGAAAGCCGCCGTTCCTGGCGCGTGGAACGCGGCGCGGTATGTGTCGAGCACGCAGTGTCCTAGAGGCCCAGTCGACCGAGCTTGCGTGGATCCTTTTGCCAGTCGGATTCGACCGCGACGTGCAGGTCGAGGTGCACGCGGGTGCCGAGCAGTCGCTCGATCGGCGGTCGAGCCGCGGTACCGATGGCCTTCAGCCTGGACCCGCCCGCACCGATCAGGATGCCTTTCTGGCTGGTTCGCTCCAGATGGATGGTGGCGAACACCTCGGTGAGATCGGGGCGCCCATCGCGGGGGCGCATCTCGTCGACGGTCACGGCAATGGAATGCGGTAGCTCGTCACGCACCCCGTCGAGCGCCGCCTCACGGACAAGTTCGGCCACGCTGATCTCGACCGGTTCATCGGTATTCACGTCGATCGGGTAGAGCACCGGCCCGGCCGGGAGTTGCGCGACCAGCAGCTCGGCGAGCAGGTCCACCTGGTCGCCAGCGACGGCTGAGACCGGAACGATGTCGGAGAACTCTCCGAGCTCACTGACGGCCGTCAGCTGGGCGGCCACGCGCGCCCTACTCACCGCGTCAACCTTGGTAACGACGGCGATGACGGGTGCCGCGACCGAGGCCAGCTCGGCCGCGATGTAACGATCACCGGGACCGATACGCTGGTCAGCCGGCACACAGAACCCGATGACATCGACCTCGCTCAACGTGCGGCGAACGACGTCGTTGAGCCGTTCGCCGAGCAGCGTGCGCGGGCGATGCAGTCCCGGGGTGTCGACGATGACGAGCTGCGCGTCCGCGCGGTTGACGATTCCGCGAATTGCGCGCCGTGTCGTTTGCGGCTTGTCACTCGTGATCGCGACTTTGGTGCCGACCAGCGCGTTCGTCAGGGTGGACTTGCCAGTGTTCGGCCGGCCGACGAAGCAACAGAATCCCGAGCGGAAGACGCGTTGCGTCGCCGGCTCGATCGTCACCTCGAAAGTCTCCCACTGTTCGTCCAACGTTTTCTCGACTCATTCCAGAATAAGATTGCCGGCGAGGGCATCGGCCGCTAAGCGCTTCCATCCGAGTACACCGAACAAACTCGTTCGGTCCCTGGCGATACCGTCGCGGCATGCCGACGACCACGACGCTGCTCGCGTTCACGGCTGCTGCCGTTGCCCTGATTGTGCTGCCCGGACCGAACGTGATCTTCCTGCTGGCGAGAGGCATCGGTGACGGGCGACGCATCGCGCTGATCTCGGTCGCCGGCGTGGAGACGGCTACCGCGGTGTTCGTCCTCGCAACGGCCGCCGGCCTGAGCGCGGTCATCGCTTCGTCGGCGGTCGCCTTCTCCTTGCTTCGCTACGGTGGCGCGGCGTATCTGGTTTACCTGGGCATCCGCGCATTGCTCGGGCGCGGCCGCCTGGAGCTCGTCGGGCCGGCCGCGCCGCGCTCACCCAGCGGACGGCGCGCATTCGCTGAGGCCTTCGGCATCGGAATCGCCAACCCGAAGGTAGCGATCTTCTTCGTCGCGTTCTTTCCGCAGTTCCTCGACGCCCACCATGGTTCGACGACGACCCAGATCCTCGTGCTCGGTGGAATTTTCACCCTGCTAGGTCTGCTGTTCGACACGGTGTGGGCCACGAGCGCGGGCAGCGTCGGCAGCTGGTTACGCCGTCGCCCCGGCTGGGCCGATCGACAGAAACTCATTTCTGGCGGCGTCTATCTCGCACTTGGTGCCACCGCCGCTCTTACCGGCAGCAGCTCGCGCAGCTGACGCCGCGCGCTCGGCGGCGATTCGTCGTGACGTCGCGCCCTGCGCGTCCGCGCCGCTTCCCGCGAGACAAGTCGGATCGGACCGGCTACCGCGTCACTTGGCCAGGTCCAGGAGATCCTCGATGATCTCGTCGAATGCGTCGAACGCCAACGAGAGGTGCCCCTGGCCGGCCAACAGGTGGGGTCGCGCGGTGGGCACGTGGGCGGCCAGCCATTCGCCGTGCGCGAACGGCACCATGCGATCCTGATCGCCCTGCCAGACAGCAACTGGTCGGCGAATCATCGCGAGGTCGAATCCCCACGGCCGCACGAACGCCAAGTCGTCGTCTCGCCAGCCGTCGATTCCGGTGCTCACCGACTTGCGGAACGTCGCAGCCGCCCAGTCGGCATACGAGCCGCGCAAAGACGCCACGTCGACGTCAGACACCAGGTCGCCGAGCGCGGCCGCGACCTGATCCGCAGTGACCTGCGCAAGGTCATCAGCCGGTGCGGCTAGGTAGGCCGAGAGCGCGTCGACGCCGTCCAGCGCAGCGCCGAACTCCTCGATGTTCTCCCGGCCCATGCCGGCCAGCCAATCGAGGCCGGGCGCCGGGTACGGCGCCACGCCGGCGATGGTGGCGGCAGCCCGGCACCGCGCGGGCATGAGCGCCGCGCACGCGAGCGCGTGCGGACCGCCACCGGACCACCCGATCGTGACGAACTGGTCGGCCTGGATCCCGTCGAGGATCGCCTGGACATCTGCTACCGCGTCGGCGATGCACCTACCCGGTTGCGGGTCGGACGTGGCGTAGCCCGGTCGGGAGTAGGTGATCAGCCGGATGACGTGGCGCGTCATCGCCTCGACGGCGGGCGGATACACCAGTGCCGCCGTTGGGGTCCCCCCGTGAAAGAGGACCGGCATGGCGTCCGCCGGACCCATGGTCAACACATCAAGGTGCCGACCGTCGGCCGCGGTGATCCTTGACCAGGTGGGTTCCATCGGCCGGATCATGCCACGCGTGAGGATCTCGCCGCGCCCCGCGGCCGGTCTGTCAGCGCAGCGTGCCGTCTGGATCGGCGTGATACGCAACCGCATCTGGCGTCACATCACGCAGCGCGAGTAATCCGGGCCCGGCATCGGGTTCCGCACCGACCACGACGGCAGCCGCTAACCCCGACGCACCGGACGACACCGCCATCGCCACGGCCAACTGCAGGGCGGTGAGCTGTAACGAGGCCAGGACAATGCCCACGGCGACGTAGGTACGGCCGTCCGCATCCCGCACAGCCGCTCCTTGTGCGCTACCAGCCCGAACTCGGGCCGCCCGGGCCAGGGTGACGAGCTTGCCGTCCTCGACGGACACCTCGGTCACGCGCTCTCCACCTGGGCTTCCGGCTGGGCGTGTACGTCGTCCTTCGGCAAACGCCGCACGAGGATGGTGTCGATCCGGTGTCGTCGGCCGCCGGCGCCCTCGGCCACCAGCTCCAGCCCGTTGACTCGGGCGGTCGCTCCAGGGATCGGTACGCGACCGATGCGCTCGGCGAGCAGCCCGGCGACTGTCTCGACGTCATCCCGGTCGGGCAGATCCATATCGAACAAGTGCGCCAGATCCTCGACTGAGAGACGAGCGGTCACCCGAGCGGTGTTCTCGTCCAGCCGCTCGATGGGCGGGCTCTCGTTGTCGTACTCATCGGTGATCTCCCCCACGATCTCCTCGAGGATGTCTTCGATCGTGACCAGTCCCGCCGTGCCGCCGTACTCGTCGATGATGATCGTGATGTGGGTGCGGTGCAGCTGCATTTCCCGCATGAGCTCATTGACCGGTTTGGACTCCGGCACGAGGATCGGCTGCCGCATCACCTCGTCCACCGTCGTGGTCCGGGCCCGCTCGGGGTCCTGGCTGCGCCGGGCCAGATCCTTGAGGTACACGACGCCGATGATGTCGTCGACGTTCTCGCCGATAACCGGGATCCGGGAGAATCCGCTGCGCAGCGCCAGCGCCATCGCCTGCGGGACGGTCTTGGTGTGCTCGATCCAGACGATCTCCGTCCGCGGCACCATGACCTCGCGGGCGATTGTGTCACCTAGGTCGAACACGGACTGGATCATCTCGCGCTCGTCGTGCTCGACGACGCCTCCCCGTTCGGCCATGTCCACGAGCTCGCGCAACTCGGCCTCTGACGAGAACGAGAACGGTCCGTCGCGGAAACCCCGGCCGGGAGTCACCGCATTGCCGAACAGGATCAGCAGGGACGCTAGCGGCCCGAACACCCGGCCGAGGGCGCGGACGGGGACGGCGAGTGACAGCGCGACCCGGTAGGGGTGCTGGCGACCCAGCGTCCTCGGGCCGACGCCCACGAACACGTAGCTGACGACCACCATGGCCGCAATCGTGAGCAACACGACGGGCCAGTCGGGACCGAACACAGACCGCACGACGAGCGTGACGAGGACGGTCGACGTGACCTCGCACGTCATCCGCAGGAGCAGCAGCAAGTTGGTGTACCGGGCGCGATTGACCACCAGGCCGCTCAGCGTTTTCGCCCCCCGGCGCCCCTCGCGCACCAACTCGTCGATGCGCGCAACCGAGACCCGCGCCAGAGCCGAGTCGACGCAGGCCAACACCCCGCCGATCGGAACCAGCAGGATCGCGATCACGAGCAGGGCGATGTCGGCTGCCTTCACGGGCTGCTCCCGTGCCGAGGTTGGTCCGGATCAGCCATCGCGCTCACCGGTCCGGGCGCCGGTGGCGGTGTCGCGCACCTCTCCTCGGGTTCCCGGCCGGGGCGCACGGATCGGTGCCCGGCCCGACCGCTCGGCCCAGCCACCGACAAGGCGCGCTTGCAGCGCGAACATCTCGTGCTCCTCCTCGGGCTCGCCGTGGTCGTACCCAAGCAGGTGCAGGATGCCGTGCGTACAAAGCAGCTGCAGTTCCGATTCGGTCGAATGCCCGGCATGACGGGCCTGCTCCGCAGCTACCTCCGGGCACAGGACGACGTCGCCCAGCAGCGCGCCCATTCCGTTGGCGTCAGGGCGCGGCGGACCGCTGGGCTCGGCGTGCTCGGACGAGAGTTCCTCCACGTCCATCGGAAAAGCCATCACGTCGGTCGGCCCCTCGACGTCCATCCACTGCCGGTGCAACGCGTCCATTGCGTCCGCATCAAGCAGCACGATCGACAGCTCGGCCATCGGGTTCACCGACAAGGAGTCGAGAACGTAACGGCCGAGCTCGACCAGAGCCACCTCATCGACGGAGATGCCGGACTCGTTGTTGATCTCGATGCTCATGTCGACCTCAGCGGCGAGGCGCCGCCCGATGCGGTGGCGGGGTCTGCCGGCTGGCTCCATCCCGCTCGTCCCACCGGGCATACGCATCGACGATCTCGCCCACGAGCCGATGACGGACGACGTCAGTGCTCGTGAGGTAGGCGAAGTGGACGTCGTCGATTTCGGTGAGAATCTCGCGCACGACTTTCAGGCCGCTACGGGTATCGCCTGGTAGGTCAATTTGCGTGATGTCCCCCGTGACCACGACCTTCGAACCGAAGCCGAGTCGCGTCAGGAACATCTTCATCTGCTCGGCCGTGGTGTTCTGAGCCTCGTCGAGGATGATGAACGCGTCGTTGAGCGTCCGACCGCGCATGTAGGCAAGCGGCGCAACTTCGATGGTCCCGGCTTGGGTGAGGCGGGGAATCGACTCAGGATCGAGCATGTCGTGCAACGCGTCGAGTAGCGGGCGCAGGTACGGGTCGATCTTGTCGTACAACGTGCCCGGCAGGAAGCCCAGCCGCTCCCCAGCTTCAACGGCCGGTCGGGTCAGGATGATGCGGGTTACCTGCTTGGCCTGCAACGCCTGGACGGCCTTCGCGACCGCGAGATAGGTCTTCCCGGTGCCGGCCGGCCCGATCCCGAACACCACCGTGTGCCGGTCGATCGCGTCGACGTAATGCTTCTGATTGAGGGTCTTCGGGCGGATGTTCTTGCCCCGGCGGGACAGGATGTTGAGGCTGAGCACCTCGGCCGGGCGCTCGGCCGAATCCGCGGTGAGCATCCCGAGCGCACGACCGACGGCGTCCGGGGTGAGATTCTGGCCGGCCCGGATGAGTTCTAGTAGCTCTTCGAATAGCCGCACCGCGATGGCGTTGTCGGCCGGAGCGCCGGTGACCGTGATCTCGTTGCCACGAACGTGGATGTCGCTGTCGAGCTTTGTCTCGATAACCCGGAGCAACTCGTCGCGCGAGCCGAGCAGGGCAACCATTGCTTGCTCGCCGGGTACGACGAGGGTGGTAGAGACGCGATCAGACCGGGAAGTGGGATCTGACAAGGTCGGCTTTCTGCTCGGTCCGGGGGGTGAACCCGTCTCATTCTACTTTCCTGATGCCCGATACCCCCCAGGCGCGTCTGAGAATCGCGATCCGGCTCAATTCCAGCGTCCGAGCCGGGGCGCGAGAGCGGCCAACGCGGCCGCCCCCGCGGTCGAGGTGCGCAGTACATGCTGGCCGAGGCGAACCGGCGTGGCGCCGTCGAGGAGGGCCAGCTCGCTGTCGGTGATTCCGCCTTCGGGACCGACAATGACGACAAGTTCGCCGGTCGCCGGCGGGGTGAAATCGCCGAACCGGCTCGTCGCTTGTTCGTGCAGCACCAGCGCGCCGGACGTGCCGGTCAGCCGCGCGGCGACGCCCTCCGTATCCGTTGCTTCGCAGACGGTCGGTATCCACGCGCGCCGGCTCTGCTTCGCGGCCTCGCGCGCTGTCCGGCGCCACTTCGCTACTGCCCGGTCACCGCGAGCGCCGCTCCAGACCGTTACACACCGCGCTGCCCGCCAGGGCACGATCTCGTCCGCGCCGAGCTCGGTCAGCAACTCCACTGCGAGCTCACCTCGGTCGCCCTTCGGTAGCGCCTGGACCACGATGACCCGCGGATCAGCGGGGGGTTCCACTCGGCGCAGGGAGACGGTGAACTCCAGGCCACGGGGTCGGAGCGCGACGACCGTCCCTTGCAGCACGGACCCGCGCCCGTCGCCGGCCAGCACGGTCTCGCCGACCCGGATGCGCATGACCGTCGCCGCGTGGCGGCCTTCGTCGCCGGCTAGGACGATCGTGTCGCCGTCCGGCAGCGGGTCGAGCAGGAACAGCGGAGGAGTCACGAGAGGCCTCGCGTCAACGTCCGCCAAACGCGTCGCGGACCTTGCTGAACAGGCCTGACCGGGCGCCGTTCACCGCAACCTCCTCCTGGCGAAGCGCCGCGAGCTCACGAAGCAGCTTCTCCTGCGCCTCGTCGAGACGAGTCGGCGTGCGCACCTCGACATGCACGAGCAGGTCTCCCCGACTGCTGCTGCGCAGCCGTGGCACGCCCCGCCCACGCAGAGTCAGCACCGCGCCGTTCTGGGTGCCCGCCCGGATGTCTAGCTTCTCCTCGCCATCCAGGGTGGTCAGCACGAGGTCGGTGCCGAGGGCGGCCGCCGTCATCGGCAACGCGATCGTGCAATGCAGGTCCGATCCCTCGCGGGTGAACGTGTCGTGGGGCTGCTCGGCAACCTCGATGTAGAGGTCGCCGGCCGGGCCACCGCCGGGGCCGACCTCGCCCTGTCCGGAGAGCCGGATGCGCATGCCATCCTCGATGCCGGCCGGCACGTCGACCGTGACGGTCCGGCGGGTACGAACCCGGCCTTCGGCCCCACACGTCGGGCAGGGTGAGGGGATCTGCTGCCCAGTGCCACCGCAGGCGGAGCATGGACGGCTTGTCATCACCTGACCGAGAAACGACCGTTGCACCGACTGAACCTCGCCCGTACCGCTGCAGATCGGGCAGGTCCGTGGCGACGTGCCCGGCGCACACCCGCTGCCGGAGCACGTGGAGCACAGCACCGCCGTTTCTACGGAGATGTCCTTGTGTGCGCCGAATGCGGCCTCGACCAGGGTGAGGTCCAGCCGCAGCAGCGCGTCGGCACCCTGCCGACGCCTCGGTCGTGGCCCTCTGCTGGTCGCTCCTCCGCCGAAGAACGCCTCGAAAACGTCGCCAAAGCCACCAAACCCGGCAAACGGGTTCCCGGCACTGCCGGGCGCACCGGCTCCGGTCGACAACGGGTCACCGCCTAGATCGACGATGCGGCGCTTCTCCGGATCGGACAGCACCTCGTACGCCGCGGTCACCTGCTTGAAGCGCTCCTGCGCGCCCGGGTCAGGGTTGACGTCCGGGTGTAACTCGCGGGCAAGCTTCCGGTAGGCGCGTTTGATCTCCTCACCTGTCGCGTCCCGGCGCACGCCGAGCAACGCGTAGTAGTCGCGAGGCGAATCAGGCACAGGACAGTCAGCTCTCTTGTGTAGTCAGGTCGCGGGTGGCACTCGGCACCGCTGAGTATTACCAGTGTACGGAGCCTGGCGACATCAGCGCTCAGCGAGCAGGTCACCTACGTAGCGGGCGACAGCGGCGACCCGAGCCATCGTGTGTCCGTAGTCCATCCGGCGCGGACCGAGCACGCCGACGGCACCGACCGCAGCACCGCGCGGGCCGTATCCGCTGGTCACCACCGAAGCGGTGTGCAGCCCGGCATGGACATTCTCGTTGCCGATATGGACCAGCACGTGACTCGAGGCCATCGACTCGTCGAGCAGTCGGAGCAGCACGACCTGCTCTTCCAGAGCCTCGAGCACCGGGCGAATCGCCGGGAAGTCGAACGCGTGTTCGGCGAGGTTCGCCGTGCCGCCGAGCACGATCCGGTCGCTGTGCGCCTCGACAAGGGTCTCCAGGAGGACCGAGGTCAATGTCGCTACCAGCCCCCGAAGCTCCCGAGTCACGCCGAGCGGCAGATCCGTGATGATCTCCGGTGTCTCCGCCAGCAGCCGG
Organism: uncultured Actinomycetota bacterium; assembly: GCA_963748415.1. Taxonomy (GTDB): domain Bacteria; phylum Actinomycetota; class Actinomycetes; order Mycobacteriales; family Jatrophihabitantaceae; genus CAVVJA01. The sequence goes on along the minus strand of CAVVJA010000003.1, from coordinate 57,025 downwards.
TCGCGCAATCTGGTGTTGAGCGTGGTGCGCAGGTCAGCCACGACATCGTCGTTGACCGGCCCCGGGAGCTCGACGACCCGTTGCTCGACGCGGCCGGTATCGGTAATGAGCACGAGCAGTAGCCGCGACGAGCCGAGGGCGACGATCTCGATGTGCCGGACCCGGCTGCGGGACAGGGACGGGTACTGCACGACGGCCACGTTGCGGGTGAGTTGGGCCAACGTGCGGACGGCTCGGTGCAGCACGTCATCGAGATCGACCGCTTCGTCGAGGAACGTCTCGATTGCTCGGCGTTCCGCGCCGGACAGCGGCTTGACCGACGTCATCCGGTCCACGAACATCCGGTAGCCGGCGTCGGTCGGCACTCGACCAGCACTGGTGTGAGGCTGGGCGATCAGCCCTTCCTCTTCCAGGGCAGCCATGTCGTTACGAATCGTCGCCGCGGACACCCCGAGGTTGTGCCGATCGGCCAGGGCCTTGCTTCCGACCGGCTCGCGGGTGCTGATGAAGTCCTCGACGATTGCGCGCAGGACCTCGAGCTTGCGGTCCTCCACGCTCATCCGCGATCCATCTCCTCGCGCCACGCGCTCCGGCGGGCCGCCCTACAGCACTGTGACCATGGTAGTTAAGCCGGGACGGGGTACGCTGCACCGCCGGGGATGATTTGTCGGATTCCGCGGAATGCGACTGGCAGTGCTGGGCAGGTGATCTTCTGATCTTCAAGGCCGTACGTGAAGGCCGGCCCTATCCGGATCACGCCCTCTCGACCCGCGACTGGTCCAGCGTCCCACCCCGCGCAGTCCGTCTCGACGAGCTGATCACTACCCGCAAGGAGCTGGCACTCGACCAGCTGCTCGACGAGGACTCCACGTTCTACGGCGACTTGTTCCCCCACGCCGTGCAGTGGCAGGGCAACATCTACCTCGAAGACGGGCTGCACCGCGCGTTGCGGGCCGCCTTGCAGCAACGGCACACCTTGCACGTGCGCGTCCTCGATCTCGACGCACTCCGCCGGGTGGGCCCGGCGCGGTCAGACGCCTGACCGCGCTCGGACACCCCGAAGATTATCGCCATAGCCCCTGTTGAGACCTCCATTCGTCTGTTCTCATAGTCCGAACGGGGGTTCTTCTAGTTGAGCGGAGTTGCCTAGACGTCCGGAGGGGTAGATGCACGCACACAATTTGTCAGCCCTGGAGCAAGAGTTAACTGCGGATGGCTGGGTCGTCTATTCGCAGGCATATGTGGATCCCAGCGACATACCCGGTCGAGTCGACCGTGGTGGCTACAACATCGTGGTCACGGCGCCAGACGGGACCACGCACCTAGGTCGCGGCCCGACGAGGGGAGAAGCCCTGCGCACGGCCTTAGACACCGCCGGCGTGCTGCCACCGGCGGGACCCACATTGACCTAGGCGCCACTCATTCGCCTGGCTCAACTTGTTGTCATGCAGGTCATCAGCCGAGCAGGTCTCGAATGACGGCGTCGGCCAGCAGCCGACCGCGCTGGGTGAGAGCGAGCCGACCCTCGCGGGATGCCGCGGGCTCGGCCAGCCCCCAGGTCACCAGCTGAGGCAACTTGGCTCGCGACGGGCGGGGCAGGTCGCGCAGATCCAGGCCCTCCCGCAGCCGCACGCCCAGCATGAGCCGCTCGGTTAGGCGCGCCCGTTCATTGAGCGTTTCGCGCCCGGCGGCTGGACTGCGCCCAGCCTCGAGCAGCGCGCCGTAGCGCGAGGGGTGTTTGACGTTCCACCACCGCACGCCGGACACGTGGCTATGCGCGCCCGGGCCGATGCCCCACCAGTTCGCTTCTCGCCAGTACAGCAGGTTGTGCCGCGACCGAGCGGCCGCGGTGCGGGCCCAGTTGGACACCTCGTACCATTCGAAACCTGCGCGCCGCAGCGTTTCGTCGGCCTGTACGTACCGATCAGCCAGCACGTCGTCATCGGGCGGCGGCAGCGCCCCGGAGGCCACCTGCCGGGCCAGGGCCGTGCCTTCCTCCACGACGAGCGCGTACGCGCTGATGTGGTCCGGCCCCGCCCCGACAGCCGCGTCGACTGAAGCCTGCCAATCGGCGTCGGTCTCGTGCGGCGCTCCGTAGATGAGGTCCAGATTCACGTGGTCGAAGCCCGCGGCATGCGCCTCTGCCACCGCTTCCTCCGGCCGGCCAGGCTGGTGGGTACGGTCCAGCACCGCGAGCACGTGTGGGATGGCCGACTGCATGCCGATCGACACACGGGTGAATCCGGCGGCGCGCAGCTTGTCGAAGTAGGCCGGCGTGACCGAGTCCGGGTTCGCCTCGGTCGTGATCTCGATGTCCGGGACGAGACCGAACATGTCCGTGATTTCACGCACGATCAGGCCGAGATGCTCGGCCGGCAGGATCGTCGGCGTACCGCCGCCGAAGAACACGGCGGAGGCCAGTGGCGCGACATCCCGAAGAACGTGGCGCGCCAGCCGCAACTCCAGCAGCACCGTGTCGATGTAGCTTCCGCGGCTGACACCCGCACCAAGTTCGGTCGCGGTGTAGGTGTTGAAGTCGCAGTAGCCACACCGAGTAAGGCAAAACGGGACGTGTACGTAGATCCCGAACGGGACACCTCGTGCGGCCTCTCGGACCGAGGGAGGCAGCCGCCCGTCGGGGGGAGGCGGATCACCGGTGGGCAATGCGGATGGCACGGCTCCAGTCTTCATCCTGACCGGGCCGGCGCGCGCGCGACCCGCGGAACGGGACCATCGATTACCCCGGCGACAGGTCGGCCACGCTCACCGGGCGCGCCGTTTCGGCCGTTTCAGCGGCCGCCTGACGGAGCACATCGGCAATCTGGTCCCGGTCCCCAGGCGGCAGCTCGGGCGGCGGCCGCCACCGCACGGTGACCGGCCCGGTCGGCAGCCACGAGAGGTCCCGCAACACGTCCGCCAGCCCGTCGAGATTCGGGGAGGCCCAGGCGGGCGCGCGGACCGCTGAATAGATTTCCCGGATCGCGTCTCGTAAGGCGTTGTTCTTCGCGTCGGCGTTAGTCACATCGATACCTGACCCTCACCTGGTCACGTCCACCCGGCGGAAGCTCTCGTAGTGATCGGCGGTGTAGTAGAACTCGCCGTCGAGTCCGGTGATGATGCGGCGCGCGCCCCGATCGGTCGACCCGGGAGTCGGCACCGTGAACTCGTGGTAATAACCGCGGGCTTCGATCGGAAGATGCCGTTCGGCGTTCGCGAATACGACGCCGTCCTGGCGGTACGGGAACGGGCCATCGTGGAGGATGAGCGCCACCGTGGCTGATGCCTGCGGCGGAAGCGAGGACAGCGGAACCTCGACGCCGGACCCCGTCGACGCTGGGCCGCCACCGCGGCCCGACGTTGCACCGCCGTGGCTCGCCGTCGACGCCGACGTCGGGGATCGCGGACTCCCATGATGAACCGCCGAAACTGCGTAGCCGATAACGAGGAGCACGATGAGCGCGACCAGCGCCAGCAGCGGCCAGCGAACGCGGCGGAGGGAGCGCACGTAGGGTCACCCTAGGCTTCATGCTTGTATCTGGGCATGGACGAAGCATTGCGTGCGGAGACAATCCGCATGTCGGGAGCAGGCGGTGACGAGATCGAGGCGTACCTCGCCCGACCGCTCGCGGATCACCGCCGCGGAGGCGTCGTCGTTATCCATCACATGCCCGGATACGACCGCGCGACCAAGGAGATGACTCGGCGGCTCGCGGCGATGGGGTACGACGCACTGTGCCCCAATCTGTTCTGGCGGGAGGCGCCGGGAGCGGATCCGGACGACGCCTCGGCCGTCGTACGAGCGTTGGGCGGAGCGCCCGATGAGCGTCTGGTAGGAGACGTCGCAGCAGCTGCCGATCACCTGCGGCACCTGCCGGAGGCGACCCGTCGCATAGGAGTGATCGGGCACTGCTCAGGCGGCCGTCAAGCCGTGCTCACCGCCTGCCATGTCCAGGTCGACGCCGTGGTGGACTGTTACGGCGCCTACGTCACGGGCGATCCACCTCCGAACTGGCCGCTTCGGGTGACCAACCTGGTACCGATCCTGCCGAACCTGTCCGCGCCGGTCCTCGGCCTGTTCGGCAACGAGGACCGGACCCCCTCGCCGCAGCACGTGGACGAATTCGAGGTGATCCTGCGTTCCAACGGCAAGCCGTCCGAGTTCTACCGCTACACCAACGCGGGTCACGGCTTCTTTGCGGTCGATCGAACCAGCTATCGGGTGATCGCCGCGGTCGACGGCTGGGAGCGGATTGCCTCGTTCTTCGCCCGCCACATTGCCCTGGAGGTGTGAGCCAAGCCATGTGCACCTACCTCACCGAGCACATCGCGGTCACCGGCAGCGGAAAGGGCCGGGAGGGATGGTTTCGACTCACCGACGCGACGGTGTACTACGACCATCCGGTCCACGCACTGGACGAGCACACCCTCAACATCGACTTGGCGGCTCCGGCCCTGGGCCCGGCTGCGCGCGTCGCAGTCGAGCTCGATGCCGATTCCGCTCTGCGGCTCATCGAAGCGATGCGCCGCGCTCTCGCGTCGCGTCCTGACGCCGTAGGTTGACGTTCATGCGCGCGGCGTACGCGTCATCGTTCGACACCGACAATCCCCTCTCGGCGCTCGTCGTCGGTGAGCGTCCGGCACCGACGCCACCGCCCGGATGGACCACCGTTCGGGTCGTCGCGGCCAGCCTCAATCACCATGACCTGTGGACATTGCGCGGCGTGGGGATCACGAAGGATCGGCTGCCGATGATCCTCGGCTGCGATGCCGCCGGTGTCGATGAACAGACCGGAACGGAGGTCGTCGTCCATTCGGTCATCGCCAGCGATGGGTGGACCGGCGACGAGACCCTCGATACGCGCCGCACGCTGCTGTCTGAGATGCATCAGGGAACGATGGCGGAATTCGTCACGGTTCCGAGGGGCAACGTTATTCCCAAACCGGCCGAACTCACCTTCGCCGAGGCGGCCTGCCTGCCGACCTCCTGGCTGACCGCCTACCGGATGCTGTTCGTGAACTCCGGACTGCGCCCCGGCCAGACGGTGTTGGTGCAGGGCGCAGGCGGCGGTGTGGCCACCGCGTGTATCGCGCTGGCGCGCGCGGCGGGCTACCGAGTCTGGTGCACCTCGCGGTCGCCGGAGAAGCAGGAGGCGGCGCGCCGGCTCGGCGCACATGCCGCCTTTGACACCGGTGCGCGCCTGCCCGAACGCGTCGAGGCGGTAATCGAAACGGTCGGCGCGGCGACCTGGTCGCACTCGCTGAAAGCCCTGAAGCCGGGTGGTCGCGTCGTCGTGTCCGGCGCCACCTCCGGGCCGAATCCCCCGGCCGAGCTTAACCGCATCTTCTTCCTGCAGTTGTCCGTCATCGGCTCGACGATGGGCACCCGAACCGAGTTGGCCGACCTGATCGCCTTCTTGGTAGCCACGGGTGTGCGGCCGACAATCGATCGGACTCTGCCGCTGGATCGGATCGCCGAGGGGCTCGCCGCCCTGGAATCCGGCGACGTCGTAGGCAAGATCGTCATCGAACCGTGAGTGCTTCGCGGCGGCCCTGGGCTTAGCGCTTACCGCTTCGGCGGATCGGTATTGGTCGACAGTGCCGCGATGAACGCTTCCTGCGGCACCTCGACTCGGCCCACCATCTTCATCCGCTTCTTGCCTTCCTTTTGCTTCTCCAGCAGTTTGCGTTTGCGGGTGATGTCACCGCCGTAGCACTTGGCCAGCACGTCCTTGCGCACTGCGCGGATGTTCTCGCGCGCGATGATCCGCGAGCCAATGGCGGCTTGGATGGGTACCTCGAATTGTTGCCGCGGGATCAGCTCGCGCAGCTTGGCCGTCATCGACGTGCCGTAGCTATGCGCCTTGTCCTTGTGCACGATGGCGGACAAGGCGTCGACCGGCTCGCCTTGCAGCAGGATGTCGACCTTGACAAGGTCGGCAACCTGCTCACCGGCGTTCTCGTAGTCCAGACTCGCGTATCCGCGGGTGCGCGACTTCAGCTGGTCGAAGAAGTCGAAGATGATCTCGGCCAGCGGCAGCGTGTAGCGCAACTCGACTCGCGTCTCAGACAGGTAGTCCATGCCGCCGAGCGATCCCCGTCTGGACTGGCACAGCTCCATGATCGAGCCGATGTACTCGGTTGGCGCGATGATCATCGCTTTGACGATCGGCTCGTACACCGCCGCGATCTTCTGTCGGACCGGCCAGTCCGACGGGTTGGTGACGATCTGCTCGGCGCCGTCCTCCAGGACAACGCGATACACGACGTTGGGTGCGGTTGAGATGAGATCGAGGTCGAATTCCCGCTCGAGTCGTTCCCGCACGATCTCCAGGTGCAGTAGCCCGAGAAACCCGCACCGGTAACCGAAGCCGAGGGCGGCGCTGGACTCCGGCTCGTAGACGAGCGCGGCGTCGTTGAGTCGCAACCGGTCGAGCGCGTCGCGGAGCGGCGGGTAGTCCGAACCATCCATCGGATACAGGCCCGAATACACCATCGGCTTGGGGTCGCGATATCCACCCAACGATGTCGCCGCCGGCTTGGCGGCGTCGGTGACGGTGTCGCCGACTCGCGACTGGCGCACGTCTTTCACGCCGGTGATCAGATAGCCGACCTCGCCGACACCGAGTCCGGTCGTCGGCTTCGGCTCGGGCGAGATGACACCGACCTCGAGCAACTCGTGCGTGGCTCCGGTCGACATCATCCGGATGCGTTCGCGCGGCGCGATGAAACCGTCGACGACGCGGATGTAAGTGATGACGCCGCGATAGATGTCATACACCGAGTCGAAGATCATTGCCCGCGGCGGCGCATCGGGGTCCCCGGTGGGCGGTGGAACGTCCCGGCAGATGATGTCGATCAACTCGCGGACGCCCTCGCCCGTCTTGGCGCTGACCCGCAGCACGTCGCTCGGGTCGCAGCCGATGACGTGCGCGAGCTCTGCCGCGTAACGGTCCGGTTGGGCGGCCGGCAGGTCGATCTTGTTGAGCACTGGAATGATGTGCAGGTCGTTCTCGATCGCGAGATAGAGGTTGGCGAGGGTCTGCGCTTCGATGCCCTGCGCGGCGTCCACGAGAAGCACCGCGCCCTCACAGGCGGCCAGGGATCTGGAGACCTCGTAGGTGAAGTCGACGTGGCCCGGGGTGTCGATCATGTCGAGCACGTAGTCGCCGTCTGGTCCGCGCCATGGCATGCGGACGTTCTGCGCCTTGATCGTGATGCCGCGCTCTCGCTCGATGTCCATCCGGTCCAGGTATTGCGCGCGCATCTGCCGGGCGTCAACGACCCCGGTGAGCTGCAACATGCGATCGGCCAGCGTGGACTTGCCGTGGTCGATGTGCGCGATGATGCAGAAGTTGCGGATGCGCGCCGGATCGGTGCGGCCGGCGCCAGACGTTCCTGCAGTCACGGATAGCTTTCAGTCGGTGAGTAGCGAACCGCTGCCATCGTCCCATGTGCGGCGCCCGGCGGTCTGGCGTTCAGCGGGTCGCGAAATGGGCAGCACGGCTCGCCGATTGCACTCCACCATGGGCTGGTGACCGCCCACGTGCCCGTCGAGGCCGCTCCAGCGCGGGTCTCGACCCTCGAACTGTTCTTCGATCTGGTGTTCGTCTTCACCATTACCCAGGTCACCGAGATCATCGTCGATCACCCTGACGCAGCGGGATTGGCTCAGGCGGCGATCGTGTTGTTCGTCATTTTCTGGATGTACGGGGGTTACGCCTGGCTGACGAACGCCAGCAAGCCGGATACGACCGGCCGACGGATGGTGTTGCTCGCGGCCATGGCCGCGTTTTTCCTGGCATCGGTCAGCGTGCCGAATGCCTTCGGCGCCAACGGCATCGCATTCGGGCTCGCCTATCTGGCTGTGAACGTCGTCCACGCCGTCGGCTTCGTCGTGTTCGCCGGCCTGGATGCCTTGCGGCCAGTCCTGCGATTGTTCGGCTGCAACCTGATCAGCGCCGGACTTGTCCTCGCCGCCGGATGGGTACACGGCGCAGCGGATTGGGTGCTCTGGCTCGCGGCCGTCGCCGTCCAGCTCGCCACGCCGGCCCTTGCCCAAACTCGACGCCATTACCGCATCAACGTCGAACACTTCACGGAGCGGCACGGGTTGGTGATTCTCATAGTGCTCGGTGAGTCGCTGATCAACGTTGCCCTGGCCGACGCGCATGCGGCCGTCACGCTTCGCACGGCGGTGGGCATCCTCGCCGGACTTCTGGCGGCGGCGACCATCTGGTGGAGCTACTTCGTCGGCGACGATGACCGAGCGTCAGCCGCTTTGGCGGCGGCTTCGCCGAAACGCCGCGCAACCCTCGCGATCACCGGCTATTTCTTTGCCCATCTGGTGATGATCTACGGAATCCTCGTGCTCGCTGCCGGTATCGGGGTAGCTGCGCCCGAGCTGACCGCGCGCATCGACACCGCCGGCGCGTGGCTGATTGCCGGCGGCGTGGCGATATTCCTCCTCGGATCTGGTGGATTCCGCGCTGCGCTCGGCTACGCCGACCCGCGGACGCGAATTGTCGGCGGGGCGTGCTGCCTCGCCGCTGTGCCGGTTGGGCTTGTCACCAGCGCCGCGGTCGAACTGGTCATGGTCGCAACCATCGTCGCGCTGACGCTCGCTGCCGACGGTCGTGTCGCCGATCGGAGCGGGCGAAGCGACACCGGTCGCCGGGCGGGTTGGGCTGATCCGACGGCTTCCGCCAAGATGTCGGCATGACAACCGTCCCTCCCGATCGCCGAGCCGTGCTCGAGTACCGCATACCCGCCGCCCAGCTGCGCCCCGGAGACCTGGTGAATACCTCTCCCGGCGCCGACGACGATTGGCAGCAGGTGCTGGGAGTTTATGCGTCTCCGGCCGGATTGAACGGTGTCTCGTCGGAGGTGCGATCCCTCGTCCAGTCCCTGGACGGCCGCTATGTCGTTGTGGAGCTCACCGACCTGGCGCCGGTTGACGCGAACATCTACTACTCTGACGGCGTCGCGATGGCAGTGTCCGACGACGAGGAGGAGCGCCCCATCGTCGACGACATCAGCTCCGAAGACGGCGTGCGCACCTACCTGTACACCAAGTTCGAGCTGGTCACCGTCCGCGCCTCGACCTGATCCGGTCAGGTCTCGCGGCGAGCTCTCATCGGGCCCTAGTTGCTCCGTCCGGCGGCGCCGGGTCGCGCTCGTTACCGGGCGGACATTCTCCTGGTGACCGCCAGCAGCCTCAGCACCGATTCGGGGGGCCGCGAAGCCCTCCTGCTCGAGCCGGGGGTCCGCGGCTGCCCGGAAGTTGGGTACTGATAATCACCGCTGGTAAACTGGCGCGGTTGTCCGCCCGAGGGTGCGATGACCTGTCCCGGCATCGCATGCCGGCCGAGTGCGCGATTTCCTGTCCATACCAACGTTGAGGCTCCTTCGTGGCGAATATCAAGTCCCAAATCAAGCGCAACCGCACCAACGAGAAGGCGCGGATGCGCAACAAGAGCGTCAAGTCGTCGCTCAAGACCGCGGTGCGTCACTTCCGCGAAGCGGCCGACGCTGGCGACCAGGACGGTGCGCAAGCTGCATTCACCAGCGCTTCCCAGCAGCTGGACAAGGCCGTCAGCAAGGGCGTCATCCACCGCAATCAGGCCGCCAACAAGAAATCGGCCATGGCCCAGCGAGTGAACTCCCTATAGTCGCCACCGCGCGGTAATCGTCCCCTCGCGGCGGCTAGTCGATAGGCTCACCCATGCCCACTTTATGATCTTGGGCTTATTGTCGCTCCACAGCAGTAAATCCAAGATCACGAAACCTTGGTGGCTGACCGTCAGCGTTGGCTGCGGGCCTGAGCTAGCCGTAGTACTGCGCGCTCCAACGCGTACTCCGGGTCCACGGCGGCGCCCTTGACCTCCGCGTTCAACTCAGCGACGACCTGGAGGGCATCGTGCAGGCCATCATCGGTCCACCCCCGGGCCTGCGACTGAGCACGTTTCACCTTCCACGCCGGCATGCCGAGTCGTTGCGCCAGTTGGTACGGGTTGCTCCGGCCAGCTGTCGAAATCCGCGCCACGGACCGAACTCCGTCCGCCATCGCATCAGCGACGACGACGGGTGGCGTGCCTATGGACAGCGCCCAGCGCAGCGTCTCCAGTGCCCCGCCCGCATCGCCGACGACGGCCCGATCGGATACCGCGAAGCCGCTCACTTCGGCCCGACCCCGGTAGTAGGCGGCCACCGTATCGGCGCTAACTCGACCACCCGAGTCGGCGACGAGCTGGTCGGCCGCTTGCGCGAGCTCGCGCAGGTCGCTGCCGACGGCGTCGAGTAGCAGCGCGGCCGCGTCCGGCGTGATCGACCCGCCGGCTCGACGTACCTCGCCCCGGATGAAATCCAGCCGCTCCTCGGCGCGCGTCAGTCGAGCGCACGAGATCTGCCACGCTCCCGCCCGGCGAGCCGCATCGAGTACCGCCTTGCCCTTGGCGCCACCCGCGTGCGCCAAAACGATGGTTGTGTCGTCAGAGCTGGCGTCAAGAAATGGCCCGAGCGCGGTAAGCGCGGCGGCCCGCAGATCCTGAGCAGCGGAGATCACCAGGACGCGGCGTCCCCCGAACAGCGACGGGCTGAGCAAGTCGAACAACTCAGCTGGCTCGATCTGGCCGCCCGCCCGCTCGTCAATATCGGTACTCGGATCGAGCCGATGCGCGGCGGCGGCGACCTGCTCGACGGCTCGCGCGACGAGGAACTCCTCGTCGCCGACGACCAGGACAACGTGCGGCAGCCGCTGGCCATGAGCGGACAAGCCGCCGGCGAGGTCCGCGCCAGGGTCCGGCATGCGCTCATCGTGGCATGCCCGGCCGATACCGAGTCCTCGGGCTGGCGGTCGGCCACCGTCTCCGCGATCGGCCAACTGACCGCGGCGGCCAATTCCGGCGTCCGGCCACACTCGCGGCTCCGCGTGGTCGGGCGGCAGTCTTCGGACTGGGCGACTCCGACAGCGCGGCGGACCTGGGTGCCGAGCCGCCCGTTGGTCCAGGTCACTGCGACATCTCCGTCACGATCAGTCCTACGCACGACCATGCCGAGCCGATCCAGCTCACCCAGCAACGAGGGAGCCGGTTGGCCATAGTCGTTATGGGCGCCCACCGAGATAACCGCGAGCCGGGCATGTATCGCCGAAAGGAAGGAATGATCCGAATAGGCGCTGCCGTGATGTGGCACCTTCAGCACGTCCGCCGCCACATCAGCGCCGACCCCGAGCAACTGCTGCTGAGCTTCGATCTCAGCATCCCCGGGCAGGAGGATCCGAACTCCTTGACTGTCCGCGCGCAGCATGAGGGACGAATTATTGGGATCGGACCGAGTGCCGTGAAACGCGCGGGGCGGACCGAGTACCTCGAGAGTGACGCTTCCGACCCGCAGGCCGAGCCCAACAGAGGCCGGCTCGGCCTGCAGGTGGCGCGGCCGCAACGCGTCAGCCACGAGGGCGGCGCCGGATTCCGGCTCGGCAAGTGGGCCGGTGATCACCCGGCCGACCCGGCGCCCATGTAGCACACCACCAATGCCAGCGACATGATCCACATGGTCATGCGTCAGCACGAGTAGCGGTACCTCGGTGACCCGCTGATCGTGCAAGCAACGATCGACCAGGACAGGATCCGGACCCGCGTCGATCACCACAGCCGACCCCGGGCCAGTCGGCAGCACCAATGCGTCGCCTTGCCCCACGTCGCAGGCCACGAAGACCTCGCCACCGGGTGGCCAGCCTGAGGTCACGGACCGAATCGGGATCTGGACGATCAGCGCCGTCACAGCCATAGCGACGAGCGGGATCCGCCGACGAGGCCGCCGGGCCAGAGCCCACATGACGCCTACCACCGCTAGGAGACTGAAGCCACCCACCAGACCCGTCGGCCATGGCAGCACAGCTCCGGGGAGCGCACCGAACCAGCTCGCGACCCAGACCAGCCAGCGACAGGGCAACCCGGCCAGCACAGCGAGGAACTGGCCCAACGGCATCAGAATCGGAGCCGTCAGCGCGGCACCAAACCCGGCGATCGTCGCTGCGGCCACCACGGGTTCGGCGAGGACGTTGGCTGGAATGGCAACCAGACTCACCGTGCCCGAGATGGCGGCGATCACCGGAGCCGTGACCAGGTGAGCGGCAGCGGCAACGGCCACGGATTCAGCGACGATCGGCGGCACTCGCCAGCGCCGTAACCCGGCTGCCCACGTCGGGGCGATGACCAACAGCGATCCGGTTGCGAGAACGGACATGGTGAATCCGGCGTCGTTCGCGAGCGTCGGCCGCCAGAGCAGGAGGCCGAGCACAGCGGTAGCGAGCATCGGCACCGCCAGGCGCGGACGTCCCACCGCTAGGGCAACCAGCGCGATCCCCGACATGGTCGCGGCGCGCAGCACGCTCGGCGATGGCCGTGCCACCACAACGAATGCGATCAGCACAAGCCCACTGCCGGCCGCGCACATGACCGGCCCGAGGCGCAACCGACGCAGCACAAGCAGGACAGTGCCAACGATGATCACGCAGTTCGTGCCGCTCACTGCCAGCAGGTGCATCAGCCCGGCCGTCCGGAAATGCTCGGCAAGCACCGGGTCGAGCTCACTGGTGTCGCCGTCGACCAGGCCGGGCAACAGACCGCGGACCGGTGCGGGAAGGGTGCTCGCAGCCTGCCGCAACGACGAGCGCACGACGACGGCCGCTCGCTGCCACCACGGTGGCTGGCCAATCCGCTCGGGAGCCGATTGTGCCGCCGCAATAGCGGACAGCAGCCCGGCGTTGGCGGCCGGCGCGAGCCGAACCCGACTGCGGACCAGCTGTCCGGGAATCAGCTCACGCCAGGTCTGCGCGGGCGCGAACACGATTACGCGACCATCGAGTACGAGTGTCCGGTCGGCAAGCCGCGCCGCCGTCAGATCCGCATCGACGGCGACCCGAGGCGCCGCCGACGCGGGCCCACCGCCGGTCAGCGGCCTGGGGTCGGACGTCACCCGCAGCTCGGCCGTGACGGTGGCGTGGCTCAGCGCGAGGTGAGCTAACGGACCGTCCCGAGCTCGAGCCAATCTCGCCGAGAGCGGAAGCAGCACGAGCGCCACACAGAACGCCGCGACCGTCAGCGCTGTCCCAGGGCCGCCATCTCTCGCCGCTCCCCACGCCGCGAGTCCGACCAGCACCGAACCAACCGCGACCAGAAGTGGGACGACCGGTGATCGGCTGAGCGTCATCGAAACCGCAAGCCACGCGGCTACCGCGCCGACGCCAAGGCGCATATCCAGCGGTGCGGCGACACTGCCAGCCACCGCTGGCGATGCCGCTGGTCCACTGGCGTTCATACCGTGACGAGCGGTCTTAAATCGGCGAACTTGCTCGGCCCAATTCCGGAAACTTCGCGCAGCTGATCGGCCGAATCGAATCGTCCATGAGCTGATCGCCAGTCCAAGATGTGTTCAGCGAGCACCGGGCCGACACCCGGCAACTTGTCGAGCTGTTCTGCTGTCGCGGTATTCAGGTCGACCAGCCCACCGGAGCCGGTTACTTCGGCGCCGGGACCGGTTGTGCCCGCCGCCTCGGCCGGGGCGAGTCCAACCGCGATCTGTTCACCGTCGATGAGCTTTCGAGCGAGGTTTGTCGGCGTGAGATCGGCTCCGGCTGTGGCTCCCCCCGCGGCCTGCACCGCGTCCTGCACGCGCGCACCGGTATGGAGCCGGTACACACCTGGCCGCCTGACCTTCCCGACGACATCGACAACGACGCTGGCCGGCACGGAGCTGGGCCGGGCAGCCGCGGCCGAACTGGATACGGAGCCCCGAGCGGACGTGATCACCGGCACAGCGCTCGCCCGTGGACGCCCCAGAAACACCCACCATGCAGTCGCCGCCGCGACGAGCAGGAGCGCGAGACCGATGGCGATCACGCCGCGACGGCCTGGGTCAAGGCGAATACGTGGCACGGCACCTGACCCAGCCATCGGCAACCGAGTGCGCTGGTGCCGGCCCCCTCTCCCTCGGTCGGATGACCAGCCAAATCGGGGCGCAGGCGCCGGGATCGACGGCACTCGCACGTCCTCATCGGTCTGCGGAACTATCTGTACCGCATCCGCGGCGACCATGGTTGCCGGACCTGCAGGGACCTGAAGGTTGTTGTCCGGCAGCCACCGTGGCCCAGGCGCGCCAGTGTCGGTTGGCGGACTCGTTGGGTCCGCCAACAGCGCTCGCACCCGGGCAGCGACCCGTGCCCGCTCGCCTCCACGCCAGCCCATGCCGGCCATGCCAGAAAGACCCACGGGCGTGACGCTAGGTTCAGCCGATCTCCTCGAAGGTCGCGCAGGCTCGGCTGTGGACAACGGAAACAGCTGTGGATGACAGACTCAGAAATCGTGGGCGAGGCAGCTAGGTTCCCCGCGGGGGAGCCACGCGCTCCGCGCGGAACGGAGGACGCGACCTCGCATTCCGGCACCGGCATAGGGGACGCTTCCGGCCCGGCCGGCCCCCGGGATCCGGCTGGATCGTCGGCCCACGACCGGCGCCGGCCCCATCTTTCCGCGGCCGAGCTTGTCGGAGTGCTCGTGTCGCTAACGATCGGGGTCGGTTATCTCCTCGCACCGCTCATGGGTGGCGATCTGTCGGCCCAACTGGCCCGCGCTGACTTCGCGACCGCCTACCCGCTTACCCCCGTCGCTCTGCACTGGTTCGGCGGGTTCCTGCCGTTCGGATACTCCACGTGGGTGCCTTGGGTGATGGGTGCCATTGGCGTTCGGTTGACGGGAGTTCTCGCAACCGTCGCCGCGACGTGGCTCACCGCCCGGCTGTTCGTGCGCACCGCCGCCCGGCGCGCAACCTGGGGAGCGACGGCGGCAGCCATCACGCTCGGCAGCAACCTCATCGAGGGCCGGGTGACGTTCGCCTGCGGAATCGCCTGCGGATTGGCGGCGCTGCTAACGATCAGTCGTCGAGGCGTCCCGCGCCGGATCTGGGCTGGTGTTCTTGCGTTCCTGGCCGGCGCAGTCAGTCCGGTCGCTGCGCTGCTGCTCGCCGTCTGCGCCACTCCTCTCCTCGCGCGGCGCCGATTGGTCGACGCGGCAGCCCTGTTGGTGTCCGTCGTTCCTGCCGTCATTTTGTCGTTGCTGTTCGCGGATCCGGGACACGCGCTCTTCTCGGCCAATGACGCTCTGCGCGCGATCGCGATCAGCGTCGTCGTTGCGGCTATCGTCCCCGTTGCCGAGATCCGGATTGGTGCGATCGTCGGCGCCGCCTTCGTACTTGTCCTGTTCCTGGTCTCGACACCTGTCGGTGTCAGCTCGGCTCGGCTGACGCTGCTATTCGCGATACCTGTAATCACCGCGTATGGCGCGGTGAAGGGACGATGGGTCGCGCTCGTAGTAGCTATCGCCGTGCTGGCCCAGCCACCCATCACGTTGGGCACGTTGCGAAACGCCGGGTCTGACGCGACCCAAGCCAGCTACTACCGGCCGCTGCTAGACCAGATCGCCGCGGCGGGACCGCTTACTGGACGGGTGGAGGTGCCCGAGCTCATCGGGCACTGGGAGGCCTACTACGTAGCCGGCCGGATTCCGATCGCGCGGGGATGGCTGCGGCAGACCGACATCGGGCGTAATCACGACGTCTTCTACGGCCAACGACCCAATGCGCAGTCCTACCAAGCCTTTCTGCAGCGGACGGCCACGCAGTACGTCGCCGTCGCAGATGCGCCAGCCACCTACTATGCACGCCGGGAGATCCAGCTGATCGACGCCGGGCTCCCCTACCTGCGCGAAGTGTGGCGTTCTGCACATTGGCGCTTGTATGCCGTCGACGGCGCGACCGCGATCGTCTCGTCACCCGGCATTCTCGTTGCGCAGGATGCCGCTCACATCACGCTCGACGCTCCGCCGGGATCACTGCTGCAACTCAGGTTACGGTGGTGGCGGTGGTTGACGCTCGACGGCGAACCAGGCGCGTGTATCGAGCAGTCGGATCTGGGAGTTGTTTTGCGCGTCGGAAACCTACGCAGTTCGACCTCCCGCTACGTGATTTCGTCCAGTTTGACAAGTAGGTCGGGGCGAGGTCATTGCTAAGACGCTCGGATCTTCGCCAAGAGGTCTCGCTGTTCTGTGCGGCGGGTGCGCTCGGCTCCGTGATCATTGCGTTGAGCTCATGGTGGGTTGCAGCGCGCCCCTCGACGTTCCAGCTCAACCCTCCTGCCGTGATCGACATCTTTCCGCTGGGCGGCGCGGTACCGCGCGTGTGCTACTACATCGGGCTCGCTCTTGTGGTGGTGACGTGGCTGGCCTTCGGCCGTTGGCTGCTCGTGCACGGACGACCACTTCGACCTCGCGATCTGCTCCGCTACGTACTGAGCGTTAGCGCACCATTGCTCGTCGCAGCTCCGATCGCCAGTCGCGACCTGTGGGCTTATGCGGCGCAGGGCAACATGATGGCGCACGGCATCAATCCGTACACTTTCGGACCGTTCAGTGCGCCTGGTCCGTTTACCAACGAGATGAGTCCACGCTGGGTCTTCAGCCCGGCGCCGTACGGACCGCTATGGATGCAGATCGCCCACGCGATCGTCGGTGTCAGCGGCAATCACCCCACGGTGGCCGTTCTTCTCCTGCGGTTGCCTGCGTTGGCCGGCGTGCTCCTGGCCGCTTGGACGCTTCCGTCCATAGCCAGGCGAATGGGTGGGCGGACCGAGTTGGGTTTGTGGTTGGGGGTGGCTAGCCCGCTCACGCTGGTCTTGGGGGTAGGAGGCGGCCACAACGACCTGCTCATGGCCGGTCTTCTCGTCGCCGGACTGGCGGTTGTTTGCCAGGGCAGCTGGACGGCCCTCACGCTCGGCTCGGCCATCCTCGGTACTGCGTCAGTGGTGAAGACCCCAGCTGTTGCCGGCCTTGCCTTCGCTGTGCCCATCTGGCTGCACGTGCGCCGGCCGCACCGGCGCGGGTTGCCGCCGGTGCGGATGATCGGGTCGAGTTCCGCCGTTGCCGGCGCCGTCGGCGTCGCGACCATGACGATCGTGAGCGTTGGCAGCGGCCTCGGCTGGGCCTGGGTGCACGAGATCAGCTCGGACATCTCGGTGGTCAATTGGCTTTCCGTGCCGACAGCGATCGCAATCTTCCTCAAGCTCGCGACCGGACACGTGGGCGGGGCGACGAGTCTCGACGCGAGCATGCGCTTCATCAGATCACTTGGGAGCGCCCTCACCGGGGTTGTGCTGGCGGTGTTGTGGTTCGTGGCGCTTCGCCGTGCCCCACTAACCTGCCTGGTCATCGGATTGGGCGCCGCCGCCGTGCTGGTCCCCGCCGTGCAGCCTTGGTATTACTGCTGGGCGCTCGTCCTCGCCGGTCTCGTCGTGGCGCGCCGCTGGGTGTGGATCGTGCTCATGACCACGATCGTGAGCAGCGTCATCATGATCCGCCCCAACGGGGAGGGCCTCCAAATGGATCCGTCCCTGATCAACATCATCGCCGGTTCCGCCGTCGCGTGCTGGCTAACCCTGCGGGCCAGGCCGAATGCCGTTCCGACGTCAGCGCCGGACCACGACCGTGCCGAGCACGCCGGGACCTAAATGAGCGCCGACCACCGCCCCTAGTTCCGACATGTGAAGCTCACCGAGGCGCGGGATGCCGACGCGAAGCCGGTCGGCCAACATCTGCGCTCGATCGGGCGCCGCCAGATGGTGTACGGCGACATCCACGGACCGGTTCCCGGCTGACTCGACGGTCAGCTCAACCAAGCGCGCAATCGCCTTGGCCGATGTTCGAACCTTTTCCAGCGGGACGATCCGGCCATCGAGAATGTGCAGTAATGGCTTCACCGACAGGGACGTCGCGAGCAACGCGGAGGCCACGCCAACGCGCCCACCGCGACGCAGGTATTCGAGCGTGTCGACATAGAAGTAGGTTCGCGTGGCATCGACAGTCGAGACTGCGGCGTCTTGCACGTCACCCGGAGAACCGCCCGATCGGGCAGCATCGGCGGCCGCGAGCACCGCGAAGCCCAACGCCATCGCGGTTGAGCGTGAATCGACGACGCGCACGACGCCATAGCCGAAATCCTGGGCGGCCAGCACCGCCGACTCCCATGTCCCGGACAGCGCAGCCGATAGATGCACCGACACGACGCTGTCGGCCCCGGAAGCCAACGCGGCCTGATATGCGGTGGCGAACTCGGCTGGCGAGGGACGGGATGTGCGAACGATCTCCTTGTTCTGCAGGGCGGCGGCAACCTCGCCCGGCGTGACATCAACGCCATCAGTGCCCATTCGAGCGCCGATCGTGACCCCGAGCGGCACAACCCGGACGCCGAACTCCTCGGCGACGCCCGGAGGCAAGTAGGCCGTGGAATCGGTAACGATGGCGACCGGCGACATGCCGCCACAGTAGTGATCACGTCGTGGCCGGGTCGCGTTCGAGACCACCCACGCGCCGAGGCTGCGTCGCCTCCCGCGCAGCCGCGTGACAGATGTGGCAGCTGGGGTCCGTTCGAGGCGACTCCCGTACCACCAATGCGCAGGACGCGACGCCCACACCGGCCCGCGCGTCTACAGCGGCCGCGACGGCCACCGGGAAAGCGAGCCGACAGGCGACGCGCGGACTGGCGTCTCAGATGACGAAGTTGACCAACCGGCCCGGCACGACAACCACCCGCCGAACCTCCCGGCCGTCCAGCACGGCAGCTACCCGAGCGTCGGCTCGCGCCGCTTCCTCGAGCCCGTCCGGATCCAACCCAGTCGGCACCGACAACACCGTGCGGACCTTGCCGTTGACTTGCACCGGCACCTCGATCGTCTTCTCAACCAGTAGGGCCCGATCCGCCTCGGGGAAGGCGTGCCAAGCCAATGACTCCTCATGGCCGAGGCGCGACCACAGCTCCTCAGCCGCGTGCGGTGCCAGCGGGGCGAGCATGAGCACGAGCGGCTCGGCGACTGATCGAGGGACGCCCCCATCGGGGTAGGCCTGGGTGAGGTGGTTGTTCAGTTCAGTGATGCGGGCGATAGAGGTGTTGAACCGCAGGGTCTCGAACCCCTCGCGGACCGCGGCGATTGTCTTGTGCAGCAAGTGTTCCGTTTGCTCGCTGGGCGCATCGTCTGACACATGCGTCAATCCCGTGTTCTCGTCGATAACTGTGCGCCAGATCCGCTGTAGCAGCCGGAACGACCCGATAACAGCCTTCGTATCCCAGGGCCGATCCTGCTCGAGCGGACCAGTGAACATCTCGAACAACCGCATCGTGTCGGCGCCATACGCCACGTACATCTCGTCCGGTGTCGTGACATTCTTCAGCGACTTGCCCATCTTGCCGTACTCACGCCGCACCGGCTCGCCGTCGTACGTATACGTGACCTCCGCGCCGTCGGCCTTCTCCACAACCTGGGCGGCCGGTACGTACGCCCCGCGCGAGTCGGTGTACGCGTACGCCTGGACGTAGCCCTGGTTGACCAATCGGTGGAACGGCTCCTGACTCGACACGTAGCCCAGGTCGTAGAGCACCTTGTGCCAGAACCGGGCGTATAGCAGGTGCAGTACGGCATGTTCCACCCCGCCGACGTACAGATCAACGCCGCCCAGCGGGCGATCCTCGTCCGGCCCCATCCAATAACGTTCGATGAGGGGGTCGACCAGTGCGTGCTCGTTCGTCGGATCCAGATAGCGCAACTCGTACCAACAGGAGCCGGCCCAGTTCGGCATGGTGTTCGTCTCCCGCCGGTACATGCGCGGGCCATCGCCGAGGTCCAGGGTCACCGTGACCCAGTCGGTTAGCCGACCAAGGGGCGGCTCCGGTATCGAGTCGGCGTCGTTAGGCGGGTACGACCTCGGCGAGAAGTCGTCCGTGTCTGGCAACACGACCGGCAGCATCGATTCCGGTAGCGCAATCGGCAATCCGGTCTCGTCATATACGATCGGGAACGGCTCGCCCCAGTAGCGCTGGCGGGAGAACAACCAATCCCGCAGCCGATAGGTAACGGCGCCCTGACCCCAACCATACTTCTCCAGCCACCTGATCATCTCCGCCTTGGCGGCAGCCACGTCGAGACCGTTGAGGAAGTCTGAGTTGATGGCGGGACCGTCGCCAAGGTAGGGGCCCCCTTCGAAGCCCTCGGGCGGCCGCACCGTGCGCACGATCGGCAGATTGTGGATCTCCGCGAACTCCCAGTCGCGTTCGTCTTGGCCGGGAACAGCCATGATCGCCCCGGTGCCGTAACCCATCAGTACGTAGTCGGCAATGAAGACCGGAATTTGCTTGCCAGTCGCAGGATTCGTGGCGAGCGAGCCCGTGAAGACGCCGGTCTTCCGCTTGTCTTCCTGGCGGTCAAGCTCGGACTTGGCCGATGCGGCCGCTTGATACGCCCGTACCGCGTCAGCGGGTATCGGCTGCGCACCAGTCCACGTCGGGTCGGTGTCGGGCCGCCATTCGTCGGCCGTCAGTGCTGCGACCATAGGATGCTCAGGGGCAAGCACCATGTAGGTCGCACCGAAAATAGTGTCGGGCCGGGTCGTGAAGACCTCGATGTCGCCCGCAGGAGAAGGGAATCGTACCTGCGCGCCGGTCGACCGGCCGATCCAGTTGCGCTGCATAGTGCGCACCTTTTCCGGCCAATCGATCAGGTCGAGGTCGTCGGCCAGCCGGTCGGCGTACGCGGTAATCCGCATCATCCACTGCACCAACGGCTTGCGAAACACCGGAAAATTCCCTCGCTCGCTCCGCCCCTCGCTCGTGACCTCCTCGTTGGACAGCACAGTGCCCAAGCCGGGGCACCAGTTGACCGTCGACTCGGCGAGGTAGGCCAACCGGTGGTTGTCGATGACCTGTCGGCGCTGGACGTCCGACAGTTCCCCCCACGGTGTCCCGAACGGGTTGGTGCCCGGTGCCAGTTCTCGCGCGCCGGAAGACAGCTCGGCTACCAAGTCCGTAATGGGCCGGGCGCGGTTTGCCTCGTGGTCATAGAAGCTGTTGAAGATCTGCAGAAAGATCCATTGTGTCCAGCGGTAGTAGCCCTTGTCGGTGGTCGCGAACACCCGACGCTGGTCGTGCCCGAGACCCATCCGCCGCAGCTGTCGTTTGAACACGTCGATGCGCGAATAGGTTGTCGCGGCCGGATGCTGACCGGTCTGCACCGCGTACTGCTCCGCGGGCAGTCCGAAGGCATCGAAGCCCATCGTGTGCAGTACGTTGTCGCCGCGCATCCGCTGGTATCTGGCGAAGACGTCCGTACCGATGAACCCGAGCGGATGTCCGACGTGCAGGCCCTCGCCCGACGGATAGGGAAACATGTCCATCACGAACAGGTGCTGCCGACCGGCGACCGCGTCGAACCCTTGACTGAGCGGCCCGATCGGATTGGGGACGTTGAACGTCCCTTCGCGCTCCCAGCGGTCCTGCCAGGCCAGCTCGATCTGGTCGGCCAACGCGGCGGTATACCGAAACGGCGGGACATCGGCCGTGGCCACAGCCCTGTCGGACGCCCCGGCTTCGCTGCTCATGCGGAAACTCCTTGTCGCTCGCTCACTGGCACAGAAAAGCCTCTGCGATTGCGTCGCAGAGGCTGCCGCGCTGTCCGAGTTCCGACGGTCAGCGCGGCTCGAGAAGGAGCAGGAATCCTCGGCTCACAACGTCATGCTACCCGGCCGCCGCACCCGGAAATGGCTGGGTGCGGCGGCCTGGCACGCTGATCACGCCTCAGCGTCCGGAACATCCTCGTCCGGTGCCAGCCGCGGGATAACCGGGCCGGGAGGCCCGGCGTTATGGGCACGCAGTTGCCAGCGGCTATCGCTTCGCAATTCCGTCCAATGGCAGTTGGCGAGCGGACCGAGCACGTGCGGCTCCTGTGGCAAACCCAGCAACGCCGCGCACAATGCCATTGCCGTTGCACTGTGCGTGACGATCACGGTTACGTCGACCATCGGGAGGTCGTCCAGCGCGGCGCACGCCCGCTCGGCGACTTCCGCGCGGGTTTCCCCGCCTCGACGGCTCACGTCACGGCCGGCCACCCAATCGGCGTACTCGTCCGGAAAGCGATCGGCGACCTCGTCCCGGGTCAGGCCCTCCCAGTGACCGAGTGATCTCTCCCGCAAGCGGGAGTCCGTCTTGATCTGCAGCCCGGTGACTTCGCCGATCGGCGCCGCAGTCTGCAAGGCCCGAGAAGCGTCGGAGGACACCAGCACGCCAGGACGGAAGGCGGCGACCAGGCCCGCTACCTCGTAGGCCTGCGCGCGACCCACATCGTCCAGCGGAGGGTCGGCCTGGCCCTGGAAACGGTGCTCAGCATTCCACCTCGTTCGGCCATGCCGCAGCAGCAGCACCCGCCGCGGTGTCGTCATCTACCGCGCTCGGCAGCAGGCGCGCCAGGCCGGTCGAACGGGATCGTCGGGCAGTCCCGCCACAGCCGCTCCAGGTCATAGAAGACCCGTTCCTCGGCGTGCTGGATGTGTACGACGATCTCGGAGTAGTCGAGCAGGACCCACCTCCCTTCACGACGCCCCTCGCGCCGTAGCGGCTTGACTCCGGCCGCGCGCAGCTTCTCCTCCACCGCATCGACGATCGCCTCGACCTGGCGCTCGTTAGATCCCGTGACGATGACGAACACATCCGTCAGGGCGAGCCGATCGCTCACGTCGATGAGCACGATGTCCGACCCAAGCTTGTCGGCAGCCGCGTCCGCTGCGATCAAGGCAAGATCGATCGCGTGTTGGGTAGCAGCCACGGCGGAAGCCTACGAGCCCAAAACGGACGCGCCGACGTCGGCGCGGTAGAGGCGATGCTTGCCGATGTACTGAACAACGCCATCCGGCACGAGATACCAGACGGGCAGTTCCTCCTGCACCCGCTGTCGGCACGCGCTCGAGGAGATAGCCATGGCCGGCACATCCACGAGGGTCACGGTGTCGGTCGGCAGGTGTGCGTCGGACAGCTCGTACCCAGGGCGGGTGACGCCCACGAAGCGGGCCAGGCGAACCATCTCCTCGTGGTCCCGCCAGGACAAGATCTGCCCTAGCGCGTCAGCGCCGGTGATGAAGTACAGCTCGGCGTCCGGATGCAGCGCGTGGATGTCCCGAATTGTGTCGATGGTGAAGGTCGGGCCTGGGCGGTCGATGTCGACCCGGCTGACCCAAAACCGGGGATTGGACGCGGTCGCGATGACGGTCATCAGGTAGCGGTGCTCGGCCGGGCTCACCTGACGATCGGTTTTCTGCCACGGATGTCCGGTTGGCACGAAAATGACCTCGGACAGCCCGAATCGAACGGCAACCTCACTCGCTGCCACAAGGTGGCCATGGTGGATCGGATCGAACGTGCCTCCCATGATCCCGAGCCGGCGCGGGTGCGCGGATGCCGTCACGTCTGGCGATCTTACGGTCGGCTGAACGAAGTCTGTGCTGAGAAAACGTGGCGCCGGTCCACGGCCGTGATTACAGTTTTGCACACAGGGGATGTGCAGGACGGTGGGCGATGGGTGAGATCGAGTGGTCCGGCCCGGGACAGCTACGGATCGGCAACGCGGAGCGAGAGAAAGCCGCGACCGAACTGGGTGAGCACCTGGCCGCCGGACGTCTGGATGCCGACGAGTACACCGACCGGGTTGGCAAGGTCTACACGGCGCGTACGGCGGGCGACCTTGCACCGTTGTTCGGGGATCTTCCGCCGTTGCAGCAGGCGCCGCCTCCTCGACCCACCCGGCAGCCATCGGCCTTCCCGGTTCGCATGCTGCTCATCGTGGCGCTGATCCTGGCCTGTGTGGCCTGGGCGGCGTTCATCCAGGTGCCACCGTTCTTCATCTTCCCGCTCGTCTGGATCGTGCTGGCCGGACGCGGTATGTCGCGCGGGCCGCACCGGCGCTGGTAGTTCATCCGCCGGTCATCGGATGTGGCCGTCTCCGGTCACGATCCACTTCGTTGACGTGAGTTCGGCCAACCCCATCGGCCCCCGAGCGTGCATTTTCTGAGTGGAAATGCCGATCTCGGCGCCGAAACCGAACTCCCCGCCATCGGTGAAGCGGGTAGATGCATTCACCATCACGACGGCACTGTCGACGCGCGCGACGAACCTGCGGGCGGTGTCGAGATTTCGCGTGACGATCGCTTCGGTGTGACCCGTCGACCAGGTGCGGACATGGGCAATTGCAGCGTCAACGTCATCGACGACGCGCGTGGCCATGTCGAGCGAGAGGTACTCACGACCCCAGTCCTCGTCGGTCGCTTGAACCACATCGGGACTCGCGGCGGCAAATGCTTCGTCACCGTGCAGGACAACACTGTCGGCTTGCAGCGCTCTGACTACTCGCGGCACGAACTCCTCGGCAACGGCGCGATGTACGAGGAGCGTCTCGGCCGCGTTGCACACACTTGGGCGCGAGACCTTCGCGTTGACGACGATTCGCTCGGCCATGTCCAGATCGGCGTCTGCGTCAACGTAGATGTGCACGTTGCCGACGCCGGTCTCGATCACCGGCACCGTCGAGTTCTGTACCACATAGTTGATCAGCCCGGCGCCGCCCCGCGGGATGATCAAGTCGACCAGGCCGCGGGCTCGGAGTAGGTAGCCGACGCTTGCCCGATCTGTCCCGGGGACGAGCTGAATCGAGTCGGCCGGCAGGCCGGCCTTCTCTGCGGCAATAGCAAGGACGTCGACCAGCACCTCGTTCGAGCGACGGGCGGTGCCCGACCCGCGAAGCAGCGCGGCATTGCCGGACTTGAGCGCGAGCCCGGCCGCGTCGACAGTCACGTTGGGTCGGGCCTCGTACACCATCGCGACGACGCCGAACGGCACGCGGATCTGGCGAATCTCGAGACCATTTGGCCGGGTGTAACCGCGCACGACCTCGCCGACCGGGTCGGCCAGTGCGGCAACGTCTCGAAGACCCGCAGCCATTCCGTCGACGCGTTCCGCGGACAGCGTTAGCCGATCGATCATCGCCGACGGTGTGCCCGCCGCTCGGGCGGCGGCCACATCGACCGCGTTGGCCCGGAGCACGTCGTCCGTCGCGCCGGCCAGGGCGGCGGCCATCGCGAGCAGTGCGGCGTCCTTGCGGGCCCGTGACAACGGTGCGAGCTCGGCCGCGGCGACCCGGGCCCGGGCGCCCGCGGCGCGGACCTGCTGTTCGAGGTCATCCGTCATGACGGCCAGAGTACGGCGGCTGCGGGTGACCCTCGCCGCCGCAACTCGCCAGCCAGAGCCTGCGACAATGGCTCGATCCAGTGAGTCTGCGGGGGGGAGCGAGCAGGGTGAGCGCGGGCCAGTCACCGGTACGCCCAGCACTCACTGCTCTGGTTCTGCCGTCGAGCTGGCAGCTCGCAGTGCGGTCCGGCCTGCGCCTGTGGGCGATCAGCCGCGTCGCGTTCCTGACCTACGGTCTGGTGCTGGCGGCGCTGCTACCCGCGGCCCGGCCAAAGAACGCGTCCAGCGCCGCACTGTGGCCGGTGACGTTGTACGCGCGCTACGACAGCGGCCACTTCGTGCATCTCGCGGCCTTCGGCTACCCGCTCAAGCCGTTCCGGTTGCCTTTGATGAATGCCGACAACGAACATGCGTTCCTGCCCGGGTATCCCATCGGAGCGCGCTGGCTCGCCGACGCATTGACCGGCGGAAGCCCAGGCCCCGACGGATACCTCACGGCGCTCGCTGTTCTCGCCTGGCTCGGCGCCGCCGTGGCCGCGGTGCTGATCTGGCGGCTTGCGGCTGACGAGGCGGACGCGCCGATCGCTGATCGCGCCGTCCTGATCCTCCTTGCCGGCCCCTATGCCGTCTTTCTCATGGCGTCGTATTCCGAGGGCGTGTTTCTCGCCTTTACGCTCGCCGCCTGGCTCGCCGGCCGACGGGATCGTTGGTGGCTAGCTGGGCTGATGGCGGCCGGAGCAGCGATCGTCCGGATCAACGGGCTTGTTCCTCGGAGCCGGGCTCGCCGTCATGTTCGTGCTCGCGGCCCGGGCTGCCGGACGACGGATCGTCCGCCCCGAGGCGCTTGCCTTGACGCTGCCACTCTTGGCGACCGCAGGGTACTTCGGCTGGATGCGAGCGGCGACCGGGCGATGGACGACCTGGTTCGAGGTCCAGGAGCGTGGCTGGGCTCGCACAACTACCTGGCCCTGGACGACATTGGTTCACAGCGCCAAACGGCTGCTCACGGTCGAACCTTGGCCCGTGCGCTACCAGGACTGGCTCGAGATGGTTTTCGCAGCGCTGCTCGTGCTCGGCGTCGTGGTGCTCTTCCGTCGGCGTCGCTGGCCCGAGTTCGTCTATGTCGGACTGACCGCCGGGTCGCTGCTGACCAGCTCCTACTACGTCTCGATCCCCCGCTCCATGCTCGTGTGCTTCCCGCTCATCGTCATCGCCGCCGAGTGGACCCGGCGTAGCGCGCATCGTTGGCTGGTCGCTGCCTGCGTCACGGTCGGGGTGGCCATGCTCGTGGTCAACACGACCACACTGCTCTTCGATCAGTGGAGCGGCTGAGGTGCTACCCAGCCCAGCTACCACAGCGCGAGATCGTCGCGGTGCACGACGGCGCGCCGGAACTCCGCCGGCAACTCGCCGGTCTTACGTCCAAGCAACGACGGCAGATCCGCCGCGTCGTAACCAACGAGGCCACGCGCCACGACCGTGCCGTCCGCCGTCGCCAAGTCCACCGGATCGCCCGAGTCGAAGTCCCCGCTCACCCCGATGATGCCGGCCGGAAGCAGCGATGCCCGGCGGTTCACAACGGCGACTATGGCCCCGCGATCCAGTGTCAGCCGTCCGCGGGGCGTGGACGCGTGCCTGAGCCAAAACAGCCGTGATGCGGTCCGGTCGCCGACCGGATGGAAGTACGTGCCGGTTCGGCCCTCGAGGGCTTCGCCGACCGACGTCGCCGCCGCGAGCAGGACCGGGATTCCCGCACCGGTCGCGATGACCGCGGCCTCGATCTTGGTCGCCATGCCACCGAGGCCGACGCCGCTTCCACTCCCCCGGGTGTCGACGTCGGCTAGGTCCTCCGGCCCCCGCACCTCCGCCACCAACCGCGCTTCCGATCGGCGTGGGTTGCCCGTATAGAGACCGTCGATGTCGGATAGCAACACGAGCGCGTCGGCGTGGACGAGATGAGCCACGAGTGCAGCCAGCCGATCGTTGTCCCCAAAGCGGATTTCGTGCGTGGCGACCGTGTCATTCTCGTTCACGATCGGCGCAATTCCCAGTGCCAGTAGGCGTTCCAACGTTCGATCGGCATTGCGGTAATGACCCCGCCGGTCGAGGTCGTCGGCGGTGAGCAGCACCTGCCCGACCCGCAGGCCGTGGCGGGCGAACGACG
This sequence comes from uncultured Actinomycetota bacterium, assembly GCA_963748415.1. Classification (GTDB taxonomy): domain Bacteria; phylum Actinomycetota; class Actinomycetes; order Mycobacteriales; family Jatrophihabitantaceae; genus CAVVJA01. Next base: position 29,760 of record CAVVJA010000003.1, on the reverse strand, counting down.
CCGCGTAGCGCTCGACGAGCAGCAGCTGGCCCACGCTCGCCGCGGCCTGCTGGGTCGCAAGGTCGCGAGGTCGGGCCCGCAACCCGAGCGGCTCGATGCCCGCCGCGATGGCACCCGAGGACACCAGGACGACTTGCCTGCCGGCGATTCGCTGGGCGGCCAGCGCATCGACGAGCCGATCGAGCCGCTCCGGATCGAGCCGGCCGGACGAGGTGAGCGACGAGGACCCGACCTTGACCACGACGCGGTGCGCCGTCGAGATGGCTTCGCGGTTCACGACCCGCCCTCGACCCCCGACTCCGCGCCGACCCCGTGATCATCGGAGCCCTCCGGAGCCGATGCGTCCGAAACGCGACGGGCCCGCTTCGCGGCCAGTCGAGTCGCAGCCCCAGGTCGGCTGGACGTCTCGAGGCGAGGATCCGTGCCGCGTCGACCCGGCATCAGGTCGACCTCGTCGCCGGTGCCGGGATGGAAATCGAATGTGACATCGCCTATCGTCACGGCGGCGCCGACCTTAGCTCCCAGCCGGGTGAGCTCTGTTTCCACGCCCAGGCGAGCTAGCCGATCGGCGAGGTATCCGACCGCTTCGTCGTTGTCGAAGTTGGTTTGCTGCACCCAGCGCTCGGGTTTGGATCCGTGAACCACAAAGCCACCAGGCTCGGCCGGATCCGGGTCGATGGTGAAGCCCGTAGCGTCGACAGGCTGCGGGTGTAGAACGATTCGCGCCGGTTCGGGCGGTGGCCGTCCGGCCCAGTCGGCCTCGACCTCACCCGCCAGCGCGTAGGCAAGGTCAGACAGCCCAGCGTGGGTCGCCGCCGAGATCTCGAAGACCGGCACCCCGCGAGCCTCGAACTCCGGCCGGACGAACGTGGCCAGTTCCGCCGCCTCCGGGACGTCGATCTTGTTCAGCGCCACCAGTCGAGGTCGCGCGAGCAAGTCGCCAAAGGTGCCGACGTACTGGGCGAGTTCCCGCTCGACGGCTTCCACATCGCTCACCGGATCACGGCCCGGCACCGCCGTCGCACAATCTACGACGTGCAGCAAAACGGCGCATCGTTCGACATGACGCAGGAATTCCAGGCCGAGCCCCTTGCCTTGAGCCGCACCCGGGATGAGGCCGGGGACGTCGGCGATCGTGTACGTGACATCGCCGGCGCTCACGACACCGAGGTTTGGCACCAGTGTGGTGAATGGGTAGTCCGCGATTTTGGGCCGAGCGGCGGATAGGGCGGCGATCAGGGATGACTTCCCGGCCGACGGGAACCCGACGAGGCCGACATCGGCGACGCTCTTGAGTTCCAGGATGACGTCGTGGGTTTCTCCCGGCTCGCCGAGGAGCGCGAAGCCAGGAGCCTTGCGTCGGGGCGACGCGAGCGCTGCGTTCCCGAGACCGCCGCGGCCCCCGCGAGCGGCCACGAAGCGGCTACCGGTGCCGGTCAGGTCGGCCAGGACCGTGCCGTCAGCCGCCTGTACCACCGTCCCGTCTGGCACTCGTAGCTCGAGGTCGCTGCCGTCGGCACCATTGCGGTTGCTGCCGGCACCTTGCTTGCCGTTGCCGGCTCGCTGGTGGGGATGATGATGAAAATCGAGCAGCGTATGGATGTTCGGGTCCACGACGAGCACCACATCGCCACCGCGACCGCCGTTGCCACCGTCCGGCCCGCCGAGCGGTTTGAATTTCTCGCGGTGGATCGACGCCACGCCATGCCCGCCATGTCCGGCGCCGAGATGCAGCACGACGCGATCGACGAAGCTCGCCATATGCTGCCTCCTATCGGAAACACGACGAAGAAGCGGCCCGGGCCGCTGACCCGGGCCGCCCCTCGAGGACGTATGTGTGGCCGGATCGCTCAGACGCCGGACGGGACGATGCTGACGGTCTTGCGACCGCGCGACTCACCGAACTGCACGTTTCCTTCGATCAGCGCGAACAGCGTGTCATCCCCACCGCGGCCGACATTCGCACCGGGGTGGAATTTGGTGCCGCGTTGGCGGACGAGAATCTCGCCGGCATGGACGGACTGACCGCCGAATCGCTTCACGCCGAGCCGTTGCGCGGTCGAGTCGCGGCCGTTACGGGAGCTCGACGCGCCCTTCTTGTGAGCCATTTACGGATCCTTACTTCTTGCCGGACGACGTCTCGGCCGCGCTTATCCCGGTGACCTTCAGCTGGGTCAGCCGCTGACGGTGACCCATGCGCTTGTGGTACCCGGTCTTCTTCTTGAACTTGTGGATGCTGATCTTCGGGCCCTTGATCTCGGCGAGCACCTCGGCGGTCACCGCAACAGCCGCGAGCTGGTCGGCGTCGTGCGTTACCTTCTCGCCATCGACGAGAAGCACCGCGGGCAGCGAGACCTCCTCGCCTGGAGCCGCGGGCAGCTTCTCCACCGACACGACGTCACCAACGGCTACTCGGTACTGCTTGCCGCCAGTCTTGACGATGGCGTACATCGGGGGTCGCACTCCTCGAGTCAGGCGAGAGCGGCAGCGGTCGGCGCGCACGCAACAACGGCCCACCGCTCGATGGGCCGCAACCAAGGATACGGCACGCTCCATACGGTGAGCAAAGCGCCGCTGGAATGGCTCACGTCGACCGCGCCCGAGGGATGGCGACCTGATTGAACGCGTAGTAGACCGCGAGCACGCCGTGGACCGCGAGCGTTAGTGGCGCCGAGATGAGGGCCAGCACGACCGTGACCGGATAGACGACCAGGCCGAGTGCGAACCGGCCGCGGGTCGCCCGCGCCCGCGCGTAGTCCAGGCCCGGAACCAGCAAACGGTCGGTGCGCGTCGCCCACCACCAGAGGACGACGTATGCGATCGCGACCAGCACCATGACGCTGCTGTAGACGACCGCGGCATCGTGGGATGCGGTGTCATCCCTCAGGTATTCCGCCATCAACGCCGTCGGCCACGGGATCGCAGCGACAACGAGCAGCAGAAGCAAATTGATTACGATCAGGCCGCGGTCGACCCGGGCGATGTAGCCGAACAGCGTGTGGTGGTTGAGCCAGATGATGCCGATGACGAGAAAACTCACGACATACGCGGCGTACGAGGGCCACTGCTGACCCAGCGCTGACCATAAGTGCTGATCCGGCGCCACCGTCGGCACCTTGATGTCAAGGATGAGCAGTGTGATGGCAATGGCGAAAACGCCGTCGCTGAACGCCTCCACTCGCGACGAACCGGACGTTCTGGCGTCGTCCGCCTCCGTCATTGCGGCCTCGTAATCATGTAAGCATTATCCGACCGGAACCGGCGGGCCGGCAGGCCGAGTCGCGGAACGGCGACCCCGCCGCCTCGGCGCGCGGCTCGGTTCTTCAGCCGCCGCCTCCCCCGGCGACTCCGTCACGAAATCGGGGGATTCGGCTTCGGCGGGCAGCTCGTTCGTCGCTGCTCGGGAGCTGTCGGGCGCGGTCACGTCGATCGCGGTCGCCACCCCGTCCGCGGTCGCAGCTTCCGGACCTGGTTCGGCAGGCCCATCCTCGGCAACGAGTACGGCGGCTTCAGTCGGCTCGAGATCGCCCAGGTCGATATCTGACGCATCGCCCCTCGCCGCGATGGCCGCCATCGCCGACGCCGCGGCTTGGCGCTGCTCGGAACTCATAGCGGGTTCCGCGGCGTCGCTGGATTTCCCGGCCCGCCTGCGCCTCCCGCCCTTCGGCGACGCGGCCCCTTCGTCAGCCGAGGATTCCTCTGCTCGACGGTCGTCCACTGGCTCGTCGTGGATGAGCAATCCCCGCCCGCCGCACGTCGGGCAGATCTCGCTGAACGCCTCCAGCAGGCCCTCTCCGACGCGCTTGCGGGTCATCTGCACCAGACCCAGCGACGTGACCTCGGCGACCTGATGCTTGGTCCGGTCCCGTCCGAGGCACTCGATGAGACGCCGCATCACCAGGTCGCGGTTGCTCTCGAGCACCATGTCGATGAAGTCGATGACGATGATGCCGCCAATATCGCGCAATCGCAGCTGGCGGACGATCTCCTCCGCGGCTTCGAGGTTGTTGCGCGTAACCGTTTGCTCGAGGTTTCCGCCGGCGCCGATGAACTTTCCGGTATTCACATCGATGACGCTCATCGCCTCGGTGCGGTCGATAACGAGAGAACCCCCGGACGGAAGGAAGACCTTTCGGCTCAAGGCTTTGCTCAGCTGCTCATCGACGCGCAACTCGTGGAAGAGATCGCCGTCGCCAATGTGCTGGTTGACCCGATCGCGCAAATCAGGTGCGACTTCCGCCACGTAGCTCGATACCGTCGACCAGGCCTGGTCGCCTTGGATGACGAGCCGGTCGAAGTCTTCGTTGAAGACGTCGCGCACGACGCGGATAGCCAGGTCCGGCTCGCCGTGCACGAGCATGGGCGCGGCCTTGGGCTGCCGGGCTTTCTCCTGGATGGCGGTCCACTGAGCGGTCAGCCGCTCGACATCGTGCGTCAGCTCGTCTTCGGTGGCGCCCTCCGCCGCGGTGCGGATGATCACCCCGGCGTCTTCGGGCACGATCTTCTTCAGGATGGACTTCAACCGGTGCCGCTCGGTGTCGGGCAGCTTGCGGCTGATCCCGGTCATGCCACCGCGGGGAACATAGACGAGGAACCGGCCCGGCAAGGAGATCTGGCTCGTCAGCCGGGCGCCTTTGTGGCCCACCGGGTCCTTGGTCACCTGCGCCAGGATGGTGTCGCCCGACTTTAGGGCGTTCTCGATCGCGCGGGATTTGCCTTCGAGGCCGGCAGCATCCCAGTTGACCTCGCCCGCGTACAGCACGCCGTTGCGCCCTTTGCCGATATCAACGAAGGCCGCTTCCATGCTGGGAAGGACGTTCTGCACCCGGCCCAAGTAGACGTTGCCCACGTAGGACGTAGCGGTCGCGCGCGTGACGTAGTGCTCCACCAGGACGCTGTCCTCGAGGACCGCAATCTGGGTGCGATCGCCGAGCTCACGGACAGCCATGGTCCGATCGACCGCTTCGCGGCGGGCCAGGAACTCGGCCTCGGTGAGGATGGGAGCGCGGCGGCGCCCCGAATCCCGCCCGTCCCGCCGACGCTGGCGCTTGGCCTCCAAGCGAGTCGATCCCCGGACGCCTCGCACCCCGTCGCCGCTCTCCTCCTCGGCGTCGCGAGCCCGGTTCTCTCGCACGTGGACGACCGTGTCGGGCGGATCGTCCTCCGATCGACCTGCGGCTTCGTCGGCGCTGTCAGCCGAGCGGCGGCGACGGCGCCGCCGGCGCGGGGATGACGTGGACGTTCCGGCTTGGGCAGTATCCGGCGACTCGGCGTCGTCGGGCGTGCTGTCATCACCGGCCGGGGTCTCGCTCGCCGGTGTACCGTCCGCCGCCTCGGCGCCCTCCGTGCTCTCGTCAGCGTCTCGACGCCCACGACCCCGTCGGCCTCGGCGCCGCCGCCGCCGGGCGCCGGTCGCCTCCTCGGCGGCAATCTCGCGAACCTCTTCTGGCTCGTCGATCACGGCCTCCGCCGCCTCGAGGGTGACGGCGGGTTGCTCGTCCGGAGCGACAGCTGCGGCGTCATTCACGGCACCGGCTTGGGCTGTGGCCTTGGTCGCTCGCCGTCGACGCCGAGGGGCGGGCTCAGGTGCGTCAGCCGGTGCGACGAACACGACGCTGGGCGCGACCATCGTCGCGGGGATGGCGTCGACCGCGTCCGCGGCGACGTCAGTGGTCGGACTGGGCGGGGCCGCGGGAAGGGTCTCCGGCGGCGTGATGGCTTCGGCGGCGACCTTCTTCGCCGAACGTCGCCGGGCCGGCCGGGCCGGCGGGACCTCTGCGCTCTGAGTTGTTTCGGTTTCCGCGGCGGCGGCGGCTACGGCTTTGCGCGCGGTGCGCCGACGTGGTGTCCGGGCCGGAGCTCCGTCACTCCCGGCGGATTCCGGCGCCTGGGTGGCTGACTCAGGCGACTTGTCGTTCGGGGCTGATTCGGGCGCCTCGGCGGGGCCGGCTACTTTCTTGGCCCGGCCGCGCGCGCGGGGGGCTTTGACCGTGGGTGCGGGCGGTGCGCGACGCAGGCCCGGTCCGTTCAGGGTTGTCAGGTTCGAGCATCGGCTCGGTCTCTCCGTTCGGCCTCCGGGCGCGCGACGCATGGGCGTCACTGCGGCCGCACGGAGGCGGTGTAGGCGGGCGCACCCTCGGTGCACGCGCGAAGTCTTGGTCGCTTGACCTGGCGCGGTCGAGCGATGGTGCTACGACGTCGCTCGCCGCGAACGATCGGCAGCGAGCGGATCGCCGACGGCGCCGGTCTCGTCGAGCGGCCCCTGCGCCACACGCATCGCTTGGTAGGTCCACTGCGGAGCGTCGGGGGCGAGGCCGGCGACAAGACGCAACGCTGCGACGATGTCGTCCGGTCGAACGGCAGGCGTGACCTGCCGAACCACCGCCTCCATTATCGCATGCCCGGCTTTCGGGGGCACGTCGACGGTCGCACTAAGGATCGCGCCCCGAACGTCGACGGTGCGTCGCCCGTCCCTGGTCAATCGGTCAACCGACAGCTGTGCGCGAGCGAGCAGCCCGTCGACTAGCGGCTGCAGATCGCTGACAGTGACCTTGGCGAATTCCACCCGCCAGAGCGATGCCTCGAGCCGGTCAGCCAGACCTCCGGCACTCGCCTCCACCGCCTCCAGGACGTCCACGCCCTCCGGCAACGCGGCGCCAAGACGCTCCCGCAGCTCGTTCAGATCAGCTGCGGGTGCCTGCAGACCGATCTCCAGGTACTCCGCCTCGCTCGCGACGCCCGTCGGTGCGGCCCCGGCGTAGGAGATCTTGGGATGTGGCGTGAATCCGGCCGAGTAGGCCATCGGCACGCCGGCTCGTCGCAGGGCTCGCTCAAAGGCGCGCGCGAGGTCCCGGTGCGAAGCAAACCGCAGCCGGCCGCGCTTGGTGTAGCGCAGCCGGATTCGCGCCACCACCGGCGGTGGCGGCGATCCGGCAGGCTGGCGGGCGCGCACCGCCGGTCAGGGAGCAGACGGGGCAAGTGGCAACAAAGTTCGCCCGGTTGGCCCGACTTGGAGGTCGGTGCCCAGCGTCGTGCAGACACCGCAGTCGAAGCAGGGTGTCCAGCGGCAATCGTCCTGCTCGAATTCGGCCAGCGCATCCTGCCAGTCGTCCCAGAGCCATTGCTTGTCCAAGCCGGCGTCGAGGTGATCCCACGGCAGCGTCTCATCGGCGTCCCGCTCGCGGGTCGTATACCACGCCAGATCGACGCCGAGAGGAGGCAGCACCTGCGCAGCCGCTGCTGTCCACCGGGCATAGGAGAAGTGCTCGCTCCACCCGTCGAAGCGACCACCCTCGCGCCACACCCGCTCGATAACGGCACCCACGCGGCGATCGCCGCGGGAAAGCAGCCCTTCGATGATCGACGGCTCGCCGTCGTGATACCGCATTCCGACGTTGCGCCCGAGCGAGCGGTCGGCGTTGATGGCCGCCCGCAGCTTGCGTAGTCGGCCGTCGACGACCTCGGCCGGCGCCTGGCTCGCCCACTGGAACGGCGTGTGCGGCTTCGGGACGAATCCGCCGATGGACACGGTGCACCGGACGTCCTTCCGACCCGTGACCTCGCGCCCTGCGCGGATAACGTCGTGCGCCATCTGGGCGATCTCGAGCACGTCCTCGTCGGTCTCGGTCGGGAGGCCGCACATGAAATACAGCTTGACCTGACGCCAGCCCTGCCCGTAAGCCGCTGTGACGGTCCGGATCAGGTCGTCCTTGCTGACCATCTTGTTGATCACCCGACGGAGCCGTTCGCTGCCGCCCTCGGGCGCGAAGGTCAGACCCGAACGGCGACCATTGCGGGAGAACTCGTTGGCGAGATCGATGTTGAAGGCGTCCACCCGCGTCGACGGAAGGGACAGGGACACCTGCTCGCCCTCGTAGCGGTCGGCCAATCCCTTGGCGATCTCGCTGATCTCGGAATGGTCTGCGCTGGAAAGCGAGAGCAATCCCACCTCCTCGAACCCGGTTGCCGCGAGACCGTTCGCGACCATCTCGCCGATGCCGGTGATGCTCCGTTCCCGCACCGGGCGGGTGATCATGCCGGCTTGGCAGAAGCGGCAGCCCCGCGTGCATCCGCGAAAGATCTCGACGCTCATCCGCTCGTGCACCGTCTCGGCCGTCGGAACGAGCGGGGCCTTCGGGTAGGGCCAGGAGTCGAGGTCCATGACCGTGTGCTTGGCCACCCTCGCGGGAATCCCTTGCCTATTAGGCACAACCTCGGCCAACCGACTGTCCGCGTGGTAGCTCACGTCGTAGAAGCGCGGCACATAGACGCCACCAGCTGCCGCCAGCCGGGCCAGCGTGTCGTCCCGGCCGACTCCGTCGCGCTTGGCGTCACGGACGATATCCGTCATTACGCCGACGGCCTGCTCACCGTCGCCGAGTAGGGCAGCATCGATGAAGTCCGCGATCGGCTCTGGATTGAACGCAGCGTGCCCACCAGCGATGACCAACGGATGTGAGTCGTCGCGGTCGGCCGCGTGCAGGGGTATGCCCGCCAGATCGAGCGCCGTCAGCAGGTTGGTGTAGCCGAGCTCAGTGGCGAAACTGACGCCCAGCAGGTCGAATGCGGCCACCGGCCGGTGCGCATCGACTGTGAACTGGCCTATCCCGTGCTCTCGCAGCAGCGCCTCGAGGTCGGGCCACACAGCGTACGTGCGCTCGGCCAGGGCGTCGGGGCGCTCGTTGATCACTTCGTAGAGGATCTGCACGCCCTGATTCGGCAGCCCGACCTCGTACGCATCCGGGTACATGAGCGCCCAGTGCACCTCAACGTCGTCCCACGCCTTGATCAGGGCGTTCAACTCCCCGCCGACGTACTGGATCGGCTTACTGACCCGAGCCAGCAGCGGCTCCAAGCGGGGGAACAGGGACTCGACGGTCACGCTGCACCATGCTACGGCGCACTGATCGGCCGGCTGGGCGCTCGCCAGGACGGTCCGAGCGCGCGCTAACACACGCGCCTATGACTCGGGGAACCACAGCCCGACTTCTCGAGCGGCCGACTCGGCCGAATCCGAGCCATGCACTAAGTTCTGCTGGACCCGCAGCCCCCAGTCCCGGCCGAGGTCACCGCGGATGGTGCCGGGCGCGGCCAAGGTCGGATCGGTGGCACCCGCGAGCAGCCGGAAGCCCTCGATCACCCGATGCCCTTCGGCGACGAGCGAGACGATCGGCCCGGACAGCATGAACTCCACCAAAGGCTCGTAGAACGGCTTGCCGACGTGCTCGGCGTAATGCCGAGCGAGCAACTCCGGGTCCGCCATTCGCATGCGCAGCGCGCTGATCCGGTAACCCTTCGACTCGATTCGCCGGACGATCTCACCGGATAGGCCGCGAGCTACCCCGTCCGGCTTGACGAGCACAAGCGTGCGTTCCACCGCTGCGGTCACGGCTGGTGAGTCTAGGACCCACGACAGCTCGGGACTCGATGCCTACCGACGGGATTAGGAGATCAACATGCGAATTCCGCCAGGTGTACCCACGAGTTCGTGGCGCAGATTGAGCAAGTAGAGCCAGGCCCCGAGAAAGATCGCCGCCACGATCACGAACCCGAAAACCCACAGTCCTATGGCAAACAGGGGCAGCTGCAATGCCGACCCGACCGCGATCCCGAACCGCCGACGGACGAGGAGTCCAGCTGCCACCAGCACGACGGCGAACCCGATCAACAGACCGGTCTTTACGCCGGTCAAGCCCACCGACGTCTGCGCGATTGCTCGCGGCACGAGCAGCACGCACAGGGCCTCGAACCACAGGACGGCGGCCAATGCTCGCGAGATCGATTTGTCCGCACGCGCGGCCCGCTCCGCGCGCTCTTGCGGGGTAAGTTCGATCGGCTCCGGCGGCGGCTCGCCGCTGGTTTCGCTGCGTTCGCTCGGCTCGGTGACCTCGTCCGGCGGCCGCCGGCCGTCGACGGCGTCGTTGCGGTCCTCGGTCACGATCCCGGCCGGACAAGCAGGGTGCGCGCCTCGCCGGCGGTAATTACCGATCCGGTGATCAGCACGCCGGCGCCGGCGAGAATGTCCTCGTCGCTCTCCTCGGCCAGCCGGACCGCCGTCTCGATCGCGTCGTCGAGCCGTGGTTCGACGGTGACGCGTTCGGCCCCGAAGATCTCGACCGCCACCGCGCCCAAGGCATCTGCGGGCAGCGCACGCGGGGAGGAGTTTTGCGTCGTGACGATCTCGTCGAGAACGACTTCGAGTGGACGAAGCAGCCCGGGGATGTCCTTGTCGGCCAGCACGCCGACCACACCGATCAATCGCCGGAAATCGAACGCCTCTACGAGTGCGGCGATCGAGGCGGCCATCCCGTGGGGGTTATGGGCCGCGTCGAGCAGGATCGTCGGTGCGGACCGAACCGCCTCCAGCCGGCCTGGCGATCGGACGGATGCAAAGGCGGCGCGCACCGTTTCGACATCGATCGGCCCAGAGGCCGCTCCCGCGCCGAAGAAGGCCTCGGCCGCTGCCAGCGCCATGACTGCGTTCTCCGCTTGATGGGCCCCGTGCAGCGGGAGGAATATCTCGTCGTACACGCCGCCGAGGCCCTGCAGCGTGAGGACCTGGCCGCCCACCGCCACGGAGCGATCCAGCACGCCGAACTCCGACCCCTCGCGAGCCACCGCGGCGCCTACCTTCGCTGCTCGATTGAGCAGTTCGGTGGCCGCGTCTTGCTGCTGCGAGGCCAAGATCGCGACGGCGTCGGGCTTGATGATTCCGGCCTTTTCGCGAGCGATCGACGTTATCGTTCCGCCTAGCAAGGCCGTGTGGTCCAAATCGACGGGAGTGACCACGGCGATCTGTGCGTCCAGCACATTGGTGGCATCCCATTCCCCACCGAGACCGACCTCGACGACCGCTACGTCGACCGGCGCGTCGGCGAACGCGGCGAACGCGAGTGCGGTCATCACCTCGAAGAAGGACAGCTTGGTCTCGAACTGACCATCGACCAGTTGTACGTACGGCAGGATTTCCTCATAGGTCTCGACGAATCGACGGGCCGAGATGGGCTCACCCGACAGTACGATCCGTTCGGTGATCGAGGAGAGGTGCGGGCTGGTATAACGCCCGGTGCGCAATCCGAACGCGGAAAGAATCTCTTCGATCATCCGCGCCGTGGTCGTCTTGCCGTTGGTCCCGGTGAGGTGGATCGAGCGGTAGCTGCGCTGGGGTTCGCCAAGCAGGTCGACGAGCGCGGCAATGCGTTCCTTCGTCGGGTGGATACGTCCCTCGCCCCACCGGCTGGCGATTTGCGCCTCGACCTCCCGGAGGCGCATTACGTACTGGTCGGCGTCGGCCGGCGCTGAAGGAGCCACGCCAGGCGAGTCTACGAGCGTCGCGAGCGGAGGGGGGCCCCGTCGGTCCGCGACCGGGTTTGGCCTCGGTCGCGCGCCATGCTCCGGCTCGGTGCTCACGCGGTGGGAAGCGCGGCCAGCACCGCCTCGATCCGCGCGATGTCCGCCTCGGCCGCCACCAGCCGGTCCCGCGTCTTGGCGACCACTGGGCCCGGAGCCCTCTCAGCAAACGACGGGTTCGCCAGCTTGGCCGCTGTCTTGTCCCGTTCCTGGAATGCCGCCGCGAGGTCCTTGCCGTAGCGGGCCCGCTCGGCCGCGACGTCCACCGCCCCGGACAGATCCACCTCGACAAGCACGCCGCCCGGCACTGTCACGGATGCGGTTGTCTGGAACGAGGCGCCTGGCTCATCCAAGCGGAGCAGCCAGCGAGCCTCAGCCACACCGTCGACCAGCCCGGTGATGCGCGCCGGAATGCGCGCGGACGGTTTGAGTCCTTGATCTGCGCGGAAGCGACGGCCCTCGGATACCACCGCTTGGACGCGGGAAATCTGCGCCTCAGCGGTCCGGTCCGTCCGGCTGGGCTCGACGATGGGCCAGGGCGCGATCACGATCGACTCGCGACCGGTCAGGGTCGTCCACAGCACTTCGGTCACGAACGGCATCAGCGGGTGCAGGAGGCGGAGCAGTACGTCGAGCACTTCGCCAAGCACTCGCCGCGTGACATCGCCACGCGGGCCGGGCAGGGTGACCTTGGCGAGCTCCACGTACCAGTCGCACACCTCATCCCACGCGAAGTGGTAGAGGGCGGTTGCCACCTTTGCGAATTCGAACCGCTCATAGAGATCGTCTGTCTCGCGGATCACGGCCTGCAACCGTGACACGACCCAGGCGTCGGCGCCGGTCAGATCTCGGGGCAGTTCGCCCTCGACAGTGGCCCCGTTGAGCAGCGCGAAGCGGGCAGCGTTCCACAACTTGGTGCCGAAGTTGCGTGACCCGGCCACCCACTCCTCGTCGATCGGAACGTCGACGCCAGGATTCGCGCCACGGGCAAAGGTGAACCGAACCGCGTCCGCGCCGTAGGTGTCGATCCATTCGAGCGGGTCGACGACATTTCCTTTGGATTTCGACATCTTCCGGCCGAGCTTGTCGCGGATGAGGCCGGTGAGGGCAACAGTGCGGAACGGGACGTCGTCCATCGCGTAGAGCCCGAACATCATCATCCGGACGACCCAAAAGAAGATGATGTCGTAGCCGGTCAACAACACGTCGGTGGGATAGAACCGCCGAAGGTCAGGCGTGTCCTCTGGCCAGCCCAGGGTCGAAAAAGGCCATAGCGCCGAGGAAAACCACGTGTCGAGAACGTCCGAATCCTGAGTCCAGCCGGCCGGTGGTGTCTCATCCGGGCCGAAGCTGGCGTCGTCGCCGTCGGGCGAGTACCAGACCGGGATGCGATGCCCCCACCAGAGCTGGCGGCTGATGCACCAGTCGTGCATCGAATCGACCCAGTCGAAGTACCGCGGCGCGAGCGATGCCGGAAGAATGCGAGTTCGACCGGCCCGCACGGCCTCGCCCGCCGCGCGGGCCAGTGGCGCCACTCGCACAAACCACTGCAGTGATAGTCGCGGCTCGATCACCGTGTTGCATCGATCGCAGTGTCCGACAGCGTGCACATACGGACGTCGCTCGGCAACGATCTGACCGTCCTCACGCAGTGCGGCCACCATCGCCGCGCGCGCCTCGAATCGATCCAACCCACGGAACGGCCCGGGTGCGGTGAGGATCGCCCGCTCGTCCATGATCACCAGATTGGGCAACCCGTGACGTTGCCCGATTTCGAAATCGTTCGGGTCATGGGCCGGGGTCACCTTGACTGCCCCGGTGCCGAAGGACGGGTCGACTTGATCGTCCGCGATGATGGGAATTACCCGGTTGGTCAGCGGCAACGTCACTGTTCGACCTACCAGGTGGGCATACCGCGCGTCGTCCGGATGAACCGCCACGGCAGTGTCGCCCAGCATGGTTTCCACCCGCGTCGTCGCCACGACGACGGAGTCGCTGCCCTCGCCATATCGGATCGAGATGAGTTCCCCGTCGTCGTCAGAATGATCAACCTCGATGTCCGACAGTGCCGTCAAGTCACGTGGGCACCAGTTGATGATGCGTTCCGCGCGGTAGATCAAATCGTCGTCGTAGAGCCGCTTGAAGATCGTCTGGACGGCGCGGGAGAGGCGTTCGTCGAGAGTGAAGCGTTCGCGAGTCCAGTCGACGCTGTCGCCGAGCCGGCGCATCTGGCCGAGGATCTTGCCGCCGTACTCCTGCTTCCACTCCCACGTCTTGGCAATGAACTCCTCGCGGCTGTAGTCGAAGCGGCCTTTGCCTTCGGTTTCTGCGAGGTGCCGTTCGACAAGGTTTTGCACCGAGATACTGGCGTGATCCATGCCCGGGAGCCATAACGTCTCGTAGCCCTGCATGCGCTTGCGCCGCACAATTGCGTCCATCAGCGTGTGCCCGAGCGCATGGCCGACATGCAGGCTTCCCGTGACGTTAGGCGGTGGAATCACCATGGAGAAGGTCGGGCGATCGCTCGTCACATCCGCGGTGAAGTAGCCTCGCTCGACCCACCCCTCGTATAGCAAGCCTTCTACTGCCGAAGGCTCGAACTGGACGGGCAGGGTCGTCTTTGCCGAGGTGTCGTGCACAGTCACATCAGCATCGTACGGAGGCCCGTGAGCCGGAATTCCCGTGGCGCAGCCCGACGTCGGCGCCGATTATCAAAGCGTGCACACCAGACTCTCAACCGACGCGAATGAGATCATCGCGTTCATCCGCCCACTGATCGCGGCGGATCCCGTCCGGCATACCGTGCTCGGATCCGTCGCCCAGGTACTCGAGGAGCCCACGGCGGAAGGCTGGTGTCTGGCGGTTCCAGGAAGTGCCGACATCGCGGCCCGATCGAGTCCTTTGACGCCGGTGGTCGTGGTCGGACGCTGGACGGATCCGGACGCGCGAGCGGAACTCGTGACCGCGCTGCGTGGCCTGCCTGACCTGGCGGCAATCAACGGTCCAATGCCCTGGTCCGCGCAGATCGCTGAGCAGGCTCTGCCGATCCTGCACCGGATGGATCAGCGGTTGTTCCGGCTGGACGCCTTGATCCCACTAACTGGCGTCCCGGGCTCCGCCCGCCGCGCGGGCGAGGCGGACCGGTCGTTGCTGCTGGATTGGTATCGGGCCTTTGCGGAAGAGGCCGAGGCGCGAGGCATGGACCTGGAGCGGTCGGTCGACCGGATGCTCGCGGCCGGCGGGGCGTGGATCTGGGTCGACGGCGAACCGGTGTCCCTAGCCGTACGCCGGGCGCCAGCTGAGGGGTCCGCGCGTGTCGGTCCGGTGTACACGCCTCCTCAACATCGCGGGCAAGGCTACGGATCAGCCGTGACCGCAGTGGCGACCCAGGATGTCCTCGTCGACGGCGCGGTCCCTGTGCTGTTCACCGATCTCGCCAACCCCACGTCTAACGCGATTTACCAGCGGTTGGGCTACCGTCCGGTCGGCGACTATGTCTCGGTGGCCGTCGGCGCGCCAACTACCTGAGGTCAGGCCGACTTCTCGCGCCGCTCGCGCTTGGGCACCTCGCGCGGAACCAGGGTCGGATAGACGTGGTCCAGGACGGTCTCGCGGGTGATGACGACCCGGGCGACATCCTCACGAGAGGGCACCTCGTACATCACCGAGAGCAGGACTTCCTCCATGATGGCGCGCAGCCCGCGGGCACCCGTCCCGCGCATCACCGCCTGGTCGGCAATAGCCTGCAGCGCGGAGTCGTCGAACTCGAGTTCGACGTTGTCGAGCTCGAACAGCTTCGCGTACTGCTTGACCAGGGCGTTGCGTGGCTCGGTGAGGATCTGCACGAGGGCGTCCCGGTCGAGCGGCCGCACCGAGGTGATGACCGGAAGCCGGCCGATGAACTCGGGGATAAGCCCGAACTTCATCAGATCCTCTGGCATGACCTCGATGAACACATCTCGAGTATCTCGCTCGAACTTCGTTTTCAGCTCCGCCCCGAACCCGAGGCCCTTCTTGCCCACCCGCGATTCGATGATGGTGTCGAGCCCGGCGAACGCGCCGCCGACGATGAACAGCACGTTGGTCGTGTCGATCTGGATGAACTCTTGGTGGGGGTGCTTGCGACCGCCCTGCGGCGGCACCGAGGCCGTGGTGCCTTCCAGAATCTTCAGCAGCGCTTGCTGCACGCCCTCACCGGAGACGTCCCGGGTGATGGACGGGTTCTCCGCCTTGCGGGCAATCTTGTCGACCTCGTCGATGTAGATGATGCCGGTCTCGGCCCGCTTGACGTCGTAGTCAGCGGCCTGGATCAGCTTGAGGAGGATGTTCTCGACATCCTCGCCGACATAACCCGCCTCGGTGAGAGCGGTTGCGTCGGCAATGGCGAACGGCACGTTGAGCATCCGGGCCAGGGTTTGCGCGAGCAGCGTCTTCCCGGAGCCGGTAGGACCGAGCAGCAGGATGTTCGACTTCGCGAGCTCGACGGTGGCATCGGCGTTGCGCGGTTTGGTCTCGCCACCGGCCTGGACCCGCTTGTAGTGGTTGTAGACGGCTACCGCCAGGGTCTTCTTGGCCTGGTCCTGACCGACAACGTAGCCGTTGAGGAAGTCATAGATTTCGCTCGGCTTCGGCAGCTCGTCGAAGCTGAACTCACTGGTCTCGGCGAGCTCTTCCTCGATGATCTCGTTACACAGGTCGATGCACTCGTCGCAGATGTAGACGCCAGGGCCCGCGATGAGCTTCTTGACCTGCTTCTGGCTCTTCCCGCAGAAGGAGCACTTGAGCAGGTCACCGGTCTCGCCGACTCGTGCCACGAGCGCTTCGTTCCCCTCTGTTCGCTCCGATCAAACGCCACCTGGCTGGGCCGGACGCCCAGATCCCGAACGGTACCCGGAATTACCGAGGGAAGTCCTCTGCAATCGGCGCGTCCGGCGTGGCGGCGAGCCAGCGCCGGCCGTCAGAGGGATTATGCCCTAATTGACTAGCTTGCGGGTGGAAATTACGTCGTCGACGATGCCGTATTCCTTGGCCTGCTCGGCGGTGAAGATCTTGTCGCGTTCTACGTCCAACCGGATCTGCTCGATCGCCTGGCCGGTGTGCCGGGCCAGGATCTCCTCCATCAGGAGTCGCATTCGCTGGATCTCGCGGGCCTGGATGTCGAGGTCCGAGATCTGCATCGGGCCCTCGGTGCCACCCGACGGCTGGTGGATCAGAATGCGCGATTGCGGCAAGGCGTAGCGCTTGCCCTTGGTGCCCGCGCAGAGCAGCACCGCCGCAGCCGACGCGGCCTGGCCCATGCAGTAGGTCTGGATCTCGGGCCGGATGTACTGCATCGTGTCGTAGATCGCCGTCAGCGCCGTGAACGACCCGCCCGGCGAGTTGATGTAGATCTGGATGTCTCGGTCCGGGTCGGTGGACTCCAGCACGATCAGCTGCGCCATCACGTCATTGGCGACGACGTCGTCGATGGGCGCACCGAGGAAGATGATGCGCTCCTCGAACAGCTTGTTGTACGGGTTGGATTCTTTGATGCCGTAGTTCGTCCGCTCGACAAACGAGGGCAGGACATACCGCGACTCGTGCGGCAGGTGTATTCCCGCCGGTAGGTGGAAATCCGTCATCTCAGGCTCTCTCTCGGTCCAGGTCGTCACTCGGACGGCGCCACGCCGCCAGGCACCTCGCTGGCCCGGCGGACGATGTGGTCGACGAATCCATACTCCAGCGCTTCCTCGGCGGTGAACCACCGGTCGCGATCGCTGTCCTTCTCGACCTGCTCGACGGACTGGCCGGTGTGCACGGCGGTAATCTCCGCCATCTCTCTTTTCGTCAGGTTCCACTGCTCGGCCTGGATCTTGATATCCGACGCGGTGCCATAGAGGCCGGCCGATCCCTGATGCATGAGGATCCGTGCGTGCGGAAGCGCGTACCGCTTCCCCTTGGTCCCGGCCGACAGGAGGAACTGACCCATCGACGCAGACAAGCCCATCGCCCACGTGGCAACGTCACACTCGATGAGCTCCATCGTGTCGAAGATCGCCATGCCTGCGGTCACCGATCCACCGGGCGAGTTGATGTACAGGTTGATGTCGCGCTTCGCGTCCTCCGCCGAGAGCAGCAGCAGCTGCGCGCAGATCTGGTTGGCGATCGCGTCGTCGACAGCTTGGCCGAGAAAGATGATTCGCTCTCGCAGCAACCGGTCGTACACCGAGTCGTTGAGGTTCATCCCGCCGCCGACGCTCCGCATGTCGACCGCGCGGACCGGCTCGTACAGGTAACGCCGGCGCTGGCCGACCGGGGATTCTGGGGTCACAGCTGACGCTCCTTTACAACGGGCTTGCTATCGACCCTAACGGGCGAACGGGCGGCGCCACTCCCTGGGACGGCCCGGTTTCGCTGACGGCGTTACGCCAGAACCTCACTCGTCCGGGGGCTCGGTCCCGTCTTCCGGCTCGGCCAGTTGGCTCGGAGTGAGCGCCGAGAGGTCCACGGCGCGGCCAGACTCATCCGTGATCTTCGCTTGCTGCAGTACCTCCGCAAGCGCCTTGTTCCGCCTGACGTCCGCCATCAACGCGGGCAGGTTGCCGGCCTCGACGAGCTGGTTGGCAAACTCCTGCGGGGCCATGTTGTACCGGCCCGCCTGTCGAACGAGATATTCGGTCAGCTCCGCCTCACCCACCTCGACCTGGTCGGCGTCGGCGATCGCGTCGAGCAGGAACTGCGCCTTCACTGACTTCCGGGCGGATTCCCGCAGCTGGTCCGTGAACTCCTCGCGCGTCTGCCCTTGCCGCTTGAGGAACTCGTCGAAGGAAGCGTCGTCGTGCTCGAGGGCGTGCACGATCTCGTGTTCTCGGTAGTCGACTTCGGCCTGGATTGCCGAATCCGGAAGAGGGAAGTCGACGGTGTCGAGCAGCTGTTCGAGAAGTCGATCCCGGGCTTGGCTGCCCTGAACGAACGCCTTCGCGCGCTCCAACCGGGTGCGTAGGTCGGCCCGCAATTCGGCGACGGTATCGAACTCACTCGCCAACGACGCGAATTCGTCGTCGACCGTCGGCAGCTCCTTCTCCTTGACGGACTTGACGGTGACTGTCACCTCCGCCTGATCGTCCACATGGTCGCCGGACTGCAGAGTCGTGTCGAACGTCATTGACTCCCCGGCGTTTTTGCCGGTGATCGCGTCGTCGAGACCGTCCACGAGATCGTCTCTGCCCACCTCGTAGGACAGGTTCGACGCCGAGCCACCCTCGACCTCGGCTCCATCGATCTGCGCGACGATGTCGATGGAGACGTAGTCGCCACTCTGGACCGGTCGCTCCACGCCGGTGAGCGTGGCAAATCGCTCGCGCAGCGAGTCCAGCTCAGCGTCCACTTCCTCATCGCTCACGGACACGTCGTCGACCGTGACTGCGACTCCGGTGAGATCCGGCAGGGTGATCTCCGGCCGGACGTCGACCTCAGCAGTGAACGCCAGTTGCTTTCCGTCGTCCAGGCTGGTGACCTCAATGTCCGGCTGTCCCAGAGCGCGCACGCCACTCTCCCGGACCGCGTCACCGTATGCCTTGGGCAGGGCGGTGTTCACCGCCTCCTCGATGACGGCGGCTCGGCCGATCCGCTGATCGATAATCCGGGCCGGGGCTTTCCCGGGGCGGAACCCCGGTATCCGGACCTGGGCGCCGATCTTCTTGTAGGCGGCGTCGAAGCTCGGTTTGAGCTCCTCGAACGGGATCTCAACCGCTAGGCGCACACGCGTTGGGCCGAGGGTCTCGACCGTGCTCTTCACAGTGCTGATCGCTCCTTAACGACGCAAGACTGACGCGGACTGGCTACCCAGGACAGGCAACAGTGATCGGGCAGCGGGATTGGAACCCACGGCCCCTCGCTCCGCAAAGCCCACGACAGCCGTCTCCAGAGTCTATCGGGCCATTTCCGGGGGATCGATGTCATCAGAGCAGTCGGTGACGCGACTGATTGCGGGGCCGGTCGCGGCGGGTGCCAGATAGCGCCACCTGGCCTCACCCGGCCTCCGCTGGTGTGAACGACCGGCAACGTGTCCGGCGTTGACCGGCAGGGTGCTCACCACGG
The DNA here is from genome assembly GCA_963748415.1 of uncultured Actinomycetota bacterium. GTDB lineage: Bacteria > Actinomycetota > Actinomycetes > Mycobacteriales > Jatrophihabitantaceae > CAVVJA01. Next base: position 10,332 of record CAVVJA010000003.1, on the reverse strand, counting down.
CGAGACAGTGACGCCTCCCCACTCTTCAGGCTGTACGTCACGTTCGGTTTGAGTCAGCTCCCACCGGTGACCGGCGAGGTCCTCCAGCTCGCATGACCGCTCTCCGTACTCGTAGCTCGTCGGCTCGCTGACCACCCGTGCACCAGCGTCGCAGGCCTGGATATAGGCCGCGTCAACATTCGGCACCCGCACTTTGATGAGGTGCGTCACGACCCCGGCGGCCGGTGAGACCTGTTCGCGGCGAACATCCGCGACGATCACCGCGCCGTCGTCTCCCACCGCAAGTTGCGCGCGGTGTGCGTCGCCGATACGGACTCGCTCGTGGAAACCGAACGCGGACTCGAGCCACGCCACCGCCGCCCGCACATCGGGATAGACCAGCACCGGCGTCACGCTCGCCGGCGGCGCGGAACGATTCGTCAGCACGACCGGCAGTTTAGGCGCGCCTGCCGACAGCCAACGCAGTTGCCCGTCGCTCTTGGCCTGTCTGAGTCGGGGTGGCGGTCGGGGTGGCGGGATTCGAACCCACGGCCCCTCGCTCCCAAAGCGAGTGCGCTACCAAACTGCGCCACACCCCGGGCGCTAACGGGCTCAGTGTACGGGGCGGCGGCGAATTCCATCCGGTACCGTCCCGATCTCCGTGTCTCGCGGGCGTCAGCCCGACGGGCGTACTGCGAGAGTCCGAAGCCGGGACCGGTACTGTCATGGGCGCACCGCGGGCGTAGCTCAATGGCAGAGTCTCAGTCTTCCAAACTGAAGGTGCGGGTTCGATTCCCGTCGCCCGCTCACGCTGGAGGGCCCGGTTTTACTGGGCTCCAGGCCGGTCGTTCGAAATCGGTAGCTTGATCAACTGGCCCTTAGTCCGCAAAAAGTCCGCATGATCTTGAGCGGAGGTTCGCGACGTGGCCGTGCGCGCGGTGCGGGCGGCGTCCATCCGATCGGCGATTTCGTCAAGTCGGTCGGGGTAGAGGTGGCCGTACAGGTCCAGCGTCATAGTCGCGCTCGCATGACCCAACATCGTCTGGACGACCTTCACGTCCGCGCCCGACGCGATCGCGAGCGACGCTGCGGTATGCCGGAGGCCATGGGGGGTTAGCCCGGTCAGTCCCGTCGCCTCGACGGCAGGGTTGAACACCGAGCGGCGGAAGTGGCTGAGCCGGAGCACCGCACCCTTCACGCCGATGAAGACGAGATCCTGCGGGCCCTTCCCGACAACCAACGGAGCCAGCTCGTCGACGAGGAAGCGCGGAATCGGAACGGTTCGTGACTGGTGAGTCTTCGGCGTGCTGAACACGATGCGGCCGGCGACCTCGGCCACTGCCTCGCTGATCGTGGCGCGCCGACGCAGCAGATCGAGTCGGCCAAGGCGCAGGGCAGCCATCTCTCCGAAACGGACGCCCGTGTAGGCAAGGAAGAGAATGACCGGCCGAAACCCACTGGCCGCATCCGCCAGAGCGTCGACCTCATCGTGCGTGAGATACCGCTTGTCGGCGCGGTGCACCCGCGGGAGCGGGACATACTCGGCCGGGTTGCGGGCCAGTCGCCCGGAGCGAACAGCCAGCTTGAGCATCTGCGACAGCGCCACATGCGCCGCTCGGACCCGCGAGGCTGAAAGCCTGCGTGCCGACAGGTCGGCGAGCCAGCTCGTGATGTCCTCATGCTTGACCTCAGCGAGCGTCATCGAGCCCCAGCGCGGCACCACGTGGGCCTGAAGGAGGCTCTCGTAGTCGCGTCGGGTCGTGGGTTTCAGGTTCGTCTTGGTCTCCAGCCACTTGTGCGCCCAGTCCCCAACCCGAACGCGTGACAACGACGGGTCGACGTACAACCCTGTCGAAACCGCGGTTGTGACCGAGTCGAGCCAGCGCTGAGCGTCGACCTTGCGTGCGAAATGGCGGGAGATCTCCTGCCCGCCAGGATCTCGGTAGCGCGCCCGCCACCGGCCATCGGGTCTCTTCGCGATGCTGGCCATGCGTTTCTCCTGATGTAGTCCTAGCCTGCTGCGATACCGAGGAAGACGACCATCGCGCGGTTGAGTCGCACGACGTCGAAGTCGTCGAGGACACCGACCCGCTCGCTGAGTTTGATTCGTCTGACGGTCGTGGTCTTGTCGACCATCATGCGGCTATCGGTTGTCAGGCCGTTGGTGGGTTTCGGTTCGACATGCAGACGGAACAGCGGCGCGTCTGTCGGCTCGCTGGTGAACGGGCACACGGTGACCGTGTCGGTATCGAAGTGGTCATCCTGGATGATCACCGCGGGTCGGGGTTTGCCGCCGTAGTCCGCGGCGCCTGACACGGTCCACACTTCGCCACGTCTCACTCCTCGGGCCAGTCGGATATTGCCTCGGCAAAGTCCTTGTCTTTGGCAGCCCCGCGACTCGCGGAGACCGCACGGGACTGCCGGTGCGCCTCCGCAGCGAAAGCCGGCGACGCGACGTCGGGCACCCAGATCTGTAGCGGCCGAAGCCCCTTGGCGCGTAACCGCTCGCGGTGCGCGCGGACGCGGTCCCTCGTGTCGGCCACCGTGACCTCCTCACCGGCTCCGTTACATGTAACGATACGCAGGCTTGGCGCCAGCGTCACTCCGTGTCGCCCGATTGGCTGTCGATCCACTCCTGCAGGGCGGCCGCCTTGTAGACGACTCGCCGACCGAGTCGGAAGCTGCGGGGTCCGGTGCCGAGGTGGCGCCAGTAGCGCAGTGTCGCGACGGGGCGGCGGACGATGGCGGCGGCTTCGGTGATGGTCAGCAGGTCGGGGTGCTGGTCGGTCATCGGGCGCTCCTTCTCGGTGGTGTAGGGCTCTCGTTGAAAAGCCCGTGGCGTCGCGGGAAAGTCGACCGCCGCGGCGTGCTAATCGGTGTACACCCGACCTCTGCCACCGTTGTGCGTCGCCTGACGCTGCGCCGTGGTGACACGGATGCCACTGACGGGTCTGCGCTTGCGGTCAACGGTTCGTGACGGTCGAGGTGTGCTGTCCACACTGACGTCGTAGGACGGCCCGGTGCCGCTATCCGGTCGACGCTGGTCGCGACGCTTCCTTTCCCGACCGGTGTGGCGAGAGTTTGCCCTTACTAATGCGAAGCGTTCCGAGCTCGCTCTGGCGCGGATGGCAGGCGTGTCGTTGCCGCGTCGCGACGTGCAACGGTCCGGAACGAAGGCAGGGTCACCGGAGGTGATCACACCACCGATAGGCCAACGGGCGGCGCTAGTTGGATCAGTGTCGAGTTTGGCCTTGTGTAACCGTGGATCCGAGTGCCCGGGGGTCCCACGTGGGCATCGGAGGAGTTCGCGGTAGGTGCACTCCTCGCACCCCAAGTTGCCGGAAGTGCGCGGCGGGTCGTCGCGAGGGTAGACGCTTTCCTCGGACGGCGGGGACCGTTCCGTCCGAGGTCCGTGTAGTCGGCGGATGGCCTGCGAGATGGTCCACCGCGACGGAATCCCGTTGATCAACGGGCCACGCGGTGTCCGCTAAGTCGACCCAAGTCGGGGTCGTAGCGGTCAGTAATGTGCGCGTGGCTATCGACGTGCGCGCGGTTGGCATCGGAAGAAACTTCGAGCGCGAAGCGCAGGCCAAGTCAACGCCGCGAGGCTCACAGTCGCCATCATTCGGTGCAGTCACGGGCCTATCGGGCTCAGCGTGCAGATATGGCACGCCGTCGTGTCCGGTCCGTGCATCAAGGGCGGGGTGTTCTGCGAGTTTCGAGCTCGTCCCCGGACTTACGAGTATGTAGCGAGAGCTTCCGCCACCGGGAGGGACGGGCCCTATGCGTTCACCGGGAACAGGCAAGATGGACAGGTCTTTTAATGAGCGTTCTCCCGGCTCGGTGAGCCGAGACTGGAGGGCCCGGCATGGTAACGAGTACACGTTCTTCCGGAACTGGGCTGGCCGGTGATGGGGGCACGCAGGGGCCGGCGTTCGCGTCGTCGTGGCGGCGTGGGCACCTGACGGTTGACCAGCGGGTGGCGAGGGGGCGGGCCGCCCGCCGTAAGACACCGCGATCCGAGCATGGGCGGTGGGAGCCGGCGCCGGATCGCCCAGATCCAGTCGCGTTGCTGGAGGAACAGGCGGCGAGCCGTGTGCCGGACCTGGTGCCGATCCGGTATGGGCGGATGCTGGTGTCGCCGTTCACCTTCTACCGGGGCGCGGCGGCGATCATGGCGGCCGATCTGGCGGGCACGCCGGTGTCGGGGATCACCGTGCAGCTGTGCGGAGATGCGCATTTGTCGAACTTCGGGGTGTTCGGTACCCCGGAGCGGCAGATGATCTTCGATATCAATGATTTCGACGAGACCCTGCCGGGCCCGTGGGAATGGGATGTCAAGCGGATGGCGGCCAGCTTTGAGGTCATGGGCCGCTTCCGTGGCTTTTCCCCCGACAGCCGGAATGCGATCGTCACCGCGGGGGTGCGGGAGTACCGGGAGCGGATGCGCCGGGCCGCCGGGATGGGCACGCTGGGCGCCTGGTATGACCAGCTGGAGGCCGGGGTGCTCCTGAACCTGGTCCGGCAGCAGGTGCGGGTCAAGCGGCTGGATAAGAAGTCGGCCCGGCGGGCCGAGCAGCATGTGGCCGACGCCTACAGCCGCGACAGCACGCGCGTGTTCGCCAAGCGGGCCGGTGAGGTCGCCGGTGAGCTGCGGATCGTCGCGGACCCGCCGCTGATCGTTCCGGTCGAGGACCTGATCGTGCCAGGATCGGAGTGGGAGGACCCGGCGCCGCTGATCAAAAAGCTCCTCAGCTCCTACCGGCGCACCCTCGCGCACCAGGGTCACCCGCTGGAGGAGTTCCGCTACGTGCACGCCGCCCGCAAGGTGGTCGGGGTCGGCAGCGTCGGCACCCGCTGCTACATCTTGCTGCTGACCGGCCGCGACGAAAAAGACCCGTTGTTCTTGCAGGTGAAGGAAGCCCAGGCCTCCGTGCTGGAGCCATACGCGGGCCGCAGCGCCTACCCCCACCACGGCCAGCGGGTCGTCATGGGGCAGCGGCTGATGCAGGCAGCCACCGACATCTTCCTGGGCTGGCAACGCATCAAGGGCCTCGACGGCGTGACCCGCGACTACTACGTGCGGCAGTTCCACGACTGGAAGGGCAGCGCGGACGTCGAGAGGCTACGCGTACCCGGCGCGACGTGGTATGCGCGGTTCTGCGGGGCCACCGTGGCCCGGGCGCACGCGCGGTGGGGCGACCGGATCGGGATCGCCTCCTACCTCGGCCAAGGCGACGTGTTCGACCGAGCAATTGCCGAGTTCGCCACCGCCTACGCCGACCAGAACGAGCGCGACTATCAGACCTTCACTGCGGCCGTCAACTCCGGACGGCTGACCGCGCACACAGGCCTGTAAGGCGGCCTGGACCAGGATTTGTTCGACCCTCGATACGGATTAGGGTCCGGGCGGATCCACCCCAGGTGATGCTCGTAACCCGCATCGCCTCACTTCGTGGCCGATCCCGGGCCGACGTGTCACGGCCGATCCCGGATGGTCGTGGGCACCACCTGCTCCTGCGCCCAGGCTTCGCGATTGTCAAGCTGATGACGCGTGCGGCGCTGTGCAATCACACCACCGATAGGCCATCAGGCGGCGCTGGTTGGATACGTCCGATGGCTGTGTGGCGTGGCGTGATGCCAAACGGGTGACCGGTCGCGCCGCAGTACGTCGCGGCTCGGCTGGGTGGCGACGGGACGGTCACTGTGTCGTGTAGTCGCTCTGCCGTCCCGTCGCATGGCCGTGCGATCACCTCCCGATACTGGGTCCCTCCCTGCTGTGGTCGGGTGTGGGCGGGTGCCCGTCGTGCGAGCGCGTGCGGTGCGCGGCGTAGTCGTCTGCCTGGCGTTGGGTCGCGCGCTGGATCGCGACGTCTTCGCGGGCGGTTCGGTCCTTGGACCAGTGCTCGCGCGCAGCTGTGATCGGGTCGGCCGGGGTGGCGCCGATGTTGGGCCCCCGTTCGGCTGGCCGGTGATCGCCGCTCGGAGTTGCGTGGCGCGGATCGGAGTCACGCGGATCGGGCTCGCGGGTCGCGGCGGCGATTGCCTGCTCGAGCTGGTCGATGCGGGCACGGGTGCGGGTCAGCTGGTCTCGGGCGGCGGTGATCTGCTGGTCGATCTCGGTCAGCCGCGCGTCGGGGTCCGGGACGGCAATGGTGAAGTGGCCGGCCAGCCGATCGTGGTAGTCGCCTTTGGCCTCCCAGACCGCGAAGGACGCGTGGTCGGCCTGCTCGCGGGCGCGCTGGGCCGCGGCGAGCAAGACCGCATGTTCGGGGTGGCGGGTTTCGGCCAGAGTCCGGGCGTAATTCTCGACGGCCGTTTGGATGCGGGGCCGGTTCTGCGACCGGTCGGCGTAGCGGGCGATCTCCTCGTGACCGTGGGGCATGTCCGGGATGATCGGCTGCCACGCCACCGACCACCGGGCGAGCTCCTCCTGCGCGCGGTTGACGGCCAGCAGTTTCAGACCGAGGCGGCCGGGGCCGTGCAGCACGGTGCGGGCGTGCACCTGCGCGGCGTGGCGCTGCTCGTCCCACGCCGCCAGCATCGCGTCGCGGGCCGAGGCGGTCTCGGCGTCGATCCGCGTCGTGCTGCCGCGCAGCGCCGCGTCGGCCTGCTCGGACGCGGCGCGCGCGGCCTGCTCGGCGGCGCGCAGCGGCGCGATCCGGGTGGCGTGCTCGAGGTTGATCCGGGTCACGGCCCGCAGGTCGTCACGCTGGGGTTCGGCAGTGTCAAGAAAGCCCAGACAGCGGGCTTCGACATCCCACGCGCGCCGCAGGTCACGCAGCAGCGGCACCGGCGCCGGCGGGTCTGTCTGATCGGTTACCGATTCGGGTGTTGCGTAGCGGGCCGCGTCACGCTCCGCGGCCTGCCGGGCGGCGGCAGGGCCGAGGTCGGTCCGGTCCCGGCCGAACATGCGTGACCCACTGCTCCCGCGCCTCGTCGATGTCGGCGGCGACGAGGTGGGCGGTGTTCGGCGTGCGCGGCCGCGGGTCATCCCCACGTAGGCGGACGGCGGCGGTGGTGTGCTCATCGAGCACGACGTGCGCGCTAGTGGTGGTGTCGCCTTGCGCGCCGTGCGCCGTGGTCGCGTAGGCGACTTCAACATGCCGGGCACGTACTCGGTGGGGAGCGTCGCGGGCCCCGTTCGCCGCTGTCACGGTGAGGCAGCCGTCTGGGGTGACGCGGGTGACGGTCCAGGTGTCGCGGTTGGCGACGTCGAGGTCGTGGTCGTTACGTCGGGTCACGATCACGTCCCCGACCCCGATCCGCTCCCCGCCCGCGGTCGTGACCGTGCTGCGTGTCGTCGACCATTCCGGCGGCGACAGCCGGTCCCGGATCACTGCGTTGAGCTGGCGGCTTGCTCGCGGGTGTCGACGACGACCGCGACCGTGCGGCCCGCTTTCCGGTCGGCGACGACCTGGTCCGCGATCTCGCGATGGCGTTCTGCACGTCCCGGTGGGTGCGGATCTGGCCGCGCTTGTCAGCGCGTCGAACACCCGGCTCGGGTTGCTCGCCGGCCCGCATCGCCAGGGTCAGGTCGGCGTATTCGACGTCCGGGCACGGTCCGCCGCCGGCCGTGCCATCGTGACTTCGTGGATGAACCGGTGGACGACGTCGATGGGCACGCCGCGGTCGGCCCAGCGGGCGGCGAGGTCGAGCACGCCGCCGCGGCCGACCGCCGGAAGCTGGTGCCGGTCCCCGACCAGCGCGACGCGGGCGCCGGCCTCGTCGGCGATGGTCAGCAGGGCGCGGGCGGTGTCCTGGTCCAGCATCCCGGCCTCTTCCACCAGCAGCAGTCGCCACGTCGGAGCCGGACCTCCGTCGCCTGGGCCGGCGTGGTACACGGCCGGTCACCGGGTCGATATCACCAGCGGTGAGGCGGGTCCAGGTGCCAGTCGGCATCCCAGCGCAACCGTGCTGCGTAGGCCAGCCACGCGGCCGAACCGGCCCGCGCCCCGACCTCGATGGTCGCGGCTTGGGCCGCCTTCAACGTCGGGGTCACCACGACTCAGTCGGTGTCCTGCTCGGTGACGAGGCCGCGGGTGGCCGCGAGGAGGGTGGTTTTGCCGGCGCCGGCCGCGCCCTCGATCACGACCAGCGGCCGGTCGCCGGCCAGCGCGGCGACGACGGCCGCCTGCCCGCATCCAGCTGGTGCCCGTTCGCAGCTGACCGACGGCTGCGACCGCATGATCTGCGGGACCGGGTTCGGCGCCGCGCGACGGCGAGCCGCGCGACCAGGTCGGCCTCGACGTCCAGCACGTGCTGAGAGGTGAGCGCGCGGATGTGCTCCGGCGCGCCGTCGTGCAGCGAGCAGGCACACGCGTCGACGGCGCGGGCGGTGATGTCCTCGGCCAGCTCGAGACGCACCGCCGGGTCGATGACGATGCCGGCGCGGGCGAGAAGTTGTTCGACCTCGCCGCGCATGTCGGCGGCGTTCCACGCCGACCGTGCCGCACCCAGCCGGGCGAGCACCTCGGCGACAGCGGCGGTCCGGTCGAGCGCCCCGGCCATAGGTGAGCGAGCTGGCATCGGCTTGTCCCGGTCCAGGTAGCCGAGCGCGGCGAGCTCGGCGAGCCATCGGTCGTGCAAATCCGCCCCGCGATCGGGGCATCACCTTGTCCGGCCGGGCCTCGGCCCACGCCCGCGCGTCCCACGCCCGCCGCAGCGCGCGGCCCGGGCTCCTCCCGGGTGCTCGAGCTCGCCACTCCGTCTCGTAGCGGTCGAGGTTCGCGCTGATCTGCGCCGCCCGCTTGGAGAACGGACCGACGAAACGGGCGAGCTGCTCGATCTCACCCGTCCTCGTTGAGGGTGTAGCCGTGCGCTGCCAGCGCGGCCCGGAACTCCGGATCACACGCGACGGCGGCGTGCCCGATGCCGTTGATCGCCGCGATCGAGTCACGGATCGCGACGGTGTCCAGCCCGCGCCACCTCCCGGCGGCGAACACCCGGGCGTTGATCTGCAAATGCAGGTGCCGGTGCGGGTCGCCGGCGCGGGAGGTGTAGTGCCGCACCGTCACCGCCTCCAACCGCTCGACCGGGACCGCGACCTGGCTGCCGCGTGGCCCGACGCGGGTGGTGGCGTGCTGTCCGAGCCAGCCGATGATCTGCTCCGCGGCACTGTCTTGCGCCGCCTCGTACGCGGCCGCGACGTCCGGGTGCAGTTCCGCGGCGAGGGACCAGGACTTCGGGCCGTTCACCGTCACCTCCACGAACCGCACCGCCGCGCGTCGTGCGCAACCGGCCCCGCGGCTCACCGGTCTCTGGGTCGACGCCGGCGACCCACGCCTCGTACCCGTCGCCATCAGGCATGCCAGCTCGACGACGGCCCGTCGGCGCGGCCGCGAACCGCTGGGCGATGCCGGTGCCTTCGGCGAGGTAGTAGTCATCGGCCCGGGACCGGTCAGCCTTCAGGTAGTTGCGGGCAGCCGCGGCCGCACCCCGGTATACCTTTACCCCACCGCGCATTTACTCAACCATTTCCAATAACGTTCAATAACAGCCAACAATGCAATTCAGCCGGGTCTTTCCGGCTACCACTATTGGTAGCATACGTGCCGCTATTCGGTAAAGACTTGGAAGGTATTGGAAAATGACGGCTCTTATTGAAGATGCTATTTCGGGTGGGAAGAGGTAGAAGTGTGCCGGGTCAGGGTGGGCAGCGGTGAGTGCGGCCGGCAGCACAATGTCGCGGCGCATTCCGTTGGGCAGGAAATGAGCCTGTGACAGACGTTTCGCGCCGACATCGCGCGCGCCTCATCGGCCACTTGGTCACAGATCAATCAGCCGGCCGACACGGGCGGGACGCGCGCAGAGTATGCGGGCTCGCACTGTCCATCCGCATGCTATTCGCATCGCTCTATCCGACAGTATCAAGACGAATTATCGACCAGACCATGCGATTGCCGGCGTCGAAATCTGCTGGGATATGACAGGATGCGCATCACCGCCGGGAGAAACAGTGCCGAGTTGAAGCGACAATTCGGCATGCGGTACGCCTGCGAGTATTCACGCGAATGCTACGGGACCGAGCTTGCGGGTCGTCGATGAGCGTGACGCGTCGTCGTCGACGAACGTCAGATCGTCGACCGACCGCACCAGGACGCGGGCCAGCCTCAGCGCCTCACCGCCGCTCAAAGTGACCCGCTACTGGCTTCTCGGTGTCGATAGGCCGCACCACCACGCGTCCGGTGCCGGCGCTGCGGCCTCGCGCGGTTGACCGAACCAGAAGGGCGCGGCTGGTCGGAGCGCGACGCGGCGATATCCCGCTCACTGAACCGAAGGCGGATTTCGGCAGGCACCGAGGCAGCACCTAGGGGTCGCTTCAGATGCAGTCGGTGGCGGAAGGTCTCTGCC
>CAVVJA010000002.1:0-40382 GCA_963748415.1 uncultured Actinomycetota bacterium | reverse complement strand
CGTTGTTACGGGACACGGTGAGCTGCCAGCAAGTGTGGGCGTTATCCGCGCAGATCAGGAGTTCGGGCCCACGTGTGTCCGGTTAGCCGAGCCGGGAAGGTACCCGCCCAGCTGTCGGCGCGGCCGGTGCCGAGCGCCGCCTGAGGATCGCTACGCACCGGCTTTCGGGCCAGTTTGGGACTCAGTGGACGGACAGCCCGCCGTCGACGAAGATCGCCTGACCGGTGATGTAGCCCGAAGCGCGGCTGGCGAGGAACACCGCCGCGCCCGCGAAGTCCTCCGCCAGGCCGTTGCGACCGACCATCGTGCGCGCGGCCAGCGCCGCCACCTGCTCCGGGTCGGACGACAGCCGCGCGTTGAGTGGCGTCATTACGAAGCCGGGCACGAGCGTGTTGCAGGTGACGCCGTGCGGCGACCACGCCTCCGCCGGGGAGCGGGCGAGTGACTCCAGCGCGCCCTTGGAGACCCCGTAGGCGCCGCTTTGGACGAACGCCCGGTGCGCCTGCTGAGATGTGATGTGGATGATCCGCCCGAAGCCCCGCTCGGCCATGCCGGGCCCGAACCGCTGCCCGAGCAGGTAGGGCGCCTCCAGGTTCACCGCCATCGTCGCGTCCCACACCTGCTGGCCCACCTCGCCCATCGGCGGCCGCAGGTCGATCCCGGCGCTGTTGACGAGGATGTCGGGTTCACCGAACACCGCAGCCGCCTGCTCCGCCGCCGCGCGTACCCCGTCGCGGGTGCTCAGGTCGGCGCTGACCCAGGCCGCACGACACCCCTCGGCCGCGAGCTCATCGACGGTGGCGACGAGGTCCGCCTCCGTGCGTGCGACGGCCGCCACGCTCGCCCCGGCCCGGGCCAAGGCCCCAGCGATGGCCCGGCCGATGCCGGAAACTGCCGCCGGTCACCACAGCAACCCGGCCATCGAGTGAGAACAGTTCGGAAAGGTAGGTCGGCCAGGCCATGCCCGCACGCTAGACGGCCCCGCCCACAGCGACAACGCAAGGCCGACACACACAAGGTGCGAGTCGGAAAACGGCGCTCAGGCAGGGCGCGAGGTCGATGTCACCGGACGTACAACGACCAGCGCACGCAAGAATACCGGGAGAACTGACATTCCACGTGGGCGCACCCAGCGGCACGGTGGCGCCGAATTGCAGCTGCCTGACGGGCTCGACGGCGACCGCCGCCGTCCTCCGCACGTTGTCTCCTGTGGTGTCCGTTCCAGGTTGCTCCCGTGCGGTCCGTCTGCCGACCTGGATAAGTACAGCTAAGGTATCTGGTTTGCTTCCTGTCGCCTTGATGTTGGCGTGGTGTTCCGGCCACGAACCAGACTCGCTGACGGGTTGATCATAGAGTTAACGCCATATGAGGAGACCCTGAGCGCTAGATCATCGCCAGCCGTGTCGGTTTACATACCACGCTGTGTATATTGCCCTACGGGCCCAGGATTCAGTCACCGGATTCACGCGAAATTCATCTATCATATCCGGGCCGAGGCATCTGTTCTGGTCCTCGATCGACGCGGGCGAGTGTGAGCAATGGAATCCAGCCTATGAGGAAGAAGCTTCTGGTCGGTGCAGTCATTGGCGGCGTCGTGCTCGGTCTGTGGGCAATGTTCGCCGGTGTTGGTAAGGAGACGCTTCGCGGCACCGCGAAGGAAAGGTCACCTCAAGGCTACCGCCCTGACGTTGCCTGTTCTCTACGATGCGCAGTTGATCACCACCGTCGCCGCGCAGGTGACACTGCATGATCAAAATCCGCGATCCCGGTGCTTAATAAGGTTCCAGCGCTTCGCGATTGGCGAAACCACACTTTGACCGACACCGCGGATGTCGTCGTCAATGTCGGTACGAAGCTGCGGGGTCCGCAGGGAACTCCCGATCCCGACACTGGCAAGCTGACGATCGTGCTCCGCGGCGATCCTGACCCCGACAAGTCCGACCTGGTGCTGCAGGCGGCTATCGATCCGGCCAGCGAAAGAATTTCCAATCATGGCAACTTGGGTGATGTGTTTGTTAACACGTTCGTCGATACGGCGAAGGCTCTGACGCAGGCGGCGGGATCGGATTTCATATCGCCGGTCGACAATACCAACTCTGTGCTTGCGAAAACTGCGCATTTGCTCATGTACGACGCAGTCATGTCCGGACCGAACAACTGCGCAAACCTGGGGATTTCCGAACTGAATCGGGAAAACAGCTCGAAGGTTGTCAACTTCGCCATCAAAACCCACCCAAGACGCTGAAGCAGGCCATTGCCCGGATCGTGTTCGATACGTATGCGGCTAGGCATCATGAGGCATTGAGTCCGGATGATATTGACGTCCGTTTCGAACTATCACCGCAAGGGCTGCCGAACCCGTTCCACAGTGAACTCGTCAAGGCGAGAACGAGCGCGAATAGCGAGCAAATCCGGCTACAGAGCCCAGACCCGTATCCGCCGTGCACTGTTGACGCAGGGGGTGCGATAACGCCATGGCAACTAGGGAACCTTGGGAATATGAAGGCGTCGCTAGCCAAACTTCTGCGGAACTAGCGTGTGCCTGTGGCTGTCACGCCGGCTGGGCAGCCAATCCGAACGCAGGGCGCGTCACACTGGCCGGCCCAGCATTACCCAGTTCCGACCCAACAGCCACCCGGCGATACCAGGCAGGGAGTCGCTACGACAGCTTGGCTGCAGCGGGCGAAATCGATCAGTGGCACCGTGCTCGCGATGCTGATCGTGGCGACCGTTGGAGCTAACGCCGCACACAATGCCGGAGCTGTGGTACTTGTGGATCGTTCCCATCATGCACGATCAACCCTTCGATTTTGATCCATTGGCCGTCGTCCACGACGTCGAGAAGGTCATCAATAGCTAAACGCGGTTGGGTTCAACCGGCGATGAGTTGGACTTATCGTCGCCCCAGGGCTACAAGTCCAAGATCACGACCGAGGTACGCCCTGAACGGCCCAGGCCGCCATGCCTGTAACGGTAGCGACGGGACGCCGGCCGGCCCAGATGAAGTACCCGACGGCGAGCTACTGCTCCACCGGCGTCCGCCACGCCGACGCGGCTGGGTCGTCGACGGTGAACTGACGCTGCGCGGCGTGACCCGGCCGGTGCCAGTCGCGGTCGCGGTGATCGGGTTCGGCGTGGATCCGCACGGCGGCTAACGCGCCGGCTTCTCCGCCACCACGCGGATCAACCGCGGCGACTTCGGCATCGACAGCTGGACCGGGGGCGGCGCCGTGGTCAGCGACAAGGTCCCGATCGATCTTGAGATCGAGGCCGTCCTCCAGAACGAGTCGACCCGGACGGGCCGCCAGCGACGATTCTGAAACACGCCAAGACGTCGCGTGATCTCGCCGCGGAGCGCGCCTATCCGGCGGATGAGGCACCGAATCCGCACCGCCGTGATGGGTCTTGCGCGCCGCGGATGAATGCGACCTCTCCCGTCGATACGATCAATTTGACGCCCGGCGGAGGGCACTCAGATCGATTACTCTGGCGTGCCTATCCGGCGGCGCCTCGCGGCCGTACGGCGGCAACGCAGCGACGCCTTGATCGTCACCGAACCTTGTTCTTCCCGCGTCTCCAATGGGCGCCGTTTCACCTTTGTAGCTCTGGTGACTCACCGCGATTTAGGTCGCGGTCGCCACCGGCACCAGCCACGGTGTCGGCACCGTAGCTGCGCCTCGCACAAGCCGACGCATCGTGGTCCTCGCCAGCGGCGCCGAACACGACTCGCGCCGTTCACCGCGGTCGCGCGAGTGCTGTACAGCTCGCTGGTGGCCACGCGCCCGTTGGTGGGCGACGAGGATGGGAAAAGGGCGACAATACAACGCACCCAGGCTGCCCATCCTGAGCACCGGGACGTTCGGTGGCCGTCGCCAGCTGCCGCGCGCCAAGATCGACGCGAGTCGGTTCGCACTCACGCATGGTCACGGCAGTGTGAGCGCTCGCGGCGGCGCCGGCCCGACCGGGCCGCGGTTCCCGGGGGTTTTCGTTGACCAATTAGTTGTCATGGAGTTTAGTAAGTACCACGGGGCGAGGTCGCGCAGTCGCGCGCTCGTGGTCATGGGGCCGACTGGAGTCGCCGTGCAGCTCAAGCGCCGTGTCAGTGTTGTTGTCGCCGCCGTAGTCTTTGGTGCGTTCGCTGTGGTCGCGGCCGCTGCACCCGGTTCCGCGACCCCAGCGCGATCGGCGCTGAGGCCGTCGGTGTCGCCGGCCGATAGGGCGGCTGCGCTTCTCGCGCAGATGACGCTGGAGGAGAAGATCGCGATGGTGCACGGCGCCGGATACCCGGTGCCGTTCAATGGGGCCGGTTATGCCGGGGTCGTTCCGGGCAACGCGCGGCTCGGCATCCCCCCGTTGTACCTGGCGGATTCTCCGGTTGGCGTCGGCAACGGCTCTACTGGAGTGACCCAGTGGCCGGACACGGCTGCTCTCGCGTCGACGTTCAGCACGTCGCTGGCCCGCAGGTACGGGTTGGCGTACGGCGCCGAGCAGGCCGGCAAGGGCAATAATGTCGCACTCGCCCCGACGGTCAACATTCTGCGCTTGCCGGTGTGGGGCCGCGCGCCGGAGACGTTCAGCGAAGACCCGTACCTCACCGCGCAGGCCAGCACCGCCGAGATCCGCGGTATCCAAAGCAATCACGTGATCGCCACCGTCAAGCACTTCGTCGCCAACAACCAGGAGATCTTGCGTAGCTCCATCAACGTGATCGCGACCCAGCGCACCCTTGCCGAGATCTACCAGCCGGCGTTCCGCTCGGCCGTGACGCGGGGCGGCGTGGGTGCGGTGATGTGCTCCTATAACCGCATCGGCGGCACGTATGCGTGCGAGAACGGTGACGAGCTGACGGGGGTGCTGCGCGAGGCCTGGAACTTCGACGGATTCGTGATGTCGGATTGGGGCGCGCTGCACAGCACGGCCGCCGCCGCCAACGCCGGCTTGGACATGGAGATGCCGGGGGCCAGCAGTGAGACCAACCCGACGCCGATAGACCAGCTGTTCGGTTCCTACTTCAACAGCAAGCTGACGGCGGCGGTGCAAAGCGGCGCGGTCAGCGAAGCGACGCTCGACACCATGGTGCGCAACATCCTCACCGCGATGTTCCGCGTCGGGTTGTTCGACCACCCGCTGCCCACCCCGGCGAGTGTCAAGGACACCAACGTGAGCAGCCCCGAGCACCTTCGGCTGGCCACCACGATCGGTGCGGCCGGCACCGTGCTGCTGAAGAACGCGGACGGCACGCTGCCGCTGGATGCCAAGTCGCTGCACTCCGTCGCGGTCATCGGCGACGCCGCACAGGAGCACCCGCAGACAGCCGCCGGCGGTTCGGCCGCCGTGATCGCGTCGCAGCCGATCGTCACGGCGCTGGACGGCATTCGCGCGCGGACGGCGGCCACCGGAGTCACGGTCACCCACGCACAAGGCACGTTGGGCACCGGCGCCCTCGACGCCGTCCCCGCCTCGGCTTTCGGCACCGGCCTGACCGCGACCTACTACCCCAGCGCGGATCTGTCCGGCGCGCCCATCGCGACGGAGACCGTGCCGAATCTTGACATCACCGGCAATCCGGCAGCCGTCTCGGGGCACAGCGTGTGGTCCGCGGCCTATGCCGGGACGCTGAGCGCGCCGGCGACCGGCGACTACCGCTTCTCCCTGAACGCGGGCGGATTCGCCACCGTATGGATCGACGGCAAGAGCGTCGTCCAGTTCCTGCCGGCACGGGAGAAGCTGCAGAACGGGCTGATCCACCTGGCCGCCGGAGCGCACTCAATCCGCGTCGAGGTCACCCCCTACCAAGAGCACCTGGTCACCGTCGATCTGTTCGCGGTCACCCCTGGTCTGCATCTGGGCTGGCAGCCGCAGGAGAATCTGCTCATCGCGCAGGCGGTCGACGCGGCACGCGCGGCCGACGTTGCGGTCGTCGTCGCGTCCGACGTGGCCAGCGAGGGGATGGACCGCAGCACCCTCGCGCTGCCCGCTGACCAGGACAAGCTGATCACCGCGGTGGCCAAGGCGAACCAGCGCACCATCGTCGTGCTGAACACCTCGAGCGCGGTGCTCATGCCGTGGCTGAACCGGGTCGCCGCCGTGCTCGAAGCCTGGTACGGCGGGCAGAACACCGGCACCTCGCTGGCACGTGTGCTGTTCGGTGACGCCAACCCCTCCGGCAAGCTGCCGGTGACGTTCCCGCGCAGCAACGCGCAGGGTCCGGCTGACCCGACCCGCGAAACGTCGCAGTACCCCGGCAACGGCAGCGACGTTCACTACGACGAGGGCCTGCTCGTCGGCTACCGTTGGTACGACGCCACCGGGCAACACCCGCTGTTCCCGTTCGGTTTCGGGCTGTCCTACACGACATTCCAGTTCAGTGACCTGTCCGTGCAGGCAACCGGCAAGCAGGCGTGGACCGTCACCGCGAAGGTCACCAACACCGGCGCACTGGCCGGCGCCGAGGTCCCCGAGCTCTACCTCGGATTCCCGTCCTCGACCAGTGAGCCGCCCAAACAGCTCAAGGGCTTCACCCGGATCACCCTGCAGCCGGGCCAGACCCGCACCGTGACGTTCACGCTCAACGCCAACTCGGTCGCGATCTGGGACACCGCCGCGAACGGCTGGACCGTCCAGCCGGGCGAATACCGCGTCCTGGTGGGCAACTCGTCGCGTGACCTGCCACTCCACGGTTCACTGACCGTCCGCTAGCCGCCCACGCGCTCTACGTCCGGGGCCCCGCCGGGAGGGGTGGCCGGCGCCTGGGCGCCTCGGGTGGCCGTCACACTCAGGTCCCAGCTCGTGGGCCATGTCAAGGATCGTGGACAGTTTCCGTTAGTCGATCATCCGGCGGTCGCCGCTGCGGTGGACTCGTTGACGGCCATACGAGGTGCTCAGCCGAGGATGGCGTGCACTCGGCGAAACGCGCGCGGGCTCGTGGGCCGGCTTGCCGGTAGAACATCTCATATTCCGCGCCTATGGCACGACACACCGGCGCTCCACGACGGCACCCGGGCACTCAACGACCCATGGCGCCATCCAGCCACTGAATCCGGCTCCGCCCCGAAGCGACGCGACGACGATTCCCGCAGGACCTGACGTGAAGGTTTCGTCTGGAAACGACGTGCGTATCTGGGTATCGCTAACCGCCGCACCAGATGCAACCAGGCCCGAACGTGCGGTTCTATCCGAGCGAGTAGTCGCGGCGCTCGCCCATCAGGGGGTCCGTCTCGAATCGACCAATCTGGCCGAAACCCTGGGCGCTCGTGACCGCCTGCAACGGGGCGACGCACTCTACGCCGCCACGGACATCTGAGAATCGGACGGATTCGACACTGACCAACGGGCGTGGGCGATCGGGCGCGCTCAGCTCGCGCCTTGCCGTCGATATCGCGTACGCGTGTAGGGTGACTTAGTCGCGCATATGAATCGCTATCTGCAGTGCGGACGTGCTGGGAATCGACATCACGTTCTTTGCTGACATCGTCAATGTCGATTTCGATGCCAGTCAGCGACACCTATCGCCGACGCGGGCGCATTCCGCAGTCCTTGAGGGCGATGGCGACGGCATCCGACAATGATCGGACTTCTCGAACCGGCGACGTCAGATCCTCGCCGGGCAGCGTTCTCATTGCCTCGCTCCGCATATGGCAGTGACATCAAGTTCCACACGCTGTCCCGGGAAGCCAAGCTGTGTCACACCGAGCAGCGTGCTGGCGGTCGTGAAAGCCGGAGCGATGACAGAGGCAGTGAATCGAGTCCAGACGTCGGCCAAGACAGTCTGGCTATCGCTGACGACATAGATCACGGTGCGAACCACATCGTCAGGGCCGGCCCCGGCCGCACCGAGTGCGGCGAGGGTGTTCTCGGCGACCTGGTCGACCTGGGCGCCAATATCGTCCGATCCGACGAGGTCTCTGCTCGCTGCGAGTGGGCACTGCCCGGCGAGAAAGATCCACTTGCCCGCGTCGGCGATCGTGACATGGTGATAGCCCGGAGCTGCATGGAGTTGTTCGGGGTTGCGGCGCACGATGCTCACGGGCCAGATCCTGTCACGCGGCATCCGACTTCAGGCCGCGCAACCGGGTTGGGCCGCAGGTCGTCCCCGGCTCCCCCGGCATGGGCAGCGGCGCGACCGACTAAGGCAGCGTCGGATCACTCACCGGCAGCTAGCCGCGAGCGGATGTCTCGTCCAGGCGCGGGAGCCCCCACAGCATGAGGTACAGCGCCCGCGGCCGGCCAGCGGCGTCGAACGGGCCGAACGTCACGGTCGGGTTATCCGGATCGCCAGGGTCGACGAGGAAGACCCTCTCATCGATCGGCATCGCCTCGGTCGCCTGGTGCTCGTCGTTGATCACAAGACCGCTCCCGGCAGCGGTGACCTCCACCCGTCGATCGGGCCATGCGTACACGCCGACGTACCGCGATAGATCGCCGGCCGCGCCGGGCGAACCGTCGAGGCGCAGCGTCGGGAGCCGGATGCCGAACAGGCAATCCATTAGATCGGCGAGCAGCGAACGATACAGAGCACGCCCGGCGGTGCTGTTCGTCATCAAGACTACGGCAGCGAGTCGGTCCGGCAGGATCCGCAGAACAGACCGCTCGCCGCGGATAACGCTGTCCCACCCCCAGACCCGGCCACCGTTCCAGTCGAACCACGCCCAGCCGAGACACCATGAATCGAACCAGCCGTGGATCCCGAAGTCTGCCGCGACGGCCCGCAACATAGCGAGCGAGGAGTCTTTCAGGTGCATGGCGGCGAACCGCAAAAGATCAGTGGCCGTGGACACGACACTCGTACCAGCCGGCCCATACGCGCGAACGACCAACGGCGGTACCGGAACCGGACCGTCAGATGTCATCTCGTGCCCCGATGCGCGATGCATCGGTGCGGGATCCGTCGCGAAGCTGGTCCCGCTCATGCCGGCCCGATCGACAAGATTATGCCGCATGGCGTCCTCCCATGCCGCTCCCGTCGCCGACTCGATGACTCGTCCGAGCAAGCACCAGCCCACATTGGTGTATGACCAAACGCTGGCCAGCGGCCCGTCGGCTGCCGCGACATCCGCTGCGAGCCGCGACAGCGCGCCGTCGTCCCGGTCCTGACGGCCGGCGAGGTCGAACTCCAACCTGGCGCGTAGCGGCAACCCGGAGCGATTCCCGAGCAGGTCACGCACGTTCGCCCGTTCCGCCCAGCCGATCCCGCGCAGCTCGGGCACGTGCGCGGCCACCCGGTCATCCAATGACAACCGGCCCGCCCCCGCCAGGCCAGCGACCACGGTCGCGACCATCGACTTAGTCAACGATCCAACGCTGAACCCGGTATCTGGCACGACCGGCTCGCCGGTTGTCACGTCTGCGACCCCGTAATAGGCAGTCGTGATCGCCCCATCGCGGAGAATCCCGACCGCCGCTCCCGGCACCGAATGCCGCGAAGCGTGTTGCCCGAGCAGCGCTGTGAGGTCCTCCACATTCACGCGATCACACTAGTGACGGCTGCCCGAATGCACCTACCTCTCGCTCCGAAAGCGAAACGGTCGGCTGCCGGCCGCAGTAGGTAATCCACCGACGTCCCAACCCGTTGGTCTCATCACGCGGTCAATGAACTCGATAATCACCGGCCAGTACCCGATTGGCCAGGCGAAATGGCCCCGGCTCCGCGCCAGCGTCCGAGTTGATCATCCCGGGTACGCGCGTGCGCACGCATCGCCGTCGTGCTGGTACACCGGCCAAATCAAGACGAACACAGATGGAGCGATCTGCACTCGCGATCCTTCAGGCTCGTACGCCGGATCAGGCGGGTTTGGAGTCGAGATCGGTTGCAAAGTGCTCTGCGAAGCGCTTTACACGTCCCACTCGGTGTAGACGTAGTCGCGGGAATGATCGGTGCCAAGGTTGCCTGGCTTGTCGCGTGCGATCCTCTTCATCATGTGCCGCTTGATGAAGCCGTACTGGGTGTAGAGAAGGGCACCTCCGAAAAGGGCACCTTGTCAGGCCGCCATCCCGTCTGTTGTTCGAACTGCTCGACGTAGCCCTCCGCCTCAGTAGTGTCGCCGCGCGCGGCGAGGCTAACCGACACGAACGCGCTCGGAAGGTGGGCAAGGATTTTTGGTTCTTCCGGACGAAGTCGACGACGTGCTTGTCGTGTTTGCCCATGTGGACGGAAGCTCCGACGATCACACCGTCGTAGCCGTCGGGGACCGTGTCGGCTGTGTCCTTGACGTCAACCATGGTGACGTCGTGGCCGTGATCGCGGAGTACGTCTGAAATGAATTCGGCGATCTTCGCGGTCTGTCCTTCGGTTGTGCCATAGGTGATGAAGATCTTCTTCACGATGGCTCCTTTCAGACATGGTCGTTGTCGAGTCAGCTCATCTTTTGCGTGGTTGGGCTGGCAGGCGGTGCGGCCGGACGGACCGCGTCCGCGGTGGCGCCGGCGCCAAGCGCAGTGGTCGTCAACAGTCGTGCGTTGAGCGCGTTCGGTCGTCGCTGGAAGACCAGCTCGCCGAGCGGGTAGGTCACCGGGTGGAGGTTGACCCTTCCGGGCGCGTTCGCTGTGATGGCACCTTCGTACACGAGCTCGAAGGGGTTCTGCCGCTAGTCCAGTACCGGAACGTCGAATAGTGCCTTGTTCTTCTCTGTAGTAGTCATGCGCTTCTCCTCTCGTAGTGAAAAAATGTCGACATGTTCGGCCCTATGCCTGGCCCGCCGGACGGAGCAAGACTTCGTTGATGGCGAGGCGTCGCGGCCGCGCTAGCACGAATGCGATGATCTCGGCGACGTCTTCGGCGGTGACTTCGGCCTTGTCGTAGAGAGCTTGAACTCCGTGTTTCGTCTCGCCGTGGGTGATGTGAGTGGGCAGCTCGGTCGCCACAACGCCCGGTTCGATGACTGTGACGCGGACGTCGGGCAGTAGCTCCTGGCGAAGTGACTCGGACCAGCCGTTGATGCCCCACTTGGTCGCCGCGTAGACGCCATTACCAGATCGTGCGGAACGGCCGGCGACCGACGAGATGTTGATGACGTCGCCGCCACCGTCCTTGAGCTGGTTGAGGAAGACTTCAGTCGCAGTGATCGCGCCGAGCAGGTTGACTTCGATCATCTGCCGGTAGTCCTCGCGCTGAGCGGTATCGAATGGGCCGAGCAGCATGATGCCGGCATTGTTGACCAGGACATCGGCGTTGCCCAGCTCCTGGCGGACACGGTCGGCCGCGGTGACGATGCTGTCGCGGTCGGTGACATCGGCTTCGATCGGGGTAGAGCCATTGTCGAGTGCGTCAGCGAGCGCAGTGATGCGGTCGAGCCGGCGAGCCAGCAGGGCGACGCGGCAGCCGCTGGCCGCGAGGGCGCGGGCGGTTGCCGCACCGATGCCCGATGAGGCACCGGTGACGACGGCGACTTTGGCTGATGTGCTGTTGCTGGTCATGCTCAGGCCTCCGGGATCTCTCGGCCGAAACTCTCGAGGGTGATGGCGTCCGGCTCGGGCCCGCCACGCTTGCCGGTGTCGAGCCCGTCGATTGCCGCGAGCTGGTCGGAGGTCAGCTCGAAGTCGAACACGTCGAAGTTCTCTGCAATGCGGTGCGGCTTGGTCGACTTCGGGATGACCGAACGCCCCTCCTGCAGGTGCCAGCGCAGCATGACCTGCGCGGCGCTCTTGGAGTGGGCCTCGGCGATAGCGACGATGATCGGGTCCTCGAGGGTGCTGGTGTGCTGGCCCTCGCGGTAGAAGGTGATGCCGCCGATCGGCGACCAGGCCTGGGTCACGATGCCGTGGTTGGCGTTGAATGCCTGCACTTCGCGTTGTTGGAAGTAGGGGTGCAGCTCGATCTGGTTGACGGCCGGGACGACCTCGGCCTTCTCCAGCAGCTTCCTCAGGTGGTCGATCATGAAGTTGCTCACGCCGATGGCGCGGACCTTGCCGTCCTTCAGCAGCGTCTCCAACGCCCGGTAGGCCTCAAGGGTCTTGTCGGAGTCGGACGGCAGCGCTTGATGCAGGATCAGCAGGTCGATCTGGTCGACACCGAGCTTGCCGGCGCTCTTGTCGAAGCCGTGCAGCGTCTTGTCGTAGCCATAGTCGCTGATCCAGATCTTGGTCTCCAGGAACATGCCGGCACGGCCGACCTCGGACGCCCGCACCGCTTCGCCGACCTCTCGCTCGTTGCCGTAGGCGGCGGCGGTGTCGATGTGGCGGTAGCCTGTATCGAGCGCGGCTGCGGCCGCGCTGCGCGTCTCGTCGGGTGGTGTCTGGAAGACGCCCAGGCCGATTGATGGCATCTCGACGCCGTTGTTCAGTGCGATGTTTGGTATTTCTCGTGCCATTTTGGTGGCCCTTCGATTCGTTGTTGTGGTCCGAGGCGAGCTGACGCTGCAGTCTGGTCATGCCCAGACACGGCGGCACCCAGAACAGGTCAGCCGTCGTGGGCGAGTGAGGATGAGACGTCTCGATAGGCGTCGGCCTGGGCGATCAAGTCCCGGCCCTTCTGTGCGACCGTCTCGACAGCATCAGCGCCGGCGACCCAGCGGACGGGTGGCTCGTCTTGGCTGGCGAGCTTGATTAGCGCCTCGGCGAGCTTCGCCGGATCGCCGCCCTGCTTACCGTTCATGCTGGTCCAATTGGCGACCGTCTGTCTGGTGCGTTTCGCGTAGTCCTCGATCGAGGGCTCGGCGTACTTCGTCGACTCAGGTGTGAGTAGATCGGTGCGGAAGAAGCCCGGCTCGACCACCATTGTGCGGATGCCGAACGGCGCTACCTCGGGTGCCAGCGATTCGATCCAGCCTTCGATGCCGAACTTAGAGGCCGAGTATGCGGAGCAGAACTCCTGGCCGACGATGCCGCCGGTCGAGGAGATCGCGATGACCAGACCGGAGCGCTGCTGACGCATGATGGGCAGTACAGCCCGGGTCACGTTTACGGGGCCGAAGAGGTTCGTCTCGACCTGCGCCCGGAAGTCATCGGCGCTGATCTCTTCGAAGAATCCGGCGACGAAGTTGCCCGCGTTGTTGAGCAGAACGTCGACCCGACCGAACTTGTCGATCGCAGCCGAAGCGGCGGCCTGGGCGTCGCCAGGACTGGTGACGTCGAGTTTGGCGGCGAGCAGGTCGTCGTGGGCTCCGATGGCGGCCGTGACCCGATTCGGGTTGCGGCCCGTCGCCACGACCGCATGACCGGCCGCCAATGCGGCCTTGGCGATGTCGATTCCCATACCGCGTCCAGCACCCGTGATCAGCCAAACTCTCTTGCTCATCGCATTTCTCCTGTAGTTCTGCCGTGCTGCTGGTCGTCTGGATGTCTATCGTCGGCGTGCCTCAGGTGTCAGTTCCGCCGCTCCGTAGCTGTTGTCGTCCGCGTTCAGCGTGACGCCGGGTGCGACGAGCTGATCGATGCGGTCCAGGACGTCGGTGGTCAACGTGACGTCCGCCGAGGGAAGCTGCGATTCGAGTTGTTCCATCGTCCGCGGACCGATGATCGCCGACGTGACGCCCGGGTGGTTGATCGCCCACGCCAGGGCGAGTTCGATCAACGTCATTCCTGACCGCTCGGCGAGTAGCGCGAGCTCTTCGACGACATCGAGCTTTCGCTGGTTCGCCGGCGTGCTCATGTCGAACCGAGCGCTCGGACGGGCCGCGGATGTGGGGGCACCGGGAGCGTCCTTGCGCCACCGCCCGGTCAGCCAGCCTCCGGACAGCGGGCTGTAGACGAGAGTTCCCATGCCGTACCGCTGCGTGGTCGTAAGGATGTCCTCCTCGATACCGCGGACCAGGATCGAGTACGGCGGCTGCTCGGTGACGAACCGAGCGAGGTTCCGCTCGCGGGACGCCCACTGCGCCTCGACGATCTGGCTGGCCGAGTAAGAGGAGGACCCGATGTAGCGGACCTTGCCTTGGCGCACGAGGTCGGTCAGCGCAGCCGAGCGTCTCCTCGACGTCGGTCGTCGGGCCGGGGCGATGTACCTGATACAGATCGATGTAGTCCGTCTGGAGGCGACGCAGCGAGTTCTCGACCTCGGCGATGATCCATCTCCGGGAGCCACCGCTGTGGTTGGGTCGGTCGTCCATCGGCATGAAGAACTTCGTCGCCAGCACGATGTCATCGCGACGTCCCTGCAGGGCCTCACCGACGATCTCCTCCGACACGCCGCCGGAGTAGACATCGGCGGTGTCGACGAAGTTGATCCCGGCGTCCAGTGCGTGGTGGATGACGCGGATGGCGTCGGCGCGGTCGTCGTTGCCCCACGGACCGAACATCATCGTGCCCAGGCACAGCGGACTTACCGATACCCCGATCCGTCCCAGCAGTCGGTAGTCCATGTCGCGTCCTTGTTGTATTGGTTGGTCGCGTGGTTCAGCGGGTGATGTCGTTGAGTGCGGCGAGGCCGTTGAGGGTGCGGGGGTAGCCGATGAACGGCACCAGCACCGTCAGCACGGCCAGCAGCCGTTCGCGGGTGTTGCCGACCATCAGGTTGCCGTTGACGTGTCCGCGTACCTGGGCGTCCGTGCCACCGAGGGCGACGAGCATCGAGAACGTAAGCAGCTCGCGCGCCTGCAGGTCGATGCCGCCACGCCCGACGGTGTCGCCGAAGCAGTTGGCGGCCAGGTAGCGCTGGAAATGCACCTCGTCGGCGGGGGCGTCGGTGAGGCGGGCGGCCACCGCGTCGTCGCCGACGATGCACCCCTGCACCGCTCGGCCGTGCTCCAGGCGCGTTTCCGGCGTGGACGCTGATTGTCCGGGCAGGGGCAGCTCGACTCCTGCCGCGGTGAGAATATCGTTGGCCGCGTGCAGGTAGTCGAACGCGCGAGCCATGCCGACGTAGGCGACGGACTGGTAGACGATCTCCTTCAACTCGACCGGGCTCACGCCGCCGTTGGCCAATGCGGCCGCGGCCAGGACGCGGAACTCCGCGAGCCCGCCGGCGGCCAGGATCGCGGCCAGCTGCACCATCAGCCGGGTATGCAGGTCGAGCGTCTCGTCCAACCGCGCGGCGTCGGTGTACGACCTCGTCGAAGGCGAAGTTGTCGAAGTACGCGATCAGCTCGGGGTCGGTCTGCGCCAGGGTGGAGACACGGTCGCCGAACAGTAGATCGTGGTTGCTCTTCGCGGCAGTCGCTGATCGCCATCGGCTATACCCCCGCCGTGCTGTGCGCGGCCGAGTACTGCTCGTCGGTGACCGGTTCGAGCCAGGTAGTGGCCTCACCGTCGCCGGAGGCGTCGAGGATCGCGTAGTGGCACATCATGTTCTCGGCGGTGCCGCCGTGGAAGTGCTCCTCGCCCGCCGGAGTCCACACGCTCTCACCGGCGCGCAGCACGACGGTCTTGCCGTCGCGGGTGCCGACCAGCCCGATGCCGTCGGTGCACACCAGCAGCTGGCCGTTGGCGTGTCGAGTGCCAGTTGGTGCGCGCGCCGGGCGTGAAACGGACCAGCCCGCAGGTGAGCCGAGAGGTGCCGTCGCCGTTGAACACCGGGTTCATCCACACATCGCCGGTGAAGTTCGACGGCGGGGTCTTCACCGTGGCGGTGCTGGGGTTCTTATCCATGTAGCGTCCTTCTCGTCGTTGAGGTCGTCAGTGGTGAGGCGCTCAAGCGGGGTCGAGGCGCAGGGTGGTCGCTCGGGCGAGGTCGGCGGTGATTCGGGCGACGGCGCCGGATGAGTGGCCGTACTTGTCGCGGTAGGCGGCATCCACGGCGTCGTCCAGACCGCTGTCGTCGCCGGCGTGCTCGCCGGCGTCGACGAAGACCACGTCCCGCTGGAGGCGTCCGAAGCTCAGCTGGCCCACCTGACGGGTCTGGACGCCGCGGTACCAGGCGGCGGTCGTGCCGTTGACGGAGCGGACGTACACAGCATCGTCGTATCGCGCGATCCACACGATGCGAGCCGCACGCAGCGTGCCGTCGCTGCGCCGGGTGGCGATGTCGACCTCGTGGGTGCCGTCGATCGTGGACAGCTCGTCGTCGCTCCAACCGTTCGGCGCGGTCACGACCGTACCAGCGCCGTCATCGAATCACGATCGATGTGCGGAGTGCCTGACGTCTCGATGACTGTGCTCACGAGAACCACTCAACGCGCAGGCACGCACCGGTGGGAGTGTCTGCTCTTCCAGGTAACAGCAGTACCTCCCTGGGCCCAACGCGGTCGCCTACCGTGGAGCCGTGGACACCGCCGGGCAGCGCACAAGGTCAGGGATTTCCTCGCCTCCCGCCGGGCGCGGATCACTCCCGACCAGGCCGGCCTGCCGGCCTACGGCGGTAACCGCCGGGTGAAGGGCCTGCGCCGAGAAGAGGTCGCGCTACTCGCTGGGGTCAGCATCGACTATTACATCCGGATGGAACGCGGCGACCTCGCCGGCGCCTCCGAATCCGTCCTCGACGGCGTCGCCAACGCGCTGCAACTCGACGAAGCCGAACGCGAGCACCTGTTCGCACTCGCCCGCTCCGCCGGTCCAACCTCTACGCGTCGGGCCCGACCCAGCCCGACCACGGTCCGCCCAGTCATCCAACAGATTCTCGACGCCATCACCGAAGCGCCGGCCTGGATACGCAACGCCCGCCACGACATCCTCGCCCTCAACCCCCTCGCCCGCGCGCTCTACTCCCCGGTCCTCGACTCCGCCGTCGCCGGCGCGACAGCCAAACGCACCGCCAACACCACCAGGTTCATCTACCTCGATCCGGCCGCGCGCGAATTCTTCATCGACTACCACCACGTAGCCACCGACGCCGCCGCCATGCTGCGGCTCGAAGCAGGACGCAACCCCCACGACAAGGACCTCATCACCCTCGTCGGCGAACTTTCCACCCAGAGCGAACTGTTCCGCCAGCACTGGGCCTCGCACAACGTCAAATTCCACCGCAACGGCCGCAAACGACTCCGCCATCCCGCCGTCGGCGAACTCGACCTCAACTTCGAGGGCATGGAGTTCCCGTCCGAGCCCGAGCTGCGCCTCAACATCTACACCGCCGACCCGCACACCCCCACCGCTGACGGACTCAAACTGCTCGCCAGCTGGGCCGCCACCCGAGCGGTCGACAGCAGCGACACGCAAGACGCTCACGACGTCCGCTGAGCGATCAGCGCCCTGTAGGGCTTGCTGCGTCGTCGCACGCGGCAGGGCTGCGACTGTCGCCTAGCGAGGCCGCGCCAACAAGGCCCTGGCAGCAAGCCGAGGCGCGGGTCGCTGGGGGCCGGGCGGCAACCCGCGCCGCGGGCGGCCAGCTCTTCGAGCGCTACGTCGAGGATGTGTGGCTGCCCAACCACGTCATGGAGCTCACCACCCGGCAGAACTACACCTACGCGCTGAAGCGGCACATCCGGCCGACCTTCGCCGGCTACCGGATGATCGACATCTCCCCGGCCGACGTCCGTTCCTGGGTCGCGGCCCTGCAGGCCGACGGGGTGAAGCCCCCGACGATCCGGTACACGATGACCGTGTTGTCGGCGATCTTCACCACCGCCTTGAACGACCAGATCACCTTCCTGCACCCGTGCATGGGGGTGAAGACACCCGCGATCCCCAGCATGCGGTGGCGCATCATCACCCCCGACCAGTTCGGCGCCCTTCATGCCGCGCTGCCCACCCGCGACATGCAACTGCTGGTCGAAACCGACGTCGAGACCGGGCTGCGCTGGGGCGAGCTCATCGAGCTGCGGGTCAAGGACGTCGACTGGGACAGCGGCGTCATCACCGTGTCCCCGGTCGCCGGCGAGATCACCGCCAAGTTCAACCCCGACGGGCAGGGCTTCTTCATCAAGCAGTTCCCGAAAGACACCGAATGGCGCGCGATCACCCTGTTCCGGCACATGTTCGACCAACTCCGCGACCACGCCTACGGGATGGACCGCGACGCGCTGGTGTTCATCGCCCCGCAACCAGCCGGGCCGCGGCGCCGCCCGGCACGCTGCCCGATGCGGACACCCTCGGGCTCACCGAACCCAACCAGACTGGGCGGCAATACCGCCACGGCACCCTGTCCGGCTACAGCGCCGGCCGATGCCGCTGCCGACACTGCAAAGGTGCCTGCGCCGCCTACCGGGCCGAACGACGCGCCGCCGGCAAGGACAGTCCCCGACCGGCGCGACGACTGACCACCGATGGGCACATCCCCCGCGCCTGGTTCCGCCGCCAGATCTGGAACCCCGCCCTGGAAGCGGTGGGCCTGACCTCCTAGTCCGCTTCCACCACCTGCGCCACGCCCACGCCTCCTGGCTGCTCGCCGGCGGCGCCGACATCCAAGCCGTGAAAGAACGCATGGGCCGCGCCAACATCACCACTACTCAGAAGTACTTGCACACCCTGCCTAACGCCGACCACGCCGCCGTCACCGCCATCGACATCATCCGCAACCGCGCCACACAGTAAGCCCCCGACTCGATTATTCGGTCACGGACAGCGCAAGACCGCAGAGTCGCGGCTGCCGCTGTAACCGTCTGATATGCGTGGCCGTCGGGTCGTTGATGAGGAGCCTCGAGCCGCGCATATCAAGGCTTCTAGCGCCGATCGCTCAGCTGAATCTGTTTATGCAGGTACTGGTCGAGTGGGCTGGCGTGCCAGCGAGTCGGGGACTTGACCCATCAATTAGACCGATCATCGGACAGTCCCCACCTTCGGCTGGTTGACGGCCCGAGCTACGCCCGCACCTGTGCCCGCTCAGACCGCTCGGCGTCGCACCACCAACACGGTGGCGACGGCCAGCAGGATGGCGAGGATGGCGTAGCCGGAGGCCTCGACGGTCTGGAAGTGCCAGAACCAGCCGTTCGGGCGGTACGAGACCCATCCGCTGTACTGATGCTGGGCCAAATAGGCGTTGAACTGGTCCGGGGACGGCGGGATGCCACCGTTGCCGACGATTGCCTGCTGGAAGAGCTGGTCGAAGCCGACGTGGTGGCCGGCGGGCTCCTGGAACCAGTGGTTGACCACGGTGGCGTTGAACGGCACATGGTGGCCCTGGGTAATCCCTTTTGCCGGGTCGCCGATGCCGGTGATCGGTTTCTGGATCAGGGGCCGCAGCCAGACCATGGACGGCACCACCACGGCGACCCAGACGGCCGCGGTGGCGGCCATCGCGGGGCACGGTGCGACGGATCAGCAGGCCCAGCAGCGCGCCGAGGGTGAAGCCGAACAGCGTGCGCGCGGCGAAGACCAGACCAGAAATCTCATAGGCGCCGTAGGGAGACGTCCGGCCGGTGATCGCGTGGCGACTTCCCAAGCCCGTGGAATCCCTCACCGCCCGGGCGCCGGACGCACAGAACAATGGGCGTCGATCCTTTTCCCAGGCACGCAAACTCGCTCGGGAGCACCCTAGAAGTGAACCCTCATTCCGGCGCTCGGGCACGCGTTGGCCATCGATCGGTGCGGATCGAGAATTGCGGTGCCACCCTGCGGTAAGCACGCAGATCGATCGTTAATAGTGGTCGACGTGCTTTTCCCAGGCTGGGTACCGTTCAAGAATCTGGCTGTATCACAGGACATTCCCGGACGGGTGAGAGCACACGACATCGCTATGGACTACCGTTAAGTATCCGCGCGTGGTTGCCGAAGCTGCCAGGCGTATCTCACTCTCCTGGCCGAGCTGAGTGCGAGTGAGTGAGCTCGTTCCGGCAAATGCGCGAGCTGTTTGTTTGGATCTCACCTGTTTGGGGCTCAACTCGGCACGGCGTCTCGCGCCATCGTGCGGGCCATCAAGCAAGTCGCCGCCAAGACGGGTACACCGTCGACGGTGACCTACCTGGTGTACTCGCACTTCCATGCCGACCACATCGGGGCGTCCTCGATTTTCGGCGACGATGTGGTGCGCGTCGGGCATGTGGAGAACCGGCGGCTGCTCCGTGAGGCTGGACGACCCTCGTAGGCGGCCATCTCGGTCACCTCGGCGTTCGTGCCGATGGCGACATGCAGCGACAATACATCCGCGATCTGGACGCAAGCGTCAAGCAAACGATGACGGGCCTCGACCCGACTCCGTTCTTCCAGAAGTACGGGCCGTCGGGCAACGCCTGGGCGATCTTCAAGACTTACCTCGACGCCGCAGCGCAGCAAGCCGCCGCCCCGGTCGTCGACAAGTACCTCGGCAAGCTGGCAGGAGCAGACGTGTTCACCGTCGACAACGCCTTCGCGCTGTTCCAGTCGCTGCGCATTGACGCCGGCACACTGGGCCCGTTCGGGATCAGGCCATAGGTCAACCGGGGATGCCCATACGTCAGGCCGATGATCAGCGCCGCGACCTGTGCGACGAGCAGCTGAGGTCAACCAATGCAGCGTCTTCGGAAACCTCACCTTGCTGACGAAGCGGGGCTTGCACACGCTCGATGTCCTCGTGCTGCGTTTTAGCAGCCGTATTAGTTCCAAATCCCCGGGAACGAACATGCGACCGCTCGGGCCAACCGATATCGGTAATGCTGGGAGGTGCCAAAGCAAATAGATTCCTCATCAATGTGTTGCGCTTTGCGTTTGCATTGCGCTCGTCGTTGTGCGCCCACGTCCTGGCTTGGGTGGTGATCAGTCGCTGCGAGACGCTGAGATCGTCAAGGTGTGTAGCCTCCGCGGAGTGGACCTGCGAGTGTCCACCGAGCCGCAGCAAGTTGCGTCCTACGCGCGTCGCTAAAGCTGCCGATGACTTCGGGGTTCGACGGCTTCATCCGGTCTGATCATTACCTGACGTTCGACGGTGACCGGCTGCCTGGCCCGACGGACGCGCGGGTGACGCTGGGCGCTTAATCTTTATCTGAGTGGGGGTGGCTTGCTGTCGGCGGTGGCGGCCAGGTTCGCGTCCCATCCGCAGATCAGGCAGGCGTGGCGGAACGCGGAGCGCGCGAACTCCATCGCCGCCGCGCGTGGGTCGGCCGCGGCGCGGACGTCGTTCCAGTCGAGGATGTACTCGCCCAGGGTGTTGTCCCAGTGGGCGGCGGCCGGCGACAAACGTCCGTGTGCGAAGGTGGGCGGGGCGGGGTGAGCGAACGCGAAGAAGGCTGCTCCTGGGTGGCGGATGTCTCCGGGCCACCAGCCAATCTCGATCGCTTGGGCGTCGGCTGCGTTGCGCATGATGAAGTCGTTCGACGGTGCATCGGCCGGCAGGCCCGAGTACAGTGCCACGGCCAGGTCGAACGTCCCCCACCAGGCGTTGACCGGTGTCGACCGGCCGCGGAACGGCGCGCGGAACGCCGTGAGGGTGAGCGCGGCCTGGGTGGCGGCAGCGAAGTAGTCACTAACTTGATCGGGGTCGTAGCTGGCGTGCTCGTAGTCCTGATCCAGGGGGAGCGTCCACGGAACCTCCTGCGGCACCGGGTTGATCTGCACGGCACCGCCCACTGCGGCGACGGCGGCGAGCACGTCCGAGGTCACATCCGCGACGGCACGGTTCGGGGTGAGCGGAATCCGCTCGACCGGGCCGCCGCTGTGCTCCACGACCGCCTGGTGCGTGTGCAAGTCCAACGCCACGACCAGCGACCCGGACCCGTCGGGCGCGGGCAGCGGTGCGGTCTCCCAGCCCCGCGCGGTCAGCCGCAGCGCCGCGTGCTGTAGCTGCGGCTCGGGTGGCGCGAGCCTCGCAGCGAGCTTGCCCAGCACTTGGGTGTGCGCGTGCAGCGTGTCGCATATGGCCGCCCACCTGTCGTATGAAATCGTCGGCCAGCCCGCTGTCATGGCCGCTCCTTCCCCAGCTGGCGAAAGCCCGCGAACAGGGTGACCCAAGTTCGGCAAGCTCGGCAAGCTCGGCAAGCTCGGCAAGCTCGGCAAGCAGCAACGGCCGCACCTTCGATGCTGTGCCATCGCGTGTGTGATCAGAACGTCTCCGTTGGGTTCAGCGAGCTTTGGACCTCATCTTGTCCACCTCCCACCCGCGCAACGGCTGTCTCGGTGTCCGTAATTCTGAGCGGCGCTGTACGGTCGAGTGCAGTGGCTAGGCCTCTAGTCTGGGGCCACCGATCGATCGTCTGTCCCGGGGCTTCGGGAGAGCTACATGTCAAACTCGTCATCCGATGCCGTGCGTATCCGGCCGCTGTCCGGCGGCGACCGCGCGGCTCTGGCTGAACTGCCGAAGCGGATCTCCGCCGAGAGCGCGATCTCGCGGTTCCATGGCGGCGTCACCATGCTGACGGACAGGACACTCAACCGGTATTCGACGTCGAGGTAGGCCAGCCCATCGCACCCAGCGACGCTACGACCGAGTCGAAGCATCCCGCCCATCAGTTTCATTCAGACGGCTCGGGAGCGCACTGGTGGCCGGTGTCCGAGGCGAGCGCATAGGCCCAAGATCGACAATGCAGGTGGACTCTCCTGCGGATCTGACGTTGGCGCGCGCATAGATGCCGCCGCTGTGGCCCGGGGAGGGCATCGTCCAAGTCGACGGTGATAACCGCGTTGCCTCCCGCCATTCGTTTGCGGATTGTCGGCGCGAGACCGGCGAAGAAGAGTCTCGCCGTCGTGTTCTCCGGGAGGATCTCGGCTCGAAACCGTTTGACACCCGCATCGCGCGCTCTGGTCATCAGGGGTCGCATGAGTTCGCGCGTCACACCGTGGTGTTGCCATTCGTCGGCCACCAGGATCGCGACCTCAGCGGTGGTGGGATCGGTCTCGTCTCGGGCGTAGCGCGCCACACCGGCGATGCCACGGTCATCGACTGCGATCACTGCCTCGTGTCGCCCTGGGCACGTCTGAATCCAGGGGGATCACGGCGCACGCGCCTTAAGAGCCACACCACGGCAGGACACGACAAGCCGGCACCTCGATCCAAAGCCAGACCCGGCGGTCGGCAGACGGTTCGCGAGCCGGAACACGTCCTGGACGTGCCGCCGAAGCTGGCCGCCCGGGTGCGGCTACTGGACACCGGGCAGATCAACAAGACGACGACAATGACGCCCGCTCGGTCGCGGTCGCCGCGCTGCGCGCCCGGGACATGCCCGAGCTGGTCGCCGAGGACCAGACCATGGTGATGCGGGTGTGGGCGCGCCGCTATCACGACCTCGGCCGGCTACGCACCCAGGCGATGTGCCGGGTCCATGCGGTGCTGTGCGAGCTGGCCCCCGGCGGAGCTTGCAAGCACGTGCGAACGAGCCAGGCGATCGAGCTCCTCGACCGTATCGTCGCCGATTCCCCTATCGCGCAGGCGAAACTCGCCCTCGCTCGCGAACTGATCGCCGACCTGCACCGCATTGATCAGCAGCGCCGAGAAGCCAAACGCCGCACCGCGCAGGCGGTGGCCACGTCCGGAACCTCGATCACCAGCATCTACGGCGTCGGGCCGATCGTCGCCGGCACGGTGCTCGGCTACGTCCGCGACGCCCGCCGCTTCCCCACCCGCGACCGATTCGCCTCCTACAACGGCACCGTCCCCATCGAGGTCTTCCTCCAGCGACCGGGTCATCCACCGGCTCTCCCGCCGCGGCAACCGGCAACTCAACCACGCCATCCACATGGCCGCGGTAACCAGATCAGCCGCCCCGGCAGCGAAGGCCGCGCCTACTACCAGCGCAAGATCACCGAACGGATGGGTCGCAAGGCCGCGCTCCGCGCGCTGAAACCCAGAATCAGCGACACGCTCCACCAGCGGATGATCGAAGACACGCGCCGACACGACACCCGCAGCGGCAAGGACCTGGGAGGGCAACCGGGAACGACGCTGTCTCCAGCATGGCCGGCTCACCCCCCGATAGACCGGCTCTTCGGAACAGCCACTCCCGGGCCAGCACCAACTCTAGGACCGCGGCCGGCAAGCAAGCGACGCTCACCTCCCGGCCTGCTCCTGCTAGGCGCCCAACCAGCCGGAGCGAGCACCGGCCACAATCCCC
This sequence comes from uncultured Actinomycetota bacterium, assembly GCA_963748415.1. Classification (GTDB taxonomy): domain Bacteria; phylum Actinomycetota; class Actinomycetes; order Mycobacteriales; family Jatrophihabitantaceae; genus CAVVJA01. Next base: position 16,620 of record CAVVJA010000002.1, on the reverse strand, counting down.
GGCACAAGAGCAGGCCACCAACAGCTTGACAGCAAAGAAGGTCTCGATCTGCTCGAACGGACGCCTGCGCGCGTAATCACTCGGCCGCGCAGATCAATCCGTCGGTGTCTTGGTCTGCTGCGAACTACCGGACACTTTAAATGTGGGGCGTATGTCGCGGGAACTTGCATTTCCGATCGGTTGTGAGGGTGGCCTTGGGATGCGGGCTCGCGCCGCGGTGGTGGCAGGAACGCGCCGCGCACAGCCGTCGGCGCTACGGTCGCATCGTGCCGGACCGGTTGGAGGAGTTGCTGACCGAGCAGGTGCGCTACTACAACGCTCGGGCCCCGGAGTACGACGAGTCGTACACCCGGCAAGGTCGCCATGATCATGGCGACGGAGGCGAACGCGCGGTGGATAGCAGAGCTCGCCGAGGCACGGCAAGTTCTCGAGCAGCTGCCGCTTGACGGAGCGCGAATCCTAGAGCTGGCGGCCGGGAGCGGGATCTGGACCGAGACGCTGGCCGCTCGGGCATCCGCCGTCACTGCGGTGGACGCGTCGGCGGAGATGATCGCTCGGAGTCGGACCCGGCTTGGCCCACTGGCCGACCGGGTTCAGTACGAACAGCACGACCTCTTCTCCTGGCGGCCGGAGGAGGAGGCCTACCACGTGGTGGTGTTCTGCTTCTGGATCACGCACGTTCCGGTGCGGCGGCTAGACCACTTCCTCGGCCGAGTGGCGGACACTCTGGTCCCCAGCGGTTCAGTCTTCTTCATCGACAACCGACGAGGACGTATCTCGCTCGATGTGGCAGTCCTCGGCCAAGACGGCAATCGAATCACCGTGCGTCGGCTCAGCGACGGACGCGAATACCGGATCATCAAGAACTACTGGGACGCCGATGAGCTCGCACGGCGGTGCCGGAACGCTGCCCTAAACGTGCATGTCACCGAGAGCACTTACTTCCAATACGGCGTGGGCCAGCGATTGACAGACGATCGGTAACGCCGGGTAACGATGCCGTCTGTGTTCTGACCGTTTGGCGTGGCGGTACCTGCGCGGCGACCTTCCAGCTGGCGCTATCGGAGGTGCCGCAGTTGGGACTGTCACGACGAAGACACGGGCCAAACCCGGATTCTCCGTCGTCTACGCGCAAAGTTGTTTGGTTGGGCGCGAAAATGCAGCTGAGCGACAACGTCGCCACCGGCGCGCAAGCTCCTCATCACGCTCGCCACCAAGACCGTCGGCGTCGCTTGGCAGCCGCCGCATTGTGCGGCCTCGGCGCCGCCGCCGCCTCGGCCGCGACCGAACGCCGCGGCGTCAGCCGGGCCCAGCGCGCCCGAGCTCGACGGCCTCGGCGGCCGATGCCAGTTGGTCGGCAGCCACGACGGGCAGCACGTCCTACAGCCGAGGGGCAACGGTTCGCATGGCCGGTCGGCGCCGAACCGCAGAGCAGGCCAAGCTGGGCGCCCTCATACCTGCGGGACGAATAGAGCCGTCCGCGGGAATCTGCGCACGTGTCGGAGTCCCATCCTCAATCAACGGCTCGATGACCCACCCCAGCCGGTGAGCAGCCGCGGCGCCTAGAGTTCAGCAACGTGGCCCGCTCCACGGAGAAGCGATCACCCATCCCACCGCCAGCATTGTCCGGGCCGCTGCGGCCGTTCGTGGTGCGGCGCCCGCGCTGGGTTTGGTGGACCACCTGCGCGATCAGCGCGATGCTGTTCATCGCCGCAGTCGGGTGCGTCGTCCTCGGCGTCGTGAATGCAGAAATCGGCGCCTACATAGGCGCAGGGGCATGCTCCCTGGTGCTGCTGCTGCTGTTCGGCCCGTTGACCTACTCGGTCATTACCTACCGGCTCATCGTCGACCCCCGCGGCATTCACCGCGTCCTGCGCCGCCGAACGGGGAGCATTCCGTGGAGCAGCTTGCGGACGTGACAATCGACCGGGTAAAGACGGGCGACGTTTACGCGGATGAACTGTTCCTCATCACGCCCACCGGCACAGTCGGGCCTATGGGTCCGGCTGGATTGAAATCCGGTCCGCTCCACCAGCTGCAGGTAACGATTCTCAGTTACCGCGCCCGGATCCGCGCAGGCAACGCGCAGTGGGAGCCCACCGTCGGCGACGACGCCATTTCCTACCCACGTGACCGCCAGCTCTCCGGCTCCTCCCCACCAGACCGCAACATATGGGAGAAACGGCCAGAAGACTTTCCCGCATGGCTGGTCTTGTCGACGCGCCTGCTGGCCGCCCTCTTAACGCTCGCTTTCATTGTTCTGGCGGTCAAGTACCGATGGCAGTGATGTGCAATCGCGTCTGATGCGCGCTGAGGTTTTCGGACAGGCGTGCTTGCGGAATCCCTACGCGCAGCCCGACCGTTCACCCAGGAGCCAGCAGTCGTTGATGAGCATCTCGAATCTCGGGTTCGAAAGACGACCCCTTAGGTCCACCTCCCTACTGCTTACTCGAACCCGATACCAAGACCTCGCGCGCGCATCAGCGACGATCATCGGTCACCAAGTCGTGCACATTCGGCGATCCAGGGAAGCGGCAGATGACGGCGACCCAAAGCACACATCGACGTCGATATCGAGCACGGGTCTGGTATCCAGGGACGCCGTACAGATGAATAATTAGGGCGCATCCCAGAAGGCGAAGAAGTCCCCTTCCGCCTGGGTCCGTCTCCGCGACACCTGAGCTCGATCCGTGTGGAAACGTGAGTACACGCGACGTTGCTACGCCAGCGAAAAACACCGCGGCGGGCGAGACGGCGGCGGGGATACGGCTAGGTACTTCGTGTACCTCGACCAGAATAAGTGGGTGGATCTCGCCCGCGCGCCCGTGTCGGCCATTGACCGGGAGGCAGGGTTCGCCGAGGTGTACGAGGCGCTTAAGGTCGCCGCGCAAATTTGGAGTCGCCTCGTGCCCGCTCAGCTCAGCGCACTATTTCGAGACCCACGAGCAAGCTGACCGAGCGCGACGGGAGGCGATTGGCTCAGATGATGCTGGAGATCTCGCGGCTCTGCGCCATCGCACCACCCCATGCGATCGTGCCGAGGGAGATTGAGTGCGCACTCATCGAGCGCTTTCATCTCGACCGGACCTACCCACGTTCGCCGTCTTTGGACGCGGCGCCAACCACGTGTTCGCCACCACGACGCTCAGCTATCACGCCCCGGAGAGCTGCGAGGCCAGCCTATTCCGCCGCACTTGCGCCAACTGGCGACTGTCTACGGCGCCGCCATGGTTGAGTACGCGGTGCTGTCGGACGCTAGCTCACTCGCATCCGTTCGCCACGGCCAGCGGTTGCAGGTCCACAAGCACATGCGTCTGACTGACGGCAAGTTCGTTCAAGGTCAGAACAGCGTCCGCGAGCAACTCACCGAACTCGGGCGCCACCGACTGGCCGACGTGATGCTCGGCACGGCGTACGCCGACATCCTCGGTCCGCTCATGCTGTCTGCAGTTCAACTTGGGATCAGGCCCCGATGGGCTCTTCGGGGGCAACCGGCCCACGTTTGAGGCGCTGATCGCCGCGATCCCCAGTCGTTGGGTCGAGATGCCGCTGCGCAGCTTCGCCAGTCCAACCCGCAGAAGCAGTGCGAGGGTCACGACCTCAACGAGGTCACGGCATTGTCGATCGGGATGCCCTACTGCGACATCGTCGTGACTGAACGCAGCTGCACAGGCTTGATCAACACTAACAAGATCAACCGATCGTTTGGGACGGCAGTGATATCTGATCTTGGGAATTTACCGGCGCTGCTGAGCCAACCGGCGGCATCGTGACTGGAGGCGCGTCGCACGAGATGATCCGTGAGGCAGACTGCGCGCCGGCACGCCGCTGATTGCGATCCGGGCAGCTCGCATTATCAGGCAGGCTGAGCCAGAGCCAGCCGAGCGAGGCGATGAGCTAGCCGCCGCTGGGCTGTGCGGGCTGCGCGCTGACGATCGCGTGGATCTGCTCGGTCATCTGATGGACCTCCCGGGTCAGGTCGGTGTTGGTCTTGAGTTCCAACTCTTGAGCGACGAAATCGTGATCGGCCTTCTGCTGCTGGAACGCGGCCTGCCGGTTCTGCCCGATCATGACGAAGGTGGATAGGAAAATCGCCTCGAGCGACACGATCAGCGTCAAGGTCGGCCACGGCTTGGACTCGATGAACAACATCCACACCGTGAACAGCGCGATGTGCAGGTAGACGAACTGCATCGATCCCGCGAGCCGGGTGATCTGGTCAGCAATTCTGAGCTGGGCATCTTGCGCACGCTTGTTGAATTGGTCGATCACGGCGGGATGATGAGGCACTGTCAGGTCGAGTCTCGGCGACATTAACGGGCCACCTTTCTCCTCAGTGCACACGCATGGTCACGAGTGAGATGTACGTAGATCAGGCAACGGCGGGACAGGTAGCCCGTCACGTGTTTCGCAGCAGCAGGGGGACTGCGCCTGGGTGTTGCTGCATCGACCCGGGGTCCGAGCTAGGCCGTGCGGCTGAGCCAACGCAACCCGTTAGCCGTGTCCAGGAATGGCGTGATGCGGGGCACATTAAGGTCAGGCTTCCTGGACAAGCTCGCCCACGGCACTGCACTGAGCGCACGACTCGCTCAAGCAGACAACAATGAACACCCGATTGGACTCACCTAGTGGACGAGTACCAGGCTCATCCTCGACGACCTAGCCCTGCAAACCATGGACCCACCGAGACCTCGGCCTTCTAAGAACTCATCGCAGTACGCCGTCAGAGGGACATCGACCGTCGTCACCAGCGACCGCGGCCTCAGTGAGTGGATCATCGTCCTGAACGTCCGCTGCCCAGGCCTAATCCCCCGTCGACCGGCCCGTGTCCACCGGCTACGGACTCGTCATCCAGGGGAGTCCTCGCGCCGGCGGCAATGACCTACCCGCAGCCTGATCAGCGCAGCCGATTGACGGCGAAGAGAACAAGTAAACAGTCGCTGTCCGACGATCACCATCCGCTGCTCCAGCACATGCACCGCGGTCTCCCAGCTGACGGGGCGTCCATTGCTCAGATCGCGTCCAGCTCGGCTACAGCGTCGGGCGGCGGGGCCAGGGCGGCGCCGGCGTTCTCGCGCAGGTGATCGACCGACGAGGTGCCCGGGATCAGCATTATGTTCGGCGAGTGCTGCAGCAACCAGGACTGGGCGACCGCTGCCGGGGTCGCGCCGAGCCGCTTGGCGACCTACTCCAGCACGTCCGACTGCAGCGGCGAGAAGCCGCCGAGCGGGAAGTACGGCACGTACGCGATGCCCTGCTCGGCCGTCGCCGCCAGCACCGCCTCGTCCGCCCGGTTGGCGATGTTGTAGAAGTTCTGTACGCACACCACCGGGGCGAGCTGCTGCGCCTCGGCCAGCTGGTCGAGGGTGACAGTACTCAGGCCCAGGTGCCGGATCATGCCCTGCTGTCGCAGTTCGGCGAGGGCCTCGAACTGGGAGGTGAGCGTGTCCAGAACCGTCGCGCGGTCGTCAATCCCGACGAGGGTCCGGAGGTTGACCACGTCGAGCACGTCGAGCCCGAGCCGGCGGAGGTTGTCGTGCACTTGCTCGCGCAGCGACTGAGGTGAGTTGGCGGGGACCCAGCCGCCCCGCTCGTCGCGGACCACCCCGACCTTGGGCACGATATGAACGTCGTCGCCGTACGGGAAGAGCGCTTTCCCGGATGATCTCGTTGGTGATGTACGGCCCGTAGGCGTCGGCCGTGTCGATGTGGTTGACGCCCAGCTCGACCGCGGTCCGCAGCACCTGATCGCCGCGGCGCGGTCGCGCGGCGGCCCGAAGACACCCGGGCCGGCGAGCTGCATCGCGCCGTAGCCGATCCGGTTGAGGTCGAGGTCCCCGACCCGGTAGGAGCCGGCCTGGGCGGCGGGTGGCTTGGTGGTGGTCATGGAATTCCCTTCGGCCTCGGGTGAATCTATTCGCCAACGCAGCATGCGACCGGCGGTCCGCGGAGAGGCCGGAGCCTGGGCTCACCGGTACCAGGACTTAAGGAGGCCCATTGAGGCGTACCGCCGGCGCGGCAGAAGACGGCGGGTGCTGCCGGAGAACGTGCGGTCCCTGGCCGGCTACCAGCGGCCCGGTCTGCCGGCTGGTCACGGACCTTTCCCGACCGCTGCCGGCGGCCTCGGCGCTGCGGAGGTGCTCGTGAGCGCTTCGAGGCTCTCTCGCTGTTGCGTACTCACGGAGGATCTCCCTTCGGTTGAGATCGTTGTAGCAGCCGGCGCGGTGAGCGGCGGTCACCTGATTCCGATGATTTGCCGTCCGGCGTGTTCGATACGTTCGATCTCGGGCTTTGCCGCCCGGCGTCGCGGCCGGCGCAATACGCCCTACCGGTCGACCAGTTCGCGGATCGCGAGCCGGTCCGGTGTGCTGGGACGTGTGCTTTCGGTGATGGTTGTCGTCGGGTCTGCTGTCGGTAGTCGACGTACGTGACTCCCGGCGGCAGCGCCAGGCTGACGGCACCGCCGAATACGTAGACGAACAGGACGACGAACATGACCGGCTGGATCGTCGAGAATACGAGCAGGTCGGGCTGGCGCCGGAAGTGGAGGTTCCGCATCGTCACGACGGTGCTGTCGGTGACGCTCGTCTCGGCGCCTCGCAGCGACGGTGCGTGCGGGCGCGGGAGCCGGCGAGGACGCTCCAGGACCTTCTCGTCCGGCACGGCAGCGGCGCTCTGCGGTTTGCCGTTCTCGCTCGGTGCTCGCCGGTCAGCTGGAGGAAGACGTCATCCAGCGTCGGTCGCGCAGGCCCATGTCGCAGCCGCCGATCCCGGCGCGACGTAGCTCGGCCGCGGCCTCCTCGACGAGGACGAGGCTCTCCCGCGGCGCGGGCAAGGTCAGCCGGTTCGGCCGCCCGTCCTGCTCCGGAGCGCCGCAGCCGACGCGAACGAGCGCGGCCTGTGCCTCGTCACGCTGCCGCACATCGGTCAGCTCGCGCCTGTCCGCTCTGGACGGTCTGTCGATGAACCGCAGTCAAGAGTCGCCACGCATGCAGGGATGACACCAGTCCCACCAGCGCTTACCGAATCTTCGACGCCCGCATGGGTGCCCGGGCGGGGTGATCGTATCCGCCCGCACGACGAGTACCGCGGACCGTGTCGGGCTGATCGCGAGCCGCACGTAGGCCATTCTCGCCTCGTCGGATGGCGCAACAGTTCGTCTGCGCATCGGTGCAGTCCGGAGTTCACCTGAACCCAGGCTGCCCTCAGCTAGGTCCACCTCGCCTACTCTCCACCCTTGCGAATGAATGCCACGGCAGGGATCGTCGAGGTTGCGGCGGGCCTGTTGGGAGCTTCGACGGCGCGGACCTGCTACGGGTGAGCTGACCGCACCCACGACATACCGCCACGAATAGCTGACGTCCGAGTGTCCACCGTGGACGGGCGGTCCATGAGACGGTCCAAAACAACCGGGTCGTCGTCACGAGACCATCGGCTTTAGCTGGTTTGGCCGATGTGCAGGATCGGCTTCTGTCCGAGGGCGCGTATGGCATCGATGTAGAGACCGTCCGCGAGCCAGTCGCCGAGGTCCTGCGGGGTGTCGACCTCATGTAGCCGCTGCCGGCCCGCGTCGTAGACATAGATGCGCTCGTCCTCGCCAAGGTATGCCTCGACCTCGTGGTCGTAGTCCTGGGCGATGAGGGTGCCGTGAAGCACGTAGTCCAGCCCCGTTTCGGCGACATGGATCTTGTGCTCTGCGCCGTCCGTCAGAGTGCCGGCCACAGTGTCGCGTCGTGACCGCTCCGCCTCGAGCGCTGCGCGCAGCGTCTGCGACAGGTTGATCCCGGACTCTTTGGCCCAGTGCCCGATCTCGTCTGGTAGCTCGACGGTGATGTCCATGGCAATGCCTTCCACGGGTAGACACGACGCTACCCGCGGATGAACCGATGCACCCGTGGAGACCGCAGGGCCCGGCCTCGTGCGGGATAGGCCAATCGACCAGGCTCGGGTGCCGCGCGTCCGAGAAGCAAAAGGATTCATCAGCGTTTGCGTCCCGCGCCGCCGCCAACACCCGCCGGCATCCCGCAACCCGCCGGCATCCCGCAAAACGACGGCGGCGACAACAACGGCGGTCCCAACGACGGCGACGGCAACGTGTGACCGTCGAGATCGCAGCCGATACCGGACGCCGCCCGGCCCCGCGTAATGATCACCCGGGTGGGTCTGCTCGCCGCCCTCATCGCCGCCGCTACGGTCGGCACGGTGCTGGTCGTCGCCAGCCAGCACAGCCCGCATCGAGAGAGCTTCTCCTGGTTCCTCGCCCAACCCGCACCGGCGTCGTGGCAGAAGTTCACCCTTCCCGACGGCACCGGCACGCTGGCCGCGCCGCCGTCATTGGTTCGATTGCCCGCGGACCCGGGGACCGTTGCAGTGGGCCTGCCTGCCGGCGCGGAGGATCTCATTTAGCTCGACGCGACACCGCGTCAGGGCGACGAAACCCTGCCCGGATGGGCCGCCTTCCGCATCGCGCACCTACGCGACGACGACACCGCGGCGGCCACGCTCGACGCACACGCCGAGCAGCTGACCTTCGTCGGTGGCACAGGATCGTGTGTCCTCGACGACTACGTCACCCGAGTCGGCGCTCACCATTACCGGAAGATCGCCTGCCTCGTCCAAGGCGCACACGGCGGCAGTGTCGTCGTCGCGGCTACCCTCGCCGCGGACTGGAACCGGTACGGGCCGCTCCTCCAGCAAGCCGTTTCCGCATACTCCAGCCCCTGACCCAGAACTGTGCCGGACGAGCGATTCGACAGCGAGTCCGTATGAGCTAGCTGTAGGTAGCCCGACTTCGACCAACCCTATTCATGAGCTGCCCGCCTTGCCGAACCGCCTTGTAGGACGCCGTGAGGGTGCTCGGCAGCGTTCGACCGCGGATGATCGATGCTGATCGCTGACTCGGCTCACGATTCGGGGCCCGTTCCTGGCCATTCCACCTGGCGAATCGTCCCCCCCATGCCGCCGAGCGGCCTGGTGCCACCGGATCCTCCCGGCTCCTTCCTGGCCATCCAGCAGGTGGGCTGGTCATCCCGGCAGGAGAACCGTCTGCGGGCCAACCGCGTGGGTGTTCCTTCGCGTCCGCCGTCCGCCGTCTGCCGTGTGTCGTCCGCCGTGCGTCTACCGCTCCCGGACGGCGTAGGTCAGGTGCGTCACCCTCGGGGAGGGCTCCGCGCGGACCGGCTCCAGCGCGACCCTGGACGCGTCCAGGCCGTCGAACAGGCGGGTGCCGGTGCCGAACAGCACGGGCGACAGCGCGATCGAGAACTCGTCGATCAGGCCGGCGTTCAGGTGCTCCAGGATCGTCGCGCCGCCGCCGGCGATGCGGACGTCGCGGTCGCCGGCGGCCTCGCGGGCTTGGTCGACGGCGGGCTCGATGCCGTCGTTGACGAAGTGGAACGTGGTGCCGCCGGGCCGCTCCCAGGGGTCACGCTTGGTGTGCGTCACGACGAAGACCGGCGTGTGGAACGGCGCCTCCTCCGGCCATGCCTGCTCGCCGAGGTCGAACATGCGCTTGCCCATCACGCTCGCGCCGGTGCGCTCGAACGTCTCCCGCGCGATGTCGTTGTCGCGGCCTTCCTCGCCGCCCTCGCCCAGCTTCAGGTTCTCCCGGAAGAACCGCAGCGGCAAGATCCACTGCTGCAGTTCCATCCACTGCGCCATCCAGCGCTGCACGTCCGGGTCGTCCTGCTTCTCGGGCGCGAAGAAGTCGTCAACGGGCACGGACTCGGGCGCGATGAAGCCGTCCAGCGACATCGACACGCTGAAGAACACCTTCCCGGCCATCAGCCCTCCGTCCCCTTCCGCGCCAGGTCGGTGACGTAGGCAGCCAGGTTGCTCAGGGTCTGCTGGCCGCCCTCGATCGCGTGGTACTTCTCGACCGCCTCGTCGCGCAGTTCCTTGGTGGGGAACACCGTGTGCATCACGATCCGGGTCGCCGCACCGTCGCGCTCGAACGTCAGGACCGACTCGAAGGCGTTCGGGTCGCCGCGGGACTCACCGTGTAGCAGCGCGATCCGCTCCGGCGGGGCGATCTCGGTCCAGGAGATCCACTCGGTGTAGTCCGTCCCGTCCGGCCCGTGCAGCACGAAGTCCCACGCGCCGCCGACGCGGAACTCGAACGACTGCGTGGTGGTCGTGAACCCCTCCGGTCCCCACCACCGCGACAGGTGCCGGACCTCGGTGAACGCCTCGAACACCAGCTCCCGTGGAGCGTCGATGACCCGGGAGATCACGATCTCCCGGTCGGCCGTCGCCGGCTCCGCCCGCGTTTCTTGCCTTGCCCCTGCCATCGGTCATTCCTCCTGCCGTGTCTGCTTGAGGTCCTGCACGTACGCGTCCAGTCGGTCGAAGCTCTCGCTCCAGAACCGCTCGAACCCGCCGGTCCACTCGTGGACCGGTCGCAGCCCGCGGGCGTCCAGGCCGTACAGGCGCTGCTTGCCTGCCTTGCGGTCCCGCACCAGCCCGACCTCCCGGAGCACCCGCAGGTGTTTGGACGCACGCGGCTGGGTCATCCCCAGCTCCCCGGCCAACTCGGTCACCGGCCGCTCACCCGCCCGCAGCAGCACCAGGATCTCCCGGCGCCGCGGCTCGGCGATCGCGTTGAAGACGTCCGACGTCGTCGCGGCTCGGGCCACGCCGCCATCATATGCCCATATCGGCATGCGTCAAGTCGAGAGGAATCAGCCGGTCTTGTCAGATGACGATCGTGACCCTTGTCACCTGACTCGGCTCAGGCTTGTGCGCACCTCGTCAGTTGATCTGGGCCAGCGCGTCGCGTTGGTCAGGCGGGAGTGGGTCTTCGGCGGTCAGGATGTGGGCGCCGACCCTGATCTGTACCGTGCGGTAACGCTGCGCGGTGCGCACGAAACGCTTGACGGACCAGCCGGTCGCGTTCTCGACGAACCTGGTGACCGCGAGCGCGGCGAACACGATGGTCAGATGGGCCTCGATGGACTCGCGCTTGTGGTGGTAGATCGGCCGGGCGCGCAGGTCGTGCTTGGACATCCGGAAGGTCTTCTCGATGCGCCAGAGCTGGTGGTGGGCACCGATCACGAACTCGGGCGTGGGGTTGTCGATGTTGGTGATGTAGGCCTTGAACCCCGCCAGCGCACGGGCCTTGGATTCCAGGTCGCGGTTGATGGTCCGGGTGCCGCCGGTGAGCTTGACGAACCGGTTCCGCTTCACCGCGGCCTTGCCCGCGACGGCGTTCTCGGCCTTGGCGATCTGCTGGTCGATCCCACGGATCGTCGGCCTGGCCCGGTCGGCGCGGTACTGGTAGTAGGTCACTTTGTCCCGTCGGCCCGCGGCCTTCTTCTTGCCGGTCGCGGGCCAGGGTGCGGTGAACACCTGCCCGTCCTCTGGGACCGCGTCGGGGTTCTCGCGGCGCCACTGCTCGATCACGTAGGGCACCTCGGGGATCCGCTCGCCAATGATGAACGACAGTCCGGCGTCCTCGATTGCTTCACGGCTGGCCTCGGAGATCACCCCGGCATCGGCGACCACGGTGACCTCGGCCAGGTCGTGGGCGGACTTGAACGCTTCGATGACCGGCAGCATGGTCTTGGTCTCGGCCTTGTTGCCCTCGAACGCCTCGACCATCAACGGCACACCCGTGACGTCGGTCAGCAGCCCGAGGGTGATCTGTGGCTCCAGACGCCGTTCCTTGGAGAAACCGGGCTCACGGAACCCGTCGGCCTTGTCGGTCTCGAAGTACAAGCCAGGACAGCGGAGACGCAGCAAGAGAGGTTAGAACTCGTCTCTCGGGGTAGCCGCCGGGGGCCCACGGTGGCCGAATCCGTTCCCCACCGACCTGCCACCCGAATCGTTGCCCGTCGCGCTGCAGGAGATGCTGGCCGGCATGGCCGCGGACCAGCTGGCACCGGTGTCGGTCCGCAGCGGACGCCACCAGTCACGGAACCAGTGCGTGTCCCGACGAGGGAATGAATCCGAGTTGCGGTCGAACACCGTCGCGACGTCGGCCGCCCATCGATGCCGCCCGAGTGCTATGTACACGTCGTAGATGAAGAACTCGGCCCACTTGCTGTCGCCCCAGATCGGGAACGCCGGCGATCCCCACGCGCCGTTGTTCGCGCCCTCAACGACGTGCGAGATCTCGTGCGTGACCATCTCGGGCATGCCGCTGTCGCCCTCGCGGTACGGCCCGGGACCGCAGTCGGTGACGTTGCGGTTGTCGTGGCTCGGGTCCTGGTAGCTGGACGGATGCCCACCGGCGTAACGGCCCTGGTGGAAGATCGAGTACAACAGCGGATCAGGTCCGAACCCGCCGAACGTCTGCTTGGTGTACCGCCAGGCCTCGTCGAGGTACGGCAGCAGCCAGCGCGCGGCATCATCGTTCACGTCCGGATCGAAGTAGACCGCGACGTGGCTGGTCGCTGCGGCCAGGTGGAGCAACTGGTCGTGCTCGAACCAGTGCTCCCGCCACGTCTGCGGCGGACCGCTGCTCATGCACCCATCCTCTCCCGGCCGTACCGATGGGCCACGAGATCGTGGAAATCGTCCTGCCCGACATGAAGCCGTCACAGCTCCTTGCCCTTTCGCAACGATCGCATCGACGGAATCGTTGGACGGCCGAAGGAGTGAACGTGACCCGAGCTCGCACACGAACGGTGAGGAGACAGACTTCGCCCGCCGGCAGTTCAGTTCGACGGCAACCGGCGGTACCGATCTCATTTCCAACTGCATGCAGCTAAAGCACACTTCGCGGTGCTCCTGCCCGATCAAAGTGTGTCGCACTACTTTGACGCTTGAGTTCAGCCGCGACCGGCAACGATCAGGTCACGGCGCTTGTCTACTTCAATGGCTGGATGTGCGACGAGGGCGAGAGTCAGCAGCAGCTCCTTGAGAGGTTCGAAGGCAGCCTGGTGGGGCCTTCGATTAGGCCCGTGCCGTTCACCGGGCCGGACGGGAGCGAGGGCGCTGACCTCTACCTCGATCGCGAGGCGTTCCGCGTAGCCTTCGCCGCCGACGTCGACCCAGAAACAGCTGCGGCGATGGCCGCGGCGCAACGGCCGTACGCCGCAGCCGCGTTCGCCGAACGCCATCGGCCCCGCCGGCGTGGAAGACGCTGCCCTGCTGGTACCTGCTCGGCACGAGGACAAGGCGATCCCGCCGCGCTCCAACAGTTCATGGCCGAGCGCGCGACGCAACGATCGTGCAGGTGCCGGCCTCTCAGTCTCCTTCGTGTCGCAGCCCGAGGCCGCAACCCAGCTGATCGTCCAGGCCGTCGAGGCAACGAGCCACGGCCGGCTGCAGGATCGCCAGGCGGCGACGGATCTCGCGGGGGGTGGCGGCTCAACCATGCCGGTTCTCCTCGTCGTCAGATCCAGCGTGTCGATGATGTCCGTCAGTTTCAGCGCGCGCAGCGCGCGGTCGCCGACGAAGCGAGAGACGAGAGCGCGTGCGGTTTCGCCCAAGCGGGTTGTTGCGCGTTCAGCACCTGGGTCGGGATTCTCGGCGATGCTCGCGGCCTGCTGATTCCAGGTCCGGTGGGCCTGTCGTGCGGATGACAGGTGTCCTGTCGTCGTGGTGACTGTCCGTGGGTGGTGCGGGCGGCACGATGTGTTTCGTCGGCGCGACCACACGCATAAGGAGCCAGAAACACCAGCATCACACCACCGTCGGGACCCATCGCCGTGGCCTCGCCGTGGTCAGCGTCCTCGCCGCCCTGGTCCTCGCCGCGGTCGCCCTGCTGCTGTTGAAGGCCGGCCGGGTACGACATGCACCACTTGGTCACCAGCTACCACCTGCCGCGGTTCGTGCGAGCCCTCCTCGGCGCCGGACGCTTCGGGTCCTGAGCCGGGTGATCGGGCTGGCGGCGCAGCCGCAGTCCGTTCGACGGTCCCGCGGATGCTCTCGGCGTACCCGCGGCTGGCGCCCTACGGGTGGGAGTCGGTGCTGCGCAGCGTCGCAGCGGACGTGGAGATGGCGGTGTGAGGATCGCTGACGAACTTGCGGCTTTGGGGTTGTTCGGCGGCCTTGGCGAGGCCGGACATCGCCGCCCTGGCCGAGGTCAGCTTCGTGCGCCGCCTCGCGCGCGGCAGGTGCTTTCCTCGCCGGCGAGCCGAGCGGGCACCGTGCGTGGTGCGCTCGGGCTGCTACGGTGGCGACCAACTCGCCGCACGGGGACCAGTCGTGCTCGCGAACGTCGCGCCGGGCCAGACCCTGGGCGAGCTGTCGACCTGGACGGCGAGCCGCGTTCGGCCGACGTGGTGGCCGCCGAGTCGACCGAGCTGCTGATCGTACCGGCCGCGGCGGTGCGGCGTTGCTCGACCGCGAGCCGGCCGCGCTGCGGGCCTTTGCGATGGACTCGCGCGCAGCCTGCGGCGGCTGACCGGTGCGATGGGCGACATCCTGTTCCTCGATCTGCCCCGCGGCTGGCCAAGCTGCTGGTCGCGGGCGCCGTCGCCGGCCGCGACGGCACCTACCGCGTCGAACTGGCCGGCAGCCAATCGGTGCTCGCCGCCCAGTTAGGGGTCACCCGGCAACGCTGAACAAGGCGCTGACCGGCTGGCCAACGCGGCTGGATCGACGTCGCCGGCCGCGACGTGGTGCTGCGCGACGTGGCCGCGCTAGCCCGCTTCGTCGCCAGCTGACCGGCATCGGAGCCGGGCGATCGGCTGTGCCGTGCGGCCCACGCCGACACCGGCCGGGGCCAGCGCCGAGGACGATCCGGACAGCGTGCCGGCGTCGCCGAAGTCCTCGGCGTCCATCCGCAGCAGCCGGCCCTCGGCGACGATCATCGCCCAGCACGGCGGGCGAGTGATCAGGCCCAGCTCGCCGACCCAGCCCGGCGCCGCCACGGGCCGGCAGCACCCGCTCGACGCCGTCGAGCCGATACAAGACCGCAAGCCCGCGCTGCTCGAGCACCCACAGCGCGTCAGCGTCGCCCGACTGAATCGTCTGACCTCTGGTCCCGTTCCCCCGACACTTCATGTAACTGTCGACATCGAACCGCTCGCCCTGGTGGGACGTCCAGGTGAAGCACGGGCCAGCAGCTTACGCAGCCGACCGTCGTCTCGTTCGGACATCGCCGCGGCACGCGCCCTCGCCGCGGTGATGACGTCCTCTGCGTCAGGCATCCCCAGATCATGACGACTCAGCGATCGGCATCGGACGACCGAGTCCCTCGGTTGTTGCCATGGCCAGGCTCGTCTGTTGCACGCGAGAGCGTCCAATCTGCGGCGCGAGCCGGTGGACTCGCTAGACAGATGACAACATCTGGTTCGGGCGGATCAATGATCGAGCCTCTCCAGGCTTCCTATCCAGCGGTCGTGTTCAGGGCGGCCACAATGTCCTCGATCGCCGCCTGCTCGGGCTTGCTCACGTCCTGGCCGTGCTCGCGGTGGGCAGCTGCGACTTTATGCGTCAAGTTGACGATGAACCGGCGGTACTCCTCCACCTCAACCGGCGTGGCCTTGCGCTCAAGCACCTCGACCGACTCGCGCACGTGCTGCAGTCCGTGCTGCTTGAGCTCGTCCGGGGAGTGGTAGTGAGTGTGATCCCGTTCAGGTTTAGCCGCTCGCTACCGCGACGCCGCCGGCAATGAGCACGCGCGGCACTTTGCTCGTCGGATCGACGCGCAGTCGTGGCTCGACTCGGTGACCACGGCAGTAGGCACTGGTTCGTACGTCGACCCGTCGCGCGCCAAGGTCACCGTCGGCACGATGGCCGAGCAGTGGTTCGCGGGAAAGATCAATCTTCGTGCCACCACGCGTGCTCGTTACGAAAGCGCACTTCGGGTCCACGTGATGCCGCGCTGGGCCGACATACGCCTCGACCAGGTCGAGCACGGAGATATTCAGCGCTGGCTCGCCGGCCTGGCCAGCGACGGCCAGTCCGGCGCGTCGGTTCGCAAAGCCCACGGCGTATTCAGCTCGATACTCGACCTCGCCGTCAAGGAGCGACGCCTCGCCAGCAACCCCAGCAACGGCGACAACCTGCCCGCGCTGAGCGAGCGGGGCCGTCGCTACCTCACCGCTGAGCAAGTCGATCAGCTCGCCGGCCACGCACGCGTTGGCCGGCTCCCGGTGCTCGTCCTCGCGTACTGCGGGGCGGCGGGGGTCCGAACTTGCGGGCCTCCGCGTCCGCGACGTTGATCTCATGGCCGACGGCTCAACATCGAGCGAGCCGTCACCGAAGTCAACGGTGGCGGCTCGAGTGGAACAGCCCTAAGCCCGGATCCACTGAGCAACTTGATGGTGTGAGCGCGTCGTAACGCACGGATGTCCTTCCAGGCAAGGACGATCGGACTTGCTGAAGATCCTGATCGTTCACCGGGAAGGACACCCGTTCGGTGCAAGCTTCTCATGACCTTGCTGGCGTGTCTGTCAGCTTCGATGAGCCGAATTTGGTGCCGTGCGCGGGGCTGTTGCCTGCGGCGGCGCTGGCCCAGCGTCTGGATGTGGCCGGCGTGGTGGATACGGGCGGCTCACGCTTGGTCGGCATGGCGCGAACAGCGGCATCAAGGCGATGACGGTGATCGGGGCGATGCTGGCCGGCGGGGACAGCATCGACGACACCGCGTTGCTGCGGGTTGGGGCGTTGCCGCAGTTGTTCGACCTGTCGCGGGCTCCGTCGACGATCGGTACCTGGCTGCGGGAT
>CAVVJA010000001.1:0-34617 GCA_963748415.1 uncultured Actinomycetota bacterium | reverse complement strand
CCTTGGTCGATGTGTGCGAGCTGGAATCACTGGTCTTCCTGCCCTGGGGGCCGATTCGGGACGTCGCGAACAATGGCCCGCTCCGGGAGCTTGCTCCGCGTCATGCTGCGACACCCACGCAGGTGGCCCTCGCGTGGCTCCTGGCTCGGTCGCCGGCGATGCTGCCGATTCCGGGCACCGGATCGGTCAGTCATCTCGAGGAGAACATCGCCGCGGCCGCCATCCGTCTCGACGCCAGCGAGGTCGCCGGGCTGAGCGCAGCGGACGCCTGATCCGGACGAACATCCGTCCGCGCTCGGATTGCATGCCCCCGGTGTCGATCCATGCCGGTGTCGTTCGTGTAAAGGATGAACCGACACTGCGAGGGAGGCAGAGATGAAGCAATACCTGCTCAGCGTCTACCAGCCAGAAGGGACTCCGCCCGCACCTGAGGTCCTAAACAAGATCATGCAGGATCTGGATGAACTCAATCGCGAGATGAAGTCGGCCGGCGTGTGGGTCTTCTCCGGAGGCCTCAATCACCCGAGCACGTCGACCGTTCTGCGGCTCGACGGAGGCGAGATCTTGACCACCGATGGTCCGTTCGCCGAGGGAAAGGAATACCTCGGCGGCTTCACGATCATCAACGCCGCCGATCTCGACGCCGCGCTGGGCTGGGGCCGCAAACTCGCCCAGGTCGTTCCGCTGCCGATCGAGGTGCGCCCGTTCGCCGACGTTCGGTAATGCCTGATCTGCCAGCGTCCGAAATCGCGCGGGTGTTCCGCGAGGAGTACGGGCGCGCGGTCGCCGTCCTGGTCCGCGTCCTCGGCGACATCGATCTCGCCGAGGAAGCGGTCCAGGACGCGTTCACGGCTGCCGTTGAACGCTGGCCGTCGGCCGGGCTGCCGCCCAGCCCGGCGGGTGGATCATCACGACGGCCCGCAACCGCGCGATCGATCGCTTGCGTCGGGAGGCGTCCCGTGACGACCGGCACGCCCAGGCCGCTCTGCTTATACGCGGCGAATGCGACCTGTCGAAGGGGAGGGCGTCGTGCGCTGACGACCGGCTGCGCCTGATCTTCACCTGCTGTCATCCGGCGCTCGCTACCGGCGCCCAGGTCGCGCTGACCCTTCGGCTGCTGGGAGGGCTGACCACGGCGGAGATCGCGCGCGCCTTTCTTGTCCCCGAGCCGACGATGGCGCAGCGGCTGGTCCGCGCCAAGGGAAAGATCCGCGACGCGCGGATCCCGTACCGCGTCCCGCATGAGGCCGACCTGCCCGATCGTCTTCGGGCCGTGCTGGCGGTCGTCTACCTCATCTTCAACGAGGGCTACACGGCCAGCTCGGGCGAGCGGCTCGTCCGCGAGGACCTCTGCCGCGGAGGCGATTCGCCTCGGACGGCTGCTCGCCGAGCTGATGCCGGACGAACCCGAGGTCCGGGGACTGCTCGCGCTCATGCTGCTCGTCGACTCCCGGCGCGCGGCGCGTACCTCGCTCCGACGGCGCTCTTGTGCTGCTCGCCGACCAGGACCGCGCGCTGTGGGACGCGAGCTCATCGCGGAGGGCCAGGCCCTCGTCCGGCGACTGCCTGCGGCGTAACCAGCCCGGCCCGTACCAGCTCCAGGCGGCGATCAACGCCGTCCACAGCGACGCGCCGACCGCGCGGACCGACTGGCGGCAGATCCTACAGCTCTACGACCAGCTGCTCGCGATTGCGCCGAGCCCGATCGTCGCGCTCAATCGCGCGGTCGCCGTCGCCGAGGTCGACGGCCCGACGCGGCGCTCGGCACTCGTCGATGGCCTCGACCTCGAGCCAGCTACCACCTGTTTCACGCGATCCGCGCGGACCTGCTGCGCCGTCTGGGTCGCGACGCGGAAGCCGCGGCAGCGTATGACGCCGCGATCGACCGCGTTGGCAACGCCAGCGAACGCGACTTTCTTCGCCGCCGTCGCTCGGCCCTGTCGATCTGACCGCATGCCGTTCGTATAGCGAGTGACCACCCGCTGACTGAAAGGCGCGCATCATGACCGAACCGCAGGTGTTGATGACCGGGCTAGTGATAGGCGAGTCGCCGCGGTGGCACGACGGCCGCCTCTGGTTCTCCAACTGGGGAGCGCAAGAGATCATCGCGGTCGACGTCACCGGCCGGAGCGAGGTCATGGCCTGCGTCCCGACCACCATCCCGTTCTCTATCGACTGGCTACCCGACGGCCGGCTGCTTCTCGTCTCGGGGCCAGAGGCGCGCCTGCTCCGCCAGGAGTCGGACGGGGCCTTCGTCGAACACGTCGACACCGGCGGCCTGGCGGTGAGCAACCTCAACGAGATCGTCCTCGACGGGCGCGGCAACATCTACCTCAACGGCGGCTGCGAGTTCGACCCCAGCGCCCGAGTAGCGCCCGGCGTCATCGCGCTCGTCACCACAGACGGTGCAGTACGTCAGGTCGCAGATCAGATCGCCTTCCCCAATGGCATGGCAGTGACCGCCGACAACTCGACGCTGATCATTGCGGAGTCGTTCGCCGGCAAGCTCACCGCGTTCGACATCGCTGCCGACGGCAGCCTGCTCAATCGGCGGGTCTGGGCCGACGTCTTCAGCGACGGCATCTGCCTCGACGCCGAGGGCGCGGTGTGGGGGCCGAGTTGGCGAGATGGCCGGCCCGGCTGCATTCGCGTCGACGAAGGTGGCCGGGTCCGGCAATGGATCGAAACCGACCGGGCTTGCTTCGCGTGCATGCTCGGCGGGGATGACGGTACGACGCTGTTCAGCTGGCCGCCGACTGGCACCCGAGGACTTCGCCGACAACTTGCACCGGCTGACCAGCGGACCCCGCACCGGCCAGCTCCTTATCGCTCGCGTGTCCGTACCCGGCGCCGGCTGGCCGTAGGCCACGCAGCGTCCTGGCCGCGGGTGTCTTGGTACACGCAGCACCATGGCCGCGGAGACCCGATCCCGATGATCTTGGACTTACTGGCGACCCAGAGCTACAGGTCCAAGATCACGACGGTCTCAGCCTTCGAGGACGGTGACCTTTCCGGATGAGCCGTCCACCTCGAGCAGCGTTCCGTTCGGAATCCGGTTTGTCGCGTTCGGCACGCCGGCGGCGCAGGGAATGCCGAGTTCCCGGCTGACGATCATCGCGTGGCTGCCCATCGCACCAACGTCGACGACGACGCCGGAGGCCACCATGAACAGCGGGGTCCAGGACGGATCGGTCTGCGGGGCAACGAGGATCTCGCCCGGTTCGAAGTCCGCGATCTCGGAGAGGTCGCGGATCACGCGGGCGCGGCCACGGGCCACGCCGGCGGAGGCTGGTGCGCCAACCAGCACCTCGCCGGGCGTCACCGTTGGTGCCTGCCCGACCTCGGTGCGGAAGAACTCCGATACCGGCTTCATCGGCTCGCCACCAACAACGAAGGTGGGCGGCTCGACAGCGAACAGCTGGCGCCACTCCTTCTCCCGCTCGCGCAACCTCTCGCGGTAGTCGGCGGCGTGGGTGGCGAGCATGTCCAGTTCGGACTCGAGCGCCATGAAGATCTGGCGCGGATGGTCGAGTTCGCCGGCCGCGGCGAGCCGGCGACCAAGCTCGTATAGCGCGATCCGTACTTCGTGCATCAGCTTGACCGCGTTGGTCTTGCCCCGTTCCCGCCAAGCGCCGAAGCGGCGAGCTGAGGCAATGGCGAGGTGCAGCGTCTGTGTTGCCTCCTGGTTGTCGCCGAGCAGCGCCAGTGCTTCCTGCAGCGCGGCGGCGGCGTCCGCCGAGCGGCCCTCACGGCGCAACACCGGCGATTGGTCATCCTGCAGGTGCCGCAACCGGCCGATCAGCGACAACGGCAGCTCGGGCTTGGTTTCCCACGAGTCCATGCCGGGATCCCACTCGCTCGGACCCCGATAACCGAATTCAAAGATGAAATTGTCGAACCGAGTTGCGAAAGCGGGGTGCTCGGCCCGCAACCGGTCGAGTAGTCCTTCCTCGCCAGCGTCGAAGGTGGCGGTCAGGCCGGCGTCGGCCCGGACTTCGCGGGAAAGGTCCCACAGCGCGAACGACGGCAGAGCCGAGTCCACGTCGCCGGCGCTGCCGATCAGCCGGATGGTCAAGGTGGGATCGGCGGCCCCGACCAACGACGTGATGACACCCGGCCCGATCGAGGCCTGACCACTCGCGATGTTGTACGCGCGGCCCCACACCAGCCGCTGCAGTGGCGCTATCGAGCGGGCCCGAGCGATCAGCACCTCGTTGGTGGCCGTCGCCAGGTTTGGCCGCTCGGCCCGAATGCGGTCGGCGAGCTCCCGTTCCTCCTCCAACTCGGGGAACGTGGACGTCGTCAGCGTCCACTGCGTCCGCTGGGCCATGACCGCCGACAGTTCCTCGTTGACGTCGGACGGGTTCGCCTGATGCGGCGGAGGGTTCGGGTGGGCGAAGAACGCCGCGTCGATCGCATCACTACCGATGCCGGCGCGGATGCCGATAATGCGCACCGCCGTCTGGTTGACGTACAAGTACCCGTAGTAGAAGCCACCCGCCAGGAACGGCTCGCCGTCCAACTCCCGCGGCGTAAACGAGCCGACCCGCATATAGCCGGTGGCCCAGCCCGGCAGCACCTCGGGGATCCACACGAGCGTCGCGCCCAGCGGAGTGATCGGATCCGGCATCACATCGCCCGCGTTCAGCCGGGTATAAACCGGGAACCGCGTGCTCGGGACGGTATCGATGAGCTGCGTCAGGTCGGTCACTGGTCCTCCAGAGCGCATGGCGGGACGTGTCGAAGCAGTCAGGTCCCGGTAAGCCTGCCAGGTCACTTGGGTCGCGCAATAGAGACCTGGTCAACTCGTAGGCAACCGAGCGTGCAACCGGTTCAGAGGATCGACGAAAGTCGTCGGCATGGGTCGTTTCGCCGGGGCAACCCGCAGACCTCGGTGGTGTCGACGTGACTGCCCTCGTCAACCGCCTGACGGTCACCTCAGCTGTCCGTGGCTAGTCTCGTTTTCACGTTGATTAGCCAGGGTTCCCGGACGCGTCGGCCCTGGACTCTTCTGGCTCCCGCCGATCCTGAGAGCGAAAGGACTCGTATGCGAGAGAACG
Source organism: uncultured Actinomycetota bacterium (assembly GCA_963748415.1). GTDB lineage: Bacteria > Actinomycetota > Actinomycetes > Mycobacteriales > Jatrophihabitantaceae > CAVVJA01. The sequence continues at coordinate 29,557 of CAVVJA010000001.1, read as the reverse complement.
AGGTACTCATCGACTATGCCAACCTTCCGACGCCAAGCGAAGGCTTCCTCGTGACGCTGTTCATCACGGTCCGGAACGTGGCACGGTCGCGCGCGTTCTACACCGAGGTACTGGGCGGAACAGTCGTTCTCGAGGAGAACCCCTGCATGGTCAAGCTCGCCAACTCCTGGATCATCATGAATCCAGGCGGGCCGCCCACCCCGGACAAGCCCGACATCACCGTCGCCAATTACGAGCCGGGCGACACTACCTCGATCTTTCTGAATCTCCGCGTCGCCGACATCGACGCCTGTTATCGGGAGTGGAGCGCTCGGGGGGCAACCTTTCTCACCCCGCCGATCGACCGCGGAGCAGAGATCCGCTGCTACGTTCGGGACCCAGACGGTTACCTGATCGAGGTGGGCCAATCCACCGGGCTGCTCACCGGACACCTCGCCGCCAAGCGACCCGAAGACCTTCCCGGCTGATCATTCGTATCCCAGGCGACGACGCCTCGAAGGTCGCCGGATAGAGCGGGGAATTACCGCCCGGGCCGGGCGATGCCCCCTACGTTGCGTAGCGTTCGTGTGATGATCTTCGTAGTCGTGTCGGCGCCAAGCTTCTCCTTGAGCTCACGGATCAGCTCATCAAGTTCGTCCATCGTCGGCACGGATGCTCGCAAACAGTAGTGGGTCAGTCCCGCGAGGTGATCGAGCTCGACGGCACCCGGCAGTTGCACCGCCGCTCGCTCGAACGCAGCGTCGTCCGCTCCCGGCCGCAACCGGATGTCGATCAGCGCCTCGATCTTGACGCCACCGCCGCCCCAGTCGACGTCGGCGTGAATGCCGCGGATGACCTGCCGGGCAAACAGGGCCTGCACTCTGGCGCGGACTGCGTTGGCGGACAGCCCAACAACCTCAGCCATCTCCTGGTAGCTCATCCGGCCGTTTGCCTCAAGCAGACGGAGGATTCCCGCGTCTGTCCTGTTCAGACCGCGATTTCCTCCGCTATCGGCTTCGCCGGCCATATCGCTGCCGAATTATGCCCACGTGGAGGCAACGACGACAGGTAACGCACCGGATAGCGCCGAGGCGCGACTGCACAACGCAGGGCTGGACCTGCCTCGGCCGCCGCGGCCATTGGGCAACTACGCGGCCGGCAAGCTTGCGGGCGGTCTGCTGTTCCTGTCCGGGGCGTACGGGACTACGCCGTCTGAGGCCGGTGACACCGACATCCTCTCGATCAGCGGCCGCCTCGGCGATGAACTGACGATCCCCGAAGGTCAAGCCTCGGCGCGACTCGTGGCGGTCAATCTGCTCGCTATGGCACGCAGCGTGCTGGGCACCCTCGACGCGGTGGAGTCGGTCGTGCGCCTCGTTGGTTACGTCAACGCAGCGCCGGGATTTGTCGCCGCTCCCCAGGTGCTCGATGGAGCTTCGCGTGTGCTGCTCGAGGTCTTCGGCCAGGAACGTGGCTCACACGCACGCATGGCGCTGTATCAGCCAGGCCTTCCCGCTAACGCTCCCGTGACCGCCGAGCTGCTGCTCGAGGTCACTCACTGACCGGACGGTCACATCGGATGACGCCTGCGCGGCCAGTGATAGCCACGGTGCCCCGCGATGCTGCTGCTATCGGTTGCTGGGCAGCATCTCCCCCGCCACGACCTTATTCCTGCGAATCGCACAATGGACAAGGATCGACGCGCTGGGCGTCTAAGACCTAGCCCTAGAGGTCGTCGCGCATCACGGTCGATGTCATGACGGCTTGCACCGTCGATGCCCTGGAAGGGGGTAGTGCGATGACCGGGCCTGTCACACGTCCCTCTGCCCATTACGGCGTGCATTCGGAGGTTGGCCAATTACGCAAGGTGCTGGTCTGTGCACCGGGGCTCGCGCATGAGCGGCTCACCCCGTCCAACCGCGACGGCCTGCTCTTTGACGAAGTGATGTGGGTGCAGAACGCGCGCCGTGACCATCTCGATTTCATGACCAAGATGCGTGATCGCGGTATCGATGTCGTCGAGCTGCACGACCTGTTGTCGGCAACGCTCACGATCCCCGAGGCAAAAGCATGGTTGCTCGACCGGAACATTGTGCCGAACGAAGTCGGTCTGGGCTTGGTCGAGGGCACACGGGCGTTCCTGGAGTCTCTCGCTCCTCGCGCACTGGCGGAATACCTGATCGGCGGACTGTCGACATTTGATCTGCCGGAGGAATTTCGGAGCAGCGGCGACCTCGCCTTGGCGCGCGAGTCCAGAGGGATGGGCGAATATCTCATGCCGCCGCTGCCCAACACGCTCTACACGCGGGACACCACATGTTGGATCTACGGCGGAGTCACGCTCAACCCGCTGTACTGGCCGGCCAGGCAAGGCGAGACCCTCCTCATGAAGGCCATCTACACCTTCCATCCGGACTTCATCGGCGCCACGACGTGGTGGGGCGATCCCGAGCAGAACTGGGGCCTGGCAACGCTCGAGGGCGGAGACGTTATGCCGATCGGCAACGGGGCGGTAATCGTCGGCATGGGCGAGCGATCGTCGCGGCAGGCGATCACCCAACTAGCCGCCACCCTATTCGCAAACGGCGCCGCAGACCGCGTCATCGTCGCCAGCCTGCCCAGGCTGCGCTCGGCGATGCACCTCGACACTGTCATCACCTTCGTCGATCGAGACTGCGTCACGGCTTACCGAGAGATCGTCGACGCTATTCAGACCTTCACCCTCCGGCCGGGCGACAAGACCCCGATCGACGTCATCGAGGAGAAGACCAGCTTCCTCGACGTCCTTGCCCAAGCCCTGACCCTCGACCTCCTGCGCGTCGTGGAAACCGGAGGTGACCCCTACGCCACCGAGCGCCAGCAGTGGGACAGCGGCAACAACGTTCTCGCCGCCGCCCCGGGCGTGGTCTACGCCTACGACCGCAACACGCACACCAACTCTCAGCTGCGCAACGCGGGTATCGAAGTGATCACTATCGTCGGCGCGGAACTCGGCCGCGGCCGCGGCGGCGGCCACTGCATGACCTGCCCACTGATCCGCGACCCCATCGACTCCTGATATAGCCCCCTAACCCTGACTCACCAACCGCCGCCGGAGCCGCACGCTGACGAGCAAACCCCCGGACAGGCGAAGCAAGGAGCTGCGAGCAGCGAGTCGCTATCGCTTGGATGACCCGGGCCGCGGTGGTGCGTTGTTGTTGGGTAGGTGTCCCTAACCATCACGGCACGTCGGAGTGCGGGACATGCACGGTGGTGCCGGGTGGGACGACCACCGAGTCGCCAGCCTGTGCACCATTCACCTCGGCGTGCACTGTGACCGCTTCCGCCGTGGTGTTCGTGACGTCCCACCCATAATCCGAGCAGAACCCGTTGAACGTCGCCGTCACCGTGTTCGGCGGAGCCACCTTCGACGACGCCACCTTCGGCGACGCCGTCGGCGCGTCGCTCGGTGTCTCACTCGCGCTCGGTCGCGGCGGTCGATGTACCAGTCGCGGTCGCGGTCGGGGTGGGCGTAGCCGGCGACTCCGACGAGGACGGCGGCGTGGACGACACCGCCGTCACCACAACCAGGAACGCCACACCGCGACCTGCTCGCATTAACCGCCGACCAATCTCTGCACAGTGATGGTGCTTCCGCGCACACGCGAGGCGATGCCTTCGACCACGGATGACACCGCGACGCAATCCCGATCCTGGGTCGAGAACCTCCAGTCGCCGACGTCCACCTCGACGACGCGCAGCGCGCGACGAGTGGCGCCATCACCCCTGCGACTTCAACTGCTTCGCGAACGCCGCCACCTGCGGGGTCGACTTCGGTCGGTCGGCGACGGAGCGCGGTGCCCGCTTGCCGGGTTCGCTGATCCGCGGACTACGGGTTGGCTGGCGCGTCGCGCTCCAGTCGAGGATCAGCGTGCGCTGGGCGAAGTACCAGGTGCCGTCGATCTTTGCGAAGGTTTCCAGATTCCGCAGCGCGGCGATCATGATCGCCCGTTCCCCGTCCGCGATATACAGATCGAGCCGCAGGACTGTTTCTTACTTTCGTCGGCGCAGCTTTCCGAGGCGGCTGCGCAATGATGGCCGTTGCGACTCGAACGGTTGCTGGCCCCAGCGCAGTTGCATGTAGAGCTGCTTGAGGGCACCGACCAGCGGGGTGGCGACCAACGCGCCGGGGACGCCGGCCGCGGCACCGCCGACCAGCGCGGCGAGCATCGTGGTTGCCGGCGTGACGTCGACAGCTTTACCGACGATTGCCGGGCTGATCACGTGGTTCTCGAGGTTCATGTAGAGGATGTACAGCCCGACGACCACGAGGAAGACGATTGGCCCTTGGGTCAGCGCCAACACACCCAGGAGAGCGCCGCCGAGAAATCCGCCGACCTGCGGGATGAGATCGGTAATTGTTGCCCAAATGGCGGCTAGCGGAGCAAGCGGGACGCCGAATATCAGACAGAGCGCGAGCACCACGATTCCCATCAACGCGGCAACTGCCAGCGACCCGCCGAAATACTGGGCCGTCGCCTGGTAGAACACACGTCCGACCTGGTCCGCACGCGCGCGCCAACGCTGCGGCAGCAGGCGGCGAACGGCAGCCACGAGGCGCTCGCCGTCGAGCAGTACCGCAATCGCCACGGCGACCACGAACACGGTCGAGAGCGTGCCTCCTATCAGTCCCTCGACCGTGTCGGTCACACTCTTGTCGCTGATGTTGCCTGGCAGGTCCCTGACCGCCTGATCAACCTTGGCCGCTGCGTCCTGGCGTTCGAGCCAGCCCCCAATGGCTGGCAGATCGTAGAACTGTCTGACGGTCTGCGGCAGGTCGGTGGAGATATGTCTCGCCTGGTCTGCCGCTTGCGGCCCCATGATCCCGACGACCGTCGCGACAAGGACGATCACGCCGCCGACGACGAGCAGCACCGACCTCGATCGTGACCACCCCCAGGCCCGTCGGACGGCGCCCACAACGGGGTCGAGGGCCAGGGCGAACACAGCTCCGAGGGCGATCGTTGTCAGTGCTCTCGGTGCTGAGCGCAGCAGTCCGAACGCGGCGAACACAGCCAGAATTCCGCCGAGTATGTAGACAAAGGTAATTGGATGAAGCGCCCACGTCGTCGTGGACGGTCTTTCACCCTTCGGATCGTCTCGGTCGCCCGTGACCATCGGCATACGATAGTCGTCCGTGACCGACGAGGCGCAGCGCGAGCCTGAGGTCGAGGTCCGCCAGGTCAGGTTGAGCATCGGCTCGGTTTTCCTGGTCATCGGAGCAGTGGTTGCTGCGGTCGCCCTGGCGAACCTGTTCCAGGCAGCACGGCGACCCGTTGCGTGGACGATCGCAACCGCAATCGTCGCGTGGCTGCTGTCCGGGGCCATCGGCGCTCTCGATCGATGGATGCCCAGGGCACTGGCGGTGATCACGACCCTGGTCGGATTCGCCGCTCTGGCCGGAGGCGCGATTATCGGCGTCCGGGCAACCATGCGCTCAGAGGTGGACAGGCTACGAACCGCATTGCCCGCAGCCGCGCACGAACTAGAACAGCGATACAGCGCGGCGGCGAACTTCCATGTGGCGCAGCGAACCCAGTCCTTGGTGAACAGCCTTGACGATCGGTTCGGGGCGCGGGCGCAGGTCGCGGCCGCCGCCGGAACCGCCTCGACTTACATCGTGACCGGCGTGTTAACACTGTTCCTCGTGATTTATGGACCACGGTTCGTGTCGGCCGCCCTGCGTCAGATCGCCGACCCGGGTCGGCAAGCCTCCGTGACCGCCGCCGTCTACTACGGGTCGGATCGGGGCCGGGCCTACCTCCTCGTCGTCCTTGCCCAGACGATTGTGATCACCGCTGTCTGCTCGGCGGTCTTCTATCTGCTCGACCTGCCGGCACCGTTCGTCCTTGCGTTGCTGGTCGGATGGTTGGGCGTCATACCGTTCCTGGGCATCCTCGTGGGCGGATTGGCGCCGCTGCTCGCGGCCGCAACCGAACCACACGACTACACGTACCCCACGCTCCTCGGCCTGTTGATCGGCCTGCAACTGATCGAAGCCTTGCTGATCCGTCCGCGGCTCGACCGCCGCACGATTCGAGTCGGGCCGACGTTGATGCTGGTCGGCAACCTCATCGGCTTCGACCTTTATGGCATCGGCGGTGCCATCTACACGACCGCGGCGGTCGTCTTCGCATGGGCCGTGCTTCAGGCAATTCCGGATCACCCGGCAAATGGGTCGCCCTCGCCGCGTCCTGTCGCCGATTCCTGATCCGACCGTCGCGTCGTCGCTGGCCGCGTATCTTCCCTCGGTGATAGACGTGGCGCCGCCGGTCTTATCCACGCATCTACTCGGCTACCTGCGATTGCTCGGTGCGGAGGAGCCGAAAGTCCTTTCGCCCTGCAGCTTTCAGGATGAGTCTGAATGGGGCGGCATACGCACCGAGGCCGGACTCGGCGTTGCATGGCTCGATGTGGGTGACGTTGTACTCCGTCCGATGGTGGACGACGACGCACCCGCCCGCAGCCACGCAGTTCTGATACCAATCGACATTCTCGCCATAGGTAAGCTCGGCGATGAATCCCTCGGGTACTTGGACAAGGATGACCGGTGTTTCGTAGGTGCGGCCGGATTTGCGTCCGAGGTGGCGGATCAGCGAGAAAGGGCCGTAGCCGGATCGGGCCAGCCGACTCGTCACCCTATTGAGCGTGTTCTTCAGCAACCAAAAGAAACGCCTGCGGATCGTGGCGCGGGTCAACTGAATCTCACCTCTCGATCGCGTCAGGATGGCGGGTCGGGTTCGAACCACTCGATGCGTCCTGGCTGTCCTTCCCAGATCTCTATCGCGGGGTCGTCGGGCAGACGCTTCGCTACGCAATCGCCGACTTGAGTTCCGGAGAGTCCATCCAGGGATCGTAGGCTTTCCTTCGTCGAGTGCCGCGGCGCTCTACCGGACATCAGCGTGAGCCTTCTGCAGGTGTCGCAGGATCGCGGCGGCGATGACGCTCTGCGCCTGATTCGGTCGAAGCTTGTTGTGTTCTCGGCTGGTCAGGTGCTGGTAGCGGGCGCGGTAGACGGGGTTGGCTCGCTGGGCTCCCCAGACGGCGCACCAGGTCGCGAGTCGCAGCCCGGGCTGGCGTTGGCGGGTGAGTTTGGTTTGGCCGACGAACGCGCCGGACAAGTCCTCTGTTCGTCATCCGGAGCGTGTTCGATGACGCCTTGCAGGACGGTCTCATCGCTCGCCGGTCTGCGCAGGTCCGAAATCATGGGACTGCGTTGGTCGGACATCGACCTACCGGCCGGGACGGTCGCCATCGTGCGCCGTGTAAACGCCGACAGGTCTGGCGGGCGAGCCGAGCCGACCGACCCGAAGACGAAGAACGGGCCCCGCGTGCTGCCCCTCCCGGCGGACATCATCGCCGCGCTGCAGCGACTACGGGACCGGCAGATGGCCGGCGCACGGGTTCGCTCAGGTGAGGGATGGCTTCGTGGCGGTGGACGACGCGGGGCAGCCGCTACGGCCCGAGCTCGGGCACACGAGCGTCACCCAGATGCGCTCGCGCGGCGTCCCAGACCGGTAGTCGCTGCCTGGCCCGGCCACTACGAAGACATGTTGCGGCGGACCTACAGCCATCCCGATCTGGACGCCCTGCGGGCGGCCCATGACCAAAACGTGACCAGCCAACCGCCGGCAGCGACCTTAAAAAGTGTGTGCGGGCCCGGAATTGCTGGAGCCGACCCCCGGACTCGAACCGGGAACCGCTCGATTACAAGAGCGGTGATCCACATGTCCGGGCCTATTCAGCGCCGCAAAGGCTGGCGTTGCCGCTGTCACCACCGTCATTCGTGGCCGCGGATCAGCGGCGTTCGATAACACCGCCGACGACAGACCGTCGTGAGGTGAGCCCGGCCGAGTCGGGTGCCACGACCGTTTCCCCCAGACACGGCCGTGGCGCCCCTCCGCGAGGGTGCCCCCCGGGCCTCAGGCGCCCAATCGTGCCTGGCCGAGAACCCATCGCGCGCGATGGATTGGCAGCATCTCGGACCTGAGACCAGCCAGCCTAGTCGGGTCACGCCCGCCGAGGGCGTAACTCGAACTCTCGCTGCGCTGACGCCTTTGATCCGCCGTCAACACATCACGATCTTCGACGCGTTGCCGGGGTCTAGGGCAACACGGGCCGAACAGCGCCCGCTCGGCTGCACTGTACTCCCGTGTGGCTCATTCAGGCACTGGCTCGCGGGCTGTGCTCGGGTCAGGTCGGCAGGGCACTGCTGCGGTTGGGGGAGGCTTCCTGCAACCGGTCGGTGCTGAGTTCGCGGGTGATCACGGCGCGTGCAACCTCAGCCAGTTGCTGGTGGGTTCCGCGGGCATGCCCGCGTAGCTGGTTGAACGCGGTGGACATGTCGATGTGCAGCCGTTCGGCCAGCACGCCTTTGGCTTGCTCGATGATGACCCTGCTGTTCAACGCGGTCTGTAGCTGCTGGCTCAGTTCGTCGCGGGCCTGTACCGCTCGCTGTTGCAGGATGGCGATGGTGGCCACGTCGGCGAGCGCTTGGCCGATCCGCAGTGTTGCCTCGGTAATGGTGTCGGGGTCGCGGTGAAACAGGTTGAGCGCACCGACGGTGTCAGCTCGCAGCCGCATCGGCAGCGCATAGACCGCCCGGAACCCGACGCGAATGGCCTCGTCTGCGAAGCTGGGCCAGCGGGCCCGCTCGGCGGTGAGGTCGGCGACGAGCACCGGCGCGCCTTCGCGGTGACAGTCCAGGCACGGGCCCTCGTCGTTCTGGATCTCCATCAACTCCAGCAAGCGGGACCGCTCACTGGATGAGGACATCACCCGCAACCACCCGCTTACATCGACCAGCATCAGTCCAGCCGCGGTGACCTCGAGCAGCTCGACGCAGGCACCGGCGAGGTCGTGGAACAGGTCAGCGACATCGAAGTCGGTGACCAGCGTGTCGGCCAGCGTCACAAATGCCTCGGCCAGCCGGTGCTCTCGGCTCCAGGGTGACTGTGTCATAGCCCCTCCTCCACGCCGGGCTGCTCATCGTCATTATCGTCGTCGAGTCGCAGCACCCGCGCGACGATGTCGCGAGCCACGTCGACGAGGGGACGGTCGTTCGCGAAAGCGTAAGCGCGTAGGCGAACGGTCGCGTCTTCAATACTCACGCCAAGATGCGCCATCACCATGCCCTGGGCTTGATAGACCTCCGCGCGACTAATCGCAACATCCTCACCCGTCCGGTGCCCGTCCCCATCGGGCTGGCTGGTGGTGGCCGGTCCGCTGAGCAGGTCGAGCAGGGCAAAAAACGCGGCATCCGCGAGCCTCAACGCCCGGGCGTGTTGTGCCGCGTCCAGGTGCGTCGCCCGATCGCGGTACAGCAGCAACACCCCGAGCTGAGCCGCACCAAGCTGCAACGGGAACGCGAACAGCGCCCGGGCGCCAGCCGCCAGCCCCGCCGGCGCGAACCCCGGCCACCGGTCGCCCGCCGCCGCGCCCGGATCACCCACGTCGGGCACCAGGACCGGCTTCCGCTCGCGGAACGCGTCGACGCTCGGCCCCTCACCCAAATCGAACTGCAGATCCCCGAGGCGCGCCGCCACAGCATCGCTGGCATGCACCATCCCTCGATGCCCCGCGCCCGTCATCAACGACACCGCCGCACCCGTCACAGGCACCGACCGCACGCACGCCTCACAGACCCGGGCCACCAGCGAGAACCCCAGGCCACCGCGATCCGACACGTCAGCCGGCCAGCCATCAAGCATGACAAGCCACCTCGAATCGCCAGCAGCGCTTCGGTACCACCAGGCACGCGAACTGTCGCCACCCTAAACCGATCCCACCGGGGCACCAGGCCGACCGTCCAGTCACCCGCCCACAGGGCCACGCCACAAATGGCGTTCGGCCGAGGCGGTGGGAGGCCACGCCCGATCCGGGGCAGCCCCCACCGCCGCCGTTTCGCGCAAGGCGGGGAGTTCCCCGCGCTGGCAGGCAACCAGGTGTGCGCTATGCAACTCGGCGACGTCGACCACATCGGAGTTATCGCCAGATAATCATCCCGGCCATCACGCCCCACGATTAGCGCCCGAGGACGCTGCGAGTAGCCACGCTGCTAGACCGCAACGGCGGTTTCACCCGCTCACACAACACCCGGCCAGTCGAATCAATCAACCTCGCGCCGAGGCGAAGATCAGCCGCATAGCCCGCACCATCGAAATGATCAAGCGACGCACACTCCCGACCGATCCGGTGGGCGGGCCGATCCGACCGGCCCGAAGACCGCTCGGGGCAGTCGCACCTTACCGGTGCCCCCGGACGTCCAGGCCGCGCTGCGACGCTTACGGGACCGTCAGGGGGCCGCCTACGGGTTCGTCCAGGTGCGGGACGGTTTCGTCGCCGTCGACGAGCACGGGCAGACGCTCCGGCCGGAACGGTGGTCCGACATGTGGACGCAGCTGTGCGCCGAGGCCGACGTTTGGCCTCTGACGCTGCACGCCGCACGGCACACGGCACACGGCACACGGCACACGGCACACGGCACACGGCACACGGCACACGGCACACCAGCGTCACGCACACCAGCGTCACGCACATGCGCTCGCGCGGCGTGCCGGACCAGGTCACCGCAGCCTGGCACGGCCACGACGAAACGATCATGCGGAAGGTCTACTCACACGTGACCGAGGAAGATCTGCGGGCGGCGCATGACCAAAACGTGACCAGGCAGTGCCGGCAGCAATCTTCTTCACCCAGTCGGCCATGGGTGCGCGTCAGGAGGCAAGGTAGCGTTCGAGTGCCTCGCGGGCTAGGCCGGACACGCTGCGGTGCTCGCGCTCGGCACGGCTCTTCAGCCGTTGGTGCAACTCAGCGGGCTAGTCCGGCGCCCGGCAGTCCGTCAGGTGTTGCTGTCGACGTGGTCTGTGTCGAGTTCGGGCTGCTCGGTGTAGATGCTGGCTACCGGTACGACCTCGGTGTTTGGATGGAACGCGGGATCTAGCCGGGTGAGGTCCCATTCATTGATCCACGCCCGCACGTACTGGCGCATGCGGGTGGCTCCTAGTCGCTCGAGCCCTACCACGTCACGCGCATCCCAGCCGAAGGCTTCGCTGTGCAAGGCCTTCAGCCGTTGGTAGGCCTGATCAAGCTCCTCGGGATCCGGCGACCGGATTCGCTGCATATCGCGTTCGATGAGTCGCATACCGACCTCAGCACCCGACGCGACCTCATCCCATTGTGGTAGCTGCTTGGCGCGCACCTTTGCCAGCACGAGCTCGCGGTCATTCTTGGCGGTTAGCACCGCAGCATCGAAATCATCCGTCATGGCCAATACAACTGCCAGGGGCGACGCAGGGTCGTCCGGATCCGCTTGCAGCCATCCCGCCAGCTGGGCGTAGGACTTCGCCCGCTGCAGCAACGAGTAGCGGCCGATCAGCTCGACCTCGTCGAACAGCAGCAACCATCCCTGGTAGCCGGCGGCCACGAAAAGGCGTGCCAGGAACCGGAATCGTTGCACGGCAAGTTCTTGGACGGGGACTGTCGCGAGGACCGGCCTGCCAGTCCCGGCCCACCTCGCCTGGCGGCGCAGCTCGGCCACCCCGAGCCGGTCTCCGGACCAGAACCGGATGATCGCCTCCGCGAATTCATCGTCGCCCGCCTGCGCTCGGGGCAGCAGACTCAATGTCAACGCGAACCGATCGTCGACCGACGCGCTGCCGCTGGCCCAGCGCAGCAACTCGGCATACCCGGCGCTGCCCGGGTCGAGACCCGCCGCGGCCTCCGCGACCGCGCCGATCGCTCCGCCGTGAGTGATGGCGGACTCAACGGCCGCACGCAACACCTTAGCGGGATCGTGCAGCGGGGTTTCCTTACTGACTACCACCCGGCTGACCGCAAAACCTCGGTCAAGCGCCAAGTGGGCCAAATGCTCGAGCAGGTGACTCTTGCCCGAACCGAAGCCACCGCCGAGCAGCAACCCTCGCCGACCCGTCGATCGGACCGTGCCGGTCGTGTCGAGCAACTGGATGACGCGATCCTCGATGTCGGACTGCCCGCTGCCCAACGCCGCCACGGCGTCGCGACTGGGCACGCCCGAACGAAGTGCCTCGACGGCCCGTCGCGCCGAGAGCCGATCCACCGCCGCCGTCATGGCGTCGCCTCCATCCGCGTCTCGAGGCGCACCAGTGCGGCAAACGGATTCGCTCGGCGGCGATCTCGGACCTCGTCGATGATGCGTAAGTGCAACGCGCTATACGCCGGCAGGCCGCGGGCGTCGTCGGCCACAAGATCGGGTGGGAGGGTGATGGCGACGAAGACGCTGCGAAGCGTGTCAGTGGCATCGACGAGTTGGCGGAGCACCTCGTAGGCATCAAGCACCGCGGCCTTGCTGTAGTAGACGCCTGCCCGCTGCTCGACCGGTGGCCGACGTGTAACCGCCAGGCGCGCCAAGTCGACGTCGAGCACAAGGCCGGTGCCGGCGATCGCCGCACGCCACGCCGCCAGCGAAACGAGTATGGACCGTGCGTTGTGCCGCCCGATGCGGGTGTGCAGCGATGCTGAACGCAGCACGCGCAAGGCAACTGGTTCGACCCGCAGCCACGCGAGCACCGCGTCCCGCTCCGCCTCCGTGACCTCCCCTGTCTGGAGCTCTGCCTGGCACAACCGCAACGCCGCCAGCCGGAACTCGCGGGCTAGCGAAGAGTCCCGCAGCAGCACAGTCTCCAGGCGGCGGCGCACGCTGCGCGCCGCCTCCCGGGGGTCGACCTCGTTGTACGCAGCAACTGCCGCAACGGCCAAGCCGTCAGCGGCAGCCGGAGGCAGGCCGATCTCGTCCCACACGGCCCGCACCTGGCGCTGCGCAAGATCGCGCCAGTCAACCCGCCGGGCAACGGCCGCGTACAACTGATCGACTAGATGCACTCGAACGATCGCGGCGTCCGCAGGCACATGCAAATAACCTTCGGCCGACGCGGCCGCCGCAAGCGCGCCGCGCCAACGCAGCGCCACGTCGTCGCTACCGAGCACGATGAATCGGACGGCCGAGCCGCCGCCACGAACGTAGTCGCCCAGATATTCTTTCGCCACGAAGTCCGCGTAGACCTCTGCGGACAGCCCGGTGCCACCGAGAGGCAGCCCGCTGCCTCGCATATCTGTCACGAGCTGACCTCCTCGAAGGCGATCCCCCAGTACCGCTGCTGCTGCCCAGTTCTGGCAACGGTCGACAACACGCCGGCCTGCCGAGTGCCGGTACTCGCCGCCCAGTGCAACCGGCGTCCCGTAGTACCAACCGTGGTGGCGCCAGTCTGGTCGAGCAGGTAGAGATCCCGGGCAAACTCCTGCTTCGTGTAATCGCGTGACTGCCCGGGCAACAGGGTCAACACGGCATACACGTCGAGCAGCCGCACCACTGATCCGGTGGTCTTGCGCTGCTTTACCACCACCAGGTCATACGCGGCGAGCAGGCTGGCGAGGAACGGCTCCGACTTGAAACGCGGCCCGGCTTGCTGAGTCCGCTCCAACTGGCGGACCACCACTGAGGGTCGCAGCCCACGCATCCGCCGTCGATCGATCTCTAACGCCAGCTCACCAGGCAACACCCGCACGATTGACGGATAGCACAGCAGCCGCTCGTCTTCCTCGAACATCGCAACTCCGGCGTCTGCGGCGGCGGTCATCAATTCTTTCGCGTAGGCACCGGACGCCAGCAGAGCGGTCTCGTCGACGTCATAGGACCCACGCATGGTGTACACCGCCTCACGAAGCTCTCCGGCCTGCTGCGCTGCGGCGTCCAGAGCGCGCCTCAAGTCGCGTACCTGGCCGATAGCCGCCGCTGTCCGGGCCCGCTTCAGTTCGCGCGTCAAGGCGCCACACGCGCGAATGGCAGCCTCGACATCGGCTTCCGCGCGAGCAAGGGCACCTTCGAACTCGTTCACCGCCGTCATCGCTTCTCCATTTCTGGTGTTTGGCGCGACGCTACCTGGCCCACGCAGCAACTGTCGGTAGCCGGGCAGCGATGCGTCGATCTGCACCGTGCTCACGGTCTTGTTCGTCGCGACCTCGACGGCATTCGCCGAGGGCGTCGACTTGTGCGGATCAATCCCGATGATGATCAACCTGGTCGTCTTCCATCCGGCGGGTCACATGACGCGGGACCGTGGACGACACGCCGACTTCAAGCTCTGGGTGGACGATGAGTCCTCTGTGGAGTCAGACCACGGCGCGGTGCCGGCCGGCGCGACAAATCCTGGCAGAGCCAACCCGAGGGCGGCAGGCGGTTCACGACTCAGACCAGCCGACACCATCACGAGACGCTAGATCAACTACGTCCTCGTCCCGCGGATCTCATACAAGTCGGCGATTCATTCCGTGGTGCCAACGGACGAAATGTTCAGCCCGCGGTGTTGGTGAACACGTCGGTGGGGTTTGGGTTGGGGAAGCTGCCGACGCTGGGGCTCGCGAGCGTGAACAGCTGCCGGAATACGTTGCCCTGGGCGTCGAGGCCTTGGTAATCGCCCACGAAGTAGCCGCGGGCATAGGGCGCCTGGTGCATGTCGAACGGGCCGCCCAGGTGGTTCTCGGTCCAGGTCGCCCCGCCGTCGTGGGAGTGCACGATCCAGTGGTCGGTGGTCAGCGCGCCGTCGCCGGAGACGTCGTTGCGGAAGTCGTAGTAGGACGACCGCCACCACGCCGCTGGCGTTGACGTGCACGGCCGGCTCGAAGGCCTGGTCGGTGAAGGTTCCGCTGGGCGTCTGGTTGACCTTGGCCGGCGTCGACCAGGTCAGCCCGCCGTCGTCGGAGTGGGACAGCATGATCAGGTCGTCGCCGAACGGGTTGTCGGCGTGGTCCTGCCAGGTCAGGTAAAGCCGCCCGTGGTGCGGGCCGCTGCTGTAGTCCACCGCCAGGTCGACGATCACGCCGTCGGAGCGGACCAGCGTGCACGGCGGGTTGCCGGTGATGAACGGGCGGCAGTGGATCGGCTCGGGGTCGGTCTCGCCGATGGCGTTGTCCGGGGCGACGACGATCGCTTGCTTCGACCAGGTCTGCCCCTTGTCGGTGGAGCGGACGACCGCGACGCTGTTCCCGCGCGTGCCCTGGTTGTTCTGGTTCGTCTTGAACAGGTAGAAGCCGTCCACCAGGGACCCGTCGGGCAGCGGGATGATCTGGTTCGAGATCGTCCCGTTCTGCGTCCCCGGATCGAAGATCGGCCGCGCCGGCTCCCAGGTAGGACTCGAGGAGGCGCCGTTGGTCGTGCGCGCGAACCAGACCGGCTGGTGGAACGCGTGCGCGTTCAACAATGCCTCCAGCGGAGCGTTCTTGTTCGGCGAGACGAACCGGTCCCACACCGCGTAGACCAGGTTGCCGCTCGGGTCGGTGCGGTCGGCGGTGAGCGACTCCTTGTCGTTGAAGTTGTTGCCGAGCGGCAGTCCTGCGCGCGAAGTGTCGAACTTCAGCGTGAACGGCTCGCTCCAGGTCGCCGAGCCGTGGGGCAGTTTGGCGGCCAGGACCGCGTTGCGGGTCGTCGTCACGTCGACCGACAGGCTGATCGACCACAGGTCTCCGTTGGGCGCCCACGATACCCACGGGTCCGATGAGCGCCCGAAGTCGCCGCCGTTGGCCGCGGTACCGCCGGCGCAGTTGCTGAAGTGCGGCGCGGAGTAGGCGAAGCTGGCGCCGCCGTCGTGACTGACCGCCGCCACCAGGCCGTGCGAGCCGCCGTCCGACCAGCGGTCCTGCTGCCAGAACCCGGCCACGTCGTTCGGGTTGGTGGGGCTGACCGCCAGCCAGGGCTCGGTCTCGCTGTTGGGATAGTTGAAGTTAGCGCCCGGGACACTGCCCTCGGTCGCACCGCCGCAACCGGGCGCGAACGGCGTGACGATACTGATCGACCTGGGGGCGGTGACCACCAGCGGCGCCGCAGCCGCCGGACTTGCAGCCACTCCCACCAGGAGCGCGACCGTCCCGACTGTGCAGAAAAATTTACGCATTGCCATCCTCCTCGCACCGACCCCTCGGCTACTCGTGGCCGCAGGCGACAGCGACGGACCAGCCAAAAACTACTCTCGAGGCGCGAGCGTCTCCAGCCCTTCGGCGCGTCCAACTCCCGGCCACCCCAGGTGCGATCCCGCCCCACCGAAACGTGCCCCGTGGTCGACGACTCGGCGAGTCGTCGAGCGCCGCAAAGCCCACATGCTCACCATGAGGCCGCAGCGATGCAGATATCGCTAATATTGCAGGCCTTACTGGGAGCCGACGCCCCGCATCGGCCTGGTAATCGGGCGGCTCCCGGTTCGAACCGGGCAGGCGTACTGACCTGCCGATGCCGCGTAAATGCTGGCCTAACGATTGCCACCGCTGGCATTGCCGGATCCCGCTACGGGTGCGGTAGCCGTTGAGACGATGATCGGCCTCTATCGTTCGGCGAGCAACTCGGAAGCCCACGCGATGGGGCGGACCTGCCCGTAGCTGCGCACGCCCCCAGCGTCCGTCACACCCCTTCTCCGGCAACTGCCCGTCGAGAATGGACTGGTAAAGCAGCGCCTCGACGCGCGGGCGCGTTCCGTATCGAGCAGATACGCCGTCTCAGCGATGACCATCGCCGTGGTGACCAGCGGCTGCGGTTCACTGGTCAGCGACTGTGAGCAAGCGCCGTAGTGCGGTGCGATCAGCGGCGGCGACCAGCACGCCGGTGTCGACGATCAGCACGAGCTAGTCACGGCCGAAACCCTCGCTCAGCGCATCGTCCATGCCCGTGGTGACCCCAGCCTTTGATGCTCCGGCGGCGACGAAAGCGAGGGAGCTCTGTGGCGCCAATGTTGTGTCCGACGGCAATTACGCAGCGAGTTCGGCGATTACCTCGTCGATGCTCAAGCGGGGCTTGGCGGCCTCGGCTTGCAGGCGCGCCAGTGCGGCGGCTGGAAGATCGACGGTCACGGACAGCCTGCAGTATTAGTAACGGCTGGGTCGGTTCCGACCGAGCACGCCGGCGAAGTGGTCGAGCCGGCCGGTGAGCGACGCTCTGGGCGATCAAAGACACCGTCGGCGGCACAGGACAACACGGCCGCACAGCGCAAACAGGTCTTCATGGACAGAAGATCAACTTGCGCCTGCCGTGAGAGCGTTATCAAACCTGTATTCACTGGGAGCCGACGCCCGGACTCGAACCGGGAACCGCTCGATCACAAGATCGGTGAGTGATGCCGACTGGAGTGTCTGCGCGCGGAAACCGAGGCACATGCAGTGTTTGCACTGTCATTCGTGTCGACCGATGGCAGATGGTCATGGACAGGCCGTCCATGGTGGATAGTGCACTGGATCGCTGGTGATTGACCGACAGTTAAGCTGCCGCGGGTCCAGCATGAGTCGACAATTTCCCTGCCGTTCAATCGCTCGGCATAGGTCAACCGTCCGACCGAGGACAATCGAGCTTCTCGGGGCGGGACGAGTGATCCGAGGCTTAGGCCCGCGAGTGGTGCTCGAGATCGGCAAGATCCGGACGGCCCCCGCCGACAAGGCGCTCCTACCTCGACTGATGCCGCGGCCGGCGAACCGGTTGACCGGCTAGGAGGCAGCGCTCGCCTTCTCCGCGTCGGTGGCTTTGCGGACGACGACGCGCGTCCAGGCGCCAAGGTAGATGCGTTCGTCGTCGGCGAGTTCTCGTGGCCGCTGAGGTTCGAGCGCGTCGTCGGGGTAGGCCCTGCCAGGCGCGCCGACGTAGGTACCGTTGGTCGAGCCGAGGTCCTTCACCGACCATCGCTCATCATTTCGGATCAGCTCCGCATGGCGGTGCGAGATGGCGCCGTCGCTGGAGCAGTCGATCTCCGGGTTGATGTTGCGGCTCTTCGAGCGGCGTCCGATCAGCGCCACCCTATCCTTGAGCCGGACCACGGTGGGCAGCCCACTGGTGGGGCAGGCCCCCGCGGCTTGCTGATGGGTGAACCAGTCCGGGTCGATCCATATCTCGGCGACCCAACCGACGTGCGACGGGTCGGCCGGTGCGCTCGCGGTCGGCCCGATGCGACCCGAGCCCGGGTCGATCGGGGCAGGCGGTGGCGGCAGCTGGCCGGTGGTGAAGTCGTACCCGCAATCTTCGCAGAACAGCGCGTCGGACGGGTTGGCGGCGCTGCAGTTCGGGCATTGCTTCGGCGCGACGCCGGTCGGTGGCAACGACAGCGATGACGGACTCGCGGACGGTGTGGCCGGCGGCGGAGTCGACGGCGCAGCGGGAGGCGTCGGCGTGACGGGAGGCTTCGACGTCCCGGCGAACGCTGACGGGCCGGGCTCGATCGGCGCGCCGCACACGTCGCAGAAGTCGTCCGTCGACGAGGTGTGCCCCTGCGGGCAGACGGCGCTCATCTGCAAGGCCTCCTGGCGGATTGCGCAACATCCTGCGCCATAGCGCCACGGCATGTTGCACGATCAAGGAAGCATGCGCTCATGAGGACGGCCGCACGCGCGTCGTCTTGGTCGAACTGGTGTCGAGCGCCATCTCGTCGAGTTTGGATACGTCACGCTTGAGGCGCACCGTTCCAGTGTCGGCGTCCTCGATGTCGACGATCTTCTTCAGCCGTCGCGTCGCCTCCTCGTTGCCGGTCTCCGCCGCGAGCTTCGCCGCGCGGCCGAGTTTGAACGTGGCCGTGTCGTTGTCGCCGTCGGCCTTCGCCGCGAGACCTTCCTGAATCGACCTGGGCCAGCTCCGCCTGCCCGGTGTAATGCGCGACGGCTGGACTGATACGCGCGGTCAGCGCGCTGTCGTCAGACCACAGTCGCCTTGCACCAGCCCCTGCGCGACCACCTCGCCGCCCACTTCGATCTGCACGCGCGCGGCAAGCTGCTCGGAGCCGACCGGCTTAGCCGCGACCCGCACAGCGACGTGGTAGTCGCGGGACTCGTCGCCCCACGCACCGGTCGGGTATTCGGGATCAGGGGGGTGACATTGACGCGCCGATCGGTCAGGTCGTCGATCGTCGGCGCCACCTGCCGAACGAACAGCAGCTCAGCGCCCTGTGGCGCCCACACCCGCAACTTGGCGTCGGCAACACCGCGTCCCATCGCCGTTTGCATCATCGCCAGGAAGTCGGCCGCCATGTCAGCCGGATCGGCGATCAGGTCGACCGACCCCAGCAGAGCGGTCGGCGATGCCGCGCAGCTCGCCGACGTCCCAGTCGGCGCCGACACCACGGCAGTCGCACTGGAACTCGCCGGTGACCGCCTGCACCGCCGCGGCGAGCTGCTCGGCGGTCTCGCGCCTCGTTCTTTCCGTCGGTGAGCAGGATGGCGTGGCGCTGCGTCGCCGGCGCCCGATCGCGAATGCCTCGTGCGCGGCCACCAGCCACTGGCCGATCGCCGTGCCGCCTTGCGGCGTCAGGCCGCGAGACGGCCTCCGCTGCTGCGGCTCTGGTGCCCTGGTCGGCCTGCACCATGCCGGCACCCGGATAGACCGGCTTCGCCAGCCCGACGCCGGCGATGACCGCGAACCACGTCCCGTCCGCGATCTCCTCGATCGCCGCTGCGGCCGCCTTGCGCGCCGCGATGATCTTCGCTGGCGGCGCACCCATCGACCCTGAGCAGTCGATGATGATCGCCTCAGCGGCACCCCCGCTCTCGCCTGCCTGGCCGGTTCCAGCCGAACTCACCGTGACGATGGCGTGGACATCGGTGGCGCCATCGGGCAGGTACTCGTTCTGGAAGACCTCGGCGGTCCAAGTCAGCCGTGGTGGACATGCGATCACTCCTCCGGTGCGATACGAGCCAGTGTCACGGTGATGTTGTCGTGGCCGCCCTGCTCGTTGGCCCAGCTTGACCAATCCTTCGGCCGCGGGAGAGCGGCTCTGACGGTTGCGCGGCTGACTATCTTGTGCAG
Organism: uncultured Actinomycetota bacterium; assembly: GCA_963748415.1. Classification (GTDB taxonomy): domain Bacteria; phylum Actinomycetota; class Actinomycetes; order Mycobacteriales; family Jatrophihabitantaceae; genus CAVVJA01. The sequence continues at coordinate 9,738 of CAVVJA010000001.1, read as the reverse complement.
CTCGTCGGCGGTCGAGCAGTAGTTCCACAGCCCGTCGCTGCACACGAGCAGCCATCCCGGGGTCGTGGCGGTCGTCGTTGACGTAGAGGCGTCGACGTCCGGAGAGTCGGCTCCGAGCCACTTCGTGATCGCGTGCGCCCTGGAGTCAGCTTCAGCGCTCTCGCGCGGGATCCCGCTGGCAATCTGCTCGGTGGCCCACGAGTTGTCGACGGACAGCTGCTCGGCCGGCCCCTCATCGGGCAGCCAGTAGGCGCGACTGTCGCCGACCCATCCGGCGACGATCACCGCCCCGTCTGCGACGGCCGCTACGAACGTGCACGAGGGGGGATTGTCGGCGCCGGCCGATGCCGTGGCCTCGACGGCGATGTCGGCCGCCGACGCAGCGGCCTTGAGCTGCTTGGCCCAGTGCGCCTGCCGTGCCGCGGTCGCGCCGCCGGGACGAGGCGCCGCGGCGAGCAGGTCGCGAGCGGTGTGGGCCGCAGCCAGGGAGGCGGTGTCGCTGTCAGTGGAGGTGGTGACGCCGTCGCAGACAACCAGCGCTGTCCAGGTTCCGTCAGATGCCAGGGCGCAGGCGTCCTCGTTGCGGGCATGGAGGAGCCCCTTGTCGCTGACCCCGACCACGGTCGGGCTCGGCTGCTCGACGACGTGCTCGCGGCCGTTGGAGGCCCGGGCGCCGCACACGGTGCACCACCCGTCTTCGCCCACCTCGCCACCGCATGCGGTGCAGCTGCGAGCCGGCGTCTCGCTGGACGACGTGATCGGTTCTGAGGGTGTTGCGGCGCAGTGGGCCGCGCCGCAGTTCTCGCAGAACGCGTCGCCTGCAGCGATCGGTTCGCCGCACTGCGGGCAAGTCATACCAGCGACCTCGGCCGGACGGCGTTGGCGGCGTCGACGAGGTGTCTCCGCTCGGCCCTGTCCGGAGTTAGCGCGGCGAGTTGCCGATAGGCCTGTTCAGCGCCGGCCCGCAGGTCGCGTTCGGTCGCCGCGACGCCGGCGATGTGCGTTTGCGGTTCCGGGCCGGACTGCTGGACCTGGTCGAGGGCTTGGGTCAATACCTTCACCGTCAGTTGCTGGCGGTCGCGCGGATCGATCGGTACGCGCTCGACCGTGTCGACCGCGTCGGCAAGCGCGGGCAGGCCCTTGTTGCTGCCGGCGAGAATCTCGGCCTTGGTTCGGCGGGCCGTTACGTATGCGGCGCTCGTCGGCCCGACCAGGTCGAGGGCGTTCAGCGCGCCGTCGACGTCTCCGTCGGCGAGATCGGTGCGGGCGAGGCCGAACGCCGCGGGAGCGATGTAGTTCGCATCGACGCTTGTGCAGGTGCGATAGAGGCCCTGGGCGAGCTGGCGTTCGCCTGCGGTCTCGCAGGCGAGAGCCAGTGCCAACTTTGGCGCCAGTTCTCCGGGCACCTGGCCGAGCACTGTGTTGAACGCGGCGGTCGCCGCGGTGGAATCACCCCGAGCCAGCGCGGCAAGCCCAGCGAGCCAGACGGCGCGCCACTCCCATGGATCGTCGCTCAGGGTGCGTTCGATCGTGGCGTCGGCCACGTCGAACCGCCCGGCGTCGATACCCGCCCGCACGCGAGCCAGCAGCACCTCGACGGTGTCCTGCGGGGCGCCGTCAAGCGCCGCCAGCCGTTGCAACGGATCGTCGATCGACACGCTGGCCAACCATGCCGCGGACGGATCGGACTGATCGACGAGCAGGGGTGGCAGCTCCTGCCATTCGAGAGTCGGCCCCCGATGCCGTCGGCGCCCCGAACAGCACTGACGGGGTGGACTGGCGCGCCGGCCCGCCCACCCCGTCGCTGGCCACCACCTCGCGCAGCACGGCAAGTAACTGCTCGCGCAACTCGTCCGCGGATTGGAAGCGGTCGTTCGGGTCCTCGGCCGTGGCCTTGGCGAGCACCCGGTACAGCGAGTCATAACGCTGAAACACAGCTGTGTCATCGACCGGTGGCAGGCTCTTGACGTATGTGGACTGATGGCCGCGGAACTCCAGGAGCAGCACGGCCAACGTCCGCCCGATCGTGTAGATGTCGCTGGCCACACTCGGACCCAGAGTGGCGATCTCCGGAGCCTGATAGCCGACCGTGCCGTAGATCGCGCTCTCGTTGTCATCGATGCGGCGCACGCCGCCGAGGTCGATCAACTTCACTGCGTCGCCGAACTGGATGATGTTGTCCGGCTTGAAGTCGCAGTACAGGAGTCCTTGGCTGTGTAGATAGCTGAACGCCGGCAGGATCTCGATCATGTACGCGATGGCCTGGTCGGCGGGGAACGGGTCGTAACGCCCGTGGTTGGCGTCCATGCGGACCTTGAGGATCTGCTTGAGCGAGCTACCGCCGACGTATTCCATCACCGTATAGCCGGCGTCCTCGTACATCGCGAAGTTGTAGATGTTGACGATGAGCGGATGCTGAACCTCGGCGAGGAACTGCCGCTCCGCGACGGCCGCCTGGTATGCATCGAGATCGCCGGCATTGAGCAGGCCCTTGAGTACGACCCATCGGTCTGAGACGTTCTTGTCCGCGGCAAGGTAGATCCAGCCGAGGCCGCCGTGGGCCAGCGGGCCGACCACCTCGTACTGGCCGCCGACCAGGTCTCCGGCGGAAAGCTTCGGCGCGTAGGAGAACTCGGTACGGCACTTGGGGCAGAAGCCCTGTGTGCGCCCAGGCCTTCCGTCCCTTGATCGACCCACGGGCGCGCCGCACTTGGCGCAGAACCGCTTCTCCTCGGCGACCTCTGGGTTCGCCATGATCACCGAACGTGGATCCGGCACCGGTGCCGGCGGGATGGACGTGATTCCGGCGCCCAGCCGGGACGAGCGGGTATGTGCCGTGCCGAGGCTGCGGGTGGGGCGGGTACCTCCTCCGCGGGCCGACCCGATCGGCGCGCTGTACAGACGCGACGAGCTGGTCGTGCGGGTGCTGCCGGTGCGAGCAATGGGCATTGAGGCGCTCGGAGCCGCGCTCGGTTCTGCGACGGCCGGGGCTCCGCAGACGTTGCAATAGCCGTCCTCTATCTGTCCGGCGCAACCGGGCTGGGTGCAATTCACTGCGACTCCTCGGAGGCGGCGGCTGTGTCCGGAGCGGGTGCCCTCCGCATCGGCGTTCCGGGCGGTGTAACGGACGACCCGATGCCGGGCACGGGCGGCTCGGGTGGTGCGGCAATCGCACTTACCGCGACCTGCACCTCTCGCACGTACTCGGCGACGAGCGGGCGGGCCGCGGCTAGATCGCACGGGGCGCGCCACAGCAAGTCGCGCAATACGGCAAATCGCTCGCCGAGTGCGGAATCCTCGGCCAGCCCCGCGGACGCGGCCTTGGACCGATACGCCTCGGCGAGCCCGCGCAACTCGGCTCTCTCGGTCAGCGGCGCGCTGAATCGGCGGCCGGCCTCGGCCAGCGCTGCGGCCGCTCGTTCAAGACGTTCGCGATAGTCGGTCAGTGCGGCCTGCGTCGCCTTCCAGGTGCCTGGCGCGTCGGGGCCGTCCGGGATGGGCGGTACCGCCCCCAAGGCGGCGATGTCCGGCACGGCGAGGCGCGGCGGCGCGGTGATCTTGTCCCGACACTTCTCCGCAGTGGCTCGCACCTGCCTCTCGATCGCAGCCAGCTCAGCAATGCGGGCGGCCAGCGACGCCGACTCGCGCCCCACGGAGGCCCGTAGCGAGGTCTCCTTGATCAGGTCGCGTTCGAGGATCTCGGCGGCGTTCACGATGCGAGCCACTTCCCTGCCCAACGCGGCCGGGCCGGCGTCGCCCCCCAGTGCGACCTCGAGCTGGTCGGCAAGGGCCTCGGCGTCACCGCTGTGGCGCGCCAACGTAGCCGCGAGGTCATGGCAGCGGGCGAGCGTCTCGCGCAGCGGACCGATGCGATCGGCCACCCCGGAGCCCGCGATCGTGTCGGCGTCGAGGCGTGCAGCAAGTCGCGCCTCCAGCGCGGCGGCCAGGGTGGTGGCCTCGCTGAGCGAGAACGCCGACGGGTTGCCAAGCGGGTCCGGCAGCCGTCCCCAGATCAGCTGTGCGATGCGCGCCAGCTCCTTCTCAGTCACGCGCCCGCTGTCCCATACCCGGATCAGCTCGTCGGTGCGCCGGTCGATCGACTCCAACAGCGACAGGGCCAAGGTGAGATCGCTGGTGAACGTGTCGGGCGCAGACGACACCTGCGCGCGCCGGTCGAGCGAACCCAGTGCGGTCTTCAGGTCGTCGCGCCAGCGTCGCAGCTCGTCCAGGAACTTCAGGACGCTGCGTGCGCCGGCAGGCGCGGTGAGCGAGCCGGGAGCGGTGGGTGGCGTGGCCAGGGTGGTCACGGTCATGGCAGCGCGCGCCCGTATACGGCGGGCGGTGGGTTCGGCACCGGGGCGGGAAGCCACCTGCGGTAGATCGTGGCCCAGCGACCGTCCGTGCGCATGTCCTGCAGCAGCGCATTGACGAACCGAACGAAGTCCACGTTCTCCGCCGGGATGCCGAGGCCGTACGGCTCCTTGGTGAACTGATCACCGGCGATCCGCGCGTACGGATCCTGGCTGGCGAACCCCGACAACACCGTGTTGTCCGAGACGATGCCTTCGACCGAGCCCTGCTGGAACAGCACCATGCAGTCGCTGATGTTGGCGACGTGCACCTGGACGACCTTGGGATAGAGACTCGTGAGGTTCTGGCTGCCGGTGGAGCCCGTCGCCGTGCAGACCTTGCGGCCGTTGAGCTGGCCGACGTCCGTGTACGGCGAGTTCTTGCGCACCAGCACCTGCTGTCCGGCGTGGAAGTACTCGGTGGAGAACGCGATCTGGCTCCACCGCATGCAGTTGATGGTCATGATGTCAGCGACGAGATCTACCCGTCCCGACCGCAGGTCGGGGATCCGCTGCGCGAAGTTCTCGACCCGGTACTCGACCTTGCCCTTGATGTCCTCGCCGAAGATCGCGTGGGCCACCTCGTTGACCATGTCGATGTCGAAGCCTTCGAGTTGGCCGGTGATCGGATTGCGGAATCCGAAGAGCAGGTTGTCGGCCGAGACGCCGACAGTGATCTTGCCCTTGTTCCTGATCTTTTCCATGGTCGAGCCAGGAAAGTCGCCAGGTGCGGGCAGCGGGCCGCTCGGCGCGTAGGACTCGACACGCGTGTTGTCGTTGTTGTTGCAGCCCGCACGTGTCGGCGTAGGGCTGGGGCTCGGTGCTGCACTGGACGACGGTGCGGGCGCGGAGGGCAGGGTCGGCGTGCTGCCTGCGCTGCAACCTGCCACCAGGGCGGCAGCCGCCGCGGTCAATGTCCCCGTCAGCAGGAGTTTCTTCATCGGTACTCCCGCAGCCGGAGCGAGATGCCCCGTATCGACGTGACGGCGGCAGCCACTCCGACTATCAGCGCGATCCACGCGAGTGGAGTGAGCGGAGCTCGGGCCGTGCTGAGGTCGTTGCGCAGCTGGGACGAGCGCTGGCCGAGTGCCTTGGCCGACGCTGTGTCGAATGTGCTGAACACCGCGTTGGCATCGGTTGCCTTGCCCCCGGTGGCGAGGGCGACGGCGCCGTCCCAGTTGCCGCGGTCATCTTCCGCGCGAATTTGTTGATGCACACTCTGATAGGCGGCGAACGCCGTCTTGGCGGCTTGCTCGTCCGCACCGCCTTGGTCAGCGGCGTCGTTCAAGATCATGGTGGCATTGCGCGCCAGGCTGTTGAAGCTCTGGTCGTACGCCTGCCCCGACCCGCGGGAGATCAGTGTGAGACTCTCCGCGCTCTTCGCGTCGAACGCGTCGATGCGCGCGGTGGCCAACTCGACCGTCGCGAAGTAGGCGTTCGAGCGAGTGTGATTGGCCTTGCTCTGACTCCACGCCATGGTCGCGACCAGGACGACACCCACCACGATGACGGCGGCAGTCGCGGTGACCAGCGGGAGGTTCAGCAGCCGGCGGGTTCGCCCCGCCAGCCATATCTGGGTGAAGAGCAGGATGCCGAGAGCTGCTAGCAGGCCGATTACCAGCCAGTACACGGCATGCGCGCTGCCGGAGTAGGAGTCGGCGATGCGCGCCTGCTCGGTCTTGACCAGGTCTTCCAGCGGCGGCAGCGCGTCGGTGCGCAGGAGCTGGGTGGCCTGGCGCAGGTACGCAGCCCCCAAGGGATAGCCGATCCGGTTGTTCGCCCGGGCCGACTCGACCAGGCCCGTGTACTGCGTGACGACGTCGTTCACGTTGGCCAGTACGGCCGCGTCTTGCGCGCTGACGCCCGAGGCTTCGGCCAGCGTAGTCGACGCCGTGGCGATTCCCTCCTGGTATGCGCTGCGTGCCGCCGGCGGCTCCAGCCCGCCGACGAGGAATGCGTTGGTCAGGTTCGCGTCGGCGAAGACGAGGTTGGTGCGGATCGCCTGGATGCGCACCAACTGCGCGGCGTCCGAGCGCGCGCTCGACAGCGCGCTCGCCCGGCTCGACGCGGCAATGAACGCGAAAAGGCCGAACACGAGGCATCCGAGCACGACGAAGGCGCCGTAGAGGCGCATGCGTCCTGGAGTGCCCTCGAATGTCGCGCGGGCAACCTGGCGCACGACATGCCGGGCAGCTGGCGGCTGCGGTATGGACGCGCCGGCTGGCTGACCGGTCTCGATGACAGTCATCAGATCGTCCGACTCGTCGTCATATATCTCCCTCTGGCGGATGCACCGTATCCGGTAGCTCACCTAGATCGTCGGGGGCAAGCTCGCGAAGCTGTTCCACGGTCGGATCGGCCTCGTCGCGCAGGCGCCATGCCTGACGAACGACCGCGGCCTCGAAGAGGTTTCGGACGAAGCGAGCGTTGCCGAATCCAGTGTCGCGCCGGGTGAACGTCAGGATCTGCCCCAGCCGCGCCAGGGCGTCCGCGGTCGGTGTGAAGTCGGACTCGGAGCTGATCTTGGTGAAGATCTCCACGAGCTGACCGTCGGTGTAGTCGTCGAAGGTCAGCGTCAGCCGGAACCGGCTCGCCAGCCCGGGGTTGGCGTCGATGAAGCCCCGCATCGGCTCGGGGTAGCCGGCGACGATCACCACCAGTTCGTCCCGGTGGTCCTCCATTTGCTTGACGAGGGTCTCGATGGCTTCCTCGCCGAACTCGTCGTCGGCAAGGGCGTACGCCTCGTCGATAAACAGGGCGCCGCCTATCGCCCTGCCGACGACCTCTGCGGTCTTGAGTGCCGTCTGCCCGACGTAGCCCGCGACCAGCGCCGAGCGGTCGCTCTCGATGAGCTGCCCGCCTTCGAGGACGCCCAGTGCCCTGTAGATACCGGAGACAAGCCGGGCCACTGTCGTCTTGCCGGTGCCCGGGTTGCCGACGAACACCAGGTGGCGTGTGATCGCCGGGTCGCGCAGCTTCTTGGCGGTGCGCAACTTGGCCACGCGCAGCACCTCGGCCTGGTGGCGCACCTCGGTCTTGACGGCGTCCAGGCCGATCAGGTCGTCGAGCTGGTCGAGCAGCTCGTCCAGCGTCTTGGTAGGCGGCGCGGCCTCGGCGGCCCGCGACGCGGCAGCCGCGGCGGGCGGGGCGGCTGTGGCCGGCGGCGCGTTCCGGTCTTCGCCGCCAGAAGTCGGATAGCAAGGTTGGCGACCAATACCGGAGCCGGGCGCTGCTGAGCTCCCGGGCGCGGCGTCCTGCTGCACGGCCGCGATCACCGAGGCGGTGCCCATCGCCTGCAGACTCGGCTCGCCCAGCGCGCACGCGGCTGATGCCAACTCGGCCAGCGCCTGCGCGTAGGTCGCTGCCTGCTCGCCGCCACGCGCGACGAGGCGGGCAAGCACGGGCGTCGGCCGCCTCGTGAACGACTGGCCGGCACGTGCGGCTGCCTCGAAGCCGCTGGTGCGGCCGCCGAACGCAGCGCCCCAATCGGCGGCCGCACCGGGGGCCCGCTCGGCCGCCGTGGCGGCGAGAGCCGCTGCCTCGGCCATTACGCTTGCCTCGGTCTCACCGCTGGCGACGCCCGCCGCGACCAGCCCAGCCACTGATGCGCGCACCGCGTCGACGGACGTGCTCATCGCTGCCCCTCCCAGCCCGATCTCCATGGCCGCCTCGAGCGATGACTCAACCAGAGCGTGCAGATCGGCGGTAGGGCCGGCGATTCGGCCTCATCTCAGCTTCGGGTCGAGGGCGAGCGCGCCGGAGCCGAACTTCTCCGCAAGGAAGCGCCCGTGCGCGATCAGGGCATCGGCATCAGCCCGGCACACCGCGTCGAATACGTCGTCCATCTTGGAGCCGAGCAGGTCGAGTTGGTCGCAAAGCACCGTCAGCGACGTCTTGCCATTGCTCACCGGACGGTGGTCGGCGAACGAACGTGGCAGCCGCATGTACGCCGCGACTGCCTCGGGCATGTAGGACGTGGCGGTGCGCAATACGTCGTGGGCGGTGATGCTGCCGGGCCCGAGGTTCGTCAGCCGCGGCACAGTCTCGCGCACCACGAAGGCGACCCGGTCGACGCGGGCGGTGACCATGTCGGGCACCTTGCCCTTCGCGGCAGCCTGCAACTGGTCCAGCGAGGCCAGGATCTCGTCATCGTCGGACCGTGCGGGTACGACCGGGGCAGGTGCCTGGCTGCGGAAAAGTGCAGCCAACCGTTGAAGAAAGCCCACGTCGATCAGATTGACAGGTTCAGGTCGCCACCGTCACCGTCGGCAGTCTTCCCGTCGCTGACTCGGACTCGCGCGAGATAGGACTGGGCCTTGTCGATCTCGGTCTGTAACGTGCCGACGGTCTGCTTCATCGAGTCCAGGGCCTGCGTCTTGAACGAGTCGATGGCGTCCATGGACTGGTAGATGTTGTCGAACGAGCGCTGCAGCGACTCGATGCTGACCGCGGCGTCGGCCGACTGCTTCTGGATGTCGACACCCTGGGTGGCCAGCAGTTGCGCCGTCGACTCGATCAGGTTCGACGTTGTCGTGTTCAACGCGGTGATCTGGTCGAGCACGAGCCGCTGGTTGGCCAGCGCTTGGGCGACGATGACGGCCGTGCGCAGCGCCGAGATGGTGGTCGTCGTGGCCCGGTCGACGCCCTTGATCAGCTCCAGGTTGTTCTTACGGACAAGGTCGATTGCCAGATAGCCCTGGATCGACACGGCAAGCTGGGTGAGCAGATCCTGGTGCTTCTGGCGGATGTTGAATAAGACGTCGTCGCGCAGCACCTTGGCCTTTTCGGGGTCAGTCCGCTCGACCTCGACAATCTTCGCGGCCATCGCGGCGTCGAGATGCTCGGCGACGTAGGAGTACTGGGCGAGACGCTGCATCGTCTCCCAGAGATGCACCTTCTCCTGGTCGAGGGCGGCGTTGTCCTTGCGTAACTCGTCCTGGCCGTCGAGCAGCGCCTTGAGGATGGCGTCGATGTGCGACTGCGCGCTCTCGTACTTGTGGAAGTAGTCACGGACCTTGTCGCCGAACGGGATCATGCCGAGCAGCTTCTTGACGCCGGTGGCCTGCTTGGGGTCGAGGTCCTCGACGGTGCGCCGCAGGTCGACCAGCGTGCCGGCCACCTTGCCCGTCTCCGAGGTCTTCTGCATCGCCCGTACGGGCGACTGGAGGAGCTTGTTCGACGTCTCCGCCGAAGCGCGGATCTCGTCGTTGCCCATCGTCCGCACGTCGTCGGCCTTGGCCGTGAACGCCGGCGAGTGGATGTCGAGCATCACCACCGAGTCGACGTAAGCAGCAACCTTCTGATCCAATGCGGGCAGGGCCGCGGGGGGGATCGGGACCATGCCGCCGGCCTTGGCTGGCTCTACCGGCTTGACCGGTTCGGGCGCCGT